>JARGFP010000050.1 GCA_029210585.1 Bacteroidales bacterium
ATCCAGCTGCCGATGCTCATGATGAGTGTGGAGACAAGCAGCGTGGTCCAGGCGTTGGACCGGTTGAGCCGTTTCCCGTTCAGGAGTAACTGTTTTACGTCGAGGCGCAGGATATGCACCGGGCGCAGGGCTACTTTCTCTATTTCGTACACCTGGTCGTCGGGATGGTCCGCTCTCCTGAAGCCGAATCCTTTCCTGAGCAGAAAAAGATAGATGAGGTAGATAAAGATCAGGATGAATCCATCCAGGGCGTCCAGTTTTTGCTGGCTGATAATGAGGATCAGGACCACGTTGGAAAGCAGGAGGAAGAGTCCGTCGCGGCGGATGACCTTTTTATCGAGCTGAAAATTCCTGCCGCGGAACCCGGCGCTGCGCAACCCGACGCTGCCGAAAAAGATGACGGCCACCGGGATGATCAGGATATTGAAGATGGCACTTCCTGCCACCACCCCGAGTCCGCCGGAGAAGCTGTCGACAAATTCGCCTTCGTTCCTGACGAAAAACACGAAGAACATGGTGGTAAGAAATTCGGGCATGCTGCTGGCCACGGCATTGATCGTGGCACCTTTCACGCCATGCGACATTTTCCTGCCCAGGTAATCTGCGGCAAGTTCAAAGCTGTTGGTGCTTTTCCAGATGATATGACCGCTGATGGCGATCAGGATGAGGGGGATGGAGATGCCGAGTATGTAGTTCAGTGTCATGGATGCTGCGTGAAAATATATTTGGATGGTGGTTTTTTCCTTACGGATCCTGGTTCCTTATGCCCGATGCCTGGTTCCTGATGCCGGAGTTTGCTCATATGGTTCGGTTTGGTGGGACAAAAATAGCAAAAAGTATTGCTTTTAAGTAGAAGTGTGTACAAACAAAAAGCGCTGACGTATGAACGTCAGCGCCTTTTAATTCCCTGCAGCAGCAATGTGCATGTTCCCGGCTTTCTGCACGGGTACTTTCGCAACAGCCTTAGGTATTTGTATGCTGCAATGCTGCTAAGCTATACGATGCAGTTGTCCGACCAGGCAGAGACACAGCAGCCTTACACAACTGTATGCTGCAATGCTGCTAAGCTACACGCTCCAGCTGCCCGACTGGGTAAATTCCTCACCATAGAAATAGGTCCAGGAGCCGTTGCCCATGGCATCCCATTCCATATGGTAGAACTGTACGTCCATTGAATAGTAATCGATGTATCCCGACCCGTCGGCATTGACCACCACGGTATATTTCAGGAAATAATCGTATTCCTCTGTGTTGGAATCGTAATCCCAGCCAAATTCATAGTTCCCGTCATCGTCGAGGGTCCACGAATACCGCCAGTACAGGTCTTCATAGTCGGTGGATCCTTCGTAGGCGTCCACCCAGTTGAAGTTGTAAATTACCTCACCGTTCTTTCCGTCTTTGCTTTCCCATGCTGAAATATAGGAATACCGCTCGCCATCGTTGAACTGGATATCCATGGTCCAGTACCTTTTGGCATTGTCTTCCTCGTACGACCAGTAGAACGTGTAGCTCATGTCGCCATAGGTGACATTCCATGACCATGTGTCACCGGAAACCGCCTTTTTGGAGGTCTTTACGGCATCTTCCGGGGGCACCATGTTGTCCATGAAAGTGGACATGTCCAGCGCCGATTCGATATCATCCACACACTGTTGTGCGTATTCGTCATCGGAGTTGATCAGGCCCTGGGGCAGCTTGTCCATCACCTCCCGGGTGTTGAACGACAGTTGCTCTGCTGGTGGGGTGTCATCGTTTTCCTTGTTGCACCCCATGGAGATCGTGGCCACTGCAAAAATGGCCACCCATGCTTTAGTGAAATTTGTTCTGATCATTTTGAAAAATAATTAGTTAATTTTTAAACTGAATTCTTCGGGTTATGCGGTAAAAGTAGACTTTCAGATGCAATGTACATACATTTCTTCACATGTACGCCAGGTGTCCTCAGACCAGCTTTGCATTGAGCCTGATATCTGCAGCGGCAACGAGCCTGCTCACAGGGCATTTTTCCTTGGCGGCAGCGGCGAGTTCATTGAACTTCTCTTCCGAGAGGCCCTCGCATTTCACCTGGCTATCGAGCTCGATGGTGGAGATCACGGGTCCCACATCATCTTTGTCGAGGTGCACCGTTGCCGTGGTTTCCACGCTTTCCGGGGTCAGGCCTTCTTCGGCGATCAGTGCTGCGAGGAACATGGAATAGCATCCTGCATGTGCGGCCCCGATCAGTTCTTCGGGGTTGGTGCCTTTGCCTTCCTCGAACCTGGATGCGAATGTATATGGTCCGCTATAATCACTGAAATTCATTGTTCCGGCACCTGCTTTCAGCGTGCCGTTCCATTTTGCTGTGGCGTTTCTTTTTGACATATGATCTTTGTTATTTTGATTTGTATTTGATATAACAGCAAGCTGGATGCAATGTTCAGGAAAAAGGACTCTTTTGAAGAAGGAAGCAGTTCGCGGACGGCAGTCCCCATTCCTGGCCGTGTGCAATACGAGCGTTTCCCCGGGCACACTGTTGCGGTCAGTGAAAGCACTGCATTCAGCACTTCATTCAGCACTTCATTCAACACTGCAGGAATTTCAGGTTAAATGATTTTCGGTTCAAAGGTCGATTGCTGTTATAATTTTGTAATTTAGGGAATTAAATTTTGTTTCGCTGGGCAGAACCCTGATGGCTAAGGAGATGGAAGTCATATGCGGTTGATTGAGCGAAACACAAAAACAGGATATTCAATGAAAAAGCAAACACGTTACGGACATATCGGGGTGCTGACCTCAGGAGGTGATACGCCCGGTTTGAATGCTGCCATTCGTGGAATTGGAAAATCGGCGGCCCACCAGGGGTTGCAGGTAATTGGTTTCAAGGACGGGTTCAGGGGCATGATGGAAAACCGTGCTGTACGTCTCGACAACGGGATGCTTTCCGGGATCCTCACACTGGGAGGAACGATCCTGGGCACGAGCCGCGACAAGCCCCACAAGATGCCCATGGGGGGGAGCATAATGGATATGACCGATGTGGTCGTGGAGAATTACTACAAGAACCACCTGGATGTGCTGGTATGCCTGGGTGGCGGCGGTACCCTGAAGAATGCGTACCGGCTCTCCCAGAAAGGGTTGAACGTGATCACGCTGCCCAAGACCATCGACAACGACATTGTGGGGACTGATACCACGTTTGGTTTCGATACGGCCCTGGGGATTGCGGTGGATGCCATCGACAGGTTGCACAGTACGGCTTCCAGTCACCACAGGATCATTTTCGTGGAGATCATGGGTCACCGCGTGGGATGGCTGGCCCTGGGTGCCGGTCTGGCCGGTGGTGCAGATGCGATCCTGCTTCCGGAGATTCCCTATACCATTGACAAGCTGGCGGACAGCATCCTGGAGCGGGTGAACCGCGGGAAACGATTCAGTATCGTTGCCGTTGCCGAGGGGGCGATCAACAAGACCGGTGCACAGAAGATTGCGGCTGTGGAGAAGAAGATGGAAAACGCGGAAGGGGAGGAGCGCAGGAAGCTTAAGGAAGAGCGCAAGCGGCTCGATAGTGAATACCGCGGGTCGACGATCCAGCTGGTGGAGGAGCTGCAGAAAATCACCAGGCTCGAGACCCGGCTGACGATTCTCGGACACCTGCAAAGGGGCGGCACCCCATCGGCGGCTGACAGGCTTCTGGCCACCCGACTGGGAACAAAGGCAGTGGAATTCATCAACAACGGTCAGTTCGGCATGATGGTGGCTGTGCGCGGGAATGAAACAGAAGCCGTCCCGCTGGGCGATGTGGCGGGAAAGATCAATTACGTTCCGCCCGACCACCCGCTGATCATCAGCGCCCGCAATGTGGGGACAAGCTTTGGTGACTGATCCGGACCCGGGATCCGGGGGTTGACAGGGAGTGTATTGTATGTCCCTGCAACCATCGCCAGGTCTTCACTGGCAACAGCGCAGTACCGTTTACTTTTTCTCCCCCAGCTCCTGTTCCAGCTGACGGATCCGGTCGTTCAGTTCATTGTTGGCTGCCTGCAGACCATCGGCTTTCCGCACCAGCCCTTCGTTTTCGGTTTCCAGTGTATTGATCCGCTTCATGTATACCGACCTGTAATAGAAATAGGCAGCGAACCAGGCAATAATACCTGCAACGAGCAGCAGAACAATGATCTCAATGGTACCTCCTGTGGTGGTTTTGGCGAGGATGGTTGGGAAAATATTCATGGAATTTGTTTTTATGTTTTATTTCAATAATCAGGTAATCAATATTTTTTCGAAATAACAGTTGTGCCGGCCTGACCAGTGCCGGACCGGCAGGGTCCTTACGGTCTAATCTGAATAGTAGCCCTGCGGTTGCGCTGACGGTTCTCAGGTGAAGTGTTGGCTATGGCAGGTTCCGATTCTCCCTTGCTCACAACCTCCAGGCAGTCGTGCGGCAGTCCGTTGGCGACCAGGTAGTCACGGGCCGCTTCAGCACGTCGTTTACCCAGATCCATGTTGTAGGACTGGCTGCCTATGTCGCAGGTATGCCCGGTGACCATGATGCAGGCGTCCGGGTATTCTTCCAGGTAGGCCTTGCCTGCCGGAATGAAATCCTGGAACTCAACCGGGTTGAGGATATCGGTTTTATCGAAGTCAAAATAGAGGGTGATCGCTTCCGGCACCTCGAGTATGGCTGCCTGTGCTTCCGGTGACGGCTGGATGGATGTTTCCACCTCTTCGGTGATATCTGTCTCTTCAGCAGGGTTGAAAACAGGATAGATATGGTTGGTGTAATACCAGGTGGAAAGGATCAACCAGGCGAGAAAAAGCAAGATACCGATAATGATTGGTCTCATTGCAGTAGGGTGTTTAAATGGTTATTAATGGCATGAACGTACAGGCAAGTTACGCTATATTCAGTGACAAGTCAAGCGATGCACCGAATTTCCGCGGCCCCGCTATCCTTTCAGCACTTCCGATGGTGATTTGTGGTAGTATTTCCTGAAGATGCGGCTGAAGTATTTCGGGTCGTTGAAACCTGTTTCGTAGGCGATCTCGCTGATCTGCTTCTCCTTTTCGGCGAGCAGTTCCCAGGCCCGCTTCAGGCGGTAGGTGTTGATGAACTCGTTGGCCGACAGGTTGGTGATCGCCTTCAGTTTATTGTAGAGCTGGCTGCGGCTGACCAGCATTTCGGAGGCGAACTGGTCCACGTCGAAGGCAGGCTCGGCATAGTATTTCCTGACGATCTCATCTGCCTTCGCATAGAATTTGCGGTCCAGCGCCGATAGTCCCATGTCATCGGGCGCCACATCTTCCAGCCGGCTGAATTTTTCCATTACCCTGTTCCGGTTGCTGATCAGGGTGCGTACACGGGCAGCCAGCACTTCGATGTCGAAGGGTTTGGTAACATAGTCGTCCGCACCGGCCTCAAGGCCCTTTACCTGGTCCCTGGTCTCACTGCGCGCGGTGAGAAGGACCACCGGGATATGGCTGGTGTACAGGTTCTTCTTGATCTTCCTGGTCAGCTCCATCCCGTCCATCCCGGGCATCATGATGTCGCTGATGATCACGGTGGGAGGCGTCTTCTGTGCTTTCCGGTAGCCTTCCGTCCCGTTTTCAGCTTCCTCCACCCGGTAATACTGTGACAGGTTCGATGCGATGAACGACCGCATGTCTGCATTGTCCTCCACCACGAGGATCGTTTCCACGGCATTATCCGTATTGTTGTATTCAGCAGCAGCCGGCTGGACGATCTGGTCGAAAAGCACCGCCACCCTGTCCCTGATATTGGACTCGAACACCTGCCCGGTGGTATCGATCTCGTGTTCCCCGAACGCATGTTTATCGATGGGGACCTCCACGGTGAATGCCGATCCTTTCCCCGGTTCGCTTGTAAACGAGATGCTCCCGTGCATGAGTTCTGCCAGGCTCTTCACCATGGAGAGCCCGATCCCGGCGCCTGCCCTCAGGTGTTTTCTTGAATCCGTAAGTTGCAGGAAGCGTTCATACAGCATCCCTGCTTTTTCGGGCGGGATGCCTTCACCGGTGTCCCTGATGGTGATGGAAAGGTAATCGCCGTTTTCACGTTTCAGGGTCGAAGCCTCCAGCATGACCGATTCCCCGGACGGGGTGAATTTGAATGCGTTGGAAAGCAGGTTGTACACTACATTTTCCATCTTTTCCTTGTCGATCCATGCCGGCCTGCTGATTTCGAGGTTGCTGCCAAAGGTGATGTTGTTTTTTGCAGCAAGTTCTTCGAAGGATTCAAAAATTTCGTGGAGGAAGGCGTTGACATCTGTGAGTTCCACCTGCAATACCTGGTGACCTGTCTCGATCTTCCTGATCTCCAGCAACTGGCGGATCAGCATCAGCAGTCTTTTTGCATTCCGCCGCACGATCTGCAGCATGTGGGCCGTTTCCGGGTCACCATTGAATTTCTGAAGCAACCGCTCAACGGGCGAGACAATCAGTGTCAGCGGGGTCTGGAATTCGTGTGAGACATTGGTAAAGAACCGCAGCTGCATCTGGTTGATTTCATTCACTTTCTCGTTCAGCAGGATCAGTTCGTCGCGCTGACTGGAAATTTCGTCGTTCTTGGATTCCAGCTCTTTTTTCTGCTGTTCGATCTGCAGACCCCGCTGCGCCAGCTTCTGGTTGTTTTCGATCAGCTCCCTGGCCTGTTTCTCCAGCAATATTTTCTGTTCTTCAATCTCCCGGGTGCGCTGCTGCACCTTTTCTTCCAGCAGTTTTTTCTGTACAACGATGCGCCGGATTTGCAGGCGGATGACCAGGAACAGGAGCAGTCCGAAGGTTGCGATCATGGCAGCCACGAACCATGGGGTTTTCCAGAAGGGCGGGGTAACGATGATGGTCACTTCCCTGGGCGTTTCATTCCACAGACCATCGCCATTGGAAGCCTTCAGCAGGAATTTATAGGTGTCCCCTTCCAGGTAATTGTAATTGGCAAATCTCCGGTCGGCCGTCACATTCACCCAGTCTTTGTCCACCCCGGTGAGCATGTAGGCATACCTCGATTTCCCGGGCAGGTAATAGTCAAACGCCGAAAATTCGATGGAGATGTTGTTGCTCTTGTAGGTGAGGTGAATGGTGTCTGCCGCATATACCGGGTGTTCGATGGCCACGCGGTTATCGAATTCGGCTCCCGGGTTCACTTCCTGGTTATGGATACGCAGGCTGGTGATTTTCGGGTCGGGAAGATATGTGTAATCGTAGAACCGTGCCGGATTGAAATAATCAAGTCCTTCCGTGCCCCCGAAATACATGGTGCCGAATTCGCTCTCGTGTGCTGCTGACCAGTAGAACTGGTTGTTCAGCAGACCATCGTGCAGGAAGAACTGCCGGATGTTCCTGCTTTCGGGTTCGAGCATGGAAAGTCCATTGTCAGTGCTCATCCAGATCCGTCCCATGCGGTCTTCCAGGATACCGTAGACCACATTGTTGGAGAGTCCCTCCTCGACGGAATAGTGGGTGCATTCCAGGTTGCCCCTGGTCCCGACCGAGGCTTTCGCGAGCCCGTTGCCATAGGTGCCGATCCATATGTCCCCGCCTGAGTCTTCCATCAGCGAAATGACGTAATCGCCCGGAAGGGAGCTGTCATCGCCGGGAACATGTTTGAAATACTGCAGCCGGCTGATGATGTATTCATTGTCGCGTGTCGGCCGGAGCGAGGTCCGCGGAAAACGGAACAGCCCTTCCCGGGTGCCGATCCAGAAATAGCCCCTGGAATCCAACAGCGCACACCCGATCTCCTGCAGGTCATGTTCCATGTCATCGGGAGCGAGCAACGACGTAAAATGCCGCGAGGCATAATTGAGCATCCACAGCCCTCCCTCGGTGCCGATCAGCAGGTAGCCTTCCGGATCATCCACGAGCGTGGACACAAACGCATCGATCTCCGAGTTGGTATAGCGTTGATCGTCTGCGGTGATACGGTCAAACCGCAGCCTGCCGCCCGACCGGCGTGCTGCATTCAGGCCTTCGCCCCACGTGCCTGCCCAGAGGTATCCATCACTTCCCCGCTGGATCGACGAGACATAATCGCTGCTGATCGTGGCGGGATCCTGCGGATTGCTGGTGTAATGGGTGAACTGACCGGTTTTCAGGTTGTGGTGATTCAGACCTCCTCCTGCCGTTCCGATCCACAGGTCTTCCTGCTCGCTGTATACAGAGTTTACAGTACTGACATTCAGACTATTCGGGTTATTCGGATCGTTGGTGAGATGCATGAAGGGATGCTGGTACACGTTGAATTTGTTGATGCCCCCCTTCTCCGTGCCGACCCACACATTGCCCAGTGTATCACAATAAAGCGTGTTGATGAATTCGTTGTTGATCACGAAATATTCGTGGCCCTGCCTCGGAAAGGCCAGGAAGTCACCCCCGACCGGATCGAAGGCATACAAACCGCCCAGGGTAGCGACCAGTACCCGTCCCTTCACACCCTGCCGCACCATGTTCACCGTGCCATGACCCAGCGCCCGCGGATCCTGCGGGTCGGGCGGGTACCAGGTGAGGGTGCTGTCGGCATGCACAAACAACCCGTTCCGTGTGGAATAATAGAGCTGCTCACTGTCGTCCACGAAGATGTCGTTCACCCACGTGTCGGGGGGCAGCGCCCGGTTGTCGGCCGGAATCACGAACGCATCTGCCAGGGTGTCGTGTACATAGGCTGCCTGGTTGCCGCCGGCATAGAGTTGCCCCCGTGCATCCCCGAAGATCACGTTTACCTGGCCGACCGGCAGGTTCCCCGCAGCGGGCGAATAATGTGCGGTGATTCTGTAGTTGTTGTTGTCGTATGTGATCCTGAAAATCCCCGACCGCGCAGACCCCGCCCAGATATGGTGGCCGCGGACGACCAGCGAATTCACCCCGTCGATGACCGCCCCCGTGGCGGCCGTATCTGTGAAGCGATGAATGGATCCGGTGCCCGGGTCATACCAGGAAAGCCCCCTGGATGATCCGATCCACACCCTGTTGTTGCTGTCGGCAGCGATGGCATGGACCAGGTTATCGGGCAGTGACTCTTGTGCCGACCCGTCTGCACCAAACCGTTCAAACGTATAGGAATCGTAGCGGCTCACTCCGTTGTTGGTGCCAAACCACATGAAACCATGATTGTCACGGGCAATACTGGTGATGGTGTTTTGCGGCAGCCCGTCTTCAATCTGCAGGTACTGGAACCTGTACGTCGGCAGTCCCTGGGCCATAACCATATGCCCGGCACACAGCAGCAGCAACAGCAGCCCGGCAAGGAAAATCCGCACCAGGGAGGTGTATGCTGAACGGTACGCCTGTCCGTCCGTTCCGGCTTTCGCGGGACCATTGAGGTGCGGAGACCCGGTGGTTGTTGGTGTACCTGCTTGGTGTTCCGGATACATCGTTCTGTTTCTTTCTTTCCTGTAGCTGTTCACGGATCGTTCCCCCTCTGATTTCCTGTTCTGCAAATATCAGCAAAATTCCTGAAATGCATCATTGCCGGTCATTAAAGTCTGTCCCGCCGGGGCTCCTGCCCCCAGCAGAACGACTTGGTTGCCAGTGAACTGCCGTTCTTTCGCCCTGCAGAAGATCCTTTGCTGACTATGGTGTATTTTCCGCCGGACATAACGCTGGAAACGGATTTTTCCTGCAGCCGCCCAGTTACGGATAAACTACCGCTCATGCCTGCTGCGGAAGCGCTTAGTTGCTGATGAGCAGTGTTTTCGTAACGACCGACCGGGTGGTTTTGATCCTGGCAATGTACAGGCCAGGATCGAGGGCAAATCCTGACTGGTACGTTGTGCTGTCGATGTTCTTTGCTTCATTCAGCACCCTGCCGGCTGTGTTATATACCTGTACTTCGTCGATCAGGTGTTCCCCACCGGAGCGGATGCTGAACCTTCCGTCCAGGGCAGGATTCGGAAAGATGCTCACCTGGTCCGCAGCAGTTGCTGCGGGGGCCGGAAGGGGTGATTCCAGCCTGAATTGCTGGTTGGCGCTGCCATGACATTCCCACTGGATGACATTTTTGCTGGTGAGATCGACATCCAGGCATTTCTGACTGTTCCTGGATATGATGTTGTAGATGCCGGGCGAAACTTCAGCAAGCTGCCATTGCTGACCATGTCCTCCCCAGTAGTCCCAGATCACGATATTGGCACCATTGTCCACGGAGATATTGAACACATCCAGGGCGCGTCCGGGCACATGTTCCGGTGTGATTTTCCAGTAAAGATCGTCCTCCAGCGTAAGGACAAAACGCTGTGAGGGTATATCCCGGGCATGTGCGGTGATCACGTTGGTGCCGTTGGCGGTTCCCCCGTTCTCAATCGAGATGACCTCACCCGATGCTACGGATTCGATCACATAGCTGTTTCCCGACACCACATTTTCGGGCAGGCCATAATGCACCTTCAGGCTGTAGCTGGTGTAACTTCTCGTTCCGCAAGTGCTGGTATATACCGCCAGGTAGGTGTCTGTATCCCCGGCTGATACTTCACTCAGATGCAATTCCCCTTCTGCAGAGATCACCGTGCCATAGTCCGACGCTTTCTCCCAGTGCCAGGATCCCGCTCCTTCTCCGCCACCTGCAGCAGCGCTTTTCCCTGCAACAGTACTTTCTTCTTCAACTGTTTCCTCTCCTCCGGCTGCAGCAGCGCTTTTTCCTTCATCTGTGCTTTCTTCTTCAACTGTTCCCTCATCTTCAACTGCAGCAGCACTTTTCCCTGCAGCTGCACCTTCTCCTCCAGTTGCACTAGAGTTTTTCCCTGCAGTTGCACTTCCTCCTCCGGCTTCAGCAGCACCTTCTCCACCACCTTCTCCACCACTTTTCCCTGCAGCTGCATCACCCCCTGTATCTTCCACCGCGACTTCGGGCAGCAGCGCAATGGCATCTCCCGCTGTTAACCGGATGCTCCTGGCCGTAAATACCTCCCCGTCATTGACCTGCAACCGGGGAACAACCCGGGCGGGCGGACAAACGGCGGTGCTGTCGGCATGCGCCACACCATAGGGGGTCTGGACGATCTCATCGATGGTATTGTCGTCCTTGTAGAACAGGTATTCTGCAGCTACCGAACGTCTGAAATTACCTCCCCCGGTAAGATCGGCCGTGTGGTAGATAAAGTACCACTGGTCACGGAATTTGATCACCGACTGGTGGTTGGTGGATGAGCTGGTCCGGGCATTCAGCAATCCCCTGTAGGTGAAAGGCCCCATGGGGTGGTTCCCCGTGGCATATTCGATGGTCTCCGGCCAGTTGGCCGCGTATGTGAAATAATAGGTGCCATTGTGTTTGTGCAGGTAGGCAGCTTCCGTGAAATTGGGGGGTGTGATATCCACGAAACCGCCGTCCAGCTCAATCATGTTGTCCTTCAGCTTCACCACCTTGCAGGCTGTTCCGTTGCCCCAGTAGAGGTAGGCCTGACCGTCGTCGTCGATGAACACTGCCGGATCGATGTCGTAGGCAATGTCGCTGGTCATGTTATCGGTAATCAGCGCAGTACCCAGGACGTCTGAATAGGGACCGGCAGGATGGTCGGCAACCGCCACACCGATGGCAAAGGCCCCGCCCACGGAAGCCTTGGGACTCACTGTCACGTACCAGTAGTATTTTCCGTTTCGCTCCACGGTATGACTGGCCCAGGCGTTGGCAGCGGCCCAGCTGAACGTGCTGATTTTCAACACCTCACCATGGTCTTTCCAATGTACCATATCTGCAGAAGAAAACACGTGCCAGTCATCCATCACGTACCGGTTACCGGAAGGGGAGGCCTCGTCATGACCGGTATAGAGGTACACGCTGTCGCCCACCACCAGTGCTGCGGGATCGGCCGTATAGATGTGGCGGATAAGGGGGTTCTGTGCACTGGCCTGCGGGGCATATATTGCCTGGAGGGAAAGGATTGTAGCTGACAGCAGGAGGAACTTCGCGGCAGAATTAAGGGTAAACCTGGCGGCGGAATTCGGTTTGAGCCGGGGACGCCTAATCGGTAATGATCGGATTGCAGAGCCCAGGAAGGCCCCGGTATAATGAAAGGATCGGGAGGCTGCACCGGGGAAAATCCCGGCAAATGTAATCAGTAATGATCGGATTGCGGCGGAGTGCATGCTGCTATGCTTTTTTTTCATCTTCCGGTGATTTTTTAATAAAGTAAACACCCCGCGCTTGAAATACCAACCCTTCGCACCGGATTTGTATGTTTGTCCACCTTTTCTGTGGATTTGGAACCCTGCTAACCAAAAATCCGCAAGGAAAAAACAGTTGTCCACCCGCATCTGCTCCGAACAGCGTAATTTAGTAGCATAACTATCGTCTGTCAAAAGGGTTGCGCAGACAGCCTGTGACCGGTGGATTTCATCATGACTGAAAAATCTGTCCGTAACCAGTGACTGTAAACAGGATCCTCTTGTCAGACCCAAACTAAACCAAACTAAATGAGAAGGATAAGAATTGCACTATTGTTGTTGCTTTCGGTTGTCTTCTTCGTTGCAGAAGCACAGGAAGTAACTGTAAGCGGGGTGGTCTACGATGAAAATGGTCTGACCATGCCCGCTGTGAACGTGGTTGAGGAAGGGACCACGAACGGAACGATCACCGGTGCCGACGGGAGCTATACGCTCACGATATCGGATGCGGATGCCACCCTTGTATTTTCCTTTATTGGTTACAAGGACCTGGAGGAGCCGGTCAACGGCAGGCGCCAGGTGGATGTTACCATGGCGGTCGACTATTCCAACATCGACGAGGTGGTAGTGGTTGGCTACGGAACCCAAAAGAAATCGGACCTGACCGGTTCGGTGGCGGTTGTGGATGTGGATGAGATGAAGACGGTTTCCGACCACAACGTGGGGAACATGATCCGGGGCAAGGTGCCCGGGGTGGTTGTCACCACCGACGGTCAGCCGGGAGCGGACCCGACCATCAGGATCAGGGGATTTTCCACCTTCTCAAGTGCTGCACCCCTGTACGTGATCGATGGTATCGTTGTGGAAGGGAGTCCGCGTGACCTCTCCCCGGGGGATATTGAATCGATGCAAATCCTGAAGGATGCATCTGCTGCAGCGATTTATGGTTCCAGGGCTGCCAACGGGGTGATCATTATCACCACCAAGCAGGGACAGAAAAATGCGCCCCTCAAATTCGCATACACGGGTTACCTGGGACTCGATGACATCTACCAGGAGATCCCGATGCTGGGCAGGCAGAACTACCAGAGCGTGTACAACTATTCCCTTGAGAACAACGGCATGGACTATCGTCCGGGCAACGATCCCGACAGCGACTACTACATCGATGATGTGAACACCGACTGGCAGGAGGAGGCCTTCGTCACGGGGGTACGCCAGAACCACAATGTGGCCATGACAGGGGGCGGGGAGAACGGTACCTACGCGGTGATCCTCGATTACCTGGACAACAAGGGAACGATGACCGGCGTGGGTCCCAATTACAAGCGATATTCGGTGCGGGCAAACAACACCGTTGAGAAGGGGATCTTCAAGGCCGGTTCCTACCTTTTCTATTCACATACCGACCAGACAGCGCTGAATGTGACCAGTGCAGGGGGATTTGCAGGCGGAAATCCTGCCATGATCATCAAGCTGCTGCAGCTGATCCCCACCATGCCGGTGCGCGATCCCTCCACTCCTTCGGGATGGGGAACCTACGATACCAATATCCAGGGAGAAGATTACTCCCTGAACATCATTGCCGTGAACAACCTGCTGGAGGATTATGCTACGGTAGACAGGATGCTGGCTTCAGGATTTGCCGAACTGGATTTCGGCAAGTTGCTGGGGCTGAATAACCAATCGCTGAAATACAGGATGAACCTCTCTTATGACAAGACCAGCGTGCATGATTTCAGGTGGATCCCCGATTTTGTGCTCAGCACCTTCTATACCAACAATGTTGCCACGCTGGATGAAGGGTGGCGCGAATACACCCACGGCCTCGTGGAAAACCTGCTGAATTATTCATATGTTTCGGATGATTTCAGGCTGGATGCCGTTGTGGGACAGATGTTCCAGGCAGATGCCTTCCTCACGGTGAATGGACACGGCGAAGAGTTTCCGAAACCCTATTACAAGGAACTGAGCAATGCCGCGATCACCAGTTCAGGATCCTACGAAGAGGCTTCCTACCTGAGTTCCTACCTCGGACGTGTCAATATGGATTACGGCGACCGCTACCTGCTGACCGCAACGGTGCGTCGTGATGCCACTTCCAGGATCAACAGGGAGAACCGGGTGGGCATCTTCCCTTCCTTCTCTGCCGGATGGAAGCTCCATAATGAGGAATTCTTCCCCCTGGGAAACGACATTGTGAGCCAGTTCAAGCTGCGTGCAGGCTGGGGCAGGCTGGGGAACTCGGCCATCGGGCCCTATGAGTACATGGCCATCCTGAACCGCAATTCCGTATACAATTTCAATGGTGAGCGGGTCATTGGCACTTCTGAGCCTTCTGTGGTCTCATCGCTGATCTGGGAAACGTCCACCACCACGAACATTGGTCTGGATATGAGCTTCCTGAGAAACAAGCTGGATTTTACGGTGGAATATTATGACAAGCTCAGCGAAGATGTGCTGGTGCAGGTGAACATCCCGCAAACAGTAGGTTCCATCGACAATACACCCCGTGCCAACGCTGCCACACTGCGCAACAGGGGATTGGAATTTTCCAGCACCTACAGGAATTACGACCATGCATTCAAATATGAAATATCGGCCAACCTGAGTACCCTGAACAACGAGGTAATCTCGCTCAATATAACCGGTCAGCCTAGGTATGGCGCTGCGGCACGTACCGTTGAGGGCGAAGAAGTGGGACGCCACTTTGGCTATGTGTACGACGGGATCTTCCAGACGCAGGAGGATGTGGATACCAGTGCGTTCCAGACAGCATCCACGGCACGCGGCGATATTGAATACCGCGACCTGGACAACGACGGGACCATTACAGAGGAAGACCGGGCCGACCTGGGAAGTGCCATTCCGAATATATATTATGGTTTCAATGTGTCCTTCTCCTACAAGGGAATTGACTTTTCAACATTTGCCTCGGGAGCCGCAGGCTACCTGGTGGCTGACTATATGTACCGGAACCTGATGCATTCGGGTGGTGGCCTGAACTGGCACGAGGACATCCTGGATTTCTGGAGGGAGGACAACACCAATACCGATATCCCGAGGGTGGTTTACCAGGATCCCAACGATAATTTCCGTGATTCCGACCGGCCCGGGTGGCTGCAGAAAGGGGATCACCTGCGCATTCAGAATATCACGCTGGGATATACCTTCCCGGAAACACTGGTACAGAAGGTGGATATTTCGAACCTCAGGGTATACGCCTCGGTGCAGAATGCCTGGATTTTCAGCAGCTATAAAGGCTATAATCCGGACTTCAATAATCCCGACCCCTTCTCACCCGGGTTCAACGGCGGATCCTACCCGCAGCCCCGCTCGGTGATGTTTGGCGTGAATTTCAATTTCTAAAAACGGACAATCATGAAGAAAACAGTATATATACTTATCGCATTGGTCACTGCAGGACTCGTAAGTTCCTGCGATGACAGGCTGGATGTCTCCAACCCGAACCTGCAGTCATCGGGTGATTTCTGGCAAACCGAGGACCAGATCGCGGAAGGCGTGATCGGGATCTACAACAGGCTGCTTACCGACGGAGCCTTTGGCCGCATGACCCCATCGCTTTTGGACCTCAGGGGCGACGATACCTGGTCGGAGTCGCCCTGGACCGTGTACCCGCTCACCGGTGATTTTACCATCTGGAGTTCGTATGATGTGCTGACCTGGCCCTGGCGTGAATATTTTATCATGGTGTTCAGATCCAACCTGATGATCGAAAAGGCCGCCGGGGTGGAATTTGAGAACCCGGACCATGGGGACAGGCTGGTGGGACAGTCGTACTTCCTCCGGGCGTTTACCTATTACCTGCTCACTGAAAATTATGAGCGGGTACCCCTGATCCTCGAAGTGCAGCGGAATGCCGACCAGTATTATCCGCACACCACCTCCCGTGATTCCATCCTGGACCAAATTGAGGCTGATTTGCAGACCGCCATGGGCCTGCTGCCGGAATCGTACAACGCAGTGAACGGTCCTGACCAGGGACAGCTGGGCAGGGCCACCTGGGGCTCGGCGGCAGGATTGCTGGCAAAGGTGTACATGATCCGCGAAAAATGGACCGAGGCAGCACAACTGCTGAATGAGATCATCACTTCAGGGATCTACGACCTTGTGGATGATTACGGTGAAAACTTTACCTACGACAATGAGAACAATGTCGAGTCGCTGTTCGAGATACAGTTCGGGAACTATGGGACCGACGACAACTGGTGGAATATATCCACAGCCAACTGGAGACAGGCCCACGCGCTGGGATTTAATTACGGCCTGATCGAGTTCGGTGCCTGGGGAGATGTCAAACCCACGCAGTGGCTCTACGATCAGTTCAAGATCGAAAGGACCGCAGGGGGAACACTGGATCCGCGCCTCTACTGGACGCTGGTGTCCTATGAGCCTGAATATGATGGTTATACTGACGGCCGGACCAATACCGTTTTCGGTGCGAGTC
>JARGFP010000051.1 GCA_029210585.1 Bacteroidales bacterium
GGCGCTATTCATTCAATATTTCAGGATCCCTGAACCTTATCAAGGGCTGTTCTGCCGACAAGGGAAGGCACGATTTTGCCACAGGATCACGTGTGTGCGGTCCCAATGTTTTTTCCAATTGCACCGCCACGAATGCGTCCACGGATATTGGTCCCCATCACCGTTGGGCCATGGGAACCTTATACGAAGTAATTGAAAGCAATAGTACGATCAATGTGCAGGACCGTGCGAATTCAGGATCCGGACACGGCTGGGCAGGCGCCAACCAGGTTTTCTGGAATTGTATGGCGGCTTCCTCTGCCTGCCAGAGTCCCTGGGTCTCTGCAAAAAACTATAATTTTGGCTTTATCGGAGCAAGAGATCCCGGAAGGCATCCAAGGCCCGACGGAGAATGGGTCGGACACAACGTGCCGGGCATATTTCCGGAGTCACTCTACCAGGCACAACTGGATTCGAGACAGGGCACTGTGCGCATATTCTCTGTCTATCCTCAGTTAGAGAAAGTGAATGACTCTTCTTTTGTGCTCTCATTTAATATGCCTTATTACACGAATCTTGCGGATCCTAAAAACTTTTCGATCGCCGGAAATGCAGGGTATGAGGACGCTGAATTTTCAGTGACTGCGCTTAGTGATACTTCCATTATGGTGGTATTGGATGGCTTCGGACCGCTGCCGGCCTTCTCCTCTGTGATAGTTAATGTAAATAACATGATTGGCTTATCCGGGGAAGCTTTGGAAGGGCTGAATTCCGCAACTTACATTGAGCCGGATTTAAGGCCGGTGGTTACGGGATTATGGGCCAGCGTGAATAATGAAGACGCAATCCTGGAAGCATCGAGCAGCAAACCCGGTACAATTTATCTGATCAGGTTCAATGAAGATTACAATTATCTTGATGCCTATCAGCGTGTCAGTGATCTTGATTCCGCTGTAATGGTAAACCAGGGTCGAAAAGCAGTGGCACCAATAGCAAACACACCTGTCACACTCTCCACCCGGGGACTGCCGGGAGGATATTATTTCTATATTGCTGTGGATGAAGAGGGAAGAATATCTGTACCTGCTGATGAATGGCCGCAGGTGGAGGCGACAGGTCCGCTGCTGGGAGCGGAAGATGCCTTCATGATGACTGGATTTACAGCATGGTCATCACATGGGACCATCTTTATCCAGCCTGATGATCATTCGGCAGGATACTCGGCCCGGATCTTTGATATGACGGGCAGGCTATTGCATATCAGTGAGAACATGGTGGGTGACCAGCAATTAACGGTCCCGGGTTACCATGGAATATTGATTGTTCGTTTGATTCCGGAAACCGGGTTGCAAATTGAAACATATAAGCTGCCATACAATCCATTAAGATAATTTATACTGATATTGACAAGTAAAAATTTTAAGTATGATGAAACGAACGAACTACCTGTTCATTGTCATTTTAATGCTGATTTTCAACGCCTGTACTACAAGTCAGGACGGGCCAGCCGTTAAAGCCGGTGAATTAATGCTGTGGTACGATGAGCCAGCCGTTGAATGGACTGAAGCACTACCGTTGGGCAATGGCACACTGGGGGGAATGGTATTCGGAGGGGTAGCCCGTGAAAGGGTCCAACTGAATGAATCAACAGTATGGACCGGTGGTCCTGAAACATATGCGCATCCCGGAGCTGTCGAATATCTCGATAATATCAGGGGACTGCTGCAGCAGATGAGGGTCTTTGAGCGAAAGGGAGAATGGCAAAAGGCCTGGGAACTGCAAAAGGAAGCCGAGGTCCTGGCGATGGATCATTTTATGAGCATTCCACTCACCTTGACAGAATACCAGCCTATGGCCGACCTCTTCCTGGATTTTCCAGGACATACACAGACAGAGAATTACAGGCGGGAGCTCGATCTTTCAACAGGACTTTCCAGGGTGGAATACGATTTCCAGGGAGTAAGACACGTAAGAGAAAGTTTTGCCTCATATCCGGACCAATGTATTGTCAGCAGAATCTCAGCAGATAAGCGCGGAAGTGTTTCATTCAACATTTCACTGGATAGTCCGCATTCCGGCTACGAAATTAAGGAAGTTACTCCAGGGGGGATGGTTTTGACGGGAAAAGTTGAAAATGGCGTGATCGAATTTGAAGTGCACTTACAACTCATTACCAGAGGAGGTGAAATTACCCAACGCGGGGATGCACTGGAGGTCAGGGGCGCAAATTCAGCAACGCTTATGATTGTGGCCGCTTCCAATTACGCAGATTATAACACAGTTGATCGTAATCCGGAACGTATCTGTCTGGAAAAACTGGAAAAAAGCGCAGGAAAATCCTATAAGAAACTGTTGCAAACCCATATTGAAGATTACCAGCAGCTGTTCAACAGGGCATCCCTGCACCTGTACAGCCCCACTCCTTCAACATTGCCTACTGACGAACGGATCCGCCAATTTGCAGCGGAGAACGATAACAGCATCATTACGTTAATTTTCAATTATGGCCGGTACCTTGCAATTTCAGGCAGCCGTAAAGGAGGACAAACGCTGAATCTCCAGGGGATCTGGAACGATAAAATGAACCCTCCGTGGGGCAGCAAATACACCTGCAACATCAATATCCAGATGAACCACTGGCCTATGGACCTGACGGGAATTTCCGAATGTAATGAGCCTTTTTTCAGGACCATAAAGGAACTGGCTGAAGCCGGACAACTGACGGCCAGGGAACATTATGGTGCAGAAGGATGGGTGTTGCACCACAACTGGGACCTCTGGCGTGCGACTGCGCCTGTCAACAGGTCGAATCATGGCATCTGGGTGGGGGGCAGTGGATGGGTCACCCTGCACCTCTGGGAGCATTTTCTGTATACAGGCGACCTGGCGTTTCTTGAAGAATATTACCCGGTGATGGAGGGTGCCGTTCAGTTTTATACCGATTTTCTTTACGAAGATGAAATTACAGGTTATTTGATCAGCGGGCCTTCCAATTCACCTGAGAATGGAGGATTGGTGATGGGGCCCACGATGGATCACCAGATCATCAGGTCTTTATTCGAGGCCTATGTTCTTGCCAGCCGGCTTCTTGGTGAGGAGAACGAACTGTCAGAGAAAGCTGAAGCAATGGCCGGCCGTATCGCTCCGAACATGATAGGGCAACATGATCAGCTGCAGGAATGGCTGGAAGACAAGGATGATCCCGATAACAAGCACCGGCACGTTTCACATCTCTGGGGCGTACATCCCGGAAGTGATATCACCTGGAAAGACGAGACATTATTTAATGCTGCAAAACAATCCCTGGTCTACCGGGGCGATGAAGCAACCGGCTGGTCCATGGCCTGGAAGACGAATCTCTGGGCACGGTTCCTCGACGGGGACCATGCTTTTAAAATATTACAAAACCTGATTGTTCCGGCAGTTGATAAACCGGAGAAAGAAAGTGATCCGCCACGAAGGGCCGGTTTATATCCAAATCTTTTTGATGCCCATCCGCCTTTCCAGATTGATGGCAATTTTGGAGCCAGTGCAGGAATTGCGGAGATGCTCATTCAAAGTCATATTTTAACCGAAGTGAATGAAAGCGGACCATTGGAATTTTCCGATTTCGAATTTCTCATCCATCTGCTCCCGGCACTGCCCTCTGCATGGGAAACCGGCTCGTTTGAGGGTCTGTGGGCAAGGGGCGGATTCGAGGTCAGTATTTCATGGGATAATGGCGAATTGCAAACATGCGTGATTACTTCGCACCAGGGCAATCCCTGCAAACTGAAATATGGCGATAAAACAATCGATTTATCACTTGAAAAAGGAGAAACCAGGACTATTTCTTTGTAGAAGACAGCAAACGAACTTCCGGAAGAATATGGTGCCGTTAAAGTGGTTGCAATTCAATTTTCAGTGGTTCTGTGCTTTAACCGGCTGAAAGCATTCCGGTCCTGTTTTTGCGTGCTGTTTTCCTGCTGCTTCATTGAAGATCCGAAGCATAAATTTTTCCAGTTCCGCCTGCCGGGTTTCCTGGCTTTGCATGTCAAATATACATTCGACCCCTAAAGGATCAGCTGCCTCCTTGAGGATACGGCCGAATTCAGCGTGGTGGATGCCGTTCCTTGTGACCGGATGCGGACTGTCGTCGCTATAGGTCAGATACACAGGGGGATCATCTTTGTCCAGGTGGGTGAGGGGAGAGCATTCCAGCGCCAGGTCCCTGTACATTTCCCAATTATCAAATAATTCCTCCGGGCTGCTGGCGCCGACAGATTTCCAGATCATACCATGACTGGTGGCTGAGGTTCCGATTCGCTCCTGTATCAACATGGCGTCTATGGTGGTTTGTGCAGAAATCACCGCGGCAGCCAGCAGGCGTGTGGATGCGCGCTCAACCGGGTCTTCACTGTCCGGGTTGGCCATGTCGTCGTGGCAGGCCAGCCACAAACCGGAACAACCACCTGCAGATCCTCCTGTGGCAATGATCCGATCCGGATCAATATTCCATTCCGATGCCATGCTCCTGACAAACTGAAGCGCTCTCGCCGCATCTTCAAGGCTGCAAGGCAGCTTGTTCTCCCCCCGGGCCAGGCGATAATTGATGCTCACATACGAAACACCCTCTTTCAGCAGACTCAGGTAGGGTCCTTTGTTCTCCTCCTTGCTGCCACCGCCCCAGCCTCCTCCGTGAATATAGAACACCAGGGGCGTTGGCGTTTCTGATTCAGCTTTCCAGAAGTCCAGTTTGTTCCGGTCATGGGGTCCGTATGCCACATCCCGTAATGTAGGTGGAAACTCCTTTTTGTAAATCTTTACCCACTTACCATCCAGCATGGTTGAATCCGGCTGCATGGACGGATGTTCAGGTTCCGGCAATGCTTTTTGTCCGGCCTGGCCAAAAACAGTCGTGGATAATATCATTAATAATAAAACAGGTATGCGCTTCATTGCTTTTTATTCTTTAGGATTTGACATCTTCATCCAGGATGAACCGGCGAAAATGTTTCCCAAGATAAAAGCTATTTTTTACTTTTTACTTCAACTGGAACAGATTCAAAACATCTTGGGAAAAGATTAATATCTGCCACGGGAAGATTTTTATACTTTTACCATTGCGATACATGGTTGCTGTATTTTCAGATCCGCAAAAAATATTGAAAGTATACATCTGCATAACGGATCGTAAAAAAAGAAAAATATGAAACATTTTATCATCTTCTCTCTCCTGTTCTCCATTTTCCTGAGCTGTTCAACGCATCAGGAGTCAAGAACAGTGGTTGTTCTGGATAAAGACTGGAAATTTATCAATGAAGAGGTTTCCGGGGCTGAAGAGCCGGCAACCAGCACATCAGGTTGGGAAACCGTTACTGTTCCGCACGACTGGGCCATTTCAGGTGAGTTTGACAAATCCATCGATGTGCAGGAAACAACAGTGATAGAAGATGGCGAAAGGAAACCCATGCTTCGCGTCGGACGTACCGGGGCATTGCCGCACATTGGGGTAGGATGGTACCGGAAATCGCTGGATATACCGGGATCCTTTAAGAATAAACGGATTCACCTGGAATTCGACGGGGCCATGAGCCATGCGAAGGTATACCTGAATGGACAATTTATCGGGGAATGGCCTTATGGATATGCATCTTTCGGGTTCGACATCACAGACGCGGTGCATGTTGGCGGTGAAAATATCCTGGCCGTCAGGCTGGAGAACAAACCCCATTCCTCGCGCTGGTACCCCGGGGCTGGTATCTACCGGGATGTCAGGATGGTAGTGACCAACCCTGTTTTTGTAAAACAGTGGGGCACGTATGTGACCACCCCCGAAATTCAAAACGGGAAAGGAACGGTTCATCACAGCACAACGCTTGTGAATAAATCAGGCAAGGAAAAGGAGGTGTTGGTTGAAACGGAGATTTTCGATGCCAACGGTATCAGCGTGGCCTTTGCATCAGAAGAGGTAACGCTTCAGGAAGAGTCAACCATAGACCAAACCCTGGATGTCAGTTCACCCCGTTTGTGGTCAGTGGAAACCCCTGTCCTCTATACTGCAATTACAAAAGTGCATCAAGACGGCAAAGAGATGGATTCCTACACAACACCTTTCGGATTCAGGTATGTTGAATTCACAAATAACGATGGGTTTTTCCTGAATGGAGAACGCGTACAGCTGAATGGGGTATGCCTGCACCACGACCTGGGACCACTGGGAGCAGCATTCAATGTTTCGTCAATGCACCACCGCATGAAATTGTTGCAGGAGATGGGCTGTAATGCCATTCGCACCAGCCACAATCCCCCGGCTCCCGAATTACTCGACCTGGCAGACGAAATGGGTTTTCTGGTAATTAACGAGGCATTTGACGAATGGAAATATCCCAAAACGGAAAATGGTTACAATAAGTTATGGGACGAGTGGGCAGAGAAAGACATGGTAGCATTCATCCACCGCGACCGGAACCATCCTTCGGTGATTGCCTGGAGCATTGGCAATGAAATCAGGGAACAAAATATCAAAGGAGGTGCACAATACTGCCAGTTCCTGGTGGATATATGTCATCGTGAAGACCCTACCCGTCCAACCACGGCAGGCTTTAACAAGTGGCAGGCAGCAATAGAAAACGGGTTTGCCGATATCGTAGATGTTGCGGGATGGAACTATAAGCCACAGCATTATAATTTTATACACAGCAAATTTCCCGACTGGAAAATGTATGGAAGCGAAACCGCATCCACTGTCAGTTCACGTGGTGAATATTTTTTCCCCGCAGTAGAACGGGTTCATTATACCCGCGAACCGTATCACTCCAACTCGTTTGACATGGAATTTCCCCGGTGGGCCACCTCACCCGACCGGGAATTTGCAGCGCAGGATTCCTTCAGGTTTATTGCCGGGGAGTTTGTGTGGACCGGTTTCGATTACCTGGGTGAGCCCACTCCTTTTAATGTGGAATGGCCCTCGCGTAGTTCCTATTTTGGCATTATCGACCTGTGTGGCATTCCGAAAGACAGGTATTACCTCTATCAAAGCAAATGGACCGGTAAGGAAGTGTTACACCTCTTGCCACACTGGAACTGGGAGCCGGGACAGCAGGTCTCCGTACATTGTTATACCAGTTTTGATAAAGGGGAACTGTTCCTGAATGGGAAAAGCCTGGGAGTCCGGGAGAAGAATCCCTCCGAATTGTACACCACCTACCGATTGGTATGGGATAATATAACTTACGAACCAGGAGAATTAAAAGTCGTTGCACTGGATGAAAACAATAATCCGCTGAAGGAGACCTCCATCTATACCGCAGGAGCACCTGCAAAAATTGTGTTGGAAGCAGACCGTACGGAAATAACCGCTGACGGAAAGGAAATCGCATTTGTCACTGTATCGGTGGTAGATGAAAATGGAATACTTTGCCCGACAGCCGACAACCTGGTTGAATTCTCAGTATCCGGTGAAGGTGCAGTAAAAGCAGTGGGAAATGGAGATCCCACAAGCCTGGAATCGTTTGTCGAACCCAACCGAAAAGCATTCAACGGGAAATGCATGGTACTTATTCAGTCATCACATAAGCAAGGGGATATTATCCTTAATGCGACAAGCAAGGGCTTGAAAGGAGAGAAAATAACAATAACGACGCAACCATGATTTACAGAGCAACAAAGGTTGCTGACAGTAACAGGAAAAAAGGATTATAAAAATAAATAAAAGCAGCATGATGATTCAGAAATTGTTCGTACTTACCAGTGTATTCTTACTTTTTTGTTATAGCGGATCTGCACAATCGCAGCAGGAAATTTTCACAGAAAACTACATTACATCAACTGTTGAGAAAGCATGTGACAGGCAATTAAATAATCTGTTTTCTGAAGCTGTACGGGCCAACGGATCAATAAGGAGCATCCCTGACAATGGATGGATACGTGGTGTTTTTTATACTGGTGTGATGGCTGCTTACAGGGTTACTGAACAGGAAAGGTTCCTGGACTCGGCATATGTATGGGGAGAAAAAAACCGCTGGCAACTGGGTCCCCGGACCAAGCATGCCGATGACCAGGTAGTTGCCCAGACCTATGCCGATTTGTACCAGGTCTACCGGCAATCCTCCATTATCGAACCGGCCGTTCATACGTTCAATTATATGATTGAAACCCCGGAACCGGGTCCCGTATCGGGCTATTCGAATAGCAAAAACTGGTCATGGTGTGATGCATTGTACATGGCTCCGCCGGCAATGGTGAAGGTGGGTGTGCTGACCGATCAACCGGAACTTTTATATTTAATGAACAGCATGTGGTGGGAAACTTATTTTCACTTGTATTCTGAGGAGGACAGCTTGTTTTATCGTGATGAAAGATTTGTAATCCAACCCGACGGTTCCGGACTGAGGACAGAAAGTGGTAAAAAAGTGTTCTGGGGCCGGGGGAACGGCTGGGTCATTGCCGGGCTGGCAAAAGTCCTCACCTGGTTACCAGAGGATTATACAACACGGCCGGCATTTGAAAGGGTCTACCTTGAAATGGCATCAAAAATCGCCGGTTTGCAACAGGATGACGGACTCTGGAGGTCCAGCCTGTACGATCCTGAACAATTTAAAACTCCCGAAACCAGCAGCAGTGGGTTCTTCTGCTATGCACTGGCCTGGGGTATGAACGAGGGGTACCTGGACAAAGAAGAATATTTGCCTGTAGTTAAAAAAAGCTGGCAGGGGTTAAACAAGGCGATGGATGAATCAGGAAAACTGGGTTATGTGCAACAGGTTGGAAGTGATCCCAGGTCCGTCAGCAAAGATGATACCATGGAGTATGGCACTGCTGCTTTCCTCCTTGCTGCAGAACAAGTTCTGAAACTGGTCAGAACGGGGAGCATTCATTAGCAACTTTGGCCTGGCATCAAATATGTTATTATGAGAACACAAACTATCGGAATTACCCTTTTTTTATTGGCCCTTTCAATTTCCTGCGCTCATTCGCCAAAAGAAAAAGATGCAACTGAAGATCAACTTCCCAATATCGTTCTGCTCATGGGCGATGATCATGGCTGGGACGAAGTAGGATACAACGGACACCCGTTCGTTCAAACACCGGTGCTGGACGAAATGGCTGCAAGCGGATTACGTCTCGACCGGTTTTATTCCGGTCACCCAACCTGCTCCCCTACCCGGGGCAGTTTTTTAACAGGCCGGCATCCCAACCGCTACGGAATATTTTCTCCTAACTGGTCGCTGCGACCTGAAGAAATAACCATAGCCCATATAATGAAAAAGGCAGGTTATTCCACTGCACATTTTGGAAAATGGCATGTGGGCCCGGTTAAAAAAGAATCACCCACCAGTCCTGGAGCAATGGGCTTTGATGAATGGCTTTCGCACGATAACTTTTTTGAAATGGACCCGGTATTGTCCCGGAACGGAGAGGCTCCGCAAAAATTTGAGGGCGAGGGCTCTGAAGTGATTATTGACGAGACAATAAAATTCATACAGGCGTCAAATAGCCAGGATCAACCCTTTCTGGCTGTGGTCTGGTTTGGTTCACCGCATGAACCTTACAGCGGATTACCGGAAGACCTCGCACACTATGAAAATCTTCCCGACAGCCTGGCAATCAAGAAGGTCCGGCTTACCTCCAACGAAACAGGAGAAAGAGTATCCCGTCCGCTCAGGGATGTGTTGCAGGAGCGGTATGCTGAGATAACCGCGATGGACAGGGCCATTGGCACATTAAGAACATTCCTCAGGGAAAACAACCTGGAGGAAAATACGCTGGTGATGTATTGCGGCGATAATGGCACGCCTCCAAGTGCTGCCCGCACAGGTCTCACCCGCCGTGAACAGAAGGGGAGCCTGTACGAAGGAGGAATTCTTGTCCCCGCTGTGCTGGAGTGGCCCGCTGTTATAAAAGAGCCTGCATCAACACCTGTTCTTTCGTACACCAGTGATATGCTGCCAACACTGGCTGAACTGGCAGACCAGCCATTGCCGGAAAGACCCCTTGATGGAATTAGCCTGGTGCCGTTTTTCAGGGAACCGGAAAAAGAGCGTACTGAACCCTTGTTTTTCTGGCAGTTTGAACCGGGAACAGTGTTCAGCGAAACCCCGGAGCCATACATTGACCCGGAACTGCAGGAAGGAACTACTCCGCTGGCTAAAATAATGGACGGAAAATACACCCGCACCTTCCGGAATTATCAATACCAGGAAATCAACGAAAGTGACTTTTCAGGTGAGCGGGTCATGATGCGAGGTACGTATAAACTAATAGTTGAAGGAAAGTCACCAAATAAACACGGCTTTGAATTGTATGATATTCAGAAGGATCCCGGAGAATCAGAAAACCTGGCTGATGCGATGCCTGAAATGGTGCAGCAGATGAACACTGACTTACACAACTGGCAGGAATCGGTTCTGAATAGTTTAACCGGAGCCGATTATGAAAATAACTAACCGGGATATTGGTTGTGTGTCCCGATAATCAGAATGACAAAACGTATACATGATGAAATTTCAACGCTACTTAATCTACCTTCTTCCTGTTTGCCTTTCTTTTACGATTGCAGGATCTGAAGGCAGACAATTGCCTGAAGGGCCTCATAGTAAGAATGACATATCGCTGCCACCGGACTCGTCTTCATGCCAGGCGGCATACAGTTCGCTGGTTTATCCAGGTAAGGACGGACGGCTTGTTTACCAACCTTACACCGACAAAGGTGACCGGCTCCTTGATTTCTCAGTTTGCGGATTTATGCGGAATGAAGCACCGATCCCGGATGTGGCCGTTGTCGCCACTGTAACTCCATTGCAGGGAGCGACTACTCCTGATGGGACAATGGCATTTCCGATTGGTCCGGACAGCCGCGAACAGATACAAAATGCCCTTGACAGGGTCGCTTCCCGTCAGCCGGGTGAGGATGGATTTCGTGGTGCTGTGCTCCTGAAAAAAGGTACGTATTATGTCAATGGCAGTTTGCTTGTTTCTTCCGGGGTGGTGCTGCGTGGTGAAGGTGACGGAGCAGATGGAACCGTGCTGATCTTCAGAAATCCGAGGGGAACCGGGATTCAGGTGGGTAACCGGAAGGCGGAACCCATAAGGTTGGGTGAACCAACCAGAATAGCGGATGCCTATATTCCTGCCGGTAGCATGCATGTTAATGTGGAAGACGCAGGGCAGTTCAGGCCGGGAGACTATATACACGTCACGAAAACAACCAACGACCAATGGATCAAGGATCTCGGGATGGACCGGATTACGGAGATCAGGCCGGAAAACAAACGCGTTGGGAACTGGAGGGCACGCACGTATCAACTTGCCCATGTGCGCCGGATCACCCAAATAGAAGGAAACAGGATTACCCTGGATGAGCAGTTGCCGCAATCAATCACTGAAGAACATGGCGGTGGGACGGTGGAGAAAATAAGTCTGGCCGGAATTGATTCATTGTGCGGGGTGGAGTCTTTGCGCATTGTTTCCAATTTTGACACATCTGTTACATCTGGAGGGGAAGACAAAGCGTATTTTAGTGATGAGAAGAACAATCTGACAAATGGTATTGACCTGGCATGCATCAATGGTTGGGCCAGGGATTGCACGGTGAAGCATGCACGCAATGCTGCTGCAAAAACTTCGGATCCTGCCCGATACTGTACTGTTCGGGACTGTAAGTCGCTGGAGCCTGTTGCACCGGTCCTGGGAGGCCGCAGGTATCCGTTCAGTTTCGGCGGCGGGAGTCATTCCCTGTTTTACAACTGTTATACCGAAGATGCACGACATGCATTTGCAGCTGGTAGCCGGGTCAAGGGTCCGAACGCATTCGTAAATTGTACGGCATTGAGATCGACCACAATTTCCGAACCGCATCACCGGTGGTGCGCTGGTCTTCTCTATGACAATATCACCCTGAAGGAAGGAGGTCAGCTGGGTGCCCTGAACCGCGGATACTCAGGATCAGGCCACGGCTGGGCAGGTGCCAATATCCTTTTCTGGAACTGCGATGCAGAATCGGTGGTGGTCTTCGATCCACCGACACCCGAACAGAATTTTGCCATCGGTTATACAGGGGAGATCCGTGATGAATATTCAACTTACAGACTGGAGTATGCCAATGATCGTTCGGGTTATGAAGGAACCCCGAAAGCTGGCGTATATAAGGGCGTTCCGCTCATGGGCACCGGGTACATCGAACATCCGGAACAACCGGTAGCGCCACGAAGCCTGTTTATGCAGCAGCTGATCGATCGCATCGGAAGCGAGCGCGCAGCAGTTTACGGTCAGACCAGTGATCACGGGTTAACGAAAAAGTCAGTAAGTCCGGATGAGTTGGTAAACTGGACCTTGGTTGGAAAAGGCAAGGTGGAAAAGTCTGGTACGCAAATAGCCATGCAGGAATCGGATGATTCAAAAGGGATCATGCTGGTAAGTCCGGATGCATTTGGCAGTGACATCATTGTACGCTATAAAGTGATGGCACTGACTCCTGCTACTGTGCTGGTTGCCCTGGTGTCTGCTTCCGATGTGGGGGCATCCGGTGAGCTGACCATTCCGGAGGATTTTGATGGAAGCCTAGGGCTGTTCACCGGCGAAAAAGAAAACTACTTTTTTGCATTTAAAAATGCTCCGCATAATGTGACGCCTTTTGTCCGGAAATCGCCTGCTACAGGTAAAACACTGGGTTCAGCAAGCGAAAACACCATGATTGCCGGGGTGTATTACGATATTGAAATTGGAAAATACGGGGAAAAGCTCTGGTTATCCGTTGATGGCAAGAAACTATTTGAAGTGAAAGATAAGGAGCCTTTGAACGGGGGTCACCTGGCACTTCGGATAAGAGGTACCGCCGGGTTTATAGCAGGCTGCCTGATCAAGGACCTGGAGATATCAAGCTCCCTGTACCAGGGGAAATAAATCATGATGAAAATATGGAACACGCGGCATCGTTGCGCACCAGGCTGCACTATTCTTCTGAATTCAGGTCCTGGCTCATCGATGGGGAATTTAAAATGAAAATGAAGAACAGATACCAATAATTTTAGTTTCAATAAATTCTTAAAAACGATGATAAAGATTTTACATTTTGTTTTGGTTGCAGGTGTTATTGCTTTTCAGATGATGCCCGCTGAACTGTATGCACAGGAAGCGGAAGCCAGGATCCTGCTGGAAGATCCTATGACCGGGGATTGGCGGGAAAACTGGTTCCTTGACGGAAAAAAGGCAACCCTGCGCAATACGGAGGATGGCCTGTTTTTCTCTGGCGGTACCGTGACCAAGTCAGATGATCCCGTGTTATACCACGCCCATCATGCTGTGCTCTGGACCCAGAAAGAATTTGAGGGGGATATCAGAATCAGCTATGAAATGACCAGGATGGATGACAGCAACTATGGCACCACCCTGCTCTATATCCAGGCACAGGGAATTGGCATACCTCCCTATGTGGAGGATATAACGGCATGGAATGAACTCCGAGAAATTCCGGAAATGTCAACCTACTTTAGTTTTATGGACCTGATCAGCCTCAGTTTCCGTGAGAACCTCCGCTGCAAGCGGTATCCCTGGAGGGATGAATACCTGGTGAGTTATGAAGGAGGAGGTCTGATCGAACCGATGGTCGACTATAGCGATGAAAAAATCCTGCCGGGAAAAACCTACCTGGTGGAGGTGGAAAAACGGGCTGCCTCGGTGTGGCTTCGCCTGGTGGAAAAGGATAGTCGGAAAATAATGATCGACCATACTTGGAATACCGACAACATTGCGGATGGTATCGAGCCCAGACAGATCCGGAAAGGCCGCATCGGCCTTCGCCACATGGCCACAAGGCAGTATACATACCGAAACTTTAAGGTTGAGTCGCTAGATCCTGGAGTTGGCGGAATCTGCAGTAAGAGGGGTGGCGCAGGGGAGGCGCAGACCTTTGCCCGTTTTGTGCCCGAGCGCAAAGACGACTTTGCATGGGAGAACGACCTGATCGCATTCCGCGCCTATGGACCTGTGCTGCGAGAAAGCGCTGAGAACAGTGGTATTGATGCCTGGCTGAAACGGGTCGACTATCCCATCATCAACAAATGGTACAGGGAGGCCGAAGAAGGCAAAACCTACCATGAAGATCATGGCGAGGGCCTGGATAACTACCACGTCGGGTCCAGCGCCGGGTGTGGCGGCACCGGTATCTGGCTCAACGGGGAGCGCGAACCGCTCGAAACTTATACCGAATATGAAGTGATTGAAGTCAGCCCGGAGCGCAGTCGCTTCAAACTCACGTACGAGCGCCAAATAGAAGGTGTTGTCTATGGCGAAGAAAAGACCATCACCATCGAACCGGGAAAACGTCTTTTCCAGGTGGAATCCGTTTTCCTGAAAGATCAACAACCAGCTGCAAATTTACCGGTCTGCGTCGGGCTGACTACCCATGACGGCAAGGCTGAAGCCTTTTTTAACCGGGACGAAGGCTGGATCGCCACATGGGAACCGCTTGACGACAGTGAACTGGGTACAGGCGCCAGGATGGATCCGGCCCTTATCGGATCGATTGTGATGGTCGATCGGGAAACCAAAGACGAGAGCCATATCTTCATGGTAACGGAAACCGATGATAAAGGGCGCATCTGCTATGAAGCCGGTTACGGCTGGAAAAA
>JARGFP010000052.1 GCA_029210585.1 Bacteroidales bacterium
CACGGACCGTTCCCCAGCCTGAAGGTACCGCACCGGATGCGGCCATTGAAATCGCCCGCGACAAGAAACTGGCACGTGCCCTGGGTACCGTGGTATTCTGCGATGTCTCCGACGCCGTGGGAACCGGGACACCTGGGGAAAGCACCTGGATACTGAAAGCCCTGCTGGAAAATGGCAGTGACCTGATGAGCTACATTCCGCTACGCGATGAAGCGGCATCAAACGAAGCATGGCAGTTTGAAGTGGGCGATTCCGTTACCCTTACAGTGGGTGGGAAACTCGATACGGTATACAACCAGCCGGTCGGCTTCAGCGGGAAAATCACCTATAAAAAGACAACCAACCTGGGAAAAACCCTGATCCTCCAACACGAAGGGATCCACATGATCCTCTCCGAACTGCCGATGTCAGCAAGGTACCCCCATGAATTCAAGGACCTGGGACTGAAATTGATGCAACCCGATATCGTGGTGGTAAAAAACCTGTTCCCGTTCAGGTACCGGTTCATTGCCTACAATCGGAAAACAATCAATATCATGACCCCCGGACTGAGCAATATCGATCCGGAAGGACTGAACTACCAGCACATCCCCCGCCCCATCTATCCGCTGGATGAATTGATTGGTTGGCAGCGCTAAAACCCTCCAAAAGAACTACTACATTTTCTTGCACCAGCATTGCCGGTCAGACAGAATACCCGGCCGGCAATTTTGGGCTTTTTCAGTTCCTTTAAAACACATACCTGATGTTCAAACCGAAGCCTCCGTAGCTGATGTCGGTATTATCGATCAACGTGAAATAAGGCCGCCAGTCGGCACTGAGCGTAAACGGTATGCTCTGGAATGCATAGAGCAAGCCGATCTCACCCACGACTCCAAGGGCCAGGCTTTCTGCATTGTCCCAGGGAAGATAACCGAAAGGACCCACACCCAGGTACCAGTTGAAAGCTTCTTCGGAAACCGGTCGATAGACAAAGTCCCACAACAGGTCAAATCCGATTCCGCTACCTACCGAAAAATCAGCATGGATCCTGCTGAACTCACTGGTGGAAAAAACTGCATCAACAGCAACGCCACCATTACCGGTGAACGATCCAAACCGCAATCCCAGTTCCTGTGCATTGGTGGAAATAATTGCTCCTGAGATCAGAAGCATAAGAAGAAATCCTTTTTTTCGTTTCATAATGTTCAATTTTGAATAAAAAACTCATAGTCTGTAAAGATCACGTCTACACCTTCAAAAGAAATGCCAGCAAGTGGATTGGTCACCGGCAGCAATTGTAAATCCTTCATCAGGCAGTATTTAAGGTACAACTTCCGGCTAACTGCGGTGATCCGGACCAGACAGGAAATCTGCCGGATATTCCTCACTTTCTGTGGATAAAAGACTACAATGCAAAGAGTCCGGGATTCATTCGAAGGATCGGATTTTCATTCAGCAGAATCAGGGATTCATTAAGCAAGTTAAATATTTCGAAGTAACATACATGATGCATTCAGAATGATAAAAGTTATGCAGCAGGTTCATTAATGCATTCAACAGGTGCAAAATGCACCTGGCAGATGCAAAGCTGCAGTTGACAGATTCTGCGAAACCGTTTTCATGTATGCTGATTAATAACATGCTTTCAATCGCTTCATTTTTTCTTACATTTACTTGACTGATCAAGCCAACAACCCGTTTAAAATAATATGCAAACCAAATTCATAACAAATGAAAGCATTTAAGCTACTATCGATCTTAGGGATCCTCATAATATTTGTGCCCGCAAAAATTTCCGCCATCGACACGAAAGACACCAGGCTGCTGCAGCAACCTGCCATCAGTGACCAGCATATTGCCTTTATCTATGCCCACGACCTGTGGGTGGCTAACGCCGACGGGACCAATCCCAGGCGGCTCACCGTGGATGAAGGGGTCGAAGGGCGGCCTAACTTCTCACCCGATGGAAAAATGATCGCATTCAGTGCGGAATATGACGGCAACACGGATGTATTCATTGTTCCCGTGGAGGGCGGAATCCCAACCAGGCTCACATGGCATCCCGGACAGGACATTGTCAGCGGCTTTACGCCCGACGGCAAAAGCGTGCTGTTTCTTTCCCAGCGGAACGTGTTCACCAACCGTTACCTGCAACTCTTCACCATCCCCCTCGAAGGCGGCATGCCGGAACAGCTGGAGATTCCCAATGCCTATCACGCCTGCTTTTCACCCGACGGAACACAGATGGCCTATACCCCCCTTTCCGACGCATTCACCCAATGGAAAAACTACAGGGGCGGCAGGACCAGCAAGATATGGCTGTTCTCATTCAACGACCATTCCGTAGTGGAGATCCCCCGGCCGGAAGGTGAAAGCAACGATATTACCCCCATGTGGATCGGTGACAAGGTGTATTTCCTGAGCGACCGGAACGGGGAATTCAACCTCTATTCCTATGACACCAAATCCGGGAAAATCGATCAGCATACAGAATTTACCGATTTCCCGGTCGTCAACGCATCGTTCAACAACAACACCATAATCCTGGAACAGGCCGGTTACCTGCAAACCTACGATACCCGGACAGACGAGCTTACAAAAATTACCGTCGGCATCGCGGCAGACCTCCTGGAACTCAGGACCAGGTTTGTGAAAGGCAACCGATACATCAGGGCAGCGCATGTCTCTCCTTCCGGGGAACGGGCAGTGTTTGGTTTCCGTGGTGAGATTATCACGGCCCCTGCCGATAAAGGGGATCCGCGGAACATTACCCAGACATTCGGGACACACGAACAATACCCCGCATGGTCACCAGATGGCAGTCAGATTGCTTACCTGTCGGACGCTTCCGGGGAATACAAGCTGCATCTGAAGGCGCAGGACGGATCCGGTGAAGAACAGGCTTTCGACCTGGAAGGAACCGGTTTCTACGCCCACCTGGAATGGTCACCCGACAGCAGGAAGATCTGCTACGTGGACAATGGCCGGAATTTCTATTATATCGACATTAACAATGGAAATATCACCAAAATCGACCAGGATGAATTGTACCAGCCGGGGGCATACAGGGAACTCTTCGGGGACTGGTCATCCGATTCAAAATGGATCACCTACACGAAACTGATAATGAATAATTTTCAGCAGGTATTCCTCTATTCCATCGATGAGGGCAGGTCATACCCGGTGACCGACGGACTGAGCCATGCCACGGAGCCTGTATTTGACAGGGGCGGGAAATACCTCTATTTCTTTGCCTCTACCGATGCCGGACCTTTGGTCAACTGGTTCGACATGTCCAATGCCGATATGGAGATGACCCAGAATATTTACCTGGTCACACTGGCAAAGGAAACCGAATCTCCATTGGCGAAAGAGAGCGACGAGGTGGAAATCAAAGATAAAAAGGGTGAGAATGACAGTGATGAAACCCGCGAAGACGACGACAAGGGAAAGAAAAAGAAGAAGAGTAAAAAGGATAAGGATGACAATGAAGAGAAAGATAATGCTGAAGAGAAAGAAAAGCTTGTCGTGATCGAGCCCGATGGAATGCAGAACAGGATCCTGGATGTTCCCGTAGAAGCTGGTTCGTATTATGGCCTCGGTTCTTCAGGTGAAGGTGAACTCCTCTACATCTCGAACGACAACGGTAAACGAACGATGCATAAATACAGCCTCAAGGACCGCAAGGATGAAGAGGTGGCAGAGATCGATAACTACAGCATCTCGGCCGACGGAAAAAAGATGCTGTATATAAAGAATGGCACTTACGGGATCGCCGATGCAGGTGCCAAGCCGGCGCCCGATAAGGGAGTGATCAATACGGGTGCCATTGAGGTGAAGATCGATCCGCTGCAGGAATGGCCACAGATTTTCGACGAGGCCTGGCGGGTCAACCGGGATTATTTCTATGATCCGAATATGCATGGTGCCGACTGGCCTGCCATGAAGGAAAAATACGCGCAGTTCCTTCCCGACCTGGCCTGCAGAAGTGACCTCAACAGGGTGATCCAGTGGATGTGCAGCGAACTGGCAGTGGGCCACCACCGGGTGGGAGGCGGCGAATCCCTGAACAATCCGGAAAGGGTCCCGGGCGGACTCCTGGGCATCGATTTCGAAGTGGCAGAGGGACACTACCGGATTACAAAGATCTATGAAGGTCTGAACTGGAATCCCAATCTGAAGTCGCCCTTAACGGAACCGGGACTCAATGTCAAAACGGGTGATTTCATCCTTGGTGTCAACGGGGAAAAAGTCACCGCCAAAGAAAATTTCTACAGGTTCTTCGAAAACACCGCCGGGAAGATCGTCAGCCTGGAGATCGGTCCCAATACTGATGGCAGTGGATCCAGGGAGATCAAAGCCGTACCGGTGAGCAGCGAATACGCGCTTCGCAACAGGGACTGGGTGGAAGGAAACCTTAAAAAAGTCGATGAAGCAACCGGCGGACAGGTAGCATACGTATATGTTCCCAATACTGCAGGTCTCGGTCATGAATATTTCAAACGGTATTTCTTCCCGCAGGCCAACAAGAAAGCGATCATTATCGATGAACGTTTCAATGGTGGCGGAGCGCTGGCAGACTATTATATCGATATCCTCACCCGTCGTTACCAGTCGCACTGGAATACACGTTATACCAACGACCTGAAAACACCGAGTGCATCGATTCAGGGTCCTAAAGTAATGCTGATCGATGAAACAGCCGGTTCCGGCGGGGACATGCTGCCATGGATGTTCCGGAAATTCGATGTAGGCACCCTGGTGGGCAAACGTACCTGGGGCGGACTGGTTGGTATACTGGGATTCCCTGAACTGATGGACGGGGGCTATGTCACCGCACCAAACGTGGCAATCTGGACCGAAGACGGGTTCGTGGTGGAAAATGTGGGCGTCCCGCCGGATGTGGAAGTGGAACAGTGGCCCGCAGAAGTGATCAAAGGGCATGATCCACAGCTGGAGAAGGCCATTGAGATCGTAATGGAACAACTCAGCACCGATCCTCCGGAAGAACCTGTGCGTCCACCCTACCCGGTGCGCGTATGGCAATAGGAAGAAAGGTATATGACGGCTGCTGGCAGTTGTCTGGTCATGCGTGAACATCCGGATCTTGCATGCACGAACAACTTACGAACACTAACCGCTAAATTGAAAGCACCATGTATAAACAGAATCTTCTAGGAATGAAGAAGATACGAGGAATGAGACTGGTACTGGTAAGCCTGACACTGGTGACAGCCATCGTAGCACAGGGTACATCCCCGGCAGGGAGTGCCATGTCAACTAAAAGCCTACTGTACTCACATTCAGCAGAAGCAATTGCCAGGAATTTGACCGGGATATCCCCCACTGTGGTGGTCGCCGGTACCAATGCTGCATCGGTCGGTACATACGAAAAATTTGAGGTGTACCTTGAACTGGATAACGTGGTCGTTGAAAACCCATACGATCCGGAGGATATCGATCTGTATGCCATCTTTACAACCCCATCCGGAAGAGAGATCAGGATCAACGGATTTTACGACAATTACCTGGATGCGGACCAGTGGAAAATCAGGTTTGCCACCAATGAGACCGGCAAGCACACCTACCGGGTATTTGTGCGGAATGCAGGCGAAGAAGGAGCATCGGAGGAGCATGGTTTTGTGGCCACCGAATCCGGCCACAAGGGATGGATCAAACCATCTGACGTGAACCCCCATTATTTCATGCACGATGATGGATCAACCTATTATGGTGTGGGCGTGTATTCCCCCTGGCGGAATACGATGGAGCGCTTCAACACCTTTTCAGAACAAGATGCCAATCTTTTCGCCATCTGGGACATCACCTACGGTGGATTTGTGAACGGCACCGGGCTGATCGAGGAAGAATTGGGCCGTTATAACCAACTGAAACTGGGCAGGATCGATTCCATGCTATCCATCCTCGAAGCCAGCGATATTCAGCTGATGTATGCCATCTGGCCGCACGACCTCTTTTCAAAAACGGTGTGGGCTGCCCAGTGGAAGCTGAATCCCTATAACCAGCTGTGTGATGTGGACGATGTATACAGTGATCCCGTGGTATGGGAATATCAGAAGAAGAAGTACAGGTACCTGATTGCACGTTTTGCCCACAGCCGCAGCATGGGCATATGGGAGCTGATCAACGAGATGAACGGCACCGACGGGTGGGCACATGGCCGGCACCAGGAGTGCTACGACTGGGTGGAGAAATGTGACCGGTATTTTGAACAGAACGATCCCTACAACCATCCCATGACCGCTTCATTCAGCGGGGGATTCACTGAATACCGGGAACCACTGTATACCCGGAACGACATCCCGAATCTCCACATGTACCCGGCGCAGGGCTGGCCCGTGAAGTACCCTGAAGACAGTCTGCGCAGCGCCATGTACAACTATGCATGGGCCGCCAGGAGGTTCTGGGACAATTTTGACAAGCCTGCCATCTTTGGCGAAGCGGGCGCAGGGCTCGCCTATTTCGACACCGACGACCCCAGGTACCACGTGTCCTACCACAACCAGATCTGGGCCACACTTACCAACGGCCTGGCAGCGATCCCTGTCTGGTGGGACGAGTATATTCTTACGCCGGATGACTGGGACCAGTTGCAGGTCCTCGCCGGGTTTGTCGCCGGCCTCGATCTCGCCAACCTGCCCTACAGACCTCTAACTGCTGCGGCAAACGGAGCAGATCTGTATGTAATGGGCGCAGGTATGGAAGCATTTGGCTGGGGACGGTGCTACGGGAAAGAAGACATCAGCGGTACCAAACTAACCATCGAAGGAATGGATGATCTCCAATTTGTAGTCACCTGGACCGATCCCTGGACCGGGAAGCAAATCGCAAGTTCATCGCAAAAAGCCAAAAAAGGAACGCTGGTGGTCAAAGTACCCGAAATGAAAATACCTCGCCAGGATATTGCATTCAAGATCAGGGGGAAATGACCCTGCACTGTCAGCAACAGCAAATAAGATGGCATTGGCAGTCCTTCAATAAAAAATGGTCCCCGGCAATAATGTACCGGTGACCATTTTTACTATGAAAAGAAGAAATTCTACTGGATCACGATCTTCTCACTGCGTACTTCGCCATTGTTGTTCAGTCTGACAACATAGATTCCATCATTCAGTTCGGTGGCATACCGGGTGGAATTCAGCGCACTGTGCTGCAGCAATCTTCCATCGATGGTAAAAATAGTTACATCAGCATCCACCGGCAGGGCGGTAAGCTCGATATTCAGCATCCCCTCTGCGCCAAAAATTTTCGCTGTATGACTACCGGCATTCCCCACTGAGGAAGTCTGGATAAGCCCGTCTGCAATAGTGAACGCCCTGGGTGTCGGGAATGTACTTCCCTCATAAGCGCCATCCACCATCTGAACACTCCACTCGTAATCTCCGTCGGGAAGATCATATAATGGCCACGACAGGCTGTTGTCCACATTCCCCAGACCGGTCACTTTTCGCATCCCGGTAGCCAGGTCTGCTTCAGGATTGAACAACCACTTGTCGTTGGTTACATCCTTCAGGTAAAGGCTGTAGGTCAACGCTGCAGCAGGGGTTTCACCGTCGGTACCTGCATCCCATGAAAACAGGAACCCCCCTCCTTCAATATTGCTTTCCTGCAGGTTGGCAGGGGCGCCCGGCGCTGTATTCGCTGTAGCCATATCGTTGAATATCACTCCGGCCACCCGCCTTTCAAACTGGCCACTGAAACCGGAGAGCACGATATCGATCTTATGGTCATTGTTGAAATCGCCCACTTCCAGGTCGCTCTCCGAAACACCGGGAACCTGGTCGCTGTCGCTCCAGGCGTGGCGCACATAAGTAAAATTGGCCGCATCGGTACATTCCATGATAATGGTCGCTTGTCTGCCTTCTGAATTGCTCCAGCCGGTCAGTACAATATCGGCATCACCGTCGTTGTCAAAATCAGCAAACCGTGCACCGCCACCAACACTGATCTGGCGATACTCGCTGAAAGTTGCGGCTTCCCCGAGCACGCCGTTGTTGTTCTTGTATAACCTGTATATATCGGAACTGGCTTCGCCATCAGCGCCCCCATCGCCATTCAGCAACAGGTCGAGGTTCCCGTCGGCATCCACATCGTACCAGGTAGATGAACCAAAACCTTTTTCGATTATATTGGGCTGATCCCCGGCGGTAAAACCTCCGAAGAGGTCGTTGATAAATACCGCGCTGAACCGTCCTGCGATGTTCTGTTCCCAGCCGCAGGTGAGAAAGATGTCGAGATACCCATCGTTATTGAAATCGATCACATTGGCAAACGGATCAACAAAATCATAGGATGCAAACGATGTGTTGTCCTTTGTAAAGGTACCATCGGCATTCTGAAAATAAATTGCGCAGGCGCCGGAACCATTCCCAAAGAAATAATAATCCAACAATGCGTCATTGTTCAGATCCGCGAAGCCACTCGTGGGAGCCACCTGGCCGATCTCCAGGGTCTCAGCCAGGGAAAATTCGCCGGTACCGTCATTCAGGGCAATTCCGTTGGTATTGGAGGAAGCACCCGGCAGCCAGCCGTTGAAGATGAAGTCAATGTCGCCGTCGGCATCGATATCGCCATGATCAATGCAGGCCAGGAAACCGGGGGCAATGACATTGGGATCCGTGTACTGGGAGAATGTTTTGTCACCATTACTGAAGAAGATCCCCTCGGTAACTTTTCCCATTCCATCACCACTGATCAGGATGTCGAGCGTGCCGTCATTATCGATATCCACCACGGCTGTTGCAGCGTGCTGCACATCCATGGTATCGGTCGTGCCCCCTACTGTGAGCGGAACGAACTCCTGGGCAGAGAGTCCTGCAACCAGGCAGAGTAAACTAAAAAAAGTAAATAGTTTTTTCATAATCATACATCGTTTAAGTTAGACATTCAAATTATTCAGAATACTGTAATGCAGGTGAACCTTATTTCAATCTGCTGTTCATTTTTTATTACAGTATATCAATTCCGTTCATATAGTATTATTTTCGGGTCTGAAATATCCTCTTTCCGCTTGCTGTATCATCTTCTGACATGTTGAACCATCCCGGGGCACGACAGGCCATTTTCGAGGCATGCCCGGTTATTTCTTGAAATAGGGGCCTTCCTGTACCGAAGTACTGGGCACGTCCCCTTCCAGGTAGGGCCAGCCTTCGTCATCCCATTTGATCTTATCGAGCATCAGGGGACGTCTGGTAGCTCCCCCGGGCAGGTAGGGATTATCCTTCTCAATGGCGTGATACAGGAACCACTCATCGCCGTTGTCATCAACGATGATCTCGCCATTGTGACCGGGTCCCACAAACCTGATTCCATCTCCTTTCAGGAACAGTGTTGCAGGAACACCCTGCACGGAAATATCCCTTCCTTCCTTGTCAAGGTAGGGCCCTTTGATATTTGCTGACCGGGCAATCATCACCCGGTATTTGCTGTCGGGTCCGTCGCAGCAGCTTCCTGAAGAACCGAAGAAATAGTAGTAACCATCTTTTTTATAGATGTAGGTGGCTTCAAACATATCGCCCCCGATCCTGAATTTATCACCCACAAAACCGCTGATATCCTTGTTGAGTTCAATGCCGTAGATTCCCCTGAAGCTTCCCCAGAACAGGTAGAATTTCATGTTCCTCCCTTCACCCTCGTAGTAGAAAAAGGGATCGATGCTGTTGCCGACATTGGTGGACTCCGAATCGAGGAATTTGCCCTGGCCAACAAACGGTCCGAGCGGGGAAGGTGACGTGGCCAGACCGATGCCCGGATTGTTGTCGCCCCAGGTCGACAGGCTGTAGAAAAGGTAATACTTTTCGTTGTAGAACGATACATCAGGTGCCCAGATGCCCCCCTCCTTCCAGCTGGGTTTGGTCTCGAAGGCATCTCCCACATACTCCCAGTTCACCAGGTCGCGGGATTTAATGATCGGCGTCACCCTGTGAATGCCCTCAAACCAGGTATTTTCCGTACCATAGGCATAAAACCACTTGTCTTTTCCCCGTACGATTGTCGGGTCGGCCAGGTCAGGTACAAAAACCGGGTTGGTATAGGTGGGAATACTGTCCGACGGTGGATCGGTCCAGATAAGTACTTCTTCCTTATCCTGGTCACAGGCGATCGTACCTGCCAGCAGGAGAAATATTCCAAATAAGATTGTGACAGATTGTTTCATTGTATTTTTTTTTCAATTTAATCATTGTCCGCTGCGCTGTTTGTCCAGGACCATTGTCCGCTGCGCTTTTTATCCAGGACCATTGTCCTCTGTGCTGTTTATCCAGGACCATTGTCCTCTGTGCTATTTATCCAGGACCATTGTCCTCTGTGCTATTTATCCAGGACCATTGTCCTCTGTGCTATCTGGTCAGTAACTTGTCCTGTAATTTGAAGCTCAGCAACCGGTCCACCTGCGATCAGTATCCCGGATTCTGCTCCAGTCCCACGACCAGCGGAATTTCCCTGTACGGGATCGGGAACCGGTTGTGGGTGCCTATTTTAAAATTCTCAAACTCTTCATCCTTGGATATCAAGTAGTTGATATCGGCCTGGTTTTCGAGCATTCCCCAGCGTTCAAGATCGAGCCACCGGGTATTTTCACTGGCCAGTTCAAGCATCCGCTCATGCTTGATCTGTTCCCGCATCTGGTCCTGGTTGTTCCCGATACCTGCAAATACAGTGGAATTCTCCAGGTCGGGAAGCCCGACCCTTGTACGTACCAGGTTGATATAGGGATATGCTTCCGCGGTCCGTCCAAGCTCATTGAGCACTTCTGCATACATCAGGTAGACGTCGGCCAGGCGTACCACGCGGATATTGATGCCGGAATTATAATCCTCATCGGTCCGGATATCGTAATTCGTGAACTTCTTCCAGTAGATGGCATTCCGGTCAAGTCCCCACTCGTCCCAGGTCTTGCCGTAAAACTGTTCATCGGGATTTGCCGGGTCATAATAAAAGAAGGTATGCTTCAGCCTGGGATCGGGATTCCCTGTCGTGGTATTTTCAAGCAGAAAATCATCGAACAGCGACTGCCGGGGATCGGCATCGGCCCAGGCCACACCGTCGACCTGCAGCCCCATAAATTTCTGGCGTTGTCCACCCAGGTCGGTTCCTGCCTGCCTGCCGTAGGCAAACTGGACTTCGAACACCGACTCACTGTTGTTTTCATTGGCTGCTGTAAAGTTGTCCCTGTACTCCGACACCAGGCTGTAGCGTGGCTGGCCATTCAGTCCCTGCATGTTCATCACGGCCTCCAGCTCCACCCGTGCGCTGTCCCATTCATGCAGCTGCATATAGACCCTGGCGAGCATTCCCCTGGCGGCACCTTCCGTGGCACGGCCCTGGTCGTTCGGATCGGCATATTCAACCGGCAGTCGCTCCGCCGCGGCAGCAAAATCCATCCCGGCCTGGCGGTAGAGATCCTCCTGTTCCCCGATCAACGGTGCATCGCCCCCGGCGAAGGAAGTGGTCTGGATGGGTCCCCTTCCGAAGACACCGGCAATGTTAAAGAAATGCACGCCCCGCAGGAACAGTGCCTCGCCTGTTACGCGCTCCCGCAACCCGGGATCCATCTCTGCATCCGGTGCATTGTCGATCACCTGGTTGGCCCAGAAGATCCCCTTGTACATATCGAGCCAGGGGAAGAAAATCCCTTCAGCAGCAGCGTCGTTATAGGATCCCGTTTCGAAATTCGAATAGGAAACGAAATGCGGATTGGGACTGTGACACCAGCCTTCATCAGACCGGGAAGTATACAGGATATGCAGCCACCTGCCATAGGAGCCGTTGAAGCGAAGCGGCCTGTAAGCTGCGTTGATCCCATTCATGATCTCCTCTTCCGTTTGCCAGTAGGTCGCTGCCGACTGTTCATTCGGATTGGTCCTTTCCAGGAAATCCTCGGAGCAGGAGGAAACAATAATCAGCAGCAATATTGCAATGATATTTTTCATAACCGTAATTTAAAAAGTTAGTTGTAGCCCTGCAAGATAGGTCCGCACAGGAGGAAAGTGCCCGGAGTCGTTTCCTTTTCCGAATACGCTGCCGCCCGATATCTCCGGGTCGAACCCTGAGTAGTTCGTTATCGTGAACAGGTTCTGAACGCCCATGTAGATCCTGATTTTTTGTGAACCGTCCTCATTTTTCAGCAGGTTTTCTGTGGGAATGGTATACCCTACCTGCAGGTTTTTCAGGCGGATATAGGACCCATCCTCGATCCAGCGGTCGGTATTGGCCTTTGCATTGTCATTTGGTCCGATCAGCGCCCTGGGTGTGGTGGTGGAACGGTTTTCCTCCGTCCAGGGCTCCAGGTTTTTCGGATAGTTGGCCACGTCATCCATCCGCTCCAGCCAGAACCGTCCGTCGTTGTAGATCTTATTACCAAACACACTGGTAATGAACAATGTAAAATCAAATTGTTTGTACCCGCCGGAAAGGCGCAATGCAGCTTCCATCCTGGGAAGCGGTGAACCCACATACTGACGGTCGTCGTTGTTGATCAGTCCATCCCCGTTATAATCCTCGTACCGGATATCTCCCGGTTTGGCATCGGGCTGAATCAGCACTGTTGATGTCTCTCCTGAAATACTGTCGGTTACCTGGATGGCATGTGCGTAGATCTCCTCAATATCCTGGAAGATGCCATCGGTTTTGATCACATAGAAATCGCCGATGGACCTTCCTGCCTCCGACCGGTTCACATTGTTGATCCCCGCCTCCCGGAAACTGTCGCCCAGTTCCAGCACCACCGTGTTGATGGTGGAAAGGTTCAGGTTGGCATCGTACCAGAAATCACCCGTTTTCTGCCGGTACCCGATATTCAGTTCCACCCCGGTATTCCTGATCTTCCCGTAATTGGTCCACGGGGTGATATCGGTCCCGTCGGTCCAGCTGGTGGGGATCTGCACCAGCAGGTCGCTCGATACGGAATTGAAGTATTCCGCAGCCCCGTACAGCCTGTTATTGAAGAGTCCGAAATCGAGCCCCACGTTGAACGTGGCCCTGGTTTCCCATTTGATGAACGGATTCTCGCGTCCTTTCTGAATGGCCCCGCTGTAATAGGCCTGGTCCTCACCGAATATTCCTCCTTCACTCACATTGATGTAGGTGGTGTAATCGTAATTACCCAGTGCCTGCTGATCCCCGATCACCCCGTAGCTGGTCCTGAATTTCAGGTTGTTGATCACGCTCCGGGCGCCACTGAAAAAATCTTCCTCGCTGATCCTCCAACCGAACGATCCCGACGGGAAATTACCATACCGGTTCTCAACACCAAACCTGGAGGAACCGTCGCGACGAAAATTCAGCTGCACCAGGTACCTGTCCAGGAATGAATAGTTGACCCTGGCAAGGTAGGAGATCATGGCATGTTCATAGTCAGTGCCGTTCACATTGGGTTCTGTATTGCCAGAATTGAGTACCCAATACCCATCCACGATATTAAACACGCTGCCCGACATGCCTTTTCCAACAGTCTCCTGGGTGGTAAATCCCAGCAGTCCGTCGATCCTGTGATCCCCGGTCACCTTGTTGAATTCCAGGGTATGCTCCAGGAGGTAGGAAGAATAATCGCCCCGGTTCTCATAGATGCTGTTTTCATACGATGAGGCGGAAAGGTACCTGATCTGGTTGTACACATGTTTTTCCCTGTCGTGCCAGGTAAAATACTCCAGTCCTGCATTGAGCCGGTATTTCAGGAAGGAAAAGAGCTGAAGTTCGGCAAAGACGTTCCCCATGACCCGGTTCCCGGTCTCGATCCGCTCCAGGTTGTCCTGCAACCCGATGGGATTGGATCCGTAGGTCCGGTAGGCATTGCTTCCATACCCGTATCCGCTTTCATTGTTCTCATCATAGACCGGGATGACCGGTGGCATCCGGGCCAGATCAATGAACGGTACGCCATTCATCGGGCGGGTTTGGGTTCTGCCCAGCGAGAGGTTCTCACCGATGGTAAGGATCCCCTTTTTCATTTCGGTGTTGACCCGAAGGCTGTAACGATTGTGCCACGGACCATACA
>JARGFP010000053.1 GCA_029210585.1 Bacteroidales bacterium
TGTCCAACATGTATGACGCACCGTAAAACTGCCTGCCTACAGACAATGATGGAATTCTGCCACGCTTGACTTTGATAACCGTCTCATCCCCTGAAGACTCCTTTCTACCCCTGCCATCTGTTGCTACAATCTCGCCTGTCTTTTCGTCCACACGGCCGATAAGCTTACGAGTAGACCTTGATTGTTTCTTTTCCTTATCCCATCGGGATATGGACTCATAAGCGTATGTGATACCTGATCTCTTGTCCAATTGTTTGACTATGCCCATTGTTTCATCGTTAGGTGTATAAATGTAACTCATAACGATGATATTTCCAAATAAAACTGGATTATTTTGCAAATAATCAGGAATTTACATGATTTTTAGGCCTGATAACTCGTTAGGTGTTTCGGGAATGCAGGTTACCTGGGGTCTTTTAAATCCAGTGATGAAAGGCTGAACCAGATATGGGAGGTCGGTGCTTATACGGTTCACTTAAACATGCAGGATTATCTTTGGGACGGTATAAAGAGAGATCGCCTGGTTTGGGTAGGAGATATGCATCCTGAAGTGATGACCATTTTATCTGTATTTGGTTATAATGAAGTAGTTCCTAAAAGCCTTGATCTGATTAAAGATATAACAGATCTACCATCCTGGATGAATGGGATCAGTTCCTACTCTATGTGGTGGATCCTGATCCATTACGAATGGTATCTGCATACAGGTGACAGAAGCTATCTCGAAAAGAATAAAGAATATATTTACAAATTGCTGGATGTTTTAAAATCCAGGATAGATAAAAATGGCAAGGAGATACTTGATGGAAACCGTTTTCTGGATTGGCCCACAAGTCCGAACAAACAGGCAATACATGCAGGATTACAATCTCTTATGGTAATGTCATTCAATACCGGTGCAGAGATTGCCAGCGTTTTCAATGACGCAGAAAAAGTTGGCGATTTTAACAAAACCGCTTCATTGCTTAAGAATCACATACCTTCTCCGAATGGCAGTAAGTCGGGAGGGGCGTTGATGACACTTTCAGGGCTTGCTGATGCAGTGGCCATAAATGACACCCTTTTATCCGAAGATCAATATAAAGGGATATCAACCTTTTATGGATATTATGTTTTGAAGGCCAGGGCAGAAGCTGGAGATTATCAGGGAGCCCTCGATGTTATCAGGAAGTATTGGGGAGGGATGATCGATCTTGGTGCTACAACTTTCTGGGAGGATTTTAATCTTGAATGGGCAGAAAATGCCGGCAGGATAGATGAGCTTCTACAGGAGGGGAAAGTAGAAGTGCACTCCTGTTATGGTGATTATTGCTATGTGGGATTGCGGCATAGTCTTTGCCACGGATGGGCTTCAGGACCGACTGCCTGGATGTCTGAATATTTGCTCGGGATAAAGCCGGTGGAAGCAGGTTTTACAAAGGTCATGATCGAGCCTCATCTTGGCGACCTGGATTGGGTTGAAGGTAGTTTTCCCACTCCCAAAGGTGAAATTTATGTTCGTCACGAGCGTAATCAAAAGGGTGAAATAATTTCGGAGATCATTGTGCCTAAAGGGGTTGTGGTTGTCAAATCAAAAGATTAAAATCAAAACATTCGTCATGAAAAATTTTCGTTTTTTTTAATTCTGGTCTCTTTATTATTTTTAAATACTCGTACAGGAGACGCCCAGGAACTCTTGTGGACGAATAACCAGGATACTACAGGATATTGAACCTTTTTTGTATTGCAAATTATTCAGGGAGAATAAAGAAATTCAGATCAAATGGAAGTGCCTTGAACTTCCGGGATATTTGCGTAAGTATAAAAGAGTGAGTCCGCAATTTGGTTGGTTAGAGTGGAATGTCATGCGGGAAAATATCAAGGGATGAAAATCCCTCTCTTTTAATGATACAGAATGGAGAGAACCGGCCCCGGTCAATAGAAGCCTCGGTGAATTTAGAGAATCACTGGTCAGACCAATAAAGAACGAGCCAATTGCTTTTACTGAACTTGATAGGAGAAATCTGGCAAATTTTTACGGTTACGAAAAGGATGATCCTTCAGCCCGGATCTTTTTAAGGGACTTAGAGTGTAACGATCTGCCTCCCCAGGGTATATGGAAACGCTATGACCTGGGTAGAATCCGTTTGGTAAGACCAGAATTTACGATGAACTTGCCGGAAGGTGCAACTGTGGATTTTGTTTTTAGCGAATATCTCAGGCACGGCAGGGTTATACCCTGAATTAATCTCAGCCTGGATGATTCTTACAACATGGTTCATTTTGTAGCCCGAAGGGAGAGCAGACCTTCATTGTTCGCAAAAACAATTAGGTTTAACCAAACATGTGTCAAAAACTGTAAAAGAAGGATCAGAATCTGCATTTTTTATACCACAGAATCATCGTACATTAGTCGCATGATAATTCACCTTTAAACCAAACTAATACCAACCTAAATGAATCCACTCATCGGAATCGGGCTCATCGCCATCGGTAGCATCGGCGCCGCAAGTTTCTACGTTCCCTTCAAAAAGGTTAAATCATGGGCCTGGGAATCCTACTGGATCATGCAGGGTGTCGCCGCATGGCTGATCGCACCGTGGCTCTTTGCTTATCTTACTGTACCGGATGGTACGCTGGCCGACATCCTCGCCGACGCACCCACGCGGACCAAGTGGCTCGCCATCATGTTCGGCGCCATCTGGGGGATCGGCGGACTCACATTCGGTCTTGCCATGAGGTACCTCGGGATCGCGCTCGGTCAAAGTATCGCGCTCGGCCTCACCGCAGCATTCGGAACCCTTATCCCTCCCCTGGTCGCCGGTGAAAACCTCTTCGCAACAAAAGCAGGGATCCTCACAGTAGTCGGAGTCTCCATCGCCCTTGCCGGTATTGCTGTTATCGGTTATGCCGGAATACTCAAGGATAAAAACCTTACAGAAGAGGAACGGAAAAAAGCTGTAAAAGAATTTGCCCTTAAAAAGGGATTGCTGATCGCCCTCATCGCCGGTCTGGCCAGTGCCAGCTTTAACTACGGACTGGAGGCAGGGATGCCGATCAATGAAATCGCCCTCAAATATGGCACCAATCCGCTCTTCCAGTCCAATCCAACCATGATCTTCGTACTTATCGGCGGGTTCTTCACCAATTTCGTCTACTGCGTCTACCTCAATATCAAAAACAAAACCTATACCGACTACCTTTCCGTGAGCGGTAAAGTCTTCTTCAACAATGTCTTCTTTACTTTTCTGGCGGGAACACTATGGTTTATGCAGTTCTTCTTCTTCGGCATGGGGAAGAGTCAGCTACCGCCGGAAATGGCCATCTTCGGCTGGAGCATCCTCATGGCGCTCAATATCGCATTCAGCAATATCTGGGGACTCCTCCTCAAGGAGTGGCACGGAACCGGGAAAAAGACCATTGTTGTGCTGGTTATCGGTATTATCATCCTGATCCTGTCAACATTTGTGGTAAGCATAAAATAGAAAGAGATGGAAAGATTCGCATTTAAAATGAAGCTCAAACCGGGCTTCAAAGAGGAGTATAAAAAACGACACGACGAAATATGGCCCGAACTGGAACAGCTGATTCGCGAAACAGGCGTATCAGACTATTCCATTTTTCTCGACGAGCAGACCAACATCCTCTTTGCCGTGCAAAAACAGTCGGGCGACAACTCTTCACAGGACCTCGGCACAAATCCGCTGGTGCAGAAATGGTGGGCCTACATGGCCGATATCATGGAGACCAACTCCGACAACTCCCCGGTAACCATACCACTGGAGGAGGTTTTTTACATGAAATAGGCGGGACCGGAAGCTGTGAATAAAAATTATTATCAAACATAGAAACAAACAATCATGAGCAACACAAACAAAATCAAAAACGCATACATCGAAGCGAAAGAACGCTACGCCGAGCTTGGTGTGAACACCGACGAAGTGTTGAAACAGATGGACAAAGTGGCCATCAGCATGCACTGCTGGCAGGCCGACGATGTAACCGGATTTGAGAACCCCGATGGACAGCTCTCTGGCGGTATCCAGGCAACCGGAAACTACCCCGGAAAAGCGGTCACCATAGATCAGGCGCGCAATGACTACGAAAAAGCCATGTCGCTGCTGCCGGGAGAGCAGCGCCTGAGCCTCCACGCGATCTACGGCGACTTCCGCGAAGGAAAAGCCGACCGCGACGAGATCGGACCGAAACAGTTTCAGAGCTGGGTCGAGTGGGCCAAAGAGCAGCAGATCGGACTCGATTTCAACAGCACCCTCTTCTCACACCCGAAAGCCGACTCGGGCTTTACACTGTCAGACAACGATCCCGCGATAAGGGATTTCTGGATCGAGCATGTGAAACGGTGCCGCGAGATCTCTGAGTACTTCGGGAAAGAGCTCAACAGCCGCTGCGTACACAACATCTGGATCCCCGATGGCTCCAAAGACACAACGGTGAACCGCTTTAAGCACCGCGCCCACCTGAAGGATTCGCTCGATAAGATCATGGACGACAAGCGTGACCCGAAAATGATGGCCGATGCCATCGAAGCAAAACTGTTCGGCATTGGCGTAGAAGCCTATACCGTGGGATCGCATGAGTTTTACCTGTCGTACGCTGTGGCAAGAAAGATGATGCTCTGCCTGGATATCGGCCATTTTCATCCCACCGAGCAGGTGTCCGACAAAGTATCAGCCGTGTTCCAGTTCATCCCCGAACTGCTCTTCCATGTGACCCGCCCGATACGTTGGGACAGCGACCATGTGGTAACACTGTCTGATGAGGTGCGTGCCCTGTTCGAAGAGATCGTCTGGGCCGAGAAACTGGACAAGGTGAATGTAGGGCTCGACTTCTTTGATGCCAGTATCAACAGGATCGGCGCTTATGTTACCGGCGTCCGTGCCGCACAAAAAGCCCTCATGCTGGCACTACTGAATCCAACCGCCAAACTCAGGGAGTATGACGAGAACGGCCAGTATTTCGAACGCCTGGCACTGCTCGAAGAGACAAAATCGATGCCGTTTAGTGCCGTGTGGGACCAGTATTGCGTTGAAAAGAATGTTCCAACCGGTGTGGATTATATCGGAGAAATACAACAGTACGAAAAAGAGGTGCTGACAAAAAGGTAATCTGTTAAAGGTTTGCAACAATAATTGGGTTCAAATAAACCAAGGTTGTCTCATTGTTTTTTTTCTATCTTTAAATATTCCTGACCGGAAAACCTATAATGAGATAACCTTTAAATTTACCCCACATCATTGGGAATAGATAATTATGTTGCTGTATATCTGGCATTTAAATAAAATGAGTGAATGATTTCAAAACTGGCAGAACTGGTAAAAATTTCTCAATCCTACGGTAACAACCACGAATATGTGATCGCCGGGGGTGGCAACACCTCTTTTAAAGATGATGAACATCTCTGGATCAAGGCGAGTGGCACCTCCCTGGCAACGATCACCGAAGAGGAATTCGCAAAGATGGACCGCCACTGCCTCAACAAAATCGCTGAAAAGAGTTACAGCAGCGATCCCCTGAAAAGAGAGGCAGAGATCAAGGAGGAGCTCTACCGGTGTATCGCCGGACCGAAAGATAAACGTCCGTCGGTAGAAACCTCCCTCCACAACCTCATCGAAAAGGCCTTCGTCGTCCATACCCACCCTGCGCTTGTCAACGCCCTGATGTGCGCCGTGTACGCACACGACGCTACCAAAACGCTGTTCGGCGACGATGCGCTCTTCGTAGAATACACCGATCCGGGCTACATCCTCTTCAAACTGGTGGAGAAACGGATCGGCGAATACAAGAAAACCTTCGGGAAGGAACCGGCTATCATTCTGCTCGAGAACCACGGTGTATTCGTGGCAGCCGACACCCCCGGGGAGATCGACCGGCTTTACGAACAGATCACTGAAAAACTCAGCGCCAGGATCAGCACACCCCTCCCCTCCGCCGAACTGCTGGGTGCCGGAATGGAGGGTGCCGATCTTCAAACTGCAAATCCGGCAGCTACCGGACCGGAAATTGCCGGACTCGAGGAATACATCGAAGAGCTTACATTCTCCACCCACCTCACCGTCAAAGGCTACAGCTCCCGGCTGATCAGTCATTTCGTGACAGACAAACAGGCGTTCAGCCGTGTAAAAACCGCTTTCACACCAGACCAGATCGTTTATTGCAAGGCACATTACATGTTTTGCGAATCGGAATCCGACCTGGTCTACGAGGAGTATTTGGAATTTGAACGCGAACACGGATATCCCCCACGGGTGATCGCCATTAAAAACCGGGGGATCATCTGCATGGAGGAGAACGAAAAATCGACCGATACAGTCTACGAGGTTTTTCTCGATATGCTAAAGATCGCCTGGCTGGCAGAGAATTTTGGCGGTGCCAAACCGATGACAGACAAACAGATAACGTTCATCGACAATTGGGAAGTAGAAAATTACCGGCGGAAAATAGCAAAAAACGGTTAACACAACACGCATATTTATGACAGAAGTAATCGCCATTTTCGATATTGGAAAAACCAATAAAAAGCTCCTACTCTTCGACAAGCAGCTGAACATCGTACACCAGGAAGATCAGAAATTTGAAGAGATCAAAGATGATGAAGGATTCCCGTGCGACGATATCAGCCAGATAGAACAATGGATCAAATCATCCCTGGAATCCATAATGAACAATCCGGAATTAGAGCTGAAAGCCGTGAACTTCACGACATATGGTGCAACGGTGATGTATGTCAATGCAGAAGGCAACCGGCTCACACCGCTCTATAATTATCTGAAAACCATGCCGGAAAGTGTTACCAGCAACTTCTATACGAAGTATGGCGGCACAGAAGAATTTTCGCGAAAAACAGCCTCCCCGGCCATGGGATTCCTTAACACCGGGATGCAGATGCTGTGGATGAAGAAAACACGTCCGGAAATATTCAGAAAGGTGAAACACATCCTGAACTTTCCCCAGTACTGTGCCTGGCTCGCAGGTGCCGAACCGGTGGCGGAGCACACCTATATTGGATGTCATTCAGCCACGTGGGATTTCGACGAGATGCGGTATCATGACTGGCTGGCGGAAGAGGGAATCACACTGCCTGAAACACGACCGGTATCTACAACTTTTCCGCTTTACGGACAGCCCGGCGGCCCGGTCACGGGGATTGGGATCCACGACAGCTCAGCATCACTCGCTCCCTATATCATCTCAGCCCCGGAGAGATTCATCCTGCTTTCAACAGGTACCTGGTGCATCACCATGAATCCCTATAACTATGAACCACTTACCAGGGAACAACTAAAAAACGGGTGCCTCTCCTATATGAGTATCAACGGGAAACCGGTAAAATCTTCCATGTTGTTCATGGGACATATCCACGATGTGAACCTGAAACAGCTGACCAATCATTTTAAAACCCCTGAAGATACCTACAAACAGTTGAAAACCAATGCCTCAACAGCAGCAGTTGCTGCAGAAAGAGGCCAGATGTTCTTTTCGACCGGTGTTCCGGTAGATCATGTCGATACATCAGTTGATCTTAACCAATTCAAATCTTTCGAAGAAGCTTACCATCAACTGGTCATGGACCTGGCACTGTTAAATAAAACGTACATCGATATGGTAATCCCGGAGAAGGATGACATCAAAGACATCTATATTTCAGGAGGATTCGCCAGGAATGCCATCTATACGCACTACCTGGCTGCCCTCTATCCCGACAAGAAAGTGTATACTTCGGAAGTGGCCAATTCCACGGCCCTGGGTGCTGCCATGGTCGTTTATGATACCGTCGGGGATAGTAAAAAACTGAAACCCGACCTCGGACTGCATTTGCAGAAACCTTTGACTGTATAACACCGCCACTCACACTAAAACAAAAACCATGAATCTTGATACGAAAATCATGCACCCCCGGGACCAGGTGATCCTGGCCATCAGCAGGATATATCAACGCGGACTCACCACCACCTCGGGAGGGAACATTTCTGTTATTGATGATAACGGAGATATCTGGGTAACCCCCTCGGCCATTGATAAGGGGTCGCTAAGAAGAAGCGATATCGTTTGCGTCAGGAAAGACGGCACTGTTGAAGGCCGCCACAAGCCCAGTTCGGAATTCCCCTTCCACCGGGCAATCTACAAATGCCGTCCGGATATTAAGGCCATCATCCACGCCCATCCCCCCGGACTGGTCGCCTTCAGTATTGTACGACAGATCCCCGATACCAACGTGATCCCGCAGGCCAAGAATATATGCGGACCCATAGGCTATGCACCTTATGCATTGCCCGGAAGCGAGGACCTGGGCAACAGCATCGCTGAAGAATTTAAAAAGAATTACAACGCCGTGATCATGGAAAACCACGGAACCGTGGTTGGAGGTTCCGACCTGCAGGATGCCTTTGGCAGGTTCGAGACACTGGAATTCTGCGGCAGAACGATTATTCATGGCAAAACTATCGGCGAACCGGTCTATCTCACGGATGAAAAAATCCATGAATTCGAGGAGCAAATCCCACACCTTCAGCCCGAGCTCGAAAAGGTGGAATACCCTTCCGATGAACGGGAGATCAGGGAATCGATCGTAAAGATCGTACGGCGCGCCTGCGAACAGGGACTGATGATCAGCTCCTACGGAACAGTCTCTGTACGCTGGAGGGATAACGATTTTCTCATCACCCCTACCAACGTATCCCGCTGGGATATCACCCGGAAAGATATCGTACAGATTAAAGACGAAAAACGTGAACCCGGCAAGCTGCCCAGCCGTGCCGTCTGGCTTCACCAGGAAATCTACAAGAAAAATCCGCATATCAACTCCATCATCCTCACACAGCCACCCTACATCATGGCCTTCAGCGTAACCGGACAAAAGTTCGACGTCCGCACCATCCCCGAAAGCTGGATCTTCCTGCAGGATGTACCGGTGATGAAATTCGGATCCCAGTTCCGGGGCGACAGGCGGATCCTGGAGACCATCGATGAAAACACCCCGGCGGTGATCATCGCCAATGACTCCGTACTGGTTACGGGCGATAAGATCCTGAATACATTCGACCGGCTGGAGGTAGCTGAGTTCAGTGCCAAGTCACTGACCATGAGTAATCCGCTTGGTAACCTGAGCCCGATCAACGAGGCACAGATCGAAGACCTCAGAAAAAAATTCCTGGCCTGAGTAAAAAGGAACAAATGATTAACACCCTTCAACTGCAACTTCAACCCTCGGTCATATGCCGGCGTTAAAAACTGCAATAGAAAAGCCTGTATTGACCTGGTTTTATTATCTTGTTATGATCCTTATACCCATTAAATCATTCAGCAATGTCGAAAATCTTAAAATCCACCGCACTGATCCTTCTCCTTGCCGCTGTCTCCGCAAACCTGCATGCTGGCAAACCTGAAGTGCACGCACTGAAATGTGAACATCTGGTAAATCCAATGGCGCTCAACACAACCACGCCCCGCCTCTCCTGGAAGCTGCTTTCGGATGAACCCGGACAATACCAGTCAGCATATGAAATCATCGTAGCCAGCTCCCCCACCCTGCTGGAACCCGGAAAGGCCAACCTCTGGAATACAGGAAAAGTGGAATCTTCCCAGAGCATCCTCGTACCCTACAACGGTTAAGAGCTCACATCGCGCATGCGCTGCTGGTGGAAGGTTCGCATATGGGACAAGAACGGCAAAGCATCCAAATGGTCAGACCCCGCCTTCTTTGAAACCGGACTGCCGGAAGCGGACGACTGGACTGCGGAGTGGATGAGGACCACGATACAATTCGACCAATACAGCTACCCCGGCCCGCTCTTCAGAAAGGAATTCACTGTTGAAAAAGAGATCGCCTATGCAAGGCTCTATACCACAAGCCTGGGACTCTATGAATGCTACCTGAACGGCAACAAAGTAGGAGATGAGCTCTTCACCCCGGGGTGGACCAGCTACCAGAACAGGATCCTTTACCAGGCATACGATATCACACAGTTGCTGAAGGCCGGCAGGAACGCTGCAGGGATCATGCTGGGGAACGGCTGGTACCGCGCCTTTTATCCGAACAACCGGAAAGAGGCCGATATCGACCACCTGGATGTACTGGCCCAGATCAAGATCGTATACAATGACGGCACAAAACAGATCGTTACATCCGGTAACGACTGGAAATCATCTGCCGGCCCGGTCAGGAAATCCGAAATCTTTTTTGGTGAAACCTATGATGCACGGATGGAACAACCCGGATGGAACACCATTGGATTCGACGACCGGGAATGGACCGCAACTACTGTAGCTAACCAACCAAAGCATATCATCCCGGCGCCCGACGCTCCACCGGTCCGCCGGATCAGCGAAATCCGTCCTTCCGGGATACGCATTACGACCGAAGGCGACCCGGTAGTTGATATGGGTCAGAACATGGTGGGGTGGATCAGTATGTATGTCAATGCACCCGCCGGGACAACCATCCGGCTAAACCATGCTGAGGTGCTGGACAAACATGGGAATTTTTACACAGAAAACCTCCGCCGGGCAGCACAGGAAATCATCTATACATGCAAAGGAGACGGTCCGGAGACCTGGGAACCCAATTTCACCTTCATGGGATTCAGGTACGTAAAGGTCTCGGGGTACCCCGGAGAAGTGTCTCCCGATCTGCTGACGGGAATCGTCCTCCATACCGACCTCGAAAGAACAGGATCCTTCAGCTGCAACAGCGAATTGATCAACCAGCTGCAGCACAATATTATCTGGGGACAAAAAGGAAATTTCCTCGATGTGCCGACCGACTGTCCGCAGAGAGATGAGTGGACCGGCTGGACCGGCGATGCACAGGTGTTCGCCCCCACGGCCTCTTTCAATATGGACTGCGCAGGTTTTTATACAGAATGGCTGAAAAACCTCGCTGCCGACCAGCACAACGATGGTGCCGTACCACATGTCATCCCAAATGTACTCATTTAACCACTATGCCTACGGGGCCATCGGTGACTGGCTCTACAGGAAAGTAGCAGGGATCGACCTGCACCCAGAGGTGCCAGGGTTCAGACATTTCATCATCAAACCTCATCCGTTCGGGGAGATGAACGATGTGAAAGCGAGCCATTTGTCACCCTACGGCGAGATCCGCTCAGAATGGTCCGTAACAAACGGCAAGATGCAACTGAAAGTTACTATCCCGGTCAACACCACCGCTGAAAGCTTTGTTCCTTCAACCGGCACGGCATTGACTGTCGACGGAGAGAAAGCACAAACCATGAAAATCACAAACGCTCCAGGAACAGATTACCACTACATCAGGCTGACCAAAGGATCCGGAACCTACCTGTTTGAAGCGGAATTTGACAATGGCTCCCAATTAGTCCTGTCAACAACTTATAGCCGACGGAAATAACAAAACAGTCCCTTTTACCTGATACGCAACTGAGAAGGCGTTCGGCCTGTTTTATCTTTAAAAACCCGGCTAAAATAATAGGTTGACTGGAACCCAAGTATATCAGCAATCTCTTTAATGGGAAGGTTTGTGTTAATTAATAATTCCTTCGCCCGGATTATTTTCAACTGCAGGTGGTACTGTTTAGGAGAAATACCTGTGTATCTTTTAAACATCTTGCGGAAATAGGAATATCCAACATTGCGTTCAACAGCAATCTTCTCGAAATCAATATTTTCCTCTACGTTTTTTCGAAGTAAAAAACGTACATCCTCAATAACCGACCGAATTTGCTTTCCATGAAAGTCAGATTGAGTTTGGAAGGAAGCGATATAACCCAATAATTTAATTATCATTCCGGAAGCCACGAACTGGAAGCTGGGTTTCTCCTCCTGAACCAGGTCAAAAATCTTATAGTAGGTATCTATAAGCTCTTCACGCATTTTACAATTAATTACCGGTTTATCTTTATGAAACCAGTTCCTGTTAAAAAAACGATCGGTCAACGCTCCCTCAAAGCCAACATAATGCTCCACCCATCCGGTACTCTTTAAAGGTCGAAACCTGTGCCATACGCCAGGATAGGTGACCATTATTGACCCGGGAACAATTTTGAAGTTGCCAAATTCGTTTTCGAGAATCCCTTCTCCCTCCGTAAAATAATGCACCTGGTACTCTTGTAACTCCCTCCCTTTTTCCCATTGAAAATTATACCCTTTCGGATGCCCGTGCTCACGCAATGGATATTCCCGATGTTTTGGTATTTCAGCCTTACCAGCTACTGTTAAGAACATTCCCCATTCTGCATCACTCTCACTGGCTGTTAGATATTTAAAAAAATCTATCATCGTTTGTAGTTAAGTAGTAATAATCAACTTCCATCAGTAGTTTTTTAACATTGCTCTATAAGAAAGCATCAAGAGCAAGGGATGCCTGTTTGAATGACCGAAGTTTACTCATTAAAAAATTACTGTTTTGAAGTCGAGCATCTCGAAGCTATTGGCGTTTTCTTGCAAGCACAAATTGATATCCAAATATAACAAATACAATCAAATTATAATCATTGATTAATTACTCCGTTTTATATAACAGAGTGTTGAACTAAATCCGCCTACGCGGATAGCTTTATTAAAAGTACCCGATTCTTTCTATACTTCGAAATTATTCACAACAAAAATTTCAAATTATGAGAAAGAAATCGGGTTTTACTATTGTGGAACAAGCCATCACGCTTGTTCCTGAGTTTGAAAAAGTTGTTCTTAAACTGGAACAACAAGTTACTTTACGCGGTCAGAGCAAGAGTACACTTCAGAATTACATCCGGCGTATCGCGCTGTTTGTTATTGAATTTGAAAAACTGCCTGAGCAGATCGATCCGGAAGAGATCAACGAATACCTTGTTGCCTTGGCCAGAGACCCAAAATCACCCTCACGAAGCAGTTTCAAACACATGGTTTACGGTTTACGCTACTATTACCGGCTGCTTGGTATGAATAAGTCCCTATGTTTGTAAGGTACTATGAAAAAGCATAAGCTAAAGAGTATTATTTTTACAGCAATTCCGCTTGTAAAATAGTAATTCCGTAATGGTCTGAAAATAAAGCTATCGGGAAATTTTGAGAAAAATAAT
>JARGFP010000054.1 GCA_029210585.1 Bacteroidales bacterium
AATTTCTTCTTTGGAATGTCCTATTTCGATCAGGACGGACTGATTAAAGAAACTTTCTATGACAGGATTACAGGAAGATTCAATTCCGAATTTAAAGTTGCCGACTGGCTTACCGTTGGAGAAAATATATCCTTAAGCTTCTCCAACCAGGTACAGATAGGCTCACAACAAGGTCAGGACGGAATTCCTACGGATGTAATCAGGCAACACCCGATGCTTCCTGTATACGACGTATTTGGCAACTATGCCGGAAAAATCAGCGGGCTTCCTGATGTAAGAAATATGGTGAGCTTACTCGATAAGAACAAGGATAACACCTCTGAGAGCTGGAGGATCCTTGGTAATGTCTTTGCCCAGGCTGACCTTCTGGATGCCTTCGCCGGAACTTCATCCGATTTTGATCTGATCGCCAAAACCAACCTTGGGTTACAATACAGTAATTTTTACGACCGCAGATTTGAAGCAGCCTATTCAGAAGGTGATTATGATATCCAGGACAATGCCCTCACCATGAATTTCGGAAAAGGAACCACGGTGACATGGACCAATACCTTGGAATACAATATGAATAAAAGCAACTATTCCCTCAAAGTAATGGGTGGAATGGAGACAGTAACCTACAAAGGAGATTTCCTTTCCGGACGCAGAAATTCCTTTGAGATCGAATCAACCGATTTCACATATCTTAATGCAGGCAACTCTGGCACCCAGGTTAATGCCGGTTCAGGAAACGAATGGGCCCTGCTCTCATATTTTGGAAGGGCTGACTATGTACTCAGCAACAAATATCTAGCCTCAGGTACACTGAGATATGACAAGACTTCCAGGTTCAACGATGCCGGACTTTTCCCGGCACTTTCACTGGGATGGAAATTGACCGAAGAGGATTTTATGCGCAATGCACTTGAATCTTCAGGTATGGACAGGATCCTCCACAGCATGAAACTCAGGGCAGGTTACGGAGAACAGGGAAACCAGGCCATCGCCGACAACGCCATCGTATCCTACCTGGGGCCTGATGTAAACCACGCAGATTACGATATTGCCGGATCAAATACAGATGTTGCTGCTGGCTACGTTGTATTGCAACGGGGAAATCCGAACCTGGTCTGGGAAACGACTTCGCAACTGAATGTGGGTACCGACCTGTTGCTTTTTAACAGGATGCTGGAGGTCAACTTCGACTATTTCCTTAAAAATACAAGAGATATCCTGATTCGTTCACCGCTGATCACAGCAGTAGGTGAAGGAGCCGAACCTTTTATCAACGCTGCAAAAGTCGACAACAATGGCTTTGAATTGAACCTTGCATACAATTATTATAATCCTGGCAAAGACCTCAGGCTCTATACACAATTAACAGTTAACAGGTTCGCCAATGAAGTAGTCAGCCTGGGAGACAGTATAGCCAACCTGGGATATGAAGGTGAATTCTATCTTCCAACCGATGGTGCCAGCAGAATTGCAACAGGCTATCCTATCGGCACTTTTTATGGGTATGTGGTTGACGGCATATTCAGCTCACAGGAAGAGGTGGACCAGCACGTGATCCAGAGAGGAAAAGATGTTGGTCGACTGCGGTACGAAAACATCAATGGAGACACACTTATCAATGATCAGGACCGAACCTACCTGGGAAGTCCGCATCCACTGATCAGTTTTGGCCTGAACTTCAACGCCGATTACAAAGGTTTCAACCTTTCCCTGGCATTTTACTCCTCACTCGGACAAAAAGTCTATAATGAAACCAGGTGGTACACGGATTTTTCCCAGGTGGGAGATTTCAACAGGAGTACAAGAATCCTGAATGCATGGAGTCCTGACAATACTGACTCTAATATTCCGGCCCCAACACTGGACAACACCAACAATGAGAACAGGGCTTCATCCTATTACGTGGAAGACGCCTCATTCCTGAAACTGAGAACTGTCAGGCTGGGATACACCTTCCCTGGGATCAGGGATTTTGGTCTGAATATATACGGAGAAATTCAGAATGTGTTCACGCTGACAAATTATTCAGGAATTGACCCGGAAGTGCCACATGCAGGTGATGCAAATATTCCCGGTATTGACAGGGGTGTTTATCCGTTGCCCAGAACATTCATGGTGGGCATAAACATCAAATTATAATTGAAACAGAAAAAATATAACACTATGAAAACTAAAATAATTTTCCTGTTCCTGGTATTTACAGCACTTATTGGCTGCGAAGACATTCTCGACACCTCACCAAAAGGAGTGCTGGTTGAGGGCACCCTTGCTTCGGCAGAAGCAGTCGATAAACTGGTGATTGCTGCTTACCAGGGACTTGGAGCCCACTTTCTTGGTAATGCTGAAGCATTTGCCGGTCCCTCCAGCAATTGGATCATCGATGTAAGAAGTGATGATGCCTATAAAGGTGGTGGTGGTATTACCGACAGAACGGATATTCACCAGCTGGAAACAGCTACCATTTTCCCTGACAACTACGCAACTTTTCAAAAATGGCGCAACAACATGTTTGCTATCGCCCGCTGTAACCTGGCCATGCGTGAGATAGAGAAACTGGAAGATCCGAACTATGCCAAAGAGCAGCGTATTGCAGAAATGAGGCTTCTTCGGGGCCACTTCTTCTTTGACCTGAAAAGGAATTTCGACCAGATTCCCTATTTCGATGAAAACGATGATCCTACTAAAATTTCAAACAAGGACTATACTTCAGATGAAGTTTGGGACCTGATCGAAGCAGACTTCCAATATGCATTTGATAACCTGCCACTTCAACAACCTGATATCGGGCGGGTAAATAAATACATTGCCGCTGCATACCTGGCCAAAATCAATATCGAAAGGAAAGAATGGGATGCAGCCATTACACATTGCGATTTTGTGATGGGCGGCCCTTATGCACTTTTCAGCGAATTCGAAAACATTTCCAAAGTGGAATATGAAAACGGGTCAGAAGTGGTTTTTGCTGCCCAGTACTCAACAGCCAACATATATGCCAACCACAATTGGGGCAACCTTCTGAATGTTACACTGGGTCCGGGTATCGATAACGGGGCCTATGCCAATGGTGACGATTTCTACCATGGTAGTCAGAATTTGGTCAACGCCTACAGAACAGATGATAACGGACTGCCCCTGTTCAACTCCTTTGATGATGAAGTCGTTGCAGATGGCAATTATTCAGGCACACTGGATCCGAGACTCGACCATACTTTTGGCAGGATCGGGATTCCATGGAAAGGAACAGCCATTTATAGTGAAGCCTGGATGCGGAGCACAGATTATCTGGGATACTCTTCCAAGAAACATGTAGTAGCACCGGACCACCCGGACATACACAACTCCTTCCCCTGGGCAGCTTCAGGGTTGAACTTTATGTTTATTCGATATGCGGAAGTGCTGCTTTGGAAAGCTGAAGCACTTATTGAATCAGATGCACAGCAAGATCTTAACGAGGCCAGAACCCTGATCAATCAAGTAAGGGAAAGGGCTATGAACAGCGCTTACGTTCAAAAGCTCGATGGATCAGGGGATGCGGCCAACTACCTCATAGGACCCTACCCTGGCTCAGGGTGGAACCAGGAATATGCCCGCATGGCCCTCCGCTTTGAAAGAAGACTCGAACTGGCCATGGAGGGACACAGGTTTTATGACCTGAACCGCTGGAATATCACTGCTGAAGTCATGAACGATTATTATGCATCAGAGGCTGCAAGGGTATCCTATCTTGGTGAAGCAACATTCATCGAAGGAACACATGAGTACCTGCCCATACCGCAGGATGAAATTGACCTTGCACCTGAATTGTACTTTCAAAACAATGGTTACAACTAAACATCTATTTACAAATTCTAAAATTTATTCATTATGAGAAAAACAACGCACATTGGATTCATGCTGATCGCATTGGTATCCCTGATGTTCACAGCATGTACACCTGACGAGGAGGTGGAAGCAAAGCTTACATCGCTCTTTTTTACCCAACCTGTAACAGCAACAGGGGTTGTGGATGAAACCACAAAAACAGTTACAGTGAATGTCCCCTACGGAACTGACCTTTCCAACGTGGTTGGAACAGTTACAGCTACAGAAGGAGCAACCGTAACTCCGAGCATTGCAAGCGGCATTGATTTCAGTGATCTTTCTGTAGACTTTACTGTTACAAATGGTGAAGTAACTGAAACCTACACTGTAATGGTGGTTGTGGGTGAAAACCCATTGAGGATCGTGCTCCTCGGAGATGCTCCTACATTGGATGAACTGTCATATGAAGAGCAAAAAGTGGCCTACCAGTGGGCACTCGACACCTACAGTGAGAAGGCCATGTATGTCTCCTTCAGCGATCTCCCTGATGCAGATCTCGAAACTGTAACAGTGATGTGGTGGCACCATACTGTATTTCCAAGGCCAGAACCATGGGCATTTCCTGATATTGCAACCGGTAATGCCCTGGTAAACATCACAGACTTTTATAAGGATGGTGGAAACCTTCTGCTCACCAGCCTTGCCTCTTCCTACCTTGTTGAACTGGGCAGGCTGACCGCGGAATACGGTCCCACAAACCTTGATATCCCGGGTGAGGAGTACATTACCAATCCGGATAATTGGGGCCTCTCCTATACTGATGTGGCTGATGAGGATGATTACCCGGATGGAAATGACACCCATTACCTCTTTGAGGGACTGAATACCTCTGAAGTCACCTTCGAGGGCCACACTTATGATGCCATCTTCCTTAGTGACGGGGGTGCCAAGAAGAACAGGGCCCACTTGTGGGATTTCAACAGGTTCTTCCCTGAACTTCCGGATGGTGCCACAGATCCAAACGCGAGAAAGTCTGCATGGGAAGATGCTACAGATGCACTTGTCAGGGCCTCCTTCGAATGGGATCCTTCTCTGAATGGTGTAGAACTGGGAGCAGTAGTTGAATTCCTGCCATCAGGTGACTATTCCGGTACATCTATCGTAATCACAGCAGGTGCGTACGAGTGGAATATGGAAGATGACCGTACCAACGAATGGCAATCAAACGTAGAAGGAATTACTGAAAATGCCCTCGACGGACTGATGGAGAGCAAATAAATACAACATGAAAGGTTTCTTTTCATAGTTTTGGTAGTTAATTAGTTAGTTTTGGTTAACAAGGGGGGAGTGTCCCCCCTTGTTTTTCAAAAACACAAGTTCTGAAATGATTATATGAGAAAATTTATACTATATATCCTGGCTTTTTTGCCGCTGACGTCTGTGCTTTACGGACAGCCTCTGTTTCATGTTGGATTCGACGAAGAAAACGGAACAGTCACAAGCGTTGAACAGATTGGATCGCAATCTATCCCCCTGGCCAACCACCAGGGATTTCCTGAAAGAATTGAAGGCGTTGCCGGAAAAGCACTGCGTTTGGATGGATATTCAACATGGGGCAGTCTGCAAGACTATTCATTTTCAGAAATTGGAAAACAGATAACTGTAGAAGCATGGTTTGCACCTGAAGCATTCAATGCAGAAAAAAGCGCCCTGGTAAGCCAACACAATGGAAATACCGGTTTTTCTCTTGAAATAGGTCCTTATGGACATGTTTCATGGGTTATTTTTGCAGATTTTATTCGCTATGAAGTGATCTCGGAAACAAGGCTTCAACCCTATTCATGGTATCACATCGCTGGTATTGCGGACCTGAATACCAGTACGATGACATTATACATTAATGGCTCAGCAGTTGCAACCACCAGTTTGAATAGCCATGAGACACTTACAACAGGAAGTTCAACCCTGTTCATCGGCAGACACAGCAACTCCACATTGATGAATGGCTTTCTGGTCACCGCCGCAAATGGAGCACTTGATGAGGTAAAAATCCACAACACTGCACTGGACCAGGCAACAATAACTGGTCAGTGCGAACTGTATAGTGACAAGGTTCCGGACCTGTCCATTGATCCCGATGTAAGATTTGCCGGTGACTACCTCCGGCCTCAATATCATGTTATGCCCAACACAAGCTGGACAAACGAATCGTACGGACTAATCTATTATGACGGACTGTACCACCTGTTCAGTCAGAAAAACCCCAACGCACCGCAACTCTATTTCATGCACTGGGGGCATTACTCCAGTCCAGACCTGGTGCAGTGGCGGGAAAAAAAAATTGCCCTGGCACCAGAACCCGGGTTTGACAGCTACGGTGTATGGTCAGGCACTACAATTGCAGATCCTAAAGGTGTTCCAGCCATCGTCTATACAGGAGTAGATGGAGCAAAAGCAGGCATCGGTCTGGCTTATCCTGATGATGATTCTCTGATATCCTGGACAAGATATGAAGGCAATCCATTGATCCCCCATCCACCCACCGGATACAATCATATGGACTTCCGGGATCCTTATGTATGGAAAACGAACGACACGTATTATATGATTGTCGGTTCCGGACTTCAATCCGGTGGAGGTATTCTGTGGACATATAAATCCACCGACCTTATAGTTTGGGAGAATATTCAACACCTGTATAACGACAACAACGTTGAAAGATCTGGTAAATTCTGGGAGATGCCATTCTTCTACCAATTGAATGAAAATGACTATATGCTCTGCGTTACCCCCATCCCCTGGGAAGGAGTTAGGGCCCAAACCATCTACTGGATCGGCTCCTGGGAGGATGAAAAATTCACACCCTATTTTACTGAACCGAAAAAATTTGAGTGGATACAGGAAAACTTCCTCTCTCCTTCGGTAGGAACCGATGAGGAGGGCCGGGCAGTATATATTGGTATCATTCCTGAAGACAGATCCGGCGCAGACCAGGTAGCAGCCGGGTGGAGACAGACGTTCAGCATCCCCCGCGTTATGAGGCTCTTGAGTGATACCACCATCGGGCATACTCCCCATCCAAATCTGTGCAGGTTGCGTAACGAACATACCAGGATCACAAACAGGGTAGTGGAACCGGGTACAAATCTAAATATCCCTGAAATCACAGGAAACCAACTGGAACTTCATTTCAAAATAAAATATGATTCTGCTTCTGTATTCCAGGTACAGGTATTCAAGCACGAGGATATGCAGGAATTCACCTCCATCCGGTTTTCCACAAACTATCATTACCTGATTGTCGACCGCAAGCTCTCTTCATTGTCAAATACGCTCAAGGATGAGCGAAGTTCCAGGTATTATTTCAATCATAACGACACCCTCGATGTCAGAATTTTCCTCGACCACTCCATCCTCGAAGTTTTTGTCGACCAAACTGTCGTTCTGTCCAACAGGGTATACCCTTCAAGGGAGCAAAGTAATAAGGTGGATCTTGTAACCATGAAAGGCAGGGCGGAGATTATTGAACTCGATGCATGGGATTTGAAAAGTAAAACTGACCTGATGGATGACATCGTATGTGAACCGGACAATTTGCCGGATGCCATTCCTGTCGATCCCTTGACCTCTATTCCGGAAAAAAAAAGTCCGGAAAAAAGTAGCGATCATCTTTCCGTCTACCCGAATCCCGTTTCCGATATGATCAATCTTGATGCCTATATCCCGGGCAATGGAAATATTTCAGTAGAGATCAGAAATATCAGCGGCATGCTGGTAGGCAAGAAGGAGTTTACATCCCCCGACGGATGGCTGTCAGCAAGTATACCGGCAAATCAATATGCCAGCGGGATCTACATGCTAACAATCAGCAGCAGGACAACAAGCAAATCTAAATCATTCATAATATTGTAAGCTATGAAACGTATGATTCAATCAATTTTGTTATTTGTCATTTTAGCAACAGTTTTTGTCGCATGCAATACAAATAAAAAGGATATTATAGAGCCCGACAACCAGACAGCTTACCTCCAGCAACACCGCCCTCAATTCCATTTTTCGCCCGATTCCATGTGGATGAACGATCCGAACGGGATGGTGTTCTATGAAGGTGAATATCACCTTTTCTACCAGCATTATCCCGATGATGTGGTATGGGGACCCATGCACTGGGGTCACGCAATCAGCACCGACCTGGTGCACTGGAAACACCAGCACATTGCCCTGTACCCTGACAGCCTGGGGTATATCTTCTCAGGAAGTGCTGTGATTGACTGGAACAATACCTCTGGACTGCAGTCTGGTGAACACCCCCCCATGATTGCCATCTTCACCTACCACAATATGGAGGGTGAACGTGCCGGCACCAATAACTACCAAACCCAGGGAATCGCATTCAGCAATGACAAGGGCCGTACATGGACGAAATACAGCGGCAATCCTGTGCTGGACAATCCCGGTATCAGGGACTTCAGGGATCCGAAGGTGACCTGGTTCGAGGAGGGTCAAAAGTGGATCATGACCCTCGCGGTACAGGACCATGTGTCTTTCTACTCTTCTACAAACCTCACTGACTGGGACTTTGAAAGCGACTTCGGGAAAAATACCGGTGCCCATGATGGTGTTTGGGAATGTCCCGACCTCTTTCCGCTTATGCATAGCGGCACTGAAAAATGGGTCCTGCTGGTCAGTATCAACCCGGGAGGTCCCAACGGGGGCTCAGCCACGCAATACTTTGTAGGGGATTTTGACGGATCCCACTTTATCAATGAAAATCCTGGCACCGAACCATTGTGGATCGACTACGGAAAGGACAATTACGCCGGTGTTACATGGTCGGATATCCCAGGTGAAGACGGCAGACGAATCTTTATGGGCTGGATGAGCAACTGGCAGTATGCCACGGTTGTACCCACCACCCCATGGAGAAGTGCGATGACCATCCCAAGGGAACTCAGGCTGAAAAACGCAGATGAAAACCTGCAGATCATCAGCCTTCCGGTGACCGAACTTGAACTGTTGAGAACATCAAAATACATGGATCTTGAACCTGCTGTGCTTTCCGGCGAAACGGAGATCAAGGGGATCGGGGATTTTACAGGTTCACAATACGAAATCCGGCTGACATTCAAACTGAACAACGGATCTCAGTTCGGACTGGCATCCGACTTCGGGTTCCGGCTGAAGAACGACACTTCCCAACAGGTCACTTTCGGATATGATGTGAGCGGCAGCTATGCCTATGTTGACCGTATCAATAGCGGAAAAACATCGTTTTCACAAGAATTTCGCGGAATCCATGAAGCACCCCTGCCCATAGAATCAGATCTGTTCACTGTCCATGCATTTGTGGACAAAGCTTCTGTTGAAGTGTTTATTAACAACGGGGAAGGTGTACTTACGGAGATCTTCTTCCCCGATCAGGATTTCAACAGCATCTTTCTCTTCGCTGAAAATGGAAATGTGCAGCTCATTTCAGGAAGCATTTACGAGCTTAAATCGATCTGGTAGCCTATTCATTACCAAACTGGGCCAGGTAGTCCGAAGGTGACTGGTCGAACTGATCCCGAAAGCATTTGGTAAAATAGGAAGGATTGGCAAATCCGGAAGCATAGGCGACCTCTGAAATAGACATCTCCCGTTTCCTGATAAGGCCCTTGGCGTGCATCAATTTGACAGAGCGAATATATTCACTTACCGACATTCCGGTGATCTGCTTGATCTTGCGGTACAGATGAACCCGCGACATACCGATCTCCCGGCTCAGTTCTTCCACACCAAATTCAAGATCCTGCAGATGATCTGAAATCGACCTGGAAGTACGTTCAAGAAACCGCTGATCCATATGTCCTACAGGATTTTCAATGGCCTCAAATGAGAGATACTCCCTGAAATGATCTCCCAGTACCTTCCGCATCTCCAGCAACTTCCGCACCCTGACCAGCAAATGCCGCTCATTAAAAGGCTTCGGAATATAGGAATCTGCACCCGCCTCTAATCCCTCAAGCTTATTCTCAATAGAAGTTTTGGCTGTCAACATAATTACCGGTATATGACAGGTCCGCATATCACCTTTGATATGCTGGGTCAGCTCAAGTCCATCCATAAATGGCATCATCACATCGCTCACCACAATATCGGGAAGATCCCGCTGCACAGTCTCCCATGCTTCCTTTCCATCCTTTGCCGTAAGTACTTCATAGTTGGTCGCAAGGATTTCCCTCATATAATTAAGGAGGTCCGGGTTGTCCTCTACGATGAGGATCAGGTATTCCCTCTTCGTAGAAGATGTCGATACAGCCTGCGTACTTACTTCAGGATCGGAGAGTTCTGTGAAATACCCCAACTCCTCTGATATTAGTTGAAAAGACTCAAGATCAAAATGGTCAGGATCTGTCACCAGCACTTTCTCTTCCTCCTTGAGATACGCATCACCTAAAGGCAAACAAACATAAAATACTGTTCCCTCACCTTTGCTACTTGAAACATCAATGGTACCGGAATGTAGTTCAATCAGTCCCTTTGAAAGGGACAACCCCAATCCTGTACCCGGAAAATAATTGCCTTCACGCTGCTGCTCAATTTGGTAGAATCGTTCAAAAATATTTTTAATGTGCTCCTCTGACATTCCGCGACCATCATCTGTAACTGTGATTTCAGCAACCTGCTTTTTTTCATTGCCAATCTCCTTATCCCTGGTTCCGAATCCAATCGTGATCATTCCCCCTTCATGGGTAAATTTAAAGGCATTGGAGAGGAGGTTAAACATCACCTTGTCCATCTTATCCGGATCAAACCACAGCTCCTGAGAGTCGACTGAACATTCTAAAGTAAAATGGATCCGCTTCTTTTCAGCCAGCGGATCAAAATTCTCCTTGATCCGCATCAGGAATTTCACCATGTCATATTGCCCGGCATGCAACACCATTTTGTCATTTTCCAATTTTCTGAAATCCATGATCTGGTTGATCAGCCTCAACAGCCGTAAGGCATTCCTGTAAATCATCTCCAGTTGATGCCGCTTTTCATCCACCAGATCGTGCTGCTGTAACAGCGATTCCAGTGGGCCGGTCATAAGTGTCAATGGCGTCCTGAATTCATGAGATATATTGGTGAAAAACCGCAATTTTTGCTGGGTCGCAATCTCCAGTTGTTCAGAAATCCGCTGCAGCTTCTCATTTTGCTTTTCGATTTCGATATTCTGCGCCTCCAGTACTTTATTTGCCTTTTGTTTCCCACGATAGGCCCGGATCACCAAAAGGATCAGAAGGATCACAAGAATAGTAAATGCACTGATCACCATGGCTCCCACCCTGAGGTTGGAGATCTGCTCACGGTAACTGCCTGCAATGTCTCGCTGCTGTGCAATTTTTTGTTGAAGAGACAAAAGCTGTTGATTTTGCAACTTCAGGGTATTGGCATTTCTCTGGTCGATCAGCAGGGTTTGAAGATTATTCACCCTGTCATATGGGAGCTTCAGCAGGATCCTCCTGGCCACATCAATCGCCTTGTCACCTCCCGTGGGATAAAGCCATGTAGCATCCAGTTTCCCATCAATCACATATTGAATGCCTCCCTCCGCCATGCCATCAATCCCGATAAAGAAAAAATCATCAGCCACGCCATGTTTCAGCGAAGCTTCATAGGCCCCGGCCGCCATAAAATCGTTGTGACTGAAAACCAGGTCAGGCCGGATTCCTTCCGACAGGGCGCTGTCCATCACTTGCTTGCCTTCAGCCCAATTCCATTCACCTGTAAGAAAATGGTCTATTCTTACGTCCGGGAAGGCTTCAATCGCATCAACAAAACCATTATGCCTTGCCATGGCAGGAGACGATCCCTTGAGCCCGGCAATCTCCAGGATGGAACCCGTGCCCGCTAATATGGAGGCCGCATACTGGCCTGCCTGGAATCCGATTTCATAATTATCCGCACCAATGAAGGCTGTCCACGCGTCCGAGCTGATCTGCCGGTCAATCACCACCACGGGAATTCCCTTCCCGAACACCTCCTCCACCACCGGCGTGAGCGGAGCAGATTCATTAGGGGAAATGATCAGCAGGTCAATGCCCATCTTTAGCAATTCCTTCACATCTTCTATCTGCTGAAGGCTGTTGCCACCGGCATCACGTTTAATCAGCTCCAGTTCAGGGTAGAGCGAAACTTCGATCTCCATTTCCCGCTCCATGGTCTCCCTCCAGAAATCCTCCCGGACACACTGAGAAAATCCAATCGTGTAGGTGGATTTTTGTGCATGTAAGATTCCAGTTAACGAAATAGTGAACAGGAAAGCCAATGGGATATAGCGCTTCATTCAGCTGCAGTTTAGTAGTTCCTGCAAATCTACAAATTAAAAGCAGATCTCAACAATACAACCGCGAATCCAGACCCATTGTCAGCCCGATCCATCCCCATTTCACGATCAGGATCGTCCAGGGGACACCCCCTACCTCAGTCCGAACCGGTACGAAACTTTCAGCAAAAATGTGTTATTCGCCCTTTTATCTGTGAACAGCTTGTCCACGTTGTCCATTACTTCAAATGCACCCGAGGAATCAAAATAGTCGCGGGTCTGCGACCATACAAGATATGCAGTTGATCCGGGCAGGAACTCCCACCGGATCACCAGGTTGGAGAACCACTCATCCACGGTGAAATCCGGAACATCAAAACTGTAATCTGAAACCCCGTCTCTGTTTTCATCTATAAAATACTCCTCCACCTCTAGTGAATATCTGATAAATATCAGTACATCGTTTACATAAAATATCAGAACATCGTTTACATCTAAGGAAGACCAAAATATCATAAGATCGTTTACATAACGATCGATCCCGTTCTTTGAAATATTGTTTTTTTTCGTCTCCATAAAACTAATTATTATGGAAGACGATCTAATTCTCAGACAACAGACAGTGGAGCTGTATTTAAAAGATGTTCCAATTTCTGACATTGTTCAAAAGCTTGGACGTTCACGACAATGGGTTCATAAATGGATCACCCGTTATCGTGCTGAGGGTGGAGATAACTGGTATCTATCCAGATCTACGGCACCCAAGCAAGCTCGCAACCGGACTCCTCCAAAACAGGAGGAACTGGTGATCAATGTCAGAAAGGCTTTGGTCGAACGTCGCTACTCTCAAAC
>JARGFP010000055.1 GCA_029210585.1 Bacteroidales bacterium
GCAGAACAAGATCGCATATATCCATTTCAGGAATGTGAAAGGGAAGGTACCACACTACAAAGAAGTATTTGTCGATGAGGGGGATATAGACATGCTGAAAATTTTAAGCATACTCAAAAAAAACAATTACCAGGGCGTGATCATCCCCGACCATACCCCCCAGATGTCGTGCGCTGCTCCCTGGCATGCGGGGATGGCATATGCGATGGGATATATGAAGGCAGCCATGCAATCACTGGATATTTTATAGAGTAACATAATGGCAAAATTCAAAGTGAACCGTTACTGCATCTGCAGGGATGCTTTCATTGATGCGTGCCCGAACATATTCAAATGAATCTGGGAAAAAATCAAAATCGATAGGAGATAAAGTATTATACTTTTACGTTTTGTATATTATTTCTCATTGATGTTAAAAAGTCTGAGAGGATAAAGACTATACATTGCACAATAACAAAAGTCATTATTTCATTTCCAGTCAATGAGCCAGTAAAAAAATATCACATTTGTTTAAAACTGATTATTTTGAAAAAAACTACAACGAAGTATACTTTGCTTGCTCTATTGACGGCAATACTAACCTTTAACGCCTTTGGGCAAACCACGTCGCTGGTATCGATCGATACCTGTGGTCATTTGACATACACCCCGGATGAAAATGGAAATGTACTGCCCGATTTCAGTTATGTCGGATATCATCATGGTGAAAAGCCCATACCGGATGTGAAAGTAGTTAAGGCTATTTCTCCTGTAGGAGGAGATAACCGCTACCACATTCAGAGCGCAATTGATGCGGTTGCAGTGCTTCCTGCAGATGCCAATGGGCATAGAGGAGCCGTATTGTTGAATTCCGGGCTGTATGAAGTCGGGGGCACAATCTTCATGAAAAGTGGGGTTGTACTAAGAGGTATGGGAAACACCACCATTGTCAGGGCTGTATTTACCACACGGGATCCTCTTATTTCGGTGAACTCAAAAGCCAGTCCCGGCCATGAGCTTATAGAATCAACGAAAAAGCAAATAACTGATGAATATGTTCCTTTTGGTGCCAGGACATTTACAATTGAATCCGGTCATTCTTTTAATGAAGGCGACCGGGTTGTATTACAAAGAGTACCTACACAGAAATGGGTCGATCTGACGGGTGGTAAGTATGGCTGGTCCATAAGGGGATATACCGTTGACTTTTTCCGGGTTATTGAAGCAGTTAATGGAGATACAATTACCATTGACGCCCCCGTTATTGATCATATCTATAGGGGAATCGCAAACGGATATGTATATAAATACAATAATAGTCCGGATTATAAAACGGAAATAGGAATCGAGAATATGCGTCTTGAATCGTCCTATTCCGACGAAAATGACCGTAATCATTCGCATAGAGCCATTAGTGTGTATGCCGCTGAAAATGGGTGGGTAAGAAATGTAGACACTTATCATTTTACAATGTCCACTGTATCCTTTTCTGATGGATCATACAAATGGACCGTGGATAATTGTCGTTATCTACGTCCTGTTGGAACGTTAAATTCTGGTACGCGTTATTCATTTGGCATTGGGAAAGGACATCAAATTTTAATTCAAAATTGTTTTTCAGATTTCGGAAGACACGATTTTGTTAGCGGTTCAAGGACACCCGGACCAAACGTATTTTCGAATTGTGTGGCTATGAATTGCTGGAATGTTTCCGGTCCGCATCATCGATGGTCTACGGGGGTATTATATGACAGGGTATCAACAGATCTTGACTTAAATGTGGAAAACCGTACGAACTCAGGTAGCGGACACGGCTGGGCAGGTGCGAATCATGTAATGTGGAATTGCCATACATATAGCCGTATGGTGATACATGATCCGCCAACGGATGCCAGTAACTGGGCAATTGGTTGTATCGCTGGCGAAGGCATCACCGGTGTAGGAAGAAAGGCAACTGAACCCCTGGGACTGGTGGAGTCTGATGGTGTTCACATTGCCGGTATTCCAAGTTTATACAGGGCCCAGTTAAACGATCGGTTGGGAGCAGGTTCGGCTTCAACAGGCCATCCCTTTCCCGGCTTTACCGGTGATCAGAAAATATTCCCTGATGAATTAACCATTACATCAGCAGTTTCGGGCAGTAACGCTCAGCATCATGGAGTAACGCGTCTTGCTGAGCATTCATACGATAAAGATGTGCAAACACGCTGGGCTTCCGATCCAGGAGAATCAGATGTGTCAAAGGCCTGGATAGAGTATACCCTGGATGGAACATACGAAATAGATAAAGTACGTTTGCAACTTTTCAATAGCTGGATCAGAACCTATTCTTTGAAAATCGAAATTGACGGAAAAGCTGTATTTGACGGTACATCAAAATTAACAGACGAAATGGGATGGAATGCGTTTTCCTTTGAGCCGGTTTCGGGAAGCAAGGTGAAGATTTCTATGACCAGAAAGAACAGTTTTGGCTATATAGAACTTAGTACACATGAAACAAGAATTCATGGATCCAGGGATGATCTTGCCCACTCTTTATCAGAGGCAATTGCCGAATGATGTGATTTTCGATAAATCTCAGTTTTTAATCTTAAAAAATTATCGACAATGACTCATTTCAGATCTGTTTTTCAGTCACTATTATTTGTTTTTCTGCTGTGTTCTTGCGGGAATTCCCGGGAGATACTTCCTGGAAAAAGTGGCGACGTAACATTTACAAATCCGATTATCACAGCAGACTTTTCCGACCCTGATGTAATACGTGTTGGAAAAAACTATTACATGACCGCTTCCAGTTTTTATGTATCTCCCGGCCTTCCTGTGCTCCATTCGAAAGACCTGGTTAACTGGACCATCCTAGGTCACGGGATAAAGCAAAATCCCAATGCGCGTTTGACCTACAGAGGTCGAAACAAGGATGAGCTTGATTATAATATTCCACGCTTTGGAATGGGAGTATATGCACCATCGTTACGCTACCATGATGGGTTTTTCTGGATTTTCTGGGGCGATCCCGATGCCGGGATTTATATGGTTAAAACAGAGGATCCTGCTGCTGACTGGAGTGAGCCTGTTTTGGTACATGAAGCTTCAGGTATCATCGATCCCAGTCCTTTATGGGATGAGACCACGGGTAAAGCCTGGTTGTCATTTGCCTATGCAAGCTCAAGAAGTGGTAAAAATTCAATGATTGATGTGTGCGAGATGAGTTGGGATGGGACAAAACTCTTTGGTGACCCGGTGACCGTTTTTGATGCAAGGGACAGCGACCGTTTTCCTGCCGATCGCTTCCACCGAACCATTGAAGGTACTAAATTTATGCAACGCGACGGATGGTATTACATTCTTTGTCCGGCCGGAGGAGTTGAACGGGGATGGCAGACTGCTATGCGGGCAAAGGATCCTTTTGGCCCATATGAAATCCGGACCATCTGTGAAACCGGTTCAACAAAAATTAATGGGCCACACCAGGGAGGCCTCGTGGAAAGTTATTCCGGAGAATGGTGGTTTATTCATTTCCAATCAACCGGAACATTGGGCAGGATTGTTAGATTGGAGCCAGCCTATTGGGAAAATGAGTGGCCGGTTATTGGAATTGATACCGACAATGATGGTATTGGGAATCCCGTTTCCTCCTATTACTACCCGCATCCGCCGGAACCTAAACAAATTCAGACATCCGATGATTTTAATTCAGGGGAACTGGGACTGCAATGGCAGTGGGTAGCAAACCCGAAGGATAATTGGTATGAGCTGAAAGATGGAAACCTTCTGTTGCCGGCAATCTATTCTGCAAACGATCCTCTTTTTGAAACCCCTCATGTGCTGACCCAGATGTTCCCTGGTTTTTCTTTTACAGCAACAGTAAAAGTGGATTTGTCCAGCACTGAAAAAGTGAGGGGCGGACTGGCCAGTTTTGGCAGAAAAACTTTCGATATTGGTGTTGAACAGTTGGACAAGGCATTTCGCATCTCTGTCAGATTCAATAATGATATCCTGGTATCAGCTTTCACCCAGAAAAGCAACAATATCTGGCTTCGTCTTACAACCACTGGTGAAATGCCCAAACCGCTGGAGCGCAGAGAAAGCAACAGTATAGAAGATGAAGTAATTCGAAGGGAGAATCTTCAGCCGTATGAATACGAAGACCTTGAACGATGGAGAAACGGACTGATAATGGGTCAGTTTTCGTATAGCTTTGATGGTATAAACTTTACGGATTTAAGCGAGCCTTTTGAAGTCCGTTCGGGTAGGTGGACCGGGGCAAGAATTGGCCTGTATTCCCTTAAAACTGGGTCTGAAGGCAATGGTCATGTCGCATTTGATTATATTAGAATTGAAAATAGCTTTAAATGACAATGCGCACACACATCACTACGGAATCCTGACTCAGATTGATTGTGTGACGTTTGACACATATTCAAAAGAGTTTGGGTAAACTTTGAAACACGCTATGAATAAAACTTCTTAGTTTTATCATGTGTAAAAGAGCTTTTCATATTTTGTGCAATTAAAATCATAAATAACAGGTGCGGATATATTACCACAAAAATTAACAAAATGAACCCCTCATCATTGGATATATATTTTTCAGCGAGGAAACAGGTTACTAGTAGTTAGAATGATATTTAAATAGTTATATATCAATTAGATAAATAAATAATTTATACCAATGAAAAAAATAACACTTACGATTTTTCTGGGGGTTTTATTATTATCGGTAAATGCCCAGAACAGGGCATCATGGATGAAAGATGTAAAATGGGGGGTGATGTTACATTACAGTGCTAAAATGTTAGCATCTCAAAATCTACTGGATGCCGATTCAATCAATTTAAATAAATGGAATGATCTCATTGATAATTTTGATTGTGAAGGACTGGCTAAACAATTGTCGGATGTCGGTGCCGGATACCTGATCATTACAATCCGACATACTGATGGATTTTTCCTAGCACCAAATGCAATGTATGAACATTATACTGGCCAGGCACCCGGTATATGCAGTAACCGCGATCTGGTTGCAGATCTATATCGTGCGTTAGATAAATATGGAATAAAGCTCATAACATATGTCTCTTCTCATTTTGATTTTAGTCCTGCAGAAGCAAAAGCCTTTGCATTCGACAGGGATGATCCAAGAAAAGCAGAAGCCTATCTCCGGTGGCAGGAAGTTATCCGGGAGTTTTCAATGCGTTGGGGAGATAAAGTATCCGGGTGGTGGATTGATGGGTGTTATCGTCCCAATACCTTTTTCAGGCATCCGGATATTCCGAATTTTGCCTCGATGGCTGCTGCCACACGTGCCGGTAATCCGAACAGCATTGTAGCTTTTAACCCGGGGGTATTCCCCAGGATCATGTCGATCACTCCTTATGAAGATTATACAGCAGGGGAAATTAATGAACCGGAAGGTATAAGTTACAGGCATACCTTTGATGAAACAATTGATGGAAGGCAAATACATATCCTGAGCTATTTGGGCAGTAAATGGGGAGTAGGTGACCCCAGATTTACGGAAGAACAGGCTATTAGGTATAGCAAGGAAATCAATGCAGAAGGAGGTGCAGTAACATGGGATGTTCCTCCATTGCGTAATGGAACCATTTCTGACGATTATATGAAGCAGCTGCATGCGATTGGGAAAGCCCTGGGAACTGCAAAGTAATTTTTTAATATTTTTCCGGGTAGTTTTGCTCAGAAATAGAATGATTAAAACGCTGTAAATATAGCTATCAGTAGTAACTCCAAAGACTAAAAAATAAATATGAAGAAATCTATATTCGTAAAACTTATTTCAGGTGTTTTTATTATAATGCTGACTACAAATTGCAACGAAGGTAGAAGATATGATGTGACATTTAAATCGCTGTTATATGAAATGGGAGACCGTTCAGCTGTTACACATTGGCCTGAATATGAATACAAATCATTACAGACTAGTAGTTACGATAGAAAAGCAATAACACCGGACGACCATGAAGGTTGGTTTGCTAACAGAGATCATGGCCACGATTTAGGGGTAGAAGTTAATCAAGGTAGAAAAGAAGCTGTGCTATTGGAGCATAATGGTCCGGGTGTTATAACCAGGATTTGGACTCCATATTTTTACAAAAACCTCAAGGATCGTGTTGGAAAAGATATCATGTTCTACCTGGATGGAGATACGATACCAACGATAAAAACAAATTTCGTAACTATTTAGCTGGTGTTCAAAAATAAAGAAAATCCAAGGGTTGTCAACAATTAATGCACTAATTCAGTGAGGTATTTTTTCGATTTTCAAAAAAACGAAAGATTATCAACAATTGTTGGGATTATTCTAATAAAATCAGGTCTAATAATTTGACTTCTAAGACTTGAGGTATGTAGTTTTGAAAGAAAAAAGCATTGCTTTCAGAACAGGCCATATCGGAGCTTATTGAAAAGGTTAATAATCTGACCTCTCGATTATATGAGACGGAGAAAAATTATGCCGAGCTACAATTGAAATATGCCGAGATGGAGTTAGAAAATGCAGAACTAAAAGCAAAGGTGGCAGAACTGGAAGCCCGGTTAAATAGTAATAGCCGTAATAGCAGCAAACCTCCATCGAGTGATGGCTATCAGAAGAAGCCTGCTTTTCCAAGAAAGAAGAAGGGCAAAAAGGGAGGCCAGCAGGGTCATCAAGGCAGAACCCTTAGACAGGTCGAACATCCTGATAAGACAGTGAAGCATAAACCCGGTCCGTGCGACTGTGGTCATGAATTCAGCGATGAGGAACTGAGTGTAGCAGAAACGCGTCAGGTTTTCGATTTACCCCAACCCAGGCTGGAAGTTATCTCCCATGAGTTGCTAAAGGGGAAATGTCCTGTATGTGGCAAGTGGCACAAGGGTGTTGCTCCTGAAGGGGTCAATGCTCCTGTTCAATATGGTCAGGGAGTTAAAGCGCTTACGACATTGTTGAATGTAGACTATAGAATACCATTCAAAAAGATACAGATTTTATTCAGTGACCTGTTTGGATATGCCATCAATGAATCAACAGTATATTCAGCCTCGAAGCAATGCTATAAGCAGCTGAAAGAGCCCATGGAGATCATCAAATCAAAGATCATTGAGGCGATGACTGCCCATGCTGATGAGACGGGGATCCGGGTAGAAGAGATGTTACGCTGGCTGCACGTTGCAACCACAGAGATGTATACTTATCTTTTCGTACATGAGAAACGAGGGAGCCTGGCATTACAGAACGAGCAATCCATCCTGGATAAGCTCACCGGATGGCTGGTACATGATTGCTGGGGTAGCTATTTTAATTTCACTGAACTGAACCATGCCCTTTGTGGGGCACATATCCTTAGGGAACTGGAGGGATTGATCGAGAACCAACAAAGCAAGTGGGCCAGGATTTTCAAAACCTTCCTGATGCATATATTTAAAATGCCCCTTGAAGAAAGGATCAGGCGACGACAGCAAATTCAAGCGAGATACACCCGGATCTGTGGCATGGGTGAAAAAGCTGAACCCCCGCCACGAAAGTCTCCGGGAAAAAGGGGCCGTTATAAACGAACCAAAGGAAGAAATCTTGTAGAACGTCTGATCAGGGAAAAAGAGGCTGTACTTGCATTCGCTTTCAACCAGGAAGTGCCGTTTACAAATAATCTCGCCGAACGAGATCTCAGACCGGCTAAAGTAAAAATGAAAGTATCCAATTGCTTCCGTTCTTTCGAAGGAGCAGAGATCTATGCCCGGATAGCAAGCTTTGTCTCAACAACACGCAAACACGACCGCAATGTTTTCTCAGAATTATGCAATACCTTTAGCGGATATAATTTCTTGACAAGGTAGGATACCTCACCAACCAGTAACGAAATAGCAATGAATTCAGAAAGAGTTGAGATAGAATTATATCATTATGAGTTCGATGCATTAAAGGAGAACAGGATGATTAGTGATATGTGCGGTCGGTATTTGAAATCAGCAGAGAAGCGTGGTGAGTATGTCGTACTTGATCTGTCTATTCAAGAAGCAAATGATTTGGCTGGTTGGGTAGCGGCGGAAGCAAATCATGCGACAAGCAAGAGGAAAAGCGAACTCCTTAATTCGGCTTGCGATGCGATCGAAGCGAATATCTAAAATTCATTACAGGGGTGTACCCTGGTAAATAGTTACCAAATTTCATTGAACTGGTCACAGGAAAGGGCCAGGTTAATGAACCCTTTGCTCAGTATACATGCAGAGCAGGTGATCTTTACTTACCTGTTTCATTTGCAAAAAGTTGCAAAATAACCATGGCCGATACATCTTTCTATTACATCATTAATTACAGGGCATATGAAGAAGGAACAAAAGTTGAAACGTTTAAACCTGAATTTCTAACCAAGTACAAGAATGTTTTGACTGAAGTAGGAAATGAGCTTTTAAATCCAGGAATGTTTGAAGGGGGAAATGCTTTTTCTATCGACGAATCTATTCCGAGTGGCGAGAGTACTGTTTTAAAGCTTCCGAATGGGAATAATGCAGTTCGACACCTTGAATTTCAATTAGGTGCAGATAACCTGCCCCAGGCACTACGCTCAACCGTGTTAGAAGCAACGTTTGATGATGAAAGAACAATTTGGTGTCCCCTTGGAGACTTTTTTGCCAACGTGAATACAGTAGATCCTTATAAGATGTGGGAAAGAGAAGTAAAAACTGATGGTACCATGATTTGTCGCTGGATGATGCCTTATAAAGAAAATGCTGAATTGCGCTTAATAAACTTTGCAGAAGAGCCTGTTCATGTTAATGTAAAAGTGAACACATCTGAATGGAATTGGGACGACACTTCCCTACATTTTCATGCTAATTGGTGGACCGACATGCCCTATGCTCCGCGTCCTGTTTTCGATTTAAATTTTATAGAAATAAAAGGACGGGGAATTCACGTTGGAGACAATCTAATTGTACTCAATTCACATTGGTCGTGGTGGGGTGAAGGAGATGAAAAAATCTATGTGGATGAAGATTTTGACAGAAGCTTTCCATCTCATTTTGGTACGGGTACAGAAGACTATTATGGATGGGCCGCAGGGCAAGTGCCAACGCGTGATGATGAGTTCTCTACTCCCTTTTTGGGAAACATACGTGTTGGCGGATTATCTCATCCTTCAGAAGCAAAACAGCATGCTGGTCGATCTGGACCATTTACCCACGGTTATAATATTTGTACCCGAACCCGCTCGCTTGATGCAACACCTTTTCGAACGCGATTTAAGTTTGATATGGAAGCATTTAACATGATTTCCGCTCCTGATGCTTTTCTTCAATATTCATTGGTAACATTTTGGTATGGCCAGCCGGGTGCAGAACACAACAGAAAACCTATGCCCGAGCAAGCATCGGCGCCTGTGCCTCAGGCAGAAGACGTTGTGACTTTTGCACGACAGCAACTTAACGAAAAAGGAAAATAATTGAGGGAACGGGAATACATAATTTTATATACAAAGGGATACATCGAGGGTATGCATATATGAGTTAAAAGTAAAGTAAATTTCAATGAAAAATATATTTTTAGCAGCCAGTATTATTGGTTTTTCAATTATCACATTTGGCTGCAATCAGGATAAGAAGCAGACCGAAAAGGTCCAACAACCCAACATTCTTTTTATTCTTACTGATGATCAGGGATATCAGGATTTAAGCTGTTATGGCCATCCTTATATTAAAACACCAAACCTCGATAAGTTGGCGTTTGAAGGCACACGCTTTAACCAGTTTTATGTTAACGCTACAGTTTGTTCACCAAGCAGGGCGGCCTTTATGACAGGCAGGTATCCTGCCATTGACAGAATACATGGCTATATTGCTGATGATGCAAAGAATCTTCGAAGAGACATGCCCAACTGGTTGGATGAAAATGTGCTTACGGTAGCTGATATAGCAAAAAAGGCAGGCTACGTAACAGGGCACTATGGTAAATGGCATCTTGGCCATTCAACTGACGCTCCGGATCCTTCTGAGTATGGATTTGATGAACACCGGACTTTTGTTAGTAATGGCAGAGGTTGGGATGAACATGGAAATTTAACAGATAAAGATAAAGTACATGCAGCGATGATAAAAGATAAAAGCATGGTGGATTCTTCTGGTTTCTGGGCAAATTCAACCGATTATTTTGTTGATGAAGCCATAAAGTTCCTGGAAAGAAACAAAGAGAAAAATTTTTACCTGAATCTTTGGACTTTTTTACCACATTCTCCACTAATGCCTTCGCAAGAGCAGTTTGATGAATATGCTGATCTTGACGTGATATCACCTGACTCTTTTTCAGATTGGATGAGGGAAGATGCGAAAAATGAAGAAAATTTCGAAAGTTATTTGCGAACATATATGGCAGCAGTAACATCGGTCGACCAAGCCATAGGACGATTGCTGGACAAACTTGATCAGTTGGGATTATCGGATAATACTCTTGTATTTTTTACCAGTGACAATGGTCCTGAGAATCCATCGAATATTGCAGGAATGGGTTCTCCCGGAGTTTTTAGGGGAAGAAAAAGGAGTATGTACGAAGGAGGCATACATATGCCATGCATTGCAAGATGGCCCGGGCAAATACCTGAAGGACACGTGGACTCCACTTCTGTAATTGCAGGTGTCGACTGGTTACCAACAATCGCAGCAATACTTAATCAAGATTCTCCAAATCAAATAGATGGAGTAAACGCACTAGACGTGCTGAAAGGAGATCCCTGGCAAAGGCAGCAGCCTTTATTTTGGGAATATAGATTTACCGTGTATGGTAACCCTCAGTATAAAGCTCCAGGCTTATGTATCAGGCAGGGCGACTGGAAACTGTTTACAAATGTAGAACAAACAAGAACAGAATTGTATAATGTAGTTAACGATCCACAGGAAAGGTATAACATAGCCCAAAAAAATCCGGAAAAAGTGAAGGAATTATTACCATTACTGTTGAATTGGAAAAAGTCTATTCCATGATGGAATAATAGCAGACGATTTTATGAAACAATTGCATACGATTGGAGAAACGCTGGGGACTGTTCAAAAATAGTGGTTAAATTAAATGGTTTTAGTTGCCAGATTGTAGTTGATGAAGTATTGAATTAGTTACAAAATATTAAATTAATAGAGCTATAAAATGAAAAGAAACCAATATAAACTGTGTAGAGGCTTCATATTATTGATCGTTTTCTGCTTCCAGCAATCAGTTTTTTCTCAGACTTATGAAATGAATTTTGGGTTACATCAACCTCAGGATTCTTCAACGCTACCGGTATCCAGAACTAAACCTCAACTACCTGAACGCAAATCCAAAATTGATGCCCAGGTAATATTTAAGCAAATAAGTGAAAATAAGTTTGAATTGAATTCAGGTTGGGAAATGGCTGATTCAAAAACGGTAACGGCTTCACCTATTTCAATTTTTAATCCAAATTTAAATACTTCAAAATGGTATAATGCAACAATTCCGGGGACAGTGCTTACTACCCTGGTCGACCAGGGAGTTTATCCTGATCCTTACTATGGCTTAAATAACATGCTTATTCCTGATTCGCTATGCCGGGAAGACTGGTGGTATCGGCTCGAATTTACATTGCCTGAAAATAAGGATAAGAAATTGGTATGGCTGCTTTTTAATGGGATTAATTACAAAGCCGACGTCTGGCTGAATAGAAAATTGTTGGGGCAGATTTCCGGTGCATTTGCCCGGGGATCCTTCAATGCAACCGACCTGATTGATAAGCAGGGTAAAAATGTTCTGGCTGTAAACATCCATCCACCTCATAATCCGGGTATTCCACACGAGCAATCTTCAAAAACGGATAAAGGTCCGAATGGTGGTCAGTTATGCCTCGACGGTCCGACTTTTATTTCTTCTGAAGGCTGGGACTGGGTTCCTGGTATCCGCGACAGAAATATTGGAATATGGCAAAATGTGGTACTATCCTTTACCGGCGATGTCACGATCAAAGATCCTCAAATAATTACTGACCTTCCCCTTCCTGACACTACTGTCTCTGCCATTAAAATAAAAGCAACAGTAATCAATCATTCTAACCATCAGAAAAGAATATTGCTTAAAGGAAATATTGAGTCGACAAGCTTCAGTAAAAATTTAAATCTTGATCCAGAAGAATCAAAACAAGTTTTTTTTACTCCTGAAGAATTTCATCAGCTAAATATTTCAAATCCGAGGCTTTGGTGGCCAAATGGCTACGGAAGGCAGGAGTTATATTTGCTAAACCTTGAAGCTGTTGTAGATGGAGAAATATCCGACAGGA
>JARGFP010000056.1 GCA_029210585.1 Bacteroidales bacterium
ATTGCTTGTGGGAGACCAACTCCGGGGACAGAAAGAAAGATTTCGGGTCCATAATACTGTATATTTGTACTGTGATATAAATATACAATATCATTTAAATACATAATCAAACAAAGGCTCATACTTATTAACAAACTATGGTTTAATTGTTTATAAAATCTAAGAGAATTATTAATTTATGATAATATAGCTGTAATTATCATGTATGAATATTATATATACAGTATATGATAATAAAATACACGAGTTAGTATTGACTGTATGTACCTGTATTACAGTCTGTAAGAAGATAAATTAAATAAATGTAGAGAGTGGGTAGTACGCTCAATTACTGCTGTGAAAATCTATGTTGATAGACAATAAAATGGAGCCTTCGCATTGCAGTACCCATTTTCAAAAACTTAAAATCAGGATTATGAAAATAGCAATAACCTCCAGTGATGGGGAGCATGTAGATTCATTCTACAAATTAGCAAATATGATTTTTATTTACGATGTGGATAAAAATGAAATAAAATCAGTCGAGAAACGAAAACCCTTTCAGTATTGCGGTAAAAACCAAAAACAGAAGCTCAACTGGAGCACATTTGAAAGGGTGTATGAAACTATAAAAGATTGTCAAATTCTTTATACGCAGAAAATTGACCTGATACCTATACAACGGTTTGATTTATTGGGAATCAGTGTAAAACAGGCAGAAGGGGAAATAGGAAGGATACTTAGCATGTAATAAATTTTAGAGCATTCATAATACATGGTCAATGAACGCAGATATAAGCACAGGTAGTAGCAGGGTTTGGGTTTAAGTCAGGTAAAGTCTTACCGTGGTCTTTACCACGGTAGGCTTTATCTTAAAAACATTTATTGATGAATTGTTGAACCTAAAATTAAATATCATGAAGTTAGTTAAAGCATATCTCAGGCAAAGAAAGACAGAAGAAGTGTATAATGCCATGAAGGAGGCAGGTTATTGCTGTATGACCTTTGTGGAATGCGAAGGCACAGGGCAGTATTCTGACCATGAAAAAGAACACATCAGTGAAAAATTTCCTTTTGCAGAAGCCTATAGGGTAATCAAACTGGAAATACTGGCAGCCGATGAACACATCAAGGAAATATTAGACATAGTTAAACAAAATGGACGAACCGGTTACCGGGGTGACGGTATGATAATCGTATCGCCCGTTGACGAGGTATATAAAGTCAGGACGGATGAAGTCGGTATCCTTGCCATTTAGTTTACTGATCGTAAATGACTGTTTTGAAGTCGAGCATAACGCAACTATTGGCGTTTTCTTGTAAGCATTATTTAGTCTGTCAATAGAGTACTGTGGCTGGAGCATAATGTTCGAGATCAAGGCGCGTAAAAATTTTAAACCGCAGTATACTAATGTATTCGAGGATTTTAAATTTTTGCAGTAACGCAGAACCGAGCGCAGCGAGCTCGCGAATACCACTTAAATTAACTATTTATGAGCATCTCGGACATTATGGCCAGACACTATTTAGTTAATTAAAACTATAAAAAGATGCACGGAGTAGACAATGGAGGTTTCGCATACGGATTATGGACAGTGGTTTTATTCAGCGTACTCATTACGCTGTTTGTAGCGTTCAGTTTTGTGAAACCCAAAAACAAATTTGAATGGCGCTCAATGGGTGCTTTTATAGGCTTTATTGTCGCCCTGTTCACCGAAATGTATGGGGTGCCGCTTACCATCTATTTCCTTACAGGTTGGCTGGGGAGCCAATATCCGGTGGTTGACCCTTTTTCACACGCAAGCGGACACCTGATACTTGTGTTTCTTGGTTTGTCCGATAGTACCTGGGCAATGATCATTCTGCACATTATTACCAATGCCATTATATTTTTCGGTTTCTACATAGTGTACAAAGGATGGCAGCAGATACATTCAGCCAATGATGACGAACTTGTCACAGATGGAATTTACAAATATATCAGGCACCCGCAATACGTGGGTATGTGGCTGGTTACTGTGGGCTTTCTGTTACAGTGGCCTACATTTATTACCGTGGTAATTATGTGGCCGGTACTGATGATATTATACCATAGACTTTCCAGACGGGAGGAAAAAACATTGTATGAAAAATTCGGAAAAAGGTTTGAATGGTACAAAGCAAGAGTACCTGCATATTTTCCAAGATTCAGAAAAAAATACAGCGATGGATAAGGATAGTATAAAACAAATATATCGTAAAAGGGCTCCATCCTATAATAATAGCGTCAAACTATTTTATCTTATAGGATGGAGGGTAAATCTTTACAGGATTAAAGCTGTTGAATCGCTTAATTTAAAGCAAGGGGATACCGTAGTTGATTTGTGTTGTGGTACCGGTCTAAATTTTCCGCATCTTCAAAATGCCATTGGTGCTGAGGGTAAATTAATTGGTGTTGATTTGTCCAGTGATATGTTGAAAGTTGCTGAAAGGCAGGTCAAAAACAATGGTTGGGAAAATGTCACCCTGGTTAACAGCGACGCAGCACACTATCAATTACCGAAGAATATCAATGGTATCATTACCTCCTATGCCATCACCCTGATTCCTGAATACGATTCAATAATTATCAGGGGTTCAGATTCTTTGGGTAAAGGAGGGAAATTTGTTATCCTCGATTTCAAAAAGCCGGACGGCTGGCCGGAATGGTTCTCAAAATTGATGCTGACATTGTTCATCAAACCATACGGTGGGACTTACGAATTAAAAGACCGTCATGCATGGAAGTCTTTGGAAAAACATCTCAGATTAATTGAGTTTAAAGAATTCTATTGGGGTTCTACATACATTGCAACAGGAGAAAAAATATAAGGGGTAAAAATCAGCATATTTATTAAAGCCATGAAAATTGATAAACATATGCTCTGGATTACGGAAATAAGCGAATTAAAATTATTAAACCATTAACTATGAATACAAAAAGAAAAATTTTATTACAGATGGCTTTATCCTTCTCTTTAGCTACGATTTTAACTTCTTGCGGAGGAGGAAGTAAGCAGGAAGGTGAATCTCCAAGGCTCATGCCGAGCGAACATGGTTCTATGTCAGCGTCTCAAAAAAATACAGAGTCGTCTGACAATATGCACAAACAGCATACCAGCCTGGCTGATAATTTTTCGCACAAAGATATTGTTATCCTTGAGCAACAGTACAATCCTTCCGAGGCCGTCAAGGCTGAAATGGAACAGGTTATCAATGCCTATTTACAAGTGAAAAACAGCTTTGTAAAAGATGATGAAAAAGCTGTAAATAAAGCGGTCGAAGTGATGGCTGAAAAAGTTTCGGCATTGGTTCCGGCACAAATGGAAGGCAAAGGGCTGGAGGCGTGGCAAAACCACAAAACATTGTATGAAGACAAGTTGAAAGAGATGCAACATATCCCGGGACTTGAAAATAAACGTTCCTATTTCAGCCATATTTCAGAAATTGTGTATTGTACAATTAAAAGTTTTGGTTTGAATCAAGGCAATTTATTTGCTGTTTTTTGCCCAATGGCTTTTGACAATAAAGGCGCTTACTGGATAAGTGACAGCAAGGAAATTCAAAATCCATATTTTGGGGAAAAAATGCTCACATGTGGTGAAATAAAAGAGGAATTGTAATATGGAAATAAATATAACAATATAGGTATTACGGTCACATCAGATATTTTTAAATTAGGATTGTGCCGCAATGTATGCTGCGAATAATTGAAACAAATAAAATAAAATGGCAAAAATTATTTCAAAACAAATATTATCCGAAAAGGTAGTTCAACTGGAAATTGAAGCACCACGCATTGCAAATAAGCGTAAAGCAGGGCATTTTGTAATCATTAAAATTGGAGATAAAGGAGAACGTATTCCGCTGACTATATCGCAGGCAAGTATAGATATGGGGACCATCACCGTTGTTGTCCAGGCAGTTGGAGTAACCAGTTATAAATTATCGAAACTAGAAATCGGGGAAGAGGTTACCGATGTAGTAGGTCCACTGGGCAACCCAACAGTTATTGAGAGAATGGGAACGGTACTCTGCGCCGGAGGTGGAGTTGGCATCGCCCCATTACTTCCTGTTGTGGAGGCAATGCACTATGCTGGCAACAGGGTTATATCAGTTTTAGCTGCACGTAGTAAAGAATTGCTCATCCTGGAAAATGAAATTTCCGTTTTTTCCGACGAGGTTATTATAGTAACCGACGATGGTAGCTATGGGCATAAAGGATTAATTACGGAGGGCATGGAAATGGCCATAACACGAGAAAAAATTGATCAGGTGATAGCTATTGGACCTGCAATAATGATGAAATATGCCAGCATGCTTTCACGAAAATACAATATACCCACATTGGCAAGTCTCAATTCCATAATGGTAGATGGAACGGGTATGTGTGGAGCATGTCGGGTGTCGGTCGGCGGACAGACAAAATTTGTTTGTGTGGATGGACCTGAATTCAACGCTTATGATGTCGATTTTGACGAGTTGCTGATGCGGTTGGGTTCCTATACAGATGAAGAAGCGGAATCATATAAAAGAATATTGACCTGATAAAAATAAATGCCCGGATAATGAATGCTAATACACTGGAAATAAATAGCGGCAGAAATGAGGAATGGCGTATAAATCTTCGCAAAACTTTAAAAACAAAAGAGCGTACTGTTATACCCAGGATAAAAATGCCTGAAACAGAGCCTTTGGATAGAATCAAAAGTTATGTGGAAGTAAATTCAGGGCTGACGGAAGAACAGGCCATTACCGAAGCACAACGTTGTCTGGATTGTGTTAATCCCACGTGCATTGAGGGATGTCCGGTTAATATAAATATACCTGGGTTTATAAAATCCATCGAAACACACAATTTTAACAATGCCATTCGGGTATTGAAAGAAACCAATGCTTTGCCTGCCGTGTGCGGTCGAGTTTGTCCGCAGGAAATCCAATGTGAAGCCAGTTGCTTTTATCAGACCAAATTAAAAAAACCGGCCATTGCCATTGGACATCTCGAACGCTTTGCCGCCGATTATGAGCGAATATCGGGAAAAGTACACATACCTGAAACAGAAGCAAAAAGAGACTACAAAGTAGCCATTGTTGGATCCGGCCCTTCGGGTCTGGCTGCTGCCGGTGAACTTGTCAAATTAGGATACCAGGTTACTGTTTTTGAAGCATTGCATGAATTCGGAGGTGTATTGAAATATGGAATCCCTGAGTTCAGGTTACCAAATGAAATTGTGAACTTCGAAATCAATAACCTGAAAAAACTGGGTGTTAATTTTAAGAAAAACTTTATTATCGGTAAAACGGCCGATTTCGATGACTTGAGGGAAGAAGGGTTTTCCGCTTTTTTTGTTGGCAGCGGAGCCGGTTTACCCTTGTTTATGAATATTCCCGGTGAAAATTTTATTGGAGTTTTATCAGCCAACGAATATCTGACACGTGTAAATTTAATGGGGGCTAACAAGGATGACTACGATACACCCGTATTCAAGGGAAAAAAGGTGGCAGTTATTGGCGGAGGAAATACGGCAATGGATTCAGTTAGAACAGCCAGGAGGCTTGGAGCCGGAAAAGCTATGATCATTTACAGGAGATCGGAGGATGAAATGCCTGCAAGGGATGAAGAAATACAACATGCAAAAGAGGAAGGAGTTGAATTTCTGACACTCAATAATCCAGTTGAATACATTGCTGATAAAAACGGAAGGGTAAACAAAATCATGCTGCAAAAAATGAAACTGGGAGAACCCGACACTTCTGGAAGACGTCGTCCCGTCCCAATTAAAGACTCTGAATATTTACTTAAAGTGGATTTAGTGATTGTAAGTATTGGCGTTTCTCCTAATCCGCTTATTCCGATGAGTTTACCGAAATTAGAGACATCAAAATGGAAAACGATAACCGTTGATCCGGAAACAATGCAATCCAGTATTCCTGATTTGTTTGCCGGTGGTGATATTGTTCGTGGAGGCGCTACTGTAATACTGGCAATGGGTGATGGACGGAGGGCAGCCAAAAATATTCACAATTACCTACTAAAAGAAATGCAATCAAAGCAGGCGTCAGGAATAAATAAAATTGACTAAACAAAATAAATATGGCTGATTTAACAACAAACTACCTGGGTATGAAATTAAGAACTCCACTTATTGTAGGTAGTTGCGGATTAACTTCTTCAATAGAAAATATACAACTGATGGAAAAGAATGGGGCAGGTGCAGTAGTCTTGAAATCAGTTTTTGAAGAGGAGATCCATCTCTTACTAAACAAAAAAATTCGGGAAGCTTCAGATGACAGACTCCTTTATTACGAGAATTCAGAGACATACGACTATTTGGATTTACATACACGTTCTGAGGAGCTTGATGAGTACCTGCAATTTATCAGGGATACAAAAAAGGATGTGCTGATTCCGGTAATTGCCAGTATTAATTGCGTGACTGATTCAGAGTGGACAGCTTTTGCAATAAATATTCAGGAAGCAGGGGCAGATGCATTGGAAATAAACATGTTTTTTAATCCTGCAGGTTTCCGGAAAGCAGATTATGAAACAGTGGCAATTCAAATTATTGAAAATTTACTTAATTCAGTTACAATTCCGGTTTCAGTGAAATTAAGCAGTTATTATTCCAATTTGGGTTATACAATCCAAAAAATCAGCAAGACTGGTGTTCAGGGTATTGTTTTGTTCAACAGGTTTTATTCGGTTGATTTCGACCTTGATAAACTGACTGTGACATCTTCTGATCTATATAGCTCGCCTAATGAATATCTTAAATCATTGCGCTGGATAGCTTTGCTTTCAGATAAAATTGATTGCAGCCTTGCGGCATCGGGAGGGGTTTACACTGGAGAAGCGGCTTTAAAACAGGTTGTTGCCGGGGCCGATGCCGTTCAGATAGTTTCAGCATTGTACAGGAATAAAATAGAATATTTGAATAGTATTCTCGCAGAAATGGAGGAATGGTTGGAAAAAAAAGGATTTAATTCTATCAACCAGATAAAAGGGAAACTGAGTTATGGAAACGTTGAAAATCCTGAAATTTTTGAAAGAATGCAGTTTATGAAATATTATGGAGGAATATTTTGAGTCGGATTGAAGCGGTAAAGCAAACTCCACAAGATGTTATAAATCATTCACTTAATTATATAACATGCCCCAATAAATATCCTATAGATTTGTATTGAATACTTAAAGTGAAAAATCATGAAAAAATTAAAAGATTTATTTTCAAGAGAGAAAAGTGGACAGAACGAAAGACATCCAGTTCACATAAAGAGGCAGGATCCAAATCAACATGGCCATCAGAATCATATAATGGCAGCCACAGCCTATCAATGTCCAATGAAATGTGAAGGCAACAAAACTTATGATGCACCCGGCAATTGCCCGGAATGCAATATGAAACTGGTTGCAGTTGATAACGGTAAAGATTCAAATGGTCATACAAATGGTCATTCACACGGATGCTGCTAAGAAATTATTTAATCGCTTAAAATTTATAGTATGAAACCCTTATCATTGGGTATAGATATTGAAAATTATTAGTAGCCAACCATTAAAATTTAAAATGATGAGAACAAAAGTCTTAAGTCTGACAGCATTGTTTATTTTCGGAGCTGTTTCCGTATTTGCATCTGTTAAAACCGAAAAAATTAAAGTAAACGGGAAATGCGGTATGTGCAAGTCCAGGATCGAAAAAGCCGTAAACTCCATGGAAGGAGTTGAATCCGCAACCTGGAAAAACGAAACACAGGAATTGGAAGTTAAATACGATGACCAGAAAACCAGCACCATGCAAATTCAAACTTCGATAGCAATTACAGGGCACGATACCGAAATGTTCAGCGCCAATGATAAAAAATATGCTGAACTGCCGGATTGTTGTAAATATCAACGAGATGAAAACAGGGAAAAAATGGACCATAGCGAAATGACTCCCGGTTATAAACAGGGCACTTCAGCAAATCCTGGTTGTGATCATGATATATCTGAGACTGCGGGTTCGTGCTGTGAAAAGTAATTTAGTTCCGGCTCAAGTTTAGAAAAGAAGAAACAGATTCAGCAAAACTGCATGTCAGTTTTTCAATGGATCCAGCAACTACAAAACTGAGTTTTACACATTAAACAAAGGTGATTGCTATTTGTTATATTATTGTTATTCAGTTAAATATTCGCCTGTTCAGAAAAAAGTAATTTGCTTTTAAAGGATACTGCATCCGGACAGGTATACATCAAACTCGTAATAATTATGGACCGATCTGATTTTATGAAAAAACTAAGCAGCGGAATTGCGGTTACTGCATTTCTGCCTGTATTCACATTTTGCAATTCCAACAGTCGGACATCCATTCCTGAAGGTAGTTACAACGTTAACAATGCCTTTAATCCGGATGTTGATGTAGAATTATCGGCCATCCGGAACAACATTCAGGTATTGAGCGGCGACAAAACAGGGGTCTATTCCTATACGTTGAAGGTGTTGAAAGCAGACAATGCCACTGTTGAAAATCTACCTGGTTCCTGGCTGGGGCCTGTCTTTCGTGTTAAACAAGGGCAGAAAATCAGGGTGCGTTTTAAAAATCAACTCCCACGCGAGAGCGTCATTCACTGGCACGGGCTGCACATTCCGCCAGAAATGGACGGACATCCCATGTACGCAGTGGATAACGGAGAGCAATATGTCTATGAATTTGAGGTGAACAACCGCCCCGGAACCTACTGGTTTCATCCGCATCCCGATAAAATTACCGGTCCACAGGTTTACCAGGGACTGGCTGGAATGTTTATTGTTGAAGACAATGAAAATCACCTGCCAACCGGGGAATATGATATTCCGATTATTATTCAGGACCGGATATTCGACGGCAATAACCAGTTGGTTTACCTCCAAAATAATCAGATGAGCCAGGTCCAGGGGTTACTGGGCGACCGAATCGTAGTGAACGGTAATCCCGATAACAAACTGCCGGTTTCAAAATCAACATACCGTTTTCGTATGTTGAATGGCTCCAACGCAAGGATTTACAAGCTTGCCTGGAGCGATGGTTCCGATGTGATTGTTATCGGCACCGACGGGGGGTTGTTGCCGCAGCCGGAAAGAAAATCGTATGTGATGCTTGCTCCCGGGGAGCGGATTGAAATCTGGAAAGATTTTTCAGCGATGAATACCGATGACAACGTTCTCCTGCAAAGTCTTCCGTTCAACGATGGTACTTCCATGGGAATGGGCGGTGGGATGATGGGAGGCGGGATGATGGGAGGCGGGATGATGCAGGCAGCAGGACCTGCAAACGGTACCGGTTTCGATATTTGCGCATTTACGGCTACTTCGGAAAGAGGTGAAAGGAAATCGCTGCCCTCCGCGTTTCAAAATATCAGTTCTATCCCGGAGTCGGAGGCAGTAAATGCAGCCTCTCCACGTCAGTTCCGGTTTTACAATCAACACATGCAATGGGTGATTAACGGAGAAACTTTTGGAATGAAAGAAGTGGCCGATTGGGAAAAAGTGCGACTGAATACCACGGAAATATGGGAATTTATTAACGGCGACAGCGGCCGTGGAATGGGAATGATGCAGGATATGATGCAAATGCCCCATCCGGTTCATCTACATGGTTTACAGTTTCAAATTGTTGAAAGGGATGTTTCAGAAATGCAACAGGCTGTGTGGGAAACAGTGAAAGACGGATTTATTGACAATGGATGGCAGGATACTTTTTTGCTATTGCCTGGGATGAAAGTAAAAATTGCGTTGAAATTTGAGGATTACACCGGTATTTATGTCTACCACTGCCACAACCTGGAACACGAAGACATGGGGATGATGCGGAATTTCGAAGTCCTGGAATAGAACAGAAACTGTAAAACATTCATACCATGACAATCAAAATTAAAAATGTATGGCTCGATATCATCAAACTCATTCGGATAGATAACGACAGGCGATAAAAAGATCAAATAATATAAAATCTATAAAAAATTGTGTAATACATAACAGATTAATAATCACGTAATTTGTATAACAACTTAAAATTTAAAAAGATGAAAAAAATAGTAATTATCGTAACAGCCCTTCTATTTTCGACAGGGTACACAGCAAGCGCCCAAACGGGGCATGAACATGACAATAATCAAAGTCAACAACAAGGCATGATGATGCAAAAAAGCGACATGATGCAAGGTGGAATGATGCAGGGCATGATGGGAAACGGTATGTGCCCGATGTGCGGGCAAATGATGAGCCAAAATATGCCTATGAAAAAATATGGCATGATGGTGAATCACCTGCCCAACATGCAGGAACAACTGTCGCTTAGTGATCAACAGGTGGAAACACTTATCGATTTACAGACTGAATTTAAAAAGCAGCAAATCGATTACAAGGCAGAACTGCGCAAAAAGCAAATGAAACTGAAAGGCCTGCTGGCTGAAAACGCTTCGGCAAGCCAGGTAAAAAACCAGATGCAAGCCTGTTCTGAAACCAAAATCAATATGAAAGTGGCAGCTTATGAAACGGCTGGTAAAATGAAAGCCGTCCTCAACAGCGACCAAAAGGAGCAACTTAAAAACAATATGATGCAAGGTGGCCGCATGATGAAAGGTGGAATGATGAATCAGGGCCAGGGTAGCATGATGCAAAATCAAAATAACCAGTAAAAGGAAAGGAGTAAATTATGATGGGAGGAATGGGCTCGTGGTGGATCATCGGCGTTATCGTTCTGATAGCCATTATCTGGCCATTGGCGCAACGGTTCAACAGGAACAACAGCGCCACCCGGGAACCTCAAAAATTGGCGCTCGACATATTAAAAGAACGATATGCCCGTGGCGAAATCGATAAGCAAGAGTTTGAAGAGCGTAAAATGGATTTATAGTGGTCTCCCCTAACCACTTCCAGAGGGGGCAGAGAGGAAAATAACAAATGAGAAATTTAAGGTTTAAATACCTGTCATTAAGCATAATGACTTTGTTGTTCGCGATTATAGCGACCGCCCAGGATGTTTATAAGTTAAACACAAAGAACAGTTCACTAACGGTTACCGGTACTTCTTCCTTGCACGACTGGGAATTGAAAGCGACCGGATTCGGTGCTGAAACCGGTTTGAAGTTGGAAGGAAGTGTTGTATCAGAAATACAGTACGTGAAATTTACGTCCCCGGTAAAAGGATTGAAAAGCGATAAAAAAATCATGAGGAATTAAGCCCGTAGAACATTAAAAAGGAGGAAATTCCCACAGATTAAATTTACCAGGAAGGGGGACGAGTCACAAAAAGTATCAGGAAAAAACGCAGATATAACCGGGATGTTGACTGTAGCAGGCAAAACAAAAGAGATTAAAGCACCTGTTGATTTTACCATTTCAACCGACCGTCAATTTAGGGTTAGCGGAAAGGTGCGCCTGAAAATGTCTGATTTTGGAATAGATCCACCCACTGCCCTTTTCGGCACTGTAAAAACAGACGAGGAAGTGGAAGTGAAATATAAGCTTGAATTTACCAAAGTCAATTGAAGTATTGTTTTTTAATTTACGACAGGCGATAAAAAGATTAAATAATATAAAATCTATAAAAAATTGTGCAATACATAACAGATTAATAATCAATTAATTTGTTAACAATATAAAATTAAATAGATGAACTAAATCTGTGAAAATATTTCGGAATTTGTAAAAAATAAAACAATGGAAGAGAAAAAACACAGTA
>JARGFP010000057.1 GCA_029210585.1 Bacteroidales bacterium
GGCATAGAATTGCTGTTCAAAAAAATGAAACAGAACTTCCAGTTGCACTACTTCTATGGAGAAAACGAAAATGCCATCAGAACCCAGGTCTGGTGTACACTGATAGCCCAGTTGTTGTTGACGGTCATCCAGAAAATAGCACAGACCAAGAAGGCATTTTCAGTGGTAGCAGCTCTCGTGAGGATGCATCTGATCAGTATGCTTGATGTGAGTGAACTACTCAGATGCACTAATCGCAGCTATCAGCTCGTCAGAGGATCTCCCAAAAATAAATTGCAATTGATTTTGGAATTTAAAGAAGAAAATGAGGGGGGTCACCTTGGGATTTGAAAAAACAATGCCCGGTATATGGGCTATACAGAAGAAAAAGTACCGATTTGAGAATTTAGTCGGATAACAGTGTTTTTTTTTATATTCCAGACCAGGGTATTCCTGGTTTCAATTTGCTGCACCCGTCTGATCCTATACTTAAAACGAATTTAAATAACATGCATCAAGAAGGTTTTGAAAATGCCGGCCCACTTACTTTACTCTCTTTCCAATGCCAGTCTCCCTCGTTTCTTATGAACGAAAAGGTTGGTGTACAACTTGGTAGTTGCTGCATGCAGCCAGTGTAATCTTTCTTCTACCACATTCCTATTTAATAGGCATGGGCTATCTTCGCATTAAGGATGTTTGTTTTAATGATCTATTCAGGCTCTTTGAGCCTTTTGCAACATTGCTTGGAGGTCGAATATACCGAGGATTCATTAATGGCATATCAAAACAAGTCAATAAACAAGGTCTGGATCTTTTTGAAAGGGATCCAATAATTTATATTCAGCAATAACACAAGAGTTTTGACCCCGTTACCGTGTTGGACAGAGGCGTTGATCCCCTATGGAGTGATACCCCTTTGCCTTTGTTCGCAATCCGGCATTGCCACTGAGTATTAGGAGCTCGGGAATTTCAAGTCTGGCTTGAGGCAAATCAAAAAACTGACAGGTTTCTTACTACTTCCAGTTTTTCATCATTAAACTCTTGAACATAGCAACATGGACAAGGGTTATACTGGACTTTCTTGACCGGATTCGCAATCTGTTGCAGGGTCCTGTTTTAATGGCTCTTCTGATCTCCCTGTTTCCCATACTTCTTTCTCGGAAAGTTGGGATTCTTCTGATAACCATCACTCGATGGTAGCTTGCTGCAGTTCCAGCTGTTGTTTATAGTGGGCCTTTAACTCTACATTCTCCTGACGAAGATCATTGTTCTCCTCATTAAGTGGTTCCAACCGATCTATACGTTTAAGCAAACTTCGAATCTTTTTTCCATCTGTACCTGCCGATGTTGAAGAAATTCAACTTTCCTTGTAAGCTCGCCTATGAAATGATCGAAGGACAAATTGTTTTTCTTTCAAGGTTACACTATCATTTGTTGAATATCAAATATTTGCAGCTCTTCTAATGAAAATAATAATGAAAATAAACCAACCAAAACTGTTAACACTATCTGATTCTAAGAAACTTGAGAATCACCAGCGATAAAACAATGCATTAATTGTTGATAAACCCTCAATTTTCTTTATTTTTAGATACCAGCTAAATAGAATCCATGTTATTTAAGGCTACACGCATTGTGGAATTATGTCCCGGATATTTGCGAGAACTGAAACCAACCGACTATAATTCATCTAAATGTTATGAGTTCAATTGCGCACATTAAATCCGCAGATACCAGAACTTTTAACCTGCAAAGTTTACCCGATCATCTTTACGGAACAGCAGAACTTGCTGCAAAATTTGCCGCTACATTTCAAAACCTGCAATGGGGCAGAGTGCTGGGGCTGTGGCACGATTTGGGGAAGTATTCCAATGAATTTCAGGAGTATATAAAGGTGAATTCCGGATATGAGGAAGATGATCAGCTACGACCTAAAACCGATCATACTTCTGCTGCAGCTATTTTAGCTAAAGAAATATTTCCCCAACAATGGCCACCAATTTCGTATTGTATTGCAGGACATCATGCTGGTTTGCACAATTGGATTCCTGAACCAGGTATTAGTGGCGATTTGTGCGATCGGCTCAAAAAGTATGATTTTTTGGAGAAAATCAGGGGAAAAATACCTCCCGATTTTTTTAATGAAGTTAACTTTGAACCTCCTTGCGGCCGTTCAATGACTCCCGAGCAAATTAATCTGTGGATACGAATGCTCTTTTCCTGCTTAGTCGATGCCGATTATTTGGACACAGAGCGTTTTATGAATCCTGAATTGTTTGAACTTAGAGGACAATATGATCCATTGCTTGAGCTTAAAAGCCGGTTTGATGAGCACATGGAGAAAATGTTGGCAAATACACCACAAACTCCGGTTAATACTATCCGAAAAAGGATTTTAACAGATTGCATTAAATCGGGGCAATTAGATCCCGGATTCTTTTCTATTACCGTACCGACAGGAGGAGGAAAAACGCTGTCGTCAATGGCATGGGCATTAGTTCATGCTCTTAAATACAATAAATCACGAATCGTTTTTGCGATTCCATATACCTCCATAATTACGCAAACCGCACAAATCTACCGGTCAATTTTTGGAGAAAACAATGTGATTGAGCATCACAGTAATTTGGATGATAGCATAAACTCGCAGGAGCGAAAACTTGCTGCTGAAAATTGGGATGCACCAATTGTTGTAACAACCAACGTTCAATTGTTCGAGTCGCTTTATTCTAATCGAACATCGCGTTGCCGGAAGTTACACAATTTGGTAAATAGCATCATTATTTTGGATGAAGCACAAATGTTACCGCCTGAATTTTTACAGCCCATATTAAGTATATTAAAAGGGCTTGTTGAAAATTTTGGCGTATCACTTATGTTTTCAACAGCCACTCAACCTGCATTAACCGGCAGAATTGGAGGAAAAGGGCAATATGCATTCGAAGGAATTACCAATGATTCTGTTCGAGAGGTTGTTTCTGATATTGGACAATTGGTCGAAGATTTAAAGCGGGTTGATATAAAGTTGCCAGAGAAAGTAAATGAAACGGTTAGTCTGCAATCAATAGCTGATGAACTGAAGCAGAATGAACAGGTTCTTTGTATCGTAAACACACGAAATCAATGCAGGGAATTATATGATTTGATGCCTGAAGGTACTTTTCACCTCTCGCGCCTGATGTGTACTTCTCACATTTTAGATACAATCGAAGAAATTAAAATCCGGCTAAAGGAAAAGAGAATTGTACGGGTTATCAGTACACAGCTTATTGAGGCAGGCGTAGATATCGATTTCCCAGTTGTTTACCGCGCCATTGCAGGATTAGATTCGATTGCGCAATGTGCCGGACGGTGTAATCGCGAAGGAAAATTGAACCAGGAAAATCGGAAGGGATTTATGAGAGTGTTTGTCCCATCGAAAGGGACACCAATTGGCTTAATGCGCAAAGGCGTTGACACTTTTAAAGAGTTAATAGCAATTAAAGAAGCAACTTCGCTACTTGAACACAAAACCTATATCGATTATTTCAGGCTTTTCTACAGTAAAATTGAGAATTTCGATAAACCCGGTATTAAGAGTTCGCTTTGGAACGATGCCTCTGGTATGAAGTTTCAATTTGCCACAGCCTCCAGGGATTTTCGGTTGATTGACGACAAGAATTCTCAACCTATTTTGATTGGATATAAAGATGGCATCGAACTGATTCAACTGTTCAAACGAAAAGGTCCTGTACCATGGCTTATGCGTAAGTTGCAACGATATGCGGTTTCAGTAAACGAACATGATTTTGCTGAAATGAGAAAAGCCGGATTGGTAATTGAACTTCATGGTTGCTGGATACAGGATTATCAAAAATTGTACAATCAGCATTCAGGCTTACAGTTGAACGGAAGATGGTTAGAAGAAATAAACATCATATAAATAATCCATAATGCAATACTACAATAAACAATTTTGCATTGAAGTATGGGGCGATTATGCGTGCTTTACGCGGCCCGAAATGAAGGTTGAACGGGTAAGTTACGATGTGATTACCCCTTCTGCAGCACGTGCCATATTCGAAGCCATCTTTTGGAAACCAGCCGTACAATGGCGGGTGAAAAGGATAGAAGTGTTGAAACCGATTCATTGGATATCTGTTCGGCGTAATGAGGTGGGTAAACTGATGAGTCCGAAATCGAAAGAAATATTTATTGAAGATGACAGGCAACAACGGGCAGGACTTTTCTTATGCGATGTGGCTTACCGCTTACATGCAGAAATGGAATATATCTCGCTCAGGAATCGTAACATACATGAAATACCCGATGAGTTGAAAGATACTGAGGAGGAACATCTTTTACGTAGTACCGAGAACCCTGGGAAATATAATGCTATGTTCAAGCGCAGGGCAAATAAAGGACAATGCTTTAATCAACCTTATTTGGGTTGCCGCGAGTTTTCATGTAATTTCAGATTTGTTGAAAACCCAGAATTGGAAGAAAATACACCAATTAATGAAACCCGCGATCTGGGCTTCATGCTTTATGATATGGATTTTTCTGACGAAAATGACCCCAAACCTATGTTTTTCAGGGCACAACTAAAGAATGGCATCATTGAAGTTCCGCCAATCAAAAGTGGGGAGGTAAGGCGATGATACTTCAGGCATTATACGACTATTATCAGCGCAAGTCAGCTGATCCTGAAAGCAATATTGCACCAAGGGGATTCGAAAGGAAAGAGATTCCTTTTATTATTGTGATTGACGCTAAAGGACTTTTCCTTAATTTAGAAGATACACGTTCCGGTGAAGGCAAGCAAAAGCGGGCAAAAACATTTCTCGTTGTTAAAAATAGACATATTACAGGTGTAAAAGCATGGACAAAATCAAATTTATTTTGGGATCATTATGGTTTTGTTTTAGGACAACCCAAAGACGAAAGCGAAAAGGCTATTCATGATGCAGAAAAACAGAACAGCACATTTGTTACACAAGTAAAAAACCTTTCAGAAAAAAACCCAGATAACGCTCATTTTCGTATTGTTTATCAATTCTATGAACAAAAAGATGAGATTAAGAAAGTTCTTGACCACGAGAATTGGAAGGAGTGTTACAAAATACCTGGATGCAATCTTTCATTTCGGATTTCCGGGGAAGAAACGATTGTAGCGGAACATGACGATTTGGTAAATGAAGTTAAAACCATTACAGGATCTGAAAACCCGGACCAAAGCAATGTAATTAAAAGCGTTTGTTTGATTACAGGAGAAAAGGCGCCAATTGCAATTCTACATTCCGCAACTTCAATACCCGGGGGAAAGAGCGGGGGAAAGCTGGTTGGATTCCAGAAAAACTCCGGTTACGATTCGTATTGTAAAGAACAAGGCATGAATGCGCCAGTATCTCAAAAAGCTGAAGATGCCTATACCACTGCTTTAAATGTTCTATTATCAAAAGATTCTAAAAACAAGGTCAGGATTGCTGATACTTCAGTTGTTTTTTGGGCACAGAAACAGGTTGCTTTTGAAAATCAATTTCCCTTTTTCTTAAGTGCCCTGGATAAAGATAATCCCGACAGAAACGCAATGGAAGTTAAGGCATTTTTTGAATCTATCCATACTGGTAAATTGAATACTGAAGGTGATACACCTTTTTTCGTATTGGGCCTCGCTCCTAACGCAGCCCGCATATCAATACGGTTTTGGAAAGCAGGTAAGGTCTCATATTTTGCAGATAATATTGCAAAGCATTTCGAAGACTTGGATATTATTCGAAGTAAAAATGATGAAAAAGAGTATTTCACCCTATTCAATTTACTATCCAATCTATCATTTGAATACAAAGTGGATAATGTTCCACTCAATCTGGCTGGGAAAGTCATTGAATGCATTCTCGATGGAACAAAATACCCAGATTCCCTACAGCAACAGTGTATCCGCCGAATTCGAGCAGAGCAGGGCATAACCCGTGTACGTTCAGCAATATTGAAAGCTTATTTGAATCGTAAAAACAGAATCAATAGCTCATCCGAAAAACAAATAACCATGGCACTTGACTTAGGAAATAAAAATCAGGGTTACCTGTGTGGTCGCCTGTTTGCTGTGCTCGAAAAAATACAAGAGGATGCACAGCCCGGAATTAATTCTACTATCAAAGACCGTTATTATGGCGCAGCTTCAAGTACTCCGGTAACCGTTTTTGGACGCCTGCTCAACCTGTCAAATCACCATTTGGCGAAACTTGGAGGGGGCAGTAAAACATACTATGAAAAATTGATTCAAGAGATAATGATAGGGGTGGATAGCAATGGTCTACCTGCACAACTATCGCTTGATAACCAAAGCCGTTTTGCAATTGGATATTACCACCAACGGCAGGATTTATTTTCAAAAAAAGAAAAAAACAATTAATAATAGGAGAATATATCATGAGCAAATTAATTAAAAACCGTTACGATTTTGCATTGTTGTTTGACGTAACCGACGGCAACCCCAATGGCGATCCCGATGCCGGTAATTTACCCCGTGTTGATGCCGAAACAGGTATGGGTTTAGTTACTGACGTTTGTTTGAAAAGGAAAGTGCGGAATTTTGTACAAATAGTCACTGGAGCAGAAAAGCCCAATGACATTTATGTCAAAGAAAAAGCTGTATTAGGCAGAGCTCATGTCGAAGCCTTTAAAGAGTTAGGAATTGAGCTAGGTGAAGGAGGAAAAAAAGAGATAACCACTGAAGTTGCGGAGGTGTTAACTGCACTAAACTTACCAGAGGGATTGAGTGTATCAGAAGAAGAAGACGAAGGTGGTATGGTTAAAGCGTTCTTAAACGTAGCTTTTGATTTCGACAATAAATTACTGGCAGAGTTTTGGAAAGAGAATAGGGCTTCTGCAGGTAATATCAAAGAGGTAAAATTATTGATTGATAATTTAGCGAAGTCTGTAAAATCAAGAAAGCCAAAGGCCGAAGAAACAGAGAAGGGACGGGATTGGATGTGTAGGAATTTTTATGATATCCGTACATTTGGAGCCGTTCTTTCTTTAAAATCAGCTCCGAATTGCGGTCAGGTCAGAGGTCCAATTCAGTTCACTTTTGGACGTTCTATTGACCCGATAGTTGCACTTGAACATAGCATCACCCGTATGGCCGTTGCCACAGAGGCTGAAGCTGAAAAGCAGGGTGGAGATAACCGGACAATGGGACGTAAATTTACAGTACCCTATGGCTTGTATTTTTCAAAGGGTTTTATTTCAGCACACTTGGCAGCCCAAACCGGGTTCAATGAAGATGACCTGATTTTATTTTGGGAAGCACTGAAAAACATGTTCGACCACGATCATTCAGCAGCGCGTGGCATGATGAGTACCAGAAAATTAATTGTATTCAAACATTCAACAGCATTAGGCAATGCTCCTTCATATCTACTTTTTGATGCAATCAAAGTAGCCAAGAAAGACCCTTTATTTCCGGCTCGTAGATTCAGTGATTATAATGTATTAATTGACAAAACATCCATTCCTCAAGACGTCGAAGTAATTGAAATGGTCTAGTCCATATTATAAAAAAAAAAATTCAGTGATGAATTCTGTATAACTGTACCTCTTTTGTTAATACAAAGATGAAAAATCTTTATAACGAAGATGAATTTCTACTCATTTCCGGTATTCAGCACTTTGCCTTCTGCTCGCGGCAATGGGCATTAATTCATGTTGAACAGCTATGGGCCGAGAATGTAAAAACCATTGAAGGACAGCATCTGCACAATCGAGTTGATGATCCCTTTCTGAAGGATTCAGGAAACCAGATAGAGGTATGGCGATCCGTTAGCCTCATATCGTACAGTTTGGGCTTGACGGGTCGTGGCGATGTTGTTGAGTTCAAAACGGGTGATTCTGGGATTGAACTGCCCGGGAAAACAGGATGGTGGACACCTTTTCCTGTTGAATATAAGCGGGGCAAACCAAAGCCCGATGAACGTGATGAAGTGCAGTTATGTGCCCAGGCAATTTGTATGGAAGAGATGTTTGAAACAACTATAGAGGAAGGTGCTATGTTTTACGGCGAAACCAGGCGACGGGCCATTATTTCGTTTACGAAAGAGCTCAGACAACAGGTAGTTGATTATACCGAAGAAATGCACCGCTTGTTTAAACTTGCAATTACACCACCACCTGTTTATAAACCGCATTGTAAATCGTGTTCTTTGTTCGATGTCTGCTTACCCAAAAGTATCAACCGAAACAGGACTGTAATCAGTTACTTAAAACGTGAATTGCAATGAGAAAGCTTTTGAATACCCTTTTTATAACCACAACAGATGCTTACGTAAGTCGTGATGGTGAAAATGTTGTAATAAAAGTTGAAAATAAAGAACGCTTTAGGATTCCTGTGCACAATATAGAGGGCATTGTCAGTATGGGTTTTATGGGAGCAAGCCCTTCTTTAATGTCATTATGCGCCGAACGGAAAGTAGCCTTAAGTTTCGTTTCTCCAGGAGGGCGATTTTTAGGAAGGGTAACAGGTCCTGTATCGGGTAATGTATTGCTTCGAAGAAAACAGTATAGAATAGCCGACGATTCCGATAGTTGTCTTCAAATTTCAAAATTATTTGTTGCAGGTAAGATTGCGAATTCAAAAACCGTATTACAGCGGGCTATTCGCGATCATTCTCAAAATATTAATCTGGTGGCATTGGAAGATGCTATTTTCAAATTAAAGTTCAAACTTAAGCAGGTTTTAAATGCCAGGAATCAAAATGAGTTGCGGGGGTATGAAGGAGAATCTGCATTGACCTATTTTTCAGTTTTTGGTCAGCTGATTCTACACCAGAAGGAAGATTTCAAAATGGAAGGACGTAACCGCCGTCCACCATTGGATAATGTAAATGCCTTATTGTCATTCATCTATACCCTGTTGATGCACGAAGTCCGGGCAGCGCTCGAAAGCGTTGGTCTTGATCCTTGTGTGGGCTTTCTTCATGTCGACCGGCCTGGTCGGCAAAGCCTAGCTTTGGATATGATGGAAGAATTTAGACCTTTTTTAGCTGATCGATTAGTACTGTCGCTCATCAACCGAAAACAAATTACAAAAAGCGGATTTATTCGTCAGCCAGCCGGAGGAATTCTCATGAATGATGCCACACGAAAAGAAGTTATTACTGCCTGGCAGAAAAGAAAACAAGAAGAAATAATCCATCCTTTCCTGGAAGAAAGGGTACCGATCGGACTTTTGCCCTATTGTCAGGCTTTATTAATGGCAAGATACCTTCGTGATGATTTGGACAGTTATCCCGTATTCATTAACAGGTAAAACAATGATGGTATTGATTACATACGATGTGGAAACAGTTTCGGCATCTGGAAAAAGAAGATTAAGAAAAGTAGCCAAGCAATGTATTAATTTTGGACAACGTGTTCAGAATTCGGTATTTGAATGCATAGTTGATCCTGCACAATTTGTCGAATTAAAGCATCGTTTGGAAACCATCATTGATCATGGAAAGGATAGTGTCCGCTATTACCACCTTGGGAAAAACTGGAAAAACAAAGTCGAACATATTGGAGTGAAAACAAGCTACGATCCAGAAGGCCCTTTAACCATCTGAAACGATCTGCGCGAACCTCAAGCAATGATCAAAATGATAAACCTTTCGCAAGAATTGAAAATAAGCGTATTATAAAAGAAATCAATATAATCGTTCTTTGACATACTGGAAAATTATGTATTTTCGCGACATTAAATCCAGAAGAAGCTCAAGATCAAAATATTAGACATATAGGGTCGCACCCCGCTGGGGTGCGTGGATTGAAACCAAACAACTATGACGGGACCATGCGTAACACCATGTCGCACCCCGCTGGGGTGCGTGGATTGAAACTAATGCTGATGGTACTTAGAGACCTGATCAACCCGTCGCACCCCGCTGGGGTGCGTGGATTGAAACAAAATAATCAATCGAATTATTTAGCCAATCGAAATGTCGCACCCCGCTGGGGTGCGTGGATTGAAACTTTTCCCTGCCCTGCCTCGCCCAGCCTTGCCTCGTCGCACCCCGCT
>JARGFP010000058.1 GCA_029210585.1 Bacteroidales bacterium
TCTGCCTGCTGTAGGTATCCGTTGCTTCATACACATCACCTTCGGTCATTTCCGAAATGGTTCCCAGGCAAAATTCCAGTTTGTTACTGTCGCTCGGAAAGCTGTCGATTAAATCCTGGTACATAGACGGTTGATACACCAGCCGCGGTGTTTTCCTTACAAAGGACAGGGGGGGATCATCAGGATGTGCAGCCAGCGTAACACCAGCCTGCTCAGCCACAGGGACAAGTTCCCTGAGAAAATACCGCAAACGTTCCCACAATTCCCTGTGATCAATTTCAGGAATCGTCCCTCCTTGTACTTCTTTGTTATACAACATATTCCACACCATTCCATTAGGTATGGGTGTATTATCTTCACCATCCATACCCACCGATGTTGCCTCTCCACGGGCAAAATTTCCGGTGATTCGACCAGCTACGCCAGCCAGCGAAAAATTATATCCCAGGATGGGAATCCCGGCCTCACCAACAATGCGAACCTGCTGTTTAAGCAATTCCGTTTGCTCTTGCTTTTTTGGACCATCCAGCAACACATCGTACCACATTGCAGGATCGAAGTTTTCGATGGCTTCCCATTTCAGTCCATGCCTGCTGATCTCCTTGTTAATCCTAACCAGTTCATCCAGCTCCCAAAGCTGACCGTCGCCGGCACTGCCCCAGCCATCCTGACCGCCAATGGGCTGGTCTGCTTTATCTTTATCATGACCAAAATAATCAACCAGGTGGACAACCAGATGGGTTGCCCCGCATTGCCTGGCAAATTTGTAATGCGCCTCGTCGAGCATGTGTCTGTATAAGCCAAATCCCAGTTTCATGGTTGCTATATAAAAATGTTCTGCAGATCCAGTATTAATCCTTTCATACCCAGACCGCTCATCAATATGCTGTAAGCAATAATCACCAGCCAGATGATGGTCTCAACCCATTTTAGCCTGTGGTCCCCCATCACGTTTCTGGAATGCAGCAACACGGCCATGGAAATCGTTGTTACCGGAAGCAACACGGCCAGACATGCCTGTGACAGTAACATGAGAAAAATCGGCTTAATCCCGAATGCCGTTCCCAGGGTGCAATAGAGTACGAAGGCAAAAATGATCCAGTTTTTTGGTTTTTTCAAAGGATTTTCATTCCCCCTGTAGTCTTTTACGATCCATGGCATTGCAAGGATATTTGGCAACAGGGAAGAAAGTCCGGCAGCAGCGATACCAATGATCATCAGGACCACTGCAAAACGCCCTGCGATGGGTTCCAGTATGGGAAGTAATTCGGGAACATTATTTACCCTGATCCCTTCGGAGAACAAAGTTTCAGCAGCTACGATCATTACTGCGGCACTGATCAGGAACATAAAAAAAGCGCTGTTTGCGGCATCTATACGCTGCGATTTCATGTCCCTGAGGGTCCATCCCGCTTCCTTTACCAGAAGCGAGCGGATAATAAATACAACGGAAGATACGGTTGTGCCTGTCATTCCTGCAATTACAGCAAACCCGCTGTTATCGCTTCCACCGGCTTCCCGGGGAATGGAGGGGATAAAACCTTTTGCCAGCGAGGAAAACGAAGGGTGAAGATATATGACAGCAATGATAAATGCCAGGCCCATGATACCGACAATGATGGCCATTATATTTTCAAACGTTTTATTTGTTCCTGAAATTAAAATCCCGATCACCGGCATCCCGAGAACTATTGTAATCATTATCCGCGGAATTTCAGCACTGCTAAACATGGCCATTCCTTCATAAACCGTATCTGATAAAATCCCCATCAATCCCAGGATTGCTGCTAAAATAATGATGACCAGCGCTGCGGTCAGGAACCAGGATACCGACGGATGGATGTGTTTTTTTATTCCGTTAATAAAGGTCTCCCCTGTGACGATGGTGTAAAAACTGAAGCGGTCCAGCAGGTAAAACGTAATGATGCAGCTTAACAGGATGGTCCACAACAAAGATGTACCGAATGAAGCCCCGGCTTTCGACATCGCCGTAATGCTGCCTGTCCCGATATTGTAACCTATGAGGAAAATACCAGGCAACACACTTATTATTAATCGTTTAAACCTCGACATATTAAAATCCTATGGCATTTCCACCATCAACGGGCAGACAGACACCTGTTATAAATTTTGAAGCATCAGAAGCAAGAAACGCCGCTGCCATTCCGATTTCCTCCGGTTTTCCGAACCTGCCCGCCGGGGTACGCATCAACACTTTTGATTTTCGTTCCGGATCATTATCCATAGCTCCTGCCAACATTTTTGATTCTATGAAGCCAGGAGCTATGGCATTGAACCGCACACCGGTATGTGAGTATTCCGAAGCGAGCGCCCTTGTCATGCCAAGTAAAGCGGTTTTCGAACTGGTATAGGCGATCACCTTTTCCAGTCCGTATAAAGCCACCATGGAGCTGATAAAAATAACAGACCCTCTCTGCCTTTGGATCATCCCCTTCAGTGCGGACCTTGTAAGTGCAAAAACACTGTTCAGGTTTGTATCCACAACAGACTGAAATTCCTGGTCGGTTACTTCCAATGATGGCTTTTTTAAATGTTTCCCTGCATTGTGAACCAGGATGTCCAGTGCGCCGGCTTCTTTTTCAATATACGCCAGAAGGTCTCCGTTGGAGGACTTATCGGTAATATCATTTTGATAGATGAGGCAGTTGCTGCCCAGTCTTTTTTGCGCTACCTGCAGTGTCTTAAGGGTCCTTCCGGTGATCACCACCTTTGCCCCCAAACTGATAAATACCTTGGCCGTTCCCAGGCCGATGCCCTCTGCACCCCCTGTAATGAGCGCAATTTTGTCTGTTAGTTGATATGGATTTTGCATATTAGGAATTTTCAGGAACCGCTACATGATTCCAAAACTTCTGAACGCCTCCACCGTGGTCATCCCCTCTTCCAGGGCTTTCCTGACCTTTCTCTCTCCTCTTGCTTTCTCGATTGCGGCCCTGAATACATCTTTTTCCACTTCCTGAGGAACGATGATAATGCCATCCCTGTCGCCATAGACAATGTCACCGGGATTAATTTTCACACCCCCCATTTCAATTGCGACCCTGTAATCGATCACTTTGCCGCGGGGCCCCTGGTCCTGCGCGTAAGTGCCTGCGGAGAACACCGGGTAATTAAGTTTCAGGATTTCGTTGGTATCACGTGAAAAGCCATTCACCACGGCACCCGCTGCACCCACTTTTAATGCCCGTGTGCTCATCAGTCCTCCCCACATGGCATAATTGTACGAACCACCCGTACACACGTACACCTCATCCCTGGATAACTGATCCAGCGCTTCGAACATGAGTCCGAAAGGCTGATTCAGCAGGGAATTATTTGAAAACGTAGCCTCGCTGGTAAATACATCGGCCTCCAGTACCGGCATTGCCCTGCCAATCATGACCATCCCCGCATCAAGCGGTTTGAGGTTTTGTGGTAAAAACTGGTGGAGATATCCCATTTTGTCAAGCACATCGCCCACAAGGGCAGTGAACAACTCCTTTCGGACCAACCCAAAGAGTTCTGCCTGATTATTCCATAGTTGTGACATTGGTGTTCAGCATTTTATTTCCGGCCAGGTATTATATTCTGCCGGAAAACAATGATAATCAATTAAAACTACTCCACAGGATGAATGACCATACTGTTTACTATAATGCTTCCTTTTTTAGGGATGAACCTGAGATGCAATTTCTGACCAGGATCCACTGAAAACGGTATCTGCATCCGGACAGGATTGTCTCCCTGTCCGCGCGCTTTGTATAGGTTCACCTTTTCCCCTGCAAGTTGCTGACCGTTGCTGTCCACAACCTGCAATTCAAATATCCTGTTCGACTTCCTGTTGAGACCCGGATCATAAAACATCAGTTCCACTTCATAATTACCGGGCAACAAGGCATCATCCTGCCAGGGCTCCAGTCGGCGGAGTGGCCTCCAGATGCCCAGTTCTAAATCAAAGGCCTGATCAGATTCGATGTATGTTGCTGCGGTTTCATCTGAAATCGAAACCTTCTGTGCAACTTTTACATCACATCCGGTTTCTTCCGTTCCCATGCTTCTCCATACTTCCTTATCTTTCGTGTAAAAAAATGTATAGGGCCCTGCGCTTCGAGCCAGGGGTTCATGAAAGACGGGTGCAAAGTTGTACTTTACCGGCATCATCCTCAGCTTTTGCATAAATACGTAGAAATCGGGCAGCCACCTGAGGTTCAACGAGACGATCAGTCCCTTCTCACCCTGCGTGATGTATCCCTGTGATGAGAAATCGGAGTACAACCGGATGGTCTCTTCCGGATTTGCCTGGCTCAGCATATTTCTTGCTTCAGAAAACTCCTCTTTTTCTACCAGGTCAAAGGCATCGACCAGGTATTTCTGATCCTGGTTAAAGCTGATCACAAATTTTTCAAATCCGTAGAAGTACCTGTACCAGTCCCTGCCCTGGTCCGATAATGAAAGCGTATCGACTTCATCCAATATTTTCAACCGCTTTCGGGCCTCATATACAGCATTTTCAGGATCATCCAGCGGATTCCCGTATTTTCCAAGCTGAAATCTTTTTAGCCGGTCCTCGGTATCTTTCATGTCATAAAAATACTCGGAGGTTTCACGGCCAAACATGGCAGCTTTCGTAATCCATTCATATATGTAGTTCCTGAATACCGGGGCATCGCTCTCAAACGTTTTTTTCGCAAAATCCGCTACAGTTTCTTCTAGGGGTTCATTCATGGTCTCCTTCCACACCTGTTGGGAGAGGCTTTTGAAATAGAGATCCAGCGGCCGGGTGGTCCAGTGAATAATACCAAATCCTGTTGCATTTCTTTCCTCCAGCATATCCGCAAAATCATCATAGGGAGTATAGGGTTTGCCTATATACCGGTGGTCGTCGTGGTGGGCCCAGACGATCGGATGTACCTTTCGGCCGGCGTCAATTGAGATAAGGGTCTGTACGGTACTGTCTGCATGAAAATTCATGTACCAGTCGAGCGGGAAAAACTCGAATTCTTCCGGCAGGAATTTATCAATGGCAGGAAATGCAGCCCAGTTCCAGGTTCCTATTCCCATCTTTACCTCATCGAAACCCAGCTCATCGACAGCCTTTTGGTAAGCTTTGCAAATCTTACCGAGAAAATACATGCTGCGCGTGAAGGTATTGTCCGCCATGTTTTCTTCAGAAATTCCGGATTTAAAATCCTTTTCCCACGCATCCGGAAATTGTTCTACCCTCAGGAAATCCGAGGGATCGTTAGGCACCCTGTACCTTACCCAGGGAATAAAATAATCGATCTGTGGATACATCTCCAGGATTTGCCTCGCCTGGGCTTTATAATAGGCATATCCCTCTTTTGTTTCAGGATGAGGGTACCAGGTGGCCATGGTTTTTAATCTTGCGTGCTCAGGCAGCGTCTCAATAATGTTATCCGGTGTTGAGTACCTGTCACCCACATCAAAGGTGAAGGCCACATCCATGGCGTATTCCTCTGCCCGCTTAAATGCATCCTGGGCCAGTTCAACAGCAGCCTCCACCCTGTTGTCATCTGGTACTTTTGAAGCTTCCGCTCCAAAAATGCTGTCGTCAAAGAAAGAGCGTGCTCCAAATAATCTTCTTACATCATTGGTATGATTTGTGCCCCAATCCCGTCCTTTCACTGTATTGGCAAGGTAGCCCACTTCTTTTTTCTGCCCGTTGAGTTCGAACTCCATCATGGGATTGTTTCCATAGGAATGAATCATAATCGTATTGTATCGCATTTTTGCCGATTGCTCAATCCATTGGTTCCAATCCTCCAGGTTCCAGGTACTGATGCCAGAAAGAAAATTATGCCAGTTAAATACCAGTCTCACAGGATATGCAGGAGCATCTGCAAGGTTCCATTCATCAAATGTGAACTTGCTTTTTGCTTCCGGAAGTGTTTCATAGGACAGGTAAAAACCACAGCCCAGGTGTTCAAGAAGGGCATACACTGCGTACAGTGTTCCCGCATCGTCGTACCCGGTAATGACCCCGACCTCCCTGTTACCGGAGTGTGATACGGTTATATAAAAACTTTCAGGCACTACGGGAAGTTCTGCAGGCAACAGTTCCTTGTATGCTTCCAGCTTCTGAACAGTGCCGATAAGAATTATTCTCCTGTTGTCGGAAGGCATTTCCCCGACAATAGTAAAATCATCATCAGGATACAGGAGTGACAGATATTTCTGCAATTCCCCTGCAGCAGTTGCTTCAACGGGGCTCTGATGATTGGTAACCAAAATTGCAACAGGTTCACTGTGGCCATGGACTATGGCAATTCCAATAAACAACATGAACAATATAACGCGTTTCATATCTACCTGAAATTAGATGTGATAATTATTTCGATCAGTTAACATTTGCAAATATTGTAAATATTACTTCCGTATTTTTTATAAATTTAGCTGATCATGGTAATATATTAGCATAATCTGTTACAGGGGAAAAATAATGATGAAACCAATTTTAGTACGTGTCAGAGATTCACTGAGTGCCTCCATTGAATTTGACAAAACGGAATACGACTATTTTTACAATCCCTTTCATTATCACCCTGAATTTGAGTTGACGCTCATCGTAAAAAGTTTTGGACGCAGGAGAATTGGCGATAATATTGAAAATTTCAATGAGGGTGATTTGGTATTGGTGGGCAAAAATTTACCGCATGTATGGAAAAACGACCCGGTTTTTTTTGATGATAAAGCCAACATGAAGGCACAGGCCATCTGTGTCAAGTTTCTTTCGGACTTTGCCGGTAAGGATTTTCTGGAACGCCGGGAAATGAAAGGCATAAAAACCGTGCTGGAAGAAAAAGCACCCCAGGGAATAAAGCTGGTTGGCGCCTTGAGAAACAAGGTTGAAAAAATAATGCTCAAACTTCCGGAACTTGACGAATCTGATCGTTTTATTCAACTGCTTCAAATCCTGAATCTGATATCAAAATCCAATGAATACCTACTACTCGCAAGTCTGAGTTACAGAAATGTCAGTTTAAAAAATGCGGAGCGGATCAACTTTGTTCTGGACTACATCATGGATCATTATCAGGAAGACCTAACACTGGAAAAGATTGCCGGATTGGTCAATATGAATAAAAATGCATTCTGCCGTTTCTTCAAGATGGGAACACGTAAAAGCCTGTTCACGGTGATCAATGAAGTACGTATCGGAAAAGCCTGTCAGCACCTTACCGAAACAGACCTGAATGTGCTGCAGATTTGTTTTGCATGTGGATTTAATAACATTTCTAATTTTAATAAAGCATTCAAAAAAAGCATGAACGTTACACCGCTGATGTATCGAAAAAACATGAAGCAATTCAGTCATGCTTAATATGTAGCTAATTACCGGTAACCACTTGGTTATTGCAGCACCTTCATCGCCTGTTCGCTGCCAATCCGGTCGATGAGCTGCTGAACAAAAAGGCTGGCCGGCGCTGCCGGTTTGTCCGGACATTCAATATGTCCGTTGCCCATCAGTGCAAAGCCATAATATTTACCTTCCCGGGGGGTTCCCCAATAACCGGCACGCGTATTGGCATACCAGAGTTCCATTGGATCAAAGGTTTCTTTGCTGTATTCACCTGTGAATCCGATCGCGAAGTTGTTTTCGCCCGTCGTTTCCGGGTCAAAGACCGTAACGCTATGTGCATCTGCATTCCAGATCATCGTATTGGCGGCTGCCCATCCATGCCCGCTACCGGAGTCGCCACGATTAAATGCCCCAATACTCCCGTCTGTGGTGATGCAGTCAAAAAGGTATCCGGTACCCCACCGGTGATGTGGCTCAGATGCTCCTCCACGCACTGCGGTGCATTGCACAAAAGCAAAGGGCCCCATGGTGCGTGAACCTCCCACAAAATCATGCCGTGCATCCTCAGAGTAACAATGGAAAAACAGGTGACCGGTTCCCCCGTTGACAGCGAACGGGTAACGATAGCCTCCACCAAAAGGACCAACAGGCTGTAGTGATTTACAATCCCGCACCGTGATATTTTGCGTGTGATCTTCAATGGAAACCGCAGATTTATAAAAATGCAGCATGGTACAGTTGCGCACCCAGCTGTTGCTGGTATTTCTTAAACTAATCCCTGTGCCAAAATTGCTGTAGTTTGTCTTTTTCTTTACGCTTGTGACTGTCGTATCATAGTTTGAAACGACACGTAAAAACTCCACCCCGGATTGTGCCCCAAGCTGATCAACGTTAACCCTGTACACTTCACCGCCCCCATGTTGCTTATCAAGGGACTGCGGCAGCACCATGTCAAGCGTGACCGTATTGCCGTTGACGGACATGATCCGGCGGATGTGCTCAAACTGATACGACCCGGGCTTCCAGGGGCTCTTCCTGGACCCTTCCTCACCTGCGCGTATATGCCTGAGCCGTTCCCCCACTCCCAGGTCCTCGATCCATTTTTCGTTCACCGTTTTTTTGATACACACAACATCACCTGGCTGGAACAGACCCGCATCTTCCACTTCCAGGGCAATGCTCCCGGAGGGCAGGTAGTCCTGGGCGATCCGGACTTTATTGGTTGTCTCCTCCTTAGTAACCGGACCTTCCCCTTCAACGACAACGGCATTTCCTCCCCCGTTGGTAGTATATATCAGCACCGTGCCATCCGCTCCATCCCCCTCTCCGCGAAGCACGACACCTGATGCTACCTCCAGGGAGCCATTGATATAATAGGTGCCCTTCTTTAACAATACAGCCCCCCTGAAACCGCTTTCCATGGGCTCCAGTGCTGCTGTCCTGTCCAGGGCTGCCTGGATCAGTTCACGCTGATCTGAACCCTGCGGATAGCGCATTTTTCCTGAAGGACCATCCTCCTGGGAGAGCGGCTGCAGGATTTCGGCCACCGGAACATCTGGTATCGGAACTTCACTTTTTTCATAGCCACATTGCGACCAGTCCAGCACCCGGTCACCTTTGTCACTATATGGCTTATACACGAGCCGGCCCTCCGCACCCATGAAAACCAATGGCGCACATTTACCAGGGACAAAAGGCGATACGGGAAAGGCCGCATGCTGGTCCGGCGGGGGATGAACCCAGGGTTTTGGTAAGTCACCTTTGTCTTCCTTCTGGTTAACCGTCTTTCCGCTTACACTCTGTGCGTTACCGGTGGGTATGGCAAAGACCAATAAGGCGACGATCGGAACCAGGAAGACTTTATTAAACGCTGCTAAATGCATGACATCTATATATTAGTAATCTAAGTTGGATATAATCTACTATTTCTATTCTCAGAATGTTATCAGCTTCAGTTGAATCATTTTATTCAGATATTGTCAATTAATTCAATCATCTGCTCGCCGGCAAGCAGGAACGCTCCTACAGCGTAGGCATGGGTATATCTTTCAGGAAACACCACGGGAGAAGCGCCTCCCGGCTGCACGAAACACACCCTTCCATAGTCGTTGACCACATCGCACAAACCTGCCCATGCCTTTAGCACTGCAGGCAAAAACAGATCCTTTTCCAGCACACCGTTGTTGATCCCCCAGGCCATTCCATAGCAGAAAAACGCTGTACCGCTTGATTCCTTCATTGGAAATTCAACTGGGTCGAGCAAACTGGCACGCCACATTCCATCCTCTCCCTGGAGTTCAGCGAGGCGGCTGCACATTTCCCTCAACAGCTGTTCATATTTTTCCCTGAATGGATCGCCTGGTTCCAGGTTGTCCAGGATGCGTGGAAGCGCACCAACCACCCATCCATTGCCCCGTGACCAGAAGACTTTTTTTCCATTGGCGGAACGGTCATCTATATAACGCTGGTCGCGATAAAACAAAGATTCTTCCTGATCGTAGATGGGAATGACGGCATCAAAGAATTGCGTATGCAG
>JARGFP010000059.1 GCA_029210585.1 Bacteroidales bacterium
ACACAAAACTTTTTCGTTTCATTGTTAAACACGACAGACTGTATTGTTTGAGTATTCATGACACGAACAATATTGCGCCAGTCTGAAGTGATCCCCTTTTCCTTCAGCATATACCTGATTGTGTTGACCAACTGATATGCCAGGATCGCCAGGTATAAATGCGATTCTATTCGCTGATCTTTCTGGTGGTGTACGGGTCGTAATTGAAGATCCGATTTCAGGCACCTGAAAGTTGATTCCACCTCTCTGACTGTATTGTAAACATTCCATAGCTGGATTTCATTTGACTTTTCAATATTAGTCCTGATAAAATACATCCCATGTTTAGCCGCACTTGTTTTTTCCGGTTCTTTTCTTTGCCAGGTAACCCGGGTTGCTGTTCCATTGCTGCCATCTACATCTATAATGTATCTTCCACTGACAAGCCGATATTTTTCTTTAAGCCGTCCAATACGCTCCCACACTTTTTCAACCTTCTTAGTGGTGCCTTTTTTGTCCAGTCCCCGTGAAAGACTGCTGAGCTCATCTTCAAACCGGGTGAAAATTTTATCAGCCATGGACTGTTCTTTGATTCTCTTTTGTTCGCTTTTAACGCACATCCAGGTATCAGGGAACCCATCCGGAGTAAAGACTTGTAATTCAATAGTATTATTTCTTTTATCTTTTACAGTACACACGGGTGCATTTTGATCTGTCTGGTAATCTTTGATTTGTTTTCTCGATACACACACATATTTGAGTTTTTGCCCGATTAGATATTCAAGGTTCTCCTCTGAGGCAAAGCCTGCATCCATCACTACCACCTTGTCTGATAGCGTATCACTGTGTCTCTTGAGATCATTGATCATATCTTCAAGCGTGGATACATCAGGGGCGTTACCTTCGTAAATCCTGGAATAGCGAATAAACCCTTCGGCATTGACTACACCGGTAAATACAACCTGCTTGCAGTCATTACGCTTCTCTTTGCTTCTGCCATACCGGGCCAGTTTGCTGTTCGCTTTCCTGCCCTCGAAATAGGTGTTTGACAAATCGTAGATCACTAAAGAATCTTTAATATTGAACAGACCTGTCAATTTCTTGTATAAAAACTTGTCAATTAGATCCTTGCTATCATATAGCTGATCGGCAATTTTATACATGCTGTAATGGGAGATGTCTTCGTTTTCACCAAACCCGAACATTGTTTTCAATTCACTATTGTCCCGTAAATACTGAGTGGTTTTATATTCCGAAGCAGCAAAAAGAGCCCTGCTGATGATGCTGATATGCGCCATCTGAACCTCCTTTTTTCTAAAACCCAATGTATCAAGGCAGTGCGCAAATTCTAATTTCTCTAAAATTTGAGAACACAGGTACTCACCTCCAAAGGTCCTGGAATCTTCAACCACCAATGAATTTAAATCAATGGTTTCCAGTTGCGCTTTATCCTTAACCGGAGGGATGGATACAGATTCCTGAATATCAATACCCTTGTACTTGATCCGGAACTTCTCAAAATACTTCTCTGCCAGCTCATGGATGAAGCCTGGATAATTTTCGGTGAAAAGTGTGGACTGACCAAATATCTTTGCCTGAAGGATATCCAATAGCATCTTACGATTCTCTGTATCAGACAGTAAAGGCTCACTGCCCAAATAGAGAATACTCTGCTGCTTAACCTTCCCCTCAATCCTGGAGGCTTGTGCCAACTGGTATTGGAAAAATGTTTTTCCGCTCTTAGCGTTTTTCTTTTTTACTTGCCTGATAAACATGGCTGCAATATAAGCAGGAAAATTAAAATAAACAAGCTCCATACATCACTACAATTGACTCAAACCCGCTGTATCCCAGTAAAAGCGTTTAAATTACCCTGAAAAAAGTGGATTTTTCCTGTTTTTTGAGAACTTTGTATCAAGTTGGGTTAAAGGAAACGAGTAACATTTTTTCGTACGGTCTCTTTTCTCCTGCTTCAAAAAACAGACCTACCTCACCAATTAAAGATCTTTTTGTTCAGATCATTACATTAGAAACCATATTCCGGCAAAAGGTGGTCAATAGCACCGTTTTCTCTATTATAAGAATGGGCAAATATTCAATCCTATTGCTTATTTGTCCTCTAGTTTTAGATATGATCTTTCAAAAGATCAAATAAATAATAATTATGAACTTTATAAAAGTCATATTTTGTATATTTGTCATGATTACAATCATTTTGCATGGAAAAACTAATTAGTGATTCAATTAATAGCATCAATTTGGTAGACACTTCTTTTGTGAGGGATTTTACCGGGAAGATTGATTGGAAAGACAGGATGATAGGTATTAAGGGCGCCAGAGGGGTTGGAAAGACAACGCTATTATTGCAATATATTAAACAAAATCTACCTGTATCGAAAACATTATATGTAAGTCTGGATAATATTTATTTCTCTGGCAACTTACTTGTTCATCTGGCAGATGAGTTTGTAAAAAGAGGAGGTACTTATTTGGTCCTGGATGAAGTGCATCGATATCCTAACTGGTCAATTGAACTAAAGAATATTTATGATACCCACAAAGATTTAAAGCTGATCTTTACCGGTTCTTCCATTCTCCAGATTGATCATAAGAAAGCCGATTTAAGCAGAAGGGCAGTCTTTTATGAAATGCCCGGTTTTTCCTTTCGCGAGTATGTTAACGTCAAATCGGATAGTTCATTTGAAGCAGTCACACTCAATACCTTGTTATCAAATCATCTTGAAATAAGTATGGATGTGGGGAGGCATACTAAACCAATAAAACATTATCACGATTATATCAGAACAGGCTATTACCCTTTCTTTCTTGAGAACGAGGCAAGCTATCATAAAAAGATCGAAGAAATCATCAATGTTGTCATGGAAATTGATATTCCTCAGTCATTTGATATTTCATTGCATAGTATTGAAAAAATAAAAAAGCTCCTCTATATTATTTCCAGTTCTACACCTTTTAAACCTAATATTGTAAAGTTAAGTGAGAGGATGGGGACGACACGAAATACGGCAAAAAATTTCTTGTACTATTTAGAAAGAGCTAAGATTATTCATCTTTTACATTCTGATTCAAAAGGAATTAGCAGTCTGCAAAAACCTGATAAAATTTATCTGCATCACCCAAATCTCATGTTTACATTTGCAGCTGAGAATAGCAATGTTGGAACATTGAGAGAAACATTTTTTTATAACCAGTTGAGTTATTCAGAGCATTTGACTTCATCAAAGAAGGCTGATTTTATTGTAAATGATAGATATACATTTGAAATTGGGGGAAAGAATAAGGATAGATCTCAAATTGAAGGACTAACAGATGCTTTTCTGGCTTTAGATAATATTGAACATGGCCATCTTAATAAAATCCCCCTCTGGTTGTTCGGGTTTCTGTATTAAAATCTATGAATCATCAGGCTACCAGCTTTCCACCCCTGACCGTTGCACCCAAAACAATCCCGGCGCTGATTACTACGAGGTTCTTTATAATATACTACCCTTCGAGGGTCAATGAATCCTTTTTCAGCCGCGATACTGCACGATCTTATTGGCCATCCCTTTAAAAATAAAAAAGTGAAAGGGCATCAGCATGTACCAGTTGATCCTCCCCCACAATCCTTTTGGCATGAAAGTGGCTGTTTGCTGAAGTACCGGTGAGGGACCCTCCTTTATACGAAATTCCAGCCATGCCTCGCCGGGGACTTTCATCTCAGCAAATAACAGGAACCATCCATTTTTTTTGTCAGCCAAAAGTACGCGCCAGAAATCGAGCGCATCACCCGGGTGGATCATAGAAAGGTTTGTGCGCCCCTTTCTGAGTCCGACACCGCCATTCAGCTTATCCATGAATCCGCGGAAACTATTCCATATAGCTATGTCAATTGCCGCACATGAATGAATGCAAAAGGCAAATGAAGAAATTGCTTCGACCTAAACTGAATAGCAAAATGAGTGTCCTTTTCCAGTGTCCTTATGCTTGATTTTGCTTCTTTTTGTGATCCTGCGTTTTTGTTATATATTTGATTTTCAAAGGGTAAGTAACACTAGTAATCTCCCTGGCAGTCAAGAGGTCATCGGTTCGACTCCAATATGCTCCACGCAGTAAAATTGCTATTCCCGATGTATTCCTTCGCCGGTCCAATCAGGTCCGCAGGAAAAAAAAGGGTCGTCTCTTTCAAAACGACCCCTATAATCCTTAAGATTAGTGATGCTACTGAACAGCTGCAATGCTGTTTTCCAACAGAGCTTTGATGTAGGTGGGATTATGAACACCGTGACTACGGTCTTCTTCGATCCCGATCCAATTAAAGAATGCTTTGGATTCATCCAATCCATGCACACCTATAACGGGTTCGTATGCTTCATCCTCATCAACCCATTCAATTACATCGGCAGCAACCAGGAGATTCCTGAGTTCTTCCAGCAGATCAGCTATCTCTTCCTGTCCTCCATTGACATCAAAATCTTCAGCACCACTGTGGCATTCAGTACAGGAAGCGATACTGGGATTAAAAGTATGTCCTCCCATTCCGTCTGCATAGTCTTCCATGTGACAGCCTGTACACCCAAGCGCAGCATGAGGGTGGGTTCCTGCTGCAGGATAGGAGGCTGAACCGGCAATTTCAGAAAACCCGACACCATGCATCAGGTTGGCCTGGGCACCATGGTGGGGTCCATAATGCGTACTGCTGATAAAAAATTCACCGGCCTGCATTGTATAGTCATCTACGTCATCATCATCGGTGTCAACCATTTCACCAGTCATGTCAGCAGGCCCTTCCCGGCGGGATTGGTGACAATTGGCACAGAGGTTACTGTTTGAATAATCAAACGTTACTGCTTCATCGTAAAGGAAAGCAACCGGATTTGCAAGTCTTAATGCATAATCCTCATCAGTGAAAGTTTTGTGAACATTATGACAGGTTTTGCACTGCCATGCTGAAGCCAGGGTAATATTCTGAGCAACTTCACCATTCATGGCATATTCAACAAATCCTTCGTGAGAGTGACATTGTGCACAGCTTGCGCGTGAGCCGGCATAATCAACAGCAATAGCTCCAGCCCTATGGGCAGACTGGTTAAATTGTAAGTCAATATCCATTTTTACCTGGGTAGAATGACATTGCATGCAAGTATCATCAATCACGGTCTCATTGCCACATGAATACAGCATGAAAAGAAGAGAGCAAAATAGAATTGGGGTAAGCAATTTTTTCATGGTTTTGGTTTTAAAAGTTGATTTAGTGTCAGTTACATAAATTGTTCTTTATTGCTATACGGATAACAATGCCTTTAAATTAAGGCATATATTAATACAAGTCAATTATTTTTGCGATCTACATCGTATTTAGAATTAGTTTAAGTTTAGCAAAATTGACTTCATGTTCAATATCAGATGTAATTCCTCTTTACCTCCTATTTGAATATCCATAAATAATACTGTATATTTCTGAACTGTTCCGTATTAAAATCCAGCCATGGCAGGGAGGTTCGTATCCTATATGGTTTTCATTGTTTTCCTGCTTTGCGGAAACAATCTTTTTTCGCAGGACAAGGATTATATTTATGATCACTACAACATTTCCAATGGTCTGATCAGTGATAACGTATTTAAAATTTTTACCGACAGATCCGGATACATCTGGATTATTACCTATAACGGATTACAGAAGTACGATGGGTATGAATTTAAAACCTATACCTCGAATCCCGCGATAGAGGGAACACTCAGCAGCAACTTTGTAGTGGATATTTTTGAGGACCGCGATGGTGATATCATCATCGTTCTTGACGACGGGATCGATATTTATCATCAACAGACAGACCAGTTTAAAAACCTGTTATCAAACCTTCCCTTTGCAGAGGCGAAAAGAAATGAGATCACCAGACAGGCGTCCGTTGTACAGGACAAGTCGGGTTCCATTTGGACCACTTGTCACAACCAACTGGTAAGGATAGACAGTACCAAGGAAAACTTCTTTGTCTACCCGGATGAATTTACCGGGAATTTTGTATTGAACCATGACAGTACTGCGCTGTGGATCATTACTGAAGGTACATTTAAAAGATATGACCTCGTTACCCGGACACTTACCATCACCAATGTACAGGATATTCAGAGTCCGGTTGATGCCGGAAAACTGAATACGATCTATGTTGACTCGAAAGGCATATGCTGGGTGGGGACATCAGGCGGGTTGCTGAAGTTCGATGAGCACAAGATAAGTTTCACCCAACCTGAACTCAACTTTTCGAAACATCCGGGATCTACCAGGAAACGATTCAATGCGAATATTACATCGATCTATGAGGATTATAACAATGATCTTTGGGTGGCATCGGGCAATGTTCTCTCGAGAATAGACAGGACAACAGGTAATATCCAAATGCTTGAACACGAAACAGAGAACAAGAACAGCATCCTCAAGGAACCAATCACAGGGATTTACGGAAACAGATCGGGTATTAATGGTTAACCTACCTCAATGAAGGGTTCACCAGTATAAATATCAATACCAGGAACTTCAGATCGTACCGGTTCAGGGCCGGAGAGAATCCGGGCCTTGGCGGCAGGACAGTGCGATCTGTATTTAAAGATCCGGCTGGTTATATCTGGGTCGGACTTTATAACGATGGCCTGGACAGGATTGATCCCTCATCCGGATTGATTTCACATTTCAGACACGATCCGGAATCGGGAAACAGTGTTTGCTCCAATTATATTTCCTCCCTGTACAGGGATACAAATCAAAGACTCTGGGTAGGATCACATGACAATGGATTGTGTTATGTTGATAATATTTACGACAAAGAGTTGATATTTGTGAGGCCCGGATTCCTGAATAATAACGATGAGATTTATCATATCCAGGGGGACCGGTTTGGAAGAATATGGATTGGTACGCGGATGGGTTTAGGGATGTTTGATTACAGGGATGAGTCATTTCATTGAATTCTGAAAGATCATAATGTCCAGTCATTTTTATTTGATGAAAACAGCATATGGATCGCAAGTTGGGATGATGGGGAATGTAAATTAAATTTCAGTCAGGAACAATTTGCTGCTGAAATACCTGCATTTGATTCCACCACCTACAGTGACTATAGATCAGCGGCCCCAAACAGTGGCGATTTCAACAATAAAAACCAGGGGGGTATGCAAAATGGTATATCGATACATCAGGATCCGGAGTCGAATATCTGGGTGGGGACTTACGACAAAGGATTGGCCAGGGTATACACAGATGAGAATGAATATAGATTTAAATTTTATGATGTCTCCAGGGGAGCGCCGGGAAACGCTGTTTATGGTGTGACAGGGGATGTCCAGGGGAATATTTGGATCAGTACAGAGCACGGCATTGGTAAATTTGATCCGGAATCAGAAATTTTTGAGAACTTTTACAGGGACGATGGGTTACTGTCAGATTATTTTATGTGGAAGTCCTACTACCGGGCCCCCGACGGGGAGCTGTTTTTTGGCAGTGTGGATGGATTAAATCTGTTCTATCCGGATGAGATAATTAAAGATACCATTAGTTTGAAGGTGCTTATTTCAGAACTGCGGATTCAGAACCAGACAATCAATTACGGCGATACCGTTAATGGCGACGTGATTCTTCATAAGCATATTACTTACCAGGACACACTGGTATTGAATCATCGAAACAGCACGTTGTCATTTGAGTTTTTTACAAGCGGCCAGTTAAGTACGGCCAACATCATCTATAAGCATACACTGGCAGGTTATGATGAAAACTGGATTATGCATGAAAAGGGAAGCAGGATAGCCAATTACAACAATCTTCCCCCGGGAACATATTATTTCAGGGTGAAAGCAACAATAAACGAAGGAACCTGGAGTGAGCGTTTTTCGGAGAAGAAAATAGTAGTGCTGCCCCCCTGGTGGAAAACGAAATTAGCATATACGGTGTATGCTGTATTGTTATTGTGCCTTATTTTTCTCATCACCCATTTCCTGGTCAGGTTCCTGAAACTGAAGCATGAATTAATTTATAATAAAAAACTGCACCAGTCAAAACTCATGTTTTTCACCTATGTCTCACACGAATTTAAAACACCACTTTCACTGATTCTGGCTCCATTGAATGAGCTGCTTAATGTAAATGACCTGTCTCCCCATGCCAGGAAAAATCTTGGTTTGGCAAAACAGAATGCAGACAGCCTGCTTGGACTGGTAAATGAATTAATGGAATTCAGGAGGACTGATATAGGTATCAGCAAGCTTAAACCGGAACAAATCGAACTTACATCTTTTGTCTCTGAAGTTGCTCAGCAATTTGAAATTGTGGCAGAACAGAAGAAGATACAATTTTTAATAAATTTCCAGGAGAACCGGCTGAAAATATGGGCGGATACAAAGAAATTCAGGAAGATCATCAACAACCTGATCGAAAATTCCATGAAACACACCCCCCAGGGAGGACTGATTACACTATCGATAATCAACCAACCACAAAATTATAAATTCAGGGAGAATTACAATACACTTCATCTGGGTCAGAACAGGAAAGATACGGCATACGTAGGAATTCTGGTTTCCGATACCGGTGTAGGAATTTCAAAAGAATCGCTCCCCAGAATATTCGACCGTTTTTACCAGATTGATGCAGAAAAGGCCAGTCACCATATTGGCAGCGGAATTGGTCTGGCCCTGGTTAAAAACCTGGTGCTGATGCATCAGGGGGAGATAAGGGTTGCCAGTGAAAGAGGTGAAGGGACAGATATCTTAATTTGCCTGCAAGAAAACTTGCAATTATTTGTAAGCCAATGAATTAATGTTAATAACTTGTTTGAATATAGCCGGGTTTTCTCTTGCTAATATTGCTGAAAATACAGATATTCAGGGTATTAAACAAACGAGATTCGGATATTTTGGTTACACCATCAAACAAGATTCAAAAATGAGGCAGAGATTCGAACAACAAATGACCTTGGGAACTATTCCAATCGGAGAGACAAAGATCACGACGAAAAAGCGGAGTGGTAAATTGCCGGATTTGTGTGCAGCACTGAAAGAAATTTTCATCACCCCTGAATGGAATGAAAGATTGTTTGAGATTCTGGAATCCAGGGTTATCTCGGGCAAGAAGAAAA
>JARGFP010000005.1 GCA_029210585.1 Bacteroidales bacterium
AGTAGTACTGCCATGCAGGTAGTAACTGTCGGGGACACAGAAGTGCCAGTTATTGGCACCTGTGCAGCGGACAAGATACAGAGTGCGGATGTGAACTCTGAGTCTACAGTACCTGATTTGACTACAGAGATTGTTGCAACGGATAACTGTACAGCGATCTTGACAGTAACCCAATCACCGGTGTCAGGAACAACGATCGGGCTTGGCATTACCACGGTAACGATTACGGTGACGGATGCTGCAGGTAATGCGAGCACATGTACAGCGAATGTAAACGTTGTTGATGACAGTTCACCGATGATCACCACGTGTGCATCGGATAAGACACTGAGTGCGGATGCGGGTTGTGAAGCGGTGGTTCCGGATCTTACCGGAGAGATAGTAGCGACAGACAATGATGCCGTAGCATCCATATCCCAAACACCCGCGGCCGGGACTTCGATCGGATTGGGCAACACTACAGTTGTATTCACAGTGGCAGATAATGCAGGGAACACTTCCACATGCACTGCCAATGTGACGGTCATCGACGATGTTGGTCCGGTTATTACCAATTGTGCTTCAGATATTACAGTTGCATCAGATGATGAGTATTGCGGTAATACAGTTGCCTGGACTCCTCCAGGCGCAACTGATAATTGTGAAGTAACAGTCACTTCCACACATGCGCCCGACGATTTCTTTGAAGTGGGAACGACCACAGTTACGTATACAGCGACCGATGCATCAGGAAACACATCAACTTGCAGTTTCGATGTGACTGTATCACCGGCTGATCCGCCCGAAATCAATGGTGAAAGTACTGTTTGTACTCCTGCAACCACTACATATACAACCTCATCATTACCAGGGAAAACCTATGAATGGGATGTGACTGGCGGGACCATCCCGGGAGCAAATGGTGCTTCAGAAGTGAATGTTGATTGGACTGGAACAGGTACCGGGACTGTAAGTTTAGTGGTTACTTCAGCTTCCGGATGTAGCATCAGTAATTCGACGAGTATTGTTAAGAATGCTACGCCAAATACGGGTAACATAGAAACCATCACGAACCAGGGCCAGGGGCCTGTAGGTGGTGTTTGTGCAGGTGATACCGGCGTTACTTATATTGTCAGTGGCTGGGATGATTCCAACTTTGAATGGGCCTTAGATGGAGGAATGATTAAGCAAAATAATGGAAATTCAATTCTTGTCGACTGGGGAGATATTCCGGGAGAATATGAAATATCCGTTCAAGAGGTGTCTGTTCAAGGTTGTCCCGGGGAAATCAAGCAGGCTACAGTGCTCGTTTCTGTCCCGGAAATAAACCTTGGAGATGATGCCTTTATATGTGAGGGGGAAGTGTTTACGGTTGCACCAGACGGAGTTTTTGCCTCTTACCTTTGGCAGGATGGAAGCACTTTGTCGTCATTCTCCACGAATGTTGATGGGTTGATCAGTTGCCTTGTGACTGATCAGAATGGATGTACCAATGCGGATGAAATCTATCTTGAAGTGTATGATGTTCCGGTTGTGGAGATTGGTAATGACACCTCATTGTGCGGCAATGAATTCATCATACTGGATGCTGGAACAGATGGGGAAATCTACCGGTGGTCTACTGGTGAGAATTCCAGGGAAATAACCGTTTACCAGGGGTACCAGGAAATTTGGGTGGAAGTGGAAAATGAATATACCTGTGTTAATTCTGATACACTTATCATAGAGGATTGTGATATCAACGATTATTTCAGCGATATTCCAACAGCCATTACACCTTCAAATGGAGATGGTATAAATGACAACTGGAGAATTCAGAAACTTGAAGGGTTCCCCGATGCTGTAGTTGATATTTATGACAGATGGGGCAGGTTGATCTGGAGGTCAGAACCTGGATATCCTGATCCCTGGGATGGAAGAGATTTACGGGGAAAGTCGGTACCAATGGATTCCTACCATTATGTCATTCTATTGAATTTTATGAACCTTGACAGGGTTGTGGGGTCAGTGACTGTAATCAGATAGAAGTATGTAAATTAAACAAGAAGAACAGGGAACTGAATCAGCAATGTGCTACAGATGGATCATATTGTTTATATGCCTGGTTTTTGCCGGTGTTAATCAGGTGAAAGGTCAACAGGTTCCGTTATACAGCCAGTACATGCTGAATGGATTCCTGCTCAATCCTGCCATTGCCGGAGCGGAAGGGTATACTGCCGTCAATTTAACAGCCAGGGAGCAGTGGATCGGCTTCAGGGATGCACCGGGCACATATGCGCTTAGCTACCAGACACGCATTCTCAGGAATAGTTATATCTCCAAGTCTTCTTCTGTGCGAAAGAGGATGCGCTATAGTTCCAGGAGTGGTAAGGTAGGCCTGGGAGGGTATGTTTTTAATGACAGGAATGGAGCTGTGGAAAAAACAGGACTTAAAATGTCCTACGCCTATCATATTTTTTTCGGGAATTCACAACTATCAATGGGTCTTTCACTTACTGCCATGCAATTAAGACTGAATGACGACAAAATCAGGCTTGAAGACGAGAATGATAACCTATGGATCAATGCACGTGGCACTGCGTTTATTCCGGATGCAGATGTTGGTGTATATTTTGACACGCCCGATTTTTATGTTGGTTTTTCCTCCGACCAACTGTTGGAATCAGTCATAAAACTTGGGGATACCGGATATGAACAATACAGGCAGGAGCGTAACTATTATGTGATGGCAGGATATGATTTTCCTCTAAATAATAATGTGGTTCTTACTCCCTCGACCTTGCTTAAGCTCTCAGATAACGGAGCTTTCCAGGGAGATTTCAGCACCAAACTTTATTATGATCAAACCTATTGGGCCGGTTTGACATATCGAACGGGTAATGCGCTGATTGTAATGGCAGGATTAAGTATCGATAAGTTTATTTTTGGATACGCATTTGATCTTTCATTTGGCAGTATTATGAAGCATAGTTTTGGTTCCCATGAGTTTATTTTTGCAACTAAATTCGGGGACAATGCCAGGAGATACCGGTGGTTGAACCGGTATTAGACGTTGTGGAGCATACGTTTTATACGATTCCTTATATGTAATCCCGATTCGTTCACCGATTAAACAGCACCGCTTACCGATTTTGTATTCTTCTTCTGAACAATAGCCGCTACATTTACACCAAAAGTAATTGATCATGGAAAAGGAAAATAAGAAATTTGCCCGGAATTCACGGGCGCACCTGTTACTGGGAATTATTCTCGTACTATTGGGTGTAGCAGTAATGGCCGAGATTTTCGATGCGGTTCCATGGCGGATGCGTGATATCATCTTTAGCTGGCAGATGATACTGATCGTGCTTGGTGTCATTTTCATTTCGGGAAGTGATAATAAGTCAACGGGTTACATTTTACTTGGTATTGGTGCTTTTTTTATCCTGCCGCGGTTTTTTGACGTGCCGCATTATTGGAGAAGCCTTTTCTGGCCTTCACTCCTGATCCTGGTAGGTCTTCTGATACTGTTCGGAAGGGCTCGTCGTCCGCGGATTTCCCGTGAACGACAAGAAGGGGATGACCTGCTGGATGATGTTGATATATTTGGCGGCTCGGAAAAAGTGCTGCATTCCCAGAATTTTAGAGGCGGTAAAATATCCAATATTTTCGGTGGCTCGAAATATGACATGCGGCAGGCAAAGCTTGCGGAGGGTACAAATATCCTTGAAGTTACCATGATTTTCGGTGGATCGAAATTCATTGTTCCGGAAGACTGGGACGTGAAGATGGAAGTCACTTCCATTTTTGGGGGATTCTCAGACAAGCGATACCGGTCGATAGTTGTGCCGGATGCTAACAGGAAACTGATTATCAGGGGGGAAGCAATTTTCGGCGGGGGTGAGCTGACAAATATTTAATTTCATGGCCCACCCGTTTACCAGTCAACGCCGGGCGCTGATCATCTACAGCATTTTCTGGTTGTTTGCAGCTGCCGGGAATGCCTTGATGTTGCGATTGAACAGGGCCTTTCCCATTTCAGTATCCATTTCTGAAGCAGTGTTGCAAAACTTCCTTTTTGCGCTACTTGGACTAATAGCTTGGTATCCAGCGCGATATATTCCTTTCAGGAGAGAGGCCTGGTTTTATTCTATCCTGGCGCACGTAATGGCAGGAATAGTTATTATAGCGCTCTGGCTCATTTTAACGGTTGGGATCCTCCGGGCATTGTTCGGATCGGATGAAATCTATAACAGTTACCTTTCATCTTCGGTTTTCTGGCGCGGATTTATTGGTGTAATGGTCTACCTCATGATCGTGCTGATCTATTACCTGGTCTCCTATGCCAGATCACTACGGGAGCGCGCACAGGCAGAGGAGAAGTTAAAAACACTGGTGAAGGAGTCTGAGTTGAATATGCTGAAAGCACAAATCAATCCACATTTTTTATTCAATTCCCTGAATTCAATATCCTCGCTCATCATAAGTAACCCTGAGGAGGCCAGGGAGATGATCATACGGTTGTCAGATTTTCTGAGATATTCGCTCAAGCACCGGGAAAACGAATTTGTTACACTGGAAGAGGAAATGGTCCGCATGAAAGACTACCTTTCTATTGAAAAGGTGCGTTTTGGCGAAAAACTCAATTACAATCTCAATGCATCAGAGGAATGCAGACAGGTGCAGGTTCCCACCATGATCCTGCAACCATTGATCGAAAATGCGATCAAGCATGGTGTTTACGAGAGTCTTGCACCTGTTTCCATCACGTTCAGCTGCGCGATAAGAAATGCGTATTTACAGCTGGAGCTGAAAAATGATTTTGATCCAAACCAACCCTCCAGGAGAGGGACAGGTGTGGGATTGCAGAATGTGTCGGAGAGGATCCGGCTGGCATATGATGGCCGGGCTTCACTGGCAAAAACTTCTGAACAAGGGGTTTTTAAAGTAACTTTGTATATTCCGGTTGAGAAAAATGCCTGACAATGTACCGAACTTTTAAAAGATTATTCATGCACACAATTGTGAATATTTTCCTTCCGGCAATCGATGATCTTGAAAAATTGTCATGGTGAGAATCCTCCTGCCCAATGTAATTAAAAATTATTAGCGTCATGAAAAAATTAACTGCAGTGATCATAGAGGATGAGAAGCCCGCGAGGGATTTGGTTGCCGGGTATCTTTCGGATCATGATTATATTGAATTAATCGGACAATACGATAATGGGTTTTCCGGGTTGAAAGTTATCAATGAGCTGCTTCCGGATGTGGTCTTCCTCGACGTTCAGATGCCGAAACTGACAGGTTTCGAAATGCTGGAACTGATGGATCATCAGCCGGAGATTATTTTTACAACTGCCTATGACCAATATGCGATAAAGGCTTTTGAACAGAATGCAGTTGATTACCTGCTGAAGCCTTTCTCAAAGGAACGTTTCAGGGAAGCTTTACAGAAACTATCTGATCGTATGCCTGAGAGCGGCGGTCGAAATGAACAACTGGACAGGATCAGAAGGCATATTTCTGAAAATGACGAAATACTCCACCGGGTGGTCATTAAGAAATCCGGAAAGATTCATGTTGTCTCGACAGATAAGATCGAATACCTGGAAGCACAGGATGATTACGTGATGATCTATACAAAAGAAGAACGTTTTCTCAAGCAACAAACCATGAAGTTTTTCGAAAGACACCTTGATCCTGAAGTGTTTATCCGTGTGCACAGGTCATATATTGTGAATGTGCACTCCATTGACCTCATCGAGCCCTATGAAAAGACCAATTTTATACTGAGTCTTAAATCGGGAGGAAAAGTTCCCGTGAGCAGAAGCGGAATGCAGGTTTTAAAGGATAATCTCGACTTTTAAATCCCGGACTCAGTGCAATAAATTCAGTTCAGCGCATTTCTTTAATATATTTTCATCTGGGACCCTGAATTCTCTATCTTTAAAAAAAAACTGTTCAAATGGCGCCAGGCAAAAAACTAATTCCTTTACTAATCCCGGCAACTCTTTTTTTAATACTGTTTTATTTACTGGTGCAGTTATCCAGGGGAATTGATACCGAGACTGGTTATTCAGGAAATCCAATAATTGACGGATGGTATGCAGATCCGGAAATAATCATTTTCGACTCCGCATACTGGATATTTCCTACTTTTTCAGCTCCATTCAGCGAACAGGTTTTTATGGATGCATTCTCATCTCCTGATCTTGTCAGCTGGACAAAGCATGCACGTATTGTTGATACTGCGATTATTTCATGGGCAGATTCAGCAATGTGGGCACCGTGTTCTATTGAGAAGGAAGGTAAGTATTACCTGTTTTTTGCTGCGAATGATATTCAGACTTCCGAAAGTAATTGGTTTGATCCGGAAAAACATGCTGGTATGAAAGGTGGTATCGGAATCGCAGTTGCAGAACAGCCCGGAGGACCCTATAAGGATCACCTAGGAGAACCATTGATAGGTGAGGTGATCAACGGGGCACAGCCCATTGATCAATTCGTCTTCCAGGACGCGGGCGCTTATTATATTGTTTATGGAGGCTGGGGTCGTTGTAACATGGGCATGCTGAATGAAGATTTTACCACGCTCCGGCCCTTTGATGACGGCGACCTGGTAAAAGAAATCACCCCTGAAGGTTATGTGGAGGGGCCTGTTATTTTTAAAAAGAAAGGCACCTGGTACATGATGTGGTCGGAGGGAGGATGGACCAATGCTTCCTACCGCGTAGCTTACGGCATCGCTCATGAGGTAACCGGTCCGTACATACGGCAGGGAGTTGTGCTTGAAAAAGATACCACCATTGCTACCGGCGCAGGACATCATTCAATAGTAAAGATACCAGGTACGGATGACTGGTACATCGCTTACCACAGGAGGCCCATACCAAATGAAGGCAGGGACCATCGCGTGACATGCATTGAGCGGTTATATTTCGAAGAAGCAGGCAATATTCTTCCGGTAAAAATGACGCGTGAAGGGGTGAAGCGACGAAACATCAGGCAATAATTTACACATACGCCTGAAAACGAATCGTTATATTTGCAAAAAACTATTATTAATGAATCTCCAGATAGACGAAAAAGACCTGAAGAAATTCATTATGGTGGGTGATCGTGTTTTGATCAAGCCCAAGAGCCAGATGGAAAAGACCAAGTCAGGATTATACCTTCCACCGGGAGTGCAGGAGAAGGAGAAGATCAACAGCGGTTATGTGCTGAAGGTAGGGCCCGGGTATCCCATTCCCGCAATCAGTGAGGATGAACCATGGATGGAGATGAAGGACGACGTGAAGTATGTTCCTTTACAACCCAAAGAGGGTGATGTTGCTGTCTACCTGCAGAAAAGTGGTTATGAAATCGAATTCAACAAAGAAAAATACATCATTATACCGCATTCTGCAATCCTGCTCCTGATCAGGGATAACGAGCTTTTTAAATAATTCAGGCGTCTGAAAATCCTGTGCTTACGATCATACAGAATCTGATGCCAGCAGCAATTATTTGAGTTCCTTATACCTGAAACAGTCTGCGAGGTGGTCATTGATCACGCCGATGCTTTGCAAGTGGGCATACATTATTGTCGTACCCAGGAATTCAAAGTGTTCCCGGTCATCATGCACCGGCACTACCCATTCATTGTCATGGTATTCAATATACAGATCATTGCCCAGGCACCAGTCGCACCGTTTCTTTTCCATACAAACTCATTGTTCAGGTTATCAACACTGTTCCGGAGAATGAATGCTGTTTGTGGGAAACGCTGAACGAAAGAAGGATTTATACGTAGGTTGCCTTCAGACATTCAGGCTATCATCTCCCTGGTAACTTCATTTTTGCTGCTTTCCCCTTTCGAATATACAGAAATATTCTCCATTGTAGTGTGTGCAATTTCCGTAAGTGCTTCCTTTGTCAGGAATGCCTGGTGGGCTGTGATCAGGACGTTGGGGAAGGTGCTCAGCTGCATGATTTTTTCGTCGTCAATGATATGTTCAGACAGATCCCTGAAAAATAGTTTCTCTTCCTCTGCATATACGTCTATGCCAAGATAACCCAAATGCTTGTTTCGCAGCGCTGCAATGACATCTTCGGTATTGATCAGTTTTCCGCGGCTGGTATTGATCAGCATGGCACCCTTTTTCATGATACCAAGTGTCTCTTTATTTACCAGTTGGTGTGTCTCTGGTGTGAGCGGGCAATGAAGAGATACGATGTCAGAAGTCCTGAAAACATCTTCAATCGAAGCATATCTGACCCCCTTTTCACGAAGGGAGGAATCGGGATAAGGATCATATGCCAATACATTGCATCCGAACCCCATCATGATCCCGGCGAATACCTGACCAATCTTACCCGTGCCAACCACTCCAACCGTCTTCTTTTCCAGGTCGAACCCTACGAAACGCTCCAGTGAGAAATTGGCATCCCTTACACGGTTATAGGCTTTGTGTGTTTTACGGCTCAGTGTAAGGATAAGTGCAACTGCATGTTCAGCAACTGCATGGGGAGAATATGCCGGCACACGCATGACACGAATACCCAGTTCGCTTGCTGTTTCAATGTCTACGTTGTTGAAGCCGGCACAGCGCAAGGCGATCATGCCGATCTTCAGCCCTGCGAGTGCATGCAATGTATCAGCATTCAGCTTGTCGTTCACGAATGCACACACTGCATCAGCACCTGCGGCTAACCTGGCGGTCTTCCGGTTCAGTGGAACCTCGTAGTAATCCAGTTCATATCCATATGTTTTATTTTCATGGTCCAGGAATTCAATATCATATGATTTGGCGGAGTAAACTGCAATTTTCATGGTTGTTGTATTTGTAGTTTAACTGTAAATGGCAGATATTGTTCGAATTGAATGACATCTTTTATTTAGATTTATTATATATTAATTACAATTCAACCTCCTGAGAATCACGGATTCATCTTTGTTATATATTTGCATTCACAAACATCAAATTTTTTTGATCATTAAGTGTGAAAAAAATAACAGTAAATTCTATACGCATTCAGGAGGATGGTTGGGTGTGGCAATAATGTGTCATCAATTGTCGGAATGTCAAGGTTGATTAGCAGACGGATAGCATGAAAATTCAGGAAATTGCAAATATAATTAATGGCCAGGTACTTACTTCCGGGTTGGATGCCGGCAGGGAAATCAGTCAGGCATTCTCTTCGGACCTGATGAGTGATGTGCTGACGCGTGACTATGAAGATACCGTATTGATCACCGGGCTGGCCAATTTGCAGGCGATCCGTACCGCGGAAATGTCGGACATCGGGCTGATTATTATCGCACGCGGCAAAGAGGTTGGTGAGGAGATGATCCGCCTGGCTGAATCAAGTGACATCGTTCTTATAAAAAGTGCGTATTCCCTGTTCAGGATTTCCGGACTGTTGTATGAAGCAGGGATCAAACCGATATTCTGATGCTGCAGACCTATAAAGTTACCGGGGGTGATTTTGTTAATGCAGGAAAGGCATCCAGCTCAGTGAAGGGCATTCTTAAACAACTGAATGTTCTTGCCGGGCTGATCAAGCGGGTGGTGGTGGCGTTGTATGAAGCAGAAGTGAATGTCGCTGCGCATGCATATTCCGGAAACATCCTGGTGGAGATTGAATCTGACCAGGTGCGCATCAGGGTGACGGACAGCGGACCTGGAATTGAAGATATCCAGATGGCCATGAAGGAAGGATTCAGCACCGCATCGAAAGAGGTCAGGGAAATGGGGTTTGGTGCAGGGATGGGACTTGCAAATATTAAAAAGAACAGCGATACATTCAACATTACCAGTGTTCCGGGAGAGGGCACAACAGTGGAGATTATAAACAAACTGACAGATTGAAACAGGAGGAAGGACATACGGTTTTTCATCATGCACTGAAGATAGTGCCTGAACTGTGTATTGGCTGCACCCATTGTATGAAAGCGTGCCCAACCCAGGCAATCAGGGTAAGGAACGGACTGGCAGAAATATTCGAGGAGCGTTGTGTGGACTGCGGAGAATGTTACAAAGCCTGCCCGGTATCGGCCATCATCGTGGAACAGGACGACTTCGAAGATATTTTTAAATATACGACCAGGGTGGCACTGGTTCCATCCGTACTGATCGGTCAGTTCCCATCGCAGATCACGACGGAGGAGATTTTTGGTTCTTTGAAAAAACTTGGATTCACGCACATCTTTGAGATTGACAGCGTGGTTGAAAAGGTGCAGGAAGGATACCATCGTTTCAGAGAGGCATTTGAGGGCTCAAAACCGCTCATCTCCACTTTCTGTCCCGCCATCGTTCGGCTGATACAGGTGCGGTTTCCATCCATGGTGGAAAACCTGATCAGGGTCAAGCCTCCCTCAGACATCGCCGCCCTGCATTTTAAGGAGGAACTGGTTGGAAAGGGGTATGCTGAAGATGAGATCGGGATGTTTTATGTGACCCCCTGCGCTGCAAAGATCGCGTCCATTAAAAGTCCGGTGGGCGAGGATCGTTCTGTGGTAAACGGAGTGATCAATATGGAGTTCCTCTATAACAAGATGTTGCATATTATCCTGAACAAAGAGGTGGAAGCGCAGGAGAGTGAGACGGTTAACCTGACTTCAAAAGGAATTCTATGGAGCCTCACCCGCGGAGAGTCCAGGCACCAATTGGGAAGATGCCTGGCGGTGGATGGGATTTCCAATGTAACACAGTTCCTTGAGCGCCTCGAAGAGGAAGAGGAGAGCAATATCGATTTCCTGGAACTGCGGGCATGTGATGAAAGCTGTGCAGGAGGGGTATTGATCAGCGGGAATCGTTTTCTTACCGTGGAGCGGCTGAATGGCAGGGCGAAAAAACTACCGGCAATAGTAAGTATTGATAATACGGGCACTTCCAGGGGATATAACCATAACGCGTATGACCTTCAGCCCATAGCACCCAGGTCGATGATGGTGCTTGACCGGGACCGTTCGCTGGCACTGGAAAAGATGAAGAAGATCGATGAGCTGCTTAAGGTGTTGCCGGGTATCGACTGTGCAGCATGTGGATCCCCGACCTGTCGTTCCCTGGCAGAAGATATCGTTCAGGACAGGGCGGCACTTTCCTGGTGTGTATTCCTGCAAGAACTCTACCTGCGAAAGGGAAAAATCACTTTGGATGAGGCGGACCGGATCAATGCAACCATCTGGGGGAAGGACAGGGATTACAGGAGCCAGAGCAAATAGAAGAAGTAATTTAAGGAACCAGGAACGAAAAAACATTCACCCGGGTACCAGTCAGCACAGGCAGGCAACCAGGATCAGTAGCAAGTTGAGACAAATAAATTTATTATACGAACCGGCAACATGATGACTGAAAAAAGTACATTCACAATAGAGGAACTCGTTGAAAAAGCGGGATTGCAGATTTATTGCGGTGCAGACAAGCTGAAAACAGGGGTTACCGGCGGTTATGCTTCCGACCTGCTGAGCGATGTAATGGGAAATGCCAGGGAGGGCCAGGTATGGATCACATTACAATCACATCTGAATGTTGTTGCCATTGCCTCCCTGAAGGAGCTGTCAGCAGTGGTCCTGGTGAAGGATATCAGGCCAGATGAGGCTGTGCTGGTGAAAGCTGTTGAGGAAGGTCTCCCGCTGTTGGGATCGGCCTTGCCTGCTTTTGAAACTGCCGGGAAGATTTTTGAACTATTGAATAAAGAATGACAATCTACCGTGCAGACCTGCATATTCATACCGTGCTTTCTCCATGCGGTGACCTGGAGATGAGCCCGCTAAACATTGTGCAGAAGGCGGCGCAGATTGGATTGGATATTATCGCCATTGCCGACCATAACCATACGGCACACAACCGTCTTGTAAGGCAGATCGGCGAGGAAAAAGGTATTTACGTGGTGTATGGTGTGGAAGTGAACACCCGCGAGGAGGTGCACTGCCTGGCGTTCTTTGATACGGATGATCAGTTACAGGCGTTCCAGGATTACCTGGAAAGGCAACTGCCAATAATGGGAAATGACGCATCATTGTTTGGTGAACAGGTGATCGTGGACCGTGAGGAGCGTATCCTGGAAGAGATCACACATTCGCTTTACCCGGGATTGCGTCACGGGATCACAGAGGTGGCATCAACGGTGCATGGCTTTGGCGGATTGTTTGTGCCGGCCCATGTGGACAGGCAAATGAACGGGCTTTATAGTCAGTTGGGGTTTTTCCCACCAGAGCTGGAGACGGATGCATTGGAAATCTTCAGGAAAACCAGTCGTGCTGACGCATGGGAAAGTCATCCTGAACTAAAAAAATTCCAGTTATTGAAGAGTTCCGATGCGCATTTCATTGAGGATATTGGCAGATGCACGACCCGTCTGGAGATGCAGCAACGTTCTTTCAGTGAATTATCAAAAGCCCTGAAAGGGCAGGACGGCAGGAGGGTCCTCCCGGAATGAAGGAGATTGCCCTGCATATGCTCGATATCGCGGAGAACAGCCTGGATGCAGGAGCCACTAAAGTGGAACTGTTGCTGGAGCTGACAACCGGAGGGATGTTGGAATTCAGTATTTTGGACAACGGCAAAGGGATGGATGATGAAACGTTGAAAATGACATCCGATCCGTTCTTTACTTCCCGTACCACGCGCAGGGTGGGAATGGGAATACCGCTCTTACGGCAGCACGCAGAGCTTGCCGGCGGTGGACTGAAGACCCGTTCAGAAAAAGGAAAGGGAACAGAACTGAAGGCTGTATTTGTTGCCGGGCATCCGGATATACAACCACTTGGTGATATTGAAGGCTGCTGGATGATGCTTGCAGCAATGCATAACGATGTGAATATTGAACTGCGTTGCAGTACACCGAAAGGTGATTTTGAGATCAGTTCGGAACTGGCAAGGCAGGAGCTGGAAGTGGAGCATTTGAACGAATCCGCATTGAGGACAGAATTAAAAAGACTGATTCGAAATAACCTTGCAGCCATAGGGTTTACTGATGGAAAAATTGATAAGACAATACTTAATTCATAATTTGTTGAGGATAACATAAAGTGTATATAAAATGGAAAAAATCAGATCGCTCGCTGACCTGAAAAAGATCAGGGATGAAAATAATAAGGGAGTTGAACTCCGGAAAAAAGGTGAGGATGCCGATAAGCTCGTACAGGTAAAAGTGGCCATGGCTACCTGTGGTATCGCTTCGGGTGCCAAGGAGACCATGGAGTTTCTGGCTGACTCGCTGGAGAAACGCGGTGTGGAAGCAGTAGTGACCCAGACAGGTTGCATGGGTTACTGCTATGCAGAGCCGACCATCGAGGTGACACTCCCCGGCCGGGATCCCATTGTATTCGGTAATGTGAATGTCAAAAAAGCCGATGAGATTATTGAGAAATATATCAAGGGAGGAGAGCTGGTGGACGGCATCATACCTGTCAATTATGAAACCATAGATTCAAAAGAATAAAACCCTATTATCATGTCAAAATATAGTATGCATTTGCTTGTCTGCGGGGGAACGGGATGTAAAGCATCCGAAAGCGATATCCTTACAGAAAAGCTGAAAAAAGAGCTGGCCAAACAAGGCCTTGAGGAGACGGTGCAGGTAATTATGACCGGCTGCTTCGGGTTCTGTGAGAAAGGCCCCATTGTGAAGGTGATGCCCGACAATACTTTCTACACACAGGTAAAACCCTCCGATGCCGAGGAGATCGTCGAAGAGCATGTGATCAAAGGTCGACGAATCAACCGCCTGCTCTATAAAGATCCGAAAAGCAAGGAAGAGGTGGAAGATACCGGCAAGATGGGGTTCTACAAAAAACAACTCAGGATCGCTTTGCGCAATTGCGGTTTCATTGATCCGGAGAGCATCGATGAATATATTGCGCGTGATGGGTATATGGCACTTGGAAAAGTGCTGACTGAAATGACCCCGGAAGCGACCATCGCACTGATGAAGGATTCGGGATTGCGTGGAAGGGGAGGCGCAGGATTCCCTGCCGGACTGAAATGGGAACTTGCCCGCAACAATGCCTCTGAAAAAAAATACGTGGTATGTAACGCCGATGAAGGAGATCCGGGTGCATTCATGGACCGCTCCATCCTGGAAGGGGATCCGCATTCTGTCCTGGAATCCATGGCAATCATCGGGCATTGTATTGGTGCCGATGAAGGATATATATATATCCGGGCGGAGTATCCCCTGGCAATTGCAAGATTGAAAACTGCATTGCAACAGGCGCGCGATTATGGATTATTGGGTGATAACATCCTTGGAACAGGGTTCAATTTCGATATCGGACTGAAATATGGAGCCGGTGCGTTTGTATGTGGTGAGGAGACTGCCCTGATCCACTCCATGGAAGGGGACAGGGGCGAACCTACCCTCAAACCACCGTTTCCGGCAGAAAAAGGTTACCTGGGAAAGCCCACCAACGTAAATAACGTGGAAACCCTGGCCAATGTGCCGCCCATTCTTTTAAAAGGTGCTGAATGGTTCAGTAGTATCGGAACTGAAAAATCCAAGGGAACCAAGGTCTTTGCGCTTGCCGGGCAGATCAATAATGTGGGGCTTATTGAAGTCCCGATGGGAACCACCCTGCGCGAAGTGATCTTTGAAATCGGCGGGGGAATAAAGGACGGGAAGAAATTCAAAGCAGTGCAAACAGGTGGTCCCTCCGGTGGCTGCCTTACTGAGAAGCATCTCGATACGCCGATCGATTATGAGAACCTGGTGGCAAACGGCTCCATGATGGGTTCCGGAGGAATGATCGTTATGGATGAAGACGACTGCATGGTATCCATTGCGAAATACTATCTTGATTTCACGGTTGAGGAATCATGCGGTAAATGTGCGCCCTGCCGGATTGGCAACAAACGTTTGCATGAGCTGCTTGAGCGGATCTGTGAAGGCAAGGGTGAAGAGGCCGACCTCGACAGGCTCCGGAACCTCGGAGAGGTGATCAAGGATACTTCACTATGCGGACTGGGCCAGAGTTCTCCCAACCCGGTATTGTCTACGCTCGACAACTTTATGGATGAATACCAGTCACATGTGGTCGACAAAAAATGTACTGCAGGTGTCTGTAAAGACCTGCTGGAATACTTTATACTGGAGGATAATTGCGTCGGATGTACCGCCTGTGCACGCGCATGCCCGGTTGGTGCCATAACAGGAGAACGAAAGGAATTGCATGTTGTGAACCCTGTAACCTGCATCAAGTGCGGCGCCTGTATGGAAAAATGCAAATTTGATGCTGTAATCTTGAGATAGTGCTATATACATAAAGAAATTCGAAAAAATGGATCAAGTAAAACTTATAATAGACGGTAAAATGGTTGAAGTTCCGGCAGGGACAACTGTTTACAAAGCTGCAAAGGTGCTTGGAATCGATATCCCGGTGCTATGCTATATGGATCTGAAAGATCTGAATATAGAGAATAAACCGGGCGGTTGCAGGATATGTTCAGTAGAGATCGAGGGCAGAAGGAACCTGGCACCGTCCTGTTCAACAGACGTTGCTGACGGAATGGTAGTGAAAACCAACAGCATGCGTGTGATCAATGCACGCAGGACAGTGATGGAACTGATTCTCAGTGATCACCCCAAGGACTGCCTCATTTGTGCGAAATCCGGCAACTGTGATCTGCAGGATATGGCGATCAAGCTGGGAATCAGGGATATTCCCGGACAGGAGTACGCGGAGGTGTCCACCTACAGGCTGGATACCTCGCCCTCCATCATTCGCGAAATGGATAAGTGCATCATGTGCCGCAGGTGCGAGACCATGTGCAACGATTTTCAGACGGTTGGCGCATTGAATGCTGTTAACAGAGGGTTCCATGCGGTGGTGGCACCGGCATTTGAAATGAACCTGGAGCATTCACCATGTACATACTGCGGACAATGTGTTGCAGTATGTCCTACCGGGGCACTCACTGAAGTGGACCATACACCCAAGGTGATCCAGGCCCTCAGCGATCCGACGAAGACGGTGGTGGTGCAGACCGCTCCCGCCGTTCGGGCTGCACTGGGCGAAGAGTTCGGACTTGAACCAGGGACGCGCGTTACAGGCAAGATGGTGACAGCATTGAAAAATCTTGGATTCGATTATGTTTTCGATACCGATTTCGCTGCTGACCTGACCATCATGGAAGAGGGAACTGAATTGCTCGACCGCCTGACAAAGCACCTGAATGGAGACAAGGATGTACAGCTTCCCATCCTCACCAGTTGTTGTCCTGGCTGGGTGAACTTCTTTGAATACCACTTCTCAGAGATGAAGGACATCCCTTCAACTGCACGTTCCCCACAACAGATGTTCGGCTCTATTGCAAAATCATATTTTGCAGAGCAAATCGGAGTTGACCGCAAAGAGATGGTGGTGGTATCCATCATGCCCTGCCTGGCAAAGAAATATGAATGCCAACGGGATGAATTCAAAGTGGATAGCAATCCTGATGTGGACTATTCCATCACCACCCGTGAACTGGCCCATCTTATCAAGCAGGCGAACATGGACCTGGTCAATATGGAGGACAATGAATTTGATGCGCCGCTGGGTGAATCTACCGGTGCCGGTGTCATTTTCGGTGCAACAGGCGGCGTGATAGAGGCAGCTACACGTACGGCTTATGAACTGCATACCGGGAAAACCCTTGAATCCGTTGATTTCAAACAACTGAGGGGACTGGAAGGGATTCGTTCCGCCAGTGTTGATTTTGACGGACTGGAGATCAAAATAGGTATCGCACACGGACTGGGCAATGCCAGGAAGCTCTTAGAAGATATCAAGGCAGGGAATTCGCAGTACCATGCCATCGAGATCATGGCCTGTCCCGGTGGATGCATCGGTGGCGGAGGACAGCCATTGCATCATGGAGATTCCAGTATCCTGAAGGCCCGGACAAAAGCGATTTATGCTGAAGATGAAGGCAAGGTCCTCAGAAAATCGCACGAGAATCCATATATCATTAAACTATACGAAGAATTCCTTGGTAACCCAATGAGTGAAAAGGCACATCAATTGCTGCACACGCACTATTTCGAGCGTAAGAAGAAGGTATTTGAAGTATAAGAAAAAACATTAATAGCAGAATCATGTCAAGCGTAAAAGTAGAATTAAGGAAAGATCAGATCGAAAAAATCCACAGCTTCTGTGATGCATTCAACAATGCGCATGGAGAACTGATCAATGTACTGCATAAAACCCAGAGTGAATTCGGATACCTGCCTGCGGAAGTGCAGGAAGTGATTGCTGACAGAATGGGGTTGCCTGTTGCAAAGGTTTTCGGGGTAGTGACTTTTTACTCATTTTTCACCATGATCCCAAAGGGAGAGTTCCCAATTTCAATATGCACAGGTACTGCATGCTATGTTCGTGGTGCAGAGAATGTACTGGCTGAATTCAAGAAGCAGCTGAACATTGAAGTGGGAGAAACCTCTGCTGATGGTAAATTCTCATTAAGCTGCCTGCGCTGTGTGGGTGCATGTGGTCTGGCACCGGTAGTTCTTGTTGGTGACAAGACCTATGGCAGGGTAGCTCCGGATGATGTTAAGGAAATTATCTCTGAATATGGTTCATAGATAAGTTTAGGTTAAATAGGTTAGTATAAAAAGCCGCGGGATGTCTCGCGGTTTTTTTCTCAATGCGTGTTCTGGAAATTTTATTTATGTTTACAGAATGTTACTGAACTGTATTGGCAGTCCATAATTGGTGTCAATTAGAAATCCCGTATTTTATTGAAGTGCATAATAATTGTCCATGAAACAACAGACCTCAGGATACCTTTTTGCTCTTGGTGCTGCGCTGGCGCTTTCTTCGTCTTTTATTTTCAGCAAATCAGCACTTAACCAGGTATCCATGATTCAATTCGGCGCAGTCTGGTTTACGCTGGGAATTTTTTGGAACAGTGTATGGTATTTGGGGAGACGGAAATATACCAATATTAGGGTTAATACACGTCAGAAGCTAATTGTGGCTTTTCTGATCGCAATCCTGGAGGGTGTTGCCACAGGACTTTTTTACCTGGCCATTCGTGCCATGGAAAACCCTGCCGTCGTTTCTTTTATCGGAAATATCGGGCCGGTTTTTGTAACGATCATGGGAATTACCCTACTCAGGGAGCGATTCAGGGGAGCCCAGGCGGCCGGAATCCTTGTCACCATTGCAGGCGTCTTTGCACTTAATTTCCGTGAAGGGGCCTTCAGGGGGTTTACTGATCCCGGGGCAATGTACGTAATAACCGCCTCCTTCTTTTTTTCACTTGCAACAATTACGGGCCGGAGGTTCAAGGAATACCTGGTGCCGGAAATGATGTCGCTCATCAGGACCATTCTTTTGGCGGTTGTATTTATTGTATTGCTATTGGGATCTGGTCAGCAACTTCATTTTCAGGATGTTGTATGGCGCGATCTGGCACTCGGGTCATTGTTTGAGACGTTGCTTACCATCGTTTTTGCCTACCAGGCATTAATAAGAATTGAAGCAACTTCCACATCGCTCATAATAAGTTCAAAAGCTGTGTGGACCCTCATACTGGCATGGATTTTTCTCGAGGTGTTTCCTTCCGGGATCCAATTGGTCGGCGGGTTTATGACCCTGTTGGGTATTTACCTGATCACCTGGAGACCCCGGAATCGAATTCGAGAATGAAAGAAAAAACGGAATATTGTCTCGATTGCCTGTGGTACCGACGTGCCTCCCCGGTATTTCCCTGTTTTTCAGCTATTCTTGATAATCCCGCATAGGAAATTGCAGCATATAAATCTGCTATAGGGCCAAATGTTTCCGCTTTTGATATCGCCCGGAGGTAGTATTGTTCGGCAGCCTTGAGATCTTTCAGTTGGTTCTCGTAAAGAAACCCCTGTGTCATCAGGTAGATGAGTCTGTGGAATTCACTTTTATGATAATCGATCTGTTCATTCAGGACTGAAGCAATCGTGTATTTTGAATTATACAGCAAGAGGATAAGATATTGCCCGGTATAATAGATGTTTTTTGGGAAATTGTTATAAAGCAGGGCCGCATAATCCAAGGCTTTTTCTATCTCTTTTTCATAATTGAGATATACCAGCGAAAGGAAAAGGATCGATTCGTATTTGATATACGTGGTGTTTTCTGCTGCATACTTTAACTCTTTTAATCCACGTTTTTTATTCCCATCGCGGAAAAACACAGTTATGGGCTTATAGGCAGGGTGTAATTCTACATATGCTTCGATGTAGTAATTGTATAATCCCGAGCTGAAGTAAAATTCATTGAACTTTTCTTTCAGATCAATTCCCGCGAGCGTTTGCCGGTAAATATTATTAATGTCAAATAAGACCCTGGCAGTTTTCCCGTTATCAGCCCAGAACATGGCTTTAAAAGCCCTGGCATGGAGATCAAAGAATATTCCTTCCAGGTGATCCGGGTCTTTTTCGAGAATATTACCTGCGCGTTCGATCGATTGGTCCATCAGAGATTCGAATAGCTCTGTGTTCGGATCATCCGGAAGCAAGGGAAATTCTTTCCAGTAGATGATCAGTGCTTTCAGGAAATAGGGAGCAGGATGACGGGGCATTTTTTCCTGAAGGATGGCCTGCATTTCAAGGGCCTCTTCGAAAGCGTACCCGTAGGTGGCATAGAGACATTTTTGCACCCTTTCCTGTATTTCCGGATCATCCAGGATATTCTGCTGTGCGACAGCAGGTATTGTGAGCAGGAAGAATATGCCAGTCAAAATACCTTTCATCTTTATTGTTTAATGCACTTCTGCTTTTGTAAAACTAAAACTATTCATGTTCAATAATGTTGGGATTCTCATTTGCAAAGATGCTATAACAGAATGAAAATAAAAAGGCTGCACACTAAATGTGTGCAGCCTTTGATGTGAGAACATGAAAGCGTGCTTACCTCACAACCTTCACTTTATCCACAAACGCACTGTTTCCAGAATTCACAATGATTATATAGATTCCGTTCTCCATTGATTCGGTTCCCATAACATAGTCATGGCCACCTGTCGGAAGTACGCCAAGATACCTTTCGGTAACTTTTTGTCCAACTATATCATATACTTCAATGGAAACTTCAGAAGAATTGCTCATTTCAAACCTGAAATTGATAAGGTCTGAAGCAGGATTTGGATAGACAACAGCATTGCTGAAAATCGAAATCTCTTCTTTAATATTTGTCGCTTCAGGCTGAATGACCGCGTCGATCACGTGTACCACGCCATTGGGAGCTTCATAGTCAGCGAATACAACTTTGGCATCGTTGATAAATACATCTCCATTGGAGATGGTAACCGTGATATCGGAACCTTCCAGTGTGGTGAATGTGTCACCATCGGAGAGGCTTGATGACAAAGCGGTTGCACCTACTACCTGGTACTTAAGGATCTCAGCAAGCTGTCCTGTGGGATCTGCGAGCAGTGCATCGATGGTCGCCTGACCGAGTGCAGCAAAGGCATCATCGGTGGGAGCGAACAATGTGAATGTGCCGTCAGCTGAGAGCGCACCTGCGAGTTCAGCGGCAATAACAGCAGCCTCGAGTGTCTCGTGCCGCGGGCTGTTGACCACGATGTCGACAATAGAGGTGGGCTGTGTGATCACCGCGTCGATAAAATGTATAACACCTGTATAGGTCCTGATGTCGGTTTTAATAATCTTGGCCTGGTTGATAAATGCTTTCCCTTCATAAAGTGAAATAAAAGCATCAGTTCCTTCACTCATTTCCAGGATCTGTCCGTCGGAGAGATCCTTAGCGTAAATTTCCCCTGAGGCAAAGTGGTACCTCAGGATTTTGATAAGTTCTTTCGGATTCTGGAAGAGGTATTTCAGTTTCTCCTCACCCAATGCTTGAATGCATCATTGGTGGGAGCGAAAAAGGTATAATATCCTCCCTTCGATTCATTGAAATCAAAATCTGTTTTATCAAAGGCGGTTTTTAACAAAGAATATTCCGGTTCATTGAGAAAATCAAACTCAGAATCTGTCTGAGCAAGGAGAACATTACCTGAGAGGAATACCATGACCAATGCCATGAGAAGGAAACGGATACTAAAAAGATCTATTTGTGCATTGCGAGGTAAAATTTTAGGTTTCAGAAATTTTGTTTTTGGATTGTACATAACTAAACACACAAAACGAGATAATGTTTAATAAAAAATAAAAATAAATAAACAAAAAGATCCTGTACCACAGTAAAAAAATAGAATTCTTTTCTTAATGTTTTATGTTTTTTAACAAATTGAATTCGGAGTTCAATTGCTGAAGTCACTATTTTTTTTGCACTTTTGTACTATATTCAGCAGGAAATGATACAAATAGAAGATAAAATTGTCAGTACGGAACTTTTTGATAATTATTTTGTATGTCATCTTGAGAAATGCAAGGGACTGTGTTGCGTATACGGGGATGCAGGTGCACCGCTGGAAGAGCATGAAACCAGGATATTCGAAGAAAATATCGATAAGATTAAGCCATTTCTTCGTCCGGGTGGCATTGAGGCGATTGAGGAGAAAGGAGCCTGGGAATTTGACGGGGATGGTGACAGGGTGACGCCTTTAATGGGTGATGATGACTGTGCCTATTCAATTATTGACAACGGGATCGCGCGGTGTGGCATAGAAAACGCATTTAATTCTGATGCAATTGATTTCAGGAAACCCATTTCGTGCCATCTTTATCCAATAAGGATCAGCAAGATAGGGAATAATATCGCATTGAATTATCATCGTTGGGATGTATGTAAACCTGCCTTGAAACTGGGCAGACAATATGACCTTCCTGTATTCAGATTTCTGAAAGACGCCTTGACCAGGGTATTTGGAACGGAGTTTTATGATGAGCTTGAGCGTGTCTATGAAGCCTGGAAGAACAAGGAAGAAATCAAATAGTACAGGAACAGTGGAGATGATTTCGTGGCCATTGATTCATCCTGGCGGTTTGACGTATGTTGCACTTTTATATAACTGTTATTGAAAGCAAAACACCAAAAGCAAAAATAAATGGAACAAGTAAAAACCTACATTGATCAAAACAAGGAACGTTTCCTGGAAGAACTTTTTGAACTGATCCGGATTCCTTCCGTCAGCTCAAGCCAAATCCACAAGCCTGATATGCTTAAAACGGCAAAAGCTGTAAAAGAGGCGTTGATCAATGCCGGTGCTGACAAGGCGGAAATTCATGAAACCGCTGGTCACCCGGTCGTTTATGGTGAAAAGGTCATTGATGCCTCGAAGCCTACAATACTGGTATACGGGCACTACGATGTCCAGCCTGCTGAACCATTGGAACTTTGGAAATCTCCCCCGTTTGAACCAGAAATCCGGGAAGGAAAAATCTATGCAAGAGGTGCAGATGATGACAAGGGGCAGTTGTTCATGCATGTGAAGGCTTTCGAATTCTTGGTAAGCAGCGGTAAGCTTCCCTGCAATGTTAAATTCATGATTGAAGGTGAAGAAGAAATTGGTTCCCCAAGCCTCAAACAATTCTGTAAGGAAAACAAGGAACTGCTCAAATCAGATGTGATCCTTATCTCTGATACTACTATGATTTCCATGGACATTCCTTCCATCACCACCGGATTGCGCGGACTGAGTTACCTCCAGGTAGAAGTAACGGGTCCGAACAGGGACCTGCATTCAGGATTGTATGGAGGTGCAGTTGCCAACCCGGTGAATGTACTTTCCAAAATGATTGCGCAGCTGACCGATGAAAATAATCATATTACCATTCCCGGATTTTATGATGATGTGATCGAAGCATCTGACGAGGAAAGGAAAGAGATGGCCAAGGCGCCATTTGACCTGGAAGCTTATGAGGATGCCCTTGATATCGAAACTGTACAGGGTGAAAAGGGCTATTCCACTATTGAACGGACCGGTATCAGGCCAAGCCTTGATGTATGCGGAATCTGGGGTGGTTTTACCGGGGAAGGCGCCAAAACTGTGCTGCCTTCCAAAGCATATGCAAAGATATCCATGCGACTTGTTCCCAACCAGGATTCCCACAAAGTGGATCAGTTGTTTGAAGCATATTTCAAATCCATTGCACCAGCAAGTGTGAAAGTAGAGGTAAAGAGTCTTCATGGAGGTCAGGGTTATGTTGCTCCTATCGATACAGCAGCATACCAGGCCGCAAGTAAGGCCGTGGAGGCAACCTTTGGAACAAAGCCTGTGCCTTTCAGGAGCGGAGGGAGCATCCCCATTGTTGCCGACTTTGAAGAGGTATTGGGCGTGAAATCTATTCTGCTCGGTTTCGGACTTGAATCAGACGCCATTCATTCCCCGAATGAAAACTATCCACTCGAGAATTTTTACAAGGGGATTGAAACGATTCCCTATTTCTACAAATATTTTTCCGAGATGCCCTGATCTCTTTTATCATATAACAAACAGAGAGGCTGTTACCGGGTGGTAACAGCCTTTTTGCTTTTCAGTAATGACCAGTTTTGTGGAATTCACACAACCAGTTCACGGGTAACGATTCGAAATGTTCAAACAGGATTTGAAATATGCTGTCAGGAAGCCTGTTCTTTTTGCCCTGTCATTTTTTACTACACCATTCGATTATTTTGATATAAATTTAATTTATACATTAATAATATAGGGGGTATGCAAAATATTATACAAATATATAAACAGGAAATAAAGTTACGTATATTAAATATAAAACATAAAAAAAGTTTAAACTGTAAGTTATAGGAGGCATAAAAATTTAAAATATTTTATTGTATAATATTTAAATATCAACATATAATATATACAATTGCACCATAAAATAATAAATAAATACAATAACCCCTATAAAAAAGGGGGTATAAGATTAAAAAAGAATAAAAACAGCAAAATTTCTAATAAACAAGCAATCTTATGAAATCAAAATTAGAGTACATCTGGCTGGACGGTTACAAGCCCACCCAGATGATGAGAAGTAAAACACTTGTCGTTGAAGGTTTCAGCGGGAAGGTAGAGGATGCACCCCTGTGGTCATTTGACGGATCTTCCACGATGCAGGCTTCCGGCAACAGTTCAGACTGCGTATTAAAACCAGTTTTTGTTTGTCATGATCCCCAGAGAAAAAACGGTTACCTGGTGATGGCCGAGGTTATGAATGCTGACGGGACACCTCATGCTTCAAATGGCAGGGCAACCATTGACGATGATGATGATGATTTCTGGTTTGGATTTGAGCAGGAATATGTATTATGGGACCTGGATCACCATACGCCACTGGGATTTCCGGCACCGGGTTACTATCCTCCTCCCCAGGGTCCTTTTTATTGCTCGGTTGGTGCAGAATTTAATATTGGGCGCAATATCGTTGAAGAGCACCTTGATGCCTGTATTGAAGCCGGATTGAATATTGAAGGAATCAATGCAGAGGTAATGAAGGGGCAATGGGAATACCAGATTTTTGCAAAAGGTGCAAAAGCATCAGGTGACCAGGTCTGGGTAGCCAGGTACCTTGCAGAGCGTGTTGGAGAAAAATATGGAGTACGTATCAACATCCATCCAAAACCTGTAAAAGGAGACTGGAATGGTTCCGGTATGCATGCGAATTTTTCAAACGGAGCGATGCGTGAGCAGGGTGGTGAAAAGCTGTTCACTTCCATCTGTGAAGAATTTGGGAAGTATATCGAGGAACACATCGATGTATATGGCACTGATAACGAGGAGCGTCTGACTGGTCTGCACGAAACCCAATCCATTGATAAATTCTCATATGGTGTGTCTGACCGTGGGGCATCCATCAGGATTCCCATAAGCACTATTGAGGCTGGTTGGAAAGGGTGACTGGAAGACCGGAGGCCGGCTTCAAATGCAGATCCCTACAAGGTAGCATCGGTTATTGTTAAATCAGTAAAAAAGGCTGAGTTAATCTGATCAACCGAAATTTGTTCTATATTTTCAGGGGTGCTTGTATTGGCAGGCACCCCTTATTTTGTTCTCAACCCTTAAAAAAAAGGGGGTCTTCTTTTTAAAATGATGTTTTAGCTGTAACTTGCGCCAAATTTTAAAAGTGATATTATGGCAATCATCCGTTTTTCAGCCCTTGAAACAGTCAATCACAGGAAGCCTGTGGAAGTGGTTCCCCCTGCAAAAAGTATTACAGATTATTTTGGAAAAAATGTATTTGATGATGTGAAAATGCAGAATTATCTCTCGCGGGATGCATATGATCATGTGAAAAGAGCGATCTCGCGTGGAACCCCGATTGACAGGAAAATGGCCGATACGGTAGCTATCGGGATGAAAGCCTGGGCAGTGGAACTGGGTGCTACACATTATACGCATTGGTTCCAGCCATTAACAGGTGGAACAGCAGAAAAGCATGATTCGTTTCTGGAATATACTGATAACGGAAGTGTAGTGGAATCTTTCTCAGGAAAAGCGCTTGCACAGCAGGAACCAGATGCATCATCATTTCCAAGCGGCGGACTGCGCAATACATTTGAAGCAAGGGGATATACCGCATGGGATCCTTCTTCTCCGGCGTTTGTAATTGGAGACACCCTCAGTATTCCAACGATTTTTATTTCCTACACGGGTGAGGCGCTGGATCATAAAACTCCGTTGCTCAGGGCTTTGAATGCCATCGATAGGGCCGCCACCGAGGTATGCCAGTATTTCGACAAAAACGTGGGGAGTGTCAGGGCCAACCTGGGCTGGGAGCAGGAGTTCTTCCTTGTCGACGAAGCACTTTATTACGCCAGGCCCGATCTTGCACTTACCGGCAGGACGCTGATGGGACATGCATCGGCCAAGGACCAGCAGTTGGATGACCATTATTTCGGGTCCATCCCGGAGCGCGTGAGTGCATTCATGAAAGAGCTTGAATTCGAGTCTCTTAAGCTGGGGATCCCCATCAAAACCAGGCACAATGAGGTTGCGCCCAACCAGTACGAGGTGGCACCTATTTTCAGTGAATGCAACCTTGCAGTGGACCAGAATGTGCTGACCATGGAGCTGATGAAGCGTATTTCCCGGCACCATGGATTCAGGGTGCTTTTCCACGAAAAACCTTTTAAGGACATTAATGGTTCCGGTAAGCACAACAACTGGTCACTTTCCACAGATACCGGAGTGATATTGCATTCACCCGGAAAGAATCCGAAATCGAACCTGCAGTTCCTCACCTTTATTGTGAATACGATTAAGGCGGTATATGATCACCAGGACTTATTGCGTGCAAGTATCCTGACTGCCACCAACCAGCACAGGCTGGGAGCCAACGAGGCACCACCGGCAATCCTGTCGTGTTTCCTTGGTGCCGAAGTGTCGAAAATGCTTGACCAGATTGAGGAACAGGTGACCAACAGGAAAATGACACCAGATGAAAAAACAGAACTGAAACTCGATATCGGTAAGATTCCTGAAATTTTGCTTGACAATACGGACCGCAACCGGACATCTCCATTTGCTTTCACAGGTAACCGTTTCGAATTCAGGGCGGTTGGAGGAAGCGCCAACAGTGCCACTCCCATGGCAGTATTGAATGCTGCCGTGGCTGCACAGCTTACTGAATTCAGTAAATCGGTTGAGAAACTGATCGCCAAGGGGGTGAAGAAGGATGAGGCTATCTTCCAGGTATTGCGGGAATTGATTATTGCCTCAAAACCGATCCGGTTTGAGGGTGACAATTACAGTGAGGACTGGGTAAGGGAGGCGAAAAAGCGCGGATTAACCAACATCACTGATATCCCTGAAGCAATCTCTGCTTTCCTCAGCGAATCTGCCAAGAAACTATTTAAATCAATCGGCGTCCTGGGGGAGCATGAACTGGAAGCACGTGTTGAAGTGATGTACGAGAATTACATCATGAAAATACAGATTGAGGCAAGGGTACTCGGTGACCTGGCCATCAATCACATTGTGCCCACTGCAGTTAAATACCAGAATGTACTCATGGAGAATGTCACCATGCTCAAAGAGCTGTATGGTGATGAGTATGGCCAGCTTTCCGGTAAGAGGGTGGAGCTGATCAGGGAAATTTCAGACAGGGTGACGCAAATTAAAAACCTTGTAAATGAGATGGTGGAGGCACGAAAAGCGGCCAACAAGATCACCCCTGCCGAGAAACGGGCCAAAGCATATTCCGCAAATGTATTCTCTTATCTTGAAAAGATCAGGTACCACATTGATAAACTGGAGCTCATCGTGGATGACGAAATGTGGCCCCTTCCCAAATACAGGGAGCTTTTATTCAGTAACTGATCCTTTTCCTGCTGATCGCTTTTTACGAGCAAAAGGAAATAATTGCCTGCAAAAAGGTTTCGGAGGGCTCATCACCTCTGCTCGTTAAGCCCTGAAAGCAGGTCATCTTGTGCAAAACCAGGGCTTGTCATCATCTCTTGGCCGTAAATTATTCACCATGAATACACGAACCGGTGGATATGTTCGTTTTATTATATGCGAAAAAGCAGTAATTTTAGGGTTTATAGAATATCTGTAATCAATGACTGAATGATGCATAAGGGAATAATTTTATTGGTATTTCTTGGATTGATCGCTGCTGTGCAGCCGGTTGAAGGCCAGCGTAAGGAACGCGACACCAGGGCCAACGCGGCATATGAAGCTGGAGAGTATTATAAAGCCATCGATCTGTTCAAAAGAGCCTACAGCAAAGTCTCTGACAGGGAGCGCCAGGCTGAGATCGTATTCAAGATTGCCGAATGTTACCGAATAACCGGCGAGCCGAGGCAGGCCGCACTGTGGTACAGGAAAGCATTACAGCTGGATTACCAGGATCCGGAACTGTACCTGAGATACGGACAGTCCCTCATGCGATATGAAAGATTTGAAGAGGCAGAAGAACAATTCAGGATATATAAAGACCTGGTTCCAGACGATCCACGGGGCGACTGGGGAATAGAATCTGCGCGTGTTACCCAGGAATGGATGAGTGACCTTACCGGTTATATCGTTGAAAACATGCGGTATTTCAATTCTTTTAAACGCGACTGGAGTCCTGCCTACGCCAATGAAGATTACATGGAGGTGATGTTCACATCCACACGGGATGATTCGGAGGGCAAAGCCATACACGGAGCCACAGGGGAAAGTTTTGCGGATATCTATTCCTCTACCATGGACCGTAAGGGAAAATGGAGCGTCCCGGTCCCTGTTGAACCGCTGAATTCGGAGTTTGAGGATGGAGCGGTAAGTTTTACCAGTGACTTTTCAACACTTTATATGACCCGATGTAAAATGGGCAAGAACGAACAGGTTGCCTGCCAGATATACACTTCTTCAAGGTCTGGCGCCCAGTGGAGCGATCCGGCACCACTCGATATCATTGGCGACAGTATTACTTCGGCCCACCCGGCAATATCGCCTGACGGACAAACACTTTATTTTGTTTCAGATATGCCCGGCGGAATCGGGGGAAATGATATTTGGGTAGTGACAAAAGAAGGCGGGTCCTGGGGAGATCCGAAAAACCTGGGGGAAGAGATCAATACGCCGGGAAATGAGTTGTTCCCTTTCGTACATGACGATGGAACGCTCTATTTCAGTTCCGGCAGCAGGATTGGTATGGGAGGACTGGATATTTACAAAGCAAGGAAAGACGAACTTGGAAACTGGATCGTGGAAAACATGCGGCCCCCCATCAATTCTGTTGAAGATGATTTCGGTATCGTATTTGAAGCAGGTTCAGAGCGGGGTTTCTTCAGTTCGAGCCGCAAAGGACGAGGCAATGACGAAATCTTTTCTTTTGTGCTGCCGCCCCTTGAATTTGCTGTGAACGGAACGGTGCGTGATGACAAGGACAACAGCATATTAAGCGGAGCAAAGGTGACTGCCGTAGGTAGTGATGGTATCACAATCGAATCTACAACAGGGGAGGACGGAACTTTCAGGTTTATGCTGAAACCTGCTACGGATTATGTGTTTATCGCAGGTAAAGAAGGATACCTGAGAGGTAAAGCCCGTGAATCAACAAAGGGACTGGAGCAAAGCAAGGAATTTGATGTGACTGTCTACCTTTCATCCACCGAAAGGGTAATTGAGCTGCCCAATATATTTTACGATTTTGCAAAGTGGGATTTGCGGCCCGAGTCGATGGTTTCACTTGATAATCTCGTGGAAACTTTGAATGATAACCCGAACGTGACCATTGAGCTGATGTCACATACGGATTCAAGGGGTGCACCGGCAGACAATATTGAATTGTCACAGAAACGTGCACAATCTGTAGTTGATTACCTCATTTCCAAAGGTATTGCAGCGGACAGGCTGATGGCAAGGGGATACGGTGAATCACAACCAAAAGTTGTGGATGAAAAGATCCTTGAATCCTATGACTTCCTGGAAATCGGGGATGTGCTCACGGAAAGTTTTATCAACCAATTGCCGGTCGAACAGCAGGAGCAAGCGCACCAGATCAACAGGAGAACAGAATTCAGGGTACTTTCCACAGATTACATACCTTAAAGCCAGGGTTTTCGGAACCTGTTTGCATACTTGCTGAAGGATATTTCCATGGTCTTCCCGGCGATTTGCTGCAGGACTTCAGAATTTGTACAGACCTTGTATGAGTACCGTAATGTAGTTATCTATCCTGACAATACGCCCGTTCAGCAATAATTTTTGTACTTTTGCAAACAATCATTAAAACAGGTATGGGAGCTTCTTCCAGGTATATGGCACGTGGTGTATCCTCTTCAAAAGAAGAGGTGCATAATGCATTGAAAGATGTTGATAAAGGATTGTTTTTCAATGCTTTTTGCAAGGTTATCCCAGATTTTTTGTCCAATGATCCCGATTATTGCGTGGTGATGCATGCAGATGGCGCGGGAACCAAATCATCACTCGCTTACCTGTACTGGAAAGAAACCGGGGACCTGTCGGTGTGGAAAGGAATCGCCCAGGATGCCATTGTAATGAACCTGGATGACCTCCTGTGTGTGGGCATCACAGAAAATATCGTGCTGAGTTCCACCATTGGCCGCAACAAACTGAAGGTGCCCGGGGAGGTGATCTCAGCCATCATCAGCGGAACAGAAGAGGTGCTGGCCTCCCTGCGGGACCTTGGGATCTCCGTCTGGTCAAGTGGCGGTGAGACAGCTGACGTAGGTGACCTGGTGCGAACCATTATCGTGGATTCCACTGTTACAGCCAGGACAAGGCGGTCAGACATCATCGAGAACAAGATACGTCCGGGTGATGTAATCGTTGGCTTGTCATCCAGCGGGCAGGCCACCTATGAGGAGGAATACAACGGTGGCATGGGAAGTAATGGTCTTACCTCGGCACGACATGATGTATTTGCGCATTACCTGGCAGTGAAGTACCCCGAGGGCTTTGACCCGGAGCTTCCCACTGATCTGGTCTATAGCGGATCTTACAAGCTTACAGATCAAATCGGGTCACTGGGAGTGGATGCCGGAAAACTGGTGCTTTCCCCAACGAGAACCTATGCGCCTGTGGTTGCCTCTGTACTGGCTTCGCATCGCGAAGCCATACACGGATTGATACATTGCTCCGGGGGTGCCCAGACCAAGGTGTTGCATTTTGCAGGACAGGTGCACATTGTCAAGGACAACCTTTTTGAAATACCCCCGTTGTTTGGCATTATCCATCAGGAATCAGCGACAGACTGGAGGGAGATGTACCAGGTGTTCAATATGGGCCATCGCTTTGAGATCTATACAGACCCGGATACGGCAAAGGATATTATTAACATCTCAGAAGGATTTAACATAGATGCGAAGATCGTAGGATATGTGGAGGATTCAGATAGTAAAAAATTAACGATCAAGACAGCCCAGGGAGAGTTTGAATATTAACCTCGATTGTAATGAACGAAAATATGATAATGAATAAACTGGAAGGAGTAGCTTCCAGGTTCGAGGAGGTGGGAAGACTGATCACACAGCCCGAGATCATCTCGGACATGAAACGATATGTGAAGCTGAACAAAGAATACAGTCATCTTGAACCAGTGGTCGAGGCTTACAGGAATTACAAGAACCTTCTCAGTAACATTGAGAGTGCCCGGGAGATTATTGGTGAAGAATCAGACAGCGAGATGCGGGAGATGGCAAAGGAAGAACTTGAAGTATTGAATGAACAGCGGATCCCTCTTGAAGAAAAGATCAGATTTCTCCTGGTACCCAATGATCCGGAGGATGACAAAGATGCAATTGTTGAGATTCGTGCCGGAACCGGGGGTGATGAGGCCAGTATATTTGCCGGGGATCTCTACAGGATGTATCTGAAATATGCCGAAACGCGCAAATGGAAAGTGTCCACCACGAGTTTTACAGAGGGGACTGTGGGTGGCTACAAGGAAATCATTATGGCCATATCCGGAGATGGCGTATATGGGATCATGAAATACGAATCAGGTGTGCACCGTGTGCAGCGGGTGCCCCAGACAGAAACCCAGGGCAGGGTGCATACTTCCGCTGCCACAGTTGCCGTGCTTCCCGAGGCAGAGGATTTCGAGGTGGAGGTAAAGCAGGAAGATATCCGTAAAGATACCTATTGTTCTTCTGGCCCGGGCGGGCAGTCGGTGAACACGACCTATTCAGCCATCAGGCTCACACACATCCCCACCGGAATCGTGGTCACCTGCCAGGATGAGAAATCACAAATTAAGAACCTGGACAAGGCAATGAAGGAACTTCGGTCGAGGCTCTATAACCTGGAGTACCAAAAACGCATGGATGAAATCGCAGGCAAGAGAAAGACCATGGTCTCATCGGGTGACCGGTCGGCCAAGATCAGAACCTATAATTATCCCCAGGGACGGGTAACGGATCACCGCATCAATCTTACCCTGTATAACCTGTCATCGATCATGGACGGGGATATCTACGAGATCACTGAGAAGCTCCAGATGGCCGAGAATGCTGAAAAGCTCAAGGAGAGCGGTATGGAGTAAAATACCTGACACTATGACTGCATCCGAAATATTCAATAATATCAAAAAGAAGACCAGTTTTTTGTGTATTGGTCTCGATACGGATTTCAACAAGATCCCCAGGATGCTGCTGGAGAAGGAGTACCCGATCTTTGAATTCAATAAGCGCATCATTGATGCTACGGAGGACCTGGTGGTTGCCTATAAGCCCAACCTGGCATTTTATGAGACCATGGGTGCAGCGGGATGGATGAGTCTGGAAATGACCGTAAACTACATCAGGAAGTATTTTCCGGAGATTTTTATTATTGCCGATGCTAAAAGAGGTGATATTGGCAACACATCAGGCATGTATGCCAATGCTTTTTTCCGGAACCTCGATTTTGATGCAGTGACGCTTTCTCCCTATATGGGCCGGGACAGCATTCAACCCTACCTGGATTTCAGGAACAAATGGAGCATTATCCTCGGGCTCACTTCCAATGCCGGTTCACAGGATTTTCAACAGATCAGGACAGCCGATGACCAGTTGCTTTTTGAGAAGGTAATCAGTACAGCAAAGGAGTGGGGGAACACTGACAATACCATGTTTGTTGTTGGTGCAACGAAAGCAGACCAGTTACAGCAGATCCGCAGGATTATTCCCGAACATTTCCTGCTGGTTCCGGGTATCGGTGCCCAGGGCGGGAACCTGGAGGAGGTTTTTCAATCCGGATTCAACAGTCAGTGCGGATTGCTGGTGAACATAAGCAGGTCCATTATTTACGCCGATGTTACCAATCGTTTCGAGATATCTGCACGTCAGAAGGCAATTGAAATCCGCGACCAGATGGAAGAGTTGCTGACCAGGGCTGCGTTGATCTGATCCGGATTTTACCAAAGTGCTCTCATGCAGGCTCCTGGTCAAACCAGTTCCTTCACCTTGTTTGCTGCTTCCTGGAGGCTGATGGCAGAATGAACGGCCAATCCGGATGCATCGATGAGTACTTTTGCTTCTTCTGCATTGGTACCCTGCAGCCTTACGATCACGGGAACCGGGATGTTCCCGATGGACCTGTAGGCATCAACGACTCCCTGTGCAACGCGGTCACACCTTACGATCCCCCCGAAGATATTGATCAGGATTGCTTTGACATGTTCGTCCTTCAGGATGATCCTGAATCCGGCCTCTACGGTTTCTGCATTGGCAGTACCGCCCACATCCAGGAAATTGGCGGGTTGACCACCCGATAGTTTGATAATGTCCATGGTGGCCATGGCCAGTCCTGCCCCGTTCACCATGCATCCTACGTTACCGTCGAGTTTGATGAAATTCAGGTTGAATTTTCCTGCCTCCACTTCGGTGGGATCCTCTTCGTGGATATCCCTCATAGCTGAATATTCGGGATGTCGGTACAATGCATTATCGTCGATATTCACCTTGGCATCAGCGGCCATAATGAGGTTGTCGGAAGTCTTGAAGAGCGGATTGATTTCGAACAGCGAAGCATCTGATCCTTCGTAGGCATTGTAGAGGCTGGTTACAAATTTCACCATCTGTTTGAATGCATCCCCACTTACACCAAGGTTGAAAGCCACCTTCCTGGCCTGGAAGGGCTGGATTCCGACGGCAGGATCGATCTCTTCCCTGAAGATCAGGAGCGGGGTCTTCGCTGCCACGGACTCGATATCCATTCCGCCCTCGGTGGAATACATAATGATATTGCGCCCGCTTCCCCGGTTGAGTAAGACACTCATATAAAATTCCTCCGGTTCGGATTCACCAGGGTAATAGATGCCCTGTTCGATCAGGATTTTGCGGACCAGTTTTCCTTCCGGTCCGGTCTGATGCGTAACCAGGGTCATGCCAAGGATCGCTTCGGCATGTTCCCTTACTTCACCGGGGCTTTTTGCAATCTTGACTCCACCTCCTTTTCCACGACCACCGGCATGGATCTGTGCTTTCACGGCAAAGGTGTCTGCCCCGGTGGCTTCATGTATCTTTTGGGCTGCGGCGACAGCTTCTTCAGGGGTTTCAGCTACAAAACCCAATGGCACACTTACTCCAAATTGTTTTAATATCTCTTTTCCCTGGTATTCGTGGATGTTCATATTCTTGTGATTATCATTCTTTCTAACAAAATTATTGTTTTTTTCCCGGGATAGTGCGATTTATATTCAGTATTTTCGTAAAAAGCAGCGTTATGAGAAAGCTTCTGAATGAAGAACTCCACCGGATGGAGGTGGAGGCATTCAAAACGGCAGCAAAGATTCCGGTGGTTATAGTACTCGATAATGTAAGAAGCATGAACAATACCGGCTCGGTATTCCGGACATCCGATGCTTTCCGGGTTGAATCGGTCTTTTTATGCGGGATCACTGCTGTACCTCCCCACAAGGAAATTCATAAGACTGCCCTTGGTGCGACAGAATCGGTGGACTGGCAATATTTTCTGCACACCGGGGATGCTTTGGTCCAGCTGAGAAAAAACGGATATACGGTCTGTTCCATTGAACAGGCAGAACAAAGTATCATGCTGGATTCATTTCCCGTGGAAGAGGGAGGGAAGTATGCCCTGGTCTTCGGACATGAAATACGTGGTGTGGAACAGGCCATTGTTGATATGAGTGATTACTGCATAGAGATTCCGCAATACGGAACCAAGCATTCGTTGAATGTCTCTGTTTCTGCCGGTATCGTCATCTGGGAGTTTTTCAGAAAACTGTCAGCGACCATAGGTTGAGCCGGTACAAGAAAGCAAAAAAAAGAGGCTGCCTTTTCGTGCAGCCTCTTTTCGAATTATTTAATTTTCAAATTCTTAGTCAACGATTGACTTGAATTCAGCATTTTCAAACAAGTCGGCAAATTCGAGGTCTTTCTTGGCCCGCTCCTTCAGTGATGCATCTTTTGCAACTGCCACCTTCAGGTTTTCGAGCGCAACGTCATCTTTGTCCTGTGATGCAGCGATTACAGCTACAAGATAGTACTGCTGTGCAGTTTCCTCTGTAAGGTTGACAGCTGACCTGTAACCATTCTGGTCGTCACCATTCAGGTACTGTGCGAGTGCCTTGTTGTAGGATGGCTCATTGCCAAAGTAATTCAGCGCTTTGCCATATTCACCTTCAATAATGTTAATGATACCGAGGTTATAACTTACCTGGTCGCCTGCACCCAGCGCAGAGGTAAAGAGTTCATTGGCTTTTTCAACATCATTTTTAACCAGTGCAACGGCACCCAGGTTGTTGTTGACGATGTCGTGGTCTTTCATCTCTTTTGCAGCGAGGAATGATGTTTCAGCTGCATTGATGTTACCGAGCTCGAACTGTGTCCATCCGTAGTTGTTGTGTGCGCGCAGACACTTGGGATGCATGGCGATGGTTTTCTTATAGATATCAGCCTTTGTTTCCATGTCCTCATAGAGGGTAGCTGTATAGAGCAATTCTTCGAGGTTCAGTTTTTCAGGGTTATTGTTCCAGTGTTCTTTCAGCTCTTCATCGCTCCAGCCACTCTTCTCCACAGCAACGATGAATTTAGATCTTCTCAGTTCAGGAAGAATTTTCTCCTTGATCTCTTCGAAAGCGGCTGTGATGTTCTTGATTTCCTGCTCGCGCACCTGGGGATCTGAATGCATGCTCAGAACACGCAGGATCATTTCCTTGTCCTGGATGTCAGAAGCCTGCATCAGTTCTTTGAAACCTTCCCAGTCCTCAGGAGTGGTAAGCATGGAGAACAGTTCATCAGCAACGCTGATATCAGCCTTCCTGATTTCACTTTCCAGGTACTTGTCGGCAGACATTTTGCGTTTTTCCGAAAGCTTGTCATTGAAGTCATAAGGTCCGTCGGGAGAGGCATAGGCCGAAATTTTCAGGTTTTTCAGTTCGATCCTGTCATTTTCATTTGCTTTTTTCAGGAATTCTGTCATTCCTGCAACATCTTCTTTGCTCGTTTCTGACCTGCGGACATCCGCCCTGTTGATCACATAATGGATATCGGACATATATTCCTCTGGAACGATCCGCTGGAATTTGTCACTGAACGCGATCAATTTGGGATTAACATCCACGAGGTTGGGGGTTGCAATAATACCATCCGCCAATTTAACATCGTCGAACTGAACTGTTTTTCCTTTTGCTTCACCTGAGATTCTTACAACCAGTTCAGAACGCATCATTTCATCTGCATAATCAAATGAATCCGATACTTTTTCTTTTCCACCAGTGTCGTAGCTGATCACCTTGTTGTTTTCAGTGACGTCTTCGCCCTGAACGACGATCGGATCAAGCTCGGTTTCTCCTCCTGCATACTTGACAACGGGAGTCAAGGTAAGAATGGCTTTTTTGTTGAAGTACTTTGCCGGATAGGTTACCTCAACGGCAACGTCTACCTCACCACCGTGCATTTCAAGTACCTCGGGGGTTACCTTGTAAGCCACCTGGTCGGCCTCCTTAACCATTTTGTTAAGGCCGCCACAACTGCTGAGAACAGCTGCTGCAAGAATAATAAGAGCGGAGTTTTTAATTTTTTTCATAGCGATCTGGTTATTTGTTTTTGTTTAAAATTGTTTTCGCAATCGTTCTCTCAACTACAAATTTACTAATGTTTTTGATAAAATTAAAATAAATACGTATTTACAGTCGAATTCTATAGTATTATTCTGTTCATGCCAGGCTTATGATCCCGTTCAAAAATAGCACTTTTCACTTTTTGATAATCGTCATTGTTGTTCACAAAATCAATCATATTGATATCCAGTATGAGAAAGGTCATTTCAGGATGTGACCTGATATAATCGAAATAGCTTTGTTGGATCTCTTCGAGATATGCTGCGGTGATATCCGATTCATAGTTTCTACCCCGTGCCCTGATATTTTCAAGTAACCGTTCTGTAGTCACATGCAAGTAGACATAAATATCGGGTTTTGTCAGTTGTTGCTGGATAATCGAAAAAAGTCTTTTATAGAGGGAGAATTCATCATCTTTCAGTGTTTTTCTGCTGAAAATCAGTGATTTGACAAAATAATAGTCACTGATTGTTTTCGATTGGAAGAGGTCTCTCGGGTTGATTTCGTTCTTTAGTTGTGCGTACCTGTCGGCGAGGAAGGTGAGTTCCAAAGGGAAGGCGTACCTGTCGGGTTCCTTGTAAAATTTAGGAAGGAAGGGGTTTTCAGCGAACTGTTCGAGGATGAGTTTCGCATTGGACTCTTCCGCCAGCCTTGTTGCCAGGGATGTTTTCCCGGCACCGATATTTCCCTCTATGACCAGGTAATTGAAATTCACGTGAGCGATTAAAATTGTGCGTAAAAATAAACAACTTGTCTCAACAATTCAGGTCCGGACAAGCATAAAAAAAATAATTTTTGGTGACCTGGAATCTGGAATGAAATCCATCATGAAATAAAGGATGGAATATTCACCGGTTCACTACACCGAGGATAAGAATCACCGCGCAGAGGCTTCTCTTTTTAAGGTAAAATATTTCGGGCAGCGCTGGTATCCAGAAAAAAGCCGCTTCAAATCTTGTTTGAAACGGCTTTTATGCAATGGGTTGAAAACTTAATCTCTCCTGTTGTCGTTATGGTCCCTGCGGTCGCGGTTATCCCTGCGGTCGCGGTTGTCACGACGGTCGCGGTTATCGCGCCTGTCCCTGTTGTCCCTGTTCTGGCTGCTACCGCGTTCCCTTCTTTCGGGTTCTGTGTAGCCTTCAGGTTTGGGAAGCAGTGCACGCCTGGAAAGCTTGAGCTTTCCTGAGCCGGGCTCAACACCGATCAATTTGACCTGGATCTTATCGCCTTCTTTTAGTACCTCCTCGACTTTCTCCAGTCGGCGCCATTCGATCTCAGAGATATGGAGCAGTCCGTCTTTTCCCGGAAGAATCTCAACGAAAGCACCGTAAGGCTGAATGCTTTTTACCACGCCGTCGTATAATGTGTCCACTTCCGGTACGGCAATAATGCCCTTGATCCTGGCCATGGCGGCATCAATGGAATTCTTATTGGAGGCAAACACATCCACCAGACCCTTGTTTCCTTCTTCTTCGATGGTAATGGTGGTTCCGGTAGTTGCCTGGATTTCCTGGATCACTTTTCCACCAGGGCCGATGATGGCACCGATGAATTCCTTGTCAATTTCCAGTCGCTCGATGCGTGGTGCATGCGGTTTCAGTTCGGGATTGGGTTCAGCAAGGGTTTCTGCCATTACATCCAAAATATGCAGCCTGCCTGTTTTTGCCTGTTCAAGTGCTTTTGCAAGCACGTCGTAGGAAAGGCCTTCCACCTTGATGTCCATTTGTGTGGCGGTGATCCCATCCCTGGTTCCTGTAACCTTGAAGTCCATATCGCCCAGGTGGTCTTCATCACCGAGTATATCGGATAGTACGGCAAACCTGTCACCGTCTTTTTCTGTAATCAGTCCCATGGCAATGCCCGAAACCGGCTTACTGATCTGGATACCGGCATCCATCATTGCCAGTGTGCCTGCACATACGGTGGCCATGGAAGAGGATCCGTTGGATTCGAGGATATCGGATACAATTCTGAGTGCATAAGGAAGATCTGCAGGATCAGGCACCATGCGCTTGAGGGCGCGGTGTGCCAGGTTGCCGTGGCCAACTTCCCTGCGGCTGGTGCCTCGCATGGGCCTGGCATCTCCTGTGGAGAAGGGCGGGAAGTTGTAGTGCAGGGTAAATTTCTCTGATCCCTGGTTCAGTACTTCGTCGATCTGTTTTTCATCGAGCTTGGTTCCTAGCGTCACGGTGGTCAGCGACTGGGTCTCACCCCTGGTAAACAGTGCAGATCCGTGTGCGCCGGGGAGGTAATCCACTTCGCACCAGATATCCCTGATTTCGTCTGTTTTCCTTCCATCGAGCCTCTCGCCCTTGTCCAGGATGAGGTTGCGCACCACCTCTTTTTCCAAGTCGTGGTAGTATTTGTCGATGAGCTTGGTATTGACATCTTCTTCGCCTTTTTCTTCGATCTGCTTTTCGATAAATGCTTCTTTCACCTTTGCAAAAGCTTCGGTACGTGCATGTTTATCGTTGTTGGAAGAAGCGGCGACCTTTTCGCAACCTGCTTTCAGTTCTTTCCAGATAAGCTCCTTCAGTTCCGCGTCATTTTCTTCATGACTGTATTCGCGTTTTTCTGCTTTTCCACATTCTTGTTCAAGCTCCTTCTGTGCGGTACACATCGGTTTTATGGCTTCATGTGCCAGCTTGATCGCTTCGAGCATTTCCTCTTCGGAAACTTCTTTCATTTCACCTTCCACCATAAGAATATTATCGTAGGTGGCACCAACCATGATGTCGATATCGGCTTCTTTCAATTCGGAAAAGGTGGGGTTCACTTTGAATTCTCCATTGATCCTGGCAACGCGGGCTTCTGCGATCGGGCCGTGGAACGGGATGTCTGATACGGCCAGTGCGGCAGATGCAGCAAGTCCCGCCATTGCATCGGGCATGGTCTCACCATCGGCGGAGATCAGCGATACATTAACAAATGTGTCGGCATGGAAATCTTCCGGGAAAAGCGGCCTCAGCGCCCTGTCGACCAAACGTGAAATCAGGACTTCGTGATCGCTGGGGCGTGCTTCCCTTTTCAGGAAACCTCCGGGGAAACGTCCGTGTGATGCGTATTTTTCCCTGTACTCAACTGACAGCGGCATGAAATCTACATCTTCCTTCGCTTGTTTGGCGGCAACAACCGTTGCCAGCAACATGGTGGAACCCATGCTTACAACAACCGATCCGTCGGCTTGTTTGGCCAGTTTGCCGGTTTCTATTTTTATCTCCCTTCCATCTCCCAAGTCGATGGATCTGGTAATTGGTGTTGGTTTTGACATAATTTAAATCTTATAAAAAAACTTACATATAAAAAGAAAGGCAATTTCAAATTGCCTTTCCCTGACGATAAAAAAATATTCTTACTTCCTGATTTTAAGGTTTTTAATGACTTCCCTGTAGCGCTCAATATCTTTTGCCTTGAGGTAATCGAGCAGACTTCTGCGTTTACCGACAAGGCGGAGCAATGCACGCTGGGTACTGTGGTCTTTTTTGTTGATCTTCAGGTGTTCTGTGAGGTGGTTGATCCTGTAGGTGAACAAGGCAATCTGACCTTCTGCGGAACCGGTGTTGGTTTCTGATTTTCCGTACTTCTTGAAAATCTCCTGTTTCTTTTCAGCCGTTAAATACATTCTTTTCTAATCCTTTATTTTCTGTTTCTAATTTCTCCTGGTATCTGTTTCTGATTTTAGAGATGCAAAGGTATTGTTTTTTTTCAAAATTGCAATATTCAATTTAATTTTATTGGCTCTGATTTACAGCAGTTTCGTCTGTTTTTTCTGATGTTCTTGATCATCCACTCTTGCACAACCGGTTTACGTCGCCTCTGTGGAGATCAGTTTTTTGAGTCTTTCGATCTGCCTGCGCGTACCAAGGACAAAGAGCCTGTCGGAGCTTTGCAGTTCGGTTTCCGGGAGGGGGTTGATGCGGTAGGACATATCGGCAAGTTTCATCCCTATAATATTGGCGCCCGACTCATTCCGCAAGTCGAGTTCGCGAATGGATTTGCCAGCATGACACTCGGCAATATTCTCACAGGAGATTTCTTCCAGTATCACATTTTCAGTGCTTTGAAGCAGCATGAAATCCACAAATTCAACGATATCGGGTTGCGCCACCAGTTTGGCCATTCGCTGACCACCAATTTTATCCGGCATGATCACATTGCTTGCTCCTGCACGTTTCAGCTTTACATCGGCATGATCCATGGATGCGCGGCTGATGATGGTCAGGTTGGGATTTGTCTCTTTGGCTGTAAGTACTACGAAGAGATTGTCTGCATCTATCGGAAGGGTACTGATAAGTGCCCTGGCATAAGGCAGACGGCATTGTGTCAGTATTTCCTCTTCCACGGCATCCCCTTCAACGTAAAGCATATCCGATGTGTTCCTGAGTACCTGGATGATGTCAGGGTCTTTTTCGACGACCAGTAGCGGAACGCGGTGTTCGAGGAGTTCAGTCGCGGCCTGCTTACCATTCCTTCCATATCCGCAGATCACCACGTGGTCGGTGAGACGGTCAATTTTTCTTTTCACTCTGGTATCTTTTATTGTGTTTCTGTACACCCCTTCTACAATATATCGGGTGAGGGTTGTAACGGCATAGGCGAAAATTCCGAAAGAGAATATAATCAGGAATGAGGTGAAGATCATTCCTTTGGGACTTAATTCATGCACTTCTTTGAACCCTACGGTGGCGATCGTGATGATGGTCTGGTAGAAAGCTTCCAGCATTGTAAAACCAAGAATGCGGTAGCCGACAAGTCCCACAATGATCACCACCATTAGCATCAGGATTGCTGCGAAAATTGAATTCAGGTTTTTATTTCGTGGTCTTGCCATCCAGTATTGCATTGTTGCCAAACTGGCATTCCAGGCAGCGTTTCTCCCGGCAATAATTTTTATAAAGGAACAGCAGGGCCTGACTGTCAAATGCGTTTGTGCAATCCAGTCCAAATTTACTCCATTTTTTTAGAATTGCATTATGTTCGGGAGGCAACTCCTCAAGAAGGTGAATGGCATAATCACAACAGGCCTGGTTGCCATTGGTTTTGCCAAAGAAGAACATATAGGGTGCAATTCCATTGATAATAAGTGCATGAATGAATTGCCTGCCCAGGTATTTTGGCTTGTTCCCGGAAACTTTCCCGAACATGAAATGGTTGTTCCAGTAATCCCCTGCCCTGATCCGGAAGCGTTTTTGAAGTTCCTGTAACGACGGGCGGGATTCCACCAACTGGTGTGGAGGGTACAGTTCCCTGATAACTGATGACAGCTGTGCGATGCGGAGGGAAGGGAACGAGGAAGGGCGCATCCGCATGAATTTCCAGGCATGAGCCGGGACCGACTGATCGCCGAGTTTTGCGGTAAAACGGTTGTATTCAAGGTGCAATCCTTCCACGTATTTATCCTCGGGAAGGGCGGTGTGCAGCATCCCTGATTTGCCGAAAAGAAGGGCTTCGAGGGCAAACAGGTTGTCCTTGTTCCGAAGCATTACGGGGTAGGGCACCAGCAGGGCCAGCATTTCAAACGGGGTGGTGTTCACCGGCAGTCCGAAGGACCTGAAAAGGACGGTCGAAAGCATGGCATCCCAGTGGCCATTCACCGCCTCCAGGGAATGTTGCATCCTGGTGGCTCTTTCCCGGAGCTTTTCAACCATTAGTGACGAGGTCCATTGTGCCACATACAGCGGTGCGATTTCCGGGAGAAGATGCTGGCAGGCAATCCAGTTATCGCTGTTCATCATGGCTGTATACCTGTCCCACATCAGGGTCGGAAACCTCAGCATGGCAGTTGGAACCACCTGGCCATCCGGACGCCTGATCTCGCAATCGTTGAAGCATACCACGTGCAGGATCACCGAATCATAGGCCCGGTCGGCTGAATGACCGTGCCTGATCCAGTCCGATGCGTTGATATGCAGTTCGACGTTGCCTGCCCAGAGTGTGTCATCAATCCCGACCTTTGCATTGAAAAAATCGGGACCCGCGTCGAGGTTATGCTGACCGGGATCCAACACCCGGATATTCCTTCCGGAAGCCGCTGTCAGCACAACGCCTGTCAGTTGCTGGTTTTTCCACAGGAAATGCAAAAATTCTTCGTTGATCTTTCTCATACCACTGTAATAAAGTTCGGGGTGTTACTTGTGGTGCATGAAAGCTGATCCCCGTGCACCGATCCCCCCGGCTTTTTCTGGTTGATGTGTTGCAGGTGACAAATCTCGTGTGTGTATACAGGAAAAATGACACAACAAATAAATGGTGCCTGCCTGCAAAAAGAAATATATATTTATAGATATATTTTAATATAGCCATAAACAGGTAAATAAATATATATATAAACACGCGAACGCATACATGGTGAACGCATACATGGTGAACTTTTACGTGTTGAACGCTTGAATATTGAGATTTTGCATGTTGAGATTTTGTATCTTTAGGACTCAAATTTTTAATCATGGAAATAAAAAGACTTGTATTGGTTTTGTTTTTGCCGGTAGTATTGGTGGCCGCCTGTACCGTACCCGGCAGACAGGATTTGACGGGTGCAGGAGCAGATGAATTAACCGGTGTCCAGGCGCTGCTGTGGTACCAGCAGGCTGCGGAGACAGAAGCCCTTTACCTGCAGGGCTTCAACCTTGCTGCCGACCGGTCAAGGGAATATGTGGCCTCAGAAGGACGCCTGCCACCGGCGGTAATACTCGATATTGATGAGACGGTGCTGGACAACAGTCCATTCAATGTAGATATGGTGCGCAAGGGCTATTCCTATTCAGAAGAAAAATGGGCAGATTGGTGCGAGATGCGTGAAGCACTGCCACTTTCCGGGGCACTTGAATTTACGAAGCTGGCCGATAGCCTGGGCATCACGGTTTTTTATGTTTCCAACCGGGATGAAGGACTGATGGAAGCGACGCTTGATAACCTGCAGGAGTTTGGATTTCCAAATGCTGATGAAGAACACGTGTTGCTGAAAAGCACGACTTCCTCCAAAGATGTCCGCCGGACGATCATTCGCGAAAAGTACGAAGTCATCCTGTTGCTGGGTGATAACCTGGGAGATTTTGATGGTGTCTTTGACAGCAGGACAGAACATTTTGGTAAAGTGCAGGTGCACGAGCACAAGGACCTGTTCGGCAGAAAATTTATTGTCTTTCCCAATCCGATCTATGGAAGCTGGGTGAAAGGATCTTTTCCAGGGGGAATGCCCGGGGAAAAACAGGTGCTGGACCAGTTACGTGGTTATGGTCATTGAGCCCTTGAACGCCTGAATGGCATGGTCATGCACCTGGCACCACCGCCACCTCTTGAAAGTTCGCTGCCATCGATGGTAAGTACATATTTTTCGTAATCAGCAAGGTTGAATTTACCGGTCAGCATGTCCCTGGCACGCAGTATTTCAAAGCCATTCTGACTGAGGTTTTCCAGCGTATTGAGATTCCTGTTGTAGCCGATCACCTTGCCCGGACCAACTGCAAAGAAGTTGGCACCACTGTGCCATTGCTCGCGCTCCTGGATGGTGGAATCAGAAGTCCCGCCGCAATAGGTGGGCCTCAGATCCATGCCCAGTTTCTTTAATACAGCGGGGATATTTTCCACTGTCCGGATCGATTTCACCTTCCCGTTGTCCAGTTCAATGTGAACGGTTTCATACTTATTGGGCTGAAGGATCAGCGGTTCATAGACCATGCATATGTCGTGGTCCAGCAGGGTGAAGGCCATGTCCAGGTGGATGAATGACTCCGGTTTTTCCGGAAGTTCCTGGACGATAATGTGGTAGGGTTTTTTCTCCTGCCTGACCTGGTTCATGATGAAATCGACTCCCTGCGTACTGGTTCTTCCCCCGATCCCGATGAGCAGGATATCTTCGCGGGCCACAAGCAGGTCCCCACCTTCAATGTTGATCCGGTTGCCTGAGATATCAAAGTCATCTGCCACGATGGTCTGGGACCTGAGTTTCGGATGGTAATTGAAGATTGCTTCCATGATCAGTGCCTCGCGTTCGCGCACCTTGTTGGCCATTTTGCCAATCAGCACCTTGTCGTGGAACGCGATACTTGCGTCCCGGGTGAAAAAGAAATTGTGCAGTGGACGCAGTGCAAAATTCTCATCGGACAGAAAATTGGTCAGGGTCTTTTTTTTAAGCGGAACACCCTGTACCAGCAGCCTGCTGAGCTCTCCCGGTTCCTGGTCGAGCAGGAAATCCACCAGCTCCGGCCTGCGCTCATTGTAGCATGTTTTTTTGATGATCTTTTCCTTCACCTCGTTGGAGCGCAAAATATCACGCAGCAGGTCGGTCACACGGAAGGTTTCAGTCAGTTGCTGCAATGCATATTCCAGCTGGTTGTATTCCTTCCTGGCCACGGCGAGATTCAGTATGTCGCTGTATAAGGCCCTTTCGGCGTTTTTAGGAGTCATGTTCTCCACCTCCGGACCGGGCGGGTGGAGGATGACGCCTTCCAGCGGATCGACTTCGGAATACAAACTGACTTTGGGCATACTCGTTTAAAATAATTGGGTATGCAAAGATATGGTTTTAAAACTTATAATTATTAACCGGAAAACCCGGCAGACTTGTGGGAGCCGTCACAAAAGGGTTTGTCTGCACTTTTGCCACAGCGGCAAAGAAATATAGGACTTTGCCGGGTGATGATCTCGCCAGCAGAGTCGAACAGTTCGAAATCTCCTGATATCTGCAATGGACCGTTCTTAAATACTTTGAATTCAGCCTTTTTTTCTTCCATCTCAGTCGTCTTTTTCTATGAATCCGATCTTACGATGCGTTCCATCACAATAGGGCATGCTCTTTGACCCGCCGCACCTGCAAAAGGAGGTCATCAGCATCGATCTCAGCGTATTCCCGTCTGCACCAATCACTTTGAAATCACCTTCCACTACGATGGGACCATTTTTCATCAGGTTGACTTTCACGGGTCGCTGGTTGTCTTCTTCCTGCAATGTTTTTGGCGTCACTTCGTCACCCCTGACCTGGTTCATCTGGAGTTCTTTCTGATCCATCTCCCTGTTGTACTTCCACTCCAGTGCCTGGGTGGGACATTTGTTCACCACCTCAATAATCCGGCGTGTCGGGGCTCCTTCCATATTCACCCAAGGCCTTCTGCCAGGATTGAATACTTCAATCAATTCCCTGAAGCAGGTCGTTGCATGGATACACTTTGACGGTTTCCAGAATACGGTGATCTCTTCGTTGGTATATTGTCTGTCCCTGGGATCTTCCATAATTTTTCTTATTGCTCACGAGTAAGAACAATGCATTTCTACGAATGTTCAATGGTCTGATCATGCAATTTAAGGATTAATTAACACTGCCCGGTAAAATTAAGAAATCGCTAACATTGGTCTAACCTTTAACTAAGGTTGGGTTTGTTTCTTTGTTCCTGTATTAATGTATTGGAGTTACATGAAATCATTATTTAGTATATTTCTGTTTTTGGCATTGTCCAATTCCCTGCACGCACAGCAGGAAAAAATCACAGGAACAGTTGTGGATCATCAAACAGGCGAACCGCTTGCAGGGGTTACTGTAAAACATATTTCCAGCGGACTGGAGGTGCTTACAGATTTTGATGGTAATTTTACATTTTCATCTGCAAATCCGGGTATCAACAGGATTGCCGTTCAATTTGTTTCCTACCAGGAAGTTCTGTTGAACAGGGTGCAGGTGCTTGAGGAACAGCAAACAGAGCTAACGATTAAAATGCGGAAAGCCGTTGGTAAAGCCGCCAGCGGAAACTATATGGCTGCCAGGCCAGGTAATGATCCCCGATCATAAGATCACAAAAGATTAAAATGGATAACTCATTGGTTTCTTTATAGATTTTGTGCATTCATTTCACTGTTGATTTTACCAGTTTACTATTGCCCCTCATGCAGGTTCCAGCGTTTTACAAAAAGAACAGGAGAAAAACACGCTGGTTTTCCTCCTGTCAGTGAAATCTCAATGATCCTGAAACTCAACCTAAACTTAGAATTTGTAGCCATAGCCAATGCTGAATGACCTTCCGGGTACCATTCGTTCAAACAGCTGGTCGGATGCTTTGTATGACTGGTAGAATATCTCATTATCGTCATTCAGTATATTGGATATCTTGAAGTCGATCGATGATTGTTGCTGTTTGCCGAATTTCTTATTGAAAGAAACATTCAGGCTGTGGAAAGGATCATTGTAAATGTCGGGAAACAATCCTCCTCCAACGATATAGAGCGTTGGGCCCTTCACATTATAGAAAATGCCTGCATCAAGTCCGAGGTCATAGTTTGAATATGTAAATGATGTATTGATCACATAAGGAGACTGACCTGCCATCTGGCGTGTCCGGGTAAGTGTTTCTCCGGTTTTCAGGTATGATTCCCTTGAATTATATTCCATATCCGTCATGCTGATCTGTGATTCAACCACCGTGATGTTGCTGCTGAAATTGAAATCTCTCAGGAAAGAGGCCAGGAAACCGAGATTTTTCCGTATTTCGAATTCCACACCCACCAGTCTTCCGTCGCCTACATTCCTGGGTTGGTATTCTGTGCTGGTCTGCTGCTCAGGGATTCTTACCAGTTCAATCGGATCATCAAAGGTTTTCATGAATCCGCTGACAGAGAACATCTGTCCCCGCTCCATAAAGTATTCCCATCTCAGGTCCAGGTTGTCAATTCTGGTTTCGGTCAGGTTGCCATTCCATCCGCTGTAGGTAAACAATGTCCCGTTAAATATCCGGTTGGTGATGGGATCGATGATCTGGGCAAATGACAGCTCCTTGAAGGAAGGTCTTGCGATGGTCCTGGAATAGGCGGCACGTAGGTTTTGTGCATCCGTGAGTGAGAGGATCAGGTTGATACTCGGGAAAAGATCAAGTGATTCAAGCACCTTTGCATTGTCGAGATTTTGTCCGTTAGTGACATCGCCGGTGGCATAAGTAATGTCCCTTCCGGTATGTCTCTGGACATAGTATTCGGCCCTCAGGCCAAGTATTGTTTTCAGACCGGTAAAAAGTTCCAGTTCGTTGGATACGTATGCTGCAGTATTGGACACGTTCGAAGTATAGGCGTTTGGATTGGGATTGCTGTTTCCCGACTGATAGTAAATCTTTCCGTTAGGGAAAATGTTTTCAGGAACCAGTACCTGGGAAGGATCATCACTGGTCCAGTCCGGCTGCTGTCCGAAAAACTGAACATCGAAGTACAGGATTTCATAACTCCGGTATTTATAGGTCTGGCTGGCTCCAAAGCTAATTTTTCCATCTTTGTCATTCAGGACGTATCCCCTGGAAAGGTCTGCACGTGCCGGAACATTCCACTCGCTGAGGTTTCGCCAGATTCTGGAAGGGTTGCCACCTGCACCAGCATTGAAAGTTGGTCCGTCGTATTCAAGGGTGAATGCGGTTTTCCGGATATCAGGGTCTTTGGATCGCGAAAGCGTAGGCGCTATACGCCAGTCAAGGTCCCAGCCAGACGAACCAAATTTCCGGCTTCCATTCAGGAACATATTGGTAATGGACCGCTGGTTGTATTCAAGATTGTGTGAAGTCGCCTGGTATCCTGATTGTCCGGCCGCAGCCCCGTCGTTTTCCACGTTGAATATGCCAGCTGTACTTTCACCATTCTGAAGATGCATCACAGTGAGCCTGATCTTGGAATAATTGGTTTTATAGGCCAGTCCTCCCAGCAATCCAACCAGGAAGTTCTTTTCCCCGAGTTCGCCTTCTGAGATGGTTGCATATCTCATTTCATACCTGTCAGGGTCAATGTACCTCTGGTACTCTCCAAAAACCACGTGATCATAGTACTTGAATTCTGATTTATAGGAGAGAGAAAATATATATCCCAGTTTGCGGTTGTTTTCCGGGCCACCGTTCTCATTGTTCAGATCAATCTGGTTACCCAGTGAAATGCTTGCGCTGAAATCCAGCGGGCTCTGTTTCCGTGTGGCATTTAAGGTCGGATTGAATGATTTGATAAAGCTGTTCACTTCATCCGGACTGTTCCCGCTTATGGGTGTTGGAATATTTGAATAGCCGGCACCTGCAGGTAGCGCACGGACTCCCCCGTCAAATCCCAGGAAATCTGTTCCGCTGCCCTGGTAGGTCAGGTATTCAGCATTGAAGTGCATATCGGGATTGTAGGTGGTTCCCACTGAAATGTTACGAATCTTCCTGTCGGGAAAATCCTTCAGCTCGATATTCAGCAACCCTCCCGTAAAGTCTGCGGGCATATTTGCCGTGAAATTTTTACTGACCAGGATATTGGCGATCAGGTTACTGGGAAAAATGTCCATTTGCAGGGTATTTCGATCGGGATCAAGTCCGGGGATGTCCATGCCATTCAGCGTCGTTTTTGCATATCGGTCGCCAAGACCCCTGACATATACATATTTACCATCCTCAATAGAGACGCCGGTCACCCTTTTTGCTGCCTCCACTGCGGTCCCGTCACCTGTGAGTCTGATCAGTGATTCTGAGATTCCGTCGAGTATTGCCGGTGCTTTTCTTTTAATGCTTACGAGTGCGGTTTCCGTAGTCCTGACCTGTTCCGCCGTGATAACGACCTCTTCCAGCTCCTGTTTGCTGATGTGCATTTTGAGGTTGTCGATTACGGTTACTTCACCCGGTACAACCTCAAGACCGCTTAGAGTTACGGTTTGATAGGAGATGTACGAGACATGCAAATTGTATGTTCCCGCAGCTAATTTGAGTGAAAATTTCCCATCAATATCGGTGATGGTTCCGGAAGTTGTACCAACTGCAAAAACGGTAACACCGACGAGTGTTTCGCCGGTTTCACCATCTGTGATCATTCCCCTGACCTGGCCCTCCTGTGCCATAGAACCCAGGCTGATCATTATAAGCATCGAAATTATTACGTATCTCACTTTTTTGGTTGTTTTAACGAACAACAGACTTGCCGGATGATTCACCCGGCAAGTCTGCATATACAGCACATGTTTTATTGTTCAACTGGTTACTGAAGTTTGCCTGCTTGTGCGGCCCATGTCCAGCCCAAACCGGCTGCTGTTGCAACAGGTGATCCGCCTGCAGTGATCTCTGCGGGAACATCGCCATTCACATGGTTGGAAAGACTGTCTGCCGGAACATCAATGGTAATGCCGGTAAAGGAGACGCCTGCAGCGGTAACCCTGTTCACTTTCTGTCCGTCAATGACTCCGATGAAGTAAATGTTTTCCAATGCAACAATAGAATTGTCGTCGACATTGATCAGGTCTTTCGTGGACCTTACCAGTTCATTTTCTTCATCAAATTCAGAAGTGATAACTGTACCATTTTTAATAGTGTGTCCGGCTTCGTATGATCCTTCAGGACCATCAAGCTCAAATGCATGTCCGGCAGGGGTGATAACAAAGAAGTTATCGAGGGTTCCGGCCCATGACTGGTCGGTATCGATGCCGTCATCGCCAACATTCCAAACCACTACATTCTTTACATTGACTGTTCCGCCAAACCACTCGATTCCATCATCCTGGTTCGCAACGACCTCAATATTCTCGATGGTTGTTCCTGAACCAACCCCACCAAGTGAAAGACCATTGATCTCGTTTCCGGAGCCAATATTTGCACCACCGTGACGGATAGAGATATATTTCAGAATACCTGAATTATCTGTGTCAAGTGAACCACCGTAAAGGCCATTCGGATCGGAAGTAGGAATTCCTTCAATCTGAATCTCTGAAATATCCTCATCATTGTCGTTGGATGCTGAAATCTTTGCTTTTCCAAGGACGATTACACCGCCCCACAGTCCGTTGATATCGGGATCAAGGTTTGGACTTGTAAAATTACCGGCTTCCAGGTCCTCCGGCTCGATTTCATCGGCAACTGAGGTGAAGATGATCGGCAGATCGGCAGTTCCCACTGCATTGATGGTTGCACCCCTTGCAACAAGAAGAGCGGTTGCATTGACATTTGTTCCCGCCTGTCCTTTTACTATAACACCGGGCTCAATAGTGAGGGTTACGCCATCCACAACAGCGATGCGCCCGCCCAATACATATACATTTCCTGTTTCCCAGGTAGTATTCTCTGTGATATTTTCATTAACGAGAATTCCGGTTATCACCTGTTCTTCTCCATTGTTGCCTTCGTTTCCATCACAGGAAGTAAACAATGACACTGAAGTTGCAGCCACTGCTGCGATTAAAAATAGAGATACTTTTTTCATCTTTCTAATTTGTTATTTATTTGTATGTTCGATTCGTTTCATCAGACAATACAAATAAAGACCAATCAGGTAATGATTGAATTACCTCACTATTAGCGGTTATTTAAATTTCCGTTAAAAGGGAGCCGGGTTGTATTAATTACATGTTAAGAAAGCGCCGGGCTGTCAGCTTGTTTTGTGCCAGTATCACAATGGATGTAAGGGTTTCATTCTAATTTAACATGGTTTCGTGTTAAATTAGATTGAATGCTGTCACCGCATATTTATTGTTTTCCATGCAAGAACAAGTGGTTTTTTGCCAGTGATGCTGGTTATAAAAATGCAGGGGTAAAGGGTAAGGAAGGTAATGTTATACAGGGGGAGGTATTTTGCAGATGTGCAGCCAGGATCCGGCTAAAAATAACCTGGTTTCATTACAATTAGATGTATCCGTATTCGATGGCCATGAGGATATCCTCGATGACCTTGTCCTCGCCTTCCGGATCGTATTGCATTTTGAGATTGTTGCCAAAGATACGTGCGATACCCTGCCAGAAGAATGCGGTGAACCCGCCGCGGATATCCTTGATCACTTCGTACGAGGTGTGCCCGATTTCCCGGTCGATGAGTTTTACCAGGATGATCCCCTGCGTGATGGTCAGCTTCTTAAGTTCACCTTCAAATTCCTGCATGATCTTTTTTTCGGCTTCATTCATGTAGGCTTTCTGCTCTTTCCTGGATTTTATTTTCGACAGTTCTTTGTCAAGGTCCCTGAGCTTTTCGTTGGCGATCCTTGCATAGGGGTAGGCCTTTTTTACATTGTGGATCATTCGCCTGTATCGCCTGGATTTCAGGTAATTGTATTTACTTACATCATAAATATTCAGTTCAGGAATATGCATTACCGGCAGGGTATCGCTGCGATAGACGAGCGGGGGCAGGGGAGCGGTGGGCTTACGTGCCGGGTTTTCCTGCGCGTATGCGCCGAATGGTCCGGTGCATGCGATCACGGCTGCAAGTAACACTATACCAACGCTTCTCTTCATCATAGGATCAAACGTACAAATATCGGGCCTTATTTTATGCATCAACGGTAAATGACGCAAAGTTCTTGAAGTACAAATCATTCCCAAGTTCTGCAACGGTAACAGACGGCATTGCAGATGCCTGGTGCAGTTGGCTCATTCAGAAGAAATGACACCGGGAACCGGGGCAATATTCGGTTCATTTCATGTGGTCCAGCATTGCTTTGACGATATTCTCTGCTCCCTCGCCTATTTGTTCGATGGATGCATCCAGCATATAACAAGGCGTGGTGAACAGGTTGTAGCGTGTATCGGTCACGACTTCGCCGTGTGTTGTTGCCACATGTGTTGCACCTGCCTGTTCGATGGCCGCCGCCGTACCGGCATCTGATCCGATCGTCAGTTCTGCACCTTCAAGGGTTTTTGCGATCAGCACCGGTGAGATGCATAATGCACCCAGCGGTTTCCCTGTGTCAACCATCTCCCTGATGGCACGTGCAACTTCAGGCAATACAGTGCTTTCTGAACCCTTGAATGCCCAGTCGGATAGGTTTTTGGCAGCTCCAAACCCACCCGGGAACAACAATCCGTCGAAATCACTGGCTGAAAAATCGGTAAGGGGGCGAATGCTGCCCCTGGCGATTCTTGCAGATTCGATGAGGACATTTCTTTTTTCCTGCATCTCTTCACCGGTGATGTGGTTGATCACGTGGTGCTGGTCGATGTCGGGTGCGAACATTTCGTACGTGGCGCCATTTTTGGCGATCGCATACATACTGAGTGTTGCTTCGTGGATTTCTGCGCCATCAAAAACGCCGCAGCCGGAAAGTACTATTGCAAACTTTTTCATCATTTTTAATTCTTATTGGTGTATTTCTTATTTAAAGTATTATCGCTTAACCGGTTATAATTTATATTTTTACTGTTGTGATGCGTTACATCATCGCGCAATATCTTTGTTCTCTGAAATAATACATTGCCGATGATGTGGGTTTCACTTGATATGTCTGCGTTCAGGTGCACCAATTTATTGAATTTTCCATGGAAAGTAAAGCATTATACAGAACTTTTATTGCCATTCCCGTGGAGGTGCCGCAGGTGTTGAAAGAGACGCTGGCGGATCTTGAAAAGAAATTTGCGGGTGAGCGGATCCGGTGGATCGACCCGGGACAGATGCATATTACACTGCGCTTTATGGGTGATCTGCCGGAAGGAGCTGTCAGTGCCATAGGCTTACGGTTTCAGTCGGCTTACAGTGCATTTACGCCTGCCGTTTTCAGGCTCCGTGGATTGAGAACGTTCAGTCACAGGTCGGCGTTGAAGGTGCTGTGGGCTGGAGTCGGGGAAGAAGGAGTGTTTTATGATCTGCATGCGGCGACAGTAGGGTTATTGGATGGTATTGTCCCTGTGGATGACAACAGCGGGTTCAGGCCACACCTGACCGTTGCAAGGATGAAGCAGCTCCGGGAACCAGTTAGGCTAAGGAATGAAATTGCGCGTTTCCGCAACAAGGACTTTGGCACGAGTGCACTTAAGAGGGTGGTATTCTACAGGAGTGTACTGCGACCTTCGGGAGCAGTCTATGAAGTATTGCGCACTGCTGAACTGGAATAATCACAGGTGGCAGGCGGCTGGCATTGTACAGGAGCGGTTATTTTTCCGCCACTTTGCACAGCGAACAGTTTTTCAGTGCTTTTCGATCTCGATGAGCAGGTCATCTTTCATCACAGAGTCGTTCTGGCGAATGGCGATTTTCCTGATCACACCATCCACGTGGCTGGAGATTTCATTCTGCATTTTCATTGCTTCAAGGATCAGTATCGGTTCTCCGGCTTTCACATCAGCGCCTTCCTCCACAAGTACTTCCACGATTTTGCCGGGCATGGGAGCATCGATGGTTACCGAGGAGCTGGTACCTGCCTGTGATTCGAGGAATTTTTTCCGTTTCAGCGAAAACGGGGTTTCTATTGTAAAAGAGTGCCATACGCCATTGAGCATGACCGTATACCTGTTCTGGTTTTTTTCAATGATCTCCAGCGGGTATTTTTTATTTTTCCAGAGCACGTAGGAAAATCCATTGGGATCCTCGTAGAGTTTGATCTGAAGGGTTTCACCCATATATTTGACCTTCCGGTCGAGGGGATTGGTAAAAACATATTCCTTTTCTGTTGAGCTGAGTGCGATCATCCGGCTCTTTCTTGTGTTTTTCGCTCCCTTGTTTTTTTCTGCCATAACGCTCCTGTTATCGTAGACGTTTATTAAGTAGCCAGGGGGTAATATTCTTTCCCTTATCCACATTCAGTTTTTTTCCTTCTGCTTCTTCGAGGTCCCTTGCAAAATCATATATTGCGAAGAAAGCGGCGAGCATTTCCTCTTCGGGTTCGGAATGATAATGGATCTTCAGTTCTGAACTCAGGAAAGAGGTGTTAAAGTATCCTTTCCTAAAATTCCTGTTCTGCAATACCGCCCTGCAGAAGGAAAGGGTGGTCTTTGTTCCCTTGATCCAGAATTTGCGGATGGCGTTGCTGGATTCCTGCAGTGCTTTTTCCCGGTCTTCCCCGTACACGATCAGTTTGGCGATCATGGAATCGTAATAGGGGGTGATCACTGATCCGTCGTGCACACCCGTATCCACCCGTACATTTTTACTCTCCGGCCAGGAAATTTTTTCGATGGTACCCAGGCTTGGGGAGAATCCTGACTGAACATCCTCGGCATTGATCCTGAACTCGATGGCATGTCCCTTCAGCCTGATGTCCTTTTGTGCAAACAGCAGTTTCTCTCCCTGGGCGACCCTGATCATCTGCTCGATCAGGTCGATCCCGGTCACCATTTCAGTAACGGGATGTTCCACCTGTATCCTGGTGTTCATCTCCATAAAATAAAACTTCCTGTCGGCATCCAGCAGGAATTCCACGGTTCCGGCGGAGAAATAGCCTACACCCTTGGCGATATCGACAGCTGCATTCCCCATCTCTTCCCGCAGTTCGGGGTCGAGCGCCGGGGAAGGGGATTCCTCTATTAATTTCTGGTGTTTGCGCTGGATGGAGCATTCCCGCTCACCCAGGTGCACGATGTTACCGTGTTTGTCGGCCAGGATCTGAAATTCGATGTGCCTGGGTTCTGCCACGTATTTTTCGATAAACATGGCCGGATCATTGAAGGCCTTTGCCGATTCATTGGATGCGAGGTTGTACATCCGCTCCACTTCTTCTTCATTTTCTGCAACCCGCATTCCACGTCCGCCTCCACCTGCTGCTGCCTTCAGGATCACCGGGTACCCAATGGCGTTTGCGAACCGCCTGGCATAATCTGCATTCAACAGTGTGCCCTTGCTTCCGCGCAGCAGGGGTACATTGTTTTTACGTGCGATATCCTTGGCCACAGTCTTGTTTCCCATGTTGTAGATAACCCCGGACGAAGGGCCGATGAAATTGATGTTTTCCTCTTCGCATCTGCGGGCAAAAATGGGATTTTCAGCGAGGAAACCGTAGCCGGGATGCACGGCATCGATGTTGTTTTCCCTGACCGCGTGAATAATTCTTTCAATATCGAGGAATTCCGGCGTGTCACTCAGGCTTTCAGAGAAATCGATAATATCATCGGCTTCATCCAGGTACCAGGCACTGGGTTCTTTGGCTGTTTTAATCGCATAGGTCCGTATTCCCATCCTGCGAGCCGTCCGCATAATACGGATGGCAATTTCACCCCGGTTGGCGATAAGTATGCTTTTGATCTTCATAACAAACGTTTACAGTGGTATATTGCCGTGTTTGCGCGTGGGATTGGTAACGTATTTATTCTCGAGTGCGAGGAATGCAGATTTCAATTTTTTTCTTGTGAAGGAAGGATCGATCACTTCGTCGATGAACCCTTTTTCGTCTGCGACATACGGATTGGCAATCTCATCCCTGTATTTCACAGCAAGTTCTTTTTTGAGCCTGGCTGGATCTTCAGATGCTGCCAGTTCCTTCCTGTACAGGATGGCAACGGCACCTTCCGGTCCCATCACGGCGATTTCTGCCGTAGGCCATGCGAAGTTGAAATCTCCTCCAAGGTTTTTACTGTTCATCACGCAATATGCTCCGCCGTAAGATTTTCTGAGGATAACAGTAATCCTGGGTACGGTGGCATCTGCATAGGCATAGAGCAGTTTGGCACCGTGCCTGATGATGCCACTGTGTTCCTGGTCGATTCCCGGGAGGAAGCCTGGCACATCTTCCAGTGTAAGCAGCGGAATGTTGAAGGAATCACAGAACCGTATAAAGCGTGCTCCCTTGGTGGAGCTGTCGATATCGAGTGTGCCTGCGAGAACCTTGGGCTGGTTGGCGATGATGCCGATCACTTTCCCATCCAGTCTTCCGAAACCAACCACCAGGTTTTGTGCAAATCGTTCACTGATCTCATAGAAAGAGCGCTTATCGACGATGAGGTTGATCACATCCTTCACATCATAGGGTTTGTTTGCATCGTCCGGTACGATATCCCGCAGCTTCTCTTCCACATCCCTGGTTTCATCATCATCCGGTTCAGTCTCCGGACAATTTTCCAGGTTGTTGGAAGGCAGGTAGGAGATCAGCCTTCTGACACCCATCAATGTATTCTCTTCGTCCTCGAAGATCATCTGAGCCACGCCGCTTTTCTTGGCATGCACCTCTGCGCCCCCGAGGTCATCGAAGGTAACATCTTCATTGAGCACTTCCTTGACCACATTCGGGCCGGTTACAAACATGTAACTGGTTTTATTGGTCATGAAAACATAATCGGTAATCGATGGCGAATACACGGCTCCTCCGGCCGCCGGTCCCAGGATCACAGAAATCTGGGGTATCACGCCGGAGGCCTGGACGTTCCTGTAGAAGATTCCGGCATAGCCCGCCAGGCTTGCAACGCCTTCCTGGATACGGGCTCCTCCTGAATCGATGAGTCCGATGATCGGGGCCCCCATCTTGAGCGCCATGTCCTGGAGTTTCATGATTTTGGCGGCATGGATTGACCCGAGGGATCCTCCCATGATATTGAAATCCTGGGCGTAGGCAAATACCAGTCGGCCGTGCACCTGTCCGTGCCCTATGATTACACCATCGCCGAAGGATCCCTTGATCTTTCCGAAATCTCCTTCCGATTTGGCAGATGACACGTAGGCATCCACTTCTTCGAAAGTGTTTTCATCAAACAAGATTGCTATACGTTCCCGCGCGGTGAGTTTTCCTTTGGCATGCTGTTTTTTCTTAGATTCTGCGTCGTATTGTGACTCGAAAATCTGCTGCCTTTCAAGGAATTTTTTGAAATTTCTTCCGTTTACATCCATGAAAATGTCGTATCAGTCATATTTCAGACAATTCAGTCTTCCAATTGTTTGCTGACTTGTCAAATTCTGTACGCAAAACTATAAATAAATTCCAATTTTCGAACGGTTAACGATATTTAGTTGTGATTGCTGATTTAAGAATCAGAATTACAGGCATATGCAATTCGGATTTATAGTAAAATAATTCGAATAGTATTCGGGAGGGATGTGTCGCGCAAAAAAAAGAGGCTGTTCCATTTGGAACAGCCTCTTCAGAATTGGTATTCGATCTATTTCTTGAAAGTGCGCATATAGCTTACGATGGCCCAGATATCCTCATCGGGGATTTTGTTCTCATAGCCTGGCATTTCACCTCTTCCCTTCAGGGTTTTGTAGAAGTGTTCGCCATCGGTCTGGTTCTGGTAATAATCACCTGAAAAGTCGCCGGAGAAAGTTTTCAGTCCCCTGGCTTTCGGTCCGTCACCCAGTCCTTCTCTTCCGTGACAGGAGGCGCAATGCCTTTTGTAAAGCATGGCGCCCATTTTCAGCGCGTCTGCATCCCCTTTTACGGGATTTTCCATGTTTTTGTATTCGTCAGGTACCGGCCATGGTTCGGGCTGGTCCTGGGGCATATTCATTGCCGAAAACGTTGTAAAAAAGATGGCTACCAATGCCATTGCTGAAAGGTTTCTTAATAGTTTTTTCATGACTGTGAAATTTATGTGTTAATGAATTAATATACAAAAAGCTTACCAAAAATTATTTTTATCTTTTTCAGGAAACCTCTTCGGTTTCTTCGACCCACCCGTAACCGTTGATAATGCTCTTGAAATTGGCTGAACGGGTATGGCCGATGGTACTCACATAGATATGGATAACGAGGAACAACGAGATGAAAAATCCCATGGCCACGTGCACAAGCACGGTAATCAGTACACCACCCAGCCCAAACATTGCTTTAATAATTGATTCAGGGAACAACAGTCCCCAGCCTGAAATGATTACCAAAGGTACTCCAATGTACATGATGATCACATAGAACAGTTTCTGCAGGGGATTGAATTTTCTTTCCTCGGTAATCGGATAAGGTTTCTTTTTGCCCTTGAACATGTCAATTGCATAATAGCGGCTCTGTTTCAGAAGCCGCTCACCCAGTCCCTTGAGTGGCATTTTATAATATTTCCGGTTTCCGGTGGTAATATTGCCTATGAAGAAAATCAGGTAGCTGAAGCTCAGTATGATGCCAGAGATATTATGCATCTGCACAGCAAGTGAAAACTCAATCAGCCTGCTGTCCGGGTCTACGTAATACATGCTGATACCGGTAGCAATCAGCAGCAGGATGAGGAGGGCATTCAGTCCGTGCCAGATCCTGATGATCAGTGGATAATGATATGATAATTTGGCCATTTCCTATTTTTTAAAAATGATACGTGCGATGATGTGGATGGAAATTCCGCCAAGAGTCAGGAGGAATAACACGATAGTCAGGGTCACCAGGGTTGGGTTCCGGTTGGCTCCTATGACATATGCTTCATTCAGAATCACCCCATTAATAAAACCATACTTCTTCCGGCTTTCTTTGGCCTCGTGCTTGTAGAGGGAGGCCATCAGGATCGAGTTTTTCGAGTGGCATTCAGCACATTTCTTAACAGCCTTTTCAATCGGCTGAACATGATGTGCAACGAGGGTGCTGTCAGAAATTGCGGTGTGGCATTCGATACATCGTACACTGCCGAAATGCGCTGCCTGGTGAGGCAGCCAGTCATGCGTATCAAGTATACTGATCTCTTCCCTGTCGGTCAGTAACTCAAACCTGCTGAAGTCAGAATGACATGAAAGACAGATGTCGTTATTGTATGCAATGGCCTCTTTGATTGTTGACTCTTCATCCCTGACCGTCAGCTGGTATGTATGCGGATCATGACAATTCCAGCAGGAAAAATTATCCACATTGGTTGCATGGACACTTTCCATGTATTCCATTTCGATATTCTCGAACTGGTACTGGGCATAATTTTCATCGTAGCCATGACAGTCGATACATTGGTAGGGTTCTTCCAGCCTCGCTTCAAGGGGATGGGGAAATTCCTCATATTCATATGCATGACAATCCAGACAGGCAAAGCTCTTGTGCACCATGTCATAGTACTCGTCGCGAAGCACCATCTTATCAGGGCACATTGATTCTGTAATTTCCCTGCCGAAGAATTCATCCACCAAAACATACTTGGTTTCCGCATGGCATTTGAAACATGCCTCGTTTTCGTCGACAAAATCATTGGCTTCGCGGTATTTTTCCAGGTCGGCAGAAAGGCTCGCAGAGTCGGGTTGCGCAGCGATGTGCAACGAAGAAGCCAGGAAGAAAGTAAGCAGGAATGAGATGATTATTTTCACTTGTTTATTTTTTCTGTTTATTGGTCAGATGCAGCCGGCCATGACTGTTTCTCAACATTACCCAACACCAGAAGAGCGTCGTCACAGATGTTGGTCAATGGTGCTGTCATGGTCCGGATCATCACAGTTGAGTCAGAACTTGATTGAAATGTTGAAACCAAACTGGTAGTCCATATCGAACGGATTGTTGGCATTGTAGACTACATTATAGTTTTTCACCAGGGCATTGTAGTTTGCAGCGAACACCCTGAATGAATGGGTGCTGGTACCAATCTCCACGCCCAGTGCCAGGTTGGGGTACACATCTGCATCTTCCGGCTGGGTAATTGGCTGTTCGTATTCCAGGATAATGGAATGGAACCCGAGTACCATGGCACGAAGACCTGCATTGACTGATAAGTTAAAGTTGTTGTATCCCTCTTCCACTGCGTTCATCCAGATAATGGTAGGCGCCAGTTGTGCGGCAAACTTCATTCCGAATTTCCGTGATACGATCGCCTGGTTCATATACGACATGCGGTGGATGGCCTTGTAGCCTTCACCAAAAGCTTCAACATTGCGTGCATCCACGACCATATTCCCTGAATAGCTCACGGAAACGGGAATTCTTCCTGATTGTGTCTGGGTGAGGATGCTGTATTTCCATTCCAGGTCCTGCAGTTTATAACTTCTTGTTGTACCGAAACCGACCATCAGCTTGTCTGTGATTCCATAGGAAAGAGCCATCCTGGTATTTGCTGTACCATAGATTCCAAACAGGTCACTTATTGAGGAGATTTGCGAGAACCTGTGCTGAATTTCCAGGCTTAGTGCTCCCTTATAGGGGTTCACCGTTGTCTGGTTATCAATAAGAAGTGTTGTTTCAAAAGGAGGCCTGATGGGCTTGTCTTCCTCATCCTGTGCCAGAATGGGTGCTGCACATAATACTATCGCAAAAAGGGAGACGATCAATAAAATTCTTCTGTTCATGACTGATTTGATTTAGTTGGGTTAATCGTTTGGTGCACCGGCCTGGATCCAATCGAGGATCATTTCTTCATCTGCCGCTGTGGTATATGAGGAATGCGATCCCTCCTGAAGTTTGGTATAGAGCAGGCTGGATGCAGGATTATCAGTATCTATATATCCATTGTTGGTCAGCGAACCATACGATGCGCCTTCTGAGAGGTTGGGAGCCCGGCTTCCACTGTGGCAAGGCACACATTTTTTAGTAAAAACAGGTTGAATAGAGGCGCTGAAGCTTTCATAACCCTCTTCCGGAAATTCGATCGTGTGTGTATCACAGGAGGATACACCCATTATCAATGCCGCCGAGAAAATCATTGGGACGATTTTCCCCCATGTTTTGGAACCAAAAAATTTCTTTTTCATAACAGTATCAAAATTATTTAAATATCCAGATGTTCTGTTCTTTTCAGAATTGATATACACTACTTAAAAAACTGACCTGAATCAGTTTTTTTTCCTATCATGATCACTTTTCAATCCTAAAATTATAAACACGTGCAAGAAAGGAAATTTGTTTGATATGTGAAATGCTTAACAAAGGTTTTTGCGTGTTTTAGAATGGTTTTAAATTGCGCTGAACTAGGGAGTTTGGGGAATATTATGCAGTGTATTTACCGTTGGGTTTGATTTTTTTTCGCATTGCATGCGAGAAGCAGGTAGTTCATCACATTAACCGGTACATAATCATAAAACAAAACCATTATGAAGTACGGTATTAACAAAGCTACCCTGGTGGGTAATGTTGGCGAAGTGCCAAAGATCAGTGAAAAGAACGGGGAAGTAATCCTGGCTACTTTCCCGTTTGCCACCTCCGAGACCTATAGGGACAAGGAGGGCGAGGAAGTCACTTCCACGCAGTGGCACCGGGTGAAGGTCTGGAACAAGAAAGCTTCTGTAATCAAGGAGTTCGTGAAGAAGGGCGACTCCCTGTATATTGAAGGTAAAATTGTGAACAACAATTGGGACGACAAGGAAGGGAACAAGCACTACAACACCGAGATTGAGTGTGATAATTTCCTGTTCCTCAGGTCGAAGAAGCCGGAGGAGAAATAGCATGACGTGAAAGTCAGGAGTTGGGTTCTTTTTTTGTTTTTCGTTCGAATGGCAGGGCAGTAATAGCATTTATTGCCCTGCCCATTTTTCCTGGTGTTTGAATCAATACGGGAGCACTGCTGCTATATGCAGGTACCAGGGCTATTTTACCTGGCGTTTACATCATTACCGGTAGACAGATGCTATGTGCAGATGTCCGGGCTATTTTCATCTTTCCCCGGTCAGTCTTCCGGCTGATCAAAATAGGAGCTGATGGGATCACAGGTGCACACAAGGTTTCTGTCGCCATACACATCGTTGATTCGTCCTACGTATGGCCAGAACTTGTTCCTGCCCACCCACTCCAGTGGAAATGCTGCCCGCTGCCTGGTGTAGGGGTGTGTCCAGCCTTCCGAAACAACATGTTCCTGTGTATGCGGTGCGTTTTTCAGGGCATTGTCGGTTTTGTTCTGTTTTCCTTCCCGGATGGCACGGATATCACTGGCGATATCGATCATTGCATCGGCAAAGCGGTCCAGTTCGGCTTTTGACTCGCTCTCGGCAGGCTCCACCATGAGGGTTCCATGAACCGGGAAGGAGAGCGTGGGGGCATGAAAGCCATAGTCCATGAGCCTTTTGGCGATGTCTGTCTCAGTAATCTCTGTGTCGGCTTTGAAACCTCGGCAGTCGATGATCATCTCATGTGCCACGAAGCCATTTTTCCCTTTGTAGAGGATTTTGTAGTGGTCCTTCAGCTTTACAGCAAGGTAATTGGCATTCAGTATGGCTATCCTGGTGGAATCGGTGAGTCCTTCCTTTCCCAGCATCTTGATATAGGCGTGTGAAATGGGTAATATTCCAGCACTTCCGAATGGAGCGGCGGCAACAGCATTGATCCCTTTAACGCCACCTGTCTGGATAATCGGGTGGGTGGGCAGGAACTCAACCAAATGTTTGGCCACACCGATGGGACCAACGCCCGGGCCTCCGCCTCCGTGGGGAATCGCGAAGGTCTTGTGAAGGTTGAGGTGGCAGACATCCGCGCCTATTATCGCAGGATTTGTCAGGCCCACCTGTGCATTCATATTGGCCCCGTCCATGTATACCTGTCCCCCGTTCTCGTGAACGATATCGATGATTTCCATGATGTTTTCCTCGAACACCCCGTGGGTGGAGGGATACGTGATCATGATGGCTGCCAGGTGGTCTTTTTCTGCCTCAGCCATTTCGCGCAAAGCACCTGTGTCAATATTGCCCATCTCATCACAGGGCACTACTTTCACAGTCATGCCTGCCATTACCCCGCTGGCCGGATTGGTACCATGGGCGGAAGCAGGGATGAGGACGATGTTCCGGTGTCCTTCACCACGGTTTTCGTGGTAGGCCCTGATCACCATCATTCCCGTGTATTCTCCTGTGGCGCCTGAATTGGGCTGCAACGATACAGCCTCAAAACCAGTGATTCGTTCCAGGTCATGACTCAGTTCGTTCATCAGCTGGTAGTAACCTTCCACCTGGTCCATGGGTACGAACGGGTGAATGTTGGCAAATTCGCTGAAGCTGACAGGGATCAATTGGGTAGCTGCATTCAGTTTCATGGTACAAGAGCCAAGGGAGATCATGGACTGGGTGAGGGAGATGTCCCTTCGCTCCAGCATACGCATGTACCGCATCAGGTCCGTTTCTGAACGGTATTTGTGGAACACTTCCTGTTCGAGGATCGTGTCGGTTCTGAAAAGTTGTACCGGAATAATGGATTTTCTATCCAGCATGCTGGTGTGATGAAAAGGTTTCCTGATGGCGACGGCAAATATGCCCAGTATGTCGTTCAGCGTTTCTTCCCTCACTGTTTCATCCGTGGAGAGGAGGACGGTTTTTTCATCCGGGTAAAAAAAGTTGATTCCCTCCTTCACGGCAATCTTCCTGATGTCGGTTGCGGTTATTCCTTCAGGTAAATTCACCTTCAGCGTGTCGAAGTAGCATTCATTTTCCTGGCTGTACCCGAGCGATGTAAGTTTTTTATCAAGATATACAGCCCCGGTATGGATATCTTCGGCAATGGCACGGAGTCCGTCCGGACCGTGGTAGACTGCAAACATTCCAGCCATGTTGGCCAGAAGCGCCTGTGCAGTGCAGATGTTCGATGTGGCCCGTTCCCGTTTGATGTGCTGTTCGCGGGTCTGCAATGCCATCCGCAGTGCGGGGTTTTCATGAATATCGACAGAAACCCCGATGATCCTCCCGGGCAGTTGTCGCTTGAATGCTTCTGTTGTGGCAAAATAGGCGGCATGCGGACCGCCGTAGAACATCGGTATTCCCAGCCGCTGTGTTGACCCAAAGACAACATCTGCCCCCCAGCTACCGGGAGGGGTTAGCAGGATCAGGGCCATGATGTCTGCTGCAACGCCCACAAAAATGCCTTTTTCCCTGGCGGTTGTTGCAAATGTGCTGAAATCAAAAAGCTTGCCGTCGGCTGCCGGGTATTGCACCATGCATCCGAAGGTGTTGTCCGAAAAGGTGGTTGTACGGAAATCACCGGTTGCGATTTCGATACCCAGTGGGACTGCCTTGGACCTGAGCAGGTCCATGGTCTGGGGAAAAATGTTCCGGTCAATAAAAAATTCGTTCTTATTTGCCTTCACATCGGCTCTCGACCGCGAGTTGTACATCATGATCATTGCTTCGGAAGCAGCGGAGGCTTCATCCAGAAGTGATGCATTGGCAAGTTCCATTCCGGTAAGTTCGGTGATCACGGTCTGGAAATTCAGCAGCGCTTCCATGCGCCCCTGCGAAATCTCTGCCTGGTAGGGTGTATAGGAGGTATACCAGTTCGGGTTTTCCAGCATGTTTCTCCGGATCACCGAAGGAAGCTCTGTATTGTAATAGCCTTGTCCGATAAAGGATCTGAAGATTTTGTTTTTCTTGCTGATTTCCGTGATCTCATCCAGGTAAGCGGCTTCGGAGATTCCTTCTTCAAATTGAAATTTTTCCGGTGAGAGAATGGATCCGGGAATGGTTTTTCTGACCAGTTCGTCGAGGGAGCCTGCACCTACGGTTTGCAGCATCTCTGTTATTTCATCACCACGCGGACCAATATGCCGGTTGCTGAATTTATCTGATCTCATTGTATCTAATTTCGGAATGGAAAACTGAAAGCCAAAGATAATTATTCACTATCTGAAAATCACGGATAAAAATCATGTTATATAATCATTTAAAAAAAGTGTTGTTTGCAATCTCATCACCAATGGTGGAAGATTCGCCATGGCCGGGCCATATTGTTGTTGCAGGTGGCAGGCTGAACAGGTTGGAACTGATGCTGGCAATCAGGGTGTCGTAATCACCTCCAGGCAGGTCCGTTCTGCCAATACTGCCTGCAAAAAGCGCATCGCCGGTGATGGCAAATTCCCCGCCCGGAGCATAGAATGCCAGGCTGCCTGCAGAGTGCCCGGGTACATGGATGGCCCGCAGTTCTGAATTTCCAAAAGCGATGACCTCCCCATGTCCGATGAAGTGGTCGATTGCGGGAAGGTGCCCCACATTGAATCCGAATACTTTCCCCATCAGGGGAGCGTTGCTGAGCAGTTTTTCTTCGTTTTCATGGGCACGGAAGGGAACATTGAAAGCCTGCTTCACATGGTTGATACCCAGTATGTGGTCGATATGGCAATGGGTATTGATATTCAGCACTGGTACGAGGTTGTGTTCTGAAATAAAGGCGGACAATGCCTGGTCCTCGACGGGTTCATAATTTGCCGGATCGACAATGATGCATTCCCCGGTTTCGTCGTATATAATGTAGGTATTCACCTGGAAGGAGTTGAATACCATTTTTTTTAATTGTATCATCTGATTAATTTGTTTTTCCCTGGAGGAGTGGAACAAAAGAAAAGTACCCGTGCTCGGAGGTTTGGGTTTCTTTATCACCTGTCTTTTCAATAAGCAGCATTTTCTGGCCGAAACGGTCACCTACCGGGATGACCATCCTGCCTCCCACCGCAAGTTGTTCAAGTAAATTATTGGGAAGTTCATTTGCCCCGGCGGTCACAAGGATCCTGTCGAACGGCGCAAAGGCAGGCAGCCCCTGGTACCCGTCCCCGTAATATAATCCCGGGTTATACCCCATGGGGATAAGCTGGTCACGCGACCTGAGATAGAGCTCGCGGATGCGCTCAATGCTGTATACGCGTGCGCCCAGTTCAAGCAATACAGCAGTCTGGTACCCCGAACCGGTCCCTATCTCCAGTACTTTCTGATGTTTCTCAGGTGCCAGTAATTCCGTTTGAAAAGCAACTGTATAAGGTTGCGAAATGGTCTGTCCCGCCGCAATCGGGAAGGCCTTGTCGGTATAAGAATGGTTAATAAAACCGCTGTCCATGAAAAGATGTCGGGGCACCCGGTACATGGCCGCAAGTACATCTTCATTCCGGATTCCCTTTTGTCGGAGCGCGTCGATCAGTTTTTGCCGCAACCCTTTGTGACGGTATGTATCTTTCATGGCCGCAAAGTTAGTACTCCTCTCTCTTTTTTTTTTACTTTCGTGCAATTTTTTGGGTGAATAATCAGTTACTATAACAGATTTAACTTTCCGGATGGATAAGAACCACAGGCGACAGCGACTTAAATATCTGTTGGCAGATTACCTGGCGGCATCTGCTGCATGGGCTTTGTTCTTCCTGTACAGGAAACTAAAAGTGGAGCCACAAATCTTTGGTTACGATGTCCCTGTCAACCTGGATGTGCGTTTCTGGCTTGGGGTGACAATATTGCCCGCAGCGTGGGTTGTCCTGTATTATTTTGCCGGATTCTATAAAAATGTTTTCAGACGGTCCAGGCTGGATGACTTTTTGCGCACTTTCCTCAGTGTGCTTTTTGGCGTTGTGGTTATTTTTTTCCTGCTGATTCTCGACGATGTGATTCCCGATTATACACATTATTACAGTTTGTTTTTTACCCTTTTCCTGTTGCATTTCACCTTCACCCTGATTCCCCGGATAATGATTACCAACACTACGGTCAGTAAGATCCATTCCCGGAAACTGGGATTCAATACTATTTTTATTGGGAGCAATGAGAATGCCCGGGATGTCTTTCTCGACCTTCAGCAGGAGAAACATGCCAGCGGACATATTATCAGGGGTTTTGTGAATGTTCATTATAAACCGCATTACCAGTTGCAGGACCATATCAGCCATCTCGGGGGATTGCAGGATCTCGAGGAGGTGATGGACCGCGAGCATGTTGAAGAGGTGATCATAGCACTTGAGTCATATGAACATAAGGAAATCGGAGATATCATCAACCGCTTGAGTCTTATGGACGTCAGGATCACTGCCATTCCCAGTATGACCGATATTCTCGTGGGAAGGGTGAAATCAACCACCATCTTTGAAACACCGCTCCTGGAAGTGAGTCATGACCTCATGCCGGTCTGGCAGGCGAACCTGAAGCAACTCTCTGACATTGTTCTTTCATCCCTGGCGATCATCTTACTGCTTCCGCTTGAGATTTTTCTCATGGTGGGAGTTAAATTGTCTTCGCCCGGACCGCTTTTTTACAAGCAGGAACGGATCGGGAGGTATGGCAAACCATTTAAAATATACAAGTTCAGGTCGATGTACAATAATGCAGAAACAAACGGTCCTGAGCTGTCGACAAAAAATGATCCCCGCGTGACCAGGTTTGGTCAATTCATGCGAAAGCACCGGCTGGATGAGATTCCCAATTTCATTAATGTCCTGAAAGGGGACATGTCGCTGGTGGGGCCCAGGCCGGAGCGAAAGTATTTTATCGACAAGATCACCGAGGAGGCACCGCACTATATTCACCTTCAGAAGGTCAAGCCCGGGATCACCTCATGGGGACAGGTGAAATACGGATATGCTGAGAATGTTGAACAGATGATCAGGAGGTTGCGTTACGATATCCTCTACATCGAGAACATGTCGCTCTTCGTAGACATGAAAATCCTGTTTTATACCGTGGCAACGATCATGAGGGGATCGGGAGTCTAGCCCCTTTCTGTACCATTGCACCCGGCCAGGTTCAGCAAACCTGCACGCATTTCACCTGAATCTGAACTAATCCAGTCCCCTTGCTTTCAGCAGGGCTGTTTCATCCGGTTCCTGTCCCCTGAAATCCAGGTACATTTCCATGGCCTCTCTTGTGCCGCCTTGCGAAAGGATGTTTTCGCGGAACGAGGCGGCGAGTTCCTGGTTGAACAGATCGCCTGATTCCACGAATGCATTGAATGCATCCTTGTCCAGTACTTCCGACCAGATATAACTGTAGTAGCCGGCAGAATAGCCACCCGAGAATATGTGGCTGAAGTAGGTGGACTTGTATCGGGGAATGATCTCTTCAATCAACCCGATCTGCTCCATGGACTGTTTTTCGAAGGTATTTACATCAAGGTCCTTCACCTGGGTGATCGTATGGTAGTCCATGTCGAGGATCGCTGCAGCAAGATATTCCGTGGTAACAAAACCCATGTTGAATTTGCTGCTGGCCTCAAGCTTCTGCAGCATTTCATCCGGGATCGGTGCCCCGGTTTGGTAATGTTTTGCGTAGGTTTTCAGTACCCTGGGATGCTCTCCCCAGTTTTCCATGATTTGCGATGGCAGCTCAACGAAATCGCGCGGGACACTGGTGCCGGAAATGCCCGGGTAGGTACAGTCTGAAAACTGACCGTGCAGGGCATGTCCCATCTCATGGAAGAATGTCATCGCCTCATCGAAAGAGATTAAAGCAGGTTTTCCACCAGATGGTTTGGAAAAATTGCAGACAATGGAACCTACGGTACTGATGTTTTCTCCGTTGCGGACGTGTTGTTTGCGATAGCTGGTGCTCCACGCACCTGAATTTTTACCCGGACGCGGGTAGAAATCCATGTACTGTACACCCATGTGGGAACCGTCCTTATCTTTGAGTTCGTAAGCGATTACATCCGGATGGTAGACCGGGATGTCGTCACGGCGCTCAAAAGTAATGCCATACAGCTGATGGATCACATCCAGCACCCCGGTGGTCACATCTTCCAGGCTGAAATATTCCCTCAGCTTTTCGTCATCCAGGTCGTATTTTTCCTTACGGATTTTCTCCGCATAGTACCACCAGTCCCAGGAGGCAAGCTCGAAATCACCACCCTCCCTGACAATCATGTCCTGCATCATGGCTGCCTCTTCTTTCGCCATCCTGACTGCCGGGGTCCACAATTTCATCAGCAGGTCGTATACATTCTGACCAGTTTTGGACATGCGTTCCTCGAGGACAAAGTCGGCATGACTTTCATATCCCAGGAGTTTTGCACGTTCGGTTCTCAGCTTGATGGTCTTATTAATAATTTCCTTGTTATCATTCTCATTACCCCTGTTGCCACGGTTGTACATGGCCTTGTATATTTCCTCACGCAGTTCCCGCTTGTCGGCATAGGTCAGGAAGGGAATCCAGCTGGGCTTGTGCAATGTGAACACCCATTTGGCTTCCATACCTGCTGATTTTGCAGCTTCAGCAGCGGAAGCAATCACACCGTCAGGCAGGCCAGCCAGGTCTTCCCTGTTATCAATCACCAGCTGATAGTTGTTGGTCTCTTCCAAAAGGTTGTCGCCGAACCGAAGGGACAACATGGAAAGTTCTTCATCGATCTTGCGCATATTCGCCTTGTCTTCTTCATCCAGGCTGGCACCGCTGCGGACAAACTGCTTGTAGAATTTTTCCAGCAGCATTTCCTGTTCCCTGTTGAGGTTGAGTGCATCCCTTTGGTCATACACGGTTTTGATCCGCTCAAACAGGTCAGCATTCAGATTGATGTTGCTGCTGTGGGCCGACCGCAGGGGGACAAGTTCCCTGGCGATCGCCTGCATTTCATCGCTGGTATTTGCCGATTTGATATTGTAGAAGACATTGGATACGGCATCCAGCCTGGCGCCACTGTAATCCAATGCAGCAACCGTATTCTCGAAAGTCGGCGCCTCGTTATTGTTGATGATGGCACCAATTTCTGCATTCTGCAATTCCATTGTTTTTTTGAAGGCAGGCATATAATGTTCGTAGGCTACGAGGTCGAACGGTGGCACACCGAACGGCGTATCGAATTCAGCTAATAAAGGATTCATTTCTTGTTGATTTGAGTTACAGGAAAACAGCAACAATGCTGCCCCGGTAAACAGGATTGCACATTTTTTCACGACAGTCAGATTTATTTTTAAATACGAAGGCCGAAATTACTATTTCAGTGAGTATTTTCAAAAGAATGTTGAGAGGTTGTACAGCACGCAATTTTCCCGGCAATGAAAGTGCAGGGGTTGGCCGAATCTGGCATGACGATTCAGGGGCAAGTGTTTCCCGGGTTTAATTGTTCCCGCTGTCCCGGACCAGCGTGATTCCATCCCCTGTAATGGCAATGGTCCGGGCCTTGTACATTGTGCCAATTGCCCGTTTGAAAGCTTTTTTGCTGATGCCCAGTTCGCTGTAGATCAGATCGGGTGGACTTTTATCGTTATAGGGCAATGCGCCCCCGTTTTCCATCAGCTTCCGCAGGATCAGGTCGGTGTGCGTTTCTGCGGCCTGGTGGTAGCCAATGGGCTGCAGACTGAGATCGATCTTATGGTCCTCCCTGATATTTTTGATATACCCGGCAAGCTGTTGTCCAACGTTGATATCCTGGAAAATGTCGGTTTCGTAGATCAGCCCTTTATACCTGTTATTGATAATTGCGGAGAAACCCAGGTCGGTCTTCTGCATGACCAGCAGGTCCACCTTGTCGCCTTCCCCGACCTCAATGTGTTCATTGTCCAGCCGCTGCTCTATTTTGTTGGTGGCAAACAGGCGGTCGGTTTTTTCATCCACGGTCATAAAAACAATGTACCACCTTCCTTTTTCCATGCGCTGGCGTTGTTCCCGGAAAGGGACCAGCAGGTCTTTATCGAGTCCCCAGTCGAGGAATGCCCCGACCTGTTCAACCGCTTTGACCTGTAGGAAGGCGAATTCATTTACCAGCACCTTTGGAACGAGCGTGGTGGCCGCCTTCCTTCCTTCATTATCGGGGTATACGAAAACACGGAGGGTATCGCCAATGGTATAATTTTCAGGACAATATCTGTTGGGCAACAGCACATCATCACCGTCTGCATTACCCAGGTAGAGACCAACGCTTGTGGTGCGCAGGATCTCCAGGTCGTTGTATTTCCCGATTTCGATCATCATTTATTGGCAAAGGTAAGAAGAAAAGGAGAAGTAGCGTTGTGCCAGTGCAGAAACCAGGTGGACGATCCGAATGTGCAGGAGATTTGCTTTGGTATCAGAGAGCGCAGAATTTGCAGGGAAGAGGGAACTTAAAAAAAAGAGGGTGTCTTAAAAGATAAGTTGAGCCTCTGAGAATTGAATATCTGAAAACGCGCTCTTAGGGTTACGAATAAAAAGAGGCTGTCCCGACCTTTAGAGACAGCCTCTTTTAAGTAGCAGCAGAAACCTAAGGATTTTGATAATGATAATGGTTGAAGGGGTTACAGCCGGCCATATGGTTTTAGATTGTGTCGGTTTCGACCATTTTGCCCAGGATATCAGCGTAGGGCATCATCAGGTATTTCTTTCCTTCATAATCAATCTCGGTCCCTGTGAAATTTTTGTAGAAGACAACGTCGCCTACAGCAATTTCAGGGTTTTCGATACCACTCAATGCCACGACTTTTGCAAATTGAGGCTTCTCTTTCGCGGTATCGGGAATGATAATACCGGAGGCGGTCTTCTCCTCCTTCTCCTGGTCCATCTCCAGCAATACATGCTGGTTAATTGGCTGTAACTCTTTCATTTTTGTTGAATTTTAGGTTTATACTTATTGTTGAACTACTCGTTCCATTTTTAATGCATCTGCAATGATCACCGCATCTCCAGTGATCAGATCATTTTCAACGATCAGCGTATCTCCAGTGATCGGATCATTTTCAACGATCACCGCATCTTCAGTGATCAGATCATCTGCAACGATCAGCGTATCTCCAGCAGTTCGTTGATCCGTTTCTTGTCAAATCCCACCACGACCTGCCCGTTGATATCGGTCTGTGGTACGCCCTGCTGTCCGCTTTTCCTGACCATCTCTTCTGCCCGGGATGGATCGGATGCTACATTTATTTCATTAAAATTAATGTTTTTCTCTTTGAAATATGTTTTAATGGTATTGCACCAGGTGCATGTGGGTGTGGTATATACCGTTACCCTTTTTACCGGTTTACCATCTGTGCCTGTTGCCTGTGAAAACCCTGTGCCTGAAAGGGCGGAGACATACCAGGATTCTGCCTGGCAACCTCTGGTCACATTCCGGAGTTTTTGTCCGGAGAATTCAAGCAGGCTGGGTGCAGTGGTGATGCCATAGGCAGTATGAATGTCATTCACTTCATTCACATCTGCCAGGTATACAGGGATTCCAGCCTGTTTGCCTGCCCTGACAATCCGCTCACGGGCGCAATCGCTTTGTGCACTTCCTGATTTATAGATAAGCAGGAACAGCTTTTCATTTTCCTGCAGTGCCTGTTTCAGCTGGTCAAAAGATTTCAGTATCATTCTGTTTTTTCTGGTCATTGTTACGTTGATGTACCTCCATGGTAAGATTTACTTGTGACAACCTTTTCCCGGAATACAAGTTTTCACGGGAGGCAGGGAACCGGAGGCTCCCGAAAGTCCGGATTGATGTGAAGAAAGAAAAGGCTGCCGGAAAAACTATTCAACCATGAAAGAATTGTAAGGCAGCCTTTTCCACCCCAAATCAAAATCAAAAATCTTACAGTCAGATTTTATTTTTTCAATTTTTTTTCCAAACCTGTTGCAAAGTAAAGGCTGTTTCAGCAGTACCACAGTAACTTTTGTCACAGAACCCGATTCTTTTGATTTGCTGCCGGGAATGTACGTGCCTTACCTTTGAAAAACCCGGTGAAATGTCATGGGGTGTTTACGGGAAATTGGATTCAATAAGAGGGGAATAGTCCACCCTGTTGCGGCTCAGTCGGATCATTCCGTGACGTTCCATCTGTTTGAGCAGGCGGGAGATGACCTCTCTGGAAGTGCTGAGGGAAGAAGCAATTTCCTGGTGGGAACCGCTGAATTCGGTATTTTTCGTATTCCGGTAGCGATCGATGAAGAACCTTTCCAGCCGTTCATCCATTTTCATAAAGGCCACGGCATCGAGTGTGTTCAGCAGCTCATCAAAACGGTGCCGCATGGAAACCATCACGAACTCTTTCCATGTCTGGTATTTCGACATCCAGCTATCGAGTAGTTCCACAGGCAGCGCGATTACGGTGGAATCTTCTTCAGCAACAGCGCGCACCCTGCTTTTTGCGCGATCGACACAACAGCTGAGGGAAACGGTACAGACTTCAGATTTCTTCAGGTAATAGAGCAGTAATTCATTTCCGTCAAGGTCCATTCGTGTGACACGTATGATCCCCTCAAGAACAATAGGGAAGGACCGGATGTACTGGTCTTCCTCTATGAGTGCCGTACCTTCGGGAACTGATTTCAGTACGCCTTGTTCCGCGATCACATCACGCAGTTCTGACTCGAAGAATGGGAAACTCTTTTTTACGATTTCCTGGTTCATGAGGCAAAGGTAGAAGTAAAAGACAACATTTGAAAACCTGCTGCTATTCGATTACTTTTCCGGTTGAAAGGTCAATCACCACGTCATTATCTGCCGGTGGCAGGTCAGTATGCAGTTCCTTGATCAGGCGTCGCTTGGTGAGGATCATCAGTCGTCCCAGCAATCCCACACCTGAAACATCAAGGTAGCGGTCCACGGCGGGTTCATCACCCTCGTAATGTGCGATAAATGCATCCCCGATCTGGCCCGACAGTTTCTGTGCATCTTCCTGCTTCAGCCACATTGACATCATTACCTCTTCAGCGATCCCCGCGATCCCTGCATGCACATAGGCCCGGCTGTATTCCACGAAATTTTCAGGATACAAGGGAATGCTTTCTATAAATTGTGATGCGATCTGCATCCTGTTGTCTGCTATTTTTACCTCCCTTAACGGACACGGATAGGTAACCAGTGAACCTGTTTCCACGTCCAGGATAAAATCACCATTGTTCCATTCTTTTTTGGTAATATCCTGGGCATGGTAGTGTCCTGTAAAAACAACGTTGATTCCCAGGGATGTGAATTGCTTCGACACCCGTTTGTGCTTGTCCACAACGTACTCGCCGAAAAAACGGTTCTGCTTTTGATAGTGTTCGATGATCCCATGGTGCATGAATGCGATCATGGTTTTGTTTTCCTGTGCAGCCATTTCTGCAACGCTTTCGACCCATTCAAGGGTCTCCTTTTTAAAAGCGCCATCCGTGATCGGATGATGCCCGGGCTCATTCTCAAGGTAACGGCACGCATCCAGCCCCAGCACCCACAGTCCATCCACCGGTTCGACCACATAGCTGAGCGAATACCCGTCTTTATGCAGGGCCTCGCTGTACCCGAATTCATGGTAGATTTCAAGGTATTGGAACGGGTTCACATTTTCCATGAGTATTTCCTGGTCGCCCTTGTAAGCATAGGAATGCCCGTTGTTGATATCATGATTACCGGGAACGACATACACTTTCTTCCCCTTTACCTCCAGTTCACTGATCAGTGCGGCGAGCATTTCATGGGAAACTTTTGTGCCATCCTTTGTCATATCGCCCGGTATAAGAACGAATTCAGCATCTGAATTGCCGACCCTGACCAGCGCCTCGATCAGTAGTTCGCGACTTTCCTTCAGTAATTTCCGGTCGCCATCGAGATACTCCTCGAATGCAGGTCCCTCTGTTCCAAGGGAGGGATCATAATAGTGCGGATCGGAGAATACCATGAAGTGGGCTGTCTGCCCTGACAGGGATATTGCGCCCTGGAAAAACAGTGCGCAAAGCGCAAGGGAAAGGATGATTGTTCGTCTCATTTTCATAATTTCGCGGTAGTTTGCAATTGTAATCAAAATTATATAAAAGGTCAAATCTCTCTTTTTTCCATCGCATTTACAAGTGATCTGACAAATCGGGCCAAACCGGCACCATTCACTACATCCATGATCGAAGCTGACCGTCATGTGCATAACCTGGCGTGCAAGGATTTTCTCCATTGATAGTCCTGGGTTTTTCCGTTATTGCGTCCAACCATGGGTTCACAGTGTATCCAGTTCAGCAGTTGCATCATCCAGCACCAGCATCCAGTCCTGCCCGGTTCCGGAAGTGGGCGGTGTGAATTCCCGTATTCCCTCGTTGGCATATTCATCTGCCCCGCTGGAAGTGCCTTCCCGGGTATCATACCACCAGGCGTTGACCGGGTGGTCCAGTTTTTCCATATTCACCTTCACAGTCTGCCCAACGGAAAGATACACGAGCATAAAGGTCTTATCATCCGCGATGGCGGCCCTGATATGCTCCCTGCCACCCGGTACAGGACCATATATGACGGACTGGTCGGGGATAAGCTTGTAAAAGGGGCGTGACTCAAAGAGTTTCCGCATGTGCCGCAGGTCGTCTGCCCCGGGTCTGTCCATTGCTTCCCGCCAGCTCATGGTACATGGAATTGCATACGGGGTTCCGGGCTCCCACATCTGCCAGATGGCATTGTTTCCATAGGTATATCCAAAGGATCCTGCCAGGAAATTCCAATATCCGTGCACCCTTACATCCGCGTCTGTGAACAACCCCTCCTTGTACACTGAAGGATCGCGCAGGACCCCGGTATGATCAATAGGACTAACGGTATCGGAGGCGCTTTCAGCTTTTGCAATATTCCAGTTGGTCCAGAAAGACACCCCGATATCTTCGTAAGCCGGTTCTCCTTCGGTAAACGGTTTCCGTGGGAACAACAGTGCATCATGTTCTGCGAACCTGTACACATCGGAATAGTGCCGTGTATGTCCGCTTTGGTACATGTTGAAATCTAGCCAATCCTCGTTATGCAGGTACCAGGAAGAAGAGGTGGCGCCCCTCGGGTGGTAGGTGACCAGGTGTCTTTCACCATCCCCGGCTTCCAGTCCTGCAACCATGGACCGCCAGATCTCCAGTACCTCCATGTTGGCGATGTTACGGTCGCCTCCAAGGATCCATACGATCGGCTTGTCCCTGTAACGCTTGCCCAGGTATTCCCCATAGATCTGTGCATTTTCTTTATTGAAAACCACTGGTCCACTACCCGGGTGCTCGGAATGGATCTTATCACCCCATGTGGGCAGCATTCCGATGAACAGTCCAAGCGACTCAGCTTTGTCCACGATGAAATCCACATGTTCAAAGTAGGCTTCATTGGGTTGCGTGGGATCCAGGTCTATAAAAGGAACTTCACCATAGGCATTGGGTAAGCGGAGGCCATCCATCTCAGCCAGTACCACTGCCTGGATTACAGAGATTCCCTTTTCTGCGCGGTTTTCCAGGTATTCTATCGCCTCTTCCCGGTCCAGCTTGTGGAACAACTCCCAGGCCGTATCGCCGATCCAGAGGAATGGGGTGCCGTCGGGGTAAGTAAGGTATTTATTGTTGCCAGATACGATAAGTGACCTGGAGGTATCCGCGTTGTTCTGACAGGCTGCGAGGAAAAAGGCAGCCATGCAAATGAAAAGTAAACGTTTTGCCATCATTGGTTCAGTTAATGATGATATAAAATTACGAAAGTTTTTGATGCTTTACAGAAATACAGCCATCCTCGTAACTTTTTATAAATTTACATTTCAGCTAACTAAACCACACGCTATGGTATTTTCCAGATTGACCATTTTCTTTGTACTATTCTTTTCGGGTATATCCTGTACCAATGATCCGTCCCCGTGGGCATTCAGCTATCCCGGCGATGCATTTACCGACAGTGCGTTGCTCGACCTGAGGTACCTGAATGAAGATTATGCCGGGCAACATGGTTTCATCGGGCTTTCTGAAGACGGAGAATCATTTCTTCGCGAGGATGGCGAACCTATTCGTTTCTGGCCGGTAAACGGGGGGTCAGCCACGAGGAGCATGGACAATGAGGAGCTTGCCTGGCATGCGCGGTTCCTGGCCAAGCAGGGCGTGAATATGAACAGGTGGCACGGCTCCATCAACCCGGCGGGCAAAGGAACCAGGCTTTTTGAGATTGACACAGCCGAAGCGGTGTTCATCTGGCGTTTTGTGGCAGCGATGAAGCGCGAGGGAATCTATACCACTATTTCACCCTTCTGGGCGCACAACGGTCATATGGGCGGATGGGTTCCTGAAGCATGGGGCATTGAGGGGTATTCCGGCAAAGATGACCTCTGGGAGGTAATGTATTTCAACGACCGTCTGAAAGAGGCCTATAAACAATGGGTGAAATACCTGTATACGGAGGAGAATCCATACACAGGAGTGCCTTTGAGGGATGAGCCAGCCGTTGCACTGGTGCAGATCAAGAACGAGGATGGGGTGTTTTTCTGGACCATGCAGGGGATCAGACCGGAGTTGGAACGACTGGTGGGAAGATTATTTGCAGAATGGACCGTGGAGAAATACGGTTCACTGGCTGCGGCCTACCAGGCCTGGGAAGGCGAAAAACTGGTAAAGGATGATCCTGTTACCGGGATCCTCGGCATTTATCCCACTTGGGAAATGGTGCAGGAGGTTGCAGGGGGAAAAGCAGCACGGCTCGCTGATCAGACGGAATTTTACGCGCATCGCCAGCGGGGTTTTTATAATGAAATCCATGATTTCTACAGGTATGAGCTGGGATGCAGACAACTGATCAATCCCAACAACTGGAAGACAGCCAGTCCCGAAAAACTGAACGACCTGGAGCGCTATACTTACCTGGATTGCGAGGTTCCGGCAGTAAACAGGTACTACGATCCGGGTCATTACGGGGAAAACAATGGCTGGCGCATCGATCCGGGTCATTTTTACCAGGGCATCTCCTGCCTGAAGCAACCGCTCCGGCTACCGGTGAATGTCAAGCAGACGGCCGGTGCACCATTTTTGGTCACAGAAAGTGGCTGGAACCTTCCACATATTTACCAGAGCGAGGCTCCTTCGCTGATCGGGGCCTACCAGTCGCTCACGGGGGTGGATGGTTTTTACTGGTTCTCGATCTCCTCGAGGGATTACATGGAATTCCCTTATTTTGAATTTACGAAAGACACTGCGGGGATGTATGCCATGAACCGCTGGACCTATTCAACACCGGGCGGGATTGCGCAATTCCCGGCATATGCATTGATGTACAGGAATGGATATATCCGCCAGGGTGAGGTCATGGTCCACGAGGTACGAAACCTGGAAAGCCTGTGGCGACGGGAATCCCCGCTGATAAGCGAGGAAAGCAGTTTCGATCCCAACCGGGACCAGCTGGACGGCATAGATCCCATGGATGTGCATTCTGAGCTCAATCCCTATGCCTTTCTTACAGGCCCGGTAAAAGCCACTTATGGAGGAGATCCCGCGGAAACCTATATCACCGATCAGCTTCCTGAACTGGTTGATATGGAGTCCGGAACGGTGGAAAGTGTCACCGGGGAGCTGTTCCTGGACCACAGGCACGGGATCTTCCGGTTTGAGAGTGAAAAGGCTGCCGGACTTGCAGGTTTCCTGGGAACAAAGGGAAATTTTAGCATGGAGGATCTGTCTGTCAGGACCAGCAACCACTACATCTCCATTGGGGTGGTGTCCATGGACCAGCTTCCCCTGGATGAAAGCAGCAGGATCCTGGTGCAGACAGGCACCACTTACCGGCCTTTGGGCTGGGAACAGGAGGAGGCACAATATGTCAGGGGAAATGACACGTTACAAGGGTACACGATACTGAATACAGGAAAGATGCCGTGGATGGCGCAGCCGACGAGGGTTGAAATTACTCTGCGTAACCGGAATATAAACAGGGCAGTACTGCTGGACCTGGCAGGCTACCCGGTAAGGGAACTGGATGTAAAGCGCCGGGGCGATGCCTTGCTGGTGGATCTGCCCCCGGAGAGCCTGTACGTGATGCTCATGAAATAGAAGTTATTCGGTTCTGAGTCTTTTCCAGAAATAGATCATTGTAGTGGTTGATACCACGGCGATCACAACGAATAGGGTAGCGGTACGTAATTCACCATAGAGGAAGGTGCCAATTGCGAACAGCACGGAGTAGATTGCCATCGCTCCGAACAACATGGCCATGATCCCCGTGGGGACATCCCATTTCAGGTCTTTTTCCTTGACCAGTTCCACACCTTCGCTTCGGGCCTTGACAATAACCCTTTTCCATCCAGGACCCCCGGGTTTAATTTTCCGGTAGAAGCTCCGCAGGATATCGTCATCCACCGGTTTGGTCACCAACGCTGTAACGATCCATGAGACCGTGGTAAGCAGCACAATGGAAAGGAACTTGAAAATATTCCATGCACCCATGGTGGTTTCGATCCCGCCCAATAGGATGCGGTCACCGCCCAGTTCCTGCATTCCGAAATTTTCCAGCATGATAAAAGTGATGGAGAAGGTAAAGGCTGCGATCATAGCCACCATTTCTGCCCAGGCGTTGATGCGCCACCAGAACCAGCGCATGATATACAACAAGCCGGTTCCTGCACCGATCATCAGCAGGTACCTGAATACCTGGAGTGCATTTTTCAGGGACAGGGCAAGGAGTACAGACAGGACCATCAGCAGCACAGTGGAAAGTCTTCCAAACATCACCTTTTGTTTTTCCGTGGCGTCGGGTTTGATGAACCTGCCATAAAGGTCATTGACCAGGTAGGAGGAGGCCCAGTTGATCTGCGATGCAACCGTTGACATAAAGGCCGCAATAAGTGATGCCACCACCAAACCGAGAAGACCGGCCGGCAAGAATGTTTTCAGCATGGCGGGGTAGGCAAGGTCATTTTTTACAAATTGCGGATCCACATGTGGGAATGCAGCAAGCAGGGAGTCGAGATTCGGGAAGACGATCAGGGAACCCAATCCCACGATGATCCATGGCCAGGGGCGCAATGCATAATGGAAAAAATTGAAAAGCATGGTGGCACCAATGGCGTGTTTTTCATTTTTTGCTGAAAGCATTCGCTGAACCACGTATCCGCCACCACCAGGTTCAGCCCCCGGGTACCATGCGGCCCACCATTGCACCGCGATGGGAATCAGGAAGATACTGATGAATAATTCCGTATCGTTGATGTCGGGAATAATGCGCAACTTGTCCACCACGGCAGGATGAGTGATCAGAGCATTCAATCCGCCGATCTCGGGCGACCTGGAAACGAATACTGCGGCAATCACTGCACCGAAGAGGGCAAAGGAAAACTGAAACAGGTCGGTATACAGGATCGATTTTAATCCGCCGAGGCTCGAGTAAAATACAATGATCGCTGCTGCAATGATCAGGGCGACGGTAGGATTTACCCCGAGCATGACGGCTACGATCTTGATGAAGGCAAGGGATACGCTGGCTATGACCATCACATTGAAGAATATACCCAGGTAGACCGCCCTGAAACCACGCAGGAACTCGGCCATTTTTCCGCTGTAGCGTAACTCGTAAAATTCATTGTCGGTGAGGACCTTCGACCGGTTCCATAGTTTGGCATATACGAAAACCGTGAGCATGCCGGTCAGCAAAAATGCCCACCACTGCCAGTTGGAAGCCACACCACCGGTTCGCACCATGTCAGTTACAAGGTTCGGGGTATCGCATGAGAATGTGGTTGCCACCATGGAAACACCGAGCAACCACCAGGGCATGTTGCGGCTGGAAAGGAAGAAACTGGCCGTATTTTTACCTGCTCCGCGTGAAGCAAAATATCCGATACTGATCAGTACTACAAAGAATATCCCAATGATGATCCAGTCAAGTCTGATAAGCGCCATTGCTGTAATTTTGGTTTTCGTTCAGTTTTCCGCACAATTTTAACGATAATTTGTGTGAATCAGGCAGGTGATTTGTACACAATACCCCTAGCGTATCTGTAAAGATGGGTAAAAAATCTGCATCCGGACAGCATTTGGGTGGTCTGCGTGCTATTTTCAACCAGCGTGTATCAGTTCGCATCACATGATTTGTTGCGGGAGAATATAATTTGCCGGGTGGTGGGTTCATTCGTTGATTTCCAGCATCGCTTTTTCGACCTGTTTCAGGGCTTCTTTGAGTTTTGTTTCGGGAGAAATGGTATTGTAGCTGCCCCAGAAATCCGGATCATATTCAAACTCTTCATCAGAAATGATAGTAGATGCTTTTAGCTGTTCTCCGAACCGGATGCGCGGGGGATTCCCGGGGTCCACTTTTGTGACCGCCATTTCAAGCTTGATCTGGTAACGCGATGCGATCCACTGCCTTTTTTTTCTTACCTTGAATTTCACTTCCCCCTGTACCTGGGACAGGTGGTACGCACCTGCAGTCTTCTTGTATTCAACGTGGTAGCTGGCATTCACTGGCCGGATCCTGACCTTCCTGCTTTTTTTCTCAACGAACATATCCGCCTCGCGGCTTAGTTTGAGCGGGTCGTACTCAAAATCCGCGGCAATAATGGCCAGGTTCTCCCTGTCGATGTATAAGTCACCCCTGAAGAGCATTTCCTCGATGAATGCTTTCTGTTCAAAGGAGATCACGTACACCAATTTGTCTTTGAACGATACAACATCGGAAAAATGCAGGTCATATACCATTGCAAAATCCGGGGAAAGGAAATCCGGAGTATGCCTGATGATGTCGAGCTGCAGCATGGAGCTGAGGCCTGAACTTATTTTGAAAACCACCGTATCTTCCAGTGCGATGTTGGTAAGTTTACGTCCTTTCAGCAGCCTGGTTCTTTCCTGTGCAAATGCGCCCCGGTAGGGGGGCTTGGCAATATCCACCACGGCCTCCGAGAAAATCATGTATTTGTCGTCTTTGGTCACCTTCTCCCTGTAATAGGCCTGGATGCCCGAGGCGACATCCAGGTAATTTTCACCGATCTTGTCGAGTGAACTTTGCAGGAGTCCGACCGGGTCCTGGTAGCGGATAATCACCTCCTGCAGGGAGATAATGTTTTTGTTCATCCGGATTTCCACCGGTTCGTTGGTGGAAAAACTGACCGGAGTATACTGGTTCCGGTACCCGATAAACGAGGAGACCAGGACAGGATTCTGCAATGTATCGGGCATCCGTAAAAGGAAACTGCCGTCTTCATTGGAGATGGTGCCGAAGTAGGTGTCAATTACCCCGATTGAGGCAAAGGGAAGTGGTTTTCCGGTGCGCAGGTCGCTGATATTGCCGGCTACCTCCCTCACCGCTGTTGCCGGTCCTGTGCTGCCTGTTTCCGGATCCCCTTGCCGGGTAATTGGAAATATTACGATATTCCTGTTGATGACCTTTAGGGTAAGGCCTGGATGCTGAAAAAGTGTGTCAATGGCCCCGGGCAATGAAATGTCCTGTACAGTCATTGTTATCCGCCTCCTGCTGTCGGTCAGCCTGGAGTCAAAGGTGAAATGATAACCTGTCTGTTCCGCGAGATCGTCAAGCACAGTGTGCAGGGGTTTGTTGGTTGCGCGGATTGTGACGGTGATTTTTTCAAGGTCCTGGGAGGTGCCATGAAGCGATACGACAAAAAGGAACACCAGCAGCAAAGGAATTGCCATGGCATTTCTTTTTGTATTTTTTTCCATCAACTGTTAATTTGCATGCAAGATATAAACTTTCCCTGCTTTTTCGTAATGCATATCCAATGCAGCGCAAATGGTTGAAAGAATGGCATCGAACGACTGTTCACTGTAGCTGGTGGTGAGCCTGAGGCCGGATGCATTTACATTTTCTGTTATTACTTCAACATGGTAAGACCGTTCAAGTATCTGCAGGATATTGTCCACGGTTTCATCCACAAATTTGAATTCCTTGGTTTTCCAGGAAAGGTAGTTGTCATCGTCCAGTGTTGAGGTTTCCAGCATAACATTGGCTTTGCCAAGTTGTCCCGGACCGAGTGTAATGCACTGGTCCTGGTCGGCCAGGTCGACGCGGACTTTCCCGGATTCGACGAATACTTCCACAGACTGGTCCATTGCTTCGCGGATGTTGAAGGAGGTGCCCAGTACTGTAACAGTCACTTTCCCGGAGGTCACGCGGAAGGGCCTTTCAGGGTCGGCGAGGACATCAAAAAAACCTTCGCCGCGCAGTTTCACGGTCCGTGCATTTTCAAAATCATTGTTCACTTCCAGTCCGGCATTCTGGTTCAGGAATACCCTGCTGCCGTCAGGCAGGTCAACGGTCAGGGTGCCTTCCCGGGCTTCATAGGTCACCATTTCCTGCTGTTCACCTTTATCTGCAGAGTAATACACGGCAGGAATGCCAACTGCCAGAATGACCAGGATTACGGCTGCGATGCGAAGGAAATATTGCATTTTGTGTATGCTGACTGCAGGCACATGTTCTTCCAGCAATCCGTCCTCTTCCATGCGGTTATTCAGTTTTGACCAGGCTTTGCCGGTATCCCTGTATTTATCTCCGGGGTTGGTATTGAATTGGTCCCAGGTTCGTTTCATCAGTTCAAAATCATTTTTCAGCTGCTGGTCTTTGTTCACTTCATCGAGGAATTCCCTTGTTTGCACAAGGTTCATTTCCCCGGAAAGATAACCGGCAATATTGTTCCAGTATGTTGGTTTCTTTTTCATCGTTACGCGGTTTTTCTGAATTTTTCCAGTGAGTTCCGCAATGCTTTCAGGGCTTTGCCCATATTGGCCTCCACAGTTTTTACCGAAATGGACATTTCAGAGGCTATTTCGTTGTATTTTAATCCTTCGAACCTGCTGAACCTGAATATTTCCCGGGTTCGCTCGGGAAGTCCTTCCAGAGTATAAATCATCGCCGCACTCATCTCCCTGGCATCCATCTCTTCAGAGAGCAATTCATCAGATTCCAGGTGTGTCGCTGCCCAGTTTTCATCCAGGGATTGCTCCCGCTTGCTTTTCCGAAGGTGCATCATGGCATTGTTGAATACACTCCTGATGAGGTAGCTTTGCCAGCTGGCGTAGATGCGGAGATCGGCCCTGTTTTTCCATACATTGTAAAAAACATCCTGTACAATCTCTTCTGCCACACCATCCTGTTTCACCAGGGTTTCGGCATAGCTGCACATGCCCGGGTAGTAATGATGAAAAAGTGCTTCAAATTCTTTGACATCACCTTTCCGGATTTTTTTCAGTATGCGGTTTTCCCTGGTATTCATCGCTTGTGCCATGATGGTGCTGCCTGGTTTGAATGGTTCGATCGGAAAATCAAATGTACATCATTCCAGGCAGCACGCATATGATTCATTGGATTATCTCATCAGGGCGCCGGAGCGCTGTCGGGCGTCTTCAGAAATCTCCTGTTGAGTTTCTCAATGGCAGACTCAATACTCTGGTCGGGTTCGATTACGTTATAGCCTTTCCAGAAATCCTGGTCAAAGAACACATAGACCAGTTCGTCCAGCACCTGTGATCTTTTGTAGCGTTCTTTAAAAGGAAATTTATCTACTGACTCTTCCTGCCTGTCGGTGATTGCGATTTCCGACATGGTGGAATACTGTGTCTTGAACAGTTTCCTGTCCCATTTCACATCGAATTTCACCTCTGCACGGGCATAGCTGAAGTACCATGTGTTGTCGTCTTCGATCGTGTATTTTGTCCGATAGGCAGCCCTTTCAGGAATGACATTCACTCCAGCCGGCTTTTTCCTGATAAACATGCTGGCCACCTCCATTTCGTTCTCCATGTTCAGCTCAAATTCAGCTTCTGTAATGGCCAGTTTATCCATGTCGATATACAATTTTCCATTATAAAAAGGACTGGTCACATGAGGCTTCTGATTGAAGGAAACAACATAGTGGAGCCGGTCATTCAGAGAGATCACACCCGTAATGTAAAAGTTATACACTTTTTGGTACTGGTCTGAAAGCAGGAGGTAGGGGTTTTTTACAATATCCAGCAACAGCGTGGTCACTGGCCCGCCTTGCACCTTGAACAGGATGGTGTCCATTTTTTCCACATCAGCACTTTTCCTCCCCTGGAGGAGCTTCACCTGGTCGAACTTGAAATCATTCGAATAGGCTGCTTTGAAGATATCCACAACTGCTTCAGAGATGGATACATAATTCCTCCGCTTCTTGATGGTTTCCCTGTAAAAAGCGGTCATCATCATGTCCCCGGTACTGTAATTGTCATTAATCTTCGTCAACACCTCCTGGATCAGTCCGAGTGCATCTTCGGCCCTGACGGTTACCTCCTGCAGGTTCACTGAAGTAGGTTCCAGCCTGATGGTGCGGTTCTCAAGATTCCTGTGGGCTGCTACTCCCACGGTATTGTTCTTGTAACCCACGTAGGAGATTTTGATGTTATTCAGTGTCACATTACGCGGCACTTTGAGCGTGAATTCACCATCGATGTTGGTAACGGTAGCGAAATTGACTCCCTTGCCCTCTATAGTGGCGAAGGGGAGGGGCGTATTGTCCGAGGCATCAACCACCTTACCGGTATACACAATATAAAGGGTTGTGTCAGTTGTTTCATCTTCCCCGGGAAAATGGATGCCGGCCTGCGTCTGTATGACTCCTGCGAGCATCAGCACAAGCATCAGTAAAAGTTGCTTCATTGTTTTCATCGTATTTATTTTTAGTGTTTTCATCGTATAAATGGGTTGCCATCCAAATATATGATGCACAACGTGGAATTTACCCTATCTGAAACCATGTTTTTTTTCAACTTTACGTCAAGTTAGGTGTTTACGAATAAATAAAACCTGCAGATGATGACAAAATGGACATACAGTGATATACCTTCCCAGGAAGGTAGGGTGGCGATTGTTACCGGCGCCAACAGCGGACTTGGATATTTTACAGCCAGGGGACTTGCGGAAAAGGGATGCGAGGTGATCATGGCCTGTCGCAATACAGATAAGGGAGAGGTAGCAAGGGCAGCATTGCTTGAACAGGAACCTGCAGCCAGATTGAAGGTGATGGAGCTTGATCTGTCTGACCTCGGATCGGTGCATCATTTCGCCGATGCCTTCAGGTCGTCGTATAAAAACCTGGACCTGTTGATCAACAACGCAGGACTGATGGCCATCCCGTTACGTCGCACTGTCCAGGGTTTTGAGATGCAGTTTGGTGTCAACCACCTGGGTCATTTCGCCCTCACCGCGCTTTTGTTTGATCTTCTGAAAGCCACGGAGCGATCACGTATCGTAAACGTTTCCAGTGCTGCCCATAAAATGGGCGAGATACGTTTTGATGATATCAATTGGGAAAAAGGCTACAGCAAATGGAGGGCGTATGGTATGAGCAAGCTTGCCAATATCCATTTTACCCATGAGCTGGCCGACAAGGTGGCAGCCAGGGGTATAGATATAAGGGTTGTGGCTGCACACCCGGGCTATTCAGATTCGAAACTGATCGAGAAAGGTCCGGAAATGAATGGCCAGCAACTGATGGTCAGGGCGGGCCGTTTTGTAAACAGCTTTGTTGCACAGCGTACCGAGATGGGTGCATTGCCCCAGTTATTTGCTGCAACGTTGCCCGATGCCGTTCACCGCGGATATTATGGTCCGGGAGGATTTGGCGGGATGCGGGGCTACCCGCAGCGCACCTATCCGCTACGCAGGAAAGTGAGCAAGGATGTCCAGGAACGTCTCTGGGCGCTTTCGGAAAAGATGACCGGCCTCTCCTTTCTTTCCAAATAGCCTGTTTGTTAAGTAAAGTGGCTGGGTCAGGATGTTCGGGACCAGGACAGTAAAGGTTTTATGCTTCTGTCTTCCAGTGCATTCCATGAAATAAAATATTAACGCATCGCTGGTATCCAGGGATGAATCGGACCAGCCATTTACTGGCGATGTAAGCAGCAGGTTGGCATAGAATTTGCATTTTGATATGTTGCAAGAACCAAAACATATCAGAAAATGAAAAAATATATCATATTCATAATCCCTGTTTTATTAATGTTCACCGGATGCGGAAATGCATTCAGGGTATACCATGATATGGATCATACTGCAGCTTTTGACCAGTATGAGACTTATTCCTTCCTCGACTGGACAGAGGGCAATAAGAAAACCATTACAGGCATGGAGCTTGAACGTATCCGTGCCCAGTTTGCAAGGGAGCTGGAGAAGAAAGGACTCTCCTACCAGCAAGAGGAAGCGGATGTGAAAGTAAAGATCACCGTTTATTTCAGGGAAGCAAGACACCCAAGTTATGGTTATTATGGCGTCTACCCGGGCAGTTACAATTACATTGAACGTGCGCTGGCGGTGGATCTTTTTGAGAGCGATACAAAAAAACACATCTGGCACAGTGCTGCTGTCGGAGCGGTTGGCTCAACCCCCGAAGAGCGGGCTGAGGAGTTGCCCGGACAGGTAAGTGAAATGCTGGAGGATTTTCCTTCCGGAAAGGAGATTTAATGTTTTTTTGATACAGGAAGCCTGCTCATTCCCCGTCATTTTTTTTCCTGAAACTTGTAAGGGATCTCAGATCATTCTTTACAAAGCCGAAGAAATCGCGGTTAAGGGCCTTGCTTTCGTCTTTTGGCATCTTGATCAGCCGCATCAGTATTTTATTATCGATCAGTTCGGTTAGCAGGAACAATTCACACATGGTGATATACATATCCTTCAAATCGAACGTGTAAAAGGGACGAATGGTAATATAATCCAGCGAGCCTCCCCAATAGGCGTTGTCAATGATGTTGGCAAAAAGTCCTGCCAGGAAAAGATGAATAAATCCATTGATCCAAAAGCTGTTGCGTTTTCTCCGGGTATAGAATCTCCATATTTCAACGAATAGAAAGCCAATTACGATGAACAGGAGGATATTCAGCAGGTGCGATCCTTTTTTTAAATTCAGCAGTACCCAAAGGTAGGAACCAAGTGTGTTCTGGGTGGGTTCAAGGTAAAACACGGGTTCAATGAGCGGTATGGACAGCGTCTGCCACTCAATTGAAAACAGGTAAATCTTGACGGCCTGGTCCATTGTCAGTAACAGCAGCAGAACCAGCCAGTTGATTCCTTTCTTCACGGGAATGTATTTCTGCATCACCGTGCCGCTCATGGCGATGAAAGCCAGCACCAGGCCTGGGAGTACAGTGAATTTCCAGAGGTATTCGAATCCCGGGAACCCGTTCTTTAATGTAAAGGAGAGCATGTAGACGATCATCACTGCTGTCCAGATACCCAAAAATATTCCGCCGTTGCGCAGGATCAGTTTCATAAGAAATCAAATTATCAATTGAAATGCGAAAGTAATCTTTTTTACATATCCGTTCAACTATTCTCCGTTCCCCCGTGTTACAGTGAAAGACAACTTTTCGGTCAACAGACCCGTTTTGCAGCCGGGGTGAATTTCAATACAGACACCTGGGTGATCCCTTATATCACCATTGCATACAGCATGGCCCGGCATCCACAATTCGACATGCCGGTCAGCTGGTTGCACTTCCTGGAACTGAAGACCGGTATATGTTTATAAACGGTGCCATGGGGCCATGACAACCTGTGCATGATCAGAAGGCTGCAGAGGATAAAAAGCAAAAAGAACCACAGAATTTTCCGGAAAAGCTTTTTTTATTCATATTTTTTCTATTTTTACAGCTCAAACGCGACGAAATGTTATTCAACATACATAACAACTGGTGGTGGCCCTTCGATACACAGTAGCCGAAGCGGACCAGTCGTTGTGAAAAATTTCAATCAGGGCTTGCCGTTACGGCAGGCCCTGATTTTTTTTGCCACAAATACTTTGGAGAAATGCACGATCAGCATGAAGCCAACAGGATGATCACAGATGCAGTATACATTTAACTGATTACATATTTGAACTTTAAACTGGCAAGTAACAAATGATAAAGACAGAGATCAACACAGTTTCGAAAACCATCCTGGCCGATATTATTACACCGGTCAGCATTTTTTTGAAAATCAGGGACATATTTCCAAATTCCCTCCTGCTGGAGAGTTCAGACTATCACAGCAATGAGAATTCCTATTCCTTTATATGCATGGATCCGATTGCCGATTTCGAGGTCAGCAAAGACAGGCTTTCAGTTACAATGCCCGGAAAGAAGAAAGAGGTGGTTGTCCTGGGGGATCGCTCTGAAGTAATCCCCATGCTGAATGAATTTATCCGCTCTTTTGAAATCGTTGATCAGCACCGGGATCCCCGGCGGGTCATTGACGGTATCTTCGGCTATTCCTCCTACGATTCGGTGCAGTATTTTGAGGACATTACATTCAGTTCAGCAACCGATCCCGATGAAGAGATCCCGGAGATGAAATACGGATTCTACAGGTACATCATAGCGATCAACCACCTGAAAAATGAGCTGCAGCTGATTGAGCATATGGTCAATGGTGAAGGATCCAATATCGGTCATATCGAGGAGCTGATCCAGAACCGGAACCTGGCCACCTACCACTTCCGGCCGGCAGGGGAAGAGCAGACCAACATGACAGACGAGGCATATATGGAAATTGTTGACCACGGAAAAGAACATTGCTTCCGGGGCGATGTGTTCCAGATCGTCCTTTCACGGCAATTCTCCCAGGGATACCGGGGTGATGATTTTAATGTCTACAGGGCGTTGCGCTCCATCAACCCGTCGCCCTACCTGTTTTATTTTGATTATGGCAGTTTCAGGCTGTTTGGTTCTTCGCCGGAGACCCAGATCGAGGTTTCAGGGGGGAAAGCATATATCAATCCCATAGCCGGCACATTCCGCCGTACCGGAAATGATGATGAAGACAGGGAACTGGCGCGTAAACTGGCTGATGATGACAAGGAGAATGCGGAACATATCATGCTGGTGGACCTGGCAAGGAATGATCTCAGCCGCACCACCTCGAAAGTTACCGTGGAGAAATACAGGGAGATCCAGTTCTACTCCCATGTGATCCACATGGTCTCCAAGGTGTCGGGGGTACTGAGACCGGATGCCAATACCATCGCGATCATGGCAGAGTCCTTCCCAGCAGGAACACTTTCCGGGGCACCCAAGTACAAAGCAATGGAACTTATCGACAGATACGAGGGAAAGCGGCGCGGATTTTACGGGGGTACCATCGGGAACATCCGGCTGAACGGCGATATCAACCATGCCATCATGATCCGCTCGTTCATGTCGAAGAACAATACACTGTATTACCAGGCCGGCGCAGGGGTTGTCTCCGAATCAAAACGGGAATCTGAGCTGAAGGAAGTGGGAAACAAACTGGCAGCCCTGAAATCTGCCATTGAAATGGCTTCAAAAATGTAAGAAAACAAAGTCTGTAACTGATTAAAAAATAAGACTTTAAATAAGATATATACGAATGAAGATACTGGTTATTGACAATTACGACTCCTTCACCTATAACCTGGTTCAGTACATTGAGCGGATTGCGGGAACCGAGGTGACCGTGGCCAGGAATGACAAGATCACGCTTGACGAAGTTGCGGCATTCGACAAGATCGTCATTTCCCCCGGACCGGGGATTCCTGATGAGGCAGGGATCAGCAAGGCGCTGATCAGGAGATACGGACCGGAAAAAAGTATCCTGGGCGTCTGCCTGGGGCACCAGGCCATTGCTGAAGTATACGGAGGCAGCATCCGGAACCTGGACACGGTATATCATGGTGTCTCCAGTGAGATGGAACAGGTCGTCCCCGACGAACCCCTTTTCAAGGGTATCCCTGCAACATTCGATGCCGGCAGGTACCATTCCTGGATCGTGGAACAGGATACACTTCCCGGATCACTGGAGGTGACTGCCAGGAGCAGTAACGGAGATGTGATGGCTTTGCGGCACAGGGAGCACGATGTGCGCGGGGTGCAATTTCATCCCGAATCGGTACTGACGGAATTTGGCGGGATGATGATCAAGAACTGGATCGACGCATCATGATCAATCAGCTACCGGCCGGAATGCAGGGCAACAATACCGGCCTGGGTTCAGGCAAAGGAATGAACTTATTGCATATCATATATTCAGATAAAGAACTAAAAAAATGAAAGAAATTCTGTCTTACCTGTTTAACCACAAGACCCTTACCAGGGACGATGCAAAGCAGGTACTCACCAATATCGCATCCGGTAACTACAATGATCCGGAGATAGCTGCGTTTGTTTCCGTTTACCTGATGCGCGCCATCACCGTGGAAGAGCTTACAGGTTTCAGGGATGCACTGCTGGACCTTTGTATTCCGGTGGATCTCTCAGATTTCAACACCATCGATGTATGCGGAACCGGCGGTGATGGTAAAAACACGTTCAATATTTCCACGCTGACTTCTTTCGTGGTGGCGGGCGCAGGCGAAAAGGTGGCCAAACACGGGAACGTGAGTGTTTCTTCCAATTGCGGTTCTTCCAACGTGATGGAATACTTCGGCTACCGGTTTTCAAACGATATTGAAAAACTGCACTGGGAAATCGACAAGACAGGAATCACCTTCCTGCACGCTCCTTTGTTTAATCCTGCCATGAAGAATGTGGCACCGGTGCGGAAAAGTCTCCGGATGAAAACATTTTTCAACATGCTGGGACCAATGGTCAATCCTTCTTCACCCGCTAACCAGCTGGTTGGGGTTTTCAGCCTTGATGTAGCCAGGTTGTACAATTACATTTACCAGGACTCAGGTACGAATTTCACGATCATCCATGCGCTCGACGGGTACGATGAGATCTCACTGACCGGGCCATTCAAGGCGTATACAGATGCCTGGGAGCGCACGATACAGCCCGGTGAAATCGGGTTTGAAAGGCTCTTGCCATCGCAGATCCTTGGTGGTGAGACCGTAGAGGAAGCCAGTAAAATATTTATTGGTATATTGGAGGGAAATGGTACCGTTGCGCAAAACCAGGCAGTGATTGCCAATGCTGCATTTGCCCTGCAGACCGTGGACAGGAAATGCAGCATGGAGGATGCAATCGGGAAGGCTGAAGGTGCTTTGCGCTCGGGAAAGGGACTTGCCGTATTTAAACAATTGATAGAAATGCAATGATGAAGACCATCCTGGATACCATTACGGAGCACAAGCGCATGGAAGTGCTTATGCGGAAAGGCAGGAAGCCGCTGGAGCAGCTGAAAAAGAAACCGTTTTACGACAGGGATCCCCTGGATCCGGCCGGTTTTTTTGATCTGTCACGGCCCTGCGTGATTGCTGAATACAAGCGTAAGTCTCCTTCAAAAGGGGTACTTTCAAACAGCATCAGCCCGGTTCCGGTGGTCAGTGCATACAAAGAAGGTGGGGCCAGTGCTGCCAGTATTCTGACTGACCGTGATTTCTTCGGGGGATCGTTCCGTGACCTGGAAAATGTTAAAACTACTGTGCGTGATTTGCCATTGCTCAGGAAAGATTTTATGATCGAACCTTACCAGGTGCATGAAGCCAAGGCATATGGTGCCGACATTATTTTACTGATCGCTGCGATATTGAACAGGGAACAAGTCGTGGAGATGACACAACTGGCTGTGTCGCTGGGTTTGCATATCCTGCTGGAAGTCCACGATGAAAAAGAGCTGGACCTGTGGATGCCGGGCATTGGGATGGTTGGTGTGAATAACCGCGACCTCAGGAACTTTGATGTGGACCTGCAACGATCGGTCGACCTGGCTTCAAAGTTGCCCGCGGAGGTATTGAAGGTATCGGAGAGCGGACTGCATGAACCAAACGACGTTTTATACCTCTTTAAAGAAGGATACAACGGTTTCCTGATGGGAGAACGTTTCATGAAAACAGACGATCCCGGCGGTGCCCTGAAAGATTTTATGCAACACCTCAATCAATAGCGATATGGACCATCTGAAATGCAAGGTATGTGGTATGACGGACCCGCAGAATGTAGCGGAGGTCTCTGCATACTTACCAGATTACATGGGTTTTATATTTTATCCGCGCTCGCTGCGTTTTGTGGGGAAAAATCCCGATCCGGCCCTGTTCTCCATGGTTCCTGAAGGGGTGGAGAAGACGGCTGTATTTGTCAATGAATATTATGAGCGGATGATCGAAGTCATTGAAAAGTATCGTATAAGGACGGTCCAGTTGCACGGGATGGAGTCGCCCGAGACCTGTAATTCACTTCGATTGCATGGTACAACCGTGATCAAGGTGTTTCCCGGGGATCAGCTGGAGAGTTTGAAGCTGCTGCGCGATTATGAGGGAGTGGCAGACTACTTTCTTTTCGATACGCCCGTCCGGTCCCACGGAGGCAGCGGACGGAAATTTGACTGGTCGAAGCTGGAAAAATACAGTCCGCGTAAACGGTTTTTCCTCAGCGGAGGCATATCGGCTGATGATGCAGAACAAGTGAAGGCACTGGATCTGAAAGGATTGTTTGCAGTGGATATCAACAGCAGGTTTGAAACAGTTCCGGGTATCAAGCGTCCGGAACTGGTGGGGGATTTTATTAACACAATAAGAAATGAAAAACAATAATTCATATAAAGTTGACAGTAACGGGTTTTACGGACCCTACGGAGGTGCTTTTATTCCTGAGATGCTGTATCCCAACATCAGGGAACTGGAGGAGCAATACATGGAGATCATATATTCCGATGCATTCCAGGAGGAATATCGTGGATTGCTTAAGGATTTCGTTGGAAGGCCCACGCCTTTGTACCACGCAAAACGGCTCTCCGCGCATTTTCATGCGAATATTTTCCTCAAGCGGGAGGATCTGAACCATACCGGTGCACATAAAATCAACAATACCGTAGGACAGATCATCCTGGCCCGGCATCTTGGCAAACACAGGATCATTGCCGAAACGGGGGCAGGTCAGCACGGCGTGGCCACCGCGACCGTTTGTGCGCTGGCCGGGCTTGAATGTATTGTGTATATGGGTGCACTGGATGTGGAACGCCAGGCTCCCAATGTACGCAAGATGCAGATGCTTGGAGCGGAGGTCAGACCGGTGCAGAGCGGGAACAAAACGCTCAAGGATGCCACGAATGAAGCAATCCGGGACTGGATCAACAACCCGGTGGATACGCATTATATCATTGGTTCGGTGGTGGGGCCGCATCCCTACCCGGACATGGTAACGCGTTTCCAGTCCGTGATCAGTGAAGAGATGAAATCACAGCTGCAGGAAAAAACCGGCAGGGACTATCCCGACTATCTTTTGGCCTGTGTTGGTGGAGGAAGCAATGCTGCCGGTGCCTATTATCATTACATGGATGATCTACGGGTGAAACTTGTTTCCGTTGAGGCGGCGGGACTGGGCGTCGAATCGGGCCAGTCGGCAGCCACCACTACCCTGGGCAGGGACGGGATCATTCACGGGAGCAGGACATTGTTGATGCAGGATGCCGATGGACAGATCACCGAACCGTATTCCATCAGTGCAGGACTGGATTACCCTGGCGTTGGACCCATCCATGCCTGGTTGAACCGGAGTGGCAGGGCAGAGGTGGTTAATGTAACCGACCAGCAGGCGCTTGAAGCTGCTTTTTTGCTCACCCGGCTGGAAGGAATCATACCAGCGCTTGAGACCGCACATGCCCTGGCTGCACTGGAACAACTCGATTTGAAAGAAGATCACAATGTGGTCATCAACCTGTCGGGAAGAGGAGACAAGGACATGGATGCTTATTCAGCCCACCTGCCCGGAGAAAAAAAGAAATTTACAACTGATTAAATCATAACCCTTTAACTAAAATATATACCTGTGAACAGAATCGACCGATTATTCACTGAAAAGAAGGAGCGCATACTTTCCATTTATATGACGGCAGGGTATCCCGGACTGGAAGATACGGTACCGGTTATCAAAGCGCTCCAGGAGAGTGGAGCCGACATGATCGAACTCGGCATGCCCTTTTCAGACCCTTTGGCTGATGGTGAGGTGATCCAGCAGAGCAGTCATGCAGCGCTGGTCAATGGGATGAATATCAGTTTGCTGTTTGAGCAGATTGCAGGTGTGAGACAGGAGGTACATCTTCCAATCGTACTGATGGGTTACCTGAATCCCGTGTTACAATTCGGATTTGAGAACTTTACAAAGAAATGCAGGGAGGTGGGCATTGATGGCCTGATCCTCCCTGATCTTCCACTGAAAATCTATGAGGAAGCCTACAGGAAAACCGTTGAAGAGGCCGGGTTGAAATTCATTATGCTGATTACACCCCAGACAAGCGAGGAGCGGATCAGGAAGATCGCCGGAGCCTCCGGTGGATTCCTGTATATGGTGGCAGATTCATCCACTACGGGTGCACGTGCGGGAATCAAAGATACGCAACTGGAGTATTTTGCCAGGATTGAAAAGATGAAGTTGGGTATTCCGCGCCTGATCGGGTTTGGAATCTCGAACAGTGAAACGTTTCACCTGGTATGCAAACATGCCAGTGGTGCCATCATCGGAAGTGCCTTTTTAAAGGCATTGGGCAAGGAGAATGGAAAAGCCACCGGGGAAAAGGTGAAGAATTTCGTCCGTTCTATTCTGGATTGATCAGTTCCTTGTTGATCCATATAATCACCTTGACACCTCCCCGCAATCCGGTCATGCCTGTTTTCAATTCCGATGGTGGTGTAAGGGATACAGCGGATTCAGAGTAACTGGCATTTCCTGCATTGAATTTAGCTCCTGTATCGAAGAGCACACCGCCTTCCACACCCACGGCCAGCTTACTGAAATGGAACATGGCATCCAGTCCCGCTGCAGCCATCGGGGAGATGGTTCTCAATACAAGCCGGTTGTTCTCATAATAGTAATCGGTACCGATGACCATCGATACTTCGTCCCTTACATAAGCAAGCTGCAGGTCGCCATAGGCTGAGATGTCGAAACGCGTGGCAGCAAAGTCCATGTTCAATATCCTGTAATTTGCTGTGATCCCAAACTGGTACGCTGTAACCACCTGGTCCAGGTTCAGGTAGCCAGAATAATCGGTATAATTGGCCAGTGCTCCGGTAGTGGAAAAGGCATAGACAAGTCCATATCTCATTTTTTCGGTGTGTTGCCTGAACAGGTTCATTCGGATATTGGTGAATGGCGGAAAATAATTAAAGCCGCGGGCTTCCACCGGAAGCCTGGAGATCAGTAATTCGTGGTATGATTTCAGCGCTTCCATGTCATAGGTGCCAATGCCTCCTGTAATGCTGAAGCCGTTGTCCTGTCCTTTTGCCTGGGAAAGGGAGATGGCCAGTATGATGATGAGCGTAATTCTTTTCATGATGAATGTTGCATGCGTGCCGGGTGTTACTATTGTCCGTGTCTGCGTTCTATGTGATGTTTCGGGATGCATTTATTCCAGGTTCTTAAAAAACGTTACCCTCCAGCTGGTATCTGCAATGTAGGGCTCCGCATCCAGAATATCGGCAAGGCTGCCGGTATATTTTTTGAAGTATGCGATGATCGTGATATCATACATTTCCCCGTCGTTGATATAGTAGGGATACAACCAGAGGCTGTCAGCCAGGGTGTCGGAACGGAACAATTGAAGGTTTCCAAGATACAGATCTGCATAGTACAGCTTGCCCGTATCAATGCTGATCTCATATTTGAACACCAGGCTGTCTACGATCCTGATACTGTCGATGGTGTCAAAATTGGAAGTGAAGTGCAGCACGGGGTTAAACGCAGGATCGATCTCCACCCGGTACTGGCTGTCATCCACATAGAAGCAGGACCGTGCTGCAAGCAACAGGATGAATAGTGTAAAAACAGCTTTTTTCATGCATATGGTTTAGGGTGACAAAAGTAAAAAAAATATCCTGGACATACCCGGCTTAGTCCATGGTATCTTCGATTACTTCTTTCAGCACATCCGCTTCCTTCATTCCCATCGCTCTGATCTGCTGCGGAACAATGCTTTCCTTCGACATGCCGGGAATGGTATTGAGTTCCAGGAAATACACCTGGTTGCCCCGGATAATGAAGTCCACCCTTACGATGCCCCGGCACCTGGTATGGTCATAGATATCGGAGGCAAGCTGCAAACATTTCTTCGCGAGGTCCTCATCGATCTCTGCCGGGGTGATTTCATCCGACAATCCTTCGTATTTTGCCTCGTAGGTGAAGAAATCTGTCTTGGAAATGATCTCTGTCAGGGGAAAGATCAGTGCTCTTTTCCTGGTTTTCATCAGACCGCAGGTCACTTCCCGTCCTTTCACATAGGATTCGATGATCACTTCAGGATCTTCCTTGAAGGCCAGGTTAATGGCAGCCTTCATTTTGTCTGCCTGTGTAACCTTGGTGGTACCGAAACTTGATCCGCCCTTATTGGGCTTGATGAAACAGGGCAGACCCACGTTTTCCAGGATGGCTTCCATATCATAGGGCCTGTCCTGGTGGACCAGTTCAGCCTCAGCGGTCATGATCCCGAATTGCCTGAGGTAGGTTTTGGTCACGTATTTATCGAAAGTCATGGCCGACGAAAGCACCCCGGAGCAGTTATAGGGAAGTTTCCGCATGTCGAGGCACCCCTGCAGCAACCCGTTTTCACCGGGCGTGCCATGTATGGTGTTCCATGCATAGTCCATCCGGATGGTTCTTTCCCCATTCCTGTAGCTAAAATCCTCCTTGTTGAAAGGTATTTTTTCTTCTCCGTTCTTCACAAACCATTCCTGTCCACGTATCGAAACAAGATGTGACCGGAAACCGGCTTCGTTGAGCCACTTCTGGATCTCAATACCGCTCTTGATCGAAATCTGATGTTCTGAAGAATCTCCTCCAGCTAATATTGCTATTTCCATATAATGCTGTCTAGTCGTTGCTAAATTAAAAGTACAACCTTTTTAGGGAAGAGTGGGCACAATCACCGCTGCAATTTTGACGAGCGGAGTACTCTTTCCATGAAAAATTACTTTCGTGTCATAAGCAGGATGAATCATTCTGTCAAAAGTTGCTTTTCACTCCAGGTATTCGCGGATCAACTTCGGGAGCATTCGTCGTGTTTGCAGGTGTGTTCCTGTTGCCGGGGGATGTCTTTCAACAGGTGAATCTGTTGTGCAATCTTATGAAAAGTCTTCCCGGTTACTGGTATACCTGCGCCATTTTTCGATCACTTCGGTCATGTCGGCCGGCAGTTCTGATTCGAACAGCATTTCTTTTTTTGTGGCAGGATGGATAAATCCGAGTGATCTTGCGTGCAGTGCCTGGCGGGGCAGGATGTTGAAGCAATTGGTTACGAACTGCTTGTATTTGGTAAAGGTTGTACCCCTGAGGATCTGGTCCCCTCCGTATTCATTGTCGTTGAACAGCGGGTGTTTGATGTATTGAAAATGCACCCTGATCTGGTGTGTACGTCCAGTCTCCAGCCGGCATTCCACCAATGTCACATATCCCAGTCTTTCCAGGATCCGGTAGTGGGTAACGGCATGTTTTCCCTGGTCGCCGGCGGGGAAGACAGTCATTTTCTTTCTGTCTTTCGGGTTCCGTCCCAGATTTCCTGTAATGGTTCCTTCTTCCTCCGGCGGTTCTCCCCACACAAGTGCATTGTAGGTACGTTTTGATGTTTTATTGAAGAATTGCATTGCCAGGTGGGCCATTGCAGGTTCGGTCTTGGCCACCACCAGCAACCCGGAGGTATTCTTATCGATCCGGTGCACCAGGCCAGGTCGTTCCTCCCCTGTTTTGAACATCGGGTTGTCCTTCAGGTGGTGCATCAGGGCATTTACCAGTGTGCCCGTATAGTTGCCATGACCAGGATGGACGACCATTCCCGGTTCCTTGTCGATAACCAGCAGATGGTCATCCTCATATACAATATTGATCGGGATGTCCTGCGGAATCAGTTCCAGTTTCCTGGGCGGGTGCGGAAGTACGATGGTAACCACATCCAGTGGTTTTACCTTGTGGTTCGACTTGACCGGGGTTCCGTTTACCAGGATGCTCCCGGCATCGGCTGCTGACTGGATCCTGTTCCGTGAAGTTTTCTCCAGTTTATTGTTCAGGAATTTATCGATGCGCAGCGGCGCCTGTCCCTTGTCAGCTTCAAAGCGGAAATGTTCGTACAATTCGTTGTTGTCATTGTCGGTCTCAGGCATGGCTGTTATTTAATGGCGGGTTATTTTACGATGACCCGCTCGGTTCTGAAAATCTGTTGGTCGCTACTGACGGTGAACAGGTACATTCCGGCGGGAAGGTAACTGACCGGTATCTCGGTGGTTCCGCTGTAGCTGGCGATGATTCTCCCGGTGATGTCCCTGACCGCAACGCTGATCTCATTTATTGGTAAGGTATGTTCAGGAATTTCGATCCGCACCAGTTCGGTTGCAGGATTCGGCCAGATCCTTACAGTGGCATCTGCCGCGGGATCCTGCGCAGAGACGGAGTAAGGACGGTCCACAAAAGGTCTGATCATCAGGGAGCCATGGGCTTCGGACGGGACCCAGCCATTCCCGATATTGTAAAAAAGTGTCCCGTTTGCGGGCTTGTTGATGTCCATGCCGATATTCAGCAGGTACGTGTTGTATTGCAGCAGTCCGACGTGAAAGGTTCCGCTGACCGGCACTTTCTCTGCAAAAAAGAAACGTGTGTAATGGTTGATCTGATCGGAATAGACCACGGTATGGTCAATCGGGTCGCTGTGCAGCAGTGCCCCCGGTATTCCTTCGTCATCATCCCAGACCATGAATTTGTAATAATAATCCAGGTTGAGTGAATCGATGAGCTGCGTAAAGTAAATATCCACACCTCCCAGTTCGTCGGCAATGAAACTGTTGAATTTCACAGCGATCAAACCGTTGTTGGTACCTTGTCCCCTTAACCCGTAGGCGCGCTCGGCGGTTCCGTCGTCGTATGCAAAGTAATCCCGGAACCGTTGTGTCCGGTAGATCGTATCGTTGGTTTTGTTATCGAAATCGTCGGTCTGAATCCATGCCTTGATCCGGTAACTGGCAGTATCTCCGCGGTTGAAATTAAAAGGGTAGACGCTGTTGATGTTATGTGATACAAAGGCTTCGGGCAGGATATCCTGCGTTGAGGCATTGCCCGGATCAAAGCGTTCATCCCAGACTTCGTTATAGATATCAGCCCTGCGGGTGACAATCCGGGTGGCGCTGTCGTTATTATGGTAATTCAGCGTGATGTAGGGCAGGTAGATCGTATTGTAGCCAACACCAAAGTGGTCCCACGGGATCTCCTCATAGTTCTTGAGCATTGAAGGAATGGGCCGCGTGAAAGCGACATCCCTGATCACCGTATCGGTGTATGAACGGTTCCTGTTGAGCCGGACATAATCGATGTTCCAGTGGTCCACGTTTCCCCTTTTGTCCCTGTAGTCGCTATTCTGGGGAAGGCTGGCCAGGTTCATGAACCCGAACCTGAACCCCTCCTTCAGGTAGCTGGTGTCAGTAATGGAAATCATCACCTGTTCAAAATCTCTCAGCGAGTCGCCGGGTACCCGCCAGATGTTGCTCCATACCTGTGTTGCGGGACTGTAAAAATCGAGGCACAGTGAGTCTTGCGGCCTCGGTTCGAGACCTGTGCCCTGTGGCTGGTAGAAGAAGCTGAGGTAAATACTGTCGGATGCCGGGTAGTTGAGGTTGATGGGGTAAGAGGTGAGGTAGTCGGCATCAAATGTTTCCGGGCTGATGGTGGCATGCGGATAGACAGACCCGTTGTAATCCACTGCGTCCAGGGTGGCAACACCGATGCTGGGCGGATCCACGGCATAGCTGCTGTTGACATAAGCATCGTCCTCTGCCCACAGGTCAATGCCGGGATAATGTGAACGGTAGGAAAAATCATCTTCGAAGGGGAGTTCCAGCATGATATCGCCGGTAGATTTCTTCACGGCGGGGCGCACCTGTTTTTGGAGTACATCATTGCCGGCGAGCGGTATGACGTATTCCTGGGCGAAAACTGCCAGGCTGGAAAATGTAATCAGAATACCTGCCAGGCAGGATTTAAAAATCAGTCTCATACGCACCATCTCCAATTTCTACTGTTTCCAGTGTGTCGGCAACCGGCAGGAGGGTGGAATCGATCGTCATCCAAACAAAGACCTCTGCACCTTTATATACGCCGGAATACCCGTCGTATACCGGATTTTGCCTGTAAACAAATGCGGACAGGCTATCCTCTTTGTTCTCCACCGAGCCATCGTAGGTGGCCAGTCCGAAGTTGAGGAATTTCCCTGTAATTACTGTCTTAGCCGAATCCAGGTCCATGCCGATCAGGTTGGGAACGGTGGTGGTTTCGTTGCTCAGTCCCATTCCCAGTACCAGGTCGATCGGGGTTCCTTTTTCCACCAGTGTACCTTCTTCTATAACGGAACCATTCAGATTTTGTTGTAGTACGCTGTTTACTGCAAAATCGGGCTTGTAGCTGATTTCCCCGACAGCCAGTCCTGCGTTTTCCAGCGCAAGTATCGCCTGCCGGTTGGAAAGAGAAACAAGGTCGGGCATTACCACTTTCTCCGGGTTCACAGCATTCATGGTGACAAAGATCTTGCGCCGGACCTTTACCCTGGAGTTGGGTTTTGGGTTCTGCTTAACAACGGTGCCACGGGGCATATCGTTGGCATAGACTGAATCGATCACCACGAAATTAAGTTTCCGTGATGTGACGACATCTTCAACTTCTTCGGTGGTCAGCCCGGTCAGGTTGGGTACGGCGATTGTTCTTCCGTGATGGGTATAGATCTTCATCCATACCAGGACGATAAGCAATACCAGTAATGCAATTGCAACAGCCAGTCCGAGATGACGAAAGAAAGTCTTTGAGACCAGGAATTTTAAAAAGTCCATAACCTTTGGTTTCTGTGTATGCAAAGATAATCAACCAACTTATTTGAACGCACGGATCGCAACATTAATTGCCCGAAGTTACCTTCAGTCCTGTTTTTGTGATGGTAGCCGATTCCTGGTAGACTTCATAATCGGTATTGATCTCCCACAGGTCATGTCCGGCCCCGGTGAGGATGTTCTCCGCTGCCAGCATGCCCATCAGGATGCTATGGTCCTGGTTGTTGTACTTGTATGCCCCGTATCTGCCGATCACATGCAGGTTGTTGATCTTCCCAAGGAATTCCTGTACCGGTTTCAGCATTTCCTGGTATCCGCTGAAGTATACGGGGTAGCAGCGGGGGATCCTGAAAACATATGCGTCGAGGATTTCATTTTCTGCTGCAAGTCCGATCTTTGTGATCTCCTTCCTGGCCAGCGACATGAGTGTTGCATCTTCGGTGCTCCAGCGTTCGTCCTCGAAATTGCACCAGTATTCCAGGCAGAGGACCGACTGCTGCCGGTCGCCATACAACCGTGGTACCCAGTTCCTGAAGTTGGTGATGCGTCCTGTTTCCACCTCTGCGTCGTGGATATACAGCCACTGGTCGGGGAACAGGTCGGTCCGGTCGACCTGCAGGTAGACGAGGATGGTGTTTCTGAATTTCAATGACTGCACTTTCCTGGTGAGTGCTTCCGGCATGGTGCCGAGCCGGTCAGCAAGGAGGGTCAGCGGCATGGTGGAAACGATATGGTCATAGCTGATTTCCTGCCCGTTTTCCAGCCTGATTGCCTGTGCGTTGTTCCCGGCGGTAACCACCTTTTCGACAGGTGTTCCCAGGTGCACCTTTCCGCCCCTTGCTGTGATCTTGTCCATCATCTTCGTGTAAACCGATCCGGTTCCGTTCACCGGGTACGCAAACTGTTCCACCAGCGTGGCGTGTTTGCTGCTGTTGCGAAATACCAGGGCATTTTTTACTGCCTCGAAAAGGGAGAGTTTCTTGATGCGCTGGGAAGCAAAATCGCTGTCGAGTTCGGTGCATTTGATGCCCCATAATTTTTCAGAATAGGTTTTGAAAAAGATTCGGTAGAGCCTGCTGCCAAACCGGCTTGTAACCCAGCCCTCGAATGTTGAGGTGTCTTTCACGGGAACAACCTTCTGTTTGAAATAGCTGGCCATGCACAGTGTTGCTTCCCATATGCCCAGGCCCTTCAGTGCATTGAACGCCCGGATGGGATAGTCGAAAAAAGTTTTATTGTAGAAGATGCGGGTTTTGCGCTGCACGATATGGAAATCTTCTCCCACGACTTCCAGCCAGAGGGTATTGATCCTTTTATCCTTGCTGAAAAAGCGGTGGGGTCCCAGGTCGACTGTCTGGTTCCAGAGGCGGATCGATCGTGACATGCCACCTACCACATCGGATGCTTCATACACATCCAGTGTTTCCACACTTTTACCGAGCTCTTTCGAGAGCTGGTAAGCAGCAGTAAGTCCGGCAGGTCCTCCCCCGATAACAGCGATCCGCATATACAATTGAGTGTTGAACCGGTAAAATTAACAAAATATACCATTTGGTTTTCCCTGAAAAAAAGCAAAAAAAAACCAACCGGGCAGGTTGGTTACGTTCAGGAAATGCAGTTGCTATTTCTTATGACGTGCCTCGTCGGAAACTGAAAGTTTCTTCCGGCCTTTCCTTCTTCTCAGGTTAAGCACTTTCCTGCCACTGGCTGAAGCCATTCTTTCCCTGAAGCCATGCTTGTTCTTGCGCTTCCTGTTCGATGGCTGAAATGTTCTTTTTGGCATATCCGGTAATTTATATTGTTTCTGATTCTGTTCTTTTCGGGCTGCAAAAATAGTGAATTAGTTTGAATAACAAAAGGAATGAACATTTAATTTGGTGTTACTTGATTTCGAGGTACACCAGTTTTTTTGTTGCAAACCATTCCTCCCCGAACCAGGTATTGAGTGCAGTAGTGGTAATTCTTTTTCCGAATCCTGCCAGTTCCCGGGTGAGATCGCCGCCTTTCAGGGAGATGATTCCGTTGGGAAGGTCGTTCCCTGTGCCAGGCGTCACCAGTTGCTTTGTCCACCGGTACAGTTGTGGGAATGCCGTGACGGCCCGGCTTACCGCGAAATCGAAGCGGTCGGCGATGTGTTCTGCCCGTTCCTGGCAAGCGGTCACATTCTCCAGGCCGGCTGCTGCGGCCAGTTCATTCACAACATGGATTTTCCTGGCTACGGAATCCACCAGGGTAAAATGGCACCCGGGGAACATCACCGCGAGCGGGAGTCCGGGGAAGCCGCCGCCGGTTCCGACATCGACGATCCTGGTACCGGGGCGAAAGGAGATAAATTTTGCGATGGACAGGGAATGCAGCATGTGTCGCTCTTCCAGGTGGTCTGTGTCTTTTCGTGACACCACGTTGATCTTTTCATTCCAGTGATAGAGTGCGTCGGATAACGCCGCAAATTGCCCGGCCTGGGTCGGGGTGATGCCGGGGAAATATGTGAACAGGAGGTCCATCGGATCAGCTTTGGGCATCCGTGTTTTTCAGGATATTATTGAGTAATTCGCGGGCCCTGAACAGCTGGGCCTTTACGGTACCAAGCGGTAATTCAAGATAATCGGAAATCTCCTCGTAGGAATACTCCTTGAAATAGCGTAATTCGATAAGCGATCTGTACCTGGGTTTGAGCCTGGTCACCACGTCGCGCATCATCTTGATCTTCTGCTCATTGATCATGCTGGCTTCGGGATCGGGCGAATCGGACTGTATCATCGAGGAGGGGCTCAGGCTGTCTTCGCCGTCCATGGACTGATCGAGAGAGATGGTGCTTCCCCGCTGTTTCCTGATATGGTCGATGCAGTTGTTCGATGCAATCTTGAACAGCCAGGTGCTGAATGCGAAATTGGGTGTATACTGGTTCAGGTTCTTGAATGCTTTGCCGAATGCCTCGATGGTAAGGTCTTCTGCGTCGATCGGATTGTTGACCATCTTCAGCAGCATGAAATAGATGGCGTCGCGGTATTTTCCCAACAATTGTCCGTAGGCTTGCTGATCTCCTGCTTTTGCTTTTTCAACCAGGACAATGTCCTGCTGCGCCTTTTCAGATAAGCTGGTGTTATTTAATTCCATTTAGGTTTTCGTGGTCTGATCATATTGGAGATCCGGATGATACCCAGAATCAGCGGCATCAGCGGATCAAACAGCAACGAAGGTAGCAATAAATCCCGTTCGTCCAACCGTCTCATGGTCAATTTAACAATCACCAACCTGACGAATGAAAGCACGACCCATGCGCCTGTTCCAACCCATATCCACGGTCCCTGCGAGAGCAGTACGATGCAGGTTATGTAGAAGATCATCCTGCTGAAATACTCTCCTCCCAGCCTGATTTTTGATCCTGGCTTATAGTATTTACCGGTGGACAAATGCCGTTTCTTCTGTTTGAACCACCCGTTCAGTTTTCGGGGCGGAATGGAAATGGTCATGCCATCGGGATGTATCTCAACGGCAGTATTGGTTGGGGTGGCAGCTTCGTTCACAAAGAGGTCGTCGTCTCCGGATAATACTTTCAGGTGACTGGCAAAACCCTTGTGCCTGTAGAAGAGTTTTTTAACATATCCCATATTGCGGCCCACTCCCATAAACGGTTTGCCTTTGATTGCAAACGAGGTGTACTGTAGGGCTGTAAACAGGGTTTCATAACGTACCAGGAGGTTGAGGATTCCCCTTCTCCGTGCATATTTCCCAATCCCAAGGACCAGTTCGGTACCGTCGGTGAAATGTGCCGACATCCTGCTGATCCAGCGTTCTGATGCCGGGTGACAGTCTGCATCGCTGAACAACAGGTGTTCGTTTTTTGCAGCCTTGATCCCGACGGTAACTGCCAGCTTCTTGCCATGTGTGAATTTCCTGTCGGGCTGAATACTGGTGTACCGCAAATTGGGGTGTTCCATCTTCATATTCATCAGTACCTCATCGGTATGGTCGGTGGAGCAGTCATTGACCACCACCACTTCGAAGTCGGGATGGTCCTGTTTCAGGAACGCCGGAAGGTGTTTTTCCAGGTTTTCGGCTTCGTTGCGGGCGCAGATCACAACAGAGACAGGCACAGTGGATGGTTCGTTTTCTTCCCGGGTTTTCAGGGTGACCGTTCGTCTGAATATGAACAGGTAATAGCAGAGCTGAACAAGCAATGCTGCCGCCATTGCCCCCGCGGTGATCCAGGTGGCAGTATCCGCTGATTCGTAAAGTGTCTCGAAATACATGAAGTGTGCTTATGTCGCACAATGTTAGGAAAGATAATTCTATCTGACAACCCGGCAGACAGGTGGGGCCGATCTTTTTATTAACATAATATGTATCTTTGCCGACTGAACAGCGGAAATGCAATTCAACATTCTACATACCGACCCGCAAAGCCAGGCCCGTGCAGGCGAGATCACGACAGACCATTCCGTGATCCAGACACCCATATTCATGCCGGTGGGGACGCAGGGAACGGTGAAATCGGTGCACCAGCACGACCTGAAAAATGATATCAATGCACCTGTGATATTAGGCAACACATACCACCTGTACCTTCGTCCCGGGCTGGAGGTATTGTCAAAGGCCGGCGGATTGCACAGGTTCATGAACTGGGACCGTTCCATTCTTACAGACAGTGGGGGATACCAGGTGTTTTCATTGTCGGAAAACAGGAAACTTACCCGGGAAGGAGCACATTTCAGGTCGCATATCGATGGCTCCGCACATGTGTTTACACCTGAAAGCGTGGTGGATATCCAGCGTACCATTGGTTCGGACATCATGATGGCGTTCGACGAGTGCACCCCCTGGCCCTGTGAACACAAGTATGCCGGAGATTCCCTGGACCTGACGCATCACTGGCTGGACCGTGGATGGAAGTATTTTAATGAGTCCGGGCCATTGTATGGCTATTCCCAGGCGTTTTTCCCCATTGTACAGGGCAGTGTTTTCAAGGACCTGCGCGAATCTTCCGCTGAAAAGATCGCTGCATTGGGAGCGGAAGGAAATGCCATCGGCGGACTATCGGTTGGAGAACCGGCAGAGGAGATGTATGACATGATTGAAGTGGTCAATCGGATCCTCCCGGCAGACCGTCCGCGGTACCTCATGGGGGTGGGAACACCGGTGAATATCCTGGAGGCGATCGAACGCGGGGTGGATATGTTCGATTGCGTGATGCCGACCCGGAACGGCAGGAACGGCATGCTTTTCACGGCCAGAGGTATTATCAATATCAGGAACCGGAAGTGGATGGATGATTTCTCCCCGGTGGATGAGATGGGACTTTCGGTAGTCGACACGCAATATTCGAAGGCATATCTGCGTCATTTAATCATAGCCGGCGAGCTGCTGGGGGCCCAGATCGCCACAATGCATAACCTGGCATTTTACCTCTGGCTCGTCAGGGAGGCTTTCGTACAAATCAGCAATGGAACATTCAGCCCATGGAAAGCAAAGATGGTGAAGGATTTAGGTACAAGATTATAAAGCTGCTCAGGCTTAAGATCATTGATGTATACATCATCAGGAAATTCCTGGGGACCTTTTTCCTTGCGATTTCCCTGATCCTGGCCATCGCTGTTGTATTTGACATTTCCGAAAAGATTGATGATTTCATAGAGAACGGGGCCACACTGGAAAAGATCGTTTTTGATTATTACCTCAACTTCATTCCCTATTTTGCTGTGCTGTTCAGTTCCCTGTTTACCTTCATTGCAGTGATCTATTTCACTTCCCGGATGGCATATAACACAGAGATTATCGCTATTTTAAACAGCGGAATGAGCTTCAGGCGGTTGTTGCGGCCCTACCTGATCTCGGCCATCGTTATTGCCGCCATCTCATTTTTCCTGAATGACCAGGTGATTCCCAAAGCCAACAAGGTGAAACTTGCCTTTGAAGAGGAATATGTGCACCAACGGCCTGTTCGGTTCAATACAAAGAATTTTCATCGCCAGATTGAGCCGGGTATCTATGTCTACCTCGAAAATTACAGCACCATTTCGCAGGTGGGGTATAATTTTTCCCTGGAGAAATTTGACGGGAACAAGCTGGTATCGAAGCTTATTGCGGACCAGATCCGGTGGGATACAGCTATTGACAAATGGTCGCTGCGCAGGTATTATCAGCGCGACATCAACGGACTGAAGGAGACGATCACATCCGGGCAGAAAAAAGATACAGCCATCAATATCAGTCCGGAGGATTTTTCCAGGCGGATCAATATCGTGGAAACCATGAACCTGAAAGACCTGGACGATTTCATCGATCAGCAGAAGATGCAGGGTGAGACCAATGTAAAGGCCTTCCAGATCGAAAGGCACAAACGGATTTCATTCCCGTTTTCCACCTTCATCCTTACCTTTATCGGGGTGGCTGTTTCGTCCCGGAAAGTGCGGGGCGGGATCGGGTTGCAGATTGCCATCGGGGTGATCATCAGTTTTACCTATATCCTGTTTGTTCAGTTTTCCTCGCAGTTTGCCATCGGTGGACTGCTGCCTGTGCAACTTGCCGTCTGGCTGCCCAACTTCCTGTTCGTCTTCGTGGCAATATGGCTATTTAGAATGGCCCCAAAATAGGAATATGCCCTGTAATATAATCTGATTTAAAGCACAGTATAACAGCGCGTTATATTGGCTGGCCGGGGAATTTTGAATATTAAGCTTTCCATGACATGCAAAGTTTTATTAATCTTGTAATTCCATTTTCCAGGAAAGACTGTGAAAGAAATAACGTAAACCTTTAGTAACCAAATCAAAAGTTATGGCATATACAAAAAAAGTGAGGGAACTGCAGAAGCTTCGCGAAGAAATTCAGCTGGGTGGAGGGGAGAAAGCGATCCAGAAGCAGGTGGCAATGGGCAAGATGACTGCCCGTGAACGTATTATCCAGATTGTGGATCATGGTACATTCAACGAGTACGACCTGTTCGTTGAGCACGACGCGCGTGATTTTGGAATGGACATGAAAAAACTGCATGGTGACGGCGTTGTCACAGGTACCGGAACGATCGGCGGGAAGCCTGTCTGCATCTTTGCCCAGGATTTCACCGTGGCAGGTGGATCCCTCGGGTCAATGCATGCACGCAAGATCACCAAGATCATGGACCATTCGCTGAAGATGCGGATGCCGTTGATCGGGATCAACGATTCGGGTGGTGCCAGGATCCAGGAGGGGGTGAATTCCCTTGCAGGATATGGCGAGATCTTTTTCAGGAACACGCTGGCAAGTGGCGTGATCCCGCAGATTTCGGTAATCCTGGGTCCTTGTGCGGGAGGTGCCGTATATTCACCGGCACTGACAGATTTTGTATTCGTGGTTGATAAAATTTCCAAGATGTTCATCACCGGGCCGGAAGTGATAAAGACCGTGCTTGGAGAGGATATCAGCATGGAAGAACTGGGTGGTGCCAGGGTGCACAGCGAGATGACCGGGAATGCCCATTTCTTTGCCGAATCTGAGGCGGAGTGTTTTGAGCAGATCAAAACGCTTCTGAGTTATATACCATGGTCCAATAGTGAAGTGGCTGCCATTAAAGAAGTGGCAACGCCTAAAAAGGAATTCAATATCAACCGGATCGTTCCGGCAGACAAATCACTGCCCTACGACGTCAGGGATGTGATCCAGGCTGTGAGCGATGATTCCAGTTTCCTCGAGGTCCAGGAGGCCTGGGCAGCCAATATCGTGATCGGTTTCGGACGCATCGGAGGCCGGACGGTCGGTTTCGTGGCCAATCAGCCCAAGGTACTGGCCGGGGTGCTGGATGTGGACTCGTCCGATAAATCGGCCCGGTTTATCCGGTATTGCGATGCATTCAATATACCTATCGTAACACTGGTGGACCTGCCCGGATATCTTCCCGGGGTTGACCAGGAACATGCCGGGGTTATCCGTCATGGTGCCAAGTTATTATATGCATACAGCGAAGCGACGGTTCCCAAGATCACCGTTATCCTGAGGAAGGCATACGGTGGTGGTTACATTGCCATGAATTCCCGGCACCTGCGCGCCGATTTTGTTTTTGCGTGGCCCGATGCTGAAGTGGCAGTAATGGGTCCGGAGGGTGCAGCCAATATTATATTCAGGAAGGAGATCGCAGAGGCCAGCGATCCTGATAAGGTAAGAAAGGAGAAGGTGGCAGAATACATTGAAAAATTTGCCAATCCTTATGTGGCGGCTGCCAAGGGCTTCATCGATTCAGTGATTGAACCAAAGGAGACGCGCAGTGTACTGATGCATGCACTGGAAGTGAGTGGAAACAAGGAGATCGGAATGCCGAAGAAAAAACACGGGATTCCGCCATTTTAAACCGAACGGTCATGACAAAGCAAAATACCAAGAACGGAACTGCTTCGGCAGCTGCCAAAAGGCAGGTGACGGACAGGTTCGTCGTCGAATTCAGGAAATATACCACGGAACTCAGTCAGAAATTCCTCGAGCGTAAGCCCTGGGTGCCCAGTGATGAGAGCAAGGTACTTTCGTTCATTCCAGGCACCATCACTAAAATCTACGTAAAGGAGGGGGATCATGTTGAGGAAGGTACGCCCCTGATGATCCTGGAGGCCATGAAGATGAAGAATACCGTTTATGTGGAGCGACCGGGTACAATACTGAAGATCAATGTCAGCGAAGGGGAGCGGGTACCCAAATCCAAGGTTATATTCGAATTTGATCTCGATTAGACAGCAGTCAGCAGTGCGTCAGTTCACAGATATCCCTCCTATGTTTCAGAGGTATCCCTCCCATATGATGTATTTGAATGGGATACTCCCCGGATCCGGCTGGTTGCGGAACAATCCGAAAACAGCAGATCCGCTGCCTGACATGGAGGCATAGAATGCTCCTGCACCACGGAGTTCTGATTTCAGCTCACCGATTTCTGGATATTTCCCGGATACTGTTTTTTCAAAATCGTTCGTGACCTTTTTTTGCCAGGTTTCCATGGGCAATTTCAGGAGTGAATGCAACGGGGGGCGGCCTGCATCAGGCATGGCATCGCGGTAGGCTGTTGCCGTGTCGATATGCAGTTCAGGATACAGTAATACGAGGTAGTGGCCCGACAACCGTACCGGTGTTTCTTTTAATATTTCGCCGCGACCTTCTGCAAGGGCCGGTTCATTTTTGATGAACAGGCTGCAGTCGCTGCCCAGTTCTGCTGCCATTTCTTCCAGTTCACGAATGGAGAAAGGCTTACCCGTGAGTGCGTTGAGTCCTTTGAGCACCGCTGCTGCGTTGGAGGATCCGCCACCCAGTCCGGCACCCGGTGGAATACGTTTATGGAGGTGAACACGTACGGGGGTATGGCTGTGTTCCCCGGAAAAAAGTTCCCAGGCCCTGTAGCACAGGTTCTCCCTGGTGCTTCCCGGAACAGGTATTCCCGTTTGTGTCATTGTAAAACCTTCTCCTGAACCCGTGGAAGGGTTGATCTCCAGTATGTCGCGGAATGGCAACGGGTACATCAGTGTAGCGATTTCATGGAATCCGTCGCTGCGCTTTTTCAGGATCTGTAATCCCAGGTTGATCTTTGCAGGTGAAAAATGGATCACTCGTGACAGGGTTGATTTATTTTGTTTCAGCAGCTAAAATTACGCATTCGAAAAAGTATTTCATCGGAATCGCACTATTTTTTTACATCCCGGAAACGTATCAGAATTCAGTCAGACACTTTGGTGGCGGTGGGCTATAAATAATATCAACATTTTATCAACTGTATTTTCCGGATTCTGTGTACAAGTTCGGGAGGTTTGGGTTTCCGGGGCTGACCATCTTTCCTACCTTTGAATTCCCAAAAACCAAGTTGATGGCAAAAACGCAACATACGACAGGAAAGAACATAAATCAGATCGCCGCGGACCATGGAAAGATTCCGCCGCAGGCCCTGGACCTGGAAGGAGCGGTCCTTGGAGCGATCATGCTCGAGCGGGATGCGATTCTTTCCGTGATCGACATTTTAAAGCCGGAGTGTTTCTACCAGGAAGCGCATCAAAAGATCTATACTGCGGCACTGGATCTCTCGATCCGGGAAAAACCCATCGATTTGCTCACCATCACGGAGGAATTGCGCAAGAAGGAGCAGCTGGAAGTGGTGGGAGGGGCCACCTATATTTCGCAGCTGACCAGCAGGGTGGGTTCGGCCGCACACCTTGAATACCATGCACGCATTGTTGCCCAGAAATACATCCAGCGCGAGCTGATCAGGGTATCCACAGAAATCCAGACGAAGTCGTACGACGAGACCATCGATGTGGATGACCTGCTCGATTTTTCGGAACGTGAGCTGCTGAACATTGCTGAAGGCAACATCAAGAAAGAGACTGTTAAGATCAATAAGCTGATCCAGGATGCACTGCACCAGATCGAAGAGGCAGGGAAACGTGATGACAGTCTGAGCGGGGTCCCTTCAGGATTCTCGCAGCTCGACCGGCTTACGTCGGGCTGGCAGCGTTCGGACCTGGTGATCATCGCTGCACGGCCTTCGATGGGAAAGACTGCCTTTGTTCTTTCCATGGCCAGGAACATGGCGGTGGACCATGAGCGACCCATTGCCTTTTTCTCCCTTGAAATGTCGTCGTTGCAACTTGTGAACCGGCTGATCGTGGCCGAGACGCAACTTCCTTCGGATAAAATACGGAACGGCAGACTGGAGAATTACCAGTGGGAGCAGTTGGAATACAAGATCAAGGACCTGGAGCAGGCGCCAATATATATTGACGATACACCTGCCATATCCATTTTTGAATTTCGCGCCAAGTGCCGCAGGCTGAAACAAAAGTATGATGTGCAGGCGATCGTGATCGATTACCTGCAGTTGATGACTTCTGGCCAGACAGGAAGTATGGGCAGTCGTGAGCAGGAGGTGAGTTCCATCAGCCGGTCCCTGAAGAGTATCGCCAAGGAACTGAATGTTCCCATCCTGGCCCTTTCACAGCTCAACAGGAGCGTGGAGATGCGCTCGGGGAACAAGCGGCCCCAGCTTTCCGACCTACGCGAATCGGGTGCCATTGAGCAGGATGCCGACCTGGTGATTTTTATTCACCGTCCGGAATACTACGGATTGGATGTGGACGACGAGGGGAACTCGCTCAAGGGGATTGCCGAGATCATTATGGCAAAGCACAGGAACGGCCCTATTGGTGATGTGCAACTGAAGTTTGCCCTTGAGTTTGCCAAGTTCTCCGACCTGGAGGATGCCGTGGATGTGTTTGAAGATGAGAACGGAACGCCGACTGCTACGTTCAGGTCACGTATCAACAGCGACCTGGAGGATAATTCCGACCTGCTGAACAAGGACAACGGGGAAGTGCCGTTTTAGCGTAGGGAGTGCAAAAGCACCCTGGCACGGAAAAATGCATTGTTTGGTTTTCTGTGTGGAAGAAGGCGGGGAATGGAGTTGAGGCTGAAAAGGAATTTTCAGAGGATTTTCTGAAGTTCGCTCATGTTGCTGATCGTGTAAGTGGGACCGGGGTCTGATTTCAGTCCGGCAGGATTGTACCATACCGTATCAATTCCATACTTTTTTGCCCCGATGATATCCACTTCGAAGTCGTCCCCGATCATCAGGCACTCTTTTTTTCTCCCGTGTACTGCGGAGACAGCCCAGTGAAAGATCTCTGCATTCGGTTTGTTGACGCCCAGTTCCTCTGAAGAGAATATCCTGATAAAATAGCTGTCAAGCCGGCTGTGTGCCATCTTCTGCTGCTGGGTGGAGAGAAAGCCGTTGGTGAGGATATACATCCGGTACTGCCTGTCCTTCAGGTATTCCAGTGTTTCAATGGTATTGGGTGCCAGGATATTCAACCGGGGCATGCTGTTCATGTAGTGCACGCCTATCTCCATGCACAATGGCTGGTCATTGATCCCTTTTTCCCTCAGTGTCAGTGCAAATCTTTTGGTCCGCAAGTCTTCTTTGATGATCACGCCTTTCCTGTAGTCTTCCCAGAGAAGGTCATTGTGGTGGTTGTACAAACCAAGGAATTCCTCTGCGGATGCGAACGATTGGTCCAGTTGATAGGCATGAAAGATGTCCGTCAGTGCCCTGGTGGAATTGGCATCATAATCCCACAGTGTGCGGTCCAGGTCGAAAAACAGATGTTGGTATGTCACAGGAGAAAGTTTCGGGCAAATGTAGGAAAAATAAACGGCCGGCTCAAAGTTGATGCCGGCCGTGAAATATGTGTGGTGATGGATTTTCTGTACATTCAATGATCGGAAAAACGCTGCTGTGTTACCTGTGTGGCCGGGTCACCCGGTTTTCAGGTGTGGTTGCTTTATTTTGCAGAGGCATACAGCGGGATCATCATCCACTCTTCTGTCTCGACGGGCTGCTCCAGGCTGCCATTTTCATACAGCGGCTGTGTCATCCAGTTTTCGGCGGTTACTTCGTTCTCGAAGTGGTTGTCCAGCGGGGTGGTCATCCACTCTTCGGTTACGATCTCACTTTCGATATGATCTGCAAGAGGAACAGTCATCCATGATTCAACTTCGATTGCACCTTCCATGTTGTTGGTGAAGGATTCTGTCATCCAGCTTTCCACAGCGGGTACCGTCTCGATCTGTTCTGTGAGTGGTGTTTCCATCCACAATTCTGTTTCCAGTTCAGCTTCGTATGCAACATCGACGTTTTTAACTGTGAAGCTGGCGATCACGGTGCTGGTTTCCAGGTTTTGCTGATTCCTGTCGAACACGTTCAGTACTGCATTGATTCTGAAACTGTCTTTTTCCTCTTCTGTATCAGTGGTATAGTCGGCTGTGATTGCTACAAATTCTGTTGTGGCTTCCTTGTGGATGAATGACTGAATAAGTTTAGAAGCACCTTCCATCAGCATGCCCTGTCCGTAACCCATGGTGAAAATCATCATCATTACCGTCATTATGCTTACTGTCTTTTGTGTCCTGTTTGTTGCGATCATTGTTTTCATTGTTTCTTTTTTTTAGCGTTTGGCAGGATACTAACATAAAGCGTGCCAAAAATTGCAAATAAATGAAAAACAAATAAATATAGCGATACAATTAAATGGATGGGATAGACAAAACCGAACGGTTGTGTGACAGTTGGTGTACGGAAACGTACAAAATAAGATATGCAGGTATTTTATTAATAAAAAAGGGGATAGTTGTGTGGATCACCTGCCCTGTACTACGATCACGAATTCCCCTTTGGGGGGGTATTCTGAAAAGTGCCGGGACAGGGTTGCAAGGGTGCCGTGCAGGTTCTCTTCGTATATTTTTGTAAGTTCCCTGGAAATGGCGGCATTGCGTTCTTCTCCCAGGTGCGTTTTAAGGTCTCTCAGGGTTTTCACCAGTTTGTAAGGTGATTCGTAAAGCACAATGGTACGGTATTCTTTCTGTAATTCCAGTAATCTTTTCTGACGTCCTTTTTTGGGAGGAAGAAAACCTTCAAAAACGAAGCGGTCGGCGGGGAGTCCCGAATTGACCAGTGCCGGGATAAATGCGGTGGCGCCGGGCAATGTTTCCACATTGATGTTGTTCCGGATGCATTCGCGCACAAGCAGGAAGCCGGGATCGGAAATTCCCGGTGTGCCTGCATCTGTGACGAGTCCGATGACGGAACCTGACAGCAACTGATCGATCACCTGTTGCAGAGCCTTGTGCTCATTGAACTTATGGTGCGAACGTAACGGTTTACTGATTTCCAGGTGTTTGAGTAAAAAGCCTGTCTTGCGGGTGTCTTCCGCCAGTACGAGATCGACCTCCGACAGGATTCGCTTGGCACGGAGCGTGATGTCTTCCAGGTTACCGATGGGGGTTGGTATGAGGTACAGTTTTGACATTACCGGTTCAGATATCTTCTGCGTGAAAGGCGGACAAGGAGTTTCACGCCGTCGTGTTCCATCTGTTCGGGGAATGTGGATTGAATCACGCTGTATGCTTCATCAAAATGATGCCTGGTATCGAGCTGTTGCACCAGGGTGTTGAAAGCTTCGTTGTCTCCGTCCATCAGTTCCCTGATAATCAGAAACCTGTCGTTGATACCGACATTTCTTTTGATCGAGTCAATGGGTTCGCCGGTAAGTTTTGAGGAAAGATCGGTTCCCGATCCGGGAGCAATTCTTTCATTGATGCTTTTGTCGGATGCAAATTTTTCTGCAAGAATGGAGGCTTTCTTCGGTTCTGTCTTATGAGCCTGGTCTGGTTCCATCGTGGTTCCAGTTTCCTTTATTTCTTTCGAAGGAGCCGGTTCTTCCGAAGGAGCCGGCGGCTGTAGCCGTGCAGAAGCATGTTCCTGATCATCGGAAACCTTCGGGGCAGTGGGCTGCTGCTGACCTGGAGTCTGCTGCTGTCCCTGCTCAGAACCCTGGTCCCCGGCGGGAGACTGTGCCTGTGCATGAGACTGTGCTTTTGAATGATCCGGCGCAGGAATGTGTTCCGGTTGGGAAGCCTGGTGGTCTGCCCGGGCCTGCTGATCCTGTTGTGGGGGAGTAACCTGTGCGTTTCCGTCGGTTTCCCCGGAAGATGCGGAGGCTGGTTTCCGGGCAGATTCCTGTCCGGGTTGCGGCGCCTGCGAAGAAGCAGAAAACATGGATGGTTCGCCTTTCAGACCGTCCATTTTCATGTCCCTGGAAATAAGCGACAACAAATCATAGACATGCCTGAGCCTGGACATGGCCAGGTCGATCTCGATCTGCGGCGGCGACGTATAATTATTCAGGTTTCGGACAAGTTTTTCTATATCTTGTATATCTTTAGTCAATATTTCAATGGTATGTTTGATTTCCATGATTCAATGATCTTTTAGCGTCATTTATGTAACGTTCAGTAACTGGTTTCATTGCCGGGTGCACGCGATAATTGTCATGTTTTCACATGAATATACAGCGGCAAAGTTACAACAATAAGTAGTGGAGTTAAACAGGAGTTATTAAGATTTTAACGGAGATGTTTCTGGAGGACACCATAAAGCATTCCAAGAAGGGAGGTTGGATAGAAGTGATTTGCGGTTCCATGTTTTCGGGGAAAACGGAAGAGCTGATCAGGCGACTGCGCAGGGCGGAGTTTGCGCGGTTGCGCGTGGAGATTTTTAAACCGAAGATTGATGTCAGGTATTCCGAGGAGCATGTAGTGTCGCACGACGAAAACAGCATTTCTTCCACCGCTGTGGATTCTGCCCAGAATATATTGCTGCTTTCAGGTGATGTGGATGTGGTGGGTATCGACGAAGCCCAGTTTTTTGACAACGGGCTCGTGGAAGTCTGCAACACCCTTGCAAATAGTGGACTGCGTGTGATCGTAGCCGGACTGGATATGGATTTCAGGGGAAAACCATTTGGACCGATTCCTTCATTGCTGGCCATTGCAGAATATGTGACCAAGGTACATGCCATTTGCGTCAGGTGCGGAAGCCTTGCCAATCACTCTCACCGTACTTCAGAGGATGAGAAACTCGTGGTGCTGGGGGAGACCAATATCTATGAACCGCTGTGCAGGAAGTGTTACCAGGATGACCTGTCGGCTGAAAAGAAAAGGAAAAGGTGATGGTGGAGCGGGTCATGACCATACAACAGCTGGCAGAGATCACCGGAGGGAGCATCATTGGTGATCCACACCGGCAGTTCAGTTACCTTGCCACCGACAGCCGTTCCCTGCCGGGGATTGACCGGGTTCTGTTTATTGCCATCCGTGGCGACCACCACGATGGTCATCTTTACATCGATGAATTGTACAGCAGGGGAATCCGTTGTTTCCTGGCAGACCGGGAGGAGGATCGCACCCGCCTGAACGGGGCATCGTTCTGTCTTGTGAACGATTCCATGGAGGCATTGCAGCAACTTGCCGGTGAAAAGAGAAAGCAATTCAGTGGCACCGTGGTATCTGTCACCGGGAGCAATGGGAAAACCATTGTGAAGGAATGGCTTTACCAGTTGCTGCGCAACTGTCAAAACGTGGTCCGCAGTCCACGAAGCTATAATTCCCAGCTGGGTGTTCCGCTCTCCCTCTGGCAGCTTTCCGGGCAATTCCAGACGGCCATCATCGAAGCGGGAATCTCGCAGCCGGGCGAGATGGAGCGCCTGGAACGCATGATTGCACCCGATATGGGAATTCTGACCAATATAGGTACGGCGCATAGCGAGCATTTCAGTTCCGACATCCAAAAACTCCGGGAAAAGCTGGTGCTCTTTGCCCGTTGTGACCTGATCATCTACCGGGCCGATGCTTCCGTCGACGGGAAACCATTGACAGCATACCTTGATCACCTGGCCGCGCGTAAGGTTTCCTGGTCGCTTCAGGGCAATGCTGTATACAGGTATCGCATTCTGAACAGGAACAATGCTTCTGTTGAGGTTGGCCTGACCACTCCGCAGGATCCGGGACCTGCAGGAACCGTTTTTCACCTTCCTTTTTCAGATGATGCTTCCCTGGAGAACCAGCTTCACGTGATCACGGCTGCGAAAGAACTGGGGCTGGAAAATGACGACATTGAGCGTGGCCTTGCATCGCTGGAACCTGTGGAAATGCGTCTTCAGACATTGAAAGGCATCCGGAACAGTACCCTTGTGAATGATGTCTATAATTCTGACCTGGCGGGGTTGGGAATGGCACTGAATGTGCTGGACCAGCAACGGAACCATCGCCGCAGGGTGGTGATCCTTTCCGACGTTTACCAGAGCGGGATGCCCGATGAAGCACTTTACAGCGAGGTTGCCGTCATGCTTGCATTCAGGGAGGTGGATTTGATCTGCGGAGTTGGACCCGGGATCTCAGGACAGCAGGCATTGTTTGCACCAAAAAGTATGTTCTTTGCACATACTGCTGACTTCCTGGAGCACTTCGATCCGGCCTGGATCGAGCAAGCCGCGGTGCTGATCAAGGGAGCTAGGAAATTCAGGTTCGAGGAGATTACACAACGGCTGCAGTTGCAGGTACACAAAACGGTACTGGAGATCAACATCAATGAAATGGTCCATAACCTGAATCATTTCCGTTCGCTGCTGAATCCTTCTACACGGATCATGGTAATGGTGAAGGCGCTGGCTTACGGGACGGGAGCCCACGAGGTGGCCGGATTCCTGCAGCATGAGCAGGTGGACTACCTGGCAGTGGCTTTCCCCGACGAGGGAATACGGTTGAGGCAGGCCGGCGTGCAATTGCCCGTGATGGTGATGAATGCGGATGAAAATGATTACAGGAAGATGCTGGAGCATCACCTGGAACCTGAACTTTTCAGTAAGGAGGGAGTGGAGCGCTTCAAGAAGGAATGCCTGGACCTCGGGCTCACGGCCCAGCCTGTGCATATCAAGCTGGATACCGGGATGCACCGGCTGGGGTTTGAGGAGAAAGACATTGCGTGGTTGTCAGAGGAACTGCAGTCAGATCAGATACGGGTACGCAGTCTTTTCACCCACCTGGCTGGAAGTGATGCGCCGCAACTGGATGATTTCACCCGGAAACAGGCCACAGCATTCAACGCCATGGCCAGACAACTTCGTCCCGTCACCGGCAATGATGTGGTGCTGCATGTGCTCAATACCGCGGGCATTGAGCGGTTCCCGGAGTACCAGATGGATATGGTAAGGATCGGTATTGGCTTGTACGGACATGGCAGCAGTGGGGCCCTTGAACCTGTGAGCACCTTCAAAACAGTGATTTCCCAGCTGAGGCAGGTAAAAAAAGGGGAGTCTGTTGGCTACGGCAGGAGCGGAAAGGTGGAAAGAGATGCTGTTATTGCCACCATTCCTGTTGGATATGCAGATGGCATCAACAGGCACCTAGGAAATGGGAATTATTCATTTTATGTGAAGGGAAAGCATGCGCCTACCATCGGGAATATCTGTATGGACATGACCATGCTGGATATAACAGGCATTGATGCAACGGTTGGTGACATCGTTGAGTTATTTGGAAGGAACTGTCCAGTTGCGGCCATGGCCGGGCAACTGGACACCATCGTATATGAAATTTTAACAAGTATCCCCGAACGGGTGAAGCGGGTGTATATCAGGGAATAGATGAAGATCAGGCTCTCAGTGGTTGTAATCACTTACAACGAGGAAAAAAATATTGACCGGTGCCTGGCCTCCCCGGAATCAGGGATCGCCGGATCAGAGTAAGTTAGCGGACTGTAACTCAAGCCATCGCTCGTAGCTGATCTTCCAGCGGTTATGACTCCACAGCCAGTTTGCCGGTTCTTCCAGGATCAGGTCTTCCAGTATCCGTGTATGTTGTTCCGTAATCTCAAAAGGTGCGGTTGCAGCCGGTGTATCGGTAATCAGCTGGAAAGTGGCAGTGTATCGTCCCCGTTCAACCCGCCTGACCTTCATAAAGATCACCACCGCGTTGAATTTTTTTGCCAGTTTTTCGCTGCCTGTGAATACCGCGGTCTTCTGATTCAGAAAATCTGTCCAGTACCTGACCTGTTTTCGCATGGGGCGCTGATCGCCCACCATCCCGGTGAGTGTAAGCACTCCTTTTTCCTTGTATTCGAACAGTGCTCTTCCGATCCTGGCCATCGGCACTACAGCTGCACCAAACCGGGTTCTCGCTTTCCGGAATGCCCGGTCGAAATGGGGATTTTTTAATGGTTTGTAGACACCCACCACCAGGTGTCTGAAGGTATAGGACAACGGGGAGGCCCATTCCCAGTTGTTGTAATGGGCAGTTACCAGTATGATGTGCCGTCCCCGGGTGTAATAGTGATCGACAAGTTCTGGATTGGTAAAACTGAACATTTGCTCCAGCCGCCTCCTTGGATAGAACTGGATCACGGCATTTTCGGTGACCACATCCGCAAGGTGCCGGTAGAATTTTTTCTGCATTTTCCGCAGTTCCTGTTCGCCCAGGTCCGGGAAAGCATTGCGCATGTTTGTCGCGGTAACCTCTTTCCGGTAACCGGCGATCCTGTAAAGAATGAAAGATAGGAAGTCAGATAACAGGTACAATGCATGTTTGGGCAGCAGCGCTACCAGGCGCAGCAGCGCAATGGTAATGTTATAAGCAATGTATTTCATTCCGGCATTGGATGGACAGTTGAATCCTGGTTTATCCCAGGTCACTGATCCGCTCCAGCTTCTGCAGGTCGAGGATCTTGATCTTTCGCCCATCTATGGCGATCACACCCTCCTGGGCAAAAGATGAAAGCGTGCGGATCGCGTTGGAAGTGGTCATATTGGATAAATTGGCCACATCCTCCCGTGAAAGATAGATCTTGATGGTCATCTCATCATCTTCGTATCCGTAAGTATCCTTCAGAAAAATCAGTGACTCCGCCAGTCGTCCGCGAATGTGCTTTTGCGTCAGGGTTACGGTACGGTGATTGGAAAATCCCAGTTCTGAGGCGAAGGATTTCACAACACTGATGGCCAGTTCGGGGTTGCTGCGCATCACTTTATAAAGGCTGTCCTTATCGATGATGCATGCAACGGAGTCTTCAATTGCAACACCCGTAGCCGTATGGTTTTCCTCGGCAAACAAAGCCCTGTATCCGATAAATCCCACCGGTTTTGCCATCCGGACGATCTGTTCTCTTCCGCCAACCCCTTCCTTGAAGATTTTCACTTTCCCTTCAGACAGGCACATCAAGCCGATTGGTTTATCGCCCTCCTTGAATATGATCTCTCCCTTTTTGTAGAAAGCACAGGTATAATTTTGCTTCAGATATTCCTTCTCTTTCAGAGTAAGGACAGTAAAAACAGACTTTGGATTGTCAATGCAGTTGTCTGCATTGTAATTCCTCTCCTGCATATCCTTTTAAGTATTTTGTGTTCAGTAACATGCTAAAATAGATATTTTTTATCTATTCCTTATGAAAAACGCAAAGTAAATAGAAATTTTAGTATCTGCCAACTATGGGAATCCTCCTGCCTACCCCGAATGCCTTGGATGAGATGCGCAGGATCGGGGGTGTCTGGTATCTTTTATACTCACTCATATTTACCATCCTGATCACTTTTTTGACCAGGTCTGGTTCGAATCCTTCCCTGGCGATCTGTTCCTCCGGCCATTGTTTCCCGATATACAGTTCCAGGATACTGTCAAGTATTTCGTATTCCGGGAGCGAATCTGCATCTTTCTGGTCGGGCCTCAGTTCAGCAGAGGGAGGTTTGTCAATGATATTTTGCGGTATGATCTCCCGGTCACGGTTGATATAGTTCGCAAGTGCATATACATCCACCTTGTATACATCGCCGAGCACCGACAAGCCTCCTGCCATATCTCCATACAGTGTTCCGTACCCTACTGCAGTTTCACTTTTATTGCTTGTATTCAACAATATATGTCCGAGTTTATTGGAGAGGCCCATGAGCAGGGTTCCTCGGATCCTGGATTGAATGTTCTCTTCCGCGATATCTTCCTGACGGTCGCCAAACACCGGTTGCAGCGCCTTCCTGTAAAGGTCGAAGATGTCCCTGATGGGGATGATGTCATAGCTCACCTGCAGGTTGCGGGCCATCTTCTCTGAGTCAGAAATACTGTGGTCGGAAGAGTATTGGGAGGGCATGAGCAGCACATGGAGGTGTTTGTTTCCGAGTGCCTGAACAGCAATGGCGAGGGTCACTGCTGAATCGATACCGCCGGAGAGTCCCAGTGTGGCTTTCCGGAATCCTGATTTGCTGAAATAGTCCCGCACCCCCAGTGCAAGTCCGTCGTTGATCAGGGCGATCCGGTTATCAGTGGCCCGGACGGTTGTTTGTCCGGCAACCTTTTCTTTATAGCCGTTTTCGTCCGTAATGTCACTTTTACCGGCACCCAGTCTTTCACCCGTTCCGCTGCCTTCAGCGGCTTCCCCTTCTTTCGTACCAGCGCCATCTGCGATGAGTTCCTCAGTGTCGAGAATGGCAAAGTCCTCTTCAAACAATGCAAGCTGTTTGTAAATACTGCCATCTGCTGCAACAGCCAGGGAACCACCTTCGAAAATAAGTTCAGTGTTGGCGCCCACCTGGTTGACCATAAGTACGGGCAGGTGGTGTTTGGTCGCTTTTTTTGAGAAGATCTGTTTCTTGATCTCCATGCGGCCGGCAGCGAAGGGGGAGGCGGCAATATTCACTACGAAGTCAGGATTGAACTTCATCATCTCTTCCAGCGGGTGCCTTGTATATAGGCGGCTCCGGGAGAACCGGTTCTCCGCCGGCTGATCATCCCAAAGGTCTTCACAGATGGTCAGCGCGATTTTATTTCCGCGGAATTCCAGGATGTCAAATTGCCGGTTGGGTTCAAAGTAGCGGTATTCATCGAAAATATCGTAGGTAGGCAGCAGTGATTTTCTTACAGTCTGCTGTACTTTGCCATTCAGCAAAAACCAGGCGCTGTTAAAAAGGAGTTTACCTTCTTCATTGCTGTTGAATTCAGGTCCACCGACGATCACCCCGGTTTCTGCCGATATGTTGGCAGCGATTTCATGGATCCCCTCGATGCATGATTCCACGAAGGATCCCCGTTCCAGCAGGTCAAGCGGCGGGTAGCCACAGATTGCCAGTTCAGAGAAAATCACCAGGTCTGACCCCCCGGTAGCGGCTTTTTCGACATATTCCAGGATCAGCTTGCTGTTCCCGGTGATGTCTCCGACAATATAATTGCATTGTGCAAGTGCGACCTTCATAGGAGAACCTTTTTTGGAGCTGTTTTAGAAAACCATGCCCAGGTTGAGCCCTGCACTGTTCAGGTTATTGTTTGCAAAATCGTTGTCCGTTACATCGTTGAACCCGGCCGACCACCTGAAGCCGAATATGATCGCCGTATTACCGGCAAGCCTGTATTCAATGCCCGCAGCGATGAAGTAATTCATGGAGAACACATGCACCTCGGGCTTAATGTTTTCCCTGACAAGCAGCAACGGATCGGAAGAGGTGGTGGCCCTCACGTTGAACAACGGTGCAAGTCCGCCATGTACATAAAACGTTGTATATCCCAGTTCTGCAGTCTTCAGTTTGAGTCCCAGCGGTACCCCGAGGTACTGCAGGTTGTGTTTCAGTGATGAACCGGCCGGTATCTCCAGTGTTCCGTTGGTCTGCTGAAAATTTATGGAATCAGAATAAACGATCTTTCCCCCCTGGTTGTTGAGGTCCACGCCAAAGGTGAAGGCATAGTGCGGCATGAAGAAGATGTCGAACTCGAGACCCGTGTTCAGACCCAGTATGGCCCCGTCGCCATTTACCCCGGATTCGTCGGAGGTAATCCACGACAATTGCGGGTCTGCATGCACAGAGATCTCCAGTCCCTGCGCGTTCATGTTTGCGACCATTGAAATAAAAGCGAGTATGCATACTATCCGTGTCATTCTTCTGTTTTTAATTTGAGCCGATGTTTTTATTACTTTTGCCCGGCGTGACAAAGTTATAATATCTCTGATTATGATACGATCCTTTCGGTTTTTCATTATCAACCTGCTATTGTTAGTAACGTTGGCAGGCTGTAAAAATGATCCGCTGGATGTGGATATTTCTGGTATCGACCTGGAGTTGGAGGTGCAACGATTTGACAGGGAGATATTTACAATGGATTTTGATACCATCGGAAAGGCGGTGTCGACTTTTTACAGTAAATATGGTGACCTGTTTGATGTATTTAATGTCCATGTGATCAATATTGGTGTTGCTTCACAGAAGTTTTACGGATCCTACCTGTCCATGTTCGTGAACGATCCCGCCAACTACGAGGTATATGCATATACGCAGAAAGTTTTTCCGGATATGTATGAAACGGAGGCGATACTCACGGATGCTTTCCGGAGGTACAAAGTTCATTTTCCCGGTGCGCAGGTACCGGAGATCGTGGGATATGTGTCGCGTTTCAACCACAAATTGTTCACCGTGGAAAACTATATTGGTGTGGGACTCGACCAGTACCTGGGAAGGGACTGTCCTTACTATGATATGCTGGGTACACCTGAATACATGCAATACAATATGCATCCAGGGAAAATTCCCTCCGACGTGGTGCATGTATGGGGTACGGCCAGGTTTCCGTATAACGATTCCGTCGACAATGTGCTGAACAGGATGGTGCATGGCGGGTTGATGCTTTATTTTACAGATGCCCTGTTGCCTGGAATGGCCGACAGTCTGAAGCTTGGGTTCTCGCCACCGCAGTTGCAGTTCTGCCGGAAGAACGAGGAGCAGATGTGGACCTACCTGGTGGAGCACAAGCTGTTGTTTGCAACCGATCCGCTGGAGATCAGGAAACTTACCGGGGATGCACCCACCACCTATTACTTTCCGGGCGAATCCCCCGGCAGGGCGGCCGTCTGGCTGGGCTGGCAGATCGTCAGGGAATACGCCCGTCGAAATCCCGGCCTGGGCGTGGCTGAGATCATGGGTGAAACCGACTACCAGAAGATACTAAGGGAATCGAGGTACCAGCCGTAATTCAATCCAGCTTCGTTCCGCACCTGCTGCAGAATTTGTCTTTCTTATCTTCGGTGGCATGGTTGCAGGAGGGACAATATCTTTTCGCATCACCGTTTTTGCGCTTTCCGGCTGTTTTACCTATTTCCATGGTGAATATACCGGTGGGAATGGCAATGATCGAGTAACCGGTGAGCATGGCAAGGGATGCAATGATTTTTCCCACGACAGTGGCTGGAGCGATGTCCCCGTAACCAACCGTGGTGATTGTAACGATGGCCCAGTAGATGCTTTGCGGGATGGAGGTAAACCCACTTTCCGGGCTTTCCACCATATACATGAGGGTTCCCATGAACAGTACCAGCACCAGTACAACTTCGAAAAAGATGATGATCTTGAACAGGCTATTACGTATGGCGGTTGCCAGCAACTCAGCCTCCGAAATATAGCGTGTCAGTTTTAAAATCCTGAATACGCGGAGCAGCCGAAAAGCCCTGACTGTAAGCAGGAAATTGGCTTGTTCATACAGCAGTCCGAAAAAAGTGGGAAGGATGGCCACCAGGTCGATGATCCCCAGGAAGCTGGTCATATACTTCAATGGCCGGGGATGGGAATAGATCCTGAGCAGGTATTCAATGGTGAAAATGGCAGTAAAAAACCATTCTGCACTGAGGAAGAAACCAGGATGCGCTTCGTACCAGGGTTGCACACTCTCGACAACCACGACCCCGACACTGAACAGGATCATTACCAGGAGCAAAACGTCAAAGTTTTTTCCCGGCCGGGTGTTGGTCCGGAAAATAATGATGTATAATTTTTCCCGTATGGATAGCATGCAGTAAAATTAGGGAAGGTTTTATAAAAAAAAAAGGCTGCCTCAAAAAGGCAGCCCATGTTTTTCTTTTTACCGAATGATTATTCTGGAGAAATAGCTTCTACCGGGCAAACATCGGCACATGCACCACAATCGGTACAAAGTTCTGCATCGATTACATAGATGTCTCCTTCGCTGATTGCATCAACCGGACATTCATCGATACAGGTACCACATGCGGTACAGTCATCATTAATTACGTAAGCCATTTTTATTAAATTTTAAATGCATATAATGGGTACAAAAGTAATTTCATTTTCCCTAAAACTATACTCCTGGCTATTAAACTTTCTTATTTAGAATTAATCTAAAAATATCATTTTCAATGAGCTGCACCAGCTATTTCAATACATTAACCGCGAGCCATGCCAGCATGGTCATCCCTGTTTTCAGGGCTGATTCATCGGCCCTGAACCGGCTGGTGTGCAATGGCAGAATATCATTTGTGTTGGCTGTTTTCACTCCCAGTCTGTACAGCATGGAGGGATAGGCATGTGAAAACCATCCGAAATCCTCAGCTGTCATTCTGATGTCCATATCCACCACGTGTTCCAAACCAAGCAGATCGATTGCAAGGGCCCGGGACCTGGCAGTAAGTTCCGGATCATTTTTCAGTACCGGGTAGCCGTGCCTGACCTCCAGGACCGCCTCTCCACCCATGCTGTCGGCGATGCCCCTGGTCACACGCGCGATCAGCTGATGTGCTTCTTTCCGCCATGTTTCATTCATGGTCCGGAAGGTTCCTTCCAGGGTGACTTCATCGGGGATCACATTCACGGCACCATTGGCGACCACCTTGCCAAAGGAGAGTACAGTCGGCGTCCCCTTTGGTGCTTTCCGGTTGATTTCCTGCTGCAGTGTGATCAGCATATGCGATGCCATCAGCACCGGGTCATTGATCTTTTCGGGAAGTGCACCATGTCCGCCCTGTCCCTTAACCGTTATATAGATCTCATCACTAGAGGCCATGTAGGGGCCGGGTCTGAATCCTACTGTGCCTGTGTCCATTTCCGGGAGCACATGCTGGGCGATGATCATATCGGGCCTGACCTGGTCGAAAATCCCTTCTTCCATCATCAGTTTTGCACCGCCCGGGAGCTTTTCTTCTCCCGGCTGGAAAATACAGAGGATCCTGCCCCGGAAAAGGTCTTTCATCTCCCTGAGGACCATGATGGCTCCGAGGAGGCTGGCCATGTGAATGTCGTGTCCGCATGCATGCATGGTCCCTTTGTTGCGGGAGGAGAATTCGAGCCTGGTTTGTTCCTCGATGGGCAGGGCATCCATGTCGGTACGCAGCGCGATCACGGGTCCTTCCGGATCATTCCCTGCGATCTCGGCCACCAGCCCGGTTTCGACAAACGGGTAGCGGTAGGGGATGTCCCATTTATCGAGGAGACTGCGAATAAATGAGGAGGTTGCTACCTCGCCGAATGAGCGTTCCGGGTACATGTGCAGGTGCCTGCGGATGCTAAGCACCTCCCCGTAATATTCATCTGCTTTCAGCTGTATGCGTTTTTTCAGGTCCATGCGATCAGAAATCAAGACTCAAAGATAGGTAGAAAATACGTGGTTGTATCTCCATGTTCTCCACCCCCCATGCCCAGTCGAGCCGTATGAAGTAACCGAATAGTTGTGTGCGCGCACCAACACCGAAGCCGCCGACCACCGGGGAGCGGTTGGAATTGATGGTCACCACAACGGGTGTTCCCGGTTCAGGATTTGCAGGGATCACTTCCGTATCCCAGGCATTCTCTCCGGCAAAAGGGTGCAGTCCGGTCCATGCGGCACCGATGTCGCCAAACCCGACCACCTGGAAATTGTTAAGGAATGCGGAACTCAGCGGATGATTGGCAATATACCGGAACAGTGGCCAGCGAATCTCGGAATTGAACACCGCGAAAGAGCTGCCGTTCCTGATGTTCTGCGAGAATCCCCGCAGGTTCGTGGCAACAGCCTGGTAAGAGTAGTTTTTCGTGTAATCAATATTTACTGATTGGTCAAATGTGGGCGTTCTTGCCTGGAAGAAATTGGTCCAGTTGTCCACCCCTCCCAGGTAATAGATGAGTGGACTCCTTCCGAAGGAAGTGCTTGTTGCAAACCTGTTGGCCCAGATCAGGGTCCGGTGCAGCCGGATGTAGTGCCTGAAATCAGCTCCCAGTACGTAGAGGTCTGATGCAGTGGTATTGACCTGGCGGTAGGCTTCACCAAAGATCTTGAAACGGGTTCCTTCGTTGAGATTGATGCCCAGGGGTTTGATGTTGTCAAAGATCAGCTCGGCCTTCAGTCCGCCCCAGACTTTCAGGATATTATCCTCTGCCAGGTTGGCATTATCCGTGGAAAGAAAAACGGAATTATCGTGCCTGAAGGATGCAGTTCCCTTCAATGCCAGCACCTGGTTGAAAGGGTACTTTACTGATCCCAGCACTTCGTGTGAATAGGTCTTGATCAGCGAATTTTCGAACTGGTTATTGATCACCTGCCTGTGAAAGATCACCTGCTGGTCGAGTCTTTTCTTCAGGTTTTCAAAACTGAGCAGGTACTCATTGCTGTTGAAATCAGTTGCGAACCTGACGCCTCCCACGAGCCTGTAATCTTCGAAAAGGTCGTTGGCGCCCACCTTGAAAAGCAAATTGAACCCGGGGTTGAAGTAGAATGCGTTACCGTTGAAAGGTTGGTAGGAATCATACAGGAAGCTGTAATCGATCTGGTTCACAAGTCTGTCGGGATAGAAGGTGGTCCTGTAATCGATGTAGACATTCTCTTTTTCCTGTTCGGTATCGAGCACCAGCGATATACCCCGTTCCAGGAGTTGTTGATTATAGTATTTTACCTTTTCCCTCTCAAACACATAATTGTTGATGTTGATCCTGAATTGCTGCAGCCGGAAGGTGTCTCCCTCAACGACAAGTTGGTTGTCGACCAGGTCCTCCATGGAAATGACCTTTTGCTCAATGTGGTGCAGCGAATCTTCCTGTTGGAGCCGTTCCACATGCCGGTTCCGGTATTCGGTTTTTTCCAGCGCATCGCCAAATCGCCTGGAGAGGTCCGTCTCCGACCTGAACAGGTTGTACCTGCCTTCATGATAAATCACCTCGCTGATGTCTTTACTCACCGGGTTGAAATCCATGTCCAGCACATTCCTGTTGTAGTTGGAAATCGGGTAACTGTTGGCGAAGTACCTGTAGTGGATGGAGGTGTCGATGAACGCAATGGTACTGTCGTATTCAGCATAATACTGGTTGATGATTCCGCTCTTATCGCTGAGGTAAACAAATTCGTCATCGCCCACGTATTCCGGTTTCATGTGGTTGATATAATCACCCTCAGAGATTTTTTTCAGCAACGGGGTCTTGTTCTGGTAGTCGTATATGTAAATCGAAGATGCGGTGGTGGTATTGTTGGGCGGCTCCTTCCTTTCGATGTACAGGGTATCGTAACGCCGGTTGGAGGTGAAGGAGATTTCATTCATGCCATTGATGAACCGCGGGTGAAAATCATCGGCCAGGTCGTTGGTGACCCGCTCACTTGTTGAGGAAGCCAGGTCGTACACGTAGATATCGGTCTGCCCGTTGAAGACGGCTGAAAACACGATCTTCCTGCGGTCAGGTGAGAAATCCATGTCCAGCATCTTCTCGAAGTAGAAAAGTGTCCGCGTTGTCAGCTCCCCGCTGGTGATGTTATAGTAATTGATCAGCAGGATCCCTTTCTCCTCGGTGATAAAGCTGAGAATCTCCCCGGAAGGGTGCCAGGCAGTTGCCGGGATGGAATAGTCGGGGGGCTGGACGAGCTTTTGTCCATGCTTGAAGATCTTTTTCGATTTCCCGGTAATATTGTCGTGGATCCAGATTTTGGATTTGCCGTCCTGGTTGGTGACATAGGAAAGGTACCTGCCGTCCGGACTGATCTTTGGCCGCTGGATATAAGTGTTTTTTTTCGGTTTGATGACCCGGTGTTCTTCCTCCGGGAACACTCCCTTCTCGTCGGCGGTCATGTACATTCCCAGGTAATATGCCGACCAGTCGGCGGAGATCTCCTTCAGTTTTTGTCCGAGCACAAACATGAACCCGTCCTCGACACTCTTGTTGATCTTCGTCAGGTACAGGATATTCGGTATAATGGATGCCCCGTAGAGATCGGCGATGTATTTCCAGAGTGAATGGCCTGCGTACAGGGCATCTTCGTCGGTGAGCCGCACCAGTTTATCGTATTTTCCCGAGTTGATGCCATCCTTTACCCTGTTCTCGATCCTGTAATCCCACGGATTGGAAACAAATGACACCAGTCCCTTCATATACCAGTCGGGCAGGTTGATGGTGGTCGTGTTTGCCACGTTGTTGAGCAGTCCCTTGCCGTACATGAACTCATAGATCAGCACCTCGGCAATGGCAGCGCGAATCTGTCGTTCAAATTCCACGTGGTCACCCTGGAAATAGAGTGCTACCTTGTTCTGGATGACCTGTGTCGTTCCCCCGATATTGTATTCCTCGTCTGCCGAGCTGAGACCGATATTGCTCTGGCGGTAGTCGGACATCTTGTTGTAGCAGATGAAGATCAGCCGCTGCTCAATGTCATAATCGAAAAACCGCTCAATCAGGGGCAGTTCCTTTTCCACGAAATCAGCCACATAGAGCGACAGGTCGGTTCCCTCTTCGTAGGAATAGACATCAAAGCGATCGAACCTGTAGAATTTCCAGTAATTGCTGCTGTACTGCACGCGGTTCTTTCCGAATGTCATCTGCATCCCGTTGTAGAACTGTGCCTGGACAGACCCGTTGACGGAAACCATCAACAGGAACACAATCATATATGCTAATTTCCTAAATAACTTCACGCGAAACTTTGATAAGGCCTAAAATTAAACATTATTCATGACAATGAAGTTCATACCAGTGGCCTGATTTTTGAACGGAAAAGAAAAACGGCCATATGCAACCTTTTAAGTATTATAAACGTTAAATTTGTGGTCGATGGTACATTGATGCCTGACTGAATGGGTTCGTCGCTTTTGGTGGACCAGGTGAAACACACTATGGAAGCACCCCCGGCTGCTCCGCGCTGTGGGTGTTACCGCACGGTAGGCAGAAGTGAATTGCATGAGATTGAAAATGCAAATGATCAGATATAACATTCAGAATGTCAAATACTAAAAATATCGTTTAAGATGACACGCATGATAACAGGTTTACTGGTTTTGTCCTTCGCTTTTACCGGTTTTTCCCAATCCGTCAATCCGAGTATTGCATTTAAAAGCGAAGTGCATGATTTTGGCACTATTAAGGAAGAGGAAGGAAAGGTAACCCACCGTTTTGAGTTTGTGAATACGGGGGGAGGGCCTATGGTTATTCAGAACGTGACAGCCACGTGCGGATGTACGGCCCCGGATTGGTCAAAGCAACCGATTCCTCCCGGGGGCAGCGGTTTTGTTGCTGCAACCTACGACCCGGCGGGAAGACCCGGTGCATTTACCAAGTATCTTCATGTGGATTCAAATGCAGAGCAGGGACGTACCAGGCTTACAATCAAGGGGGAGGTTACTCCAAAGCCGCGTACCATTGAGGATGATTACAGGTATGCTATGGGAGGATTGAGGCTCAAGGCGAATCACCTGGCCTTCGGTAACGTGAACAACACAGAGAAAAAAGAATACAGCCTGGAGGTGATCAATAATTCAAATCAGCCATTGGAACTGGGTTTCCAGCGCATTCCCGGCCATATGGACATCAGGTTTGTTCCGTCAACACTGAAGCCCGGACAAAAGGGGACGATCGAGGCTACCTATGATGCATCGGCCAAAAATGACTGGGGGATGCTGATCGACCGGGTAAACGTGACGATCAACGGGGTTTTTGAGAGGAACTACGGACTGGTGATTTCTGCAAACATCGTGGAAGATTTTTCCGGCATGTCGGCAGCAGAGCTGGCAAAGGCTCCGCAGGTCAAGGTAGACAATCCCGAAGTCAATTTCGGGCAGATGAAGCAAAGTGAAAAGTTTGAGCATAGTTTTGTGCTTACCAACACCGGGAATTCAACTCTGTATATCCGCAAGATCAAGGCCTCATGCGGCTGCACTGCTGTTCAGCCTGAAAAGCAGCAGGTCGCACCCGGGGAGAGTGTAAAGATCAAGACCATCTTCAATGCTGCCGGAAAAAGGGGTAACCAGAACAAGAACGTTACCATTATTACCAATGATCCAAAGCGGAGCAGCCTGATCCTGAGAATCAAGGGCGAAGTGCTCACAAGCTGACCCTCCATTGAACAATTCAGCAAAGGGGCCGTTTCTTTATTGATGCGGCCCTTTTTTCCTGGTTCTGCAGGGCCAGGGATGTATGTATATCGCATTCCGCCGTTTGTATATGCGCACATTCATGTGAGTCTGCCGATATTTTTTAACTTTGTTCCTGCTACCTAACTATTTTTTAACATGAGTAAATACGAGTTCTTTAACCGGGATATCAGCTGGTTGTCATTTAATTACAGGGTATTGGAAGAGGCAATGGACAGGTCCCTTCCGATTTACGAAAGGATTAAATTCCTTGCGATTTATTCCAACAACATGGAGGAGTTTTACTCTGTACGCGTCAGCTACTACAAGCAAATGCTCAGGCAGGAAACACGTTTTCCTGAACAGATCAAGCGGGTGCAGCCTGCCAAAGTGATTCATGAGATCAACGAAATTGTTTCAGAGCAGCAGGTAATCTTTCACAAGGTCTTTGAAGATGAGATCATCCCGGAGCTCAGAAAAAACAACATCCATATTGTTGACAGTAAGGCAGAGCTCAGCGAGGATGAGCAAAAGTATCTCAGGGAACTGTTTTTTATCGAGGTCCTCACGCAGATCCAACCGGTATTGCTGCTGAAATACAGGATTCGTCCGTTTCTTCAGACCGGGAATGTGTACCTGGCACTTGAAATGGTGATCAGGGACCGGTTCGACAAGAAGACCGGGAAGCGGCGGGAACAATATGCGATTATCAAGGTGCCGCTGGATCGCAATCTGCCCAGGTTCATTGAACTGCCTTCCGATGGCAAAGTGTTCAAGGTGATGTTCCTGGAAGATCTCATCATGCGTCATGTGGATGCCATCTTCCCCGGTTTCATTGTTAAGAATTACTATTCCATCAAGCTCACCAGGGATGCCGACCTTGAATATGATGACTACGAGGGGGAGGACCTGATTGATGTGATCGAGGACCTGCGCAAGCACCGTTCCCTCGGTAAGCCGAACCGGTTCCAGTACGACCGGACCATGCCCAAAAAGTTGCTGAACTACCTGGTCAAATCCTTTTACCTGTATGACGATACCCTGGTGAAAGGAGGGAGCAGGCATAATTTCAGGGATTTTTTCACCTTCCCGAACCCCAGGAGCCCGGAGCTGGAGATCGACAAATGGCCGCCACTTACCATCCCCGTAATTGAAGGACACGAAGGTACCATGGCGAGCCTGATTGAAGAGCGTGACCTGTTGCTTAGTGTTCCTTACCAGCGATATGATTACCTGATCGATTTTCTCAGCGAGGCGTCGAGGGACAGCTCGGTAGAGGAGATCAAGACCACCCAGTACCGGGTGGCTGAAAACTCCACGGTGATCAAAGCCCTCATCAATGCTGCTGAAAACGGGAAAAGAGTGACGGTTTTCGTTGAGTTAAAGGCCCGGTTCGATGAAGAGGCCAACCTCGAATGGGCCGCGGAAATGAAAAAAGCCGGAATCAGGATCCTCTACAGCATCCCCAAGTTGAAGGTGCATGCAAAAATTGCACTGGTGATCAGAGGCGAAGAAAGCGAAATAGGTGACCAGGTGTATCTTGGTACAGGGAATTTCAACGAGAAGACCGCCAAACTGTATGGTGATCACGGACTGTTTACTTCACACATCGGGATCGTGAACGAGGTCAAGGACCTCTACCGGCACCTGGAGGACCAGAATCATACCTGTTCCTTTGACCATATCCTGGTTCCCGGGTTCAACATGGTGGATCAGTTCACGACGCTGATCCGCAGGGAAGTCGAGAATGTGAAAGCCGGAAAGGACGGGTATATACTATTGAAGATGAACGGGTTGCAGGACATATCCCTGGTGGAGGAGCTTTACAGGGCCAGTGAGGAGGGCGTGCAAATTGACCTGATTATACGCGGAATCTGTATTCTGAAACCCGAACAGCCCTACAGTAAGAATATCAGGGTGATCCGGATCGTCGACAGGTTCCTTGAACATGCCCGTGTGTTCGTTTTTCACAATGACGGCAATCCGAAAGTATTTATGGGATCGGCCGACTGGATGAAGCGGAACCTTACCCGGCGCATTGAATGTGTGTTCCCGATCTATGAGAAGGAACTGAAGGAAGAACTGATGGATGTGCTGAATATTCAGCTTTCAGACAATGTGAAGGCAAGCCTGATCGATGAGAACCTTCAGAATGTGCGGGTCCGCAATGAACAACCCAGTTTGCGGTCCCAGCGGGCAACCTACGAATACTTCAGGGAGAAGTACTCGTAGGGACCAGCGGGTGGGTGTTGTTCATTTCTTATTTCAGAGCATTTCCTGCAGTTTCATTTTCAGCTCCTCTTTGGAGAGGTTCCTGGCCACGATGGTTCCGTTTTTGTCCAGCAAAACGGTATGCGGGATCGACTTAACGGCATACAGGTCGGCTGCGCTTGAATTCCAGAATTGCAGGTCCGACATCTGGTGCCATGTAAGGTTGTCCTCTTCGATTCCTTTCAGCCATTCCTCTTTTGTCCTGTCGAGCGAAACTCCCACAATATCAAAACCCTGTTCGTGGAACTCGTTGTAGAGCTCGACCACACCGGGATTTGCTGCACGACATGGGCCACACCAGGCTGCCCAGAAATCGATCAGGAGCGGACCTTTGCCCACCAGGTCGGAAAGTTTCACCGGATTTCCTGCGGTATCCGGAAGTTCAAAATCAACATATTTGTCACCGATCTCCACGTTTTTCATTTTCTCCAGGTGGTTGGAAAGAAACGAATAGTAGGAGGTACCATGCAGGGGTGTGTCGAAATTGGAGAGCCGGTTTTCCAGCTCCTCAACGTCCATGCTGTGGAATTTCCCATGCAGCAGGTGCAGTGTGACAACATTGGAGGAATGTTCTGCCATGAACACGGAGTCGTACTCCATTTTTTGCTGGTTAATGGCATAATAGGGTTCCAGGATCACCTGCAGGCTGTCGCGGCTCACGCTGTCTTCCATGGCCTGGTAGTAGATATCAATGATTTGCTGCTGCTGCGCATCAAATTGTTTTGTACCTTCCTTGTATGTAATGAAATCTTCCTGGGGACCCCCGTCGGCATCGATATTCACATCATCGAGGGTACCATGCACGGAATAGTTAAAATTATCCATGAAGATTTGCAGGTTCTGACGTGTTCCCTGCTGACCGAGATACATCATTTCAGGTACTTCAACGAAACCTGACATTTCACCGGAGCCGGTCGAATCCAGCACCACGGAGTCGATCGTGACCAGGTCCTGGTCGATATTCTGCCTGAGCACCACGGTGGCACCTGCCAGGTCTTCCATTTCTATTGTGATTTTGTAGCCTTCCTTGCTGCTGCAGGACAGCATCACGAAAGCGAGTAAAAGCAATGTGATTTTTTTCATAAAGTTTTAATTTCGAATGTATTGGTTTTAAATTATTGCAATAATACGACCTTTTTGTCAACCCGGGGAAGACTTTTTCTTAAAAAGTATTAAATAATGTATTTTTTAATGAAGCTGTGCAGCTTCCATGCGGATGTTATTCAGAAGTGTTTTCCGGGAAGAAGTTCCCCAGGAGTTCTGCAGCGGCGGCAAATGAGCTGATCTGGTCATTCACCATCATTTTTTCCAGTTCCGCAAGCCTGTTCCGCACCTTCGGATTGTTGAAAAACTTCATTTTCAGCCCTTCGTTCAGCGTCTGGTACATCCAGTAGGTGCTTTGTTCGGTCCTGCGCCGATTGAAAAATCCGTTTTCCTGAGTGAATTTCCTGTAATCGCGGATCATCTTCCAGACTTCCGGAATCCCCGCCCCTTCAATGGAGGAGCAGGTTTTTACCTGGGGAGTCCATCCCGAAGGGGGCAGGGGAAACAGGTGCAGTGCGTTGCTGTATTCGGTTTTCGCCCGGTTGGCAGCTTCGATATTCAGGCCGTCCGCCTTGTTGATAAGAAGGGCATCGGCCATTTCCATGATCCCGCGTTTCATGCCCTGCAGTTCATCTCCGGCTCCCGGGATCATGAGCACCAGGAAAAAGTCGACCATGGAGTGTACCGTGGTTTCCGACTGACCGACACCTACGGTTTCGACTATGATGGTATCGTAGCCGGCAGCTTCGCACAGGATGATCGACTCACGTGTTTTTCGTGCCACACCGCCCAGGGTGCCTCCCGACGGAGAAGGCCTGATGAAGGCGTTTTCCGCCCCGGCAAGGGTTTCCATGCGGGTCTTGTCCCCCAGTATGGAGCCGCCGGATCGTTCGCTGCTGGGATCGATGGCAAGTACCGAGAGCCGATGGTCGGACCGGAGGAGGTAGTTGCCAAAGGATTCAATGAAGGTGCTCTTCCCGGCCCCAGGCACACCCGTGATGCCCAGCCTGAGCGAGTTGCCGGCATAGGGAAGGCATTTGCTGATCAGTGCCTGTGCCACCAGCTGGTGTTCGGGCAATGCGCTTTCCACCATGGTAATCGCCTGGGAAAGAGCTTTCCGTTTACCGGCACGAATGCCCCTGAACAGTTCCCCGGGGTCGGCAATGCCTTTTCGCGACTGCCGGATTTGTTCCAGGGCACGCTCATTTACCGAAGCGGGTTGTGGCACACCGCTGGCCACTTTTAATGCGCTCTTTTTCTTTTTCCCTGTCATGTGATCATGCAATTATGACAAAGGTAGGAATAATTGCATTATGACTGTACTGAAGTATATGTACCATAAGCACCCGTGCATGTTCCGTTCATCTTCCGGGGACGTTTTTATGCGCGATTAAGTTGTCTTTTTGAATGATAATCCATATGCTTGTGTTGCTATCCACTTACTCCTCAGTTTTATTGAGGATGTATCCCAATACAATATAATTACAGATGAACTATCGCATTCATTTTTTACCGGCAATGTTGCTGTTGCTTTCGGCCTGCGCAAACAATCTGGTAAAGGTCATCCGTGATCAGGCCAATATTCCTGATACCGAACCCGGTATAAAATCCAAGAAAACGGGTCAGGTCCATGTTGAACATCTGCTGGCCATGAAAAAAGGCTGTAAAACGCATGTTGGTATTCACATCGGCCCCGTTGAACGTTACATCAGCACCAGAAAAGATGATTTCCGCACCATTAGTCCGTTAGAAATTCACCTGTGCATTTGATGCAACATTGAAAAGTGCGATAAATCCTGCAATCATAAGGAATTGTTGTCCTCTTTTTTCATAGTCTTTATTTAAGCGGTTTATTCATAAAAACATGCACCTTTAACAACATAGAAGGTACATTTGTTGAGCAGAATCCGGGCCTGTGTACAGGATCATTTGATAAAAACTGATTTTCGGGGGGCAAAAATTTCAACTTTTACATTCTTTCTGCCTGTTTCTGAAAACTCATTTGTAGTTTTGTTGTTATACAGTCGTTCGTTTAAAAAATTTACCTATGAAATATGATGTATTGGTTATTGGTAGTGGACCCGGAGGTTACGTGGCCGCTATCCGTGCTTCGCAACTTGGATTGAAGACTGCTGTCGTGGAAAAAGAATCCATCGGAGGCGTTTGTCTCAACTGGGGATGTATCCCAACCAAGTCTTTGTTGAAAAGTGCACAGGTATTTGAATACCTGAAACATGCGGAGGATTATGGTATCGTGATAGACGGGGAAGCGAAGGCCGACTTTTCAAAGGTAGTGGAACGTAGCCGGAATGTCGCCGATGGTATGAGCAAGGGTGTACAATTCCTGTTCAAAAAGAACAAGGTGGAAGTGATCAATGGAACCGGCAAGCTGAAATCCAAAGGTGTGGTGACCGTAACTGATGCAGATGGAAAAACCAGGGATGTTGAAGCAGCTCATATCATTCTCGCCACAGGAGCCCGTTCACGCGAGCTCGACAACCTGAAGCAGGACGGGAAGAAGATCATCGGATACAGGAAGGCAATGACACTGGAAAAGCTTCCCGAATCCATGGTTGTGGTCGGATCCGGCGCCATCGGTAGTGAATTTGCCAATTTCTATGCGTCCATGGGCACAAAGGTGACACTGGTGGAATTCCTTCCCAACGTGGTTCCGGTTGAGGATGAGGAGGTTTCAAAACAGCTGGAGCGTTCCTTTAAGAAAAAGGGAATGAAGGTGCTGACCTCCTCCACCGTTGAGAAAGTGGATACTTCCGGGAAGAAATGCAAGGTCTCCATCAAGACAAAAAAGGGGGAGGAGACCGTGGAAGCCGATATCGTTCTTTCAGCTGTGGGCATCACCCCGAACATCGAAAACATCGGGATCGAGGAACTTGGTATTGAAACAGACAAGGGGAAGGTGAAGGTAGACGAATACTACAGGACCAATGTGGAAGGGATCTATGCCATCGGCGATATCGTCGCCGGACCTGCGCTCGCGCATGTGGCATCTGCAGAAGGCATCACCTGCGTGGAGAAGATCGCCGGACATCATCCGCAGCCGGTGGACTACGGGAATATCCCGGGATGCACCTACACCAGTCCGGAAGTAGCCTCCGTGGGCATGACGGAGAAGGCAGCAAAAGAAGCGGGTTATACGGTCAAAGTAGGCAAGTTCCCCTACACTGCTTCAGGAAAAGCTGCTGCTGCAGGTGCCAAGGAAGGTTTCGTGAAACTTGTCTTCGATAAAAAATACGGTGAATTGCTGGGAGCCCACCTGATCGGGGCCAATGTGACGGAAATGATCGCAGAACTGGTGGTGGCCAGAAAGCTTGAAACCACAGGTGAAGAGATCATTAAATCAGTCCACCCGCACCCGACCATGTCAGAAGCCGTGATGGAGGCCGCTGCTGCTGCCTACGACGAGGTTATTCACATATAAATCACTCATACGCCGGAGCCCCTAGCTTCCCGGCGAACATGATCGCATTGCTGGAATTTTCTGTGATGGTGAACAGGAATGGACGGTCGAAACGGATCACAACCGGTCCTGAGGGACCCACCGAGGTGGTTGTGAACACAATTGCAGTAACCGCTGCTGCTTCTGTACCTTCCTCATTGACATCAATGTAGGTTTTGTGAATCACCTCCGAGATGAGCAGGTCGATATCGCTGATCCCTGAAAAGTCGGCTTCCCCTGTGAATGCAATGCCCAGCCCCATGCTTTTTAAGTCCTCACCGATGGATCGCTCATATTCAAACTTGAATTTTGGCATCGTGACCTGTACCTCGTCGTGTTCTTCAAAAGCTTCCAGCCAGCTGTTCCAGGTGGCGACATCCAACTTCCCGATGAGGTCATTTACGCTGCTTCCATATGCGGGAAGGAACAGCCGCATGCTGAATTTTCCATTCTTGTAAGGCAGTTCCACTGCAGTGAAATCATCCGTGGCAGCATAATTGAATGTTGCCTCGGTGGTCATCATCTCCACCTCCTCGTACTGCGTCTGGTCCGTGTTATAGAACATCTCCATCGATGTTTCGTCGGGATTGAACTCCGTTTCCCACAAGCAATTGAAATAGAGCGCATTGATCAGGACCATCATCGCTTCGGGAGAAAGTTCGTTGATGATGTTTTCAATCTTGTCATGGGTTTTGTCTGCCACCCACTTGTTAATGGTTTCCACTGCTTTGGGGCTTGAGAAATCGAGCTCCTCCACTTCTGCACCGAAATAGGTCCGGTTCAGTTCAATGAATGCATCATATACCGGGAATTCGTTCCGGTACCAGATGGAATTGGCGATTTCCAGCAGGTTGCCCTTGCTGTTGGTGACCAGCGTGTTGATGAGGTTGCGGGTGATTTCATTCACTTCATCGCGGGAAAGGTCTTCGTAGTTCAGTACATTGTCGAACGCCTCCTTCGTGGTCCCCCCGGCTCCATTGTAGGCCATGCCCAGGGCAAGGCTGACTGAGGTGGGTGACATCATCAGGTTGGGTGACTGTTCCTGCGCGTTGATCACCCTGAACAACTCAAGTCCAAAATCGTTGTTGGTGTCAATTACCTCCGCAGATTTCTTGTTGTACTCGAATACCGGATCATCTTCACCAAACCATTCGCAGCCCCAGCAAAGCATTCCGGTAAGCAGGAAGATCATTATTTTTTTCATCATAAAATATTTTTTTGCGGCTTCCCTGTACCACCTGTGATTTGATTGAATGTGCCTGTATCATCATGATGAATAAGCAGGGCTGAAGGTTGCGTGCACCCCCGCGCAACCTTTTACTTTGCCCCTGCATCCTGATTCAAAGCTTGTAAAAGTAACGAAAAGCGAACGTTCCTGCCAGTGATCAGCTTTCGGTCAGTAACGGAAGAGGTGTGCAGGGGGCATAATTTTTGAAGGTTCTCTGTGAATTCGCTTAACTTTACAAACGGAGGAAAAACTGATTGTCAGTTCAACTGGACATACTGATCGAAGGCTGTAGAAAAGGAGATCCTGTCAGCCAGGAGCAACTGTACAGGCAGTTCAGTGCTGCCATGTATGGTTTGTGCCTGCAATACGCGTCATCGGTGGAAGACGCACAGGACATCCTGCAGGACGGATTCATCAAGGTGTTCAGTAAGATCAGCCAGGTGCATGATCCGAAGGCATTCCCCGGATGGATCAGGAGGGTAATGATCAATACGGCACTGGAAAGATACAGGAGCCAGGTGGTGTTACAGCGGGTGGATGACCACCCGGGAGTATGGAACGACCAGGTAACGGACGAGGTGCTGGAGGCCATCAACGCCCAGGCGCTGGTGGAGATGATCCGTGAGCTGACACCCAAATACAGGATGGTGTTCAACCTTTACGCGATCGAGGGATACAACCATAAGGAAATCGGGGAGATGCTGGGGATTTCAGAAGGCACATCCAAATCCAACCTCTCCAGGGCCAGGGCCATATTACAGGAAAAAGTAAAACGGGTATACGGGAAGATACACAGCAGATGAGCAGTAAGCATAACATAACACGCGGAGGATTATCCGGCAAGATGGGCGGCTACCAGGCAGCGCCGCCACATTCTGTATGGGAAGGTGTGGCTTCGGCCATACGCGGGAGGCGTTCCAAAAGGAAGCTGTTCATCCTGCTCGGAGCTGCAGCCGGACTTGCACTGGCCGTCACGGTGGGTATTGCCCTGTTGTCTGATACCGGTCAACCCGGGATCGTCTTGCATGAGGAGGACCTGAAAAATCAACCAGCTGCATCGGGCCCGGAAGAAATTCCTGATGTGCATACAGGGCCTGCAGCCGGGATACCGGAGTTGCATGATTCTAGTGCCGGCGGCGTAACCGGGACATCGGAGCCGGAGCCGGATGATCCTGATGCCGGTGGTGCAGCCGGATCGTCGGATCCACCTGCCGGACCTGCTATCAGGAACAAAACACCAGGTTCACGTCTTGAAGAAAAGATAATCGTTGCGCTCCACGAAGTGCAGGAGGAACAGCTGGCCGAAGGTGGGGCGAGCAGGGAGCAGCTTGCGCGGGAAACTGACCGGCCAGGTGCTGATCTTCAGGAAGACGGGCGCAGGAAAGAAGCCGAAGACAAAAGCATTTCCGAAGAAACGGATTCTCAGCAGCCACGGGAAAATAACAGGAATACTACAGTGGTGAATGAAGACAGCCTGGTAAGGTTGTTGCAGGGCGACGTTGCTGCAGCCCGGGAAAATGTAAACCCGGATGCGGATAACCCGGACCGGGAAATGCACAAAAAAGGAAAATGGCAGCTCGGTGCCAACCTGTCACCACTCATCAGTTACCGCGACGTGGCAGCTGAGGATGCAGCGCAGAATGTGGCGGTCAACCATTCAGAATCGGCCAGGCTCACCTATACAGGAGGAATCCAGGTCAGCTACCTGCCTTCCGACAGGCTGACCATCCAGACCGGGATCCAATACAACAGGATGGGGGTCAACATAGGAGAGTACAGCAGTTTCAAGAGTGGCTGGTTTCAGTCAGAACTGGACATGGTTGCTGCTCCCAACCGATCGGAGAGCGTGGTGAGTATCTCCAATTCAATGGGAACGGTGGTTTCCATCGATAACGACCAATTTGTGAACAGTTACGCAGGCACCGGGAGGCTTACCGATTACCATACGCTGACCCCCGAAGAGATGGTCGTTGCCGATGCTTTCGTGGAGCGCTTTTCACAAACTTTTGAATACCTGGAGATTCCCTTCAACGTGCGGTACAAGTTGCTTGACAGAACCTTTGATGTGCAGCTGATGGGCGGTTTCAGTACCAACCTGCTGGTGCACAATTCGGTTTCGGCCATCGCCGGTGATGAAGTCATCGCCATAGGCGAAATGCAGGATGTCAGGACATTCAATTATTCCGGAAATGCAGGCGTGGGTGTGGTATACGATGTATTTGAAAACTTCAGTCTGAGTATTGAGCCCCGCTTCAGGTATTACCTTCACTCCATCAACACAGCCAACCTTCCCGTTACACGGCCCTACAGCTTCGGTTTTTACACGGGCGTGAATTACAGGTTTTAGCGCAAGAGCCAAAACTTCATGACCTTCCGCGTGTTAATACTTTGAAACCAGCAAATGATACACTATTTTTGCAGTTGAGAAAATCAGCGGAGGAGTTTATGAAAGCAAAGGAAAACAGGGGACAGGGAAACAGCAGGTTATGGGTCATTCCATTGATTATCGTGGTGTCAGTGATTGCTGTTTTTTCCATTGATAAAATTGGTTTCGGGGGTGTCGCTGACAACGACCCGGTGGAGCCCGGGGAGAAGTCGTATTATGCCATCTTCCCTTTTGAGGTGCCCGAACAGATTGCTTTTGCAGGAGAGAAGGTACCGGTGGGATACTTCGATGTTTATGAATCGCTCGACAGGGAACTGTTGTCGAATACTTTTTTTCATTCGCAGACCATTCGGATGATCAAAATGGCCAACCGTTATTTCCCGCAGATAGAACCGATTCTTGCAGCTGAAGGTATTCCTGACGATTTTAAATACCTTGCTATTGCAGAAAGCAACCTTTCCAACGCTGTTTCCCCTGCAGGTGCAGTGGGATTCTGGCAGCTTCTCAAGGGAACGGGACATGACTACGGGCTGGAAATCAACAGCGAGGTGGATGAAAGGTACCACCTGGAAAAATCCACGGTGCTGGCCTGCAGGTACATCCGGGAATCCTATGAAAAATACCTGAACTGGACCATGGCTGCGGCATCATACAATGCAGGAAGGAGAGGGATTGACCGGCAGTTGACCCGTCAGAAGGAAACAGATTATTATGACCTGTTGCTCAACGAGGAGACTGCCCGTTATATCTTCCGCATCCTGGCTATTAAACTGATCATGGAAGATCCGGCAGCCTATGGATTTCATCTTTCAAAACAGGACCTGTACCAGCCAATCGCCTACGATGTGGTTGCTGTAAATGGTCCCGTGACCGATTTTGCCGATTTTGCTAAACAGCACAATACTAATTACAAGATGCTGAAATTCCTGAATCCATGGTTGAGGGACAACAACCTTACCAACAGCCAGGGAAAAACCTATGAGATACGGGTTCCTCAACCACATGCCAGGGAAATGAGATAGTCCGGAAAAGCAGTGTGTTTTATATCACCGGTTGCAGGGATTACCCGTTACCAGAAAAGATTACATGCAGGAGAACAAGAAATACATTCATGTTTACGGTGCCCGTGAACATAACCTGAAAAATATTGATGTGGCCATTCCGCGCAATGAGCTCACAGTGGTCACAGGACTCAGTGGAAGCGGTAAATCCTCGCTGGCATTTGATACCATCTATGCCGAGGGTCAGCGCCGTTACGTGGAGACCATGAGTGCCTATGCCCGGCAATTCCTGGGGAACCTGGAACGGCCCGATGTGGACCGTATCACCGGACTCAGTCCTGTGATCTCAATTGAACAGAAGACCACCAACAAGAATCCCAGGTCCACGGTGGGCACCATTACCGAAGTCTACGATTTCCTCAGGCTGCTTTACGCACGTGCGGCAGATGCCTATTCCTATGTGACCGGGGAAAAGATGGTTAAATACACCCTGCAGCAGGTCCTGGATCTGATCCGGGAACAGTTTGCCGGGAAAAAGATATATGTGCTTGCCCCGGTGGTCAGGGGCAGGAAGGGACATTACCGGGAACTCTTCGAACAGATCAGGAAGCGGGGGTATCTCTATGCCAGGATTGACGGGGAGGTTCGTGAAGTGGAGCCCGGTATGCGTATCGACCGGTACAAGATTCATGATATTGAGATTGTGATCGACAGGATACAGGTGAAGGAGGAAGACGATAAGCGGCTGAAGGATTCTGTTTCAGTGGCCATGCATGAAGGCAAGGGAATCACCATGATCCTGGAAAAGGACGCATCCGTGCCCCGTTTCTTTTCCAGCAAGCTGATGTGTCCCACCAGCGGTATTTCCTATAATGAGCCAGCCCCGCACAGTTTTTCCTTCAATTCGCCCCAGGGTGCCTGTCCGCGTTGCAACGGGCTGGGAAGGGTGAACGATGTGGATGTGGACAAGCTGATACCGGACAGGATGAAAAGCATTCGCCAGGGAGCCATCCTGCCAATCGGTAAGTACAGGAACGCGCTCATATTCTGGCAGATAGAGGCGATCGCTAAAAAACATAAATTTACGCTGGACACAAAAGTGGAAGACATCCCTGAAGAAGCGATCAGCACGATCCTGTTCGGATCAGAGGAGCCATTGAAACTCGAGAACACACCCTTGGGGACCTCTTCCAATTATTTCCTGAGTTTTGAGGGAGTGATCAATTTCGTGAATCACCAGGTAAGTGATGGGGCATCGGGGAAAAAGCAAAAACAGGCGAAGCAGTTTATCCGCAAGATTCCATGTCCGGAATGTGGAGGAAACAGGCTGAAAAATGAAATGCTCCATTTCAGGATCAATGAGAAAAATATATCAGAGCTGGCTTCGATGGATATAGAGGACCTTTACAAATGGTTCGAAGGGATTGAAGAAAAGCTTTCTGACCGGCAGCAGGAAATCGCCAGGGAGGTATTGAAGGAAATTCGTTCCCGGCTTATTTTCCTGCTGGATGTGGGACTGGGCTACCTCTCCCTGGACCGTACTTCGCGGAGTTTGTCTGGAGGGGAGAGTCAACGGATTCGTCTGGCCACGCAAATCGGTTCGCGGCTCGTGAATGTGTTGTATATACTCGATGAGCCGAGTATCGGCCTGCACCAGCGGGATAACATGAAGCTGATCGGTTCCCTCAAGAAACTGAGGGACCAGGGCAACTCGGTGATCGTGGTGGAACACGATAAAGAGATGATGCTGGCAGCGGATCATATCCTTGACCTCGGTCCGGGAGCAGGGAGGCACGGTGGTTATGTTGTGGCAGACGGATCCCCGGAAGTAATCAGGACCATGGATTCTCTCACGTCAGCCTACCTGACCGGGATGCAAGCCATCCCGCTGCCACCGGAAAGACGGAAAAGCAATGGGAAAACCCTTGTTCTCAGGGGAGCAACAGGCAATAACCTGAAAAATGTGGATGCGGAATTCCCGCTGGGGACCTTTATCTGTATTACCGGTGTAAGCGGCAGCGGAAAATCCACGCTGGTCAATGACACCCTGCACCCGATCCTGAGCAACAAACTGCACAGGTCCAGCAGGGAACCCCTGGCATACAGATCGCTTGAGGGACTGGAGTACATCGACAAAGTTATCGAGGTAGACCAGTCACCCCTGGGCCGCACGCCGCGGTCCAACCCTGCCACCTATACCAATGTCTTTGGAGACATCCGCAAGTTGTTTGAGCAGACGCCCGATGCGAAGATCAGGGGATTCAAGGCCGGCAGGTTTTCGTTCAATGTTGCGGGAGGCAGGTGTGAAACATGCATGGGTGCCGGGGTGCAGACCATTGAAATGAATTTTCTTCCCGATGTGTACGTGCAATGCAAGTCCTGCCATGGGAAACGATACAACAGGGAGACACTGGAAGTACAATACAAGGGGAAGAACATCAACGAAGTGCTGAAGATGACCATTAACCAGGCGCTGGAGTTTTTTGGAAGCATCCCGAATATCAATCGGAAACTGAAAACCCTGCAGGATGTGGGACTCGGGTATATTCGGCTGGGACAGCCTTCCACAACGCTGTCGGGAGGCGAATCACAGCGGGTGAAGCTTTCGGCTGAACTGGCAAAGAAAGATACCGGGCAGACCCTCTATATTCTTGATGAGCCCACCACCGGACTGCATTTCGACGATGTGCGGGTACTGCTGGAAGTAGTCGGTCGTCTCGTACAGAAGGGCAATACCGTGATCATGATTGAGCACAATATGGATGTGATCAAGGTGGCAGACTTCATTATTGACATGGGAAAAGAAGGGGGTATCGGCGGCGGTGAGATCATTGCCACAGGAACACCGGAAGAGGTGGCACTTGTTGCCGAAAGCTACACAGGACAGTGTCTGAAAGAAGAACTGGGAATCAGCGCCAGCTAAAAAAAATCTCCTGTTCAGCATACTTTTTATTATATTGCTACAATTCTTTTTCACCGTGAGGCAACAGATTACCTGCAGAATGAATTTAAGTAACGCGTTTATATGTCAAGTATTTAAATAAAGAATTTGTATAGATGAACTCTAGTGAAGAAAAAATAAAAAAGGCGTTCAGTGAAAAAAACTGGAATGAAATCAAGGCTTCCGACAGCTGGCAGATTTTCAAGATCATGGCCGAATTTGTTGAGGGTTTTGAAAAACTAAGTTCCATCGGCCCCTGCGTCTCCATTTTTGGTTCGGCACGGACCAAGGAAGACAATGCCTACTACCAGCTTGCCGTGGATATTGCCTACAAACTGACACTGAGTGGTTATGGAGTTATCACCGGGGGCGGTCCGGGGATCATGGAGGCTGCCAACAGGGGGGCCAGGAAAGGAAACGGCAAAAGTGTGGGGATCAATATCCAGCTGCCTTTTGAACAGTTTTCCAACCAGTATATTGATCATGATAAACTGATTACATTCAAGCATTTTTTTGTTCGGAAGGTGATGTTCCAGAAGTATGCACAGGGGTTTATTGTGCTCCCGGGTGGATTCGGAACGTTCGATGAATTCTTCGAGTCGGCAACCCTCATCCAGACCGGTAAGATCGGGCGGTTCCCGATCATACTTGTGGGCAAGGAATACTGGAAGGGACTGATTGACTGGATCGAGGACAAGGTAATGGAAGAGCAAAAGAATATCAGCCCTGAGGACACCCATTTATTTACACTGGTTGATACATCAGATGAAGCTGTTGAAGTTATCAATGATTTCTACAGCAAGTATTTGCTGAGCCCGAACTTCTGACCTTGTGGTTGTTGCTGTTAGTAACTAGGGGAAGATATGCTTGAATTTTTCGTACCTTGCATTGAAAATTCAGAACAGCTATGAAAAAGCGGGTTGTTTTCCTGATCTTCCTGGTGGCCTTTCTGCCGTTGTCCGGTCAACCGGGTGGGGTAAGTTTTGTTCTTGAAGTACCTGAAGAAGTAACAGCAGGAGAAGACTTTGAAGTGGAGTTGTTCTTCCGGAAAGGAGATCTTAAGGATTATTCGAGATTTTCACAGGTACTGCCGCAGGGATTTGCTGCGTCCAATGTGTCCTCTCCCAATGCAGATTTCACCTTCTCAGATCAGCGGGTCAGGATTATCTGGCTGAAACTTCCCGAGGAGGAGGAAGTCCGGGTGAAGTATGTCATCAGTGTGGACGAAAGACTCAGTGGAAAGCTGGAACTGGCAGGAACCTTTGCATACGTAATAAACGGTGAGCGGGCATATATGAGTCTTCCCCGGCCCGAGGTTGTCAATATCCGGCCCAACCCGGACATTGATCCTGCCCTTGTGGTGGATGTCAGTGAATTCCCGGGAATGATCAGGCAGTCAAAAGCCAGTCCTGTAACGCGCGAGGCTTTTGCAACTGTGATCCGGCAGCAGCCTGTGATTGAACCGAACGGACTGGTATATGTCACACTGCTGATCAATACGCCGGAAGGAACCAGTTTCCTGAAACTGGAGGAATCCATTCCGGGAGGTTATTCTTTTGAAGCGCTGGATGCCAGCGGTGCGGTGGTTTCACAGGCTGCTTCTCTGGCAAGGTTTGTATGGATGCGGCCCCCGGCTAAATCAGTTTTTACCATCCGTTACCGGCTGGTACCGATTTTGGAAGAGAAACAGCAACCTGTGGTGATCCAGGGGAACCTGTCCTATACTGAAGACGGTGCTACGAAAGAGGTGCGTCCCAGGCAGATGGATGTCAATCTTGGCTCCCTAGACAGGACGGAGCAGCTGGCATTGCTGGCAACAGGGGAGATCGGGCCGGGAGATGGAATATCATCAACCACAGGAACCCTTCCGGGGAATGGTCAGCAACCTGATGGGGTCACCAACGGCAGTCAGGAGACACTGCCGGATGTAGCAACTTCCCCTGATTCAGGACCGGCCGGAGCACCCACCGTGAAGGGTATCCAGGTACTTCAGCCAGCGGCTGGCGTGGTATTCAGGATACAATTGGCCGCGGTAAAACACCCGGTTTATGCCGGCACATTTTTCCAGGAAAGTTCACTGTTCAGGAATGTGAAAGTGGAAAAGATCGAAGGATGGCACAAGTACACTGTGGGACCTGCATCCAATTATGCGGAGGCGGTTCAAATGAAGGACAGGATCAATTCGCAATCACCGGTAACTGATGCATTTATCGTTGCATACCGGGACGGGAAAAGGATGCCTGTTGAAGATGTGTTGTAGATATAAATGTATGATAAAATGAGTGTTGGCCCAAAGCTGCATTATAAAGTTATCCTGGTGATCCTGCTCTCAGGGTTTGCTTCCCGGGCAATCGCCCAGGAAGTAATCGACTATGACGACCTGCTTCAGCGTGTTGATACGATCGAGAATCCAGTATACAAACCCGTGCTTTCGGTCAGCTACGGGGCGCTTAATTTTATGGGTGATGTGCGCAACAGCTCACGTCTTCCGGTTGTGGGGAACCCAGCCTTTCGGGTAAATGTATCCACATTTATCGATAACCAGCACCACATCACAGCAAATTTCTTTTTCATGGCAGGCACACTTACCGGGAACCAGCGTTCGGTGACAGACCTGTCGCAGAACCTGAATTTTTCTTCAGAAATCTACGGCATCGGAGCTACTGCGCGGTATGAATTCGGACACCTGATCAGTAAGGAGATGAAGATCAGGCCTTACGTGGCGCTGGGGATTGAGCAATTGATTTTCAATTCAAAGGGAGATCTGTTTGATGCACAAAACAGGTTCTATCATTACTGGCCGGACGGCACCATCAGGAGCCTGCCTGCAGGCGAAACCGGGTCAGCCCTGCCTTTGGACCGTGATTATGTTTTTGAGACAGACCTGAGATCCTTCGAGAGTGAAAGTTACGGGCTTGGAGCATATAACCAGCGCTCTTTCGGAATTCCGCTTGCGCTTGGATTTTCACTGGGGCTATCGGAGCGGATCGCAGTGAGTCTCGGAACCGAGTACCACTATACGTTCACTGATTTTATTGATAATGTAGCGGCTGAAGGCACCCACATCGTTGGAAAAAAAGGAAATGATGGATTCCTTTTTACGCATTTCACGCTGCACTTCGATATGTTCTCCGATCCTGCTACCAGGACGGTGGATCTGTTGTTTGCTGACCTGGAAACGGATCCGGTTTTCTTTGATGACGAAGATGGGGATTTCGTGCTGGATGTTGCTGACCATTGCCCCGGGACACCCTATGGTGTGCTGGTGGATACCCTGGGATGTCCGCTTGACAGGGATGGAGACGGAGTGCCGGATTATCTCGATAAGGAGCCGGATTCTGAGGTTGGTGTATGGGTGGATGATAATGGTGTGGCCCTTGACGAAGAGGAATTCCTGGGACAGTTGCAACGCGACAAGGCATTGAAGAGGGAAGACCTCGAGGCATATATGGAGTTGATCAGGGACCGGTTCGTGGAGCGAAGGGTTGTTGATGTACCAGAAAAGTTTGAAGAACTGGATACCGATGAGGATGGTTATATTTCATTTGATGAGCTGCTGAAAGCCATCGATGAATACTTTGATTTTGAGGTGGACCTGTCGCTTGAAGAACTCAGACAGGTCAATGAATTCTTTTTCTCCCAGTAGCACCAGGGCAAACCAGCAAACATGGAGTTTGCCGGACTAATGGGATGCAGCTGATTGCTGTGATGTACCTTGTGGCTATTTGATCTTTTGCAACCGTTCCATCTGTCGTTGCGTATCTTTCCGCTTGATGGTTTCCCGCTTGTCGTATTGCTTTTTTCCTCTTGCAAGGGCGATCTCGATTTTCGCCAGGCCCTTTTCATTGACAAATACCCTGAGGGCCACGATGGTCAGCCCCGATTCCTTCACCTTGCGCAGCAACTTGTTCAGTTCTTTCCTGTTCAGCAATAGTTTGCGCTCTCTTCCCGGGTCATGGTTATTGTAGCTTGCCCAGGCATATTCAGCAATCTGCAATCCCCTGATGTACAGTTCATCCTTGTGAAAAACACAATAGGAATCAGAAAGGCTGACTTTGCCCATCCTGATGGACTTGATCTCGGTACCCTGGAGCTGGACTCCGGCAATGTACTTTTCGATCAGTTCATAGTCGTGATACGCCTTCTTGTTCTTTATGTTGATCCTGTTTGCCATAATATCTGTATCGTACTTGTCATTGTCACATGACTGTTACCGGACAGCAGCAAATGTACTAAACTCCCTTATTATTTCACTATACAGGAGGGTGTACAATTCAGAGCAGATGATGAAGCTGGTGATCATGATTAATATGGAAAGGGCAGTGAACTGGATCCTCTTCCCGGATGGAATGCGGGTCATCATGGATGTCCCGGTATGGAAAAGCAACACCGAATAAAACCCGATGAAGATAAGAAAGATCAGGCTGGGAAAGAGTTTGATCAGACCCAGGGCCAGGAAAAAAGGAAGTTGCGCATAGGCCGACAACGCGTAGAAATTCGAATCCCTGTCGTTTGCCGCAATGTTTCTTCCCAGGAAGGTGATGGTCCGGCCGGACAGGTAGATATGCGTGATCATGAGCAGGAAGACAATCACTGTATTGATCAGTACGTACAGGAATGAATTGATGGGTGCCGATATGTGTGTAAAGACCGATCCGATCAGTGCCAGCAATGCGACGAACAATGAAATTGTGGTCACATAGCGTTTGTTGATTGATACAACCTGCCTGTCTTCTTCGGAAATGCGCTTGAATTCCGTCGTGGGACTGAGCAACAGGTTTTTGCTGCGTATGAAAAATCTTTTTACATCCATGTACATGATTCAGATCTAATAAATATACGAATCTTTCTTCTTTTCATTGCATCGATCCTGGCCAAATATCCTCCTGGCGCAACTTGTTTCTGATTCAATCGTTGATATCTACACGGGCGTAGCACTACAATTTTTTTTATTTTTGATATATGGCACCAGCGTTTGATCTCATTACCATTCTTGGACATACAGCCGGAGGTAAAACTGCTATTGCGGCACGAGTAGCCCATGCGCTTGGCGGGGAGGTGATCAGTGCCGACTCCAGGCAGGTGTACCGTGGTATGACGATCGGAACCGGGAAGGACCACGACGATTACCTGGTGGATGGAGCGCGCGTCCCGGTGCACCTGGTAGACATACGCGCTGCAGGTGAGGAATACAACGTGTTTGAATTCCAGAGGGATTTTCTGGCAGTGTATTCGAGTTTAAAGGAAGCGGGAACGGTACCCGTTATGTGCGGCGGTAGCGGTATGTATATTGAATCGGTCCTCAGGCAGTACGAAATGCTGCATGTACCAGTTAATCAGCCATTAAGAGATGAGCTGGAGGGGAAGGACATGGAAGAGCTGATTGCGATTTTGGGCAGCCACAGGGCATTGCATAACCAGACGGACACCACAACCAGGAAGCGGGCTGTTCGTGCCATTGAGATTGCCGCACACATGGAGGCATCGGGTGAGGTGCCTGCTGAGGTGCCGCTGATCAGGTCCCTGACCATCGGGATCAGTCATGAACGTGACAGGCGCAGGCAGCGAATCACTTCCAGGCTCAGGTCCAGGCTGGAGCAGGGCATGATCGAAGAGGCCAGGGAATTGCTCAGGAATGGCGTAAGTCATGAAAAACTTGAATACTATGGTCTGGAGTACAAGTACCTCTCCCGTTACTTGTCAGGTGCGCTTACATACGACGAGATGTTCACCCGGCTCAACACGGCCATTCATCGTTTTGCCAAGCGCCAGATGACCTATTTCCGGGGGATGGAGCGCAGGGGTATTCCCATCACCTGGTTGCCGGGGGAAGCTTCACCGGAGGAGAATGTCAGGCGGATTGTTGACCTGTTTTCAGGGCGCGGTTGATTTTTTTGGATACGGGTATTATTTAAACTGCCAGGAAATTTCTGCAATATAATATATCAGGCCAGTGGCGATCAGCAGGTTAATGCCGGCGAACAGGTAGTTGTATGTAACCCGCCAGGATATAACGCTGCGTCTGACCATGATCCCGACATTGGGAATAAAGAAAGCCAGGATTGCAAAAACAGTAAACACATTCAGTATTTTTTCTTCTGTCGCTTCTTCAGTGGGTTCGGATGTTATTGAGAAGAAAAGGACCAGGTATGCCAGCAGTATAAAGGCAGCCAGGTAGAGCAGGTAGCTGGCCTTTAAAGTGATGGTGGAAACGGGTCGTTTGCGGTGCAGCCTGAAAGGTTTCAGGATGATGATCGCGATCACGTACACCAGCAGAAATGCGGTAATGAATATGAAATGCACCAAAAAATTCATAACAGGCTGATCGTAAGGTTCCTCCAAGTTATAAAATAGATCGCACTCTTCCTATTCCTCGACCTTTTGCATGATCTCCTTGATCTTTCCTTCCAGTTCTTCCGAAAGTTCGGGATTGTCTTTCAGCAACAGCTTCACTGCATCGCGTCCCTGTCCGAGCCGGGTTTCGCCATAGCTGAACCAGGAGCCGCTTTTCTTAAGGATATTGAGATCAACGCCCAGGTCGATCAGTTCCCCGACCTTCGAGATGCCCAGGCCATACATGATGTCAAATTCCGCCTTCCTGAAGGGAGGGGCCAGTTTATTTTTGACAACTTTCACCCGGGCGCGGTTGCCCTGGATATCCTCGCCATCCTTGAGTTGGCCGATCCGCCTGATGTCCAGTCTGACAGAGGCGTAAAACTTAAGTGCATTTCCGCCTGTTGTCGTCTCCGGGTTACCAAACATCACGCCGATCTTTTCACGAAGCTGGTTGATGAAGATGCAGGTGGTATTGGTCTTGTTGATATTTGCAGCCAGTTTACGCAGGGCCTGGGACATCAGTCTTGCCTGGAGTCCCATTTTGGATTCGCCCATTTCTCCCTCGATTTCTGCTTTTGGGGTCAGTGCTGCAACAGAGTCGATCACGATAATATCGATGGCTCCCGAACGGATCAGGTGGTCGGCAATTTCCAGCGCCTGCTCCCCGTTGTCGGGTTGTGAAATATACAGGTTTTCGATGTCAACGCCGAGTTTCTGTGCATAGAATCTGTCGAAGGCGTGTTCTGCATCAATGAATGCTGCAATACCACCGCTCTTCTGGGCTTCAGCGATGGCATGGATCGCCAGTGTCGTTTTTCCGGAGGATTCCGGTCCGTAAATCTCGATCACACGCCCACGCGGGTAACCGCCTATGCCAAGGGCAACATCCAGTCCTATGGAACCGCTGCCGATTACAGGTATATCTACTATGGCTGTATCTCCCATTTTCATGATTGCTCCTTTACCATAGCCTTTTTCAATCTTGTCCAGTGTCAACTGCAAGGCTTTCAGTTTTTCCTGGTTATCCTTCTTCTCGTTGCTCATAGTGTTTTTCCCTGTTAATGTGTTTTATCCTTCAAAAATCTGCTGTGCGTGTTCTTTTGTCTTCACGTTATCAAAGATATTCTCAATGGTCCCGTCTTCGGAAATAATATATGTCTTTCTCAGGATGCCCATATAGGATTTACCGTACATTTTCTTTTCTCCCCAGGCATTATAGGATTCCAGTATTTTTTTATCAACATCGGAGAGCAGCCTGAAAGGCAGGTCATATTTGTTGATAAAATTCTGATGTGACTTCTGGCTGTCAGCACTGACGCCGAGGATTTCGTACCCTTCGGATTGAAATCTTTCATAATTGTCCCTGAGATCGCATGCCTCTGCTGTGCACCCCGGGGTATTGTCCTTGGGATAGAAGTACAGTACGAGCTTCTTGCCTTTGAACTGGTCGAGTGAGACCATATTTCCTTCCTGATCCGGTGCTGCAAACTTGGGTGCCGGATCACCAATCGTTAATTCAATCATAGTTGAAAGTGTTTTGTAAAATTATAAAGTTTAATTTAAACAAAGGTTGTTCGGTGTAAAGTTTATTAACAATTCGCCGGGAACAGAATGAATTTTAATTTGTATTTTTGATCATTCTGAAAACCGTTACTTTACCCGGTAAAACGTTTAAAAAGGCAATATGTTTAGAACACCGAACCCCCGTTATTTCATCCCGCTGTTTTTAGTGTTTTTTCTGATCAGCCCCCGACTGACGGGCCAGGTTCCCGAACACGAGGTTCCGGAGCTGAAGCAGCAGGCCATGACCAATTTTGAGGAGGGCGATTATGCCAGTGCAGGAAGCGCTTTCACGAAACTCATACGCCAGTTCCCGAGGGATGCCATGTACCGTTATTATGCCGGGATCTGCAATGTAGAACAGGGCACTGACCTTGAAACAGCAGTTGAATTGCTCTATTATGCGTCTACGCGCGGGGTACCGGAAGATGTATATTACTATCTCGGGGAAGCCTACCGCAAAATGTATGATTTTGAGCGGGCAAAGAAATATTATATTGCTTTCGACAGTGAAGCGCCGCGGAGCATGGCACGGGAACGTGATTCCAGGCTGTTGATCCGTTCCATCAATACCGCGATGCAGCTTACCGCTGCTTATAATCCCTATGAGGTTCAGAATGTGACATTTATCAACCTGTACAATCCCATACAGGTAGAACAGATCCGGACGAAAGGTGGCAGCATGACCCGGAAACCGGATGAGTTCTTTACAGAGGATGAGGACCGGGAAGAGTTGAACGCCTGGATGTTCCTGCCAAAGAACCCAACAAGAGGGGCGAAGGTTTTTTTTGCCGGACTGGAGCGCAGGGGGAAGGAAGGATTTCAAATCATGCAGGCAGAACGGGGCAACACCGGGAAATGGACGAACATACAGCCCGTAGAGCATTTGAATACTGCAGGGGATGAGATCCTGCCTTATTTTGACCCTGTTGGGAAGGACCTCTATTTTGCATCAGACGGTCGGGAGGGACTGGGAGGATTTGACCTGTACAGGTCGCATTATGACGAAGTGCGTGATGAGTGGTCGGAACCGGTTAGCCTGGGGTTTCCTGTGAACTCCGCTTTCGACGATTACCTGCTTCTCCCGGGGACCGACCTGGGCATGGTGACATTCTTTTCTGCCAGACAGACAAATGAGCATTCTGTTGCGGTATTCAGGGTACACCTGAGTGAGCCAAAACAGTCGCTGGCATCAAAAAGTCCGCAGGAAATCAGGCGAATTGCGAATCTCGACGATGCTGCATCGGAAATGATGAAGGAATTTGAAGCCTACAAGGATTTTCTTACGCTTGACCAGCAGGAGGTGGGGACAGTTGATCAGCGTAATGCAAAGGACGGGAAGCCGGCACAGGGTTCGGGAATGGCAGCCAGGGTGAATGACAGGTCGGTACCCGGTCAGGATCAGATGCGTTCAGCGCAGTCTGCGGATCCCGACTACCAGGAATTGATCAGTGCTGCCCTGAAACACCAGGCTGCTTCAGATTCCCTTACTGAGCTTTCCACTGAAGCAAGGGTAAGGGTGCGCGAATCCGATGATCCCAATGAGAAGTGGCTGAGTCAGCGGCAGATCATGGTTTGGGAGAAGAAGTCCTCCGAAGCGCAGGAGCAGGCGGATCAATATTTTGCACAGATTGCTGATTACACGAAATCTGCTACGCCTTCAGTCATCGAAAAAGACACGGTCATCAAAGACATCACCGTATACAGGTTTGCAGAAAACACCCCTTCCGGACCAGAAGGACCTTCTATACCTGACGTGACAGGAAAGGTGAAAACTGTATTCAGCGGCGGCAGCCAGAAAATACACGAGCAACCGGTGGTCCGTTCAGACCAGCAGGATACCGGTGCAACTGACCGTGAAAAAAATAAAGTGCCATCGCAACAACCTGTTGCCGGCGGGGATGAAGCGCGTGACAATTCAGCCGGGACTGTGCATGCGCCGACAGGGGCTGCAGGTCAGGTAACCGGTTCCGGAAATGCAAAGTCCCCGGAAGGGAAGGCTTCAGCGAACCAGCGATTTGAGTTGCTCTCTGCACCGCCCTATACCGATTCCAACCCGATACCTGTGGATGTTCCCCTTCCGACGGGCACCCACTACCGGATCCAGATGGGTGTATACTCCGGTAAGGTGGATCCCGCAATCTACGGGGGTATTTCACCTGTCAATGCCATGACAGACCCTGAGCGCAACCTGGTCTTTTATTATGCCGGCAGTTTCCGGACATACGACGAGGCAAGGGACGCGCTCGACCGTGTACGTTCAGAAGGATATGCAGATGCGTTTATTGTCTCCTGGTACAATGGCGCCAAAATGTCTGTTGAAAAGGCCCGTAAACTGGAGTAGGAATCCTGGTCACTCCGCATCCTTATTTGTATGCTGCGGAATAAAAATGACAGAAATCATATGGCAGAATCGAAAGGAATATAATTTCTTTTTATATATTTGATCAGATTACATTTTTAATGGACAGTAACTTTTCCGGCAATCCGAATAAAAAGGGATCTGATCAGGGGCAATCTGAAAGAAGATCAGTGCTGGTGCTTCATAACGACGATATCAATACATTTGAATTCGTGATGGAGGCCCTGGAAACGGTTTGTGACCATACTTCAACACAGGCCGAGCAATGTGCGACGATCACACATTATAACGGGAAATGCGAGATTCTGAACGGTGAGTTCAGTGAACTGAAACTCGTCAGGAAAGAATTGATCGCACGCGGGTTGAAAGCAACCATAGAATAGTTTCATACCATGACAGGCATCATCATACTGATCGTCCTCGGCATTTTGCTTTTTGTGATCGAATTCCTCCTGGTTCCCGGGATTACCGTTGCGGGAGTAGGTGGATTGGTCCTGACCGTGCTGGGTGTGTACAAGGCGTTTGATGATTATGGAACAGAAACCGGAGTCTGGTTCCTGATCGGGACCCTGTTGCTGAGTATCTTCGTGATCGCCTTCTCGCTGCGTGCCAGGACCTGGCGGAAATTCATGCTCAATACCAATGTGGTCGGGACAGTTGATGAACACCAATGGGCCGGGGAAATCAAACCTGGTGATTTGGCAGAGACAATAACCAGGTTGAATCCAATGGGCAAGATCATGATCAATGATGGTGTCAGAGAAGCCAAGTCGATCGAAGGTTACATTGATGCACACAGTAAAGTGGAAATCGTTTCCATTTCAGGAACACACATAACAGTAAAACCCAAAAAATAAACAGATATGGATTACACATGGATTATTATAGTAGTGGCCAGTATCATTGGCCTGTGGATTATTCTCTATTTCATCCCGATCGGGTTGTGGTTCACCGCACTGTTGTCCGGTGTAAGGATCTCGCTGCTGCAGCTCATCCTGATGCGCTGGCGGAAGGTGCCGCCCACGGTGATTGTCAGGTCGATGATCGAGGCCTATAAGGCCGGCCTGTCAGAGATCAAGCGGGATGAACTTGAAGCACACTACCTTGCCGGGGGACATGTTGAACAGGTGGTACATGCACTGGTATCGGCCAACAAAGCCAATATCGACCTGACCTACAATATGGCTACGGCCATCGACCTGGCAGGAAGGGATGTGCTTGAAGCAGTACAAATGTCGGTAAACCCGAAAGTGATCAACACGCCGCCGGTTACTGCGGTTGCAAAAGACGGGATCCAGCTGATTGCCAAAGCGCGTGTTACAGTGCGTGCCTCAATCAAGCAGCTCGTGGGTGGTGCCGGAGAGGAAACGGTACTTGCCAGGGTAGGTGAAGGCATCGTATCCTCCATCGGGTCTGCTATATCGCACAAGGAAGTATTGGAGAATCCTGATTTCATTTCAAGGATCGTTCTTGAAAAGGGACTGGATGCAGGGACTGCCTTTGAGATCCTTTCCATCGATGTGGCAGATATCGATATCGGAAAGAACATTGGTGCAGTCCTGCAGATGGACCAGGCCAATGCCGACAAGAACATCGCCCAGGCAAAAGCGGAGGAAAGAAGGGCTATGGCTGTTGCAACGGAGCAGGAAATGAAGGCCAAGGCGCAGGAAGCAAGGGCCAAGGTAATCGAAGCGGAAGTGGAGATTCCGCTTGCCATGGCGGAAGCATTCCGCAGCGGGAATCTGGGCATTATGGACTACTACAAGCTGAAAAATATTGAAGCGGATACCACCATGCGGGATTCCATCTCAAAGGGTACAGGTAAAAAACAGGATCGTCCGCGGCCGTCAGATAATGACAAAAAATAATTGCTGGAAGACAAAGCCAGGGACAAAAAAGCCGGATCATACGACCCGGCTTTTTTGATTCAGTACAGGACCTGTTGTTACCGTTGCTTTTTATAACCTCCCACAGCATAACCACCTTTGATTCCGCGCTGAGTTGGCGATATCGTGTCCATTTCCGGAACGGAACGCTGTTGTTGCTCCCATCCCAGCTGGTAGATCCTGTTGACATCCGTTCGGTTTTTATAAAAGGAAATGTAAAAACTGCCGGTAAGGTAGGTGTATGGATCAACGTCCCAGAAACTCCATACCTGCTGGCCGTAGGAATGTTCCATTTCCTGGTTGTCCATGCGCGTAATTGTATACCCCGTCAAACCGGTTTTTCTGAGGGTGTAAGTAACGTGTATGCCTTCACTGCCCAACATGGAAGAGGAGTCAGCAGTCTGAATCGAAATGGCCATTTTTACTGAAGGTATGCGCGCCCCGCTGGTAAAAACAGCGGGGATATCCCGGATATAAAAGGCAAAATGGCCCGATGAATCCGTGCTGAGATCCACCCTGCGCACCAGCAATGGTTCATGTACTTCGCTGATCATCGAGAATTCAATGTTACATTCCTGGTTGGCAATGTATGTGTCGCTGGAAGCCAATGTTCCATAAAATACTATGGCTGCGGGCTCCTGTGCATTTGCGGTGTTTACTGCCAGGAATGCCAGGATGACCGCTACCAGGTTTCGCGTGATACGCATAATGGTGATGTATTTAATTCACAACGGACAGGTCCGCTCTTAACCGGCAGGCCTTCTCATTCAAAATTATGACATTTCGGGCATAACAAAAAATTTTCAGCGCTGAAGGCAATACTTTTAGTATTAAAGACCCGACCAGGCGGTACAAGGTTCCTTTAAAACGCAAGGTGTCCGGACAATTATCCCTGTTGATATCGGGTTATCAACAGCTGTTCATTTATGAAGCAGGTCATCCTGCAGACGACGTGCATGCTGCTGTTCAGGCTATTCACCATTTGTTAATAACCATTGTTGATGGTTTGTGGATACACTTTTTGCCGGATTTCTTGACTCCAGTGCAATAATCGAATATATTTGGTTTTACCAAGTGAGAGATAAGAGGCTGCCCGGAAGATCGTTCCGGAAAGAATGCCAGGCCGACAGGCCACAGGTATTCTGAACGGCTACCAGGACAGAGGACTGTCGGGTGGAGATTAAAAGGGCCAATGCGTGTAGCGGGATGACCCGTTACATTCAGCCAGGCAGATCAAAAAATTGGTCGGTCATTGAAAGGCTGGACTGCTGAAGAAGAGCTGTAAAGAATCCTCGTGGTTCCGTAAAGCTTTTCACATTGTCTGAAGACAGATCGTAAGACCTGCTTCCGTCAATGATCAGACAGTGCGTCCCGGAAGCAGGGATTCATTTCCCGGCGAAAGGACGGCCTTTCGGCATCGCTCTACGGAGCATAGCCGGTAGGTCAGGGCTCAGAAGGTGGTTCCGCAAGGGACTGCCGGACAAGCCAGCCAATAACCGTACCTTGGCACTGTATGGTGGCTATGGGTATCATGCAGTGGAATGGGGATAAAAAAAATTTATCCCCATTCGTGTTTTCAGTCCCCCCATCTCCGGCTTTCCTCCCTTTACAGTCCGCAACAGCAAATTGACCCCCTTCTTTGTGCACATGAAATGGCTTGTTGCAGTATAGTATCAGTATATCTGCATTTCTGCAGGTACCAAATCCCGTTTTCGGCAGGTCAGTGACACTATTACTATATTCCCTGTTGATCGCTGTCACCTTCCTGCATTAGGTTGAATTAAATAGCAATTGCCGTGCAATCATGTTTTCTTGTTCCTGAAAAATCATCTCCGGATGGTGCTGTTCAGGCAGACAACTTGTTTCAGTGGCTTTTCCGGAGTATCGATGACGCATAACAATAAAACCTATTTGTTCAACTAAATTTTATTCTATGAAAAGAATTATTTTTTTCTCGTTGTTTTTGGCAATGAGTAGTGCCGTTGCCTTCTCTCAGATGAAGGTAAATGGTACCGTGATCAGCGCCGAAGACAATTCTCTCTTACCCGGGGTCTCTGTCCTGGTCAGGGGGACACAGACAGGAACGATCACCGATATAAACGGTTTTTACGAAATCACCGTGCCCGGCGACGATGCAGTGCTGGTCTTCAGTTTTGTTGGTATGGACCAGAAGGAGGTTGAGGTAGACGGTCAATCGTTAATTGACGTGGGACTGACTTCCGAGTATCTTAACCTGGACGAGGTAGTTGTCACTGCAGTAGGTATTACGCGAAGTGAAAAATCGCTTGGGTACAAGGTATCCTCTGTCAGCGATGAACAGCTTAATTCTGTCAGGGAATCAAGCGTGGTCAACAGTCTCGTTGGGAAGGTTTCCGGATTGCGGATCAACCAGCAATCGGGAACCGTGGGTGGCTCTTCCAAGATCATCATCCGTGGTGCCAACTCACTGGGCGGAAATAACCAGCCCATCTTCGTTGTAGATGGCATGCCCATTGATAATACCTTTTTCGAGGCCGACAATATCGAGGGGACCGCGAACAGCATCACCGGTAATGTGGATGTGGGCAACCGCGCTTCTGATATCAGCCCCGATGACATTGCATCCATCTCAGTACTGAAAGGTCCGGCTGCAACAGCCCTCTACGGTGCGCGGGCCAAGAACGGTGCGATTATTATCACCACCAAGAAGGGGAAGAAAGGGACCACCCAGGTGCAGGTCAATACTTCTTACCGGTGGGACACCCCCCTGAAGCTCCCCAACTTTCAGAACGAATATGCACAGGGAAGCTATGGCAATTACGACCTGAAATTCCTCAATGGCTGGGGACCGAAGATCAGCGAGGTACAGGACCAGCGTTTCCTGGATTTCAAGGGCGACAGCGTGGTACTGCAGGCATACCCGAATAACGTGCGGGATTTCTACCAGACCGGTTTTACGGCACTGAACTCCACCGGAATCTCCGGTGGTGATGAAAAATCTGATTTCCGGATCGGGTATTCCAACAACATGCAGAACGGGATCGTACCCCAGTCACAATACAGGAAGAATGGTGTTACACTGAATGCCGGCAGGAAACTGAGTGACAAGCTCAGTGCCCGTGCATCATTGAATTATATCAAGACATCGTCAGAAGGAAGACCCGCCCAGGGAAGCAACGATATGAACGTACTGACTTCCAAAATCAATGGTTTGCCGCGTACAGTGAGCATCGATGATGTCAGGGAAAATTACGTTGACGAGTTTGGAGACCAGATTGCCCTCGACGGGGACAAGTCGGTGAACAACCCATTCTGGATCATCAACAACAACAAGTTTACAAACGACCTGGAGCGGATGATCGGAAGTGCACACCTGGCATACCAGGTGACTCCCTGGCTGGAGATATCCAACCGCGTCGGGACCGATTTCTACAACGAGTACCGCCGGCAGATTTACAAGAAAGGCACACTCGGGAGGATGAATGGAAGTTTTACCACCTACAATCTCTACAACAGGGTATTCAACAATGACCTGATGGCCACTGCAAATTTCGATATCAGCGAAGACCTCAATATCAGGGTGATCGCCGGACACAATATCTTCGAGCAGGAGCGCCGCAGGACCATCGTAACAGGAACCGACCTGGTGATGGACGACCTGTACAGGTTCGGGAATGCGAAGTCCACTTCCCCCGACAACTACTATTCGCTGAAGCGGCTGATGGGTGTTTACGGGGACGTTGGCATCAGTTTCAGGAATTTCCTTTTCGTAAATATTACAGGACGGAACGACTGGAGTTCAACCCTCCCGGTGGAGAATAATTCCTACTTCTACCCATCCGTGAGCAGCAGCTTTATCTTTACTGAATTCATCGACAACAAGGATATCCTGAGTTTCGGTAAACTCCGGCTGAGCTGGGCCAATGTCGGATCCGACGAGCAGCCCTACCAGCTCGACTTCCAGTATGCAGCTGCCAACAGCTATTATGCACAGTTCAGCCTGAATGGCAATTTCCCGCATGGTGGCGTGGTAGGGGTTACCGGCCCCAGGATCTATCCGACCCCGGACCTTGAACCGCAGAATGCTTCTACTTTTGAAGTGGGTACCGACCTGCGCTTCTTTAACAACCGTATCGGAATCGACTTTACCTACTACAATACCATGACCACCAACCAGATCATTTCGATCGACATTCCGCTTTCCACCGGATATTTCAGCAGGAATGTGAATGTTGGCGCTGTTTCAAATGTCGGGCTTGAGGCCGACCTTCACCTTGCGATGATCCGCAAACCCAATGGTGTGAACTGGAACATCAATGTGAACTTCAATAAGAACACCCAGATTGTTGAAGAACTTTCAGAGGGTCTGACCGAATACCAGCTTTCCAGTGGATGGAGTGGCTTGCAGATCAAAGCCGCTCCCGGAGAGAAGTTTGGACTGTATGGCACCGGCTGGAGACGCAATGAAAGCGGGGATATCATCATCAATCCGAATACCGGACTTAGAGAAGTAGCTCCCGGTAAGCGCTTTGGAGATATCTATCCCGACTGGATCATGGGGATCAACAACACTTTATCGTACAAGGGAATCGACCTGAATTTCCTGGTGGACATCAGGCAGGGAGGCGTTTTTTACTCAGGTACAGTAGGGAATATCCGGTCCACTGGACTTGCACTTGAAACGGCAGAGAACAGGGACCAGGTATTCATCGACGCCGGTGTACAGGATATGGGCGACGGAACCTACCGTCCGAACGATGTTCCGGTACAGAGCATGCAGGATTTCTGGGCTCATTACAGCGCGATCAGCAATACGGAAGGCAATGTGTTTGATGCATCTTATGTGAAATTGCGCGAAATCCGTTTGTCTTACAATCTTCCGAAGAATGTGCTTGACAATACCTTCATTTCTGGTTTAAGAATGGGCGTGGAAGCAAGGAATCTTTGGATCATCAAGGATTATGTGCCGCACGTGGACCCGGAACTGAATTTCTTCGGGCCTGCAGCAGTAGGGGAAGGTGTTGAATTCAACAGTATACCTTCTGTAAGGAGTTTTGGAGTGAACCTGATGCTGACATTTTAAGTATAAAAATTAAAGAATATACAGATGAAAAAGATATTCATTATAACATTGATCATTTCGGTGTTTGTGACATCCTGCGAATCATGGCTGGATGTGAACACAAGCCCGAACAGTTCCACCACGGCAGCGCCCGATGATCTGTTTGCCTATGCGGCAACGGCCTATGGAGCAAATCGTGCCGGTGGAGACAATTATATGCCCATAGGTTTTATGAACCAGGCCATTTCAACCGGTGGCTCATTCGGCTGGGGTTATGCAGAGGACCGGTATGATATCAGTCCCTATTCCCTTGGCAACACCTGGAAAGCGTATTATTCCACCAGTGGAAACAACCTCCAGCTGGCCATCGACATCGCGGAGGGAATGGACCCTGCAGCGAACAATTCAGCCGCACAGGCGAAAATTCTGTTGGCCGAGATGGTGTACGAATGTACCATGATTTATGGCGATATGCCCTATTCACAGGCATGGAACGACGATTACGCCTACCCTGAATTCGACGCCCAGGCGGACATCCTGAACGGACTGATCCAGGATATTGACGCGGCCATTGAACAGATCGACCCTGCCGATCCCATCAGGATCATTGAAAGTGACCTGTTCTATAAAGGCGACCTGGATAAGTGGGTCAGGCTGGCCAATTCCATCAAACTGAGGATCTATATGACCATGTACGACAAAGATCCTTCTGTTGCGGATGACATTGCCGCGTTGCTGAACGGGGACCTGATCGCATCAGCAGATGACAATTTCCTGTTCCCGTTCTTTGATGAACCTCAGAATGAGAATATTAAATTCAAGTTGTTTGACAGATATGCCAATGGTCAGAATCTCTGGATTTTTGCCAACAAAAATGTATTCGACTTTATGGCGGCATACGATGATCCGCGCATCCCGGTCTATTTTGATGAAGGTCCTGAGGCCGCGGAAGGAGAATTCAAAGCTGTGGAAACTGCTACAGAAGCAGACGCTACCACCAGTACGATCAGCATGTACCTCTATCGTCCTGATGCACCGGAAGTAATCTTCAGTTATTCCGAGATGCTGTTCTTCCTGGCGGAGATCCATGCACGGGGTATTGGCGTAGCAGCTGACCTGAATACCGCTGCCCGGTATTTTGAAGAAGCTGTGGAACAGGCCATGCTGTTCTGCGAAGTGCCACAGGCGGACATCGATGATTTCCTGGCCAGTGACCTGCCGGATATTTCCACCATGTCGGCCGAAGACGCCTTGTACGAGATCCATGTGCAGCACTGGATCGACCTGATGGACCGTACCCTGGAAGGATGGGTGCAATCGCGCAGATCGGGCGATGCCGGCAACGAAGTGCCGAACCTCCAGTTGCCCAATGGAGCTCCCGCCGGAGGGATCATGCGCCGCTGGCCCTATCCTGATGATGAGCTCACCGGAAACATCAATGCACCGTCAGCGTTGCCACAAATCTATGATAAGCTTTGGTTCGATAAATAAAAACACTGAATTATGAAAAATATAGTAAAGATTAGTATGCTGCTTGTACTGGGATTCGCCTGGAGTTGTGAGTCCTATTTCCCGGCAGAACCAGATTTAACCAATACGTACCCGGCCTACGTGGAGATTGAGAACACTGCGCCCAAAACAGTGCCCGAAGGTAGTGAGATCAGTTTAACGCTTACATCGCGTAGTGTCGTTTACCAATCCTATACGGTTTCCTACGAGGTAACTGGCGATTATTCAACATCAGGAACGGTTGAAGTTCCGGAAGCCATGAACCGTTATACGGTTTCAGTACCTGTCGAAGCCGGAATTGTGACCGACGATCCGCTTTCAGCCACGGTTACGCTCACAGATGTTACGGGAGATATGGCGCTTGGAAGGAACGGCATGAACACCGCTGTTGAGGTATCGATCACCAAATTTGTACCTTATGATGCGGATGACTATGCGATCACATTCAACTGTGTTGAACCTGGTTCCGGGGAGTACCAATGCACGTTTGTAAAAACGGATGATCCGCTGGTACTGACCAATAGCAACTTCAAGGATTCGTTATGGCATGTTGCCTATACCTTCAGCGGTGATTTCGACCAGGTGATCACTATCGACCAGCAAACTGTCGGAGATGAACCTGATGTATACTCTGTCAGTGGTTCGGGTACCTACGATGGTGTATTAAGGACCATGGTCGTGGACTATACTGTGGTTGACGTGAGTGGTAATGTGCTGGATGATAACACGCACACCTTTACCGTTCCGGAATAGCTGTTGTTCCGTCTATTGCAATAAAAAGGGGCGTCCTGTGAAGGGCGCCCCTTTTTTAAGGTTGGATGGGTCTATACCTCGCTTCTGAAATGAAGCGCGCTGAACACCTGGTTCTTGTAGTTCCTTCCGATCCGCACCTTGGCGTTTTCGAGCTCGATGGTGGTGGCATTGAAGGCCCGGATCTTCGGGATGGAGACGATGTAGGATTTGTGTACCCTGATGAACTGCTCCGGCGGCAGTTTCTTTTCTATGGATTGCAGGCTGCTTTTCACCACCACGCGGCGGGTGTCGGTATGGATGCGGATGTATTCATTCAACCCTTCAATGAAATGGATCTCTTTCAGGTAGATCTTGATGATCTTCTTGTTTTCCTTGACATAGATAAATGCATGGTCATTGAGCCCGTTTTCTTTTTCAAGCGTTACGTCCTGGTGGGTACGCGTGGCAAAAAATTTATTCACCGCCTTGAAGAAGCGCTCAAAAGTGACCGGCTTCATGAGGTAGTCCACCACATCCAGTTCGAAACCCTCGATTGCATACTGACTGAAGGCAGTCGTAATGATTACACTGGGCGGATTTTTGAGCGTTTTCAGGAATTCGATCCCTGTGATCTGGGGCATTTTAATGTCCAGGAACATCAGGTCGATATTGTTGTTCCTCAGCGTTTCCATCGCCTCCATTGCGTTTGCACACTCTGCCACAATCTCAAAATTCTCCAGTTTATTGACATGACCCCTGATCAGTTCCCTGGCCAGCGGTTCGTCATCTATGATAATACATTTTGTTCTCATTTCAGGGTATTCGGTTGCAATGTTAAAGGTAAAAACATCCTCAAACTATATCAAGGAAGCGTTAACTTATTGAAATTTCTGGTTAAATAATAATGGATTCTGCCAACAACCGCCAGGTGTAAGTGAACAACCCGCAACAACCAGTCAAAGGCGTTTACTGTCGTATGAAGCCTGTTGCGGCCTGTTCACGCGCAGGCTGTTGAAATGATCTGTCCGATATCGGTACAATGTGTAATATTGCAGGATACCATTTGTCGGGGTTCGTTCCCGGATGTGGTTATAATTCAGACAAATATGCGCAGATTTCCCGGCATGATACTTTATTCAGAAAAGCCTGGGTACCGCATCGCACGGCACCTTTTTCTTTTTGTAGGCATGAACCTGCTCTTTACCTGGGTGGTTTTCATGCGCAGCGGGCAGGACCAGCAACTCCGGGAAATAGTACGCAATGTACTGATCAATTCATTTTTCTTCTTTGGATATGCCTACCTGACCGCCTATGTGCTGGTACCGCTGATGCTGTCGAAGCGCAGGTACATCCTGTTCTTTATTGTCTTTCTGTTTGCAGGGATTTTCATTTCCTGGCTAAAATTCATTTTTTCGGATTACCTGTTTTATAATGTCGTTGGAAACGGTATTGGCAGCAGGATCGAAGCAGCGAGCCTGTCGCGGGTGCTGGTCAATACGAAAGACATGACCTTTATCGTCGCCCTGTTTCTTATTGCAAAATATGCAAAGGACAATCATCATTTGAACAGCAGGTTGGCCATGTTTCAGGACGATCAGCTCAGGTCCGAGATCAGGCTGCTCAGGAACCAGCTTGATCCGCACGTGGTCTTCAACAACCTCAATAATCTGTATTGCCTGAGTCTGAACGAATCCCCCGCGGTATCAGCGAACCTGGGAAGATTAAGTTCTTTATTGTCCTTTTATTTTGAAGACGGAAAAAAAGAGAAGGTAAAGCTCAGCAGGGAACTGGAGGCCATCATGGATTACCTGAACCTGGAAAAACTAAGGTATGGAAACAGGCTCTCCATTGATTTTGCCACGGAGGGAGACCCGGGTGAGAAGGAGATCTTTCCCCTGGTAATTTTCCCTTTTGTTGAAAACTGTCTCGAACATGGATCCAGTCTGACATCGGGATCAGCATGGATCAGGATAAGGGTGCGCGTGGAGGCAGATGCCATTGTCTTTCATGCATCCAACAGCAAACCGGAGGCCTTGCCCGAGGCATTCAGCCAGGACAGAGGTCGCCGGAAAAGCGGACCGGCAGAAAAACTGGACCTCCTGTATCCCGGCAGGTATATGCTGCGGGTGGACGACCTGAAAGATCGTTACAGTGTGGATTTTAAACTAAAACTCTGACATGGAACTGCTGCGCCATTTTTCCCTTGAGAACAGGTACCTCCGGCATGGTATATTCTGGATGGCCTGGGTAGCCGGGTTTACGTTTGTGAAGAGCTTTGGTTCCGGAATGGAAACCTATGTGGGATGGCTATTCTATTACCTGGCCACTTTGCCTATTTTTATGGCGCATACCTACCTGGTGGTTTACTGGGCGGCCAGGAAATTCCTTTGTGGAGTTAAGATCATATTGTTTGTTTTCGTGTTCGTGCTGCTGATGCTTCTCTTCTCTTTCCTGGAAATGTTCGTGACCAATACCTGGCTGTCGCAGCTCTTTCCGTCAGTATTCTCCGGCAGTCCTGAATATCGCGATCCCCTGAATGTGTTGATCAGTGGGATCGGGAACCTCTATATCATCCTGGTCTTTGCTGCTGCAAGGATGGTCAGGTCGTGGTACCTGGGTGAAAGAAAAGGACAGGCGCTTGAAAAACAGCAACTCTTTATGGAGCGGGCGGATGCCAATGCAGGAATCCTGCCGGGAATGTTGCTGTTTTCGGTGCGGTCCATTGAACAGATGGGAAGAGACAGACCCGGGGATGTTGCAGGTGCCATTGCCATGCTTTCCCAATTGCTGAATGCGGTAATGCAGGCGCATAAAAGCATGAAGCTTCGGCTGGATGAGGAGATGAGAAATGTCCGCAACCTGCTGAAATTGTATTCATTGCTCATGGGCAGGGATATACCGGTACTGAAGATCGAACAGTGCTCTATGGCTGCCTTGTCGCTTCCTGCGTTCATGATTTTTTCTCCACTTGAAATCGTTATCAGGCATTTCATGTGGATGCCGGATGATACCATCGAAGTGTGCATCCGGGGAGAGGAAATGGTGACCATTAGTTTGCGAAGCGAAGCTGCTGATGTCAGGAAACCGGATCCAGCCGAAATGACCCGGGAGCTCGATTTGCTTTATCCCGGTCGCTACCAGGTTCGTATTGAAGAGCGGGCGGAAAACCTCATACTATGGATCAGTGAAGATGCTGCCTGGAGTGCCGAAAGGCGTACGCTGACGTTTCAGGGCAATATGGTTGCCGGTTGATGCGGATCACTGAACTTATTTTTTCTTTCCGGCGCTATACCATACATTTATTCCGACTCTCAAAAAACTTGCCGTTTACTTCTCAGGGTTTAGGTTAATATATAAAACTGAAAAACGGCAAGTTTTTACTTTTTATCCTCCCTTTTGACGTGCCATATTCCTTCGCAGTTTCATCCCCCATTTCCATTGCTGCCTGCCTTTACCGGCATTTTGCAGATAGCAGATTGTTTCTCCCTTCACTTTGGTGCTTCCCCTGCACTTATACTTTCATAACCCTTCTCACAACTGAATGTCCCGATTGCCCCCAATTAGGACTTGGTTCCCGGTTGTTGAACGGATCCACCACCTGCCGGAATTTCATTTTCGCCGGGAGAATTACTGCTGATCATCTGTGAACGACAGGCAAATGTCAGTAAACGACACGCATATATAGCTTTCAACATACTGAAATACAATGAAATATAGTGTTAAACAAAAGCGTACACTCCGTACAAAGTTGTGCAGAATCGGACGATTTTAACACAAATTGAAAAATTCAAAAAAAATGATAACTAACAGATATACAAACATATAAGCGATTTGGCACGAAATGTGATTTTTTGAGGGCAGATTGAATGGTTCATCGGAAAATCGCACTAAAACAAAACATCATGTTTATCCATCAGAACGACATCACACTTCGGCAGGAGCAGAAAGCAGGATCACTGCGTGACCTGGAACTATTCAAGATGCTGTTGCAACCGCACTTCCTTTTTAATTCCCTGAATAACCTGTATGCCTTATCTGTGAAGAAGTCTGATCAGACTACTGAGGCGATTGCAGGATTATCTGACCTCCTGGTCAAAGTGGTTACCTGTTCGCGACAGGAATTTATTTCGCTTGACCGGGAGATCGGGCTGATCAAGGATTACATCAGCCTGGAGCGGATCTGGCTTGGAGAAACCACTTTTTTTCTCGACCTGCAGGTTACCGGCCTGACCAGTGGGGTTCAACTCCCGCCACTGGTGCTGTATACATTTGTGGAGAACTGTTTTAAACATGGGATTCGTAAATGCAATGGTGATGGCTGGCTGACAATCAGGATCGAAGCAAAGGAGGGGGAACTTCGCTTCCAGTCCAGGAATCTTGTTCCTTCCCGGGAAGATGAGGCTTGCGGGGGGCGCAGTCACAATTCCGGACTTGGGATCATGGCGGTTCAAGAGCTTCTCGACAAGAAATGTACAGGAAAATATGAACTTAAAACAGGCCGTAAAGGCAACACATACGCAGTAGACCTGCAGATTACATGTATATCATAAATTGAATTTAATAAATCATTAACTGTTAATACTTAATGCTATGAAAACAAAGGTAAATTTTATCACAAAAATGATGACAGTCGCTATGGCACTTGTCATGACTACAGGACTCGCATTCGCTGACGGTGAGATCACCGATGTGTATACCACCGGAAAGACCAATACTCCTGTTGGTGATTTCGTTGTACGCACCACCAACGATGTATTTCATTTCCAGGGAACTGAATATGAAGTATTCAAAGTGTATTACGATAATCCAGCAATGAATCTGAATATTGCAGTGAATGCTGAAGGAAAATGCAAATCATTCATTGCCTACACCAAGGATTATACTTTATTCTATGATTGTAATAAGTATGGTTTTGGGGTACGGAAAGTAATGTTTACGAATCCTGACGCCCAGAAGCGGTTTGACCCCGTTGAGTATCAGCATCAGTCTGTCCTCAGGAAAGAGCGCAAGATTGAGAAGAAAGATGCAGTTGAGCTGATCGCTGGTTTCCTGCCGGGAATGCAGAACTCCTGAGCAATCAGAACTCCTGAGCAATCAGAACCCCAACAATTATTTACAAAAAAAGGGCTGTCGAAAGACGGCCTTTTTTTATGCGGTGTATATGGGACTACTCTTCGGTAAATCTTCCTCCCCGCACGGTTGCTCCAAGTACGATACCGGTACTGATAACCACGAGGTTTTTGATAATATATTGTCCTTCAAGGGTAAGGGAATAAGGAAGAATATTGAAAACTATTTACCTGTATATGTGGCGATATTCACGGCCATTTTCCTGAAGATGAAGAAGTGAGCGGGGGACATCATGTGCCAGTAGATCCGTCCCCATAAACCTTTGGGCCGGAAAGTGGCCGTCTGGACCAGGACCGGTTCCGGCTCATAGCGGATTCTGAATTCCAGCCAGGCTTCCCCGGGGACTTTCATTTCAGCAAACAACAGCAGCCAGGATTCCTTCTTATTTGCGATGATTACCCGCCAGAAATCAAGGGCGTCACCCGGATGGATCACGGAGAGATTGGTCCTCCCGCGCCGCAGTCCGACACCTCCCGTCAGCTTATCCAGGAATCCCCGAAACCGCCACAATGTATCGGCATAGTACCATCCACGCTCACCCCCGATGCTCCAGATATTTTCGAGGACCTGCCGGGGATCGCCTTCAATGGGAACTTTGCGGACATCCTTAAAACATCCGTAAACAGGTACTTCGATAAATGCACTTACGTCAATCTTTCTGTTGCCCGATACCATGGCATCTTTCCAGCTGGAGAGTACCAGGTTCTGCTCCATCCTTTCGAATGCCAGGCGAATCGAGTTCCTGTAATCGATCAGTTCAAGGTCAACAATGTCGCGGATCCTGTTCTCGGAGGTAACGACTTCGATTTTCATGCTGTTGACCAGGTTCACTGCCAGGTTGTAGGAAGTTGAGGTGATAAAATAGAGCCAATAGGAGGAGAGTCGTGGTGTCATAACGGGCAGGGTATAGATCCATCTCCTTAATTTGCGGACTTCAGCGAACTGCAGCAGCATGTCCTTATATGTAAGTACCTCTTTCCCCCCGATGTCAAATGTCTGGTCGTATGCCTTTTCCAGGCCAATGACTCCTTCAAGGTAGCCAATCACATTCCTGATCGCAATGGGCTGGCACCGCGTATTGAGCCATTTCGGGGTGACCATCACCGGAAGCTTTTCCACGAGATCGCGAATGATTTCGAACGAAGCACTTCCGGAACCGACAATAATACCGGCACGCAGGATGGTCACTGCAGCCGCAGATCGCTTCAGTATTTCTTCCACACTTTTACGCGACGCCAGGTGGCTGCTCAGTCGCTCTGAATTGCTGATCCCGCTCAGGTAGATGATCTGCCGGGCATTAGTCCTGTTGATCCGCTCCACAAAGTTGGTCGCTGATCGTTCTTCCAGGTCCTGGAATCCCTTCAGCAACGCACTCATGGAATGTACCAGGTAATAGGTGATGTCGATATCCACCGGGATATTCTTTAATGATTCAGGATCAAGGAGGTCGCCTTCGATCACCCTGTGATGATCAAGTGAAAGCAAGTTCTCCTGTACCCTGGTTTTATCCCGTACCAGGGAGATTACCTCGTGACCATGTTCCAGCAGGACGGGAAGAAGTCGTTTTCCAATGTAGCCGGTCAGACCGGTGAGTAAAATTTTCATGCCTGTTGATGCAATGTGATGCGAGAGTGTGACAAATACACTCCTGAATTGTTCCCATTTCCGATACAACCCGGGCTTTTTTAGGTTATATTTATTTTATTTCCTTATTTTTGATAGCGTAAGAAAAACGCTAACTACCGCTAAAACCACGTATAATGAATGTTGCCTCCAGGCTACCCCAATCGGTTTTTTTTATTCTCTCGATTGTTTTCTCCATTCATTCATGTGCTGGTCCGGAAACGGCCCCCCGGGTGACAGAAAATTTTAATGCCGCCTGGAAATTTTACCTTGATACCAGTGGTATTCAAGCTTCGGGTCTTTCCGGTGCTGATCATTCCAATACGGCTCTATCGGGTGCTGATCATCCCGGTGCTGATTATTCCAATACGGCTCTTTCCGGTGCTGATTTTTCCGATCCCGGTTTGAACGATGCGCACTGGAGAATGCTGGATTTGCCGCACGACTGGAGCATCGAAGGGTCATTCAGCCCGGGCCATCCGGCCACGGTGGGAGGGGGTGCCCTGCCGGGAGGAATCGGCTGGTACCGGAAACACTTTACGGTACCTGAGAAGAATTCCGTGAAAAAGTACTTCATCCATTTTGATGGTGTTTACTGGAACAGCGAGGTATACATCAACGGGCACCTGCTCGGATGGCGGCCGAGCGGCTATATTTCCTTCCGTTACGATATGACTCCCTACCTTTATTTTGGAGGAAAGCACAATGTGATCGCCGTGAAGGTGGATAATTCCAACCAGCCCAATTCCAGGTGGTACAGCGGATCCGGAATCTACCGGAATGTTTGGTTGATCAGTACTGCCCCGGTGCATATGGACCAGTGGGGCACCTATGTAACCACCCCGGTGGTGGAAAAGGACCATGCCCTGGTGGTTGCGGAGGTGGATGTTGTGAACAGTAGTGGGGAGAAGCGGGATATCCGCGTAACCGGGAGGGTTCTTTCTCCCGATGGAGCAACAGCAGGGGAGGTGACAAAAGAATGCGTCCTGGAGCCATCCGGGAAGGAGCGGGTCGGGATGGAATTTGCTGTCAGCGATCCCTCCTTATGGAGTGCGGATGCACCCCACCTCTACCAGTTTGAAGTTGGGATTTCAGAAGAAGACGTACTTCTTGACCAATCCACTACGGATTTCGGTATCCGCACATTCAGGTTTGACAGTGAAAAGGGATTTTTTCTGAACGATCAGCCTTTGAAGATACTGGGTGTGTGCAATCACCACGACCTGGGTTGCCTGGGTGCGGCAGTAAACAGGCGGGCGGTGGAACGCCAGCTGGAGCTGCTGAAGGAGATGGGCTGCAATGCGATCCGTACAGCACACAATCCGCCTGCCCCCGAACTGCTTCAGCTGTGCGATGAGATGGGATTCCTGGTGATGGATGAGACCTTCGATATGTGGAAGAAAAACAAGTCACCCCACGATTACAGCCAATACTGGGAGGAATGGCATGCGCGGGATCTCAGGGACCATATCCTTCGTGACCGCAATCATCCTTCCGTGTTCCTCTGGAGCATCGGGAACGAGATCCTGGAGCAGTGGGACAGCACAGGTACAGCCATTACCAAAGCGCTGGCAGCCATCGTCAGGGAGCTCGACACCACGCGGCAGATCGTTACAGGCAACAACTGGCCCCATCCCGAAAATGCATTGTTGAAGGCCGGGGAGATGGATATCATCGGGTACAATTACAAACATCTTGAATTTGAGAAATTTCCCGAACTGTTTCCCGGAAAGTGCTTCATCGCCACTGAAACAACTTCAGGATTGATGACCAGGGGACATTACGATATGCCATCAGACAGTATCCGGAGATGGCCGGTACGCTGGGACATACCATTCACGGGGGGAAACACTGACCATACTGTTTCGTCCTATGATAATGTGAGTACGCCGTGGGGGTCGACACACGAGGAGGCCTGGACGCTGATCAGGAAACACGATTATCTTTCCGGGATGTTTATCTGGACCGGCTTCGATTATCTCGGAGAACCCACCCCCTACGGCTGGCCTTCGCGAAGTTCCTATTTCGGGATCATCGACCTGGCAGGTTTTCCGAAAGATGTGTATTATATGTACAAGAGTGAATGGACAGATACTCCAGTGCTGCACCTGTTTCCACACTGGAACCGGGAAGAAGGGAAGCAGGTCGATGTGATCGCTTATACCAGCTGCGACTCCGTGGAATTGTTCCTGAATGGCGTATCGAGGGGTTGGCGCATCAACCATGACTCACTGCTGCACCTTGGGTGGCGCGTGGATTATGCTCCCGGGGAGCTCAGGGCTGTCGGGATCCTTTCCTCGGGTGAGCGAATGGAGACCGCAATCGTTACTGCCGGCGCACCCGCAAAACTGGAAGCCGTAGCCGACCGCTCCGTGATCACGGCAGATGGGGAGGACCTTTCATTTATAACGGTCAGCGTTCTGGATGCCCGGGGAGTTCCTGTTCCGCATGCGGATAACATGGTAACCTGCCGGGTGGAGGGTGCCGCACGCATCATCGGGACGGACAACGGCAGCCAGGTAAGCCACGAACCCTTTACCACCAATTTCAGGAAGGCATATAACGGGAAGTGCCTGTTCGTGGTTCAGGCTGGCAGGAACAAAGGGAAGGCTGTTGTAACGTTTACTGCCGAAGGACTGGAAGTATCAACCGTGAAACTGAAACTGGAACAGCCATGAAATATTCCGCCGACCATGATATCATTTATGTGCAGGATATCCATGTGACCGTATATGGTTGTCCGGAAGCCGGGCATAGCGCAGTTACCGGTGTTTTAGCTTCGGAAGATGCGCAAACCCGGTTCCTGCCGGCAACACAGAAAACATGAAACAAACCATAAACAAACTACTACTATGAAAACAAGAAAACCAACCGTGTATTTCGTACTGCTGCAGCTGCTTTTTGCAAGTTTTACCTACGGACAGCTGCAGGGTTTTGAGATCGTGAACGAACCGGTCGATATAAGCGATGACTTTTATGATTTCACTAATACGTACTACATTGCCAGTGAACTGCGGGATTTTGATCCGGCAACGGCCCGGGGGAAGATCGTTTACCAGCGATACGAGTATTCCACCCGGATGGCATTCAACAACATGCTCGGGGCACTGAGCCCGGTGGAGCAGAATGAATTTCCTGCCAATGAATACGAGGCTTCACCCGTACTTCCTTTTTACCTGGAATTCATTTCGGACAAAACCATCAGGATCAGGGCCAAGAGCGGTTTCGACAGGTACGACGATGAGGAGTCGCTGATGCTGGCAAATGGCTTTGCACAGGCAAAGGAACCCTGGAATTACAGCCACAGTGAAGGGGTACATGTGTATTCCGGGGGCCATGGGCGGGTGGAGATCGTGGAGTCTCCTTTCCAGGTACTGATCTATGACGGCAACGGAAGGTTGCTCACCAGTACCAATACACTCCGGGAAAACAGTGGTACTTTCACACCCACATTGCCATTCAGTTATGTCAGACGTGCATCGGACTACTCCCGTAGTTTCAATGCGGCTTTCAACCTGCAACCGGATGAAAAGATTTTTGGGTTGGGAGAATCCTTCGGAACCTTTAATAAAAGGGGTTCAAAAGTGGTTCTTTTCACAGATGATGCCAACGGTACACAGAATGAAACAATGTACAAGCCGGTGCCCTTCTTCATGAGCAGCCGCGGATATGGTGTGTTTATGCACACTTCCACACCCATCACCTGCGATTTCGGAAAGTATATTTCAAGTGTCTCTGCGCTGATGATCGGCGATGAGGAACTGGACCTGTTTGTCTTCCTGGGGGAGCCGAAGGACATCCTGGATGAATACACAGAACTGACCGGGAAGTCGCCTGTACCGCCTCTCTGGTCATTCGGGTTCTGGATGAGCAGGATTACTTATTTTTCTGAAGAAGAAGGACGTACCGTCGTTAACCTGCTTCGCAAGCACAAGATTCCTTCAGATGTGCTGCATTTCGATACAGGATGGTTCGGTGTTGACTGGCAATGTGATTACACGTTTGCAGCAGACCGCTTTGACGATCCCGGAAAAATGATGAGCGATTTCAGGGAGCAGGGGATCCGTACCTGCCTCTGGCAGCTGCCTTATTTTGTGCCCCGGAACAAGCTGTTCGGCGAACTCATTGAAAACGATCTGTATGTAAAGAATGACAAGGGCAACCTGCCACGTGAGGATGCCATACTGGATTTTACCAATCCCGATGCGGTGGCATGGTACCAGGGCAAGATCAGGGGTTTGCTGGACCAGGGTGTTTCGGTGATCAAGGTGGATTTCGGTGAGGCTGCTCCTTACCATGGAATTTATGCCAACGGCCGGACCGGTTTTTATGAGCACAACCTTTATCCTTTGCGCTACAACAAGGCAGTTTCGGATATTACCAGGGAAGTTACAGGCGAGAGGATCATCTGGGCCAGGAGCACCTGGGCAGGAAGTCAGCGCTATCCCCTGCACTGGGGCGGCGATCCTGCCAATACCTATTCCGCCATGTCAGCCACACTGCGGGCCGGATTGTCTATCGGGCTGACAGGGTTTTCCTTCTGGAGCCATGATATCGGTGGGTTTGTCAGCAAGACCCCCGAAAACGTGTACCGTCACTGGACCCCTTTCGGCATGCTTACCTCCCATGTACGGAGTCATGGCGCTCCCCCGACAGAGCCGTGGGAATACGGCGAGGATTTCATGGATGCGTTTCGTGAGGCTGCCAACATGCGTTATGAGCTGATGCCCTATATCTATGCACAGGCGCACGACTGTTCAGCAAAAGGATTGCCGATGCTGCGTGCACTTTTCGTGGAATTTCCCGAAGATCCCGGGAGCTGGCTGATCGATAACCAGTACATGTTTGGTTCCGATATGCTGGTTGCGCCACTGTTCAGCGATGAAAAGGAACGGGGTGTATACCTGCCTGAAGGCAACTGGATTGATTACCAGACCGGCAAAAAATATGCCGGTGGCTGGCACCATATTGTTGCCGGGGAAGTGCCTGTGATAGCGATGGTAAGGGAAGGTTCCGCAATACCCCATATCAGGCTGGCCCAGTCGACAGCGTTCATGGACTGGTCGGTACTTGACCTGAAAGTGTATGGCGATGTGGAAGGTATCGCCAGCGGGAAGGTGGTGATCCCGGGAGCTTCCCTTGAGACGGTTACATTGATCAGGGATGGCAAAGGATACGCTTTGGAGGAAATCCCGTTCGACGGACAGGTAAAATTCAGGATCAGGTGAATGAAATGTCCTGAGACTTTATTATATTTATGATTCGTTCGGTTTCTTACCGCTCAATGTAAACGATCATGTGTTTTTCAGGCACCAATAACAATTTGCATAAAAATTTAAATGATGAAAGAGAAGAGTATTGAACTTTTAAACAAAGCGATCGCTGATGAACTCACGGCTGTGCACCAGTACATGTATTTTCATTTTCACTGTGACGACCAGGGCTATGACCTGCTGGCCAACCTGTTTCGCAAGACAGCCATTGAGGAAATGATGCATATCGAACGGCTTGCGGAGCGCATTCTCTTTCTGGACGGAGAAGTGGAAATGGCCGCATCGGACCAGGTGAAAAAAATACACGAAGTAAAGGAGATGCTGGATCTGGCAGTAGCGATGGAGACCAGCAGTGCCAATGATTATAACCATTGGGCAAATGAGTGCTCCCAGAATGCTGATTCGGCTTCCAAGAAATTATTTGAAGCACTGGTTGAAGATGAAGAACGGCATTTCGACCAGTACGACGATGAGATGGACAATATGCGGAAGTTTGGCGATAATTACCTGGCATTGCAATCCATTGAGCGAAGCAAGAATATCGGCGGTGGAGGTGCTCCTGCCTGAACCTTAATCAAGCGAACCCATGAAAGAACTACTGGTCATACTATTCATAACTATTGGCACTGCCATGACAAGTTATTCCCAGTCATTCAGGATGAACCTGTATCCCGACGGCCAGGTTCCCAATTACAGGGATGTCGGGGAAGAGGAACAATGGGATACAACTGATATTGTGAGGATCGCCAGGGTCCAGGTACCCGATATTGCCGTTTATCTTCCCTCGAAAAAAAACAGCACCGGGGAAACGGTCATTATCTGTCCCGGTGGCGGATACCACAGGCTTGCCTATGACTGGGAGGGAGGGGACATTGCCAAATTCTGGAATTCGAAAGGGATTGCTGCCGTTGTTCTGAAGTACCGGCTTCCCACTTCTGATGCCCAGGTGATATCCCACAAGAGTCCCCTCATGGATGCGCAGCGTGCCATGCGGTTGGTACGGTATCATGCCGCTGATTGGGGTGTCAATCCGGACATGATCGGCATCATGGGTTTTTCAGCCGGGGGACACCTGGCTTCTACCCTGAGTACGCATTTTGATGCCGGGGACCCCGGTTCCGGTGATCCGGTTGAGCACTTGAGCTGCAGGCCTGATTTTTCCATACTGATGTACCCTGTGATCAGCTTTACGGGTGAATTTCAGCATTCGGGCAGCCGGAAAGCACTGGTGGGCGAGGATGAAAAACTGATGCGCTATTATTCAAATGAATTGCAGGTTACAGGCCGCACCCCGCCGGCCATCCTGATCCATTCTGCTGATGACAGGAGTGTCCCGGCAGAAAACAGCATCGTATACTACCAGGCACTCATAAAAAATGGTGTTCCGGGTGAATTGCATATTTATCCCTATGGCGGACATGGCTATTCCCTGGCCATAGGCATGGGCCACCTTTCGGGTTGGCCTGAGCTTGCCTTTGAATGGGTAAAGTCATTGCAGAACAACTGACAGCCTGGGGTCAATACCCATACGCACGGGACCAGGCAAACCTTCCCGTGAACCGAAATGTCTGTTGGTGTATTACTTTCTGACCAGTGCGATGACCAGCCCCACGATAGCACCTACGCCTCCGGAGATCAGGATGTTTTGTTTGATCTCTTTCAGCCCGGTGATGGATCTGCCGATGGATTCAAGCACATTATCCGAACTGGTAAAAATCGCCCTGATCTCGATGTATTCGCCTGAAATCCGGCCAAAAATAAGGTACCCCAATATGAGGCCTATCACTGCAAGAACTACCGTGTAGATGATGATACGTTTCATATCTCTATTTTTTAGATGATTGATCAAGGTACAAAATAATCCGGATACAACATTTTTCAAATTCGATTCGAAAGTATTTTGTTTTTAAATATTTAAATATGTTATTTGTAAGTTTAAATTTGTTATAATATGAAACTTATTATCCCTAAGGATTACACTTCTTACCTGGATCTGAAGGAGACGGAACGGGCCATAAAAGTCATCAAGGATTTTTTCCAGGAGAATCTTTCCGCGGAGCTGAAACTACGCCGGGTCACTGCACCGCTTTTTGTGCAGCGGGGCACAGGCATCAACGACGATCTGAACGGCATTGAAAGGCCTGTGAGTTTCCCGGTGAAAGACATGGAAGGCACGACGGCAGAGATTGTGCATTCCCTGGCCAAGTGGAAAAGAATGATGCTTGCCGATTATGAAATAGGCAACGGTTACGGTATCTATACAGATATGAACGCCTTGCGGCCGGATGAGGAGCTGGATAACCTGCATTCCATATATGTGGACCAGTGGGACTGGGAGAAGATCATCAGGTCGGAGGAGCGGACGCTGGAAACCCTCAGGGATATTGTTGAAAGAATTTACGCGGTGATCAAACGTACAGAATTCATCGTCTATGAAAACCATCCCGAAATCGTGCCGGTGCTTCCTGATAAGATCACATTTTTCCATTCAGAGGAACTGGAGGCGCTTTATCCTGATCTGAATCCCAAAGACAGGGAGGATCAGATTGCCCGGGAGCATGGTGCAGTGTTTATTATTGGTATCGGACATGATCTTCCCTCCGGGACACCTCATGACGGGCGGGCACCCGATTATGACGACTGGTCCACGGAAACCGTGAATGGTTTCAAGGGTCTGAATGGAGATATCATCGTCTGGAACCCGGTGCTCGAGCGAGCTTTTGAACTTTCCTCCATGGGAATTCGCGTTGATCGTGAAGCCATGCTGCGACAACTCAGGATCCAGGGGAAGGAAGAAAGGAAGGAATTGTTTTTCCACAAGCGTTTGCTTGCCGGAGAATTTCCTGAATCCATCGGTGGAGGCATCGGGCAGTCGAGACTTTGCATGTACTTCCTCCGGAAAGCGCATATTGGTGAGGTACAGGCCAGCCTCTGGCCTGGTCAGATGATCGACCACTGTAAAAAGACAGGTATCATCCTGATGTAACCGGAAATCTGATGTCCTGCAAACAAGGATGAAAGGATCCTTATCTTTCACTGTTTTATCTCAGGAATATTTGGTAATTTTATCATCCGCAGGTATGGATGGTGCACCTGGAGGTATGTTCAGGATCCATATCCCCGCACAAGATAATCTGGTGATGATACCGAAGTTGAAAAAACAGTGATTAACGGGGACAAACAACTTGAGGCTACGCTCAAAAATGAGCTCACTAAGGAACTGACCGGGAATATCCTTCCTTTCTGGCTCAACAATGCCATCGATCATGTTCGGGGCGGTTTCCTGGGAGAGATTGATTTCCAGGGCAACCCGGTCCCGGATGTCAATAAGGGTGCCATCCTGAATGCGCGTATACTCTGGACCTTTTCTGCTTCTTTCAATGCTTTCGAAGATCCAGCATACCTTGAAGCCGCACATCGCGCATATGATTATTTCATGGAATATTTTACGGACAAATCGTATGGCGGGGTCTTCTGGGAGCTGGACTTTGAGGGCAGACCTGTCAATACAAAAAAGCAAATCTACGCTCAGGCATTTGCCATCTATGGCCTTTCTGAATATTTCAGGGCCACAGGCAGGGATGAGGCCTTGAATCAGGCTGTTGCGTTATATGGGGATATAGAAAACCATAGCTTTGACAGGGAAAGGAACGGGTATTTTGAGGCATTCAGCCGGGATTGGGGTCATGCCGATGATCTGCGGTTAAGCGAGAAGGACCAGAATGAGCGCAAAACCATGAATACCCACCTCCATATCCTTGAGGCCTATACCAATTTTTACAGGGTATGGCGTGATGACAGTCTGAAGCAGCGGATGCTTAACCTGGTGGAATTGTTCGTTGGGCGATTCATCAATACGGATGGACATCTGGACCTGTTCTTCGACGATGACTGGAACCTGAGATCCGACCTGGTCTCCTTCGGTCATGATATCGAATGTTCCTGGCTGGTACAGGAAGCGGCCGAAGTCGCAGGGGATCCCGGATACATCGAAAAGTGCAGGAAGCTGGCAGTCTTTATTGCGGAACAGAGCCTGGCAGGGCTTGACAGTGACGGGGGGCTCTTTTACGAATACTTTCCGTCGGAGGACCGCTGGGACAGGGACAAGCACTGGTGGCCACAGGCCGAGGCCATTGTAGGCTATTATAATGCGTACCGGGTGTCGGGCCGGAGTGATTTCCTTGAAAGGGCGTCCGGAAGCTGGCATTTCATTCAAAAATATCTTGTGGATCCAGTCGCAGGCGAATGGCACTGGAGTGTGGATGCACATGGAATTCCAAATTTCAAGGGTCAGAAGGCCGGCTTTTGGAAATGTCCTTACCACAACAGCAGGGCCTGCCTGGAAATCATCAGAAGGTGATTGCCGGTACAGTTATTCCTTTGACCACCACAACTTATAGACTCCGTAAAAGGAGGTGATCCCAAAGATGATGGCGAAAACACCTATGATCACTGCCACGGCTTCCCTGCCCTGACCGGGATTGACGAGCAGCAGAATACCAAAAAGCAGCACCAGGCTGTTCCTGAGGAACGGAGCGCTGGTAATCCTTGCACGGTCCCTGATCAGCATCCATAAATTGATCAGTCCGCTCAGGAATGCAATCACTCCGAGGAGTACGATAAAGACATTGGCAAGCAATGCAGGGAAAAGGGTAAACACCAGGCCAAGCCCTGCGTTAATGACCCCCTCAATAAATAACAACTGGTTGGTCTTCTCCCGTTTATAGGTGGAACTGAAGAGCAGGAACCCTGCCGCGATCAGCATGATGATCCCAAGTAAACGGGTCAGGGCCACGAGGGTAACTTCCGGGTCGGAGAGCACAAAAATACCTGCGGCAAGCATGATGACTCCCTGCAATACCAATACCCACGGGTTGGTTTTTACTATAATTCTCGTATCCATAGAATGATGTGTTTATTATTCTTAAAATGTTTTTCGATGTGTGCTGGTTCCAAATCAGCTGTCTTCTTTTTCAATATCTTTTCTGTGTTCCTCATCCTCTTTCTCCAGTTCAAGCCTGTTGGACAGATTGTCCAGTTTTTCATGCAGTGCATTCAAGTGGGAGCTGTTCTTTCCCATTTCCGAAGTCTGCATCTTAAAGAGCACCTCCTTCATTTTAAGCAATTCAATATCCTTTTCCATGATTGCGATCCTGTGCCTGCTGTCTTTTTCTGTTTTGTCCTCGTGCACCTTGTTGAGGTGAATCAGATACTTGATGGTGAGCAGAGTGACTAAGCCAAGGATGAAGAAGAATACAAACGGGTAACCGCCAATAACGGAAAAACCTGCGTTGGTATTCAGTTTTATGGAGAAAACTTCCCAGTTAAAAGCTGCATAATAAATCCATACAGCCGTATAAAGGGCAAGGATGAAATTTGTAACGTTTGTGAGTACTGTTCTTTTCATGGGTTCGGTGTTAAAGTGAGTGATCATTAAAGGTACGACAGCCGACAGAATTCTTTCTGCCAGCTGCCATCAAAACCTGCTTATTTGTCCTCTTCATCTTTCAGATCAAGGATTTGCTGGTCGATCTCTTCCATTTCCTGCATGGTGGATTTGACCGCTTTTCTTCTCAAAATCGTTGGCGGAACCTTATTGTCATTGTCCTTCACCATCAGGTAGAAATTCATACCAAGTTGTGCAGCAACCTTTTTCTTTTCCTCATTCAGTTTGCGAATCTCGCCCTGATCACGGTATTTTTCTGCCAATTCCTGGGCTCGGTTGACGGCGTCGCGTGTGAGTGTTTTGCCTGATTCGAAGAATTCCGAGCTTTTCTCCTTTATCGCACCAAAGACTTTTTCCGAATAGGTTGAGATTTTTTCCCCCAGGTCTTTGGCCTCTTCTCCAACGATGCGTGCTCCCTCGTTAATATTCTCTTTTGCATCTTCCCAAAATTCGTTTTTCTTATCTGCTTTTGCTGTCATGATATTAATTTTTTTGTTGTGTTATATGTGATTTCCGGCGGTTGATGGTTACGCTTTTTTCCTTTTTCTGCCGATAAAATAAAATATTGCAATAATCAATAAACCAATGCCAATCAGTGCGATCACTGTAATTCCAACTGCGCCTGCTGCCTTCGATCGACGTTCTTCTATTTCGGCCTTCTTTTGGGCCAGTTGCTGCTGCTCTTTTGCAATCTCTGACTTCAGCGTCTCAATCGAATTTCTCCGTTCCCTTATTTGTTGTTCCAGGTCACTGAGCAGTTCGTTGTCGGGTAATCCGGATACAGACGAACTGCTGCTACCCGTGCCTTCGCTCATCAGTTCCGCTTCCTCTTCGGATAATTGTGCCTCCTCTTCTTCCAGTGCTGATCTTTCAGCCAGTATCTCGGAAAGGCCTTTGCCTTTTACAAGAGACATTTCTTTATCAACGCTGGACAATTCCCGATCCACATTTTCCCTTTGCTGATCCAGTACTTTTCGTATGGAATCCAGGCGTGCCAGTTCTGTACGCACGCTTTCCTGTTCTTTTTCCAGGCGCTCCATCTCCTCGTTCGTAAAGCTTTCAATGGTTTCGTTTTCACTGTACTTTTCTTTTATCATGGTGCGCAGACGGGTTTCCAATGCATTCACATCGGCCAGCCAGGCTGTGATTGTGGTAATTACGCTCTCAGCGTTCCTGATCTTGTTGTTTTCTTCCTGGATGTATCCTTCGATTTCACTGATTTTGAGATTATAATTTTCCAGTTCGGTATTGTCTGCTCCTTTCCTGAGCAATTCGTTCTTTTCCCTGAGGTAAAGATTTCTTTCGTCATTGAGCAATTGGATCTTTTTTTCAGCAAGCACGATCTTCTGTTCATTCAGTGAGAGCTCCTGTTGCTTCACGAGTCTTTGTTTTTCAATATCATCCAGGCGCTGATCCACCTGAGAGATTCCCGTTACCAGTTTTTCCCTGGCAGATCCGAGCTGATCAGAGAGCTGCTCTTCCTTGACGTTCAGTGTTTTGTTCTCCTGGTCCATCTTCTCTATTTTTGAAGCCACGGCATCAAGACTGTCGTTGAGGGTGGACAACCGGTTTTCAAGTACCGTTTTTTTATCTGCAAGCGAATCCACCTGGGCCTCTTTCAACGTTGTGGCCACATCGGTCTGGATGCGGTCTACTTCCTTCATCTCAGATTCTACTTCTTTTTTTGTCTGAAGTAACTGGTTCTGCGCTTCAAGCAAGGAGTCCCTCGTATTCTTGAATTTTTGCAGGAGGTTTTCCATCGACTCCTGTTCTTTTTCAAGTACCTGTGCCTGTTTATCAAGCAACTTTTGTACTTCTTCTTTTGGTTGTTCTGTGGAACAGCCGGCAATGATCAGTAATCCTGCGGTTAGTAATATCCCTATTCGGAGTGAAATGGTTGTTTTCATTTTCATATTGTTTGTTATTTAAGGGTTTATTATTCGTGGTTTCTTTGAAGTAGTATGTAGCATTGCCATCTGCACCTGTCTTTTCAGGTTAGTGGTGCAAGTTCCTTTGCGGGGACCATTGATTCGTCTGCATATTTATGAGGTATATGAGGTAACTATGTAAGCGGAACCCTTTTCCCGGAAATGCAGGATGCCAGGTTCGCTTCAGCTAAACATTAACTTTGCTTGTCGTTGGGCTCACCCGAAAAAGATTCTTTGGAGCTGCTTTTCTGTTTTGCAGATTTCAGCGCGTTTTCCAGAGTGCTGATTTTTTTCTTGCGATACCTGATTTCCTGGAAAGCCGGGAGCAAAGTGACCAGTGCACCAATAAAGAAGGTGAGGATGATGATCAGGGACAGGGAGGCATTCACGTCAAACATCCAAAGTTTGATTGCCACCTTTTCAACATTCTGAACGGCAAAAATGACGATCAGGATGAGAATGATCAGTATAATGATGTATCGTTTCAGCATCTGTTTATAATACAAAAAAATTTTGAGAATGTCAAGTATATCTTGCAATAAATGAACAGATTACTATGATTCCCTGGATATTAAACGCTGAAAAGCGGGGAATTGTTCAGTGAAGGCGCGATTTTACGATGTGCTTGTTCAGGCAATTTTGCTCCTGCATAAAAACGGGTTGTGAAAGGATTTCCAGCCGGATTATCCCTGTACAGACAGTGAGGCAGGTTTGGGATTGTCGGAACAGAAGCCTGAGGATGCGGCCCTGTCGGGATTATCCCTGCACAGACAGCGAGGCAGGTTTGGGAGCAGCTTTTGTGTTCCGGGTGCGCAGGAATTCAGAAGCGCTGAGTGCAGCGATGGTTCCGTCTGCCACAGCGGTGGTTACCTGCCTGTATTTTTTCGCAATACAGTCACCGGCGGCAAACATACCGGGGATGGGGGTTTTCATATCCGGATCTACGATAATCTCATTCCGTTCGTTCAACGCGACCAATCCGGCGAGGGATTCAGTATTTGGCAGGTATCCTACGAAAATAAAAACGCCATCTATGTTCATTTCCGACATGTTGCCGGTTGGCAGGTGTTCGATGGTTACTTTTTCAAGGGTTGTATCGCCAATGAATTCGCGGAGTTCTGACTCCATGATGAATTCGATTTTTGGATTGTTCTGTGCTTCTTTTATGGCGTGCTCAAATGCCTGGAAATGGTCGAACTGGTGCACGATGGTGACTTTCGTGGCAAAATTGGTCAGGGCCACGGCTTCTTCAAGTGCCGAATTGCCACCTCCGACCACAATTACCTCCTTGCCGGTAAAAAAGTCGCCGTCGCATGTGGCACAGTAGGAGATTCCGGTTCCCTTGAACTGGTCTTCCCCGGGAATATTCAGCGAGCGTGGTCTGCCCCCGGGGGTCAGAATTACGGCATCCGCACTAAAGGAACGTCCGTCTTCGAGCGTTACACTTTTAACAGGGTCCTCCAGTGCGTAGGACGTAATTTTGACATTCGACCTGATTTTGCATCCGAAGCTTTTCGCCTGGGTTTTCATGGTATTTGCCAGCATATATCCTTTGGTGGTTTCCACACCTGGATAGTTGGCCACTTCTTCAGTGAGTACCATTTGTCCACCGACGACGCCTTCATTGATAATGACAGTATTCAATTTGGCTCTTGAGGCATAGATCCCGGCAGTAAGACCGGCAGCGCCGGCACCGATAATCATCAGGTCGTATTTTTCCATTTCAGTTTTATTTCAGTTTTTCGTCCAGGATCGTGGTGATCTGCTGGCGGTTCTGGATGCTGGAAGTAGCGTGGGCCACTTCCCCGTTTTTGTAATACATGGTGAAGGGCAGGCCCATGAATCCGCGACATTCTGGGGCGTTCCTGATCACACCTGCTTCCGGTGAGTCGAAGGCCATGCTGTAGAATTTTACATGTTCATATTCGTCCTGCAATTCTTCCATCGTGTCATAAACTGGGATGCACATCGGACCCATGCGTCCGCAGCATACCATTACATTTTCATTCTCATTGATGATTTTCTCAAGTTCTGAGGCTGTTTCGATCTCCTGGACCGGTGTTTGTAATAATTTCATGTTGTATGAATTTTAATTTATGGTTTATACTATCAATTATATGTTGATGCAGTTGTTACTGACGGTAAGGACCGTTGCATCTTTTTTATTCTTTTTTCTTAAAAGCTGTGAGTAGCCGTGCGTAATTCCTGAAATAGAAACTTTCTCCAAAATCGGTAAATCCGTATTCCTTAAGTATCGATTTCCAGTCCCTTTCTATGTAGTCAAATGCATAGACACACTCAACTGTCCTGAAGATGAAGCGGTGGTGCCACGGCATCTCTTCCATATTGATTTCGGCGAAATCGAGGATCATCAGTTTACCGCCTGGCTTGAGATGCTGGTAAGCATTTTTAAGGATTTGCTCCCTGACCTCATGCGGAAAACCGTGGATCACAAAACTGATCAGCACCTTGTCATATTTTTTCCCAAGGTCGAATGGGATATCGATCCTTTGTTTCGAAAAGGTGATACGCTGGTCACCGCCGTGCCTTGCCAGGAATTGTTTTTCCATTTCAGGCGACAGGTCCACTCCCGTGATGCTTCCGTTTGCACCCATCCGTTCGGACATCAGGGCTGCGTTCTTGCCGGTACCGCATCCCAGGTCGAGGATCTGGTCGCCATGCCGGATATTCATGTCCCTTACTGCCCGGTGGATGAAATGGCTGTATTTCCCAAAGGAAATGGAATTCATGATCAGGTCGTAGTGCCTGGCAATGGCGGGCGTAAGTTCAATTTTCGAGTCTGTATATAGTTTTTGCGGCATTCCGTTTCTCGTTTAATATGATGCAAAAGTAAGGGTACGGATCGGCCAGGTCTGTAATAAAAGTCACAGACCCGGGCTGATCCGATGCACGCATTTGATTGCCTGTGGTTGATTGGATGTGACCGGTTTGGTGATGCCGGATGCATGTTGTTGTTTGTATGAAACTGTGAAGGAAAAAAAACAAAACTGTGATGGTATGTGATGGTTTGTGTGTTCTTTCTGCCTATATTTAGCCATTATGTGTAATGAGCAAGGCATGGATTTCCGCACACTGATTCGCCTGGCCTTCAAAAAAGGAAACCCGGTCTTTGGATGTTTCAGCTGGCAGTAGCTGGAATTGAATGAAGGAATGATAATGAGTGATCATATCCCGTTATATAAGAAAATCACTGCGTATTACAGCAGGAGGATATATCAGCAGGATTATCCACCCGGGGGTCCCATTGATTCGATCCATAAGATTATGGAGCGGCACCTGGTGTCCCGGGAGACCGCAAAGCTGGTGCATAAAAAACTGGTAGATAAAGGACTGGTAGTTGCAGTGCAGGGCAAAGGGACTTTTGTGAATATTCGCCCTGTGCGTGAAAAGATATGGGGCGTAGTGGTGCCGTTCTTTTCTTCCAACATAGAGCAGCTGATCGCTTTGCTCAGTGAAGCTGCCAGCAGCGCCCATTGCAAACTGAAATATTTCCTTCATTACAATAACCCGGATGAGGAGATACGGATTACCAGCGAGATGATCCTGGCCGGGTATGAAGCCATTATTGTCGTCCCTAATTACGACGAATCAAGAACGGCTGATTATTACAGGCGTATCGTTACCGGCAGGAGCAAGCTGGTCCTTGCTGATAATACCATGGCAGGATCTTATTTCAACTATGTGATCCAGAGTTATGACCTGGGTGTAAAAAGGGCCTTTGATTACCTGGTATCGCAACAGGATGGGAATTTCCTTTTAATGGGCACCGAGACATGGAAGGGTCAGCACCTGGTTTTTGAACTTATGGAGAATACACTGAGGATGCTGATCCAGGAAAAAGTTCCTGAACGGAAGCTGTTTGTGAGGAATGATGTACAGCAGATTGAGCAAGGGTATATCAGGAGCAACAGGATTGGTTGCATTCTGTCATTACAGGACATCGAAGCTGTGAAGATCCTTGGCAGACTCAGGCACTGGGAATTTAAAATCCCCCAGGAGATATCACTTGTATCTTATGGAAATACGGAACTCACAGAGTTTTTTCAGCCAGCAATTACGGTCATCGATTGCAACTACAGGAAGATGGCTGAAAGTATTGCTGCCCACATAACCGGTACTGCTATTGAAAAAAACAGGCAAATCGTCATTTCACCCGAGATCATTGTCCGGGCAACCTGAAATATTAAACCTTAACACAACCTGATATGGAAAACCTGTTATCTGAAATTGCACACTGTTTTGAATTTGGCAAGATCAATCAAGCCTCGAACTATCCGCCCGATATGAAAGGGAAAGATGGTGCGGATGAATTGACGCGTATGGCCCTGGAAGAGGGATTTGGTCCGGGAGAAATCCTTGACAGGGTTTAATGAATGGAATGGGAAAGGTGGGTGTTAAATTCTGTGAAAACAAGATTTTTGTTCCACAGGTGCTCATGAGCGCCAAAGCCATGAGTGCTGCAATGCTGCACCTGAAACCGTTTTTTCTCAGCGGGGAAGCGAAGCGCAAAGGAACATTCATTATCGGGACGGTCCAGGGAGATTTGCATGACATTGGGAAAAACCTGGTGTCCATGATTGTGGAAGGAAATGGTTATGAAGTAATTGATCTGGGCACCGACGTAACCGCGGAACAGTTCATCAGGGCCTCCGGGGAATATCCCGGAAGCATTGTGGCTCTGTCAGCATTGTTGACGACAACCATGGCGAACATGGAAAGTATCGTAAAAGCGCTGAAGGAGCAGGTGCCGGGATCCCGCATTTGTATAGGAGGGGCACCGGTTACAAAAGATTTTTGTGACAGGATACAGGCTGATTTCTACAGTCCTGATCCCCAGGGATTGGTGAAATATCTAAATGCAACAGCATCCTGATACCTGTTGATATGAGCAACGGAAAAGAAACAGGCAGGACACTTGTCAGGAATGCCATACAACTGAAAGAGGTGGAACGCATCCCCTGGGTGCCCTTTGTTGGCATTCATGCAGGAGCACTCCTTGGCATTACTGCATCTGATTATTTGCGGTCTGCACAGCATATTATCGATGGTGTAAGCCAGGCAATTGAAATGTATGCGCCCGACGGGATTCCTGTCGCGTTCGATCTGCAGGTAGAAGCGGAGGTATTGGGCTGCAAACTGAACTGGGCCAGGGATAATCCTCCCGCAGTGATTTCACATCCTTTGCTTGAAGGTGTCGAAATAGGGGTTCTGAAAATCCCGGACCGGAATTCCGGGCGCATTCCGGTCATGTTGACAGCTGCATCCGCATTGCGTGAAAAATTTCCTGACCTGGCGTTATACGGTCTTATTACCGGTCCGTTTACCCTGGCGCTGCACCTGATGGGAACGGACGTGTTCATGCGGATGCTGGAGGATCCGGATTATATCCATCAGCTCATGGAGTTTTGCTGTGAAGTATCCATAGTTATGGCGGATGCGTATGCGGATGCGGGGTGTGATGTCATCGCACTGGTGGATCCGATGACCAGTCAGATCGACCCCTTTTCTTTCGAGACTTTTGTAACACCTTATATGCGTCGCGTTTTTGATGCAATACGGAGCAAGCAGGCACTGGGTTCTTTCTTTGTCTGTGGAAATGCGAAGCAGAATATCGAAGTAATGTGTCAGTGTGGACCTGATAATATTTCGATTGATGAAAACATCCCGCTGGATTACGTGCGTGATATCGCCCTTCAGCACAATATCAGTTTTGGAGGCAACATTAAGCTTACTACAGTTTTGCTCATGGGAAATAAAGAGGATTCCATGCGGGATGCGCTTGAATGCATGGATACTGGAGGGAAGAAAGGGTTTATCCTGGCACCGGGATGCGACCTGGCCATGGCAACTCCCCCTGGAAATCTGAAGGCAGTTACAAACCTAGTGCGGGATGAAATCCTGCAGGGAGAACTCCGGGCATCCGTTGCCAGCGTGCAGGAGGTGCAACAACTGGATCTTTCGGACCACTGGAAGACCGACAAGGTAGTGGTGGATGTGATCACACTCGATTCTTCCTCATGCGCTCCCTGCCAGTACATGGTTGATGCCGTGCAGCGTGCATGCAAGCCTTTCGGTGAAGAAGTCATTTGCAAGGAATACCGCATCAAGGAGGAAGAGGGAGTGCAAATGATGGCAACATTGAATGTCATGAACATCCCCACCATTGTGATCGATGGCAACGTGTAATTTATTTCCCGCATACCTCCCATCCATGAGATTGCTAAAAAGATCCGGAAGTACCTTGAAAACAAGTCCGGATGATCCCCTTTTACCTGGTCACCGGATTCCTGGGGAGTGGCAAGACCACGTTGCTGAAGCATCTGCTGGGGACTTTTTCCGAAAGCGAGCGTGTTGCGGTGATTCAGAATGAATTTGCCCCTGCCGGTACCGATGGTGAAATACTGAAACTGGAGGGCAAACCATTCAGGCTTGTGGAAATCAACAACGGCTCTGTATTCTGCGTATGCCAGATGGGCAATTTCATTGAAATGCTTGATAAGTTGGTAACCACCTGCCAGCCGGATGTGATTTTTCTCGAAGCATCAGGACTGTCTGATCCGGTCAACATCATTGAGCTGCTCCAGGACAAGCGCATTCGCGGTAAGGTCGGCCTGGAAGGAACCGTCGCGATTGTGGATGCTGTAAATTTTACCAGGGCACAGCGGTTGCTGCCCAGGACCAGTCACCAGGTCATGATCGCGGATCTGGTTCTGCTGAATAAGACGGACCTGCCGGGCGCAGATGTTCCGGTTGCGACAGCAGGTATTAAAAAGATCAATCCCTATGCCCGGATCTTTCCAACATCATACTGCGCGCTGGATCCGGCAATGATCAGGGAGTTGGGGAACGCCACCAGAAGACCTGCATTTTTCATGAAGGAGCGGCAACCTGGAGGCCGGCCTGACATTCCTGTTGCTGTATTAAATACCAACAAGCCAATTGATGCCGGATCGTTGGAAGCGCTGGTCAGGGAATGGTCTGAGGCGGCGATCCGGATCAAGGGCTTTGTGAATATTACCAGCGGGGAGGTGCGGTTGATCCAGTGCACCTTCGGCACGTACCAGGAATACGTGATCGATCACTACGCAGGTCCCACTGAGATTATCGTATTTGGCGGATCATATACAGCCCGGGATCTGCAGGAGGCATTTGGCAGGTATGCAGGATGAGTGTGTCCTCAGTAGATAGACCTGAAAATCATAAATCAAATATTGGATATTCAATATGAATAATTGTTAAGCTGGGAATATTCGTGAATGAATGTTTACTTGAAAGACAAGGCTTTATTCCTGAAATAATCGTTCCAATCATAGGTTGAATAGGGTGAATTGACGGCCCATTCTTCAGGAACATAACGTAAAAGACGGTTTATTTCACTGCTGTATTTTCTTTTATTGGCCAGGTTGGTCCATTCATCGGGATCTTTTTTCATATTATATAATTCATTTGAGCCATCCTCATATTGGATCAGTCTGTACCTTTCATCACGAACCGATACATTGCCGATTCCATAAAAGGATATGGCAGGCTGTTCCCAGCGGATCGAGGGATTTTCCAGAAGAGGTCGCAGTGAATTTCCTTCGGTCAGCGGGTTCGCAGGCAATCCTGCCAGGTCAAGCAGCGTCGGGTACAGATCAACCAGTTCAACCGGGGCATTGCATGTCTCTCCGGCTTTGCCCTCAGGTTGCCGGATCACCAACGGCACGCGTGTATCACGTTCCCATAATGCCTGTTTGGCAAACCTGTTCTTTTCACCCAGGTGGTAGCCATGATCGCTCCAGAGCACAACGATGGTATTTTCAGCATACGCCGATCCTTCCAGTGCATCCAGTACCCTTCCGATCTGTGCATCAATAAATGTTACGCAGGCCAGGTAGGCACGGATCACATCCTCCCATTGTCCTTTTTCGATGAGGTACTCTGTGGTTGGCATTTGCGGTGATTCTGCAACACGCCGTCCCATTTCAGGAATGTCGTTAAAGTCATCCGGGTTGTAAGGAGGACGAACCATCTCCATGGATGAATAGATATCGAACCATTTTTGGGGAACAAGCCATGGAATATGGGGGCGTATGAAACCGACGGCCAGGAAAAATGGTTTTTCATGGTGTGCATTCAGCTGTTCAACTGCCCAGTTCGCCGATTTATAATCGGGCATCAGGCTGTCGTATTCAGGGTAGGCACCCCAGTCGGTCGATGTACCGTTGGGATAACCGAACCAGGCAGGATCATAATTCATTCTCTCTATAGGTCGCGGACCATATTTTTCAAATATTCCGCCATATTCATCAAAAGTGTTCGCTTCATCTCCGCTATGGTAAATCTTTCCGACGCCCATTGTTTTGTATCCATATTTTTCAAAATAGTCGGGAAGGAAAACAGACTGTTCAGCAGCGTTCCCTGCCTTTTTAATATACCTGTCTTTCACCTGCAGGTAATTCCCACTGGTTGATGGGTATAGTCCGGTCATGATCGATGCCCTGGAAGGTCCGCAGATAGGCGCCTGGCAATGGGCATTGGTAAAAAGCATCCCTTTGGAGGCCAGCTGATCGATGTTGGGGGTGACGGCTTGTGGGTGACCGCCGAGGCATCCCACCCAGTCGTTGAGGTCATCTACTGCAATGAACAGAATATTGGGTTGTTTCTTCGAATTAGCCCCCTGCAGCGTTGCTCCGTGAATACAGAGCAGCATTGCGAATATGAAAAGTTTTATTGTTATGTTTTTGTATTGTATACCATAACAATGCATTTTGTGAAGATCTCATAGCTGTTTTAATTTTATGATATCATTTCAAAATAACTTTTCAATTTCTCCACTACCTGCCTGTGTTTTGTCGGATTTTGTGTTTTAAGTTTATATACGTTGAGTAACTTCCATTGTATGGAAGGAAAATCCCTTAAGTCGTAGTAGTTTGATTTTTCCCATTGCGGTACGCCTTCTTCAAACCCAATAAGGAACACTTTATCTTCTTCGCTAAGCATTGAATTGATAAAGGCAATTAGATGTTTCCGGGCGTTTTCGTAGTCTTCATAAGTAAAAGGAATATCTGTCATGCCGCGAAACTGGTTTTCCAAAGCCTCCTGCTGGTTTATTGCATGCGGTGATAAGGATTCGATGAAGGGTTTGTTGCTACCAAGCAGGGCGAACATAAAACCTCGTTTTAATCCGCTGATACTATCGCTATCCATATATTTGTAATCGAATAGATCGCGTGGATGCTGTCGGCTAAGGGCTGCCGCTATTTTTCCTCCGTAAAGTTGTTCCAATGGTACAATACGTGCCTTGCAGTACACTCCGAATTCGGACTGTGCTTTATCGCATAACGGCAATTCAATCGTTGGACCTATAATGCCCCGTTTAATTTCATTTACTTCAATTTTTACAGTGCTTCGGCCCAGAGTGCATAAAAGCTTATTGGGTAAGGGGCGGATTTTTACGCCAGGTACTGCACGTTGGAGTTGCTGGCTGATTTTATCTAACTTTATACCGATTTCTGACAGGCATTCTTCCCTGCTTCCAAGTGGGATATAGGTCAAGTCCACATCCACGGAGTATCTCGGAAGGTCTCTGATAAATAGGTTAATTGCCGTACCACCATGGATGGCAAAATCTTCCTCCTGGTAGATTAATGGTAATGTGCGGAGTAATAGCCTGACCTGTTCTTTGAATAGGCTATTCATAATTTTTCAGTTCTTCAGGTATTATTATCTGGTACTTGCTGTCGTAAACGCCGTTGGCCACGATTTCCCTTTTTCCACTCCCAGTATCAATTTTCGTTAAGTCCAGTTCTCTGAACCAAGCGTGACCTGCTTTTTCTGCCATATACATAAACAAACGTTTTATTTTTACTGATGTATTTTTCTCCAGAAGTATTTGTACCATACTGGGACGAAGTACAGTAAGTTGTTCCATTACATAATATAAATCCATTAAATTATAGTGTTTGGGAACAAGGTTCAGGCATTCCAAGTAGGCACGTTCCGGGGTAGAGGTCAGTATTTCAAATGCACCCTGAAATATTGAGGTTATTGCGGTATTCGAATCGAAATATTTTGAGTTTACGAATAATAAATCTACCCCCCAATCATGGTTTTTAAGCCAGGAAGGTACCCATTCATTTTTTGGGTAACCGACATAAATAACCTGCCGTCCCATTGGTATCGTATGAGAATATCCCGCTAATTCCAATGCGGATAAACCGCCGACATAAAAATGTTTATCGGTTTGTTTGTTCAGCGATGATAAAGCTCCGTATATCGTGGGACATTCACCGGCACGAATCATAACACCTGTCCCAAATGGTTTCAGCCAAGCAGAATCCCGGTACCGTCGTTGCAACTCATACGATATACCATTTTCCTTCATCCATGAAGAAAAGAATAATGCTCCTGAGGGGAGCTTTTGAAGTAATAAGTTTATTTTAGACGATGTATATGTACTCATAGTACAAATATACTAAAATATATAAACTAACAACTATGTTTTGAGGGGGGGCGCTCTAATTTTGCCTTCAACATTATATTTTCTTCTTCTAACGTTTTATGAAATTAAACTACCTAGCGTCTGTCAATAGAGTCGGCGTGGCTGGATCATAAAGTTCGAGAACAAGGCACGCGAAAATCTTAAGACGCAGTATACTAATGTATTCGAGGAATTAAGATTTTTGCAGTAACGCAGTTATCGGACTTTATGGACAGACACTACCTAAGGTCAGTGAACATCTCAGACTGGGAGCATAAATTTTATTTTAATGTTTTTGTATTGCATCGAATATCGTTTTGTTGGAGCCGGGTTTTATCAATAGGTCCTGGTCATGGACTCCGGAACCGCCAGTATATAATCGGCTTTGCCTTCGTTTTCCTCTTCGAGCGAACTGATGTCCGCCTGGTTCACAGTAGATATGGTTACAATTTTTAGCTCCGGTTCCAGTTTTCTCAAAAAATAGCCGATGCCCTCGTAGTTATCGGAGTGGTAGGCGCCGTTGAAGTGGAGGAATGTTTCTCCGCTGCGGAGGTTTTCAAGGATGAAGAAGGCCATGGTGGCGTCCTTCACGGCCTGTGCATCGCGCAGGTTCGGGCTACCGTGTCCTCCCATCGGGCCGCCACCTGCCAGGGCGAGGTAACTTGCCAGGGTGGTGTCGTACAGCACCGGCAGGGGCATCATGAATGCCTTGGCGAGATCGGTCAGATTGTTCAGCGTATCGAGGCCGAGGTTGAAAACTGTGTTGGCATATCGGCGGGGGATATTCGTTGCAACAAACCGGAGTCCGCTGTCTTTGGCAAACTCCACCAGCGGTTTGTAGTCTGTTTTGTAGTTGTTCCAGAGTCGCATCTCCTCCTCGAACTTCTTTTCGGTGATGATTCCGGTGAAGTACTCATCCATGATCATCTGTCCGTCGGCTTCGAACATTTCCGCCCCGAGCACCAGCTTTTCCCCGATCAGTCCGTGCAGGTCTTTCATCAGCTCAAACTGCATCCAGTGCGCAATCGGATCGTTGTGTAATTCACCAAAAAGGACCACGTCTGCCCGTTTGCAATCATCCAGCATGCGTTCATAACGCACTTCTTTGCCTTTGGAATTGTATAATTTGTAGGCCTCCTTCTGGGCGTGGGTCAGGCTGAACGATAACAGCATGAGCAGGGTGAGGGAGGTCTTTAGCAAGGTTTTTCTCATTATTTCTGATTTTTATCGGTCTGATGGAGCCCGTCTTTTCAGCTTATGGAGCGGAGCACCGACAGAGACGAAATATTTTTCTACCTACGTGTAAATCTTGTTGTCAAGGTTCGGTTTTTTCTGTGTTTGTCTGAAAATCCATATTTCAGTACACTCCAAAAGTAAACATTATCTGTATTGTATTGTCCGGCGAGTTTTATAAATTGGCGGTTTAAATTTTTAGCATGCAGAAAATTACTTCCGTTATCGTTCTCATTACACTCTTTGTTTTTGTGCAGTTCAGCCTGGTTGCTCAGGACAGGGAACTTGTCCTTGAGGATATCATGAAATTCAGGCACATCCGTTCAGAGAAAATCTCCCATGACGGAAACTGGACAGCGTCAGCCGTTTTTCATTCAGCAATGACAGCCGGTACCTGTTTCTTCATCTGGTCGACAAGGAACTGAAAAGGAAGGACAAGAAGAAAAACAATGAGACGGGATCGGCATTGAAAGTGATTGAGCTTGATAAAGGAATGCATGAATACACGATTTCCTTTGTACAGTCATATGCGGTGGACAGCACTTCATCGTTCCTGGCCTATATCGAATCCGACACTATGGTTGCGAACAACGGGGTATATCTCAATGCACTCGACGGATTATCGGAGAACAGCCAACTCCTCGCCCTTGACAGTCTGGGGTGGGCCTCGGATCTTACGTTCAGCGACCGCTCCGGGGAACTTGTTTTTCTTAGTGGTAAAAAGGACGAAGCGGGCAACAGGCAGGATACGCGTCTCTATTCATGGCGGAAGTATATCGGGGAGGTGGAAGAACTGCTTTCCGACGAGGACCTGGATGAGGGCTGGAAGATCTGGCACGCAAACCGGCTGAAGTGGTCGGATGATGGAATGCATATATACCTGGGCACCAAACCGGAGGAGGAGATTGTATGGCCGGATCCGGAAGAGAAAGATACGATCACCGACCTGTTCGATACCCGGGAGATCCTGGAAAAGCGGGAAGTGGATGTATGGCACTGGGATGATCCCTATATCAACACCCACCAGAAGAAACAATGGAAAAATGAAAAGGACCGCACCTATACGGGTGTTTTTCACGTGCGGAACAGCCAGTTCGTTCAGCTTGCCACACCGGAGATGCCCAGGGTTCATATCGGACACTCCGATATCTATACGGTGGGTTATTCGAATGTACCCTACCGGAAGCGGAGGACATGGGACGGGTCCTGCAATGATGTTTATATAGTAAACATGGAAGCCGGCACACGCAAGCTCGTGGAAAGGGAGGTTGAGCATAGCGTGAGCAGCTCACCGGATGGCCGGTACCTGGTATACTACAAGCATGATCACTGGTACCTGGTATCGGCAGCTACCGGGGCTAAGGCTTCTCTTACAGACGGCATGGAAGTACCGTTCTACAACGAGGACTGGGATTACCCGGGGGACCGGCCAGGTTACGGTGTGGCCGGGTGGGTGGACCGGTCGGCCGCGGTGCTGATCTATGAAAAATACGATACCTGGATGTTCCCGACGAATGGGGATGCACCTGTGTGTCTGACCGATGGCAGGGGCCGGAGCGAGAAATATGTATTCCGGATCAGGAACCTGGACCCTGAGCGGAAGTGGTACCGGAGCGGGGAGCGGGTATTGCTTTCAGCCTACCACGATATGCAGAAACATACCGCGGTTTATGCGATGGAGATTGGGAATCCGGGCGTGACGAAGCTGCTGGAGGACCGGGCGAAATATACGGTACTGGCCAAGGCGAGGGATGCCGACCGGTTGCTGTTCACCCGGGAGACCTACAGGGATTTCCCGGATTTGCAGGTTGTTGCAGCAGACTTTCGCAAGCCGGTGAAAGTTTCTGGACTGGCGGAGCAGACCAAAGGTTTAGCGTGGGGTGATTCGGAATTGGTGGAATGGCATTCCATGGATGGCAGGCCGATCCAGGGGATACTTATTAAGCCGGGGAACTATGTGCCGGGGAAAAGGTACCCGGTGCTGGTCTATTATTACAGGTTTTTTACCGACCGGTTGTATGATTTTCCGCACATGGAGATCAACCACAGGCCCAATTTTCCGTACTATGCGAGCAACGATTATGCGGTGTTTCTGCCCGACATCCGTTTTGATATCGGAACCCCGGGGTATTCGGCAACAAAGTGCCTTGTACCTGGTGTGCAGAAGCTTATAGATATGGGCATTGCTGATCCCGAAGCAGTTGGTTTACACGGCCATTCCTGGAGTGGCTACCAGACGGCCTTTGTGATTACGCAGACCAACCTGTTTGCATGTGCCATTGCCGGGGCACCGGTTTCGAACATGACCTCGGCATATATTGGCATACGCTGGGGCACGGGCCTGGCACGCCAGTTTCAGTATGAAAAATCACAGAGCCGAATCGGTGGCAGCTTGTGGGAAATGCGCGACAAGTATATCGAGAACTCGCCGGTCTTTTTTGCCGACAGGATCGAGACCCCGTTGCTGATCCAGTTCGGGGATGAGGATGAGGCGGTCCCCTGGTACCAGGGCATTGAGCTGTACCTGGCCATGCGGAGACTGGAGAAGGATTGCATCTTCCTGCAATACCGGGGCGAGCCGCACCACCTGAAAAAGTATGCAAACAAGCTGGATTATACGATTAAGTTCAGGCAATACCTCGACCATTACCTGAAAGGGGAGGAGGAGGCTGACTGGATTCGGGAAGGAGTGCCTTACACCGGGAAATAGCAGATCGCATTTCAGCATGAATACCCAATTATTGTCATATAGTCAATGCAACATACAATAAAATTTGTAATAAAGTAAGGCAAACAGCAGGCTCTTGGGTCCATTATCGGATCGTATTCAATATGCACTCGTATACCAATTTCGGGTTGAGAAATGCATACGGTCTCTACAAGGTGTGTTTATTTGATTGCATTCTCTATGATCTCGTCTACCACTTCAGCTTTCAAAAATGTATGTAGGTGGTTCAGGTAGTTTTATTTGATAGCGTTTTCAATTATTTCATCCACGACCTCAGGATTGAGCAATGTGCTGGTATCGCCCAGGTCGGAGACATCGTTGGCGGCCACTTTGCGCAGGATCCTTCGCATGATCTTCCCTGATCGTGTTTTCGGAAGTCCGCTTGTGAACTGGATCTTGTCGAGTTTGGCAATGGGTCCGATATGTTCGGTGATGATCTGGTTGATCTCTTTGCGCACATTGTCGTGCACCCGCCATTCGCCCACATTCTTCAGGATCACAAATCCATACAGGGCATTGCCCTTGATCTCGTGGGGGAAGCCGACGATGGCTGATTCGATCACAGAGGGGTGTTCATTGATGGCATCCTCGATGGGGGCGGTCCCGAGGTTGTGTCCGGAGACGATGATCACATCATCCACACGCCCGGTGATGCGGTAATAGCCCACTTCATCCCTGAAGGCACCGTCGCCGGTGAAGTAATGGTCTTTGAACCGGTCGAAATAGGTCTCCCTGAACCGTTCATGGTTGCCCCAGATAGTGCGTGCAACTGCCGGCCAGGGGAATTTGATGCAGAGGTTCCCGTTCACCTGGTTCCCGGTGATCGGATTGCTTTCATCATCGAGCAAAACCGGTTGTACACCGGGCAGCGGAAGTGTGGCATAGGTGGGTTTCGTGGGTGTGGTGAAGGGGATGGGGGAGATCATGATCCCGCCCGTCTCCGTCTGCCACCAGGTATCGACAATGGGGCTTTTCTTTTTCCCGATATTGTCGTTGTACCAGTGCCAGGCATCCTCGTTGATCGGTTCGCCGACCGTACCAAGTACCTTCAGCGATGAGAGGTCGTGGTTTTCAACATGTTCCAGGTCCTGCTTGGCCAGTGCCCTTATCACGGTTGGGGCGGTGTAGAACTGGTTGACCTTGTGTTTTTCCACGATTTCCCAGAACCTGCCGTAGTGGGGATGGTTGGGGACACCCTCGAACATGACCGAGGTAGCGCCATTCAGCAGGGGCCCATATACGATATAGCTGTGCCCTGTGATCCAGCCAATGTCGGCGGTACACCAGTAGACATCATCTTCATTGTACTGGAAAATGTTTTTAAAGGTGAAAGCCGTGTAGACCATGTAGCCGGCATTGGTGTGCACCATTCCCTTGGGCATGCCTGTGGATCCGGAGGTGTAGAGGATGAAAAGCGGGTCTTCTGCCTCGACGATTTCCAGGCTGCAGTGGGTGTGGGATTTGTCGAGCAGCGGCTGCAGCCACTTGTCGCGTCCCTCTTTCATATTGATCTCATTGTGGGTACGTTTGGCTACCAGCACGGTCTCCACGCATGGGGTTTTTTCCAGGGCCTCGTCGACGATGCTCTTCAGGTCAAGCGTTTTGGCGCCCCTGTAGGAGCCATCGGCGGTGATCACCAGCTTGCAGGAACTGTCATTGATTCGCGTAGCCAGTGCAGTGGCTGAAAAGCCCGCGAAAACCACGGAATGCACGGCGCCGATGCGGGCACAGGCCAGCAGGGAAACTGCCAGGTCGGGGATCATGGGCATGTAGATGCAGACGCGGTCCCCTTTTTCGATCCCTTCCTCCTTGAGAACGTTGGCGAAGCGGCACACCCGGTCGTGCAGCTGGTGGTAGGTGATGTATTCGGTCTCCTCGTCCGGGTTATTGGGTTCGAAGATGATCGCGTTTTTTTCTCCCTTGGTGCGCAGGTGCCGGTCGAGGCAGTTCTCGGCCACATTCAGCCTGGCGCCCTGGAACCATTTCACCTCGGGTTTTTCAAAATCCCATTCCAGGACCTTGTCCCAGCGTTTGTGCCAGAGAAAGTGTTCCTCGGCGATCTCTTCCCAGAAATTCTCAGGTTCGGTGATGGATTTGCGGTACACCTGGAAATACTCCTCGAGGTGCTTGATGTGGTAGTTGCTCATATGAAATGCAGTTTGGTTTCAACAGCTTGGTACGGGTAAAACATAAGTAAAACGAAAAAAATGGGAGATGGTTCAGTTTCGGTTAGCAGACCTGTAATTTTTCAGGAAAATGATCAGGATACAGGCATGTATTTTTTCCGGCTCCTGGCAGCAGGAGTTGAAACACGATATGGTCCCGTATATGTATGTTTTGTAACAATTGTTACAACATTGTTACGTGAAATTTAATATATTAGTTTTTTATCATTCACCTGAAAACTGCAGCAACCTATGAAGATTGTACCTGGCTGGGTAAAGAAGCTTGCTCCACCTGATAAATGGCAAATCCCGGTGTTGCTTGTAACGGGAATTCTCTTCGGTCTGGCCTTGTATGTTTTTAAGCTCTCCAATGCACCGTCCTATCTTTCCGACCGTCCCGAAACCTGCGTGAATTGTCATATCATGACACCCCAGTACGCCACCTGGTCGCACAGTTCACACAGGGAGAATGCCCATTGCAACGATTGTCATGTGCCACACAACAATGCGGTGAACAAATATTTTTTCAAGGCGAAGGACGGCTTACGGCACGCAACGGTTTTTACCCTCAGGAACGAGCCCCAGGTGATATTCATCAAGGAGGAAGGCAGAGAGGTGGTGCATAATAACTGCATCCGGTGTCATTCGACGCTGGTTACGGACAGCAAATTATTAATAAAAACCGAAGCATTCCATCATTACAGGATGGAACGAAACTGCACGGAATGTCATAGGGAAGTACCACACGGAAGGGTCAATTCGCTTTCGAGCACACCGAATGCCCGGGTTCCGTTACCGCCCAGCCCGGTACCCGATTGGCTGAAAGAATTAACGAAATAATAAAACCAACTGACTATGAAATCTATTCAGACACTGGTAAAAGAACATCGCTGGTTTGGCTGGCTGCTCTTCCTGCTCACGGTTGTGATCGTGTTCTTACTCGGGCTGCTTGCCTCCTCTATTATGGAACGGCGGGCCGAGGCTGTGTTTGCCTACACCCCCCAGGTCGAACACTCACAATTTGAACCCAGGAATGAAATCTGGGGACAGAATTTCCCGCGGGAATACCAATCCTACCTGCAAACTGCCGACACGATGTTCAGATCGAAATACAATGGTGCGCAGATGCGTGATATGCTGGAAGAGGATCCGCGCCTGGTGGTGCTTTGGGCAGGCTATGGCTTTTCGAAGGATTATAACCAGGGCAGGGGACATTATTATGCCATTGATGATATGCACAATACACTTCGTACAGGAGCCCCGGTAGATGGGAAAAAGAGTCCCATGCCCAATACCTGTTGGACATGCAAGAGTCCGGATGTGCCGCGCCTGATGAATCAGCTCATTGAGGAGAAGGGAGATTTCCAGGCTGGGGTGGCCGCATTTTATGAGGGAACCTGGGAAGAAAAAGGTCATGAGATCGTCAATCCCATCGGCTGTGCCGATTGTCATAATGCAGAGACGATGAACCTGCGGGTTTCACGGCCTGCACTCATTGAGGCGTTTAACCGGATGGGAAAGGATATCACAAAAGCCTCACACCAGGAGATGCGTTCACTGGTGTGTGCCCAATGCCATGTGGAGTATTATTTCAACAAGAATATAGTGGAGGGATCGCAGTACCTGGTTTTTCCGTGGGACAATGGGTTCTCGGCAGAAGAGATGGAGGCATATTATGACGAGCTGGGATTTTCCGACTGGACTCATTCCATGAGTCGTGCCCCCATGCTCAAAGCGCAACATCCGGGATATGAGACATTCATGACAGGGATCCATGCGGAGCGCGGTGTATCTTGTGCCGATTGTCATATGCCCTATATCAGTGAGGGCGGGTTGAAATATACGGATCACCATATCCAGAGTCCGCTCAACAATGTAGCCAGTTCATGCCAGGTTTGTCACAGGGAGGAAACCCGCACCCTGATGCGGGATGTATACAACCGCCAGGACAAGATCATTGAGAACAGGAACAAGCTGGAAGAGTTGCTGGTGCGTGCGCACGTTGAGGCGGCTAAGGCGTGGGAGCTGGGCGCAGATGAGGCTGACATGGAGGAGGCGTTGACACACATCCGGCATGCGCAATGGCGATGGGATTATGCTGCTGCAAGTCATGGTGGATCCTTTCATTCGCCTGTGGAGATCGGGAGGGTCATATCAACCGGTATTACGCTTGCCCAGGAAGCCAGGCTGGATCTGGCGCGGGTACTTGCCGGGCTTGGACACAATGAACAGGTTCCTTATCCGGACATTTCCACAAAGGAAAAAGCGCAGTCATTCATTGGACTGGATATGGAGGAATTGAACAGCGAAAAAGAGGTGTTTCTTGATGAGGTGATTGTAGAGTGGATGGAGGTGGCAAATGCGCGGGAAGCCGGGTACGAGGTGGTGATGAAGAATTGAGAGAGAGCGTAACAACAGGCAGCGACCCCGGGAAATACCAACAGCTGTTTTTAACTATAAAAAGATACCGGTTATGTCAAAGCATGGAACTCTGAAACGTAGCGGACACCTGTATTGTATCGTATTTCTGTTTGGAATGTGCGGTTTTTTCGTAGAGTCATCGGCCCAGTTTACACTGGGCGGTGAATTCAGGCCGCGTTCAGAATACAGTCATGGGTATGGTTCGCTTGCCGATGTGGGTCAGCGCCCGTCCATATTTGTGAGTCAGCGCACCCGTCTCAATTTCGATTATACAGGTGAGCGCCTTACAACCGGGCTGGTGTTGCAGGATGTAAGGTTATGGGGAAGCCAGGCGCAGCTCGTATCGAATGAAGATTTTGCCACTTCGGTGCACCAGGCATGGATTGAATATGCATTTGAAGGAGGATGGGCATTTAAGGCAGGACGGCAGGAGTTGGTGTATGACAATCACCGCATATTTGGCAACGTCGGGTGGGCCCAGCAGGCCCGGTCACATGATCTGTTGCTGTTTAAATATGAGGGGGAACTGAAGCTGCATGCCGGTGTGGCCTACCATGAGAATTCGGTACGTACCAACAATTTTTACACTGGTCCGGATGCCTATAAAACCATGCAGTTTGTATGGATGACCAACAGTTTTGAACAGTTTGATATAAGCCTGTTGTTTCTGAACAATGGTGTTCCGGTGGTACGGCAGACCAATTTACAGGGGCGGATGACGCGCCAGGGCATCAGCTTCAGTCAGACCATCGGAACTTATGTGGAAGCCAACGTCGATGAACAACTGAGCGTGATTTTCTCCACCTACTTCCAGGGTGGCAGGGACGGGAACGAAATAAGGAAACGCGCCTGGTATGTCAATGGAGAAGGGCATCTCGGGTTGGAGGAAATAGATGTTGTGCTGGGGTATGAACTTATTTCAGGCACCGCTTATGACGAGACCGGTACCAACCGGTCGTTTACGCCATTTTACGGCACCAATCACAAATTTAACGGGCACATGGATTATTTTTATGTAGGGAACCATATGAATTCCGTGGGTCTGAGCGATCTGTATCTCAAAGGTAACATGCAGGTTGGAAGGACGATGCTGAACGGCGCCGTGCACCTGTTTCATGCAGCAGCTGAAGTTGCACCCGCGGCCGGGAGTTACCTGGGCACAGAAGCGGACCTGGGAGCAGGATGGAACCTGGGTGATGGGGTGAAGCTCAACGTGGGTTACTCGCATTTGTTTGCCGGGGAGTCGATGGAGATACTGAAGGGGGGCGACCGGGAGGCTTTGCACAACTGGGCCTGGGTGATGGTTGCTGTTAACCCGGTCTTCTTTACTTCGGAGTGATCAAAGGGTACAATCAGGATATTTGCAGGATCGTTATGTTTTCTGTCTAAACAGATGGGATTAGGTTAAAATTTTATACATTTGCACCGCGAATTATGAAAGTGATTCGTAATCGCAAGCAACAAATTAAACGGGGTATAGCGCAGTCCGGTTAGCGCACCTGCTTTGGGAGCAGGGGGTCGCAGGTTCGAATCCTGCTACCCCGACAGAAAAGAGCCACTCGAAAGGGTGGCTTTATTTATTGATATACAGTGGGTTACAGAGGTGGTGGTAGTTCATAAAAGGTAACTTACAAATTGTGACTAATACTAACTCTCCATAAAAATTTGCCCAGTTATTGATATCATTCAGACCAGATTCAGACCAAACGAAAAATTGTGTCAGCTTTGAAGTCTGATCCTGGTGCCAAACATTTAACTTATGTTTTTGCGCTAAAAAAATGCCCATTTCCGAAACAACTGTTTCCGAAACACACATTTCTATAATAATTGTATTTTGTAAATATAAATACAATTAATACTTCACCAACTTCTCCGACCCCACCCAGGCATCGGATCTTATTGTTACAAAATAGATGCCTTTTGCATATCTGCCTATGTCGATCTGCTGTGTGGTGGAGGTTATGGGTCTTCTGTAAATGATTTGGCCATTAAGGCGATGTATTTCTATGATGCCCCGGATTGATTTTTTAAGGTCGAGGTTGATGCAGGTATTGGTCGGATTAGGATACAAATCAAATTGTGCTTTAGAGAGGTTATGTACTAAAGTGGAGATCGTATCAGTGGTGGTTGTATCCATTTCAGGACAGGTTCCCCAGACGGGGTAGAATTCTGCTTGTAGCGGACAATTGGTTGCAAAAGCCTTCGGTTCACTGGTAATATTCTGAACACACCAACCGGAAAGATCCTTATTGAACGACCTGGCACCATAAAACATATAGTCCATTTCCTCTATATCACTAACATCCCAGGAGCTGATATCCTGGTTGAATGATGCAGCTTTAAAAAACATAGAATCCATATCCACTACGCTTTTAATATACCATGATCCGATATCCTGATTAAAGGAAGTTGCACCTACAAACATGTCTGCCATCCTTGTAACATTACTCACATCCCAATCCCCGATGTCCTGATCAAAAGCTGTGTTTCGTTGAAACATCAATGTAATATCTGTTACACTGCTCACATCCCAGTCGCCAATATCCTGGTTAAAAGCAGAATTGTATGAAAACATTTGAAACATGGTGGTTACATTACTTACATCCCAGTCCCCGATATCCTGGTTGAATATTTCGGCGTTATGAAACATATAGGACATGTCAACTACATTACTGACATCCCAGGAACCTATGTCCTGATTAAATTCTGTCATTCCGAGGAACAGCATACCCATGTCTGTCACCAGTGAAGTACACAGTATTGTTAAGTCAGCACCTTCATCCCTTCTTTGTTCCAGTAATGATCTGTCCACAGCTTCATAGAGGATACCATTCACCGTTCCGGTATCTCCGGGTTGGCAGTTTTCGCATTTGATTGTTATACCGTTTTCGTCCAAATAGAATGTCTGGGCACTGTTTTGGAGAGCGAAGCAACACAGGAATACGATAATTGAATAAATTGGTTTCATGATTTGTCGGGATTTAATTACAAGCAAGTTACGACAATCCAAACCGCAAAATCAAACGCTATCGTCCCAAAAAAGAACGTTATCGTCTCAAAATGGGAGGATGGCTTCAATACACCGTCATATATCGGTTGCGTTTCCGTGATAAATGATGGATATGTGCGAAGGAAGCACAAAAAAATCGCGGGACCCGGGCAGGTTCCGCGATAAGATCTGATACACAAGTCGTTCGTTCAAGCTACATATTCAGGTCACCGGAATCTGAATATGATGATCCGGCAGTAATCTGCTGAATGTTGTTGCTTGTCGTGATGATTCAAATAAACAGGTGGATTGCTCCCGGATATATTTCTAATCCCTGAAACAACCCTGCCCGGGATCTAAAGTTTGTTGATCTCATCAATCAATTGTTCTTTTGTTTTGCCGGTTTTTTGTTGCAGTCTTCCCAGCAACTCATCTTCTTTTCCTTCGGCAAACGTCAGATCATCGTCGGTCAGGTTACCATATTTTTGCTTCAGGTTTCCCTTGATCTCGTTCCAGCGTCCTTTAATTTGTAATTCATTCATCGTTTTTCGGTTTTAAAATTTTTAATTTAACAGTCCATCAGGCAGGAACCATCATGTAACCGGTTTATTTCCTGCTGGCAAGTTTTTTGATGCCAAATATGAGTGCATTCTCGAAAGCAACACGCAGTGTGTTTTCCATGGTGTCCCGGAAAGAGCTCCGGAGCCGGAATAACCCGGCATTTAACGCCTGGTTGTGCACCTTTGCCTCGTACCTGTATATTTCCTTGGCCAGTTTTATATCCTGCATTGACCTGATCCTGATATACTTCATATTTTTCAAGTCTTTTTATCCTCCTCTTCGTAAATAATATCTGCAATGTTCTTTACTATACTGTTGGCAAAGATATTTTTCCTGAAGAGAACAATTATGAATACGATCAATGCATACACACCTGCCGCGATGAGCAACCCGTTTACAAGTGAGCCATGGTGCTCGGCGAACCAGAAACTGAATGCAAGAGATAGCAAAAGGTAAATAAATGTTGCTGCGGCCAGCACCAGGAAGGTTGTGAACAAATACGTTCCTGCCCTGGCAACTTTCTCAATCAGTGTTATTTTCCAATAATTAATCCTGGCGTTTACATAACTGTTGAACGCCTCCTGTAGTTCGGAGAAATTCTCCTGAAGTGAAGTGTCTTTTGCCATAAAGATGGTATTATGATGCATTGAAATTTCCGGTTGGAAGGCTGTTGGCGGTAAACAATTTCATGTGTTTTTTACCGCCGTGCCTTTCGCCCCGCTCCTCTGTCTCTGACCCTTTAGCTCTGTGCTTCCCTGGCCTTTTTCTCAACTTTGCTGGCAGCGCTGTTTTTGGCTTCTTCGGCCCTGGCTTTCATGTCCTTTTCCAGGTCGTTGATTTTGTTTTTCATTTCGTCCACAAAATCAGTGATATGGGTTTTCAGATCATCCACCTTTTTATTGACATCCTCGTTCATATCGTCACGAACCTGCCTGGACTTCTCAGCAATCTTTTCCCTGGTCTTCGATCCTTTGTCCGGTGCAAAAAGCACCCCGGCAACTGCACCTGCGGCTGCTCCTGTTAGAAAACTGATAATGGCGGTTCCTGCATTACTGCTTGATTTTTCTGACATAGTTTCTGTTTTTTTAATTCAACTGTCCCACCATGTCCAAATATCCTGCCAGCACATTTTCGGGGTTTTGCGCATGAAATTGTGGGGGAAAAATTACCCGTATTGCGGATTGTGTGGAAAAAAGTCTCAGGTATCACCCGTTCTTCTTTTGTGAAAAAACACCCTTCAGACGCTTCACAATGGAAGTCCTGCTTGATCGTCTTGGTCCCAGTAAATATGCAAATGGATGAACCTTTTTACTATTACTCATAATGATCCGGGCCATTGCAAGCATGGGGATGACAACGACCATTCCTGCGATCCCCCATACCATCGCACCCGCCACCAATCCAACAATCACAAAGAATGGGTTGATATTGACATTACCGCCTACAATCATGGGTGTAAGGATATTGTTTTCAGTTACCTGTACAATAATGAACAGGATAACTACCTGGATCCCGGTGGCCAGGGGCTGCTCTGAGCTGAGGAGTACAAAAAGCAACGGAACCGCCCCCCCCATGAGGGTCCCGAAATATGGAATGAAGTTGAAAAAGGCGGATGTAATCCCAAGGAGGATGGCATATTCCACCCCAATAATGGAGAGACCTGTTGAATTGAGTACGCACAGGATCAGCACCACAATCGTCACGCCCCCCATGTACCGTGCTGCAACTGTGGAAATATCACGGAGCGTATTTACCGCTTCCGATCGTTTATTTTCATTGACCACCTTCAGGATGAACTTGGCAAATTTTGTTCTGAAAAAGAGAAACAAAAATACGTACACTGGCAATAAAAATAATTTTGAAATTGTTCCTGTTGTTGCTGAAAACAGCCGGTTGATGCCGCGTCCTTCTGATGAAAAGAATGTATCCACCTGCGCTTCCAGGAATCCGTCAATCCGGTTGCCCTTTAAACCAAATGTGTCAATGATGGTCCGCTCAAAGGCCTCAATATTTTCCGTAGCCTGTTGCTTAATCGCATCATAATCTTCCAGCAGCAGGTTCAACTGGCTATAAAAAACGAGGATAATCCCGCCTATCACCGACAATGCAAGCAATATTGAAAGCAGAATGGAAATGGCCCTGGGGAACCCTTTGTTGTCAAGGAAATTGACAATCGGGTAGAGCAGGTACGCAAAAAGGAGCGCCAGGAAAAGCGGAAAAAGGAATTCCTTTGCTGTAATGATCCCATATAAAAACAGAATGGGGATCAACAGCAACAGGACAATCCTGAGTAGTAATGTATTTGCTTTCATTTCATTTCTTCTACAACCTGTGCCGGTAAATTAAATCTGTCCTTTTAAATTCTGACGTAATATGGATCATGGATTTAGTACTTTACCTAAAACTTCATGCCAAAAAAACATCTGCAACAGGAATCCCCTTGAATGCTACATCCCAGGGGCTTTAATTGTTTAGGTCACATTTGGAAACGGGAATATTTTCCCCAGTTCAGGTTCTTTTTTTCCCAATCTGCAATCCTGCAGGTTGTAGTCTTCCTTTTTAGTACCTTCGCCCCCTGATACTGCCCATATTATGAATTACCTTTCTGCAGAGAATATATCCAAATCCTTCGGTGAACAGGTCCTGTTCAGCGGACTTACATTTGGGTTGTCGAAGGGTGACCGGACGGCGTTGATTGCGCGTAACGGGACCGGGAAAACCACCTTGCTCAGGATACTGGGCGGAAAGGAGCAGCAGGATACGGGTGAATATACATTCCGTAACGGGATCAAGGTTGCCTTCCTTGAGCAACTGCCGGAACTTGAGGATGCCCTGACCATTGATGCATTGATCCTTTCGGCAAATACCCCGGTGATATCGGTGATCAGGAATTATGAAAAGGCCGTTGCGGAGAGCACGCGGACACATTCCCCCGAGGCCATGCAATTGCTTGAAGCGGCCACGGGTGAAATGGACCATGTACAGGGATGGGACTATGACCGGCGCCTGAAGCAATTGCTCGACCTGTTCAGGATCACCGATACTTCGCAGCAGGTTTCCAGTCTTTCGGGCGGTGAAAAGAAGCGGCTCGCACTGGCCATGGTGCTGCTGGATGAACCGGACTTCCTGATCCTTGATGAACCAACCAACCACCTGGATACGGACATGATCGAATGGCTGGAAAAATACCTGTCACGTACCCAGTTGACCCTGCTGATGGTGACCCACGACCGGTATTTTCTCGACCGGGTATGCAACAGGATCCTGGAGCTGGACAGGGGACAATTGTCCCAGTACAATGGAAATTACGAGTACTTCCTTGAAAAGCGGGCGGAGCGGGAGTTGCAGCGGCAGACGGAAACTGACAAGGCCGGTCAGCTGATGAAAAAAGAGCTTGAATGGCTCAGGAGAATGCCCAAGGCACGGACCGGGAAATCGAAGGCGCGGATTGATGCTTTCCAGGGCATCAAAGAAAAAGCAAGTGCCGGGACCGATGAGGGTGAGCTGCGGCTCCAGGTGAAGATCCCGCGGCTGGGAGGAAAGATCAGGGAGCTGAAACATATCAGTAAACATTATGACGGGCTGACGCTTATCGATGATTTCAGCTACAAGTTTGCCAAAGGCGAGCGGCTGGGGATCATCGGGCGGAACGGTACCGGCAAGACAACCTTCCTGAACGTGATCAGCGGGGCAGAGCAGCCGGACCTGGGCGTTGTTGAAACCGGGGAAACCCTGGTAACAGGTTATTACCGACAGATGCATCCCGGGTGGAAACCCGCCCAGCGGGTGATCGATGCAGTGAAAGAGATCGCCGAGATTGTCGAGCTGAAGAATGGGAAAACCATCTCGGCATCGCAGTTCCTCGAGCATTTCCTGTTCCCGCCTGAGGCGCAGTACAAGATGATTTCCAAGCTCAGTGGCGGGGAATTGCGGAGGCTGCATTTGCTTACGGTGCTGATCAGGAATCCCAATTTCCTCATCCTGGATGAACCCACCAATGATCTGGACCTCTTTGCATTGAACAAACTGGAAGAATTCCTGCTGGGGTACGAAGGGTGCCTGGTGATTGTTTCACACGACCGGTATTTCCTGGATAAACTCACCGATCACCTGTTTGTATTTGAAGGGGAGGGTGTCATCAGGGACCATTACGGGACCTATTCAGATTACCGGCGATTGATTGCAGCGGGAGAGATGGATGTGCTGTCAGACGGTACTTCAAAACGCAATGGAAAAAGCAGCAGACCTGGTGCGAAGACCAGTGACCCGGAAATGAAAAATGGTGGTCAGGTAAGGAAATCCGGTGGCCAGGCTGCGAAAAATAGCGATTCCGCAGAAATGACCGGAGGTACACACAGCAGGGATAAAGATTCCGGCAGCATACCGGGTGCGACGGGGAAGCATGGAACGGGCGCGAAGAAGACCAGGCTGACCTACAAGGAGAAGCTGGAATATGAACAACTGGAGCCGGAAATAGAGGCCCTCGAACAGGAAAAGTCTGCCCTGGAGGAAGATATGAACGCCGGCAGCGATGATTATGATCTCCTGCACAGGAAGTCGGAGCGGATCGCTGAGCTTGTCCGGCTCATCGACGAAAAGATGCAACGGTGGATGGAGCTGGGACAATACGTGTGAGGCGTGATCATCTGGCTGATCAATCAATGGGTTTCAGCATTACGTTACCGATCATGAAGGTATAGTTTTATCCAGCATGATTTCAACGGTCCGGAAATGGTCTTCTCTTCTGAAAGGCGCATGTTTATCAAAAATGAATGCAAATTTGGTACACATTGTTCTGATGAATCAGCAGGAATGAAATATTTTACAGCGAAATTCCTGTGCAGGCAACGGAGCTGAATTCTGATATAATAAGCAGAGCGTACAGATGCAATTATATGCGCTGAATTCAGGTATATAAAAAAGAAAAGCATTCAGTTGTCCCAAACAGCGAATACAGATGTTTGCAGAATGCAGCGGCCATCTGGAAGGCCGGAATAAAAAATATTGAATTAAAATATATTTATGGATTCTTCGGGTGAACAGACGGTCGTACTCAGTTTTTTCCGATTTCATCGCAGGAAATACCATTGGGCGATGTCGCGAATGGCATTTGTGCCCATGCAGCTGAAGGGAGAGAAAAGGGTCTCCTTCTTTAAGATGCTGGGAACGGGCGGGGGCTATGGATACAGCATCAAACCGGATTTCTCTGTGTATGCCCTGCTCACCGTGTGGAACAGAAGGGAAGAGGCTGAGGAATTTGAATAGGATGCAGCAGTGGTGCGTCGGTTTCGCCGGAATGCACATGAAGTGTACTCAATTTTCATGCAGCCGATACAGTCCAGGGGGCTCCTGGAAGGGTGAACAGCCCATATAAATATTTCCGGGAAAGTTGCATGCAAATCCTGCATGCTATCTTCAAAATGTATATTTTTAGGAGGTTGTGATTTTTAAAAGGATTGAACCCTGGAAACATGGAACTTGGGATTCTGAAGGATATCGTCATTATTTTTGCCCTGTCGACGGGAGTAAACCTTTTGTTTACACGACTGAAGGTGCCAACGGCGGTGGGGTACCTGCTGACAGGGATCGTGGCAGGGCCGCACTTGCTGGGACTGGTGGAGGGTGAGCACCAGATTGAGCTGCTGGCAGAAATCGGGGTGGCCCTGCTGCTCTTTACCATCGGGATGGAATTTTCCCTCAAGCACCTGCTGCGGATCAGGAGAATTGTTTTCGCGGGAGGATTCCTGCAGGTGTTTATCACGGCCCTGGTGTTCTACCTGCTCTCAACGTTTTACGAGCTTTCCTGGCAGTCGGGCGTTTTTATCGGTTTCCTGGTTGCCCTCAGCAGCTCCGCCCTGGTGTTGAAACTGCTGCAGGAGCGATCGGAGCTTACTTCCAATTATGGCAGGACGGTGCTGGGAATCCTGATCTTCCAGGATATCCTGCTGGTACCCTTGCTGCTTTTCACCAATATCTTATCGGAGGCAACGGTCAATCTTTCCAGGGAATTACTATTACTGGGCGTAAAAACGGTCTTTATCATTGCACTGGTGTATGCGGGGAATAAATGGATCATTCCGAAGTTGCTGCACCAGATCGCGCTTGCGAAGAACCAGGAACTGTTCATGATGAGTATTTTCCTTATCTGCTTTTCCATCGCATTGCTTACTTCCTCTCTGGGTATGTCAATTGCATTCGGGGCATTCCTGGCCGGTTTGATGCTTTCAGAATCGGAATACAGCCACAATGCTTTTGCCAACCTGCTTCCGTTCAAGGATACCTTTACCAGCTTCTTTTTCGTGTCGATAGGAATGCTGCTGGATGTCCAGTTCGTCCTTCAGAATTCTGCACTGATCCTGCTGACGGTTACCCTGGTGATCACCTTAAAGACCATCATAGCCGGGGGTGTGGGTTTTATTCTTGGTCACACCTTCAGGGGCACGGTGATCGTTGGCCTGGCCCTGGCGCAGGTAGGTGAGTTTTCCTTTATCCTGGCTAAGATCGGGCACAGCACGGAAATCATCCCCTTATTTTATTACCAGCTGTTCCTTGCGGTGGCGGTGATCACGATGGCCCTGACGCCCTTCATGATGAAACTGTCGCGCCCTCTGGCCGGACTGTTCCTGAAGCTGCCGCTGCCGAAGGTGCTGGTGGAGGGGTTGTTTCCCCTGAAGCAGGTCGCGATTCCCGAAATGAAAAATCACCTGGTCATCATCGGGAAAGATGCAAGTGCCATGAAACTTTCGCTGATGGCCAAGCATTTCGACCTGCCGCATATTTCAATCATTTTCAATCCCTCTCTGGCACGTGAAAAAATGGAACAGGGCGACAAAGTGATCTATGGTGATGCCGTGAATGAACCGATCCTTCTGAATGCGAACGTGGACAAAGCCGACGTGGTGGTTATTTCGGTGGGGAATATCATTCCTTCCATGGCCATCATTGAGAAGGTGAGAAACCTGAATAAACATGTACGCATCCTGGCACGTGCGAAGGAAATGCAGAACGTGGGACAATTGTATAAGCTGGGGGCCGACCAGGTATTGCCGGAAAAACTTGAGATTGCAATCGACCTCTTTAACAGGGTCCTGCTAGAAAAGCTATATTCTTCAAGGGATATCAACAGGATGCTTACCTATATCAGGAACAGCCACCTGGGAGAATTCACGGAAAAGGACAAGGTGAACATGCCTTCCCTGCTGGACGACCTCACCACGATCAATATTTCTGCCGTAACCACAGAACCCGGATCCGGCGCAATCGGGAAAACGATCCGCGAACTGGAGATCCGGAGTAAGACCGGCTCCACGCTGCTGGCCATCAGGCGGGGTGAAGATGTTTTGGAACACCCGGGCCCGGGAACAAAGATTGAAAGTGAAGATGTGCTGTACCTCATGGGTGACCTGGAGCAGGTCAACCTGGCCCGTGAGTTATTCAGCAGCGACCATGACCAGGGTAAACTATGATTGTTAAACATCACCGATTTCTGGATTTGGAATGGTTTATTCAGTAATTTGTTCGTCAATAACCAATACCAGCCAGAAGATGAAACATTTGATCAGCATTTCAGGATTGACTGTCTTGTTGGCAGTTGCTACCAATTCGTTTTCCCAGGATGTAGTGGTGATCGCCAACTACATGAAGGTAAAACCAGGTATGGAACAGGAATACCTGGATGTCGAACAGCAATGGAAGGAGGTTCACCGGAAAACCATCGATGAGGGTATTAAAACAGGATGGCAACTGTGGCGCAAGCTCTATACCGGAACGGAAGATGCATACGAATATATTACCCTCGACTGGTTCGTGGATTTTGCCTCCACCCTGGAACCCTACCCGGCCAATGTTTTAGAGGGATTATATTCCATGAAGGAATGGAATAAACTCAATGAAAGGACAGAAAAATCAAGGGACCTTGTCCGGAGACAGGTATCCCACCAGATCCTGGCAGCCAGCAACTCTTCAGGCGCAAAGTACATGGTCATCAATCGCATGCATGTGGAAGAGGAAGATGTGAACACTTATGTATCGATCGAGGACGATATCTGGCGTCCTTACCACGAAGTATGCATTGAGGCAGGTTTCCGCACCCATTGGGGATTGTGGCGCGATTGGCCCTTTGAGGAGGGACAATCGATTTTCACTTCTGTGGATGGTTTCGACAGTCCCGGACAGATCATGTCAGGCGAGGACCTGTTGTCGAAGGTTCATCCGGACATGACGTGGGACGAGATCGATGAAAAAACCAGCCAGGCAAGGCGCATCGCCAGTGTTGAGATATGGGAGCTTGTGAATTTCGTGGCAAGTGAGGAATAGATTATTGACGGATTTCCTTTTTGGCCTGTTGGATCCCGAAACCTGTTTTTACCATGATCCTCTGGGTGATCACATTGTCTTTTGTCAGATCTTGAATTTCAAACATCGCATTGATTTTTATTTTGCTTTTTTTGACTCATTCAGCCAGACCGTGAGCATCCAGTGTTCTTTTTCCAGTGCCCGTACCATGGTATTCATCATATCCATGGTTGCGGCATCACCGACACTTCCTGCCGCATCCACCACTTCGAGCATAAAGGAATCCAGGGTTTCCATATCTTTCAATACCTCGCGGGTCATTTCCATTGCGGAGAGGCTCCCAGGGGTTTCCAGTATTTCCGATACTTCCAGGTATTCCTTGAGTGTACTCATGGGTACTGCACCGAATACACGTATCCTTTCTGCGATGGCATCGATATTCTCCACTGCTTCCGTGTACAGCAATTCAAATTGTTCGTGCAGGTTAAAGAAATCCGGGCCTGTAACATTCCAGTGATAGTTCCTTAATTTCTGGTAAAAAACATGGTAGTTGGCAATGAGATGATTCATCGTGGTAACTATATCGGCTGTATCCATGCTGCTGAACCCCAGCTTGGCATGGGTCTTCATTTTTGTATTTGGATCCATCTCTTTTCGTTTTTATTGGTAATGTGTTTGATCGATTTTCCGTGATGGGTCAGGCGCTTTCCTGGTGAAATACCATCACCGGGATTTCAGATTTGGAAAGTATCCTGTTGGAATCACTTCTTGAAAAAAGGCGCTGCAGGAAATTACGGTTCTCCTTGAGGACGACGATCATATCGAAATCGTCAGACACAGCATATTCTGTTACCCCCCTGGTAACATTCTTTTCCTCACGAACAGCAAATTCAATCCGGTCGTACCCGGTCTTGTCATGGATCGAGGCTTCGAAACCATGACTTTTCAGTTTTTCCTCCAGGTCCACGCTTTCCGTGATGTGCAGTGCCGTGATCGATGCTTTGAAAGGTGCGATCATTTCAGCAAGTTTTTTCAGCGTGGGCACGTCTTCTTCCATATAGTCTGTTGCATAGAGGACCTTTTTGATCTTATCAAATTCAAATTCCTTGTTCACCTTCAGAATAGGACAGCCGGTCTTTTCAACAATCTGCAGGTAGGTATTGATAATGAAACCCAGCTCGGGTTCATCGGCCTCGTTGATCACGATGAGGTAGGTATCGTTTTCCTCAGAAACATCCAGCAGGATCAGATCGGTCGCTCCGCTCCGGATCTCAAAGGATATTTTGGGGGCTTTACCAGACTTGTTTTTCTGGTCCACAAATTCACCGATCCGTTTTTCTTCTTCTTTCAGCCGTTCTTCGCAAATTTTTTCAAACTCGTACGTCGCGAGTCCTGTCTTCAACGGGCTTGTCATGGGATAGAAGAATGTATGGCGGGTTTCCAGTACCATGAACAGTTTGAGTTCCATATCCAGCGCCTCGGCCAGCGACAGGGAAGTATTGATAATGCCATCCAGGTTTTCCCCTGTTCTGATAAATTGAATAATCTTTTTTTTCATGATGCAATTTGTATTTTACATGTAATGCCTCAAGAACCATACTTTAATTATTCAGCAGCTGTCTGAAGATCCTGCGAATGAATTGCTATGCTCAGTATATCAAAAGGTTAAGAATACAATTTTTTTGATGTATGTAATGGCTTCCCCGTAGTGGATTGTGGAGTCTGCGTTCCGCAAATGTGGAACGACAACCACAGTATGATGCCTTGCAGGTAATGTACTTCGTGTAGATATATTTCCCCAGAAGATGCGGGGTGCCCCACAACCCGCGTGCCTGAAAGGTTTTAAGAAATTTTTAAATATTCAGCGGTTAATCAATATATTAGTATTTTAATTGCAGGAAACGTAAGAAAAGGTATACGGTTTGCTGCGACCAATAAGATTCAACATTCAACACGTAGATTCATGAGTAAGAAGAGAGCAGAGGGTGCCGGAGCGTATCATTCGGTTAAAAAAATCCATGAGAACATCGTGAAAGGAAAGGTGAATGCTGCTGAGCTGGAAGCGTTCGTGGATGATTTTTGCCAGAAAGAAATTGAAAAAAGGGAAGCAGCCGAACAGGCGCTTTCCGGATTACAGGAGTTGTCGCATAAAAATGCACGTTTTTTCGAGAGCCTTGCGGCAAATATTCCCCATACGGATGTTTATGTATTTGATACCTCCATGAAAATTTTGCTGGCGCTGGGGAAGGAGATGGAAAAATATGGATTCAGCAGGGAGCATTTCGAGGGGAATCACCTCAGGGAGATCTATGAGAAAGAGACTGTATCGATCCTGCAACCTGTTTATAAAGATGCAATCGGGGGAAAGAAGGTGTCGCGGAGCATTATTTATTTAGGAGATCCCTACATGGTGAATGCATTGCCTATCAGGGACAACAAGGGGAAGGTGTATGCAGGTATGGCCGTGATGACCAATATGTCTGACGAGTTGCAGCGGGAGCAGGAGCTTCAGCAAGCCATGGAGGATGCAGAAAGTGCAAGTCTTGCAAAAACAGAGTTCATGGCCAACATGAGTCATGAGATCCGTACTCCGCTCAACTCGATCATGGGATTTGCCGAACAGTTGTCGAAGACCAGCCTGGACGATGAGCAACAGAAATACACGGAACTGATTGAGGAATCCTCTGAACACCTGCTGTCCATTGTCAATGAGATCCTGATATTATTGAAACTCGGGGCCGGCGGAATTTACATGGAGGAGGTCCCCTTCGATCTGAGGAATCTGTTCAATGAAGTTCACAATTCTTTCCGCATCAGGGCACAGAAAAAGAGCCTGAATATGAATTTCCAGGTCAGGAAGGAGGTGCCTGAAGTACTGATCGGTGATCCTGTAAGGTTGAAGCAAGTGATGATCAACCTGGTAAGCAATGCACTTAAATTCACCCAGTTCGGGTATGTGAGGTGGACGGCAAAGGCTGAAGAACAGGGGGAAGGTCGGGTTTTGCTGCATATCAGTGTAAAAGATACCGGGGTAGGAATAAAGAAGGAGGAAATGGATGTGATATTCTTTCCTTTTCAGCAGGCAGACACATCCGTGACCAGGAAATTCGGGGGATCGGGCCTGGGTCTGACCATTGTCAAGAAGCTGGTTGAGTTACAGGGAGGTAAGATCCATGTTTCGAGCAGGGAGGGAAAAGGTACTGAATTCAGAATTACGATCCCTTACCAGGTTGGTGATAAAAAGGACCTTCCCGAGGAGGAGCGGCTCTATGAGCCCGACAGGGAATTGCTCAGGGGCATTCGGATGCTGCTCGCTGATGATGACGAAACCAACCAGATCCTTGCCGGAACGATACTTGACGGATGGAAAGTGAAATACGATGTTGCAAATGATGGGGAAGAGGCGTTGAAGTGCCTGGAAAACAACCGCTATGATGTGGTCCTGATGGATATACATATGCCACGTATCAGTGGTGTGGAGGTGGTGAAGAAGGTGCGTTCTGATACAGAGAATCCCAACGTGCAAACGAAATTCATTGCTGTGACGGCCAACGTCATTAAAAGCGATATCCGCACCTACCGGGAGGCAGGTATGGACAATTACCTGATCAAACCCTACCGGGAGGAGGGATTGTTCAATAAAGTATGTAATGTACTGAAGCTGAAGCGCACATCAGGAATATTCAACAAAGAGTTTGAAGGGAAGACAGAACTGAATGGTTACAACGAAAACAAACCGTATGATCTGAAGGACCTGATCAACATATCCAGGGGAGATATCCAGTTTTACAACAAGACCCTGAAGTCGTTTGTTTCGGCTGCAGAAGAAGTATTGCTGAGGATCAGGGAATTACACGAAAAGCAAGAGTGGCACGAACTGGGGGAGCAGGCGCATAAGATCATCTCTTCCTCGAGATTTCTCGGACTCTCCGGGATTGCCAATACCTGTGCCAAGATCGAGGACAATACGGTTCGTTCAGACAACCATGAAATGGTGCCTGAACTGGTCCGGGACCTGACAGGTATGCTGGAAAAAATATTGCCCCAGCTTAAAAATGAGTATATTTATAGGAAATCATAGCCAGTTGAACCGATGCATAAGATACTGATCATTGATGACGATGTATTTATTTGTAATGTCCTTGAGAAATACCTGAAGGACAACACATTTGAAGTGAAATCGGCCTACTCAGCTTCTTCTGCCAAAAAGGTACTGAAAGAAGAGGACTTTGATGTGGTCCTTTGCGATTACCGGCTCCCTGACAGTGACGGGATCAGGATGCTGGACACCATCCGGCGTCTGAATCCGGGTGCCAGAGTGGTGATCATTACGGCCTATGCTGATGTGAATATTGCGGTGAAACTGATCAAAAGCGGTGCAGACGATTACGTGGTTAAACCCATCCAGCAGGAGGAGATCCTGCACCTGGTCAGGGAGCTGCTCAGCAATCCTGAAAAACAACAGTCAAGGGTGGTTCAGAGCAATGGCGATTTCTTTTTTGGCAACAGCCAGGAAATCGCGAGGGTACTTGAACTTGCCAGGGTCGTGGCACCTACCGATATGAGTGTAATTATTGATGGTGAAACAGGATCGGGGAAGGAGTTCCTTGCCAGGTTCATCCATGCCAACAGTCACCGGAGCAGCAAGCCATTCGTTGCACTCGATTGTGGCGCGATACCCAAAACCCTCGCCAACAGCGAGCTGTTCGGGCATATCAAAGGTTCATTTACCGGGGCAGTTGCAGACAAGATCGGGGTGTTCCAGGAGGCCGATGGTGGCACGCTGTTTCTTGACGAGATCGGAAACCTGGAATATGAAGTACAGGTGAAACTGCTGCGGACCCTCCAGGAGCGGATGGTGACAAGGGTGGGAGATCCAAAGGCCACCCGTATCGATGTCAGGATCATCGCTGCGAGCAATGAGGATCTGAAAGGTCAGGTCAGGGAAAATAATTTCCGTGAGGACCTGTATCACCGGCTCAACGAGTTCATGATCCATCTTCCGCCGCTGCGTGAAAGACAGGATGACATTATCGCATATGCGGAATTTTTCATGAAGGAAGCCAATACGCAGCTCGACAGGAACATTACTGATATTGACCAGGAGGCCCGGAGCCTGCTGATGAATTATTCCTGGGGAGGGAACCTCAGGGAACTCCGGAACGTGATCAAGCGTGCTGTTTTAATGACTGCATCAGGCGCAATTACCAAAGAGGCCTTCCCCGAGGAGATCAGGAGTTTTTACCTCCACCAGAGTCTGAACACCGGGATCCGCAATGCCAGCAGTGACTTGCGCGAAACCTCGCTTGAAGCAGAGAAAGAACTGATTATCGAAACACTGAAGAGCGTTGATAATAACAAATCAAAGGCAGCGCGCCTCCTGAAGATCGACCGCAAAACCCTCTATAACAAGATGAAACGGCTGGAAATCAGCCTCCAGTCTTCTTCGGCATCAGATGACGAGGGGGATTAGGTTTTTTGTGCTGCCATTGCTGCTATGAGGATGTACACGGCACATGCCACCAGCACAAACATCCCGATGGTAATACTGAAGACATCAGTCAGCCAGCCAGTGAGCAGTGGTATGACAGCCCCTCCCGAGATGGCCATCATCATCAGACCTGAGATCTCATTGGCCCGTTCCGGGTATTTTTCTACCGTGATGGAAAACACCAGGGGAAAGATATTGGCGGCAAACAGGCCGATGAGGAAGATGATCACCAGGGCACCGGCGGGGACAGGGTTGAAGACAAGTGCCACGATTGCGATCAGCGACAGCAACGAGGTCCATACCAGGAATTTTCTCGAAGCAAACCAGGTAAGCAGCATGGCGCCGGCAAAGGTGCCCAGCATTTTTCCAAAGAAGTAAATGCTCCGGCCGGATTCTGCCAGTGCCTGTTCCATGTCCAGTTTCTTCATCAGGAATTGCCCGGAGGTGGAATTCACGCCAACGTCGATACCCACCACCAGGAAAATGGAAAGCACCATGGAGAGGATGAAGCCGTTTTTCAGCAGGCTGAATGAAGAGCCCATGGTTGCAGGTGACGTATCGATCTTTTTCAGTTCTTCAATTTTCACCGCACCCAGCCAGAGGACCGTCAGTAGTGAAATCACCCCGAATACCACCAGGATCAGTTTCCAGTCGCCAAACTGTGCCGCAAGCAGTCCTGCCAGCGGTGCCCCGATCATGGAGCCGATGGACTTGATGAACTGCGAAAAGCTCAATGCGCTTGAGGCACGGTTGGACGGTACCACTGAAACCAGCAGGGGATTCGCCGAAACCTGGATGATGGTGTTTCCAATGCCAAGCAGTGCAAAACCGAACAGGAGCACCGGGAAGGAGTAGATAATGAAGGGTATGATCATTCCCAGCGCACTGATGGCCATGCCATAATTCAGCATTCTTTTCTTGCCCAGCCTGTCCTGCAGGATCCCGATGGGTACCGACAACAGGAAAAACCACAGGAACGCGGCCGAAGGGATCAGTTGCGCCATGGTGTCGGTCAGCTGGAAGTCGGCTTTAGCCCGGTCGACACCGATTCCAACCAGGTCGACGAAGCTCATAACAAAGAATGAGAGGAGTACGGGAATGACAATTTTCAGATTGAATGCTTTTTTGTTCATGTTGGTATATCTTGGTTCATAATTTTTTAAAAGCTACAATTGTTACAGGTCTGTTTCGGCATCGGATCAGCTAAAATTGCAGCAATTACCCGCCAAATGTCGGCAAATGACCAGCGGAACGATTGCTGGTATCTTCCGGGCGATCGCCCGGTAATGATTCTACATATCTTTTAATAATGGTTGTATCCTGGTAAAATAGTCATCATCTGCCAGCCGGGCCGATCCAAGTATGGCCATTTGTTCGGTATCGCCGGAAATGCGGACGGATACGTTCAGTCCCTTGTCCCGGAATCCCTGTTCGAAGGGTTTCCTGAACAGGTCATAGGACCTTGTGACGTTCCCGCCGATGATGATCTCGGAGATGGCTGCTTTAGCGACCCAGGGAGCCAGGAATTCCGATAATCCGGCACCGAATTGTCTGAAGGTTTCCGCCGCCTGTTCATCTGTCCCGGCACGAACTGCAATCTCCTTCACGCCGCCGGCGGTTTTCCCGGTACGTTCTTTGTAGGCTTTGATCATTCCGCGGGTGGAGAAGGTATCATCTGCGATTCCGTCCCTGTAGGGAAGGTGGTAGACACACCCCATTTCCGGCACACGTTCATCGGTGATCACGGGCAATGAATCGATGATAAATGCAGATCCGAACCCTGTACCAAGGGTAAGGGCGAGTACGTTCCGGGAAGCGAGCTCCGGTTCCAGCCATACTGCACCAACGCCGAAGGAGGTGGCATCGTTCATGAACCTGACCGGCACAGGGTCCGGAAAGGCCAGTTGTTTTTGCATCTCTTCCGCCACGTTTACACCATTCAGGTGATCGAATTTTCCCACTCCTTCAAACAGGGCAATCCCGTTTACATAATCAAACGGTCCGGGCATGGCAAGTCCTATGCCGGCGGGTATTGCGGTACCTGCTTTTTCAAGGGTTTGCTGAATGGCATTGCACCAGCTCCGGATGATGGTCGATGCATCAGCCTTGTTATCCACATCAATGGATGCATGGGTATGGTCTATAATGGTGTGGTTCTTCATGTCCACGGCAGCGCAACTGATATGACTGCCGCCGATATCCGCGCCGATGGAAAGGGGGGATTGTTTCGTTTTAATCATAATGAATTTAGTATCATTTACAGAATTCAGGACGATTTATCCCGGTCTTGTAAATATAATTTTAAATGGGGTAACCAGTCAACACCCGTGATTTTCGTTAATAATTTTATCATATGTCATAGGCTCTGCAATAACAGCCTGCTCAAGTAATCGCATAAATAATAAGCCTCTACTATTTGATGTTCTCCTATTGTACCTGAACACATATTCATCTAAGTAATAACCCAACTTATTTTTATTCAAATAACTTTGATGCGTTCCAAGTAGCCATCTTTTCAGTAATGAAGCCACTCTATGGACATTCGGCAATATTTCCTCGTCTTCCTCCTTTACAGTTGATTTCTGGATTTTGTGTATATAACCCGATTCTTCTAATTCTGAATAACTAGGCCA
>JARGFP010000060.1 GCA_029210585.1 Bacteroidales bacterium
CCATAATTTCTCGAAATCTGGCCAAAGCCTATCATATGGAATAATTTACTTCCCTGGTCTGAATACATTAATTCAAACAGCATTTCATTCCGTACATCAGCTTTTGCCTGACCGGTAATATTAAATAGATCGTCGAAGTTTTGGGCCAGTGAGCGTTGACCAAATACTGCCTGCGCAGCCTGGGATGCAATTCTGAAGTATTCGGCTCCGTCACCTCTGTAATTCAGACTTCCTCCAAGAAGCGCAGCCCTGGCCTTCAGACCATAAGCAACAGCACGGTCGACACGGCCTCTTTCGGTTGCGGTCCATGGAAGCATCGCTGCAACTTCGTCCATCTCACTGAGAATAAAATCGAGAATATCTTCTTTTGCGCTCCGTTCATCCCGGTATTGATCTATAGTTACCGGTTGGGAATAAAACGGAACATCACCAAAAGTTGAGATAAGGTTGTAATAGGCAAAAGCCCTCAGAACCCTGGCCTCTGCCAGAAATTGCATGGACGACCCTTCCAAAGTCTCCAGGTATGGTTCTGCACCATATATTATAGAATTGGCACGGGCAATGATAAAATACAGAGTTTGCCACCAGGACCTGACACTGGAGTTGTCAGGATTTAGTGAACCGCCTGCACCGATAGTGTTGTTTTCTGCACGTTCCATCGCAAAAGCAGTCCAATGATCCAGCATAATACTGAATGGTAGATTATAAGCCAGGTTGATATAAAGGGCATTGTAGACTCCTGTAACACCTGTTTTTACTGCAGCTTCAGATTTATAAAATCCCACCGAGGAATAATCGGAAGGTTCCCTGTCCATGAAATCCTCACATGACAGGAACAGGAAGCTTAAAGTAAAAATTGCTGATATCTTGATAATTAGATTCTTCATTTTGATCAGATTTAAAAGTTAATATCCACTCCTAAAGTGATTGTCCGCATAAGCGGATAAAAACTTCCACTGTTTACTGAATTCTCCGGATCGTAACCATCATATGCGTCGGATACGGTAAGCAGGTTCTGGCCACTGAGGTAAAGGCGTAACTTCTCAATATTCATCCGTTGCAGCATACTTTTCGGAACGGTATAGCCTATCACTACATTTTTCAAACGTAAGTATGCGCCACTTTTCACCCAAAAATCGGAAATGATGTTATTCGGGTTTGATCCGGAACCATCGATCAGTAAGATGGGGAATTTGGCATCGCGGTTCTCTTCAGTCCAATAATCAAGCTGTTGCCTGAAGATGGTACGACCAATATAGAATGGGCGTGCTCCAAATCCGTCATAATAAATATCCTTTTTCCCCACTCCCTGAAGGAATAAAGTCAAGTCCAGCCCTTTCCAGTCAGCACCGACATTAACACTGTATTCATAACGAGGTGAAGAGTTTCCGATAATCGTGCGGTCGAATGAATTGATCACACCATCGGGCTCACCGTCAGGGCCACTCAGGTCATTATATCTGATGTAACCGGGTTTTACATTTGCCCTTGCCCCATAAACCGGGGATGAGTCAATCTCTTCCTGCGACTGAAAATATCCGTTGGTTGCATATCCGTACCACGAGCTGATCGGATCACCTTCACGGGTTATGGTTGTACCTACATATTCTTTCCCATACAGATTTGTTACCTCGTTTACCACATCCGAAAGGATCACATTGACATGATAGCCGAAAGAATTAATCTTGTCACGCCAGGTCACCAGCAAATCCCATCCGTTATTACGCATCGATCCTGCATTTTCCCAGGGAGTGGATAGACCGACATATAAGGGAATGGGGAATTGCTGAAGCATATCGGTTATCGTCCTGACATAATAATCATAGGAGAGGTATAACCTGGAGTTAAATAGCCCCATCTCAATCCCGAAATTCAACTGAGTTGATTTTTCCCACGATATTTTTTCATTGGCTACCTGAGTTTGTGCAGCACCTGTTGCCAGTTCTTTATCATACCAATATCCATAACCGCTTGAGATAGTTGCAGCATAAGGAAAATAACTGTAAATCGACTGATTTCCCAGAGTGCCATAAGAACCTCTTATTTTGAGATTGTTAATACTACTTACCAATGGCTCCCAGAATTTTTCTTCCGAAATTCTCCATCCTCCCGATATTGACGGGAAAAATCCCCACCTGGAATCCTTCATAAACCTGGAGGAAGCATCCCAACGTCCGTTTACTTCAATCAGATAACGATTTTTAAAACTATAGTTAAAGCGTCCGTAATAAGATAACATAGCCCACTCCCAATGACTTCCGTTATTGATTGCCGTAGCCACGTCACCATGGTTAAGATCTTCAAATCCATCAAATTCGTATCCTTTGCGGGCTGCCCTGAAATTTCTACTTTTAATTTCTTCGGTCTGCATACCGGACAACAGTTTGAATGAATGATCCTTTAGCTCTTTTTCGTAGAGAGCCTGGATATTTGATTGGTTGGTAATATCCTGGCTCCAACCCTCATATTTTTGAGACCCGGTTGCGGGGTAGGTGGTTTTATATACGCCTCCCTCATAACTATCGTAGGGTTTTAAAAAATAATCTGATTTGTTTTCAGTCCGCCTTGAATAGTAGCTGGCCATTATGTTGAGACCCTTGACCGGAGTTAGTGTAACAAAGCCTCTGATACCCAATTCCGGAGTTCTGGCATTATTTAATCCGGATTCTTTAACGGTTGCAATCGGATTATCACCATTCTGGCCGTATCCCCAGGAGCCATCAGCGTTTATTCCGGAAAAAACCGGAACAAAAGTTGTTGCCTTACTGATGATAGTCTCAGGAGAATCCAATGTTGGCTGTACCGATTCCGATTGGCGGATATTCACATCCACACCCATTTTAAACCATTGCGTAATATCAACATCGGTGTTCATCCGCAATGTTAACATCTCATATTCATTGTTATCAATCAGCCCTTCCTGATAATAGGATCCGGCATTTCCAAATATCCGTACTCTTTCCGAACCTCCACTGATACTTATGGAGTTATTATGGGTCAGGGCCATATCCTTAATGATCTCTTTCTTCCAGTTAGTCTCATAACGATTAATGTTATCAGCCCCCAGTGTTCTGTATTCATCAATGAGGCTCACCGGATACTGTGGATCCATATTTGCATTGGCACGGGCTACGTTAATGGCTTCCATGTATTCTATTGCTGAAACCGGATCAGGCATTTCTGTCGGTGAGTTTACCCCAACATATCCGTTATATGAAACCTTAAGATCACCCTTCTCTGCGCGCTTCGTCGTAACCAGAATTACACCGTTCGATGCACGCGACCCATATATAGAGGCCGAAGCGGCATCTTTCAATACTGAAATTGATTCGATTGTGTTCAAATCGATCCTGTCCATATTTCCTTCTACTCCGTCGATCAAAACCAATGGACTGGAAGAAGAGTTCAGCGAACCTCTTCCACGTATGGTTATTCGTGCTCCGTCTCCCGGATTTCCTGAAGTCTGAACTACTGAAACACCCGGTATTAATCCCTGAATTGCATTGGATGTATTAGATGCATTGCGCTTAACGATTTCATTGCTGGTTACATTTTGAACTGCACCAGTTAAGTTTACCTTTTTCTGAGTTCCGTATCCAACTACAACTACTTCCTCAATACCGATCGACGTAACATCCATGGTTACATCGATGAGAGTTTGATTTCCTACTACAACCTCCTGGCTCCGCATTCCCACAAACGAGAAGATGAGAACGGCATCTTCGGGAATGTGCGAAAGGGAATAATTTCCAAATGCGTTGGTGATTGTACCATTAGTAGTTCCCTTTACCACAACAGTAACCCCCGGCAGTGGTTGTCCCTGTTCATCGGTTACTGTCCCTGCAACCGATTTCGGCTGTTGAAATGATATGCCATTTCCGGTTACCTCAGGTGTAGCCAGTAAAATAAACCGGTCTTTTATGCTGTAAGTAACATTGCTGCCGGCGAAAATTGCGTCGAGTATTTCGGCAATTTTCCGGTCTTCCATGTCAATTGATATTTTCCGGTTGACATCAACCAGTTTTTCACTGTACATAAACACAAATTCGCTCTGCTCCTCGATGTCTTGCAGTGCCTCCTTTACAGTGGTGTAATCCAGACTCAGATTCAGACGTTTGGTTTGAGAATAGCTTTTGCCGGCAAAAGCACTGATTACTGAAAAGAGTAATAAGAAGGCTGTTAGTTTCATAATTCTTAGTACTTTTTGTAATCCGGGAATTTTTCGTTTCCGAAAAAAACATTCATTTTTTTTCATACTTTTGTTTTGTTAAGGGTTTAAAATTACCCGGCACAATACTGCCGGGATGATTTTGAAACTAGCAGGGAAGTGTTGACGCACTTCCTTGTGTTTTTTCCTGGTTGCTTTGTTGTTGAATTATGTCATAAGCCTGTATTTTAATTAGTTAATTATCGTTTTTCGATCATAATCCTTTGTTTTGAAAAGCTGCCGTCAGGTAGTTTTTGGCGTGGAAAACGGTAGTAGGTGATCGGAGTGGTTTCTGTCATTAAATCGAGGATCAGGTACAGCGGATCGTCAATAAAAGTAACGGTGTAGGTTAAATAACTGATATTCTCTGCCACTTCAATATCCACATTAAATTTCCGCCCCAATTGACGTGTTACCTCTGTGATCGGAGTGTTGTCGAAAACCATTCTCCCTTCTTTCCATGCGATGTATTTATCCACATTTACCATGCTCGAGGATATCTTTCCCGTTGTTTTGTCGTATTCCACATGTTGTCCGGGTGCCAGTGTACTGAGTACCGTTTCAGCTTTCCCCGGGAATGTTTTTCCAACCATCACTTTCCCCTCTGCCAATGTAGTGGCAATCACATTGTCAGATGGGTAAGCCTGTACGTTAAACCGCGTGCCCAGAGCTTTTATGTTCATATTTCCGGTTCTTACCACAAACGGTTTTTTAGGGTTATGAGCCACGTTGAAATAGGCTTCACCCGAGAGTTTAATTTCCCTTGATCTGCCGGCAAAATTTCGTGGGTATTTAATCCTGCTGCCGTAATTCAAATGCACTTGCGTACCATCAGCCAACTGAACAGTCGTGCGTGAACCCACCGGAGCAATCACCTCCAGTGAATCGACAGCCACTCCGGATGAATTCCTATTTTGTGGGGTTGTGTTGGAAAGCAAATAAAGAATCACCCCAAGCAGTGGCAATATTAAAATGGCCGCCACCCGGTTTATCCATTTTGCAACGATTGTGAGGCGAATTAACTTGCCGTTGCTGCCTGTCCGTTGCCGAAGGTTTATTTCGTGGTGAATTTTATGGAGCAATACTTCGTATTTTTGCTTGTCTAATGATTTCTCATCCGGCTCAAGATTGTTCCAGTAATCCCAGCTCCAATGCCGGTCAACATCGGTGGCCACCTTGTTCTTTGCCCAACGGGTCAGTTCTTCAAATTCTTCTTCCGAACAACTATTGTTTAAATAATTTATTAAGATCTCTTTGTTCATCTGTTCTTTCAAAATAATGTACCTCCCATTTTTCAGGGAGGTACTTTAAGGCAACCTACGTACAACTAACCTACTAACTAATCCTATGAATTTATTTTGAATTATTCAATACGGGTTTAATACTATTACGCAAAACAGCGGAGTGATAACTATGTAAAAAGTGTAAAACTTTTTACGAGAGGAATAAACAGACGAATAATATATTGACAGCCAGGTTTCTATCTATATGAGATTTTAAATATTTCAACGTACTTACCAGGTGGTTATTTACGGTATTGGTTGAAATGTTAAGTTTTTTGGCTATTTCTTCGTGTGTCAATCCTTCCTCGCGACTTAACGTGTAAATTTCTTTCTGGCGAGGGGTTAAGTTGGCTAACAGATGCTCTACTTTGCGATTTAACTCCTTAAATTCAATCTCGTTGATAACCTCATCGGCAGAATCGATTTGCTGCATCGATTTTAAATGCTCCCTGAATCTGGTTTCGCTCATCCTTTTGCGCAGCAGGCTCATGGTGGCATTGTAGGCAATGGTAAAAAGGAACGACTCGAAGGAGGCATAAAAATCGATTCTCTCCCGCGATTGCCATATTTTCACAAAAACTTCCTGAACAATCTCTTCGGCATCCTCTTCCTGCTTCAGATACATCAGAACAAACCTGTGCAATTTGTGGCAGTAGTGGTTATAAACTGAATCGAAGGCGGCAATGTCGCCTTCCTTCATACTTTTTACGAGTTCAATACCAGGATTGATAACTTTCAAGTCATTAATTCTTGGTGGCTGAAATTCAAAACTAGCATTTTTTTGATTATTTTATGATTTAATTCCATGCTCTTAAATCTCAGGATCGCTTCATCGCTATATAATCCGAAGCAGTTTTCCCATTGATTTTTTTAAAGAGTTTGTTGAAATGAGAATAGCTGGTGATTTTAATTGTATCCATGGGTTCATTAACACTTTCGCCGCCATTGTGGAACATTTTTGCAGAGTACCAGCCGGTGAAAATATCCTTCTGCACCTGTAATAGCTAACAGAAACAAATTCGACACAAGTAATGACTGCCGTTCAAATGAGGTCAAACCCTCAGGCGTCTGCAACCAGATATCGGAATCTGAGACCCCGTGTCAAAATAAAATTGACTTTGGTTTATTACTGACTTAACTTTGGATAAGTTCCATAACAGGAAATTATAGTGGTAATAATCCCAAAAAAAAATCAATTGACAGGTATAAAGTCAAATCAAAATCATATAGCTGCGCATATTATACTCATAAAAGTTCGTAAAAGACGGGCTTAACTTTCACACTTCCTCTTGGTCCCGAAAAGCCTCATTTCAAATAGTCAACAGATTCAATAATACCATTGCACATCTCAGATTTGCCATCTCTTGGGATCATCTGCCTCAACTTGCCGTGGCGTTGTGACTGTTATACTACAGCTCCTCGTGCCATTTCGAGCGGTCAGGCGGAGCAGGCACCGTCACCTTCCCTCCCGGGTTTTCCTCCAGCTGCAGGAGTAGCACCTCCACAGCCTTTTCAATACAAGGATCATTACCTGAGGCAAGCTGCTCGGGCCGGTCAACGACTTCTATATCCGGGTATACACCTATACCTTCAATTATCCATCCTTCATCCCGGTCAAAGACTCCGAATTGTGGCACATCAATAAAACCTCCGTCAACGAACTCCGCATTGCCTGATATCCCTATAAGCCCTCCCCAGGTTCTGGTTCCGATCAGCTTGCCCAATCCCATTTTTTTGAAGAAATAGGGAAAAGCATCGCCACCTGAGGAAGAGAAACCGTTTATCAGCATCACCTTTGGTCCGTCATGCGCTATGGCAGGCGATCT
>JARGFP010000061.1 GCA_029210585.1 Bacteroidales bacterium
TATTGCACATTATTAAAACTAACTAGTCTGTCCATAAAGTCCGATAGCTGCGTTACTGCAAAAATCTTAATTCCTCGAATACGTTAGTATACTGCGAATACGATTCTTGTGCGCCTTGCTCTCGAACTTCATGATCCAGCCACGCCGACTCTATTGACAGAGGCTAACTATAACTAAAACTAAATTGCATGCGATATTTGTTTCTAATTCTATGTGCTGCTTTTTCTCTTCAGAATCTTTCGGCCCAGGATGGTCAGATAAGAATAACAGGAAGAGTTACAGATGCTGAAACCGGAGAATCACTTCCCGGTGTTAACATAGTTTTAAAAGATACCCATAAAGGTACGCAGACGAATCTCGAAGGAGATTATAGTATAATGATACCTTCATCGGGAGGAATTCTTTCATATTCTTTTATTGGATATATTTCTCAGGACATAGAGGTTGGTGACCAGAGAACAATTAGTATTTCCCTTGTACCCGAAGCCCAGTCACTGGATGAAGTGGTTATCACGACTCAGGCAAGAGGTCAGATTGGCGCCAGAAATCAACAGATTAATTCCAATACCCTTAAAAATGTGGTGGCTCCTGACCGTTTGCAGGAAAATCCGGATGCAAATGCGGTGGAGGCAATCGGCCGTTTGCCGGGCATATCAGTACTGCGTTCGGGAGGAGAGGGTGCCGGGCTGGTTATTCGCGGACTGGAACCCCGCTACTCATCAGTTACTTTAAATGGAGTAAAACTTCCATCCTCTGACGGAAATAACAGAAGTACAAATATTAGCGGGATTTCGCAATATTCCCTGCAGGGGGTAGAAGTGTTCAAGGCACTTACCGCGGATATGGAAGCGAATTCGGTTGCCGGATCCGTGAATCTCACACTGCAGGAAGCACCCAAAGGGCTTAAGACAAGCCTTATGGCCCAGAGCGGTTATAATGATCTGAATAATTATTTTGGCAACTATAAATTGATGGGATCAGTGAGTAACCGTTTTCTGGATGATAAACTGGGGATAATTTTTTCAGCCAATCCTGAGAGGGTAAACCGCAGTGTTGAAACGCTCAGTGCAGGATATGGACTTCAATCTGAGGAGATAGATATTCTTATGAATAATGTTAATCTCAATATGATTGAAAGAATAAAGAACAGGGCTTCTGCCACGCTATCTATGGATTACCATGTTCACCCCTCGACCAAATTAAAGCTTTACGGACTGTATACTCATTCAGCGACCGATGAAATCAATCAGTCTGTTGGTTTTGGAATAATAGGTTCCGGCGGGATCAATAACACTGTTAGTGATAACCGTGATGGTTTCAGCGAGATCATGCAAACGTCACTTGCCGGAGAAACGAACCTGGGTTTTTTGAATATGAATGTGGATTATGGAGTAACCTATTCTATGAACAGGGCGGAAAATCCCGGAGCCAGAAATTGGCACTGGAGTTACCTTATACCGCCTGGCTCTGACATAACTGTTAAAGAGAACAGAAGGTTATATCCTGAAGAGGTGATTCCTCTGTTTGATGCAGGTGACTTGTCTAAATATCAATTGTGGTCCTTTGGTCAGTCGACCAATGAAATGACAGATGAAAATTTAACTGCTAATCTTAATATTGAGATCCCTTTCAATATCGGGGATATGGTTTCTGGTTATGTTAAGTTTGGAGGAATGTACAGAAACACGAAAAGACTTAAAGATCTTAATGACGGCAGTCAACATGTTGTTACCAATCAGTTCTTAAAAGACTTTGCAGAAGCTCAACTGGATTACATTGTCAGGGGAACCGGATCTGACAGGAATATTACAGCAGTTAACTTTAATGATAATTATTTAAGTGATTTCCTGGGTGGTGATTTTAATTTCGGACATACCTTTAATGTTGATCGCATGAATCATTTAACTGACTGGTGGCTTGACCTCAGCCAGTTTTACTGGGACCAGGGCCCTGAAGTGTGGCAAAACACGTTTAGTGACAGGACAAAGGTTGGACTGGCACAGAATATTCATGCTTCAATCATCTCTGATCAGGATATTGAAGAAAACTACTATGCCGGATATTTTATGAGTGAGCTCAATGTAGGCCGACGGTTAATGCTACTGCCCGGTATCAGATATGAAAAAACCGATGCTTTCCTAAGGGGATTTGAAACCCTGGAACCTACAATACCGGGAAATATACTTCAACCTATTCCCGGTTCACCAACGGAAGCAAGCCGGGAAAATGACTACCTGTTGCCCATGATCCATGCCCGGATCAAGCCGACAGATTATTTTTATGTTCACATAGCCTATACCCAGGTGCTGAGTCGTCCTGATTATAATACCATATCTCCAAATATTTGGGTGAATACAGGTTTTCAGCCTTTTCAGTATATATCCACCAATCCATCTTTAAGAGCAGAGTTCTGGACCAATTATGATCTTCAGGCTACCTTTCATAATAGCAAGGTAGGTCTGCTTTCGGTTAGCGGATTTTACAAGACGGTGGAGGACAAAATATGGAACCGAAGCTGGAAACGCATAACTGGTGATACAATTATTCCATATTTCGGGGAACTTGATGTTGTAAATGTTCTGGGATGGGAAAATCACCCATATGAAGTCTATTTAAGGGGTGTGGAATTTGAATGGCAGACTTCATTCTGGTATCTTCCTGGTCCTTTCAAGTATTTTACGCTCTATCTGAATTATACTTATACTCAATCGGAGACTAAATATCCTACAACGGAAATAGTAAATATTGTTCCTCCTGAAGGCGGACGGCCAGTCCCTTCCAGGATTGATTCAGTTCAGGCCGGCCCCATGCTTTTTCAGCCTGCCCATATTGCAAATGTTTCCCTGGGCTTTAACATTAATAATTTTAACGCATGGTTCTCTTTTCAGTATAACGGAGAAATATATACAGGAAAGAATTACGGGGTTGATGAACTGGATCCTCTGAAGGAGCATTTTTACCGTTTCGATCTTCAGTTAACCCAGGGATTTGGGTTTAAGGCGCTTCCTGGGAAATTTGAAGTTATGGCAAACCTGGCAAACCTGTCTGATTTTGAGGAATACCATCGGTTGAGAGGCGACCTCAGACCCACATACAGGGAAGCTTATGGCTGGACGGTTGATCTCGGATTACGTTACCGTTTTTAAGAAATATGGATTACATCAAAACAAATATGAACGGTTATTGAATTTATTATTAATAATCAGTAGTGTCCGGTAAAAATTTATAAGAGGGTTGGCCGGATCGGCCAACCCAATATGGTTATCTTTGAATTCACCACAAACCAAAGAATAACCATGAATAAAAGTACAAATTTTACCGGACAGCCAATAATGAACCAGTTATTAATGTATATCGCCAGGGGAAGTATACGAAAAATAGCAGCTATGCACCAGGCTGACCGGTATGTAAAGAAATTTACTACCCATAATCACTTGGTTGTAATGCTCTTCATTGCTTTTGAGGGTTACCAATCTATTCGTGAAGCTATATTGGGTCTTCTCGCTAATGCACATAAGTTGTCCCATTTAGGCCTATCTTATGTAGTTCGGCGTTCTACTTTCTCGGAAGCCAACCAACGCCGTAGTAGCAAGGTCTTCGGGGAAATCTATATGAGTGTATGTCGCAAACATGCTTCATTTTTAGCGGACAGCCGGTTAAGCGATAATGATATGAAGCGGCTTTATATTATGGATTCCACAACCATCACGCTGTTTAAAGATATTTTGAAAGGAGTTGGCCGTAATCCAAAAGAGGGCAAGAAAAAAGGAGGTATTAAGGCTCATACTATAATCAAGGCAGAAGAAAATGTACCACACCTGATAAGATACAGCGAGGCTGTCCGCCATGACCATACATTTTTAAAGGAGGTTCATCATTTGCCAAAAGGTTCTATCATAACTTTCGACAAGGGGTATGTGGACTATGCACAATACGAGGAGTTCACGAAAAATTCAATTTGGTATGTTACCAGGTTAAAGGATAATGCAATTTATAAAGCCAGGAAAGAATTTGACATACCAGATGATGCAGACTCTGGAGTACTCAAAGATGAAGAGATCTTTCTGTTATATGGCCCAAATAAACGCTGTGAGCACAAGGCCAGACGCATTGCTTACTGGGATAGTGAAAATGAGCGCTTATTTGAGTTCATAACCAATAACTTTGAACTGACTGCGGAGAAGGTTGCCCTGATTTATAAAAAGAGATGGCAGATAGAGCTACTTTTTAAGCAATTAAAGCAGAACTTTCCTTTAAAATATTTCCTTGGCGACAATGAAAATGCAGTAGAGGTTCAAATATGGGCAGCTATGCTAGCCAATCTATTGCTAACCCTTGTAAAGAGCCGGGTAAGACGTAGCTGGTCTTTTTCAAACCTGGTATCAATAATACGGCAGCAATTGATGAATTATATTGATGTTTACGCATTCCTGGAGGATCCGGAGGGTACGTGGCGGAGGATTGTTAATAGTAGGGAAGAGCGCTATAAAAACTCGTTATTCCCTGAATTAAAGGGGGCTTACTTTTGAAAAGTAAAAATATCACATCTGTAAATCAGATGGTTAAATTAAAAAAGTAACTAAAATCCGGTTTTACCGGACAACAATGATTAATAATAATCACGTTTTTAACTATTACAACCATTAAATTAAAATTAAACAAAATGAAAAAAATTTACACAATTGCAACCTTACTGATGCTATTTCTATCAGTAAATTTATTCGCCCAGGATGTTCTGGTGGTGGACCCGGGCGTAGGAACACTGAATGATGCTATCGAGACCCATGGAGCAGATAAAATCTATCAGCTCCAGGCAGGTCAGTTTTATCAGATTGACGGAGTAATTGAAAATGCCGGTTATCATCTCCAGATAATTGGTGAAGAGGCGACAGGCGATGGAATGCCAGCTACCCTTCAATCTGGTCAAACCCCGGACGGGGCAGCTTTTGGTACCATGTTTGATGCAAAGGGAGATCTTACATTGAAGAATATTTATATCATGAATGTGGATCTTACCGGTCAGATGGGAGGTGTATTTATTACCCAAACCGCCGACGAATCCAGAACTGTAGTAGACAACTGTATTATTGATCCTGTAGCGCTTGTTGGTAATGTATTTAATGGCGCAAGCCAAAAAATTTATTGGACCAACAATCTTTGTATTCGCCATGGTCACCAATTAAATCCTAATGATGGACATTTTTTCATAACTCACGGAGTTGAAAGAGTAGGTCTGGACACAATGCTTGTTGAAAACAATACCTTCGTTTCTATGGGTACCAATATGTGGGAAGGTGGATTTAATGCCCATGTGCATAATTTTGTATGGTGGAACCACAATACATTTGTAAACACCAAATCACAGATTGACTGGTCGATTTTTGAGAATGAGTATTTCTGGACAAACAACCTGATGTTTAATCAGAATACCCAGCCCTGGGCAGTTCCATGGGGTGCTATGCCTGGACATGATGCAGGTTACCTTCTGCCCTCATTGATCTATGCAGACACCCTTACTGACGAAACTTTACCAAGCGAGAGAATTCAGTTTGTTCAGTATAATGCGCATTACAGAAACCAGGGATTTTATGACCTGGTAGAAGAGATCAATAACCTTGAAGACAATAATACCATTAATGACGTGTACTTGATGCCTCTTGTATGGCCCGTTGACAGTTCAGGTTCCAGGGAAGCTGAACTTTTTGCGAACGATGAGACATTTCCAAACTGGAAAACCGGAAATTATATATTGGATGTTGATCCCCAGTTTGTGGACCAGGAGATCTATACAACAGCAGATGCTTTTGTGGAATGGACCAGACCTGCCACCTATGTTCATGCCCTGGGATTTGCCTCTGACGGACAGTTACCTGAAGGCACGCCGATCCCACCTGCCAATCAGTGGCCACAATGGCACTGGGATCCGGATGGGGACCCGGCAATCAATTCAGCATGGCCGGTATTTGACGGAACTTATACCAATGCTGAACTCTTAACAGGTTCTATTGAAGGCCTTCCTTTGGGTGACCTGAACTGGTTCCCGGCTGATAAAGCGGTGTGGGGGCAAAACAAAGAGACAATCATGGATCACATGATGGCACTCAATACAGACCAATTAACTCTTGAAAGAAGTGTCACTAATATTGAATTTAATAGCTTAAATGTTTATCCGAATCCTACTAAAGACTATCTGAGAATAAGCAGTGAAAATGCAATCGGACTGGTGCGCATTTATTCTATTGCAGGAGTGCTTCAGTTTGAAGACGATCTTAAAAATTCAATCAGCCACAGTCTGAATACTAAAGATCTCAGTTCCGGGCTTTATATCATTAAGGCTGAATCGAGTAACGGAAAAACCTATGTGAATAAATTTATCAAAAAGTAATAACAAGAATTTGATTTAATTAAGCACAGTGATCCGCAACGACGGTAAAAAGCATGTGGCTGCTCTACTCAGGGAATTTTCCCACCGAAGGGAATGAAAAAATATTATCGAGAATCTTCTTGGAAGTTTATGGGTGTGTGTTTCAGCAAATAGAAATTTTAAGATGATCTTTAATCCTATTTCATTATGAATCCCTCATCATTGGAAATTGATATTTCAGCGAGACAACTGGTCACTTGCAGTTAGAACGATATTTATATTATTATATATCAATTAGTTAGGGTTTGCTGAAAAAGTCTTTTTACATTCTCATGGTGTTGATAATGAGAATAATAAGTTAATAACTTTTGTTGTATAAAAAGGAGCCCTTTTCGTTACCAGAGCGAAAGATAACATGCGGTTCAAACGCATGTACTCGAACTCTGTAGATAAAGGACAAGGTGTTCGCTATGACCAGATAGGAAGGTTGGAGACCTATTATCCGAAGAAAGAATATCCAGATAAACTTCGTCGGATAAAGTACTTTGATCAGAAGAAGGATCAGGAATTTATTTTCCTGA
>JARGFP010000062.1 GCA_029210585.1 Bacteroidales bacterium
AGGGACTTAACCAAATTATTTCGACACTTATTTCATTGAAAATCAGATTTTTATGTTAAAGTTTAACGAACCATTGTGAATTCAGACCTTTTTATTATTCCCCGGGCAGAAACGCTGCCCTGGGTTGTACCACCTTTTCAAACAGGTCGTTCTGCGTACCGTCGAAGATGGTGCCCGGGTTCACCGAACTGGTGATGGCAATGTCGGTGGAATCCCTGAACCATGCGTTTACCTCTCCCAGGCGGGCACCGTTGGCATCTTCCAGCAACAGGGTATGGGTCGGGGTGCCGCTCACGAGCGACGCATCCTCAAGGAACGCACTGCTGGTCAGGCGCGCAAGCCCTGAAAGATACCCTGCCACTGCAGCACTGTCGGCCATCAGTCCGTCGACCATCCATTTGTTCTCTGACCTGCTCAGGGAGAATTGTTCCCCGGGGAGTTGCAGGGCAATGCGGGAGACTTCTTTCCGGGGCACCTGCAATACAGTTCTGTCACGGAACTCCCCTGCACTGCGGTTGAACATCATCCGCAGGAATCCTTCCACGGCATAGATCTCCTTTTCACCGGCCAGCCGAACATAGCTGGTCATGGTGCCCTGTTGCCGACCCCCGTAAGGTGACATTGCCTGTTGTGGCGGCTGTGAATAAGAGAATTTTCCGATATAAAGTTCAGCGGCGACCTTTTTGCCCGCCTTTACTTCCACCCGGGTTGCAAGCGAATCGGTGACTTCATAGTTTTCCCACCGGTCCTTCTCAGTTGCAGCCAGGCGCGTACTGGTCAGGTCAGCCAGCGTATTCAGCATTTCTTCTGCCTGGCTGTTATCTGCATTGTGGGTTGTCGCTCCTTCAACAACGACCCAGTTGTTGCCCTGCCTTTCCAGCACCACAGGATCCTCATTGCCTGCTGAATATATAGTCAGGGCGGTCACTGCCGAGGTATCAATATCTGTAAGTTCGCTCAGGAAAGACCTGGTCTTTTTCTTGTTTCCTCCTACGGCGGTGATGAGAACAGCCACCAGCAGGACCAGGAAAACCGCTAACAGTTGATTGGTTTTTATTTTGTTAAACATGGCCCACCTCCATTCTTTTAATTCGTAACATTCTGTTGTTTTGTGCACGGAAGATCCCGTACCCGATCACCAATATGATTGGTAACAGGAAATTCAGGTATTTCAGGAATGCCTTTTTCCCGTCTTCCAGGTCGTCGATCGGCCGTGCTGTAGCTCCCTGGGTGCGAAGTCCTACCAGACCGGTGTCGTCCGACAACCAGTCGATGGCATTGACCAACAGGTTAACATTGTCGGGGTTGACCTGCTGTTGACCCTCCGCCACGGGAAAACCTCCGTCGGCGATGACTACCATCTTTGAGGCGGTACCGAACAACGGTCCTTCCAGGGCAGCGCCCAGTGTGACATTTTTGAGCGGGAAATCACTGTTCTGCCACTGACGGCCAGCATCGATGAATGTTGTGGCTGGTTGTGTGGCAGTTTGCTCAGAGCTCAGCAGGACAGGAGTGAAGGTGATTGCGGAGTCACCGTTGAAATCAATCGAGCTTGTGAAATTCAGCACCAGTTGCTCAAGTCCGTCTGATACCGGATGCTCACCGAAATTGGTTACCCGCGGAATATAGGGAAAGAGGATCGGTTGCTGAACAGTGAATGGGCCCTGCTGTCGTGATACCATCACGGTTACGGCACTTGCATCCAGCACAAAATTGCTATTGACTGTTACCCCGGTTTTTCTCAGCCAGCTCTCCAGTCCGGTATTGACAGCATTTCCCATGGGGTACCCGCTGTTCAGATCGGCATCCACACGGTCGATTGCCAGCAGCAGGTTGCCTCCCTGCTCCATGTAGGAAGTCATCTGGCTCAGGTGCTCCTGCGGAATAGAGTCGGAGGGTCCGATTACAGCGACGGTATTGTACTTCATCAGTTCACTGGTGGTGTCGGTCAGTACGACATTTTCTACCTGGTAAAGTACCGACAGGTCACGCGCAGCCTGCTGCATCTGCTGTATTCCGGGTTCACCATGACCTGTGAGCAAACCCACCAGTGGTTTATCGGTTACGGAAAGTTTCTTGATGCTGCTGGTGAGACTGTACTCCATCCCGGAAGTGGTTTGAATCACGGGCAATACCTCTTTGTCTTCACCCATGCTGATCACTGCGCCCATGTATGCGATCTGGGTCTTCATCTGGTCCTTTTCACGCACCTGCACCTGCATCTGCATGATCCCGGCCTGCTGGGCCTTTTGCTCGCCGAAATTGTCTTTCAGCGGATCAATGAATTCGTATACCACCATGCCGTCGGAGGCCTGGTCGTATTCTACCAGCATATCGCGCAGGTCCCTCCTGATATGGTCGAGTTGCGGGGGCAGGTTGTTGGAAAAATAGGCAGAGACGGTCACCGGCTCCGCCAGGTCCTCCAGGAGGTTCTCTGTGGCATCACTGAGTGTATAGCGCTTGTCCTCCGTGAGGTCGAGGCGTGTAAAATAATTTACAGCCAGGAGGTTCAGCAGTACCACGATACCGGGGACCAGGAAAATGATGTTGGAGTATTTTCTGTTGGATATCATTGGATACAAATTTTATTTATTGCTGTGCATTTAATTTAGTTGAGACAATACTGGTTGCCGCACATATTGTAAGTTTTTGCACATGCTGATGATCGTTATACATATTGATAATCGTTGCACATTTTAATGATTACTGCTCAGGTTTCTTCTCACCAGCACCGCTTCGGCACCGAAAAGTCCGAGGAAGATCACGGAAAAGAAGAAGATGAGATCTTTGGTATCGATCACCCCCCGTGTAATGGACTGGTAGTGCCCGGAGATGCTGAACCAGTTGATCACATTCCCCAGGGTTCCTGTAAAATTGCGCGCGATCATGCCGAACAGGAGATGGAAGAATATCCCGATCAGCAACGCGAGCAAAAAGGAAACGATCTGGTTGGATGAAAGACTGCTGGCAAAAACGCCGATACTGATGTAGGCCGCGCTCATCAGCAGTGTGCCAATGTAACCGGTCCATGCCGCCCCATGGTCGATGGGTCCGATGGATGCGATGGTGATGTAGTAGGGCAGGGTCAGTGCCAGGGAGATGCAGATCAGGAAAAAGACCGACAGGAATTTCCCCCATACGAATTGCATATCCGATACCGGTTTGGTTAACACCAGTTCGATGGTGCCGCTGTTCCGTTCCTCTGCAACCAGCCGCATGGTAAGGGCAGGTATAAAAAAGAAGAGTGTCCAGTAGGCTACCCCGAAGAATGCATCCATGCTGGCCTCGCCCCGGAAAAATACATCCCCGTTCCCGAAGAGCCAGGTGAAAAACCCGGTAAATCCAAGAAATGCGATCAGCATGATGTAAGCCAGCAGCGAATCGAAGAAGGAACGCAATTCCCGGCAGGCGATGATCATTATGGTTCTCATAAAATTTTGTTTTTATTGATCTGTTCTTATTGGTCTGTTACAAGTTAATATGTTGTTCTTTTTTAATTCTCTGTGCTGTTTAAATTGTTGTTGGTTTTGCAGGAAAAGGACATTGATCAGGAAACCGGTCCCTTAGCGTAAAAACCTGCAGCCTGCCAGCCATATCCAGGTACATTATGGAATGTGCAGGAAGCATCTCGCCGGTTAATTCGCTGTCAGTTCCCTGAAGATGTCCTCCAGCCTGGTTTCCGTTGGTGTCAGCTGTGTGAGGTACCAGCCACGGTCGACGCAGAGGTCGAAAATCGCTTTTGCAGACGATTGTCCGACTTTGCTGTGTACCTCGAAGAGGTTTTCCCCGCGCGCCAGCAATTCGACCATCTCCACGTTTTTCAGATCTCGGAGGGCATCCTGCACTGCCTTTTCCTCACCGCCATGGATGCCGGTTTTCAGGATTTCCTTACCCTCGGCCCGTTTCCTGAGGTCGCTGGCCGTGCCATCCGCAACGATTTTTCCCTTGTTGATGATCAGGATCCGGTCGCATGTTGCTTCCACCTCTGCAAGGATATGTGAGCTCAGCAAGACGGTTTTCTCCTTCCCGATTTTCCGGATCAGCTCCCGGATCTCCACGATCTGGTTGGGATCCAGTCCGGTGGTGGGCTCGTCCAGTACCAGCACCTCCGGATCATGGATCAGCGCCTGTGCCAGTCCCACCCGTTGCCTGAATCCCTTGGAAAGTTCACCGATCTTCTTATGCTTCTCTCCCTCCAGTCCGCAAACCTCAACCATTGCGGCGATTCGCTTGTTCACCTGGTTTTTTTCGATCCCATGGATCCTGGCGATAAATTGCAGGTAATTGATCACTGGCATATCCGTGTACAGTGGGTTCGACTCCGGCAGGTAGCCGATGCTGTTCTTGATGGCCTGCGGGTCTTCGTAAATGGAAATGCCACCTACCATGATGTTGCCCTCGTTCGGGGCAAGGTAACAGGTGATGGCCTTCATGGTGGTGGATTTCCCCGCCCCGTTGGGTCCGAGGAATCCCAGGATCTCACCTGTCCTGACCGCAAACGATACGTCGTCCACTGCTTTTTGCGGACCGTACCGCTTGGTGATGTGCTCAACAACGATGTCCATTTGTGTCTATACGTTTTAGTTTTCGAAAAAATCGATTGTAAAAATAGAAATCGTTCTTTTTTTTCAAAAGAGGTCAGGAGAAGATTCATCTGGTCGTGTAGTGCCAGTGTGGCATATAAATTACAGAAAAAGAGAAGGTTAATCAGTATTTGTTAAAAAATCTTAAAGATGTATCCTGTGAACTTCCCACCACTTCGCTTTCCAACATCCGCTCGCCCTTCACGGGCAACAGATAGATTGCGCCTTATGCGGTCACCAAACTTCTCGTGTTCTCCTTTGCTAACAGGGATGACCTCTGGTCAGTTGATCGTGTGGCCCGTTAACAATCAGCCCGGACGTTAACTTGCTCTTCGTTATATTGCCCGGATTCACCCCTGGAATTTGACAAAATCACTGATTTCATGCGGGAATATCATCGTGCCTGGTGTTAATATATACCCTGGTTGACCACTAAATTTCATAAAGCTAAGTTAACAGGATACTTTTTCGTCTTTTAATTTTGCAAGCCGGTCAAAAAACTATTGAATATGACTTTCATATTCTCTACTTTTCGTCCTGCGAAAGCAGCCGCACATTACTTTCAGTAAGTACAGGAAAAGCTGTCAGAATGTATTGCAGCTGTCACACAGACAAGTGTAACAGCGAAATGCGCCAGAAACAGACAGGATCAAAAATTATCCACTTCATGAGCCCAACCATGACAACATCCTTACCTTCTTACCCAATTGGTAAATTTCCTATGGTGTGCAGCACCATTGACCAGGTATCATGGCGCGCTGCACCTGCCCTGCGTGCAACTTTGACAGGCAGATCCGAACAAGAACAATTAAAAAACACACAGATGAAAAAACAACTACTCTTCCTTATTGTATTGATGCTGGTTCCGCTCATGCTCACCGCGCAAACAAATATCAGCGGCAACATTGAGAATAACGCCACCTTCACGGCGGCAAGCAGCCCCTATATCGTTACAGGAAACCTGAATGTGAATGCGGGAGTGATACTGACTGTCGAACCCGGAGTTGAAGTGCGTGTGAACGACGGGTACTTCATCCTGGTGTATGGGACAATGAATGCTTCAGGGGCCACATTTACATCCAATACAGGAGCAACTCCCGGTGCGTGGCAGGGAATCTATGTATCCTATCAATCTTCGTCTGATGCGGGCGCAGTGAACCTGGATAATTGTATTGTAACATATGCACAATCGCTTTTTGTGCGGAAAGGTACGCTGGCGCTTTCCAATGGTACAATGATCCGCGATTTCAGCAGTTACGGACTGGACATCTATACGGAAGGAGACGTGGATATTTCCAATACTACGGTACAGAACTGCACCTACCCGGTGTATTTCAGGAATTGGCAGGGAAACGGATCCTGGACTGTCGGAGACGGTGTGATACTTACCGGTAACAGTACGGATTATGTCTACATCGATTTTCGCGATGTCAACAGCGTGTTCAGGATGCCGCACGCAGGGATTCCCTATTACTATGACTCTGAATTCAGGGTCACGGAAACGGGTACACTCATCCTGGATCCGGGCGTAAAGTTACTCGGGAACACCGGCGCCCACATCACGGTATACGGGAAACTGAAGGCAAACGGAACGGCAGCCGATTCAGTATGGTTGACCAATGAACCTTCAGCAGCATACTGGCGGGGTCTCAATTTCTATGATGCAGCCATTGATACAGCCTGCATTCTTTCCTATGTGAAATTTTCAGGCGCAAATTATAACTACTACGATTACAGACCATACGAAATATATGATTGTGCGGTTGAAATTGCTTCAAGTTCACCAACGTTTAACAATTGTACCTTTACGGATAACCGCTACAATCTGGTGGTACAGGGTAGAAGCATGCCTGAATTCAATTCCTGCACCTTCGATGAATCCAACCGGGTTGCCAAGGATGTATTCAACATCAATATCGACCTTAATGCAGCGCCTGTTTTCTCCGGTTGCGACATCGATTTCAACAACAGCGAAGGAAGGGCCATTGGGATAATCGGCGCAACTGTAATAGGCGACAGCCGACTGGGACATCAGTCGTTTACTGACCTTGACAGCATTACGTATGTGCTTTATGGAAATGTTATCGTGCACGATACCGCCTCCCTGGACATTGACCCGGGCATTGTGATCAAATCTGCCAGCAAGGACTACTATTTCAGCGCCGTCGGCGCCCTTACAGGTATAG
>JARGFP010000063.1 GCA_029210585.1 Bacteroidales bacterium
AGCATGACCAACTGGAATCCCCGCCAATTGGAAATACCCTTGGATTTCCTGGGAGCAGGGAGCTATATCGCAGAAATCTATAAAGATGAGCAGGATTCGGATCGTCATCCAAAACATATTTTGATAGAAAACGAAACCGTAAGTAAAGGCCAATATCTCAACATTAAGCTATCAGAGGCGGGAGGATGCGCAATACGGTTCAGGCCTGAAGAATAAGCATTAGTCATTCACTAAAATGCTCCCGTTTTACTGTAAAATCAGATCAAATACCAACCTGCAAGCTGCATCATCCAAATCACAACATGAAAATTTTCATCATCAACCTGGTCTTATTATTTCTTTCACAAAACATTATATTTTGTCAGGACAACTGGAACATACTTCTTGGCCAGAAAACATACGTAAACATTAACCATTTACCTTATTACCAATGGATTCCCGACGGGCATATTTCTGTCTTGCCTGACGGAGAGGGAAAGTACATGATGTATTGGTCAGAATTCGATAACTCAAGAACAACAGGCGATTCACAATTTCCGGAAGATCAATCGACTTTGGAGCCGGTTGAACCTGTTTTTGGGGGAAGAGTGGGAAATGCAGGCCCTTCGAATGGTTATAACGACGGCGGTTCGTGGTTAATGTCGGTACACCGGCACAATGGCGATACATTGATCGGATTTTATCACGGGGAATCACATTGGTATCCAAGGGATGGTGATTTTACTGCCTGGAAATCGATATGCCTGGCCTATTCTTATGACAATGGATACACATGGGAGGATAAAGGACCCATTGTTACAAGTAATACACCTAAACCGGAAACACCCACATGGGGAGGTGCCGGCGATTGTTGCGTTGTATGGGATACGGTTAATAATCGCTGGAACTGTTATCACCAGGAGCATAATATCAGGTTGGCGGTATCGTATGACCCGCTTGGAGCACCCGGTACATGGAAGAAGTATTATAATGGAGAATATAATGAAGAAGGGCTTGAAGGCAAAAGTTCCGCGCTATCAAATTTATCGAATGTCGGAGGAGCAAACCCCTCTGTCCATTGGAATACATACTTCGGGAAATGGGTCATGACCTACCATGGGTGGGATGGTGGTATTTATGTGACATTGAGCAGTGATGGCGTAGAGTGGGAATACCCAAAGAAGATCATCTCAAAGCAATCTTATAACAGGTGGTATCCGACAATTATCGGTGATTCAGATACACAAGGCGGCAAACTGGCCAGGTTGTATTACGCTGAATTCAATTCCTCCGGGAGACTAATGGCAGCAAGGGATATTCTCTTTGATTCAATTAAAACGAATATCAATTATGGGGATCTGACAGCTCCCTGGGAAGCGCAACACGTTGGATCATACAGTTTTCCGGGGAAGGCGGGTGTACAAAATGGAGTGGTCACAATAACGGGGACTACAAACATCTTATTTGGAGCGTATGATGCCTTTTATTACATGCATCAAAAAGTAACCGGCAATGGAGAGATCTTTGCTGCGCTTACTTCTCAAACAGGGGTAAACAATATGGCGTATTCAGGAATCATGCTCAGGTCATCACCTGCAAGTGGATCTGACTATATCAGTATAAGTCGAAAATCACTGACTGATACGCTGATAATAAGCTATCGTGATTCAAATACCCAACAAAGTAAAACTGAAACTATTTCAGGCAACTACAATTGGTTGAAGATCAAAAAAGAGGATGCTGATATTGAGCTGCTCATTTCAGAAGATGGCATCTCGTGGAATCCTGTATTTTCGGTTACCCTGGAATTATCAACAGACTTTCTCGCTGGTCTTTTTACCACTTCCCATAATGAAAGTAATTTTTGTACTGCGACATTTGAAAACACCCAGGTGAATTTCAGGCTTGTAAACGTTGACATGGTAAAATCTGAAGCCATTCGTATTTATCCAAATCCGGCTGTCAACAAATTATATGTTCATCTGCAAAATGAAACACAAAAGTTCTCTTTTGCATTACTGGACATATCCGGGAAGATATACAGGAAAGGCCAGTTGAAAGGGGAGTTTTCCGAAGTGGATATCTCAGATTTGCCATCCGATCAGTATTGTATACTGCAGATATTTGATGGCAATTTATACATACATGGTGACAAAATATTTAAAAAATGAACTCAAAAAGGAACTTGAGAGTGGTATTATACGAAATCAACCTAAACAAGAATCATTGTTGTGTTCGGGGATGAATACTTTTATGAATTGATTGTAATTCTGTTTTTGATTGCTATATTTGAAGGCAGGCAGTTATATAATGTAATACAATACAGCACATTTAATATACGAATGAGGACAAACCCAAAATATACCTATCATATATTTTGGCATTGAAACTACTACTACTTAACTAAACTACTTTGATCCGAACGAAAAAGGAGAAAAGAACAATAAGGGTAGCAATTAATCTTATTCAAGATATAAGTTGCCTGGCTTTTCGCAGAAAAAGTGCTTTGCACCTCTTTTTCAGTCTGATGATTTCCTGTTATGCATTTAGTACCTCTGCCCAGGAACAGAATGTGAGGATCAATGAAATCATGCCTCTGAATGCAAGTGTAATACAAGATGCTGATGGAGACTATTCTGACTGGATTGAAATTTATAATCCCACAGATAATGATGTATCCCTGGAAAACTGGTGCCTGTCTGATGATAAGTTCAACTTAAAGAAATGGAAGTTTCCTGAAATAACGATTAAGTCGAATGAATACCTGCTTGTTTTTGCTTCCGGCAAAAACCGAAGGTTCAGTGATTGGGAATTGCATTTGAATTTTAGCTTAGACGCAGCCGGAGAATATCTGGCATTTTCTGATTCAACGGGAAATATTATTAGCGAATTTGAACCTTTCTTCCCGGTATTGGATACGAATAATTCATTCGGAGTAGATAATGGAATATGGTATGTTTATTCAACCAGTTCCCCGGAAATGGCAAATGAAACCGGCACATATTCAACTATTCCACCCCCGGTATTTTGTGAAGAACGAGGTTTTTATTACGGGGATTTTAATCTGGAATTATCTGCTTTCAGCCCTTCCGCAGGAATTTTTTACACAACTGACGGCTCCGATCCGGATTTAAATTCAAACCTCTATACCGATCCCCTTCGCATTAATACAACCACTGTAGTAAGGGCAATGACGATAAGCAGGGGGCTGGTGAGTAATATCATTTCACATAGTTATATATTTCCTGAGAAGGTAATTTTTCAAGGGAATAATCCTGCGGGGTATCCCGCATATTTCGGTCAGGAAGGAACTACGGATTATCCTGCAGATTACGAAATGGATCCTGAATACATTATCGATAGTGGCTATGCAAATCCTGTAAAATTAGCATTGACGGAGCTACCGGTCGTATCACTCAGCACATTAAAGGAGAACCTGTTTTCAGGAAAGAATAACAGCCTGACAGGAGGAATTTACATGTTCCCCACAACTGATTGGGAGCGCCCTGTGGCCCTTGAATATTTCGACAGTAAAACTGGTGAGTCGTTTAATGTGAATGCCGGAATAAAAATTACCGGAGGGGCATCACGTCAGCTCAGAAATTCTCCCAAAAAATCATTCAGGATATGCTTCAGGAGTATGTATGGGCCCTCAAAACTGAACTATCCTGTGTTTGGAAGAGAAAATGCAGCCAGCTTCAATAACATTACACTGAAAGCTGGCTACAATAATACTATCATTCACTGGGATCATAATCAGCGCGAAGATGCCACCTACATCAATGACATCTGGATGAAGGATACCCAGTTATCATCAGGTGAACTTTCAGGAAATTCCAGGTATGCACATCTCTACATCAATGGCATCTATTGGGGGATCTTTATCATAGCGGAACGCCTGGATAATGATTTTTGTGCATCTTACATGAGAGGTGATAAAGAAGATTTTGATGTAATAAAGGATTATACAGAGGTGCTGGATGGTGACAAAGTTGCATGGGACCAGCTCCTCAATATGGTTCATCAGGATGTATCTCAGAATGAAAACTATTATAAGATTATTGGCAAGAATAATCAGGGCGAAACAGACAGGAATATGACCAGGTACCTGGAGGTTGAAAACCTGGTGGATTATATGCTGATCAATTTTTACGGGGGAAATCTTGACTGGGATCATCATAATTGGGTAGCTGCCAGGAACAGGAACCTGGGAACAGAAGGTTTCAGGTTCTTTTGTTGGGACAGTGAACGAACGCTGGAACAAATAGGGGAAAATGTTACTAATGAAAATAACAGCAATTGCCCCAGTGATATTTTCAGATCCTTGCTACCAAATAATGAATTTAAAAGGCTTGTTGAAAACAGGATAGTCGAGCTGTTCTATGGGCGCGGTGCATTGACCGAGGAGGCCAGTATTGAGAGATATGAAAAAATAAAAGCAGAATTGGAACCTGCAATCTATTCAGAATATGCAAGATGGGGAGATTACAGGAGGGATGTTCTTCAAGGTAGAAACGGTCCATATGAATTCTATACAAAAGATGCTTTCTGGGTTCAGCAAACGAAATGGCATTCAGAAGTTTATCTCAATGAACGAACCGCAGTTGTAATTAGTCAGTTGCGAAATGCCGGGTTGTTTCCAAAGGTTGAACCTCCTGTATTCAGGATTGAAGGGCAGAGTGAACTCTCTTACCAGATAAGTAAAGGGGATATTTTATCAATAATAAATAATGGATCCTGCTTCTATACAACGGATGGTACGGATCCGATTGACTGGAATGATACAGCGCTGACATCCTCAGCCTTCACATATACTCAGCCATTTGAACTTGACAGATCAACGTTGATAAAAGCCAGGGTATATCTGAACGGGGATTGGAGTGCTATGAGTGAAGCGAATTTTCTGATGCCTGAAGATTACCAGCATCTGAAACTAACAGAAATCCATTTTAATCCTGCCGAGGAACCTGGCAGTGCCAGGTCAGATTATGAGTTCATAGAAATCAAAAACACTGGAAGTATAGCTTTAAACCTTGCCGGAGTTGAATTCGAGCAAGGTGTTTTCTATAAGTTTCAGGATCAATGCCTGCTTGAACCAGGAGGATTTATAGTTCTTGCATCTGACAGATTTAAATTCTTTGAGAGGTATAAGTTTTGGCCCTTCGATGAATATGACGGAAACCTGAATAATACCGGAGAAGAAATAGAATTGGTTGATCCTCTTGGTAATTCGATCATTTCAATGACATACAGTCTGGCTCCCGGCTGGCCACTTGCAAATGGAGCTGGTTACTCCCTGGTCCCCGAAATTGCAAATCCCGCAGGAAACCAGGATCAATATGAAGACTGGCGGGTATCATACGAAATTGGAGGATCTCCGGGTGAAGACGATATTTATACTGTTCTGGATGAAAAGTATGCTATAGAGGATAAGTTTGAATTTAAATGCGTTGTTTTCCCAAATCCGTTCACAGAACAGGTCCATCTGAATTATTATCTGCCAGAAGATTCGCGCGTGAGTATAAGTGTATTCAACCTTACGGGCCAGGAGGTCATTCGATTGTTCGAGGGTCAGCACTACAGCGGATCATACAGGGTGGAATGGAACGGAACAGACCAGGCCGGCAACGAGGTTCCGGGCGGAATGTATTTCTGCAAATTAATTATACAGGATATATATGGTGTTCATGTAACAAATAAGAGACTCATAAGAATCAAATAAAAGTAAGAATTAAAACATAAAAAATTATGGCGCACATGCAACAGGAAAAGACTTGCCATATTATCAGGTGCTGACAACTAAACAGGATAACCACTATAAAACCGATTATAAAACTAAAACTACACAACTATGAAAAACAGAATTTTACTATTTATTGTGGCGACATTGATTGTCTCGCCCCTGATCGGTCAAAACAAGATTTTGTTCATGACTGATATGCCGAGAAATGAACAACCACAAATTATCTGGTTGCAAGATCAAGGTTTTGACGTGACTATTGATAGCCTGTCAAATTTGAATTTATCCAGTGTAACTACAGGTATGTGGGATACGATTAACTCCTATGATCTGGTTATAGCGGGAAGGCTCGCAAACAGTAGCGAATTTGATGCCCCTGATGACAGGTACTGGAATGCACTGCGGGTACCTCTGATTATTAACAGTGCATATGCGGCAAGGTCATCACGTATCAAATTTTTTAATTCTACTTCAATCGGTAATATACATAATCTCCTGCCGTATAATAAGGCTGTTATTGCTGTGAATCCATCGGATGCAATATGGAGTGATGTTACACTCACGAATGATTCAGTGCCTTTCTATAATAGCATCATCGATTATTTGAATGTAGATATGAATACAGTATCTAACAATGGTGAAAGGGTAGCAGAAATTGCCACGCCAGGAGGATTTGTACCTATTATTACCAGGTGGACTCCGGGAACGCAGTATTATGACGATCCGGATAATCCTGATTTTGAGGGGGGAAATATTACTGTTGGTCATAAAACATATTTTGGTATTGGTTGCGACCACTATAATAACCTTGATCCTGAGGCATCAAGGTATTTATCCAGTTTCAATATATCAGACGAAGGAAAGAAAGTATACCTTGCTGAAATCAACCGCATGCTGGCGCTGGCGGATCCTCCGCCAACAACGGAAGCCAGGTTGTTTTCGCTATCGACTAGTGTTGGAATCCTGAGTCCGGCTTTTGACAAAGATGTAACTTCTTATACACTCCTGGTTCCT
>JARGFP010000064.1 GCA_029210585.1 Bacteroidales bacterium
CTATGTATACCAGGTGACGCCGTTTGACTGGTAGGGAAGATTAGGCGATAATCACTTTTACACCACTCTCTTCAAGTATCCTGCGATTTTCTTCGTCCAATCCATCATCGGTAACAAAGGTGTCGATGCGTGATACCGGGCAGATCAGGGAAAGGCTTTTGCGGTTCACTTTGCTGGAATCTGCCACCAGGATAACCTCCTTGGCAATATCGATCATGATCTCGTTTAAATGCGCCTCTTCAATGTTTGGCGTAAATGCACCAATCTTCGGATCGAAGCCGTCCACACCAATAAACACCTTATCTACATAAAGACTCCTATAATTTCTGGCTGCAAACGGGCCAACAAGCGACAAAGAATTCTGACGGAGGTATCCTCCAGGTATAATTATGCTGATTGCCGGATACTGAACCAGGATATTTACTACGTTGATGGCATTGGTTACCACGGTAACATTCTTGAAACTGGCCAGGTTCTTGGCGATCTCCGCCGTAGTGGTGCCGGAATCAAGAATGACAGTCTCAGATTCCATAATCAACGCAGCGGCACGCTTACCAATCCTCGCTTTTTCAGCCAGATGCAGCTTGTGCTTGTCTGAAAGGTTGAAATCCAGTGAAACCTGGCCCTCCAGTTTGATCGCACCACCCCTGGCCCGTATAAGGTGGTTCTTTTTTTCAAGCTGCTCAAGGTCATTCCTGATCGTTACTTCGGATACCTTGAACATCTTGCTTAGTTCAAATACATATACCTTCCCGTTTTCCGCAAGCAATTTCAATATCATTTCCCTGCGGTCAACGGTTGATTTTTTCAGACTGCCTTCCATATTTACGGTCTCTTTAATGAATCAGAATACATAATATCGATAAAAACCCTAAGTTACAATAAAACTTTCAAAAAAAATATTTCGAAAATTTAATGAAAGTTTTTATAAGTTTATATAAGTTCATATATTTGTTATGAAATTATTCGTAAGTTTGAACTTAACGCATCGAAAGCATTATTTATGAAGTACTTTAATACAGAGGGGGACGAATTCGCGTCAAAAGGGGCAGGTTATACTGCCAGGGAAATTTGGGAACAGCCGGAGGTCTGGCAAAAAACCTTTCAGAAGCTTGTGAAGGAAAAGGATGAACTGTCTGAATTCTTTCAAAAGGCATTGGCAGCGAGTACAAAAATCATCCTGACGGGGGCAGGTACAAGTGCATACATCGGGTTATCCATTGAAGGCACCTTTCAGCGGATGACAGGCATCACTACAGTATCCATCCCCACTACCCACCTGGTTACACACGCAACGGATTACCTGGAAGCGGAAGAACACACTTTCGTTATTTCGTTTGCCCGCTCGGGGAACAGTCCGGAAAGTGTTGCCACAGTGAAACTGATCGACAAAATGTGTGCATCGTGTACCCATCTTGTGATTACCTGCGACAAAGATGGAGAGTTGGCCAGATACAGCTCTCCGAACGACAAATACACGTTTGTCCTGCCTGATGAATCAAATGACAGGAGCCTGGCCATGACAAGCAGTTATACCAGCATGCTGCTGACCGGCTTGTTACTGCCGAGACTTGAGAAAATTACTTCCATGGAAAGGGAGATCGATACGCTGATGTCATACGGGAAGCAGATCCTCGAATCATACAGTCCGGAGATCAAAAAGGTTGCCGGGATGGATTTCAAAAGAGCCGTTGTGCTGGGATCAGGTCCCCTGTTCGGGACATCCACCGAATCCCACCTGAAGCTACAGGAGCTTACCGACGGACAGATCGTATGCAAGAAGGACTCATATATGGCCTTTCGTCATGGTCCGAAGGCAGTGATAGATGAGCAAACGCTTGTGATATTCCTGTTTTCAAACAATCCGCTGGTGCAGCGTTATGAACTTGACCTGGTAAATTCACTGGATAAAGGAAAGCGGGCCATGGCACTGATCGGGGTGAGTGAATCACAGGTAAAAGATGTCAAACTCGACCTGGAGATTTGTTACGGGAACAGCCGCACACAATTGGAAGAGGACCTGCTTACTGTCTGTAGCGTCCTGCCTGCACAGATTCTCGGGCTGTTCAAATCGCTTGACCTGGGGCTCAAACCCGACAATCCATCAGTCACCGGAGCAATTGCCCGGGTGGTAGAAGGAGTAACCATATATGAATCCTGAAATATTCACCATTCCATGAATGAAACATTAAGAATAAAAGCCAGACAGGCAGGTTTGTCCCTGCTCGATTACCTCCTGATGCGCATGGATCAGCTGGAGGAGGAAAGCGGAGTCAAACGGACCATCTTCGCCGCCTGTCCGAATTCTACCGCGGTACTGCGGGCATCCCTGGTGTCGGCAAAAAGATGCAATGCCCCCATTAAATTTGCTGCCACACTGAACCAGGTGGATACAGATGGCGGGTATACAGGCTTTACGGCAGAACAGTTCGTGAAAACCATCCGGGATGAAGCCCGCCGGATCAATTATACGGGCCCGGTGATCGTTGCAATAGATCATGGCGGACCCTGGCTGAAAGACAAACACAGGCTGGATAACCTCAGCTACGATGAGACGATGGCGGCTGTTAAAAATTCGTTCGAGCGCGCCATTGATGCCGGGTACGATATGATCCATGTGGATCCAACCATTGACATTACCCTTCCGGAAGGTGAAACGATAGACATCAGGGTGGTGGCCGCCAAAACCGTTGAACTGATCAGTCATTGTGAAAATTACCGGAAAAACAAGGGACTGGACAAACTGGCATATGAAGTCGGGACAGAAGAAGTACACGGCGGACTGGCCGATATGTCGGTGTTTACCCAATTCCTGGAATTGCTGAAAACAGGCCTGGAAATGGAAGGGCTGAACGATATATGGCCCTGCTTTGTTGTAGGTAAAGTGGGAACAGACCTTCATACTACCCTCTTTGACCCGCAGGTTGCAAGGCAACTTACAGCAGCAGCCAGGCCGTATGGTAGCAGGATAAAAGGACATTATTCCGACAGTGTCGACAACCCGGAGGAATACCCGCTTTCAGGAATGGGAGCCGCCAATATTGGTCCTGAATTCACTGAACGGGAGTACGACGGACTTATGGAGCTGGTGGAACTGGAAGAGAATTTGTATGCTGAAGGTAAGGTAGCCAAACTGTCAGGCATGAAGGAACGGTTATGGGAAGCTGTGATCGATTCCAACCGTTGGGTAAAATGGATCAGCGGATCCGAGTCGGCTTCAGATTTTTATTCCATTGCTGAAGATCGGCAGGAATGGCTCATCAAGACAGGCTGCCGCTATATCTGGGAAAACACCGAAGTGATTGCAGCCAGGCAGAAATTGTTTCATAACCTGGATGCCTGGGGCATACAGTCTGAAGAAATTGTTTTAAGCGGCATCAACAGGGCCATGGACCGTTACTTTCATTCGTTTAACCTTGTTAACCTGACACAACAATTGTAACGCATAATGCAGGAAAAGAAAACATATCCGTTCGATGTACTGGTAGTGGGAGAATTGAATATCGACCTTATCCTGAACAGGATCGCGGGATTCCCGGAAATGTCCAAAGAGATCCTGGCAGAAGAAATGACGGTTACACTGGGCAGCAGCTCGGCAATATTTGCCAATAACCTCAGCATACTGGGATCGAGGGTCTCCTACCTGGGGAAAGTGGGTGAAGATCAGTTCGCAGATCTGGTATGCACTTCCCTGGAGCGATCGGGGGTCGATATCGGAAACATCATCAAAACCCCGGAATACCAAACTGGCTTAACTGTGGCACTGAATTACGACAACGACCGTGCCATGTTGACCTACCCCGGTGCCATGAATGATCTCAGGATCGGTGATATTTCAGAACAGGCACTCGATGCAGCTCCACACATGCACCTCAGCTCCGTATTTCTCCAGGAAGGAATCAAACCCGATATCGTAGAGATCTTCAGGAAGGCAAAAAGCAGAGGCATGACTACCTCCCTGGATCCGCAATGGGACCCGCAGGAAAAATGGGACCTCGATCTCGCTGCGCTGTTGCCGCTGGTCGATGTGTTTCTGCCAAATGAAGAGGAGTTGAAACATTTCACCGGACTGGCAGATGTGGAGGCAGCGATTGAAAAGATCAGCCCCTATTGTAATACCGTCGTGGTAAAAAAAGGCGTGAAGGGAGCCGTGATGTGGCACAATGCGCAGCTGGTGCACCAGGAAGCGTTCCTGAATGAGGATGTCGTTGATGCCATCGGGGCAGGCGATAGTTTCAATTCAGGCTTTATTCACAAATATACCCGGGGTGCTGCACCCGGCGAATGCCTGAGGTATGCAGCACTCACAGGAGCCCTCAATACCACTGCAGCAGGCGGAACTGCTGCTTTTGCCTCAAAAGAAAAGTTACTGGCCACAGCCAGGGAGAAATTCAAATACCAGGAATAAGATGAACCTACAGGATAAACTCAAACAACTCAGTCAGCAGAAAAAGGCAATCCTTGCTGCCAATTTTTATAACCTGGAAACCCTCCAGGCCATTCTCAGTGCCGTGAAAGAGGAAAACAAACCCATCATCCTTCAGCTCTCGGAAAGCTCCATCAACTATATCGGTCTGAACATGGCGGTTTCCATGGCAAGAACCGCTCTTGAATACTATGGAGTGGAGGGATGGCTGCACCTCGACCATGGAGGAAGCCTCGACCTGGTACAGCGATGCCTCGAGGCAGGGTTTGACTCAGTGATGATCGATGCAAGCGAGCAACCGATGGACGAAAACATCAGGATATCGGGTGAGGCAGTACGGCTCGCAGGCAAGTATGGGGCGAATGTGGAGGCAGAACTGGGATATATTGCCAAGCTCAACCAGGCCCAGAACCACTCCGGCTTTACCCAACCGGAAGATGCGGTGCGGTTCACCCGTGAAACCGGCGTAGATGCCCTGGCGATATCCATCGGCTCGGCACATGGTTTTTATAAGGAGGTACCAAAACTCGACATTCCACTGCTTGGCAGGATCAGGGAAGCTGTAGATACACCCCTGGTGTTGCATGGTGGTTCAGGCATTCCTGATGCCATACTGGAACAGGCCATTCAGAATGGCATCACGAAAATCAATGTGGCCACGGAGACAAAGAATGCCTTTATGAAACAACTCAAAAAAGAACTTACGTATACAGATGAAATCGACCTGCGCATCGTATTTCCAAAAGCCACGGCACAAGCCAAGGCACTGATCCGTTCAAAACTGCGCATTATCTCAAATTAATCAAGTGAATTGAAACGAACATGATAATTACAAAATATTAAACGGATGAAAAAGACACTGATCTACTTTATGGCTCTCGTACTGTTCTCATGCACCGGAGAACCAACCGGGGAGACCAGCGGGGAGGACCCGGAAAATCAATCCATCGCTGATCTGAAACTTGCCGATTACCGGCCCAGCTCCATCTACGAGATCCCGAGAACGGAAATCACGAAAGCAGCATTCAGCACCATAGATATGCATTCCCATGATTATGCAGCGTCGAAAGAAGAAATTGACCAGTGGGTAAAAACCATGGACCGTGCCGGCATACTGAAGACCGTTATTCTATCGTACCAGACCGGGGAAGGATTTGATAAAGTGGTGGAGAAATATGCAGATCATCCTGAGCGGTTTGACCTCTGGTGCGGCCTCGATTATACAGGTCATGATACCGATGAAAACTGGGTCGCCCATGCCGTGGAAGAACTGGAACGATGTTATGCGCTGGGAGCAAAAGGTGTAGGCGAACTGGGTGACAAGGGAGAAGGACTGCTCTATTCCAAGCCGACTCCGGGCTATGGATTGCATCTCGATGATCCGCAATTGAAACCCATCTGGGAAAAATGCGCCGAGTTGAATATGCCCGTAAATATCCATGTGGCCGAACCCATATGGATGTATGCACCCATGGATTCTACCAACGACGGGCTGATGAACGCCTGGAACTGACAGGTGGATCTCTCGAAAGAGGGAATCCTGGACCACGGGGAACTAATGACCACCCTTGAAAATGCGGTAAGGGAGAACCCGAACACCACCTTCATTGCATGCCATTTTGCCAATTGCTCCTACAATACCGGTATCATTGGTAAGATGCTGGATCAATACCCGAATCTGTATGTTGACATCTCGGCAAGGTATGCTGAAACAGCCCCGATTCCCAGGCACATGCAAAAGTTCTATGAACAATACCAGGACAGAACACTTTATGGAACCGATATGGGCATGGGCCACGATATGTACGCAACCACCTTCAGGATCCTGGAATCTGAAGATGAACACTTTTATGAAGCCGATCAGTTCGGCTATCACTGGCCATTGAATGGTTTCGGACTGCCTGCGGAGATCCTTGAAAAAGTATATTTCCTGAATGCGCAAAAGATCCTTCACCAGTAAAAGATCCTACACCATTAATAACGTATTGACATGAAAGTATTCAGAATACCATTGTTCTTTGGATTAATGCTGCTGATCACCTCCTGTAACCAGGAGATCAGGATCGTGCATGGTGACCTGGAGATCATATTCGACAAGGAACTGAACACAAAGGTAAATGACCTTTCACCGGATGCAGCACAACTCTCAAACGACTTTACAGCAACCGAATATATCGTTACAAAACGATTTCCTGCAGAACAGTTTACTCGCACTTTCTATGCCGTCGGGAACATTGAAAATGAATCCGGCAAAGGAAT
>JARGFP010000065.1 GCA_029210585.1 Bacteroidales bacterium
GTCCAATGCGGGCTATGGGTTGTGAATTGCTTTCAAATTGTGATTTAACGATCTTTGACACAGCGATAACTAAATTTACAAGTTTGTTTGCTGCGTTGTGAATTGCTTTCAAATTGTGATTTAACGATCTTTGACACAGCACGTAATGACACACACACACACACGTGCCGGTTGTGAATTGCTTTCAAATTGTGATTTAACGATCTTTGACACAGCTTAGAAATCTGTGTATATTTGCAGGCAAAAGTTGTGAATTGCTTTCAAATTGTGATTTAACGATCTTTGACACAGCATACCGGATATAAATGTCTGATTGACTGTATGAAAGATCCTAAATCAGGATAAAAAAAAGGCTGTGGATAATCCGCCTGAAGATTGAACCTCAGGCGGATTATTTTTTTCAGAAAAGTTCTAATTGTTTTGGCGTATCCGGAGCTTTAGCGACTTTTGGACCTCTGAAGAATTCCATGGCCCCGTATTGTTTATCTGTCATCGTAAACATAATAATCTCACCTTTGGGAGGCAGAAATGCTTTTACCCTTTTCATATGAATGGTCGCATTTTCCCGGCTGCTGGAATGTCTGGTGTAAATAGAAAACTGCAACATGGAAAATCCGTCTTTCTGCAATTTCTTCCTGAACCTGGTGTAGTCTCTTCTTTCTTTTTTAGTATCCGTTGGCAAATCAAAAAACACGAATACCCACATTATCCTGTATTGGTTTAAGCGATTAAGCATTAAAAATTATAAATCAGGGTATACCAGTTTTCTGCTTTCACCTTCAAAACATTGCATAAGTGATGCTGTGGTCCTTTGGACACCAACCATCAGAGGGCTCCTCTGACCAGCGATAATGATATCCCTGGCAGGGATTTCGAGCAGTCTTCTTTTCAAATCAGGAGTTAATTCTTCCAGGTCCTCATCTTCACCAGCTAATGTATATACCAACTCATCCACATAAGGTCTGAAAGGCTCCATTATATCATCAGCAAGACAATACGGGTTGTATTTATTTTTGTGGTGAATACCAACAGCAGTCAGAAGGCCGCTTGCAACTAAAGATCTGGCTACAACAGCACGTAGTACTGCATAACCATAGTTTAACAGGTTATTAGGAGGTCCACCAAACCGGTGTCTTCTAAACGCAACATTGTCATAGAATAACATCCTCCAGTAATAGGAGGAGGCTCGTCCTTCGCAATTTTCGCTATCATCACTTTTGACAATTCCCGTAAGATACCGAAGTCTTGCAGAATCAAAACTGAGTTTTTCAAGCAATGCTGCCTGATTTGCTATTTTCGATATTACCGTTTGCTGCCACAGGTTTTTCTTCAGGGGAATTGAAGCATTCAACTGAAAGCGAAGTTTTTCAGTATAAGCATGATGCACAGAAGTCGGAAGCATTAAAGAGAAAGGCATGTGCCGGTTGTCACAGTTTATTATTGCTGCATTGTTCTCAGATAACGCAGCCAACAAACCCTGGGAAATGGTTATTTGAGGATTATCCAACACCACAATGCCTATATCCTCAACCGGAACTGATTTTGTATCTTTTTCTTCATCCTTGAAATCTACTACCAGCTGATCAAGTTTTTTCTTCAGGTAACAAGGATTTCCAAAATATAGCGTCCGTTTTATCATTTTAGCGCCCTGATAATATTACCCAGTCTGTCAACCTCAAGTTTCCAGCAATTTTCCTTGATCATGGTTCCGTCAATAGCTCGTTCCATTTTATTCAATTGTGAAAACTCCAATTTGTTGACAATTACTTTTGCAACTGCTAAAGGGACAAAAAAACAACTACTCCCAGTTGAACTAACCATTTTATAAATCCGGCCAACTTGTTCAGGTGAAAAATTTCTTGCATCAAATGAAGCTGGATTTGCAATTTCTTCATCTGTTGGCAAGTAGACCAGTTCATTGGGTGATATTATGAACAACAACCTCCCCTTTCCGTAATCCAAAGGTATCATGGTCCTGTCCTTTTTGGGGAGGTGTGATTCCTGTTTCTGCCATTCGATAATTTCATTCAGCGGAACGGATGCATATTCCCGCCTGCCGCTTTTATCATTCTGATATACGGCAAAAAACAGATTGGTGCCTTTTGCTGCTTCTACATACTTCTTTGCCTTATACCCATCAGATCCCAGCGGAAATTTCTTTCCTATTTCAAAAACCCGGACTTTGTAAATAGGGTGATGGTATTTACCACCGTTCAGTTCCACAATGTTATTATTAAGCCGGTCAATTCCTTCCGGATTAAAAGCGAGCTCAAAATGCTCATTCCCTTTTGCATCTTTATATTGACTAGCATGATTATCAAGGATTTTCCTTATCCCGGAATCTGTTACGCTTTCCAGTTGTTTTCGTGTGAATTTTTCCGAGAGAGGAATCCTGCTGGCTGTGGCTCCGGAAGTGTAATAATAAAGATCCAGTTTTTCTAAGGGACTACCGTTAAGCAAATAGGGATTCTTTCTAAAATATTTCAAAAGTGCCTCGTCGTAGATACCATTGGACACAAGTGATTTAATTTTTCTTTTAAGTTGCTTGTCCACGAGATTCCGCCAATCTTTAATCCCATTTGTAAAGGATACCGTTTTCTTCATCCGGATTTGAACAAGCCCGCTTACTGTTTCTTTATGAAGGGGTTTTCTAATTGCCCAATGGTCTCCGCTAGTTTGCGTTATTAAAATTTTTCTTTTCACTCCATTCTTAAGCACCCACTTCCAGGTTTGATTTTTTGTTTTATTAATTATGCGGTTATTCTGTTTAAAGCTGATAACAGTCGTTTTTAATGCTCTTGATGCATCTCCTGGAAAATCTTTCCATGGCATGTGCATGGTCTTGGTATAATGCCCCTGGCTCGATTTCACCAGAAGCTTTTCTCTCAGAGGATAATTCTCCTTTTCATTATTCAGAGTATTTAGATACTGGATATGCTTTCTGTTTGCACATGCAATAATTAGCGCATCAAGCGCATGATGTCGGTGGTCAATCCGCTTATAGCTAAATCCTTTTTTCTCGCTGTCCGGTACGTTGCAGCGGTAAGCATTTATCGAACTGTCCCAGAATCCATAATCTTCGGTTCCCGTCACGTGGTTCAATCGTTGAAATCTGTGTGAGATGATTTCATTCCATTTATCGTCAAGGCCCCAGTCCCTTTTAAGTTTCGCCGTGATTGCCCCGACAAGCGGTAAAAGCCGTGGTGAAATGGATTCCAGGTCATCCTCTTTCCGGACCAGGTTGTTAAACATAGCCATGATAACTTTACTAATATAACGCGAATCGTTCATTTGCCTGTTGATAAAACCCTCTGGGATTTCTTCGCTTAATAAACGCTTCAACTTCGCTTTGTTGCCCTTGAAATACCTTGAGCAATGGTCCTCAAACTCATCAGAATCAAACAACTTTACCATTCTGCCTTCAGTTAATTCAACGTTTGCACCATCCATTCTCCGTATGAATTCAAAAGCTGTTTGCTTACCCTTCAGCTCGTTGACTTCGCTTTCACATATGATTTTATTGCTTAAGGAATCATCAAAATACCTGGCTTGGGGTATAATATGTTCGATCTGATAATGCGTGGTAAACAACTTGCTTAGAGGAATGACCTGCCCGGTATATGGGGATATATATCCTTGTTCCAGCCATAATCTGTATTTTCTGATCTCGGTGGGTGTAGGAGATGAGCTTCTCCGGATCCTATCTATTTCATTATCAACCTGGCCGTTGCTGAGATATACTCCTTCCTCGTAGATCTTGAGGATTTCCTGGTGGCTTGGAGAAAATGACCGGACCTCGCCTTCAATAGATATGTCATTCATTAACTCCTGTAATAATAACCGGATCCTGTTATTGGTGTTCTCATTCTCCGCTATCCTGTATGATATTTCCTTCCGTTTATCTGCTGGATTTTTCAGATCCCGCCCAAGCTCAACATGGATCTCGTCAAAGAAATCCTGTTCTCCGTTCCCGTACTTCACCCAGATATCTTTCACCACCCTGAGTGTTTCGGTGATTACTTGCTCTACAATAGGATTCCTGAGACTGTGTTGTTTAAATTCCATTAAGCAATGGTCAATATCGGAAGGGCATTTCCATTTTGATGTTGCGATTGATTCTGAATGCCTGTCATATACAACATAAGAGGCAAGCCAGGTTGGTAATCCCTGAAAATCGCTTAATCTATTCAGCTTTAATGTTCTTTCACGCACCCGGTCCTTGATGGTTTCATCAAATTCCCCGTCAATAATCTTTTGTATCCTGATTTTTGTACCCGATTGGATCTGATCTTCGCGCCAGAATGTTCCCCTTCTCATTAATGGCAAAAGCTTTTTAATGGCTTTCTCAGAATAAGAACCGTAATCTTTTTCGAATGGCTTGAAATTCCTGAACAATTCTACAAATGCAATTTCATTTAGATTATATCGATGTGCATACGTTGCCAATGCCTTTTCGTACTCGGCCTTGTCATGAATTGAATATATTATATGCCAGAGGTGAATTTCATTTTCAAGTGTCAAGAACGATTCGGCTTTTATTCCCTCCATTTTGCCCAATCTTAACGAAAACTGAGACCAGGTTTCATTTCCTGGGTACTTCTTGTCCTCAACATAGTTCCATTTATACAAATCTTTCTCCGGTCTGGATATTTTCTTTTGCTTTACGAAAAAATCTATCACATGTTTTTGTTCAATTTCCCTGCGTATTCTGAGTGAACAATACAAACCAGCGTATTCCTCTTCAGAGGACATTAAAGCCTGAGTAACATCTGTATCTCCCTTTATTTCAGATTTATAAATCTTGAGGTTATTTAAGAATTGCCACAGCCTAAATTCCTGGAAAAAAGGATGTGATTTGGGGATACATTTTAATCCCTCTTGAACCATTTCTTCTTGTTCCGTCAGATCACCTTTACTCGTCAAATCCTGCTTTGTCTTTTTAAATATTCGGCTTTCAAGTCTGCATTCGGATATGGTTGATTTTTTACTTTTTAAAGGACGCTGGTAAAAAATGATATCATCCAGGAAAAGGTATATGAAATCCCTGTTTTTCACATTGTTCCTATGAGCTTCATTGTTTGGGTATAATTCCAGAAGGCAGGATTCATATAGTTTTCTATCCATTAATTCCGGATGATACCCTTGTTGAGTTTCAAGTATGATCTTTAATTCGTTTTTGTAATATTTCCTCTCGATAGTCCGCACCAATTTGCCCCTGATTTTCTGTTCAGTTTTCTGACGAAGAGAATCATAAATATATTCACCCACCGTCTTGCCTGATCCTTCAATGTCATTTTCTGTTTTTGATTTTATAGCTATCCAGTCTTTTTCAGAATCTACCGCACGGAAGGTTCGCAGAATATCTCCATCATCTCTGGTTTTTGGTTTCCCTTCAGCATCCAGCTGGGTGGTGACAATAAATTCCTTTATCGTTCCTTTCCACTCATCCAAGGAAATTTTGCTTTGCCTTCGATACTCCCAGCCGTTTTCAAGGATCACTGAGTACCATGTACCCCTTTCATTGGAGTCCCCGGAATCGACAACGTCAATAACTTTTAATGCATGGAACTCTTCTGTTTTGGATTTATCATGTTCTTCCTCGTCCCCTCTTTGATAATAGCCTCTTTTCTGATTAAAATGCAGCAGGATCCAAGCAAGTTCTTCTTTTCCTACTTTCTGAGTCAGGGCCTTTTTTCTCAGATAATAAATTGTCCAGTCAGGGGGTATATTGACCTTATTACCATTCTTGGCAAAGTCTTCTGTCATCTCTTTAAATCTATCCCAGAAAAAAAACTCGAAGGCCGGTTTGCCATTAGATTTGTAGCCCTTGGGAATATAATTGATCTTCGTCTCAATAAATCCATTTTTGAGATGTTTGAATTGACCTGGATGGGTATCAAAATCGATCGCTCTGGCATAATGCTCCGGGAGGAATCCCAGAATCTTCAGAACACGATGAAGCCTATCTCTTCTTAAATTATCTCTTTGATAAAGTCTGCGAACGCTCCTGTAATGGGTTCTCTCTGCCGTTTGGGAATGACTTTGGCCTTTCCCGAATGTATCGAGGATATCCTGACTCATCGGAATGATACGGCAACCGATTTCGTTAATCTCACCTATATTGTTATCAAAATCATGCTTGATTAATGCCCAGCCGATACTATTGGTACCAAGGTCCAGTCCTAGTATATTTTTCATGATTCGAGTTTTGGAAGTATTGGTTTTTTTCTATATTATTACATAACAATTTGAAGCAATTCACAATAAGGATTATTCCGTTGTGAAAACATTTAAAGCGGTCCTTTCGGGGGTCGCTTTCATTTTTATGACAATTAAATAGCCAGATTCACTGTATTCGACCCGTAATATACAATATTCTGCGCTTTTTTGCGAGTAGAATTGACCGTGGGTATTATTGCTGCTCTCCCCCCAAAGAATCTCATATACCATCCGTGTTAACCTGACTTAGCTTCTTAGCTTCTTGTTAATTCTACTTTGACACATTAGCGTA
>JARGFP010000066.1 GCA_029210585.1 Bacteroidales bacterium
TGTTTATCTCTATGGCTTTCTTACATGCTGCCTGCATGGCTTCATCGTCGTACTTATTTCCCAGATTCAACACCCCCAGGCATGCTTTAAATGCCTGTTGTGGGTGCTCCCTTTGATCAAGCATCAGCTGGATAAACTCTTTAACCGATCCCCCTTTTTTCTTTGCCCAGGAGGTAAACCTGTCTGGATTCCACCCGTTCACCAACTGATGATTTGATGGCATGTGCTCCTTAATTGTTGTATACTGATATGGTCTGCGGTCTCTTTGATAGATGGCAATACGATTATTGTCCTTGAAGATATCTACCATTCTGCTGGTATATATGGTCTTAACCTTTAATCCGGTATACTGATGCGGAACGCTGTAGTAATGTTTATCCTCCTTCAGATATACATGATAGTTGAACTCTACCTTGGAGACCTGATACCATTTTAATTCATATCTCTTCATTGGTAGAGGCAACAGCTCGCTTTTCTCAATCTCATTGAATAATTCTCGACGAGTGGTCTCTCTTTTCTGAAATGGGGTATTATTGTGTTTTTCCATCAACTCCCATGCTGCCTCATTCAGCTCTCTTAAAGAATGGAAGGTCCTGTTTCTCAGCGGAGCAAATATCCTTTGATATACCAGATTAACTGCATTCTCAGCCAGTGGTTTATCTTTTGGCTTTGCTGAACGGGTGGGCAGTATAACCGTGCCATAATGCCGTGCAAAAGCATTATAAGTCTCATTAACCAAGGGTTCGTAATTGCAGGCTTTCGTAACAGCAGATTTCATATTATCCGGGGTAAGACCTCTGGTGGCACCTCCAAAATACCTGATCGCATTTTCATTTACCCATATCCAGTCCTCCAGCCCTTGAGTGCGAACAAACTCCACATACGTTAACTGGCTTGCTCCTAGTATGGCCACAAAACTTTCAACTTTTTCGATCTCTCCAGTTTCCGGATCCACGATCTCCATCTTCTTGCCGGTAAAATCCATGTAGGTAATATCTCCGGCTTTATGTTCCATGTGCATATCCGGATCCTGTCTGCGCTCCCACATCCTGTAATGATGACAGAACCTTGAATAACTAAATCCTTCCGGGTGGCCCTGGAGGTACTCCTCCCATAATAAGTACAGTGTCACCCCGGTACGCTTGAGTTCTTTCGACATATTCTCAAAATCCTTCGAAAGCTCCTCATACATAGGATTGGAGGACTTGTTGCTTTTCTCAAACAACTCTGAAAACTCTGTATCGCTCATGCACTTAATGTCCTGGTACTTTAATCCTGTGCGTTTAAACTCTGATAGAAACTCGCCTACTGTAGTTTTACTAACTCCCAAGGCTGCTCCGGCATCTCTGATACTATAATTTAGATCTAAGCAAAGACGTAGTATCTCTCTGACTTTTTCCATGTCTGTTTTTCTTTTTGGCATTTTGATCCTCCTGTTGATTTATTTGGTGAATAATAAACCCGCAGAAGTACAAATTTTAATGGAAAAAGGGGATGAATAATGGTCCGTTTTTGCTTCCGGGAATGGTGTCCGGAATCAGCAAGAATCACTGTCCGGTTTGCGCAGGAATCACTGTCCGGATTGAACAAGAACCAGTGTCCGCTTTCAGCAAGAACACTGTCCGGAATCAGCAGGAATCAGTGTCCGGATTGGACAAGAATATGCAACTGATCCACAAGCATCGCCAGGTACTGGTCTATTGTGTATTCCTGGGAGTTTGACATTTGCATGTTGCCATAATGTACTTCCGCCATACCAAGGATTCTCATCTGTTTTAGTTTCTCGATTGTTGCATTGTTGTCATAATCTCTGTTTTTATTTGTAATTACTTGCTGGCCTTAGATTCTTATGTGGCTTTATGTGATATTCTAAAGTTTCCAATGTTATTTCTAAATCTGCTCTGTTTTTCAGGATGGTTTCAATAATCTTCATCGAACAGATATGATAGTCCAAAGCTTTTTTACAGGCATTTTCTATTCATTCCTTCTTTCATCTGGCAACTTTGATTTACTGCTTTCATATTAAGGTTCGGTACTTCACGTAACTGTCGTATTACATACATTGACCTCGGCTGACTTCTCAGAGTAAATCTTGTTTCAAACGTGCTTCATACTCCGCTTCCTCATGTTTTTGAGACCAGTATTCAATGGTGCTAATGAGCTCGCTATCGCTCGGCTCTGTTCCTAAGCCCGGGATTTTGCCGTGGCAATATTACTCCCATCGGCCGTGAGCTCATCCTTAGTCCTCAGTTCCTTAAGATTTCACCTTGAGGTAAACACCCTTGCCTTAAGCTAACGTTTCCCAATGTCAAAGTGCTTTCGGAACCCTCACCCTATAGTTATCGCCTATGCTAGGCACACAACAATCAAGGCTGCGAAAAAATTCAATTTTCCGCAGCCTTTTATAAAAAATCAAAAACTTGTTAAATAAATTCAGATCAATTACTAACTCCAAATCTAATCTATACAACTGTCTAAAGTATATTTTAAATAGTATCCCCACCTTTGCACACCTTCTATAGTATACATTTCTATATCGCCAGAATTAGAAAATTCTGAAACATCAACAATATACTGATGAAATTCACCCTCCTCTTGAATTGGCATTGGATCAGACCATAAATTATAAGCCAAACATCCTGAAGTATTAATCCAGCTCCGTAATTCCTCAACTGTTCCAACAAATAACCAAGATTCTTTCACGGTTTCGTTCTCTAATCCAGTAATCGTAAATATTAATTGATCTCCGTTTAAAACAACGCTTACATTTCCTTTATATTTAACTGGAGGACTTAAAGTCCAATATTCAAACAGCTCAAAATCTTTTTCAATAAAGTCTCCCAAATTAATTGTATAATAACCCAATGAATAACTGCAATCAGGAGTCACATTTATTCCATAGTAAGTTGTTGCAAATCCATCAGACATCAGTGCTTTAAGTGCAAAAATCACCTCATCTTCAACCTCATTTGTGCCCCATGCCGTCTCCTCTTCTTCATCATCCAAAACAACAGCGTGAGCAGCAATATCAATCTCGCCATCATCTGTCAAGGTTATTTCACTTCTTGGAATTCTATGTATTATACATCCGTCCTCATTTGCATTTGCAGCTCCGTTGGAACTGTAAGGAAATTTACCTATTACAGGATTACCCTTCTTATTTACAGGTAAATCTGAGATGTCTCCCAAAAAAAGATGAGTTTCAACCAAAGGATAGTCCTGAGAAGTGCAATACTTAACATACACAAAATCAGCATCACTAGCAACAGAGACAGAACCAACATCCATATACTGCCCTGCTATCAACCCGTAAGTAGTTACATTGCAAGCACTTTCAGGTATTGCATCAACGAAAATTGATACATATTCACCTAGTTTCTTAGAAGATCCAGAGAATTGATCCTCTAAAAAGCTGTCCTTCTCACAAGAGACTGTCAATAGAATTCCTGCAAAAAAGACGATTCCGATTTTAATTAGATTCTTGCTTTTCATTTTTTAAAATTTTAGTTTTTCTCATTTTACTTATAGCTTAATATCTGTTTTGTTGCGTTAAGAAGAATATTTATCAATGCCCCCCTGCACTTATAAAAGTTCTTAAAGTCTTGACAAACAGACCCATGTCACGGTAGAGACTCCAGTTCTTTATATAACTCAGGTCGAGCCGCATCCATTCTTCAAAAGACACGTTGTGCCGGTCGGGTACTACCTGCCAGGAGCAGGTGATACCGGGTTTCACAGAGAGCCTTTTGAGCTGCCAGCGCTTGTATTTCTTTACCTCTTTTTCCAGCGGGGGACGAGGACCTACCAATGACATCTCACCTTTGAGGACGTTGAACAGCTGGGGCAATTCATCCAAACCGGTCTTGCGAAGGAAGCGCCCGACCCTGGTGATGCGGGGATCATGCGCGATCTTGAATACCGGTCCGTCCGCTTCATTTTTGTCCTGGAGCCTGGCCAGCAACTCTTCCGCATTAACCACCATTGTCCTGAATTTATACAATTTGAATTTCCTTCCACGCAAACCAATACGCTCCTGTCTGAAGAAGATCGGCCCCTTTGAATCGATCCTGATAATTATAGCCATAAGTAAAAACAATGGCGCCAGTAAGATCACAGCCATCAAAGAAAAATACATATCACCCATATTTTTCAGAATAAGCGACATGCTGTTGGAGGGTGCGTCTATCAGTGCCAGCTCTTCCTCGTCAGCCACGGTCTGCAATTGGAAATCGACCGGATCAATCGGCGACACAGTGGACTGCAATCTGAAAATCACACCTGTCTCGTTACAGATATCAGCAATTGCCCTGGCAACACTCCTGTTCACATCCTTTTTGCAATGCAATACTTCATCGATGATCTCATTGTCAAGTATGGACTTTAAATTATCGGTTTCGGAATATATGTTGATAGAATCCCCGTACTTGGCTTTGAGTAACCTGGAATTGGTCATAATGCCATGGATCCTGAACCCCCATTCCTTCTGCTCAATCAGCCGCTCAATAATGTTATCTGAGAAAGCATCTGCAAGCACCAGCACATTGTGTACGCTGTGTCCCTGGCTGCGGTAAGTCTTCAATGCTTTGTAGGCCAGGATCCGGAATGAACCATTGAGAAAAAACATCACGGTAACATACACAACAATCAGCTCAATAGGAATAGAAGTTAATCGGAGGATTACCTTTACAACGGTCAGCCCCACAAAGGTGACAAATGCAACGCGGCTCAACTGGAATGTCAGTGTCCGGTAACGCTGCGTCCGGGGAACCTTGGCCATGGCGGTTACCCTCGAAAGCACATACCAGGACATCATAATAAATATAAACAATATGGAAACATGGACATTCCTGATCACCATGTCATGAACAATATATTTTTGTGTAATGAACAACGCGATGGGAAATGCCAGTGCTGCAAGTACAAGCTCGAACAAGTCAATCACAAATTTGGCCCTGCCCTTGTTGTTGATCCTGTAATCTCTCAGTTTACTGTATAAGTGCGTCATAATCTTTCATCCTTGTTTAAAAGGTCATACGAATTTCAGAAATTATAACAACTAATACCACTTTTTGATGTTAAAGGTTATTCATATTTGACCAATACGGAATTGATTGGATCAAATGCCTTAATCAGCTCAGTTAAGGGCTAAAACCGCCAAATGAACAGCATGACTCTTTCCCCTATTGTTAATTTGTTTTTATCACCCAAAATGATTCTTTCATCATATTGACAGTGCGAAAGCATCCTTTTTAAGACGTAGTATGCGTACCTTTAATCACGTTAAAAAGCCGCCAATAAGGAAGATGAATGATCTGATTATAGCACCGTCTGAGAAAACACCCGGGGTGGATTTGTCCCAGGGAATTTTGTTTTTCCATGGGCGCTCCATCATTAATAACACGAAGTCCTTCTTCGAACCGATCTTTGCCTGGGTCAGGCATTACATAAAGAACCCTGCAGAGATAACAGCGGTTACAATCAAGCTTGAATATATCGATTCCCCGTCCCTGCAGGCACTGTTCCAGATGCTGCAGCAACTTAATGCACTCAATCAGAATGGCCATGTTTTGCTGGTGAACTGGTATTATATTTACGGTGACCTTGAAATGCTTGAATTGGGCCATATGGTACAGGAAAGACTTGAGCTGGAGTTTGATTTCTATGAGTTCCAGCCCGAACATATTGATTAAACGCAGGTGCCTTGTATACAGTTTTTTCGCTCTATAAAGTTCTTTACATTAAGTTTTTTTTAATTTAGCCCGGGTAATCACGGTAAACGCAAAACAACCAGCAAAGCAATGCAGAAGGAAAATCTTTCGAAAAAGGACCTTGAGCAACTATGTGTCCAGGAAGGGATCATTCTCGAACGACATGATCCCATTAACAATTCAACCTTCTACCTGCCGAACCTGCAGAAGATCGGGATCATGATCCGCGAGTTCGATTTCATCGTCGAAGGCGCAAGCCGGGGGAAGGCCATCAACGAGATCAGCAAGATCGAGCGGTTCCTGCACAAGCACGACAAAGACCCGAACCTGCAAAACGAGATCCTGGCCACGAACTATTCACAGGCTTCCATCTTCCTCGAATCGAAAAAGGACCTGATCTCCGACAAGCACTCAGAAAACTGGAGCTATATCTTCACCAAGTACTTCTCACTTGAAGATATCTATAATTATTTCCACAAGGAGGAAGGCGCCTCCAGCTACTTCAGGAAATTCCGGATCTTTAAGGAGATGATGGAGATCAACTACCACATCAAGCTGATGGATTACCTCCAGTCACAGATCGAACTGTTCATTCCCCTCGACGAAGAACGGGAGATCCCCTTCAGGGTCGACAGCCTGGAATTTACCATCTACCTCTTCAAGAAAATGGGTCTGCTCGATACCATGAAGGAGAAGATGAAGGAACACTACTACGTGAACGGATCGAAGATGCTGACCACCATGCTGGGGAAACCCACCTCAACTTGGAAATCGATCAACAATATCCTCT
>JARGFP010000067.1 GCA_029210585.1 Bacteroidales bacterium
TGTTTACTATTCGGTCTGCAAACCATTCAGCATTTGAGAAATTCCCACATTGTGCATCTTTAAACATAGGTAAACGGTTCATCGGTTCCCAAACTGGTCGTTTCATCACCCCACTGTTATTTGTAAATTCAAGGAATGTATCACGTTCCTTGCGATTATTTAACATTATTGTGTTAAGCCAGTAGTTCGAGTAGGAGTTTGAGGGTTCGTTGAAGAATTGAAGAAGTGCTGATTTTTTATACTTTTCGGCGGTTTCGCGTTTGTTTTCTATGATTTCTTTAATACGTTCCATTTGAGCTACACCAATGGCAGCATTAAGGTTGGGCATATGATAGTTATAACCGACATGGTCGTGGATATATTCCCATGGGTGATCAACTTTCGCTTGTGTGGTCAGGTGTTTGATATGGTTTCCCAATTCTTCATCATTAGTTAAAAACATTTCACCACCGCCGGTAGTAATAGTTTTGTTTAGTTTTGTTTCCATTAAAACTCAATACCCCGATTTAGCCAAAAGTTCCGGTATGTTGGTTTTTATAAAAACTCCCCAGGCTTTCGGCGGCGTCTTCAACCACAGGAATTTTATAAGTATTGCAAATCTCGATAATTTCGTCTATTCTGCAGGGAAAACCAAAGGTGTGCATGGGGACGCAAGCGGAAATGCATTTACCGGATTTTTTGTTTATGGTATCGTTTTTTTTGGTTGATTTGTTGATTTTCTGATATGTTGAATCTTTGAGCCAGGCACTTAGGGATTTTTGGGAGAGGCCCATTGTGTCAAGATCAACATCAATAAATAAGGGGTCTGCGCCACAGTAGGTAATTGCATTTGCTGTGGCAACGAATGTCAAAGGTTGGGTGATGACTTCGTCATCCGGCTCAACTCCAGTAAGCTTAAGTGCCAGATGAAGGGCGCTGGTTCCGTTTACACAGGTTATGGCTTTTTTTGCTCCGGTGTATTCGGCTATTTTCTCCTCAAATTGATCCACAAATTTACCTACCAAACTTACGAATGTGGAATCAATACACTCTGCGAGATACTTTTTTTCATTTCCAGCAAAAACCGGTGCGTGCAGCGGAATGTTCCCTTCAGGCTGTTGATAGAGGGTACGAATATACTGAACGATTTCTTTGAAACAGGTCTCCAAATTATAAATTATAAATTCCCGGTTTGTATTTTTTCAGGTTATCAGGATTTTTAAACCAGTTGCATGTGATTTGCAATCCTTCTTTTAGCGTAATTTCAGGTTCCCAGTCGGTTAAAGATTTAATGAGCAAATTATCTCCGAATAACCGGAAGACTTCAGAATCTTTTGGACGAATTCTTTTCTCATCAGCACGATAATTAACATCACTTTTCATAATTTCTTTAATCAGCTTCAAGGTATCTTTCATTGAAACCTCTGAATTTGATGCGATGTTTATCTCCTTACCAATGGTGTTATCACATTCTGCAATTGCCAGAATTCCTGATGCTGTATCTCGTACATAATTGAAGTCGCGGGTCGGACTTAAATCTCCCACGTTTATCTCTTTCATGCCACTGGCAATCTGAGTTATGATGGTAGGAATGATAGCCCTGGCGGACTGTCGCGGTCCATACGTATTAAATGGTCTTGCTATGCTAACCGGTAGTCCAAATGAATTGTAAAAGCTCAAGGCCATCATATCTGCGCCAATTTTGCTAGCGCTGTATGGTGATTGAGGCTGCTTTGGATGTTGTTCATTAATAGGAACGTACTTTGCCGTTCCGTAAACTTCAGAGGTCGAAATGCTTATTATCCGAATATTTCCAGATTCTTTGGCGGCTTGGCAAATATTTAACGTGCCTTTTATATTGGTATCGACATAGCTATCGGGTGCAACATAAGAATAGGGGATGGCAATTAATGCAGCAAGATGGAATATTACATCTGTGTCTTTTACCAATTCTTTGCAAAAATGAGGATCTCTTATATCTCCGGTTATGATTTCCAGATGATTGTTTTCAGGAATATCTTCCAGCCAACCCCAATAATTGAACGAATTATACTGAGCGAGCGCACGAACTTTATAACCTTTATTTAGCAATAATTCAGTAAGGTGCGAGCCGATGAAACCGTCTGCACCTGTGACAAGAGCTGTTTTTTGGTTTGTTAATCTCACGTGCATATTATGCTGGGGAATTACTTGTATTTAGATTTATTTATCCTCTTCTGAGTAGTATTTAGAATAATCGTAATAGCCGTAGTTGTAACCCTTGTTGTATCCGTAGTAGTAAGTATATCCTAAATTACGTTTGGCTTTGAAATCATTCACCAGTAGTGTAAGCTGGGGCATCCTCTTTTCTTCTTTCAGTTGGTTGACCATTTTTAACATGGCTCCCTGGCTGTAATTCTGGCGTAATACATACAAGGTAATATCTGCGTACTTACTAAGGGACAGCGAATCGGATACAAGCGCTACGGGTGGAGTGTCGAGTATAATAAAATCGTATTTCTGTTTTAATTGCAATAATAATTGCTCCATCTCTTCGGTCTCGAGGAGTTCTGCCGGATTGGGAGGTATCGGGCCGGAGGGAAGCAGGAACAGGTTCTCAACGGTGGTGTCGAAAATTGATGCTTCGATGCCCGTTTTTCCAATAATGACCGAGGAAAGACCTGTAGTATTTTCCATGTGAAAAATTCGGTGTAGGGCCGGTTTACGCATGTCACATCCGATGAGCAGTACCTTCTTGTTGTTCATGGCAAAAATGGTGGCCAGGTTGGTGGCGGTAAAGGTTTTTCCTTCGCCACTGATGCTGGAGGTGACCATGATTACTTTCTGCCCGGGATCACGAAGCATGAACTGGAGGTTGCTTCGGATCCGGCGGAGCAATTCCGTGAATACAGAGTTGGGATTTTCCTTGTCGATCAGTGTCTCTCCCCTGGTGGAGTGGCCAATGATGCCCATGACCGGGATTTCGGAATGCTGCGTGATGTCTTCCATCTCCCTGATCGTTCCGTCAATCAGGTCGCGCAGTATGATGATTCCTGCCGGAATGAGCAATCCAAGTACAAGAGCAATTAAGATGATGATTTTTTTATCACTGCCAACAGGGGTTAAATGATCATGTCGGGCCGGATCCAGTATCCTTACATTGGAGATGGTGGAGGCTTTCTGGATCCCTGCTTCGGCCCTTTTCTCGAGCAGGAAGGTGTAAAACTGGTTGTACAGATCGTGCTTGCGTTTGATATTGAGCAGTTGTTGCTCATTCAGGGGCAGTTTCTTCAGCTGGTTGAGGATCGCCTGCTCTTCTGTATCCAACTGTTCCAGGGTCAACCGGTTGTTCTCGATCAGCCCCTTCACGATCTCGATAATGCGCAGCCGGATGCTCTGTATCCGCTTATTGATGCTTTCGAGTCCCGGATTATCTTTCTGTACACTGATGTCCAGGTTCTCCCGCTCTTCATAGAGTTGCTGCAACTCCTGTACCGCACCGATCAGCAACTGGTCATTGGCGTCAGCAAGGGTGGGGGCGATGATTGTCTGCGGATCATTCCGCTCTTCAATATATTTTTTGAGGTAGTCATAATAGTTCTCCTTCAGCTCCAGTTGTGTACGTTGTTCATGAAAGCTTTTCAGCCGTTCATAGGCCATTTCCCCCTCCCGGCTGAGATTGATCACGTTGTTGGTGAGCCGGAAGGTCAGCAACTGCTCCTCCGCCCGGTGCAATGAATCCAGGATCACCTCAATCTGGTTATCGATAAAAACAAAGGTGTTCTCTGCAATCTGCTGCTTGCGTTCCAGTCCTGAGAGTATATAGGTTTTGGAGAGCATATTCAGGAAATCAACTTCCCGTTCACCAACAGGACCCTGTGACCGGAGGGTGATCACCGTTCCGGTTTTTTCATCCGTTTCAATCTGGAGTTTATTTTTATACTGCCGGGTAAGGACATTCGGATCATTGTATTTGAAACTATATGTATCGTGGCCGGCATCATCTATTAAACTTATGATGAACTTCCAGTCAATGAGGTTTACTTTTGTGTCCAGTGCCAGGATGGTATCAGTGGCACCTTCCTGGTATAGCCGGTACTCCTGGTCATTGATATAGTCAATGTACCACTCTTGTCCCATGTACCAATTTACAGAATCAGGATCGCTTAATACTAAGAGATTATACCTTGGCGAACTGTACAGGTGCCTGACCCGGATACGGCCATGTGCTGTCCAGAAGATCTCCTGGTGGAGACTATCCACCGTTCGATTGATGATGGAATAGGAACTCAGTTTTGCCCTTTCATTGGCCATATCGGTCTGTCTTCGCCAATACCTGAATGCCCGCAATCCACTGAGCACATCCTGATTGTTTTCGTCTTCTTCGACGATAATTGTTGCAGTTGCCTGGTATACCGGGATGGTATACCGGATCTTGAAGAAGGCGATCGCCATGGCCAGTCCAAGGGCGATGAGGAACCAGTACCAGTTGGAGAGAAACAGGAACAGGTACTTGCGCCAATTGACCGGTTTTTCTTCGGGGAAGTATTGTTGGTTGGGATATCCATAGCCCGGGGAATAGGAACCGGTTGGAGGATTTGAGTTTGTGGGTTGGGACATCTTATGGTTAGTTGCTGTTAATAAAGGTGATCAATAGGATCAATGTGGATATTGTACTGATCGTTGTAGTAATGATGAGAGAAGTAGTTGGTAAATTCAGATGGAAGGGTTTGCTTTTGATGGGTTCCACGATCACTATGTCATTTGGCAATAAGAAGTAGCCCTGTGATTGCAGCAGGTTTTTGTCTTGCAGATTGATGCGGAATGTATAGGTGCCTTCTTTTGTGGGCCTTACCACCAGTACTTTTTTTCGGTCACCAAAGTCGGTGATATCCCCCGCCATGGCAATGGCTTCCAATACGGTCAGCTGGTTATTGTAGTTGTTGAAGCTGCCGGGACGGTTCACCTCGCCGATCACGGTGAATTTGTAACTGAGCAGCCGGAGATTCACCACTGCATCTTTCAGGTATTGCTTGGCTCGTTCCTCAATGGAAGTTTTTACCTCTCCGAGAGTCAGACCGTACACCTCTACTTTGCCAAGAATAGGCAAGGAAATTTCTCCTTCATCACTAACAGTATATCCAAAAATATAAGCACCGCTTTCATCCCGGAATAGTAGTGAAGTGTTTGAAGAACCGCCTCCCTGGTTCAGCAACTCGTTCATCTCTCTGTTCATTGTAAAAAAATTCACATACAGAATATCCTGGTACTGAATGCGGTAATCGGGCCGTTCCATAGGGTAGAATTGGGAAACCGCTGCTGTGTCGAGGTTGTTGAGGTAGGTGAGTTCTTTCTGTGTAGTGCAGGAGGTGATGAGAATAACGGGAAGGAGGGCTGCGATAAAAGCGTATCTTATGCGTTTCATATTTAAATCGTTAGGATATGAATGTATTGATTTTTTCTTTAATACCTTCAACAAGAGCATCGCCGACGATTTCTGTAAAGTGTTCTTCATCTATACCAACAATAAATGCCGTTTCTTTTTCTCCTTCTCCGGTGAATTTCAGTTCCAGCCAGTTCCAGCCCAATCTCCGGAAAAGCTTTATTGATGAGATCTCGGACTTTCGTTGTAATGCCTGTGGCAATCACATAGTCAACCGGTTCTTCCTGCTGAAGGATCAGGTACATGGCTTCCACGTAATTCTTGGCATGGCCCCAGTCACGCCTGGCTGATAAATTTCCTACATATAGAGTATCCTGCATCCCCAGGGCAATTCGTGCGGTGAAGCGGGTCATTTTCCGGGTCACAAAGGTCTCGCCACGAATAGGGGATTCGTAGTTATAAAGGATGCTCTACGCTTGATCCCGTTGATTAAAGCGACATTCGGCATGCTCTGTGTTCTTTCAGATATTCCTTGTAGGTTAGTCTGTTTCACGGCTCCGCCTGGTCAGTCCCAATGTTGGGATGGCTCGGCAGCTGAAATCACCGGATTAGATTCCGGTGATTTTCTTATTTCTGATCCCTTATTATTTCGAAAAGGGAACTATGCACTTCCACAGTCAGGTTCTGGTTTATGCTCTGAATCCGGACCAATACTTTTATACGGTCCGGCCACTGCTGCATGGTCTTAATAATGGGAAAATACTTTTTGATGCCCCGGTCAAGAAGTCCCTTTAGGACCTGCTTTTCGAATCTGGGCCGGGTATAAACGGCGTACCATTTCGTATCCAGTTCCTTCTCCTTTACCACGATATAACCTACCCGCGTGGTATCCATCTCACGTCCTCCTTCCGGTTTGGGTTAGCACTCAAAATTAACTTAAACATACATAAAATCATGTATAGATTATCAACAGCCAGGGTAAGATTTTACACAGGCAAATAAAAATCAAGGCCACTGCTTTACCTTTGT
>JARGFP010000068.1 GCA_029210585.1 Bacteroidales bacterium
AATTTCGACAGCTATAAGCATAAGAAACCAGTCCCGCTGGACGATTCCGTCATTCTGGCCCATCTGAAAGGAGAAAAAACCTGCGGTATCTATCCGCTGATGAGCGACAATACCTCCTTATTTATCGTGGTCGATTTTGACGGGGACAACTGGCAGGAACCCATAAAGGATCTTCACAGGACCTGTAATGATACCGGGATCAGTTCATACCTCGAGCGCAGCCGTTCGGGGAACGGAGGCCACCTGTGGATCTTTTTCGAGGAGGCCGTGCCAGCATACCAGAGCAGGAAGATACTGTTCGAACTTTTAAGACAAGCCGGAATCATCTCACAATTCGAAAAGGAACCAAGTTTCGACCGGCTGTTCCCGAACCAGGATATGCACACAAAAAAGGGATTTGGCAACCTTATAGCTCTTCCATTGAATGGAAGTTCCGCGGAACAGGGAAATACCTGTTTCCTTGATCCGGGCACCTTTAATCCCTATGCGGACCAGTGGGCCTTTCTGACAGCCATCGAAAAGGTCCCGGTCGTGAAACTTTTGGAGCTTTACAGCACCTTATTCCGGGTCACTCCATCGATAGAATTTGTCTCCAGTCCGCCCGCTTCCTACGGGTACGACCTGGAGATCATCATCAGGAACCAGGTCTACCTGAAAAGAAACCAGCTTCACAGAAAGCTGGTCCATTTCCTTAGGGAAGAACTGAGTTTTCTCAACTCCCGCTACACGTTGCAAAATAACCTTGGCAGAAGCACTTTCAAGGTCGAAAAGTATTTCAAGCTGGTCGAAGAGTCTGGCGAAGAGATCATGATCCCCAGGGGGTTTGCCTCTTCACTTATCCGGTTCTGCAAAAAAGAACAGATCCCCTTTAAGATTACAGATAACAGGGTAAAAAGGCCCCGGGTTGAATACGAATCCCTTATCCGGCTTTTTCCCAACCAGGAGAAAGCCCTGCAAAAGACCAGGGAGAAAGACTTCGGAGTGATCGTATTCCCTCCGAATACGGGCAAGACGGTGATCGGATTGCAGATCATCGCCGAAAAGAAACAGCCGGCCCTGATCATCGTCCATAAGAAACAACTGTTCGATCAATGGGTGCAACGTATCCAGGATTTCCTGAAGATCCCGAAGGACAGGATCGGGCAGATCGGCGATCATAAATTCAGCATCGGGGAATCGGTAACTGTTGCACTCATTCAGACCCTGGCCAGAAGGAAAGACCTGGAAGAACTATCCAATGCATTCGGGACCATCATTGTTGACGAGTGCCATCATATACCGGCAAAATCGTTCCGGGAGGCCATTGTTCAATTTAACACCTATTACCTGTACGGACTTACGGCCACTCCCGACAGGAAAACCAATGACCAGAAACTCATCTTTGTCTATATCGGCAATATCCTGATCCAGGTAAAACAGGAAGAGGTCCTGGCGGAACAGAATATCCGGGTGGAAATCCATATCCGTGAAACCAGGCTCTTTGTCCCGTTCGACTACCGTACAGACAAGTATGAAATGATCTCCAGGATACTCATCCATGATACGGGCAGGAATTCCCTCATCGTGGAAGATATAGAAAAGAACGCCGGGCGGTTCAGAACCATTCTGGTCCTGACCGAACGGAAAGCCCATGTGGATATCCTGAACCTGTACCTGAAGGACAAATTCGAGGCGATCACCATTCACGGGGAGGATTCGGAAAGAAGCCGGAATAGCAAGATCGAACAGATCAGGGCCGGACATTTCAAGATCGTCATCTCCACAGGGCAATATTTCGGGGAGGGCGTGGATATCGACAGCCTGGAATGCCTGATCATTGCCTATCCATTCGCTTTTAAAGGAAAACTCATCCAATACATCGGGCGCATACAACGGTCAGGCAAGCCGCCGGTGATCTTCGATTACCGGGATTCCCGCATCGACCATTTTGAAAAGATGTTCAAACAGCGGATGCGCTATTACCGTCGACTTGAGAAGGCCTACGATCCTCAAATCTCGATGAGTATTTGAAGAAAAATTTTGGGTGTTGACAATTGTTATGTAATTTTCAGGAAACCCTTTTAAATGATCGCAGACCAGGATAAAAAACAACATGTCCCCTACTACAGGAAACCGGAAGACCTCACCGTTGAGGAATGGCAGAAAGCCCTCAGGAAACAATTCGCTGCCGGCAAGAAGTTCACCGTAAATAACATTGGGGATCAACCTCTCTATTCGGATTACGAAGTCTACAATCCGGAAACTAAAAAGACCTACAAGGTCTCCATCAGAGACAACATCAACAGTTTCAACTATTGTTCGTGCCCCGATTTCCGCGTGAATACCCTGGGGACCTGCAAGCATGTGGAGTATGTCCTGCTGGACAAGCTGAGGTACAAGAAATACCAGAAGCTCATTTCGAAGGCACAAAAAAATGACTATTCATCCCTGAGCATCCATTATGTCAGGGACCGCCAGGTCCGGCTGAAAAAGGCCGACCACATCGGGGAATACCCCCTCGAAACGGAGTTTTTCGATAAGGAAGGCTTCCTGCTGCCCCCTATGACAGCGCAACTGGAGGAATTCATCAGGGGAGCGACCGGGATGGACCCTGACTTCCGCATCTATCCGGATGTATTTGAACGCATCGACCGGGACAGGGAAGAGCGGAAAAGACTGGAAAAACTGGAGGAGATCTTCCCGGACGGAGCAAAAAGCGGCATCTTCGACGACCTGGTCAAAGCCACGCTGTATCCCTACCAGAAGGAAGGAGTGATCGGGATCCTCAGGGCGGGAAGGGTACTGCTGGCCGATGAGATGGGCCTTGGGAAGACCATCCAGGCCATTGCTGCCGTGGAAGTATTCGCGAGGTATTTCGGTGTATCCCGCGTCCTGATCATCTGTCCCACTTCACTGAAATACCAGTGGAAAAGCGAGATCCGTAAGTTTACGGAAAGGGAGGCCTGCATCGTGGAAGGACTGGTGCACAGACGGAAAGACCTGTACCTGCAACAGGACCTCTACAAGATTATCAGTTACGGCGTGGTCCGCAATGACCTGCATCTGATCAAAGACTGGGAAGCCGACCTGGTGATCCTCGATGAGGCCCAGCGGATCAAGAACTGGCAGACGAAAACGGCACAGTCGGTTAAAAAGATTAACTCGAATTATGCCATTGTGACCACCGGCACACCTTTGGAGAACCGGATCAGCGAGCTCCACTCCATCGTGGAATTTGTCGATATGTACAAACTGGGCCCCCTGTTCCGCTTCCTGGACAAGCACCAGATACTGGATGAACACGGAAAAATGACCGGGTACAGGAACCTCCGCTCCATCCATAAGACGCTGGACGATATCCTGATCCGAAGAACGAAGAAAGAGATCAGCGACCAGCTTCCGGGACGCATCGACAAGCATTTCTTTGTGGAGATGACCCCGGAGCAGACCGCCGAGCATAAGGATTACTACGATGTGGTCTGCCAGCTGGTAAACAAGTGGATCAGTTATGGCTTCCTGGATGAACAGGACCAGCAGCGGCTGCTGGTCTGCCTCAACTGCATGCGCATGGTGGCCGATTCCACCTACATCCTGAATCCAAAATCGAACCATGGGAACAAGGTAGCCGAGGTGAGCGATTTTATCCGGGATGTGATGGAATATGACGGGCACAAACTGCTCATCTTCAGTCAGTGGAAAAGGATGTTCGAGCTGCTTATCCGGGAACTCGAAAAACTCGGTCACCCGTTTGTTTACCTGAACGGCGATGTGCCGGCCGAGCAGCGTAAAACCATCATCGACAGATTCCGGGAGGACGACGGGCTCCGGATATTCCTTTCGACCGATGCCGGCGGGGTCGGGGTCAACTTGCAGCGGGCGAACATACTGGTGAACCTGGATCTTCCCTGGAACCCTGCCGTGCTGGAACAGCGCATCGGCAGGATCTACCGGCTGGGACAGAAGAAGAAGGTCCAGGTGTTTAATTTCATTTCCGCCTATTCCATCGAGCACCGGATCCTGCACCTGCTGGAATTCAAGAAATCGGTATTCGCCGGAGTACTGGATGAAGACGGGAAAGACCAGGTCATGATGGAGGGTTTTATGCAATCGGTCCGCGACCTGGTCAACGTGAACCTGGACGGGAAAGAAAGTGCCCTCCCCAGATACATCCGTGACCAGGAAAGCTATAACCTGGCCGCCGAAGTGAACCAGCGCTATTTGCAGGATGGACCCGGTGAAAACGGAGAAGAAAGCTCCCCTGTACCCGCAGATAGCGCCGGCGCATCAACCGGGGACGAGGACAGTGCCCGCCGGAAAGTACCCGGCATTGAGCCATCAACCACGACCGCCAGGCGTTTTATCGGAAAACTCAGGCGGTTGGTCAGGGCAGTTTCCTCAGTCTTTGGTCTCCGCCGCTGAATCGGTTAATCAATTCTTTCTGATAAAAAAAACAATGCAACACCTGTTTGAATCACAACCCTAATTTCAATCCGGCAAGTCTTTTCGCAACCTATGCATTGATATAATAATACTGAATTAATACCTATGCATTGATATAAAATAGACAAATAAATACCTATGCATTGATACATATATATAAAATAATGAGATATCTTTGATTTTGATTTTTAATCAATTAATGTATGTTTTTCAGACGAATTGAACACGAGTTGATGCAATGGGCAGAAAGGGCAGAACGAAAGCCATTGGTTTTAAGGGGAGCCCGTCAGGTTGGAAAGACAACTGTAGTAAACAAGTTTGGAAGGCAGTTCGAAAACTACCTGTATGTCAACCTCGAAAAGGAAAATTCCAAACAACTTATTGAGTCAACAGATGATGTGAAAAAACTACTACCACTGATATTTCTTTATTGCAACAAAACCCGGAAATCCGGCAGAACACTGCTGTTCATTGATGAAATCCAGGAATCGCCCCACGCACTTAACCTTTTAAGGTATTTTTATGAAGATACACCGGAGATATTAGTTATTGCTGCAGGATCGCTGCTTGAAACAATGCTTGAGAAAAACATTTCGATACCTGTGGGGAGGGTGGAATATATGGCCGTTCACCCCTGTTCCTTTAATGAATTTCTTTCAGCAACCGGCAATAGCCGGTATGTTGAACCTATAATTAATGCAGACCTGCATGGCGCCTTTCACGAAGAATTATTGCAAAACTTTAATTTGTATGCTCTTATTGGAGGAATGCCTGAAGTGGTAGCCCGTTACGCGGCCGGAAAAGATATTGTAGCACTTTCAAGGATTTATAATCAATTACTGACCGGGTTTAAAAATGATGTTGAGAAGTACGCCGAAAGCAATTCGCAGACTGCAGTAATCCGCTATATTCTTGATGAAGGGTGGGCCTTTTCAGGAGAAACGATTACCCTGGGCGGATTTGCTTCATCAAGCTATAAAGCCAGGGAAACAGGTGAAGCATTGCGCATTCTGCAAAAAGCAATGCTGCTTGAATTGGTATATCCAACTACCAATATGGTTTTGCCGGCCATAACCGACCTGAAGAAATCTCCTAAGCTTTTCTGGTTGGATTCAGGATTGGTAAATTATATCTCTGGAATTCAGAAGGAATACCTTTTAAACAAGGATTTATTAGACACCTGGCGGGGAAAAGCGGCCGAGCAGATAGTGGCTCAAGAGCTGAAAGCATTAAGCTTCGAGACTGAGTTGAAACAAAAGTTTTGGGTGCGAAATAAAAGGGGAAGTACTGCTGAGGTTGATTTTGTTTATGTGCATGATGGTAAAATTATCCCCATTGAAGTAAAATCGGGACACAATGCACATCTGAAATCAATACATCAGTTTATGAATGAAACCCATCACGATATTGCATTTCGGATATGGTCAGGCAGATATAGCGTGGATAATGTAAAAACAACTGCAGGTAAGAATTTCCGGTTGATAAACCTGCCCTTCTATATGATTTCGGCACTGCCCAATATTTTGAGAAGGTAATCAACAATCTGATTCAGGATCGATCATTTCGAAGGCACAAAAAATGACTATTCATCCCTGAGAATCCATTATGTCAGGGGACGGCAGGTCAGGCTAAAAAAGGCCGATCACATCGTGGAATACCCCGCGGGACGGAGTTCTTCGATAAAGAAGGCTTCCTGCTGACCAGGATGACAGGGCGACTGAAGGAGATCTTCCCAGACGGAGCACGGAGCTGCATCTTCGTCGACCTGGTGATAACGGAGAAGAAAGAGGGTACATCTTATGCAGGAGATTAACAACACCCCTCAGATAAAAGTCTCATTTGGAAATCCGGAATAATTATTCCCGCTTTAGTTAACGGGCATATCAACTGCTCTGGCAGCTTCCGCTGTGTAAATTTGTTT
>JARGFP010000069.1 GCA_029210585.1 Bacteroidales bacterium
TTCAATGAATTCCCTCGGGCTGAGATCGGGAAATTCTCTTTTTTTTTCAGTAACTCATTTTCCATATGCAACCGGCCCAAGGTTCTCTCATATTCGGCAATCTGGCTGTCTCTGGTATGCTTCTTAAATCCGGCCTCTCCGTTCTTAAGGAAAGCATCCCGCCATGCCGATAAGTCGGCAACGGTTACCTGGTTCTCCCGGCTAACTTCTTCAATGAGTCTGCCTCTTAATAATTCCAAGACTAGCTGGGTTTTAAGCTTTGCACTCTTTCGCTTTACCATAATGTAAATTTAAGCTTAAAAAGTGCTAACATTTAATTGGGGTCAATATACGGCAGCCGCGAATAATAACGTAAATGCCAGAATTTTCAGCCAGCGCATTTCTTTTTTAACAAAATAGTAAACAATTTTTGCTCCGGCTGCAGCAATTGTTAACCATAGGGTAAAAGTAGCAGATTCTTCATGAGCCTCCAGTGCCAGTTGTAAAGAACCACCATCCATGCCATCACCAGCAGCATCGCCCGAAATATAGGCAGCTATCGCCCCTAAACCTGCCAATACTATAATATAAAACGAAGCCTGTGAATAAAACTCTTTCTTAAGTATAAGTCCGATTAGTTCCGATACAAATGCCACCAGTACCAGGGCAACCGGGAAATGAACAATCATTGCGTGTAAATGTGTTGCTGTAAACATAGTAGTAGATTTAAAAGTTTTAGCAAATATCAGGCCTACCCCTTTTAAATTTGCTTAAGCTAATCTTAAAATTGGCTTAAATTTTCAGCCTGTCGTTGTACAGCGGACTACAAACAATGATATTTCGCACTTTCCCTGCCATTACTTATACAAAAGAAGCCTCAGTTAATCTTTTTCCCCTTTTAGTTCTTAGACCAAGGAGCAGCTTCAGACACTGGTTTTAGAGCAGCAAAAAGAGAACACCGCACTGCAGTCAGCCAACCAGATTCTTGAGCAGGAGAAGGATCATCTTGGGAAGAAGATTCAGGACATGCTGGAGAAGTTCAGCTCGATGAAGTTCGAACTGGCTCAGCTAAAGCGTTTGATTTTTGGATCAAAACGTGAGCGTTTTGTTTCCGGTACCGAGGATGCTCAGATGAGCCTGCCCTTTGATGTGGAGGCCCCATCCCGGGAAGAAAACACTGAGACCACTATTGAAGAAGTCTCCTCTCACCAGCGCCGCAAAAGAAAGAACCATCCTGGTCGCCTGAGCCTTCCGGATCATCTTCCGGTGGAGGAGATTATCATAGAGCCTGAGGAAGATGTTACGGGACTGAAATGTATTGGCCATGAGGTCACCGATGAGTTGGAATATCAGCAGGCTATTTTGAAGATCAACCGCTTTATGCGCCCCAAATATGCCAGGGAGGATAACCAAGGGATAATCTGCGGAGAACTGCCCTCGCGACCGATAGATAAAGGCATCGCCGGTCCCGGACTGCTGTCTCATATCCTTGTCAGTAAATATGTCTACCATCTTCCATTCTACAGGCAGTCTCAACGTTTTAAGACCGAGCACCAGATCGATATCCCCCGCTCAACCATGGGAGGTTGGCAGGGTACAATAGCCAGGTTACTTCATCTCCTGCATGAAGAACAAAAGAGACAGGTCCTGGGACAGGGATATCTCGAGGTGGATGAAACACCGATCCAGGTGCTGGATCCAAAGAAAAAAGGAAAGACCCACCGGGGATACTACTGGGTATACTACTCACCTATCCAGCGCATGGTCCTATTCGATTACCAGGAGGGCCGTGGACGGGAAGGCCTGTTCATATTGTGCTGTATTCATTAATTTAGAATACTGCGGATTATATGGGGGAGGTCAACACTGGACCTACCCCGGCTATTTAATCTATCCGGGCGCTTTCAAAAGACTAAAAAAAAAGATTTAAAGGTGATGCTGTGCATTCTTTTCCTGCATAGACTGACTTTTGCAGTTAAGGTGTGTACTATTAATTGAGGAAGTGTGGTTTTGTCAATCTGACAAGGAAATTATATCTTTCACCGGCATCTGAAAAAAAAAGAATGACCTCGGAACACTCGAATAAAGAATTAATCAGGGGATTGAGAAGGGGTGATTCATTTGTTTTCGATGAAATTTTCAAAAAGTACAACAGGAAGATATATTCAATTTCAATCAGTTTTCTAAAAAGCAGGTTGGATGCTGAGGGGGTGGTTCAGGAAGTATTTTTAAACCTCTGGAGAAAGCGGGCAGATCTGAAAGACGAGCTCAATTTTGACTCCTATCTGTTTACAATCACCTACAACACTATCAGAAAGCGTTTCCAAAAATTAGCAGCGGAAAAAAAATACACTGAGGAATATGTGAGATCTATCCCAATAGATGATAATTCCACAGATTCGGAGATAGAATACAGGAATCTGCTTGAACTGGCAGAGAATAAAATTAATCTCCTCCCTCCCCAACAAAAGAAAGTATATCTTTTAAGTGTTAGGGAGGGAAATTCGGCAGAGGAGATATCAAAAATGCTTGGGATTTCTAAACGAACTGCAGAAAACCATTTGCACCGGGCCAAAGACTACCTTAGAAAAGCTCTTTCAGATGACCGCCTGATAACCCTTCTGTTCATTTACTTATTTATTTAAACCGGCGGGCTTCTCCCTTTTCTTATTTTGATTCAATAAAAATAATCATCAGCACTGAGTATTTCACCTGACTACGAGGTATTCATTTTAGTAAGCAATGATTAATGCGTGTCTTTTGAAAAATGCAAGCTAGTAGTTTTAGGTTAGTTGTAGTAAGTTAAGGTTGGTACAGGCTAAAAGTACCTGTTTCAAGGTACTTTTAGTCTTGTTCCGTAAATTAGAAGAATGACAGGAAAACATAAATATAAGTACATCGACCCACAAATTGTTAGGAATTATCTTGAAAGTGAGGGTAATAAGGCAGGGCAACATCAAATTGCCAAGTGGTTTTCGGATATGCTTGCCAATGAAGAATTACGTGATTTTACCAGTAAACAGTGGGCAAAACTATCTGAAAACTCTGTTAGAAAGGATTATGATGAAGATCGAATACATGATCGAATTCATCACCTACTTAGATTGGAGGAGGCCGCTGCTATAAAAAAGGATCGCGTAAAAATTCTCCGGTTCTGTCAACGAGCTGCAGCTGTCCTGATTATACCATTGGCCTTATTTGCACTGCTGAACCTGGATGGTAGCCTGGGAAGTCAGCAGAACAACTCCGGAGCAATGATCTGCGCTCCTCCCGGAGCAAGAACAAATTTTACGCTTCCGGATGGATCCGAGGGCTGGCTGAACGTTGGCAGCTACTTGAGCTTTCCTGCGAAATTTACTGGAAAACGGAGAACAGTAAAACTGGTTGGAGAAGCCTATTTTGATGTCAAGAGTAATCCGAAGAAGCCATTTATTGTTGAGTCTGAGGGGATAAATGTTAAAGTCCATGGAACGACCTTCAATATTATGGCTTATCCGGAAGAAACAACTATTGAAGTTTCGCTTGAATCGGGAAAGATTGAAGTACTCAATAAAAGAAATTGCAGGTCGGAAGAGTCCCTGGGGCTTTTAGCCCCAGGCGAGGTGGGTGTGTACTTGAAGGAATCCAATTTTTTCAAGATTGATAAAGAGAAAATTGATAGCCATACTGCCTGGAAGGAAGGGAAACTGGTTTTAGATAACGAGCCTATGGATCAAGTGGTCAGAAAACTCAACCGGTGGTATAATGTTGAGATAATTCTGAAGGACAGTCAACTTAAGGATTTTGCTTATCATGCAACTTTCGTTGATGAGAAGCTCGATGAAGTGTTAGAGATATTTAGTCTTACGTCTCCTATTTCCTATAAAAAACTGAACAGGGAAAAGTATGCAGATGGTACCTACAAAAAAAGAGTCATCGAATTATATTATGACCCTAAATGATCTTAGCTAATTCAATAAAACTGAATGCCTATGAAAAAATGAATTAAGAAAGAAGGAAAGTGCGGTAACACTTTCCTTCCGTTTAGCAAGCTCTTCTCTCGTAAACTACTTAGGATGAATTACTCACTAAACATTAATAGAACATGAAAGTTTTTAACTCTAATCAAGGAGTCTGCGTAAAAAATGGCATCTCCTTAAAAATACTCAAAATTATGAGAAATATGCTAATTCTATTATTTCTCCCAATTCTACAAAGTATTGCAGGAAACTCTTATTCACAGTCTACAACATTGTCGCTTGATCTGGAGGATGTTAGCATTAAAGAGGCATTGATAGAAATTGAGGAACAGAGTGAATTCTTCTTTGCTTACAATGCCAAACTTGTGGATGTACAAAGGCGAGTGGATATATCTGTAAAAGACCAACCCATTCTGGATATTCTGGCAAAAATCTTTTCGGATTCCGATGTAGATTATTTAATAATGGATCGCCAGATATTGCTATCTCAAAAAAAATACCTTTCTGAAAGTCTGAAAATGATGCAGACCCGAACGGTTACTGGTAGTATTACCGATGAAAATGGAGATCCTATTATTGGGGCATCAGTTAGATTGAAAGGCACCAATTCCGGAACTATTTCAAATTTAGATGGAATATATTCGATAGAGGTAGTTGATGCTAATTCTGTTTTGCAATTCTCATTTGTTGGCTATGTTTCACAGGAGGTAACAGTTGGTAACCAGACATCTATTGATATCAATTTGGAATTGGATGTTATGGGTTTAGAGGAGGTGGTCGTGATCGGTTATGGAACAATTAAGAAAAGCGACTTAACTGGTTCTGTTAGCTCAGTAAAAGGCGATGACATTGATTCTTACCCCGCTGTCACAAATGTTATGAATAAATTAACTGGACACACGACTGGAGTTTATGTGATGCAGAATACTGGAGAGCCAGGATCGGCCTTCAGTGTGCAAATCAGAGGGGCAAATTCGATACAGGGAAGTAATGAACCCTTATATGTCTTAGATGGATTTTTAACCACTGGAAGTTCTCTGGATATGTTAAATAGTCTTGATATTGAAAGTGTTGAGGTGCTCAAAGATGCATCTGCAACAGCAATTTACGGGTCACGTGGCGCAAACGGGGTTGTACTTATTACTACAAAGCAGGGAAAATCCGGAAAAACCACTTTAGAATTTGAATCTAGTTTTGGGTCCCAATCGTTGAGTAAGAAACTTGATTTAATGAATGCGACTGAATATGCGCAATTATACAATGAACAAGCTGTAAATGATGGTCTGGCCCCTTATTTCTCACCTGCGGAAATCTCCGCTTTTGGCTCGGGATTCGATTGGCAGGATTTTATTTTTCAGAATGCTTTAATCTCAAATAACACCTTGTCACTTAACGGGGGAAGTGAAAAGACAAGGTTTTCAATTTCAGGGAATGTATTAAACCAAAATGGAATTATCAAAGGAACAGGATTTAAGAGGTATTCACTTAAAGCTGTTTTAGCCCCAATTATGTTAGCAAAATTTAAGGAAGTTAATAATAGTTGTCCACTGCCTCATCAATGGGGGCAGCTACAGATGGAGGTTGATTTCTTAAAAAAAGTGTTGGGGAAATAGCAAAAGAGGATAGGCTTCAAAAAGTG
>JARGFP010000006.1 GCA_029210585.1 Bacteroidales bacterium
TCCTTTGATTCAATGCCTTCCAGCTTTCCAAGAGAGAGAATGGTACGGTGGCGTACCTTATCTCCTATGCGGTAGCCTTCGCATAAACGAAAATAATCGTACCTTTTACCGGTGGTTTTGTCTGTTTTTACGATCGTTTTTATAAACATGTCGCAAAGATAAACAATGTATCTGATATATAAAAACGTTTTCGGGGACAACAAACGATCCTTAAAATCGTATAATACTGTATATCAATATTATAGCATTTTGAAAAACTTGAAAAAAGTACATTTTTATTGATTTTTTAACACTTATCGAGGAAAAAAGCCCAAGTTGGGTTAACTCTGAAACGGCCATAAAACCATTTCCCCAGTAGAAATAGCTTTTTCCTGAAACAGGATCAGTAAACACATCCCCATCAATGATCTGTCCGCCCGCAACTCCATCGGGAAGCCGGTCGATCATGGGCATCCCCGAATCATAAAACGGTCCGGCCGGATGGTCGGCAACGGCGACCCCGATCTTCTTGCCGCCACTCTCCCCGCTGAAATAGAAATAGTACAGGTAATCGTGTTCCGAAATTTTTACCTCCTCGATGCATGGCGCCCATGCATTTCCCGTCGCCCATGGAACCTGGTCGCCACTCAGGTCGAGAAAAGTTCCTTCATTGGTCCAGTTCACCAGGTCAGGGGATGAGAACACGTCAAAGCTGTATCCTCCCCAGCCCGGGTATCCATCCGTGGTAGGATAGATATAAAAGCGACCTGTCTTTTCGGAATACAGCACATCCGGATCTGCATGGAACCCTGGGATCACCGGGTTGACACGTACTTCTGGACGCACCTGGTAACTCGTTACCTGGTCACCAAGGGTAAACGTATAGGTAATTTTCCCATTGGTAAAATCCTGCTGACCTTCAGGATCAATCGCTGTCCCCGCCGTCGCATAAAAAATGGGGTCAAAACCTGAAAGGTCTGTACCATAATATACTGGCATAATGATTTCTCCCTGCGTTTTACCAATAATGATTCCTTCCGGCTTGATCTGCTTGTTCCTGGCACCAATGGTCAATTCTTCAAGGGCCGCCGATGGAAATGCTGCTGCAAGCCTGTCTGCCTCTTCCTTCGTGATTGGGATGGTGGTGCCATGCCTGGCGTCCATGTCATAATTGTCGACCAGATAGGTAAAATCCTCCAAATCATAGGAATTGCAAAACTGGTAATGACCCGCACCATAGCAGTCATACATCATGATCCATTCATCCGAATTGATCCGCCTGAAAACGCCAACCCCTTCCACAGCCTCGTTGGTCTGTTCCAGGTTGCCCGATGGTGTACCCCACTGTGAACCTGCAGCTTCTCCAGCGCGTGCAGTCAGTGTTTCAGAAGTAACTTTCCCGATGCCGCCAGTCCCTTCATTTTTGTAGAACAGGTGAAACAATCCGTCGTTTTCATTGTACACAATATCGCCATCGATCGTAGCCGATCCCCTGTCAAACAGGTATTCAGGCTCTCCAACAAAATCGGTAAAATCGTCGTTTACATAACAATAATAGATCTTGTCATAAGGTAATTTCCCGTCATTCGTAAGCATTGAAAAATAAACCATGTATTTCCCGGCATCCGGATCATAGATCGTCTGTGGCGCCCATACCCGCAACACATTTGCCCACTGATCGGGCCACCGGGTCGAAAAATGAATCGCTGAACTTGTCCAATTCACCAGGTCGTTCGATTTCAGCAAAACCATCCCCCGGTTGCTGGTCCAGCCTTCCGCGGAGCGCATATCGGTTACCACCATATAGAAGGTTTCGCCATCCTCTGCCCGCAGGATATGCGGATCCCTGACCGCATCCTTCAATGCAATATCACTTGAATTGATGACCGGTTCTCCGTTGTTCAGAGGGATGTAGTGCAGTCCGTCGTGACTCAGGGCAAACCGGATCTGTTCTCCGTACCGGGAATTCCCCGTAAAGTAGGTAAAGAGGTAGGCTGAAGTGTGCTCCTCCTCCGCAACGTACACGGTAAACTCCTTTGAGGCCGAAGCTTCTCCACGGCTGGCAGTTGCCGTAAGGACCACTTCTTTTTTTCCCTGACCATATGGGGACAGTTGCAGTACGCGACCGACATGATCCAGGAAGGTTGGTGAATCCGTGGCCCAGCTGACCTTTGACCCTTCCGGTGTTTTGTGGGGGAGGTGCAACCTGGTCCTGGCATTATTGACATTACCGCCAATGACCAGTCCTGCAAGGTCTGCCTCTACGCTCTCAGAATCAGGTAGCAGAGGCAATACCGTAACCACAATCTCAGTTGTTTCTGAATAATTGTTCCGGCTCAGGGTAGCAACCAGGGTCACCTGCACAGGAGACTCCCACACCCCCGGCCTTATCACCAATCCATCAGGGGATACGATGCCGGGGTCTGAACTATCCCAGGTTACCTGTACTCCTTCAGCCAGGTAACGCGGAAGCATCAACCGGGATCGAATGGAATCGGCACCGTCGATTGCCAGGCCCAATGCAGCCGCGTGCACGATCAAACTGTCGATATAGTGGTTCAGGGGATCCAGCTCATCGCACAGTGCAGCAACTTCCGACTGCGCAAGAGCTCCCCTGTATACCTTGAAATTACTGTATAAGGCATTCTCCAGGTACACATCGCCCCGGTAACAGGAACGTCCAAGGTAGTTGCTGGTGGTTGTTCCCAGCTCAGCGGGCAGCACACCAACCGCTCCTCTGGCAACCAGCAAACTGTCGATGTAGATCGATCCCTGTCCGTCGTGTTGTGTATATACCAGGTTGACCCAGCGTCCTTTCGGAAAGGGACTGTTAGCCTCCAGCTCAGATTCATCCATCCAGGCCGTCATTGAAATCGCGTAGCGGGAAGATATGGCTGAAAAAAACATATTTCCGTTGGCATCGGTAGCCATATTGTCGGAATTGGCGAATGTCCAGATAAAATTTCCGTTTTCATGAATAGTTGTGTTTTCCGGGATAAACAGCGTTGTGAAAATCGAAAAGCTATCAAGTCCTGCAATTACATTGCCAAAGGAGGAAGAGAGGTCAAAATAACCGTTTTGGTCACCAAGACGCAGGACCCCGGACCGGCCATAGCTTATTAGTTCGGCTCCGTTGTGCAGGGTACCGGTGTAGGTGCCTGCAATATCACTGGCGGAGCTGAAATCAAACTCAGTAAGCAGCTGTGAAGATGCAGAGCCAGTCTGTATTCCGGACAACGTGGCAATCATTTCCCCGTTCAGCAGGGATCCATCATACCCATTACCGGATTTGTCCTGGATAATCGTCGCATTGAATGCTTCTGCTGACGGATCGTAATGCAGTTTCAGCTGCTGCGCATTCATGGGAACGCAGACCATGAAAAATATGATTACAAGGTGTACACTGTGTGATTTTGTCATAGGTGACCTCGGTATTTATTGACGTTTATTCCAAAACTAGGTCAAAACATTTTTCTATCCAATAACTTCTTGTGCCATGACGAATATGTTACAGTTATTAACGAAAATGTGATCCTGCTAACTCTTATAAATTGAATACATTGCATTGAGATCTTTACCAACTCAAATAATTTGCTAAACTAAAATCTATTCACTATGAAAAAACGCTACGCTAATTTTAAATTCCTGATCGCGCCGGTACTGCTGGCTTTCTTTGCGCTGCCCGCGGTTACAGGTCAGGCCACCCTGATGCACTCCTACACATTCGAGGATGGAACGGCTGCTGATGTTGCAGGGACAGCAAATGGCACCCTGAACGGTACAGGCTACACAGTTGCTGACGGAGCCTTCACCGCCACCACAAACGGTGATTTCATCAGTTTCGATGCTGCTACGCTGGCATTGAACACCTATACTACCATTACAATGGAAGTCTATCTACGGGCAGGCAACGGAACCAATCCCGGCTGGACCGTACTGGCATATTTCGGTGGCAATGCCGGTAATAACGCGCATTTTATGTCAATTGCCAGGGGAGACAACAGGAGCCAGACTGAATATGTTGGCGCTGCAACGGCTATCGGTCCCGAACTTGATGACGGAAAATTGCACCACCTGGTGAGTATATTGACCGCTACAGACCTTTCCTTTTACATTGATGGAGAGCTCATGCAAACTGTCGCCCATACGAAAAGCCTTTCGGAAATCAACCTGGAAAACGCCTGGTTGGGCAAGGGCGGATGGGCAGCTGATCCCACATGGAACGGCTCCATCTACGAATTCAATATCTACGAAGGTGCGCTGGACGCTACAACTGTACTGAGCAATTCCACAGCGTTCCTGTCTGCTTCGGACGCACGATTGTCGTCGCTGACCACCGATATTGGAACGCTGACACCCGAGTTCAGCTCCCTTTCAACACACTATGCTGTTGCAGTACCGGAGGGAACCACCACGGTAAATGTTACACCCACAGCAAATGCCACCGGGGCGGTAGTCACAGGCGGAGGTGCAGTTGATGTATCCGCCGGACCAGCCACTGCGACCATCGGGGTAACTTCGGAAGATGGCACAGAAACAATGAGCTATACAGTGGACATTCTCTTTGAGAATCCAGGTTGTTTTGTACCACTCTATGATGACCGTCAGAATATGATTCCCGACCCTGAAATGACTGATATCACAAAATACCAGGGATGGGGCCACAAGCGCATCGCCTATGGTCACGAAGCTTATTGCGGACTGTCAGTAATGAAATTCGACGCCGTCACCAATGGCTGGCCGGAGGGAGCTGCCATGGATGTCAATGACATTGCCTGGAATCCCAACTCAGCCTACAGGGTTCGCTTTATGTACAAGACCATGGATGGGTCCCTGGGATTGCTGGCCAACCAGGCGGATCCGAATTTCCTCATACCACTGCCGGCTACCGAAGGTGAATGGATGGAAATCGATACCGTTTTCCACACAGGTGCAAATCCGGGCACAAGTTTCCTGTCGATCAACAACGTAGACGCCAGTTCAACTGCGAAAGTTGCCTATATCGACAATTATGAGTTGTATGAGGTATCCATGAACACCGAGCTTGCTGATCTGACGGTAAACGGATCCACCGTTACCGGTTTCGATCCTGCAATCATGAGCTATGACGTGGTGCTTCCAGACTACGATGTGCCTGTTGTGGACGGAACGCCTGCTGCCGCCTTTGCAACAATCGTTGTCAACGATGCGGAAAAAGTACCCGGATCCACGACCATCGATGTAATCGCCGAGGACGGGACAACCACAGGAACCTACACGATCAACTTTACAGGTACACCCGCCACAATGATGCATTCCTATACCTTTGAGGATGGTACGGCCAATGATGTAGTTGGTACTGCTCACGGTACAGTTGTGGCCGGTACCATTGCCAATGGCGCATATACTGCTGCGACAGCTGGTGACATTATCGAGCTGCCCGCTGCTGATATCGCCATCAACACCTATACTGCAGTGACCCTGGAAGGCTATATTTTAGCTGATGTGGACAATACAGGGGCAACCATGATGGCCTATTTCGGAGGCAATGAAAACAACGTAGGAGGCAATGGTTATTTCTTTACTCCTGACCGCTGGACGGAGAGCCGAACAGGTATATCATGCGGGAATATCACTAAACCATGGACCGTGGAAGAAGGTGTTACCGGTGCTCCTGTTTCTGTTGGGGATAAGCACCACCTGGTAAGTGTGCTGACGGCCGCAAATATCAAATGGTACATTGATGGTGTGCTGGTGGGAACATCTCCGCTTACAGGAGATAATGCCATAGGTAATCTGAGTAATGCAAATGCATGGTTGTGCAAGGGCGGATATACCAATGATCCTACCTGGCTGGGGACCATCCATGAGTTCAATATTTACCAGGGCGAACTCAATTCAACCACCGTGGCAGACCGTGCTTCGGCATTTCTGAATTCTTCGGATGCTACGTTATCCGAGCTGATTGTGGATGTTGGGACACTGACTCCTGCCTTTGCCACTGCCACCACGCATTATGCCATTGCTGTTCCTGAGGGAACCACAACAGTTAATCTTGCTGCAGCTGCAACGATTACAGGAGCTACTGTAACCGGAACAGGTGCGGTGGATATCTCCGGGGGTTCCCTGACCCATTCCATCGAAGTTACCTCAGTCGATGCAACAGTAACAAAAACCTATACAGTGGATATACTGATCGGTATCGATGAAAATTGTTTCACGCCGTTGTACGACGACAGGACCAACATGATACCCGATCCTGAAATGACAGATGTTTCGCTCTACCAGGGTTGGGGCCACAAGCGCATCGCCTATGGTTTTGAAGCCTACTGTGGCTTGTCCGTGATGAAATTCGATGCTGTTACCAATGGATGGCCGGATGGAGCTGCACTGGATGTGAACGACATTGCATGGAATGCAAACTCTGCCTACAGGGTACGGTTCATGTACAAAACCATGGATGGTTCCCTGGGATTGCTGGCCAACCAGGCGGATCCGAATTTCCTCATGCCACTGCCGGCTACCGAAGGTGAATGGATGGAAATCGATACCGTTTTCCACACAGGTGCAAATCCGGGCACAAGTTTCATCACCATTAATAACGTTGATGCCAGTTCCACCGCAAAACTGGCCTACATCGACAATTATGAACTCTACGAGGTATCAACGGATACAACGTTGTCAGATCTGCAGGTTGACGGCACTACCGTCCCCGGATTTGATGCGGCAACATCCAGTTACGATGTGCAACTGGCTGCCGGTACAACGGTAGTCCCGACAGTAACTGCAACAGCAACTGGTACCAATGCAACAGTGGAAGTTACCGATGCAACAGGATTGCCTGGAACAACTACAGTGCTTGTTACTGCTGAAGACGGAGTATCCACATCCACGTATGAGATCAATTTCAGTGTTATCCTGTCGGATGATGCAACCTTATCAGATCTGCAGGTAAACGGCAGTACGGTTGAAGGATTTGATCCTGCAATAACCTCGTATGATGTCGAGTTGCCGGCCGGTACCACAGATGTACCCGTCGTTACTGCAACAACCAACGATGTAAATGCCACTGCGGTTGTAACGGATGCAGCAGATCTGCCAGGATCCACTATTGTGAATGTGACGGCAGAGGATGGTGCAACCAGTACTACCTATACGATCAACTTTACGCTTGACACAGGCATTGGCCTGGATCCCGCAGGAGCCATCAGCGTTTACCCAAGTGTATCGAAGGGCAGCTTCACTGTGAAGACCCCGGGACCAGCAGCCGAAATTACCGTGTATGATCTTTACGGTAAGATTGTGCTGGAACAGTTTGCTGCATCCAGTGAGCAGATTGTTGCCCTTCCACAAACAGGCATGTATATCATGAACGTGAAGAGCGGCGGTGTCAGCAAATCCTTTAAGTTGATCAGGACGAACTAGTTGAAAGCCTCTTCCCATGGTAAAAACCGTGGGGTATCTGCTACATATCCCCTCCCGGCAACCGGGAGGGGATATTTTTTTGTAACGGTTCCTCCTCCATAGTGAATGTATCTGTCCTACCAACCCCGTCTTTCATGGCTGGAGCTGAGTGCGTAAATTAGGCGCATGAGAAAAACCCTAAGACACACCCAGGCTGAGATTGCATCACTATCCACAGCTTAAGCAGGGATATTTCAGGACCGGGGTGGCAGGTTTGCCTCAGTCAATCCAATGCGTGATCGCTTGCTGTTGTGGGAAATGGAGGTTTCCAGCGGTTAGAATATAATCACCAACAGGACAGTAAAAGCACTTATTACAAGCATGTTACTTCATCGGAAGGTACCAGTTGGATTCGTCCATCAGTATACTTCGGACCGCTTCCTTGTTGTCAGCATGCTTTTCTGCAACACGATCAGCCAGGAATGACGGGTCGTTTCTTCGGGCAGCAATGCGCATCAGGTCGTGAAAACGGTTTCCTTCGAAGGCTGTTTCCAGGGCCAGCTCCTCAATGATCTTCTCTTCCACGAACAGGATTGAATCCTGCAACCCGGGCAGGGAAGGAATTTTAAATTCAGTGGACAATTCCACGTTCCCGCAGCCAAGGGCGTGCACCCCGATATTGTTGTTAAAAGCAAGGTCTTCAAAGAATACATAGTCATAGAAAACACCCGTGGTATCTGTATATGCCAGGTATTTTTCGTTCCGGGGAACAATCGAATCCACCGCCAGGGTGCTTGAGCTCATCCCATGTTTGAGCACGGCAAAGGCCAGGTTGGGTTTGCCTGCACGATTCACTGCTTCGGCATAGCGCAGGTACAGCATCGCCACGCGATACACCGGGACCGCCCTGGAAATGTCGGTTGCCATCGTTGTAAATTTGGTGATCTGGTTCATTGTCCGGTCCACATCCATAATATCGTTGGTTTCGATCACCGGAGATGATTCCGGGCTGAGATAGGACCCCATGTCCCCCCGCAGGTCACCTGGTCTCTGAACAGAGGCGGTATGGTAATAGGTTTGGTCATTCCATGTGTCGATGGCAGCTGAAGAGGGAATGATTTCAGGATCGAACCAGGTGATACTGTCCAGGTAGGCTCCCTCCCCAAATTCGGCAGAACCAGCGATCAGGGTAATCTGTTCATAATTGGTAAGTGTAAAGATATAGGGCCAGCCCTGGTTCTCGGGCTCTCTCGACACGAAAACACCATTATCCACTTCCCACAATGATTGAAAAAAGTCGTCGATCGTATAGGTCTCCTCCTGGATAAGGGCGTAGAATTCACCAGCTGCTTTCTCATAATCACCGTTCCAGAGGTAGAGTTCACCCAGGACCATGCGGACGGGAAAAAAGAGGACATCACTGGAGAGGTCAGCGCCCAGGGAAATTCCCCCGGGAAGGTCAACATCCGTCCATGGGGCAAGATCATCAATCAATTCAGGTACAAGTGCATCAAGGGTGTACTCAGCAGTTTCCACTTCTTTGTTCACATACAAAACAGGCTCGGTATAATACTGTACAGTACCATAGTTAAGTGCTGCCTGCATATAGGTCCAGGCGCGTATGGCCTTGGCAGCGGCAAATTCCTTGTACATCACTTTTTCTGCGTTTGCAGTCAGTGCTGTATCAATTATGGTTATGAGGTAATTGCAATGATTGATCACCGCATAATAGTCTTCCTGCCGGTTGAATGGATTCTCTGTTGTGATTTTGAAATCATTGATCTCCTGCAAAAAGGGATCCGCATTGGAGGTGACATCCATCAAATCGCCACGAAGTTCCCCCAACAATATGTACCGGTCTGCAAGTTTCTCAAGCTGGGTAAAAATACCGATCATGGAAAAGATCGTATCATTTGGAGAATTCAGCTGATGGTCACCGGGGTATACCAGCCGGTCTGAATCAACATCCAGCAGGGTGTTGCATCCCATCGCCAATACTGCAAGTAGCGCAGGTACTGTAAATATTTTGGTCAGTTTCTTCATTTTTTTCGTGTTGGTTTAACCGCATATCTCAATTCCTGAAGAGAGATGCAGTAATCATTCGCGATCGTTTACAAATCCATTTTAATACCGATTAGAAAAGTCCTCGTGTGCGGTGTCAACCCTGTATCAATGCCCTGGAACAACACGGAGGGATGGGCCGATACCTCTGGGTCGCGCCCCAGGTAACTGGTCAGGGTCCACAGGTTGCGCGCAGCAACCCAGATGTCCATTCCGTCAATCGCGCTGTTATTGACCGGGATCCTGTAGCTGACAGAAAGCGATTTTAGCCGCAGGTAGGAACCATCTTCGATCCACCGGTCCGAAAAACGTGCATTTCCCATGGGATCCTGGTAAACAACACGTGGCTGGCCGGTTTCCTGTCCTTCATAATACCAGCGATTCAGTACCGCTGTGGTCTGATTCATGAATCCGCTACCTGCTTCAAGTTCCGAACGCAGGTAATTATAGATGTCATTTCCATAGGAAAAGGTAAAAAATGCTTCGACTGTAAAATCCCAGATGGAAATTTTACTGCTAAAGGAGCCGTAAAGATCAGGATTCGGATCTCCAATGATCTGTTTGTCATTGTCATTGATGATCCCATCTGCCATTTCATCTGCAAAATACATATCGCCGGCCCCGAATGCATGCGTTGCACCGGTTGAATCTGTCATCACCAGGGGATCCGCTTCCACATCGGATTCACTGGTGTATACGCCATTGGTCCTGTAGCCATAAAACACACCTGCAGGATATCCTACCCTGGTCAGAATCTCTGCATCATATGCAGACGTTACGATATCTCCATCAGGCAGGGATTCGATCCTGTTCCTGTAATGTCCGATACTCATACCAAGCTCCCACTTCAGAATATCCAGGTTCAGGAGTTTTGCATTTGTATAGACCTCAAAACCCTTGTTGGTCATTTCACCGCCGTTGTTCCAGTAGAACCCGCTACCCGCAATTAATGGCAGCGATTGAAGTGTGAGCAGGTTACTGATTTTATTGTTGTAGATATCAGCTGAAACAGCAATGCGATCGTTGAACAGATTCGCATCCACGCCAACACTCATTTTTGTCGAAGTCTCCCATTGTATTTCCTCATTACCAATATTCCCGATAATGAGCCCGTTGGCCCGGTCCATATAGCGTGTCGATGTGAACCAGGGACTCCATGCATAAGGGTCAATGCCATCGTTGCCGGACTGGGAAATGCCACCGCGAATTTTCAGACGATCAATCAACGTTGCATTGGCCATGAATTCTTCAGAAGAGAGCAACCAGCCGGCATGCAGCGATGGAAAAACACCCCAGCTGCGATTGAACAGTTGCAGGCCGCCGATGGTTGCATTCCCGAAACGTGAGGATCCGTCCATGGCAACTGTGGCAGTGACAAAATAACGGTTATCGTAGCTGTAATCTGCATTGAGGAAGTTTGAAATTGATTTTATCTCATTATGCGCCCCGCTGGTACTTCTGAAATCTTCTTCATTCAGTAAGTTTCGTTTTTGGTCGGATCCCGAATTATGTCCTTCGGCATAATCCAGTTCATAACTATCAGATATATAGCGCCAACCTGCGATGGCATCCAGGCGGTGTTTGCTGTCTGACCGGTACCTGTACTCCAGGCGGGTCTCGTCAAACAAAGTGATGTTGCGCATTTGCTGACTTTTGAACACATTCTCTGATAATCCCAGGCCGGGCAGGTAGCGGTCTGCGACGCCTATGATCGGACTGTAGTAGGTTTCCTTGAACCTGTCGAGGCTGTAATCAAACTGCGAACTGAGCGACAGCGATGGGGCGAGCTGAATTACAGGTTTGGCACCCAGGTTCAGCCGGTAGTGTTTATTTGTATTCAATGCTTTTTCAATGATCGCAGTCGGGTTCCCCACATTGAAATCATCACTGTCGACCACATCTGTGGTCAATGTGCCGGAGGCAGTGTATGAATAAGGATTCAGGAAGGGGGCCTTGATCATGGCCAGGTAGGCTGGTGAGGTATAGAACTGCACGCCATCATCGAGTAAATTACGGTCCACATTGGTAAATCCAACATTCAAGGCCATGTTGATTTTATCGGTCATGACAAAATCAGCATTGAACCGTGTATTGAGCCGCTGCAGGTCGGTGCTCTTCACCACTCCTTTGCTTCCTGTATACCCCATGGTAAAAGCATAGAGCGCCCGCTCATCTCCACCTTCAACGCCGATGTTGTAGCTTTGTATATTGCCCTGCTGGTATACCTCATCCGCCCAGTTGGTGCTGTTATGATAGGTATTATAGTCCAGCCTGGTCGGATCATCCTGCAGGTAACCCAGTTCGTTGATCTGCATGCCGGGCATATCCGTAGATCCCAGCAAATCAGTAACATATAGCCTGAACTGATCTCCATCCATCATCGGCAGGATGCCGGGTTGTTCTACGATCCCTCCCAGGGCATTCACGGTGATCTTGGTGGCCATGTCCCTTCCCCGCTTCGTTTTTACAAGGAGCACTCCGTTTCCTCCTTTACTGCCATACATGGAGGTACCGTCCCTGATCACAGTGACGCTTTCAATGTCGTTCACATCAATATCCGCAAGCTTATTGATAAAATTACCTGCATGCAGGGAAACCAGGTCGTGGTATGTATTCCATACCACACCATCCACAACAATCAGAGGCTGTGCATTGAGATTGAGCGAGTTCAGTCCCCTGATAAACATTCTTGAACCATTCCCTGGCGCACCGGAGGCTGACAAGATCCGCACCTCTCCGCCCAGGCGTTCCTGTAATACTTCATCCACAGAAATTTTAGACGGTGGCCCTATTTCATCCAGTTCTCCCAGGGCATTTGTTGCATATGTACTCCGAACAGGTCCTGTGATCCCCTGTATGTCCCTGTACAAGTCTGTAAATACATCCGGATACAGTTCGATGCGCAGGTCCTTTTTCCCCTGAACAGGTATTTCCCTGGGATTATAATCGTATGCGAAGACAAACAACACTTCATTCTCAGAACCTGCCTCAATTGTGAATTCCCCGTTTTCATCAGTTGTTGCAGCGGCCAGGTGATTAAGCGCCCGTACCTGTACCGCTTCAAGGGGTGTTTTTGTTGCTGCATCAAGAACGAGCCCTTTTACTGTTACTACTGAATCGCCTGGTACCTGGCCGGTCTGACCGGAAACAGAAGTAAAAAAACCCAGTACCAGGAAAGCAAATACCTGGCGTCGTATTTTTTCAGGTAAGATAAACCCTGTTGTGCTTTTGATGATCATATTTTTGTTCATTAGTGCCATGTAGATTTATATGCCTCACTCTAATACAGGTTCCAGGATGATGCAATCGATACGCATCGTTCTGGAGAATTCTCCGGATTGCTCTTCAACAGCAGTGACATCATTGATCACTTCCAATTTTACAGCGATCCTTTCAAATTCATCGGAAATTACATTCGCGAACTCGAAATCAAATTGTGTGACCAGCATTTTCATCATGCCAAAAGGCAGCGTGATATTATCCTCCGGCGTGATCCTGCTTACAAAAGTACTGCCGCTGGTCCTGCGGATATAGGTAAGCACAAACCTCGCCTTGGTTGGAATAAAGTCCAGGGGGTTCACAATGGATGGCGGAACGAACACGCAATAGATGTTGTATTTTGCTGAGAGTGTATTCGGTATGGAAAATTCAACACTGGGATCTGCCGAAGTGGGGTCCACCAGGATGTAGTTGTTTTCCGAAACATCCAGACCTGAACCATAGCTGCTGCGGGGAAAAATATTGCTGTTTACATTGATCCTGCCTTCCTGATCTTCTGCCTCAATGCGGATCTCCCGGAACCATGAATCGGTATCGGAATAAGGCATCCTGGAGGTTACATGGGCCAGCCCGTTGCTCAGGGGTACCTGGTCGGTATTGCTGAACAGGCTGCCCGGATTATCAAATACAGTTCCGGTTGTGGAAACAAGGGAATCAAGGCTGGAGGGTTCTGAAACAACCCCTTCAAACAGCATGTCCTGCACCAGGGTAAATTGAGATTCCTCGCGTTGCCGCTCCCTGCCGCCTGCATCTTCGGGGAAGTTGAAATAGGGTTCGATCCGGCTATATGCCTCGATCCATGCAGTATTATCCGGAAAAATCGCAGTGTATATGCTGTCTTCGTTATCGATTGCCCCTATCTCGTCCAGCACGGGATTGCTGAAGATAAAAACCGTGTCATATACTGCCTGGCCATCTTCATTGACCCCGATCTCCACGCTGTTGACCGGATCAAAGATGTTTCTGCTCTGGCCAAAGAGGTACGTGCGAAGCGAGTCAAGGGTTTCCTCTTTCCCGATAAACTCCCAGAGGTTATTCTGATAGGGTGCATATCCGTCGATCACGTGAAGCAATCCATTAACAGCAGGGGTATTCACTTCAAGCACATTTGAATTCCCGAATGTGTAGCCAGCAGCTTCACGCGAAAAATAGATGAATTTACCGTTCAACATGCGGATTGCCTGTTGATCAACTCCTGTAGTGGTATAGCGGCTCCTTGCAATATGATTACGAACGATATCCAGCACCAGGTCTGCATTGGTCGTGTCCAGTCCTGCAAGCGCGGCATTGCTGGGGGCCCATACTGTAAAGGATTGTGATGCATCAAGAAGCTGGTCATATCCCGAGATTTTCAGCATGCCGGAAAAGGTGCTTAATCCGGGATGCTCCCGGATATGCGCTGTCAGAGTCTTGTCAGGCAAATTGAACGATCCCGGATCGTAATGTTCGCTCCATTTTTCCGTGCATGCAGTACCCGTCAACACAAGGGCCATCAGCGCACAGGGCAGGAAACATTTGAGATATGTACTTTTCATATTCTGTTTCTTTTCGGACTTAATAGATATCTTCGTATTCCAGTACTTCAACCGGGACAAATTCGAGGTAATCGAACATGAACTCACCTGCGCGCACTGCTTTGACTGCAAAGGTATGTGTGCTTGCTTCATTGAATGTAAAAATGCCCAGGATGCGCCGCAATGCGGCCGGGCTCATACGTGCACTTGCCCCGCTGTACCAGGCGGTATTGATCACTTTAAAGCTGGCCGGCCCTTTCATGTATCCACGGTTCCGCATCATTTTGTCATTTTCGAATCCTTCCGGGTCAGCCGGGTCCAGGCCGGGTTGAACGTAGCCAATCTCTGGTTCACTTGCATAAATCCGCAGGTCCAGCGGAATTCCTGTCGGCTTGCCATCCCAGTACAGCTGGGCGGCGCCCCTGAAAATCGTTGGCTGGTATCCGAACCTCACTTCGTAGGTGCCTGCCGGAATGGGAGGAGTGGTTATTTCAAAATCGTACAGTCCCTGCAGCCAGACCTCGTCCCCCTGGTAGTCACAAAAACGGTCATCGGCATTGTAGTACGCAAAATTTGTGGTTTCGGAGGTTTTGAGCCGCTCGATGTACCCCCTTGGAAAATACCACATCTCTGAAGGGTAATCGGGGGTGGCATGCCCCACCCGGATATTGTTGTTGGTCAGTTCCGGAAAGAAACTGGCTGCATCCATGCGCAAGCGCTTGCTGGAGATCATCCTGTCCACCGCCTGCGAATACGCAAGAATGTTGTCGATTTCATGGTATACGCCATTCACGGCATCATTGTCAAAATTCTCTGTCAGGCGGATCACATCACCGCTTTCCGGTATCATGTTGAACTGGTTATACTCGCTGGTGGTCCGCAGGGTACGCACTTCGAGCAGTGTATTTGGACACAAGGTCTCGATATACTCAAACATATCCACGGTCTTGATGGAATGGGTTTCACCCCTGGATTCATAGAACTGCCCGGTGTTGTCATATTTTTCAATGAACAGCCTGCTGGACAACTTCTTATTAATCAAGTGGTAAGCGACAAATCGGTTCAGGCTGTTCCTTCGGTCCGTAATATCGGTAATGGAAGCATCTTCAGGATACATCAGGTCATAGACTCCCCTTGCATATTCCTTCATGTCCTCCAGGTCGTTAATACCCGCATTGGCGTAGGTGGCATTGTTTTCCATCAGGGCAGTAAAACCGTACTTGCGTTCCTTTGGTACATGTATGATACTTCCGATGGGATAGAATGTCCCTTCTCTTTCCTCATACAAACTTCCCGGATCATAGGTTTCATCCTTGATGGGAAGCAATTCCCGGTCGAGGCCCGTTGCAATCAATGCTTCAAAGAACAGGGAAAAGTCGTCATCTGCAGCAATGGCTTCAATGAGGGTATTTTCCGTTGGTGAAAGCACCTTGTTGATGGTATGCACCACACCGTTATGCACCTCAATATCCCTGGCGCCTATCACAGAGGTGGTATTTACGCGATATAAAAGGGTACTCTCACCCGGCTCAAAACTGATTTTGAGATAACGACCGCTCATGGTCAGATTGGGAAGAAAGCCATCGACAAATTCATCCGAAGTCACGATAAAATCGCTGATGATGTGGTCATACGCGATTTTTTTCAGTGTGTCAGCGGTAAAATCATCCAGTGAATTCTTGCCCTTGGAATGGTAGAAATTAAACATTGCCTCGTTGTCCGGGAGAAAGCAGGTATATTTTCCATAGGCATTCAATAATCCCATCACACCACCTAACTCAAGCATCCGGGAAAATTCTGAATAGGTTTCAGGCCGATTGGCAATATAGTCACCCATGGTCTCCCCTGTAAATGTGTAGTAGGTGTCCCCGACATCATCGCTGTCGCATCCAGCCAGAAGACCAGCCAGGAGGACTGCGATCAGCAGATAACTGCCAAAAGAGCGATACCAACTTGAAATAGGTCTGCTGTTTTCCGGGGTTTTGCCTTGTATATTCCTTCTATTTATCTTCATCTTCGCTGCTTTTTAATCGTACAATCCTTCAGATATAAGTTCGTAGTATGAATTCTGTTCCAGGGCCGGATTTGCCTTGAGTTCATCGGTATGGATCGGCAGGTAGAGTGCGTCCATTACCGACATCTTGGTTGCCTGGATCGTGGCACTTCCGGTAAATTTCTTCACCACATAGTTCAGCAAGGGTGAAGGTTCATTTTCCCTGCGCGCCAGGCGCATCAAATCAAACCAGCGCTTCCCTTCAAACATCAGCTCGCGCTGACGTTCCCGCAGGAGCAATTTGTCGAGATCCAGTTTTGTATTGTAATTGGACAGCCTCAGTTCTCCGTCGATGAGCTCGGGATTCGCCCGCAGGTAGGTGGCATTGATCAGGTCCATCGCATCTTCGAGGTTGGTTTGGAGCTGGATCAGGGCTTCGGCCTTCATCAGCATGATTTCGGGGAGCCGGTAGACGATCCAGTTGGCCGAAGTACTGCGGTAAATGTAGGTACTAACCCCGGTGGTGACGTTCTCCTGGCGCAGCGCACCTGCATATTTAAAGACAAAATACCTGTCGCCACCGGTTTCCTGCCTGAGGAAATCCTTTTCCCGCAGATCCTCTTCACTTTCCTTAGCAGTTCCCGCCTGGAAATCGAACGGACTTGCATCCCCGGTAACAAGCACGCCAGGAAAACTCCACTGTCCGTTCTGGTATCCATAGTAACCAAAGAAATCCCGGGCCACCCAGTTGAACATGATATCATCATCAAACTGAAGTTCAAAAATGCTTTCCGATGAATTTCCCAGGTAGAAAACTTCTGAAATCACATCTTTACCGGGTACCAGTGCCAGTTGCTGTTCCGTATCGCTCAATACCTGGTCGCAGAGTTCCACGCATTTACTGTATTCCTCCTGCCATAAATAGATATCAGCCAACAATGCCCTCACTGCGTTCCGGGTGATCCTTCCCTTGTTATAATCGGGAATCTCGAACCTGTCGCGTGCAAAGATCATGGCTGTTTCAAGGTCGCTTACAAGGTGCGTAAGGATCGTGTCTTCGGGAGATTTTGGAATCGTGTATTCCTGGGCATCATCAATACTGGGGTTGTCGATCCAGGGAACCTCTCCGAAGGTTCTCACCAGGTAAAAGTAGGACAGCGCCCTGATTGTCAGCACCTCTGCTTCCATGGCGCGCAGTTTTGATTCGGTGAAATTCGGATCAATTTTCACCACCCGGGGAGCATAATGCAAAAAGTTATTGCAATAGTTGATCACCGTGTACATTGAGCCCCAGTGGCAGTATTCATTGTCGGGCGAGATATCCACATTCAGCATTTTGTACATATCCGTTGGCATTCCGTTACCGAATGTAACGTTATCGGAGCGCAGTTCCCCCCAGACGACCATCCTGCCCATGGTTCCAGGTTCGGTAAGGGACCTGTAACAGGCCGAAAGCACCTGGTTGACCTGGCTTTCATTCTGCCAGTAATCATCCAGTACGATTTCGCTTTCAGGCCTGATATCCAGCCAGTCACTGCAAGAAGTGGCTGTGAACAAGAACCCTGTGATTGAAAGTATTGATACTATGCTTTTCATCGATTAATTTTTAAATGTTATCAAGTCCGATAGTGCCCGACATAACAGCCTGTCAATGGTTCCTGTCGCCTGGTGTGAATTATGCACCAGCGTGTATGAGAATACTATTGTCATGGCCCGGTTCATATCCCTTATTTTTATCAGAATGAGATGGTTATACCCAGAGTAATATCTTTTGAACGGGGGGTGCTGGAATTGTCCTCGCTCACACCCAGTGCGCCATAGCCCACTTCAGGATCCACCCCGGTGTACCTTGTGAAAACGAACAGATTGTTCATCGTCAGGTAAAAGTTAAGCTGTTTCACGTCCCTGTCACTGAGCTTGTCCCTGGGAATGGAATAATTCAGCGTCAGGTATTTCAATCGCATAAATGAACCATCTTCCACGTACCGGTCACTTCCCAGCCAGTTGTATCCATAATTATATAATGCGCGGGGCATGTCTGTCTCGTCCCCGTCCTTGCGCCACCGCCAGTTCACGGACACGCTCTGGTTGTTCAGTGTATACATGTTCTCCGCATACATCCGTGCCTTGTTGACGATCTTGTTTCCATAACGGAAATTAAAGAAGGCGGTCAGGCGCAGGTTTTTATAGCGCAACGTTGACCCGAAGCCTCCGTTGACCTTGGGGTTTGAATTTCCCAGGTAGACAATGTCCAGTTCGTCGATGGTTCCATCATGATTGATATCTTCATACATCGCATCACCGCCCCTGAACTGATAGGCATTGCTCCTGCCATAGGCAAAATACATGGGCAATGGATTGCCGTCCTGGTCTGTAAACACCTGGCCATTTTCATCCCTGGCTACAGGTGCATTTTCCTGGACACCAGGAATGTACTCGTTGTACTGGTAGACACCCAGGTACCTGAACCCGTAGATCGAACCGTAGGAATTGCCTTCCTGGATTCGGGACAGGTAAGAGCCGTTTGCATAGTTGAAATCACCATTGACATTGGCCAGCACATCATCGCGCAATTCGACGATCGTATTCACGTAATTGGAAAGGTTGAAGTTAAAGTCGATCACAAAGTCATTGATCCTGAATCCATTGTTCGTGTAAAAATTCAGTTCCCAGCCATTGTTATCCATGGAGCCCACGTTCTGCACCGGGACACTGTAAAAACCAGATGAGCTCGGGATCCTGAGGTTTCTGAACAGCAGGTCGTCGGTACGTTTGTTGTAGAAATTCACATCAAACATAAAACGGTTGTGCATAAATCCCAGGTCCAGGCCGTAATTCAGCGAGGTGGTGGTTTCCCATTTCAATTCCGAAAGCCTGAGTGTTGTCGGGCGGGTAGCAGGCATACCGATATAGCTCTCATAGGGAGAATAGCGGCTGAAGTGGAGGTACTCCTCCCAGGGCTGGTTCCCGCTGATCCCCCAGCTCACACGGAAAGCCAGGATGCTGAGCCAATTGTACGCTGCCCGCATAAAAGATTCATCAGAAATGATCCATTTCACTGATAAACCGGGGAAATTTCCATACTTATTGTTGTTACCGAATTTTGTGCTGCCATCCCTCCTGAATGTAAATCCAAGTATGTACCTGTTCTTATAGGAATAATGTCCCCTGGCCAGCAATGCATTTGAACGGTAGGAATAGCGGCTTGAGGAGATACCGTCGATATACCCGAACGCGGACGGATCAATGATCTCTCCTGATGGCAGGTTGGTATTCGCTGTACCCATGCTGGAATTACTGCCGGTCCGTATCTGAAAGGATCCGTAAAGCAAGAGGCTGTGATCCGGGTTACTGAATTTAGGTTGATAGGTAATGTTATTGTCAGTCATCACTGTCATACTCTCAGAATCCGTTCCCTGGGCGAGGTTCACGGCACTGCTGTTCCATGTGGAATTGGTGGCCTCCCTGGGCAGGAACCTGGTCACCTGGTCGTTGTTGACGTCGAAGGATACATACATATTGTACCGGAGGGTATGCACTTCCGGATCCAGCAAATCATACTGCAACCTGAATGTTGGCAGGATCCTGTAGTTCTTTAAATTGTTCCTGGCCAGCATTGCGAGCGCCACCGGATTTCTCAGGTCGCGCTGTTCCCAATGCAACTGCGATTGCCGGGAAATATTAGAGAAAACGTCTGTATCATTGCCCTGCAGATCCTGCTGGTAGACACCAACATTGGGCATTTTCCGGTATGCGATCCCCAGCAGGTTTTCATAATTCCTGTCATTATCCGAATAGGTAAATGAAAGCTCAGAGATAAACTTGATCCTCCTGGACACAGAATAGTCGAGGTAGGCCCGTGAAGAAATCCTGTTCAGTTCCTGTCCGATGACGGTTCCTGTCTGGTTCAGAAAACCTCCCGATATGCGAAATCTTGCCCGGTCTCCTCCCCCGGAAACAGTGAGGTAATTGTCGTGTTTGAAACCGGGTTGCGTCACTTCGGCAACCCAGTCGGTATTGTTGTTAAAATTCTCATATTCAGAATAAGTGGGGTCATACAGGAATTCACGGACATTGGCTGCATTTTCATCCTGGTAGGGATTAAAATAGGCCTGTTTGATCAGCATCGTATAGTCGTCCCCGTTCAACATATTGAGGCCCTGGGGCTGAATGGCACCGGTAAGGCGGTAGGAATACTGAACCGTTGTGGGTCCCCGCGTTCCTTTTTTGGTTTTGATCACCAATACGCCGTTGGCACCCTTGGATCCCCATACGGCTGTGGCCGAAGCATCCTTCAGTACCGTAATCTCCTCGATGTCATCCGGGTTGATACTCAACATGTTGGCATATTGTTCCTCGTTGGCACTGGCGAAATCAAAGGAAGGGTCGATCTCCACCTCGTAGGGGATATTATTGAGAACGATCAGTGGCTGGCTGTTTGAGTTAATAGATGTGGCTCCCCTTATTCTCATGGTCGTACCGGCTCCCGGGTCTCCTGAATTGGCAATAATATCCAGTCCGGCCACCCTACCCTGCAGCGCATCATCGATGGAGGTCACCTGCACGCCTTCGAAAGACCTGGTGCTGATGGTCTGCACTGCAGTGGAAACTTCCCGCTGCGGGATATCGATGGTTCCGTCGCTGTGCTTCCTTTCGGCGGTTATCACTATTTCATCGATCATCTGCAGGTCTTCTTCAAGCACCACATCAATCGTACGTTTATTGCCTATATCCAGTGTCTGGGGATGAAACCCGATAAAACTGCACACCACTTTGTTCTCCGGGTTTTTGATCTTAAGCACATACTGGCCATTGACATCGGTGATGGTCGCGTTGATGATCCTGTTATTATCATCCACTTCAACCACCGTTGCACTGATCAGAGTTTCACCATCCGTTGCGGATGTCACCGTCCCCTGTATTACCCTTTCCCTGTTTCCCTGGCTAAATACAGCGATTGGAACAAGTAAAAACGCGACGAAAAATATTCCAGCTAATTTTAGTTTCATAATCATTGTCATTTTATTCAAACCTCAGTACTTCGTCAATTTGATGAATGACGGCTGTTGATGAAGTTGTTATGGATGATGCATTGAAATCAGCGCCGGTGCCCGTTCCATCAACCTCCCTGTAGGCCAGTGGATTATTGCTGAAAATATAATCGCGGACCATCATGTTGTAGAGGCCATTATCGGTAACGACCCGGGCGGTGCCATAGTTTTCGGTTGAGAGCTGCAGGTTGTCCCCATTGCCGGAGATCCCCAGCCTGTAGTACTTGTCTTTGTATGTTCCGAACTGTGTTGTTTCCTCGTCCATTTTGATGGTAGCGGTCTGGTAGAGCTTGTCCACCGGTGTGCCACTGATGTACACTGAATTGTCCTGGAAATGATACCTCAGGAAACGTTCCAGTTTTTTTATCTCTTCTGCACGGGCCGAAGTAGTGTCCGGCATGCCGTTGATCTCCTCCCAGTCGCTGATCAGGTTATCATCAATTGCCTGCCGGATTGCTTCATTGGTAGGTACATACACCGTGTAGTTAAAGGTATTGAAAAACTTGATATTGAAGTCGATCCCGTAGTAATTGGTTTTCTTGACGAACACCTCGTTCGTTGTACCTGTCAAACCGTTCAGCAACAGGAAAAACTCACTGAATTCAGGGGTTTCGCTCAGCACCCTGTACACTGATCGAAGGGGTGTCTGAATGGGTTTGTCGATGAAATAGGTGATCCCGTTTTGTTGTTCAAAGACTCCGTTTGGCACCACATTCACTGCGATACCCCTTACGATGTCATTGCCTCCCTGCACCTGCAGGTTGTCCCCGGTACCCTGTACCTTGATTGAATTCCCGTTTTTGGTGAAATAATACTGTTCCCCGGATTCCACATCGCCCACTACAATGTGCGAATCAAGGACATCCAGCAACCTGTTGGCAATGAAGCTCCGGTCAGTAATCACGGCAACGGAATCTCCCACGATATCATTCACGGCATCATAGGCATAGATGGTGGCATTTACCCTGCTGGTCTCTGTATTGTACCAGTATTTCATCACTCCCTTCACATCCTTGGCGTAGGCGACCGGATCGATATAGTTATTAAAAAACGCATCGGTCGGGACAAACAGGCTGTACCGGCTCACAAGCGAGTTCAGGTAGAGCCTGAAGTCGTTTTCCCGGATCACCCAGTTAAATACCCGCGTTTTCTCACTGAAAAGAACCGGTCCGTACACCGAAACATAATCGTCAGGCGGATATACTTCATCTGTCTGGTATACCACACCGTTTACGCCCACATAGGTACTTTGCACATCGGAAGTGACAACAGGAATAGGAGAATTTTCGCTGTCATTCATTTTATCAAACCTGCTCGGAACAGTCTCGATAAAGGAAGTCCTCAGGTGTCGCTTAAGAAAAAGCATCACTATATCGTCCGGAATGCGGTCCCAACTCCCATAGCGGTCACGCAGCACGATCCCGCTGCCTGTTTCAAAATAGGCATTCATGGCTGCATCGGAAGGACTCAGAATTGCTGCCATATCCGATTGCAGGGCACTGCCTGCGCCAGGGGGCACATAACTGTTCCTGCCCGGATTAAAGGGCAACAGGAATTCGGTGCTGATCAGGCTCCCGTTGGGATAACGCACTGCCCCGTCGACGGCAGAAAAGTATTGTTTTTCATAGATGGAGTCGATCGGCTGGTCCGGATTGACCTGGTTATACTCAATGGTCTGGTTGTCGTTAAAATAGGGTGCGCTGAAACGTTCCAGCAGGCTGGAAAAGATCTGGGTGTCCGGGTTCCTTCGCAGGTGCTCAGCAATATTGACCGGTGGGATCAGCACTTCTTCCAGCACATGGATATATCCGTTCTTACAGGTAATGTCCCGCTCGACCACCTTGACATTAAAAATATGTGCATCAGTCTGTTCCCGTTCCGCGCCGGTGATCAGTGTAAAATCACTGTTACTGATTCCGGCGTTTGAAAGCGTGCTTGGCAAAAAATGCACCATCGGCCAGGATGTGGCATCTTTCAACAGGTGGATTCCCTGGGTGCGAAATCCATTCCAGACAGGTCCTTGTGGCAGCATATCTCCCGATTCAAATGGAATGCTGTCCAGCACGGATACTGCCGTTTCGCGCCTGAGGGCTGTTCCCAGTTGCAGGCTCCCGTCGAAATAATTGGAGAGTGTTTCGACCAGGTACGCATTATTGATCATCGTGAAGTTGAGGATCAGCTTTTTCTGTGACACGGAAAGGTCGTCATAGCTTCCCACATTCCATTCATTGTCCTGGAAGAAACGATCAAATGCATCATCATCGGCCACAAACAACGTTTTGCTGCCCGACTTTGCAAGCACAGAGGTATACCCGATATCGTCAATCAACCTTGTATAATTGGTAAAATTGCCATCTTCCACCAGGTAATCATAGATACTTGCGCCGAGCCACTCCGGCTCACTGTCGTCATACAAATAATCGTCCTTGCACGAAACAAAAAAAACACTCATGCCCAGCAAGAGTGTGGCAAGGAAGAGAGGATAAATACTTTGTTTCCAGGATCCTTTTTTCATCATCAGTCATTTTTAAGAGGTTTGATCCCCTATTTTTTAATGAACCTGGCAGGTTGGTTACCAGTCGTTCTCAATATATACATTCCGGCAGGAAGCGCACTTATATCTATTGCATGCAGTGCCTCTGCCCCGATAAGCTGATGCCCCGTAACATCATAGATCTCATACCGGGTGGGACGGTCCAGATCGATGTACAGCACATCATCCACAGGATTGGGATACAGTTTCAACGACCGGACCGAAGGGGAAACATGTGTCCCAATCACCTGTCCGGCAGCCAGGTCCACCACCATCCAGCCCAGCTGGTCTTCTTTCACAGTGGCGATTCCGCCTGAAAACTCGCGTTGTTTGAGCAGGTTAACGGTATGATCGCCGGTGCGGTTATAACGCATGGTTGCAGCAAAATTATCGGCTGCGGTCTGCAAACCGGCAAAGAACGCCGGCTGGGTGTAACTGGAATCGTACGACAGTTCCATTGGCCTGGAAGTCACCCCGCTGCCATCCACTGTACGTCCCACCGTGATGCGTTTCCCTTCGATGTCGCCCTGTCCCTGTTCAATGGCCAGCACGTGGACCGTTTCAGGAAAAACAGGCCCGGTATAGGCTTCTTCTGCCTTCAACAAGAGATCAAAACCCGTATGCGATACATTCTGAACAGCCACTGTTAACGGGGATGTATTGGCTCCGGAGGCGATGGTGCAGAATATGACGGGGTCCCCTGCAAATGGCTGTTCGAACTGCACACTCAGCCATTCGTCCTGCACATGGGTTATTTCCATTGCTAAAGCGTTCAATTCACCAAAATCATGCGCTCCGGGAGGTATGGCAATGACTGCAATATTGTCGGTACCGGTAAAGACAGGATCCTTCAGGTATGCCCAGGGTAAGAGATGAAATTTAAACCTGGAGCCGGAAATATTGCTGACCCGCCGGGTCATGGGAAATACATTGTTAAATGTAGGAATGCCCAGCACCACAAGCGGATTTTCAGCATATGCTTCTGAAAAAAGCGTGGTGTTCCATTCCGCATTGCTGACCCTGAAAGTTCCGGACTGCACATTGCCTGCCCCACCGGTCTGGAAATAGGATACCTCATTGGATACCAGGTATTCCCCTTCCTTTGTCTGGAGCCTCAGTCTGTAAGAAACCGTACCCCCTGTACCAGCATCGAGCGGATCCAGGAAATAATCTACTGCAATGTCATCGCTCGAATAAACGGTTTCAAACGCCCCGTCATTCACTCTTTTTTCCAGCGTATATCCTGCCGTCAGCTCTCCATTGCTGTCGGTCCAGCTTAACCGCATGCTGTTGGATAACGTAAGGTACCTGAGTGAAAGTTCCGGTTCCAGGTAATTCCAATGCGGAATCACTTCATTGGCGGAGTTGTACGCGATTTGTGATTCATTCTCCTTGTAGTATGCACCTGCCAGGGTTACTCCCCCGTTGAGGATCATGGCGCGACAATCCTGTACCCAGTCGTAAATGAAATAGCGTTCCACGAAGCTGGCCGTATCGAGTACCTGCAGGATGCCTTTGATATCATTGAGCTGTTTCAGGGCATTGTCATCTGTATAGCTTCTGTTGCCATCGGGCCACCATTCATTCGTCCAGTTTGCTCCATTGTTCCATTCCGTGATCCACAATGGCCTGCCTGTCTGCTCATGGATATATTTCAGATCGTTGTACCAGCTGATGGGTGATTTCCCTCCCCAGTAACAATGTAGCGGGACAAAATCAACCCGGTAATTCAGTGCATCGCATGTATTGATAAAATCAAACAGGTTTCCGCCATCGCCTCCCCGGGCATTGGACCAGGCCGGGGCGCCTATCCGGAGACCGGAGTTCATCATTGCCGGCCAGATGTCGATCATCTGCTGGAAGGTCATGTTCGCCTGGTCGGGCCGGTCAGGTTCGTTGAATCCCAGCAGGTGACTCACATTTCTTTTTGCGTTGATGTCAGACCAGGAAGGCCATCCGGCGTTCTGCCTGATCAGCACATATTCAACATCTGAAGAAGAATTCCCCCCCACATTCCAGTCGTAATAGCTCGTACAATCGAGGTCGTGGGGATTCCAGCCGGCTTTGGCCTTTTTACTGACAAACTCGTGTCTGAACACCCTGACAAATGATGCGGTACTGTAGAGTTCAGCCGGCATTGTAATGAATTCAAGATCCTCCTGGTCCGCAATAAAGACCCGGCTGTACCCACTTCCGTCAGCGTTATTGGCAAATGTTGCCATGTACCCGCGCTTCAGCCTGAATGAGCGAATGGCATTGTCGAATTCACCCAGGCTGTTGTGATAGATATGCAGTCCAAGTTGCCTGGGGGTACCGGCAAATGCATCCCCGCTGTAGACGGTTAAGGGTGAAAATGATGCACCATGAGGCATGATCACCGTACCATGACCGTAGATGGCCACCCGTCCGTTGGTTCCATTTACTAGATGGGTGCCATTGGCCAGGACTCCGGAGAGATGCCTGCTGATCACCTCCGAGGGTTTGATATTGTCGAAAAAGAGCCACGCATCCTCGTGATCCAGGGATACGGTGCTGTTCATCATAGGAGCATCAGGTGATGTAAGGTGCAATTCAGCCGGTTCGGCAAGCACCCTGTTCTGGTCAACAAGACTTTCCAGCGTTTCCTGCGGAATGGAAAGCAGGGAAACGGGCACAACAGCCATGATTAGTATGGATAGAAATGTATGCTTCCAATTCTCCCACCTCCAGCAGTACTCTCCTGTTGGTCCAGTACACGAATCGTTCCGTGTACCATTAAGCGTATATTTCATAGTTGAGTAGTTAGCTAAGTAGTTACCTGTCTCTTTTTACTTTCGAACAGGTCAAACAACAATACTAAAATAATGTCTCCAATAAACAAGTTCTATCAATATTCCGGCAAAAAATGTCTCTTATTCGCAATTTGGTCGTTTTACTGTTTCAGTACCTTACCATTATGCACCTGTATCCCGTTCACCACAACCTTGTAGAGGAATACTTTTCCTCCTCCATATGTTGCAATATCGTTGAAAATAAACTGTTGGTAACCTGTTTCACAATCACGTACCTGCATGCTTACCACCTGTCCGGTCAGATTGGTCAGTACCACTTTCACTTCGGCAGCCCGGGACAGGTTCATCCCTATGGTAAAGCTTTCAGTGAATGGTACCGGGTATGCCACAACGGAAAGTTGCTCATCCGGTTTTCTTTCTCCGAATCCTACATCGGTTAGCAGGGTGGTAAACATTTGCTCTGCGCCATAGCTCGTACCCATGTCATTCATGGCATAGGCCCTCACATAATAATCCGTTCCAGGTTCCAGCCCGGTCAGTTCACGTGCGAAAGTTCCGCCTCCTGATCCTGCAATGATCTTTGCCCCGGTAAGTTCAGGTGACGAACCGGTACCCAGGAAGAATCCATTTTCAATGATTTCGGCTCCTCCGTCATCGAGGACATTTCCTTCGGCTGTCGCAGACTGCCTGGTAATGCCCGTTGTTTTCAGTGTAGCCACAGCAGGCAGGGCATTTTCCGTCAGCGTGGTGAAGCTTACCAGGTTGCCATATACAGTGCCCAGGTCACTGATCGCATACGCCTGGATATAATGAACCTGGCCGGAAACAAGGTTCGATAATTGCATGTAAAAGTTTCCGGTACCGCTTCCCAGGTCAACTTTCACTCCTTCCGTCACGGGATCAGGCGTTGTGCCTATGTAAAGTCCCCGTTCCCTGACCGTGCTGCCTCCTTCATCTGCCACAAATCCCCCGACGATCGCTGAAATGTTGGTTATTCCGGTGGCAGCTGTAGTAGTAACGGTTGGTAGACTCAGGTCTATTGCCTCAATCGCATCGATCTGTTCATCGAACCAGTCGATCCTTTGGGTAATCCACTTGTAGAGGTAATCCACCTCGTTGTTGTAGGTGCCCCCTACATAGTTATTGGGCCACACATAAGTATTCAGCACGTCCCAGACTGCAAAATTCCTCTGCTGGGCTTCTGAGAGCAGGGTGGCAGCTGAATCGATCACATGATAGATCCGGCCCTTGCTGATCACGTTCTCCGTTAATTCTTCCCATCTGTATTTAAGCAGGGTTTCAAAATAGGGATCTGTTCTTAACCTGTCCCACCAGAATGGTATTTCGTAGGCATCACCTCTCCCGATACCATCTGATGCCCATCCCACCGGGTCGCCTGCATCAAAGAAGTTGGCGTTCCCAAAACAGATATTGTAGTCCCAGAAAGGAGTCATCACGAGTTTACCTCCTTTGCTGTCCTTGTCCTTGTGGAAATAAACGCTGACCCTGTACCCATCCAGGTCCTTGCTGAGTTCTGTTATAATAAAATAATCGATAAAGGAGATCACATCGATGTACGCCCTGTACCCCAGCTCCGGATCCCTGTAGTTCTCTCCATGCAGGGCATACTCAAATTCGGTGATGTATTCCCTGATATATGCCCGCTGTTCGGGCATCAGTTCGTCATATTTCGGGTCGACGTAGGAAAATGGAACATCTACGCTGCCTGTTCTTCCCATGAACGGGGAATTCCAGCTTCCAAACTGATCCCGGTCAATGCTGATGATGTATCCCCCGGTGAGCTGATCGCCTGATATATCTTCGGGATAGAGCCGGGCAATGTCCACCCGGTCGTTGTCGATTTTGATCTTCTCAGCACAGAGATAGACGCCCCGGTATTCGCCATTGATCTCCAGTTCCACGAACCGTGTACGCGGATGCCATTCGTCGCTCATGACATTCCCGATATTGTAGGCCAGCATATTGCGCATCAGGGATTTATCGGAATAGGGACCATGAAACACCCAGTCATTCTCAACGGGCATGCCCAGCAGCGATACGTTGTTGTTCTCACCGGTACTGAGCCGGGTCTCAACGGTATAGCTCTTCTTAGGGAACATTTGTGCCGTATTGCCCCGGATTTCGATTCCGATAAAACCATTATATGTGTATACCGTGTCGTCAAAGAAATTCCTTCCCCCGGGCTGGTCGATCACTTTCATGGTACCCGTGATTTTCGGCTCATCCGGGATGCTTTGTCCCGCGGTATTGATCTTCACAATGGGAAGATTCGAGGATTCGAAGGAAATGGGTACCTTGAACCACGCGGGTGTTTCATGAAAGATGGTCTGATCCGAATCGATTTCAGCATGCAGGAAAAGCCGGGCAGACAGGTCCGATGAACTCAGATCCATGTTGAGAATATGTACTGCCAGGAGGTTGGCACCATCGTTCAGGACGGCAGGATCCAGGGCAAATCGTTCCGGCATACCGCCACTGTACATGCCTGTCTCGTGATCGTAGGTAACCGATCCGCTGATGGCAGGGGTTCCTGCGAGCAGGTTTGCCGACCGTGCCACCTCCATTCCGTTGATATACGCAACAAAAGCATCGTCGTAGTCGATATCCAGGACCAGTTGACTGACATTAACCGTTGTGGGCAGGTTCAGTTCCTTCCTTATATATATGGAGGTTGTTGCCGGCACAATGGTCCGGTCATCCCCGTCGCCATAACCGAATCCTCCCCTGCCGGAGTCCCAGTTTCCATCATTGAATTGTAACTGCATCCAGTCACCGGGCGGTTCGTTTTCAGGAACCAGATATGTAAACTGGTCGTCTTCCAGCACGAGACTTTTCCAGTGCAGTTGAGTGCCTGCCGGCGATACTGCGCTGAAAAAAGCCATTGATATAAGAAGATACAGTTGCTTCATGTGCAGGACCCTAAATAACGATAAACTGCTTCATTTAATTATCAAAGTTGGCAATAAAATGTGAAATTCACCCCGGTCATTTCATAATAAGTGGCAATTAAACACTTATTATTGAAAAATAAGCTATATTGACGAATTTGTAACAGGAAATGCTGAAAATTTGAATTGATATAGTCTGAAATAATAAATAAATTGGTCAAAATATCGATTACACATTAACTTACTAAACTATTGAATTATGAAATCTGAAATTCTACGCAAAAGAAAGTGGTTCGTGTACCTGTTCACAGGACTGTTTTGCAGTGCTGCTGCATTTGGACAAGCCACATTGAAGCACAGCTATACCTTCGAGGATGGTACGGCAAATGATGTTGTGGGAACTGCACACGGGACCGTTGTTGCCGGGACGATCGCAGACGGTGCATGGACCGGTGCGGCGAACGGTGAGTATATCGACCTTCCGGGGGCAGCGATTGCCATCAACACCTACAGCGCAATTACACTGGAAGCCATGATCTATGCCGACGTGGACAATACCCCTGCCACCATGCTGGCCTATTTCGGGGGAAATGAAAATGGAGTGGGCGGAAACGGGTATTTTATGACACCCGACCGCTGGAGTGAAAGCCGGACAGCGATTTCCTGCGGAAATGTCACGCAACCCTGGAATGCGGAACAAGGAGTCACTGCAGCCCCGGTTGCTGTCGGGGAAAAGCACTACCTGGTGAGTATCCTGACCAACAGCAGCATCAGCTGGTACATCGACGGTGTACTGGAAGGTACTGCAGAAGTTTCCGGGAACAACTCCATCGCCAATTTAAGCAACGACCTGGCGATGCTGGCCAAGGGCGGATATGATGTCGATCCCACCTGGTTGGGCACCCTTCATGAATTCAATATTTACGAGGGCGAGCTCGATGCAGCCACGATGGCACAAAACATCAGCAATTTCCTGGGAGTGAACGTTGCAGATGCAACCCTGGCAAGCCTCGAAACAAACAAGGGTTCTGTGGATCCAGCCTTTGATCCGAGTGTGGACCTTTATGAAATCTACGTACCTTTTGGAACTACTTCAATCATCATAGACGCCGTTCCAACAATCGAAGGGGCAACGGTTGCGATGTTCGACGGTCTTGGAAATGAAATAACAGATGGCATTGTTACTTTTGGCGGTGATGGCATTGATTTGGAAATCATTGTGACAGCATTGAACGGAACAACAGAGAAATCATATTTCCTTTCCATCTTCCTCAATCCGGGCGTAGAAGTTGCCACACTGACATCCATTGATCTTTCAGTGGGCAGATTCACCACGGCATTTGATACAGACCTCACCGATTATACTGCCATCGTTCCATTGGGCACCACCACCGTGGATGTCACTGCAGTGCCCACCTGGAGTGGCGCAACCGTTGCAGGTGATGGCACGATTACACTTACAGACGGTACTGCATCCGTTGCCATCACGGTAACATCAGAAGACGGTCAGACCACACAGGTCTATAATGTCGAAATTTATGAATCGAAGATCGCAACAGGTAATAATTATTATATCAAGCATGATGGTTCCGTGTTTGTAGTCACCGAAAGTGGTGAACCATACAACCGGATTGTGATGGATTACCCACTGAGAGATGAACCAAGGCAGCTCTTCCAGCTTGTGGAAAGTGGTGTGCCTGATCAGTATTACCTGAAAAACGGGACCAACCAGTACCTTACCCTTGTCAAGGATCCCGTATGGGATATGGTCATGGTACCCGAACTCACCAATGACCTCGATAGCTGCAGGTTCATCATTGATGAATTTGAACCGGGCAGGGTCAAAATATATTCCGTGGCCCGGCTTGAAACTCCCAATTACCTGACGGGGCCGAATTCAGCTGCACAAGGAGGGATATTCTCTGACAAGTACCCGGACAACCAGCTGGCAATATGGAATATTCTGCCACCCGACGAGGTCGTTTCTCCCTTTGATACCGACCTGTCGGAACTGAGCGTGGACCCAGGCAGTATTGCCCCTGAATTCAATCCCTTCATTACCGAGTATTACGTCACGTTCCCTGTTGGAACCACTTCAGCTACTGTTACCGCTGTTGCCAACGATGGCACGGCGACTGTAACTGGTGACGGTACCATAGATGTATCCGCGGGAGAAGGCACCATTACAGTGACCGTGACTGCCACAGATACGCAGTATAAGAAGGATTATGTGATCCATTACATGGTCAACACACCACTTACCCTGATGCATTCCTACACCTTTGCGGACGGTACCGCGGAAGATGTGGTTGGAGATGCCGACGGAACCGTGATTGGAGGTACGATCAACAGCGGGGTATACAGTGGCACGGCCAACGGCCACCACATCACCCTTCCTGGAGATGAGATTGCGATCAACACCTACCCTTCCATCACTGTTGAATTGTACCTGGCTGATGATGCCAATACCAGCAATGATATCAACACCATGACAAGTTATTTTGGTAACACCGCAGGTACATATGGTACGGACTATTATTTCACATCGCTGAAATCACGTGCGGCCATCAGCTGCAACAATACTTCAGATCCCTGGGCTACGGAAAACGGAGTGACAGGCATCAACCTGCTGGACGACGGAAGTCCGCACCACCTGGTAAGTGTGCTGAACAATGATTCGATCACCTTATACCTCGATGGTGTATATACCGGAATGACTCGTCTGACTGGCAACAACAATATCCGGAACCTGAGCAACGCTTTTGCGTATCTCTGCAAGTCAGGTTACGTGAACGACCTGACCTGGCTCGGTGATATTATGGAATACAACATTTACACAGGACAAATGGACGCTACCACCATTGCCACGCGGGCCATTGATTTCCCGCTGGAAGATTCCACGACGGATGCCACGTTGGCAGATCTCATGGTTGACGGTGTCACCATTGAAGGATTCGCATCTCCCAACCTGTCGTACGATGTCGTGTTGCCAAGGGGTACGACTGTCGTTCCGACCGTGGCTGCCACGCCGAAGATTTCAACAGCTTCTGCAGCCGTTACAGCAGCGAACGAAGTACCGGGAGCCACCACTGTACTGGTCACTGCCGAAGACGGCACCACCACGAATACCTATACCATCACTTTCAGTCTTGAAGCATCTGCCGAGGCAACCCTTTCAGACCTGACAGTGGACGGAACCACTATTGAGGGCTTTGAGCCGGGAGTTACCACCTATAATTATGGATTGGCTGCCGGAACAACCACAGTGCCCACGGTCGCCGGAACGGCATCTTCCACCGGTGCAACTGTGGATGTAACAGATGCAGATGCAATCCCGGGAACAACGACTGTTGTGGTTACTGCAGAGGACGGAGAAACAACGACAACCTATTATGTCAACTTTATCTTCGTACTATCTGCAGACGCAACGCTTGCTGATCTTACGGTTGACGGCAACACAGTTGAAGGATTTGATCCGGTTGTAACTGCCTACGCAGTGGAATTGCCCCAGGGAACCACTGTGATCCCGACTGTGAGCGCCGCCACAACGCATCCCAATGCGTCATTCACCGTGAATGATGCAGCATCACTGCCAGGGGTGAGCAATGTGGTTGTAACTGCAGAGGATGGAACCACGAAAAAGACCTACTATGTAAACTTTACACTGGATGTTTCATCCCGTGATATACATGCTGACCTGGTTAAGGTGTATCCAACAGTATCCAATGGCAGCTTTAAGGTGACTACGGGTGAAGGCATGCATGTGATCGAAATTTATGACATGACCGGTTCTCTTGTCTCTGAAACGATCAGCCATGATCATGAAACACTGGTCAGGACTCCCAAAACAGGGATTTATATCCTGAAGATTGGAAACGATGCATTCGTTAAAACATTCAGGATCATACACGCTGAATAGTTACCCTCATTTGATTAATAAAGGGCAGGCCTGGCGGTCTGCCTTTTTTTTTTCAGCTGTTACTGATCAAATATGGAAAGGTCCCATGCATCGTGCCATGCGATGACCGGTTGTCCTGTCTCCAGGCGTATGGGCAGCCAGACATACCTCCCGTTGATGGGATTCGTGGGCTTCCAGCGATCGGCCATAAAAATGAACGTATCCTTTTTTCCAGGTACCGGAAGCACAAAAGTGCTTTGTGAATCAAAAGTCAGATCTGCACCCTCCCCAACGCAAGGATTGCCCAGGTATTCCCAGGGACCCAGCAGTTGGTCTGCAACGGAAAGCCGGGCGGCATTCGGCGCCCAGCCGGTGCAGCCGGAGGTGATCATATAGTATTTCCCATCTGTTTTAAAGATTGCAGGAGCCTCGTTGTGCCCGGCAGGCAGGACACGTGTCCAGGTCTCCTCAAAGTCAAGGTAGTCTTCCGTGAGCAGTGAAATGTGCAGTGTGAGATTTTCTTCGGAGGCATGCACATGGTACGCTTTTCCATCATCGTCAACGTACACGGTCATATCCCTTGACATTTGTCCTGCATTGAAATCACGTCTTGCAAGGCTGCCATCCACCACTGCCAATTCCCACGGTTCTGTCCACCACTCCAGCGATGTGTTATCTATCCTGTTCTTCTGTGCTTCTGTAAAGCCCATCGGCCAGGTCCCGGCATTGGGCCTGAAGGAACGGATGTAGGTATATGGACCGGTGACATGATCACTGACCGCCAGGCCGGTGCGTGCAGCAGTGTATTCCTGTCCTTTCAGTTCCAGGTGAAACCACATCACATATTTCCCGGTTGATTCATTGAACACAACCTTCGGTCGTTCCATCAAGCAGCCCTGGATAATTTCAGAGGCTGTATCCTGCGAAACTGCCAGCACAATCCCTTCATTTGTCCAGTTATAAAGGTCCTTCGATGAATAGCACCCGATTCCAACCAGGGCCCGGTTGCCATGCCGACCGGCAGTTTTATGCTCCCCGAACCAATAATAGGTGTCACCCCTGACCAGTATTCCTCCTCCATGGGCATTGATGTGAATACTGTCATTATCGAGCCAGACCTTTCCGGGCTGAAAATGATTATACCTTTTATATTCATTCTCTCCCCCCCGGAAACAGGAAGTGCCCATAAGGGGCAACATGATGAGCAGCAGAACGATCGGGTGATTTGTTTGCATGGCAGTGCGAATTTTTATGCTGGTATTTGAATGTCGCTGTCATTTTCCTGCCTCCCGGTTTGATTTGCAGGCAGAAAAATATGTGGCCAATTTATGGCATTACGGAATTACAGGATATCAGAAATACAACAGATGCTATCACATATTCAATTACACACCGGAAATACATCAGCTGTTAAAGCATGGTTCGAAGAAAAAAGGCGTGGTTCAAAAGGGGAAGCGCATGGTCCGGAAGTGAAGGGGTACGATCTATACTTCACCCTTCCTGTCGATGTACTCCTTTGGTGTGCAACCGTAATACTGCTTAAAGCACCTGGTAAAATAGGAAGGACTCGAGAATCCCACCATATAGATGATCTCGGATATGGATCTGCGCTTTTGAAGCAACATATCGGCAGCTGTTTTCAGTCGCTGGTTCCGGATAAATTCATTGGCGGTATGACCGGTCAGCACTTTGATTTTCCTGTACGCCTGGTTCGGACTCATGCCCAGGGCATAGCTGAATTTTTCAACATCGAATGTTGTGTCATCCAGGTGATCCCTGACTGATTGTACCGCATCCCTGAGAAACTTTTCATCGAGGGAAGAAAGTTCAATATGTCCCGGATCCGTCAGTCTTTCGGTGCGGATACGTTCATGGATACGCCTGCGGTTGTCCAGGATATTTTGCACCTTCAATTGAAGGTTAACCAGATTGAAAGGTTTGAATATATAATCCACGGCCCCGATTTTCAGACCATCAATTTCATCTTCCTGCATTGTTTTTGCAGTAAGAAAAACTACAGGTATGTGCGAAGTCAGCCGGTCAGCCCGCAATACCCTGGCCAGTTCAATACCATCCATATCAGGCATCATAATATCGGTAATGACAATATCCGGAGTATCTTTCCGGGCAATTTCCAGTGCTTCTTTTCCATTTTTCGCACCGATAACAGTAAATTCCTCCGACAAGCCATTCACAATAAATTCATTGAGTTCATGGTCATCTTCCACAACCAGGACTTTGCGGAATTCATCGCTGTCATTCAGATATGAATCACTACCATTACCTGCAGGATCGGAATATATCTCCTGTTCCTCCATTTCCTGTTCGGCTTCACCGGCAGCATCGTACAACGTTTCGGGTTTCCGGTCCACGGGCAGAATCACCCGGAAGCAACTGCCCTGTCCTGGTGCGCTTTCCAGTTCAATGGTTCCGCCATGTTGTTCCACAAATGTTCTGGTCACATACAGTCCGATTCCTCCCGTACTCTGGGTGATTTTCTGATTGACCTGGAAAAACCGGTCAAATATCTTTTCCTGCAACGCTTCCGGTATGCCGATACCAGTATCGTCGATCTCCACGATGCACATTCTTTCATCATAGGTTTCCGCATCAATTTCTGCATGGATACTGATCTTGCTGTGGTCTTCAGAATACTTAAAAGCATTAGACAACAGGTTGTACAGGGCCTTTTCCAGCTTTTCATAGTCGACATAGGCCTCAATGGTCCGGGCACCCAACGTGATGGTAAAATCAATATTCCTCGACAGAGCCATGCCTTTGAATGAATCATAGAGCTCATTGAGAAGGGTCACGATATTTGTTTTCCGCCGCTGGAGTTCCATTTTACCAGTTTCCACTTTCCTGAATTCCATCAATTGGTTGACAAGGCGCAGCAACCGGTGGGCGTTTTTCTTTATCAGTTCTGCCTGGTTCCGGGTATACCCCTTTATTTCTTCAGATTTCAGCAGTTCTTCTGCCGGTCCGAGTATCAATGTCAGTGGCGTACGGAATTCATGGGTAATATTTGTGAAGAAAAGAGATTTCATTTCATTCACTTCATGCTCCTTCTCATAGTGCATGTGTTCGATCATGATCCTGCCTTTTTCCCTGACCCCGATAATGGAGTACTCCTTGAAGAAATAGAGCAGTCCGATTAACACCGCGAAATAGAAAAACATTGCAAAAATGGACTGGTACCAGATCCTTGCGATGGTAAATTCAAATTCAGCCGGAGAAACGCTTTCGACGCCATCGGAATTCACTGCACTTACCCTGAAAGTATAATCGCCCGGTTGCAGGTTGGTATACGTAGCCGTGTTCCTGCTGCCCATTTCATTCCATTTGCTCTCGAGTCCTTCCAGCATATAGACATATGCATTTCGCCTGGGTTCTTTGAAATCCATCGCTGAAAACTCGAATGTCAGCACTTTTGCGCGGTACGAGAGCCTGAGATCGTCCAGGTAGGGCACCGATTTGAACACCGGTTGCTTTTTTATTTCCGGCATGCCTGCGCAGAGGCTGTTATTGGATACCAGCAGATCCGTGATGCACACTTCCGGCTGGACTACATCACGAAGGAGGCTATCGGGATGAAAAGAAATAAACCCTCCGCTTCCCCCGAAAAGGAACAGTCCATTTTCCCCCCTGATTGCCGTATTCCGTTCCACGATGAGTTGCTGGTATTCCCTGCTGAAATATTCCTTTACAAGTGAATGTCCGGTTTTACTGAGGCTGACGATTCCCCTGTAAACCCCTACCCACACGTTTCCCGAATCATCTTCAAGGATATTGGTAATGATCTCATCGGAAATATTTTCGACGCCGGGAAATCCGGAAAAGCAGACCACCAGGCTGTCGGATTCCGTAGCCATCGTTCGTTTCTTATTCAGACCTGCATTTGATCCGATCCACAGGTTCCCTTCAGCATCCTCATGCAGCACATTGATGACATTGTCGTTGATTGTATTTGTATCACCCGGTTCATAGTAATACCTGGTGAATTTTTCTGTTCCCGGATCAAAACAATTCAACCCATTCTGGGTACCGATCCAGACTTTCCCATCCCGGTCTTCGACCAGTGCCCTCACACTATTATCCGAAAGCTGATCCGGTGCGTTCCCTGCAGTATAGGATCGAATGACAGTTGAACCATTTTGCCTGTCGATCCGTACAAATCCGTTTTGTAATGTTCCTGCCCAGATTACTCCCGGGTAGATTTCGGACCTGACCAGCATACCCACCTTGTTCCCGGGAAGTGCCTGCTCTGTAAGTGTATTATAGAACCGAAATGCACCACCAAGTTTTTCGACATTCTGCCTGCCCGGGTAATGAATCAGTCCGGCATCTTCCGTACCAACCCATAAACCGTCGTCATCCTGCAGCAATGCCAATACCGAATTGGATACATAATGAATGGATCCATGGTCATATTCAGGCTTTGGAAGATCACGCACGAATGCAAAATACCCGTTACGGGGCAGGTACAATCTCAGGTCATGTGTTGTGCCCACCCACAGTTGTTCATCCCGGTTACTGAGCGATCTTACCGGGCTTTCCAGGAAGTAGCCTCCCACAGAAATGGTTGGTGTATACCTGGTAATTCCTGTATTAAGGATATTGGTCCTGTCGATCATGGCACTGCCCACCCAAAGCATCCCTGCCCGGTCCACGAATATTGCCGAGACATTGTTACCGGAGATTCCATCAGGATTCCTCAGGTCATAGCTGTAATTCTCAAATTGTGCCTCACCGGGTGCAGCGTCCTGATGGGCGGAAGCAAGCAGGCTCAGTCCTGCATCCCAGGAGCCAATCCACAGGTTGTCATACTGGTCATAGTGTAACCTGTAGATAACGTCCGATGAAAGGCTGTTGCCGGCATCTTGCGAAGTGTAATGAAGAAATTTAAGACTGTCGCTGTCGGGATGAACCTCGATGCGATTCAGTCCGCCTCCCCAGGTGCCCACCCATAGTTTTCCGTCATCTGATTCTGCAATCTGGGTAACGATCGAACTGCTGATCGATCTGAAGGGTGCTTCCTCATCAGGAATATACCTCTTATATCCGGAGGTATTCCGGTCAAAATAGATCAGGCCATAATAGGTGGCTGCCCACAGAATATTTCTTGAATCTTCATAGATATCGCTGATGATCTCGTTCTCCAGGAAATGCAGGATCTCGCCGGTTGCTGTATCCAGCCTGTACATCCCGCCGTTCCAGGTCCCCACCCACATGATGTGGTCCCGGTCCTCAAAAAGTGATATAATCCTGTGCTGGAATGGATAGGTTTTCCACTTCCTGGTGACAGGATTATACTTATTCAATCCGGAAGTGGTCCCGGCCCATATATTCCCTTCGTGGTCCTCAAGCAAAGCCAATACTTCCCTGTTACTGATGGTGGTGGTATCGTGGTACCCGGGCCTGAAGGTTTCAACATTATACCCATCATACCGGTTCAGTCCATTCCATGTTCCGATCCAGATAAAGCCTTTTCGATCCTGCAAAATGGCATTCGCCTTGCTGCTGGTAAATCCATCGTTAAAGCCAAGTTTATCAAAATCAAGGTTTTTTTGGCCCGGGGCTGTCAAAGAAATCAGGCAGAGCATGAAGCTCAGCAACCAGGCAGATACCCGGGTTGCTGTAAGCTGGTTCTGTTGTACTGATATTAACTTTGTCAAAGTCACCTTATCTTTTTCATTTAAACATGACACGTGTTGTCAGGACAAATATTGCCCGGAGGATTGGAATTATCAAATGATTATTACAATTTATACCGGCAAAGGAATAAAAAATAATCCGCATACGTTTTGTTGGTACAAGGTCAATGCCGAAATGGCAGGAATAAAATTATCTTTGGGATGAATTCAATACTTCAGGCGATGAAATACCTACTGCTCAATGTTTGCATTGTATTGCTCCCGGGCGTCCTGTTTGCGCAGGATACCACCTATTTATATGCCAGTGATTTCGGGATCACTGAGCACATGGATGATGCGAAATACATGCGAAAAATTGACAGCAGGTCGGTGCGAAGGAGCGTGGTAAAGACCTATGAACCTGAGGGTGACGAATGGGTGCGCATCAGGAAGGAAAAAACCGTGCGGGTCAATGATACCCTGATGCAGATTCGTCGCAAGGCGGACAAGTTATGGCCCGAGGTTATCTCGAGGTCATTTCACCTCCAGGAGGATGGCTTGTACCGATTCACCGACAGAAAAAGGGGCAGTCTCGTCCTGGAAGGAACTGCAACCAGCCTGGTCCCGCTGCACCTGGAGGATACCGTCAGATCGTATTACACCAAAAACATGCCCAAGTCTGTTGCAATCTATAAAAACAACAAACTGATCAGGAACCGGAACTGGCTGCGTAACGGGAATGAATATTACGACAACCTGCACTATTTCGTCGACCAGGCCCCTGAGCACAGCCTGGGACAGGTTCATTTCAGGGCCTATATGCTGAATGGCATCGCGGAGTCGGGAATCGATCTGAGCCAGATCAGCGACAGGGTGGTAATCGGCTGGGTGGTGCTGGAGGACGGCAGCCTGGAAGGTTTTCATACGATTTCAGGAGTATTTTCCCAGTTGAACAATATACTGATCAATCTCATCAGGGAGATGCCCGGTGAATGGCAACCGGCAATGCTCGATGGCCGCCCGGTACGTTATTACATGAACATCCCGTTCAATTTCATCGACCGGTCGGAGCGCTTTGAGACACTGGAACTCAGTACTGGATTTGTCTCCTGGGATTAAAACTCCCAGACCGGATGGGGTGTACGAGCTGTCCGGAGCAATGCATCCAACCTGCGTTCCACTTCAGGATATTCTTCCACCACGTTGGTTGTCTCACCCGGATCCGCTTCAAGATTATACAGTTCGATCCTTGAATTGGGTGCCTCGCTGACATTGTATCGTATCGCTTTCCAGTTTCCTTCACGCAGGGCAATCCGGCCGCCCCGCTCGTGGAATTCCCAGTACAGCCTGGCATGTTCCTCCTGGTTTCCCTGCCCGGTAAGGGCCGGCACCATGGATATTCCGTCGATCCCTTCGGGAACGGTGCCTCCTGTCAGTTCCGCAAACGTAGGGAACATGTCCCAGAATGCAGATACATGCGTATTGACTGTATCTGCAGCCACCGTTCCCGGCCACCAGGCAATGGTGGGTACACGGATTCCTCCCTCGTAGAGGTCGCGCTTGTATCCGCGGAACGGACCATTGGAATCAAAGAATTCCGGATCGGCCCCACCTTCCATATGGGTGCCGTTATCGGAGGTAAAGATCACCAGTGTATGTTCGGCAATACCGTATTCTTCAAGCTTCGACAAAATCTCTCCCACCGCCATGTCGAGCCTTGTAACCATGGCTGCAAAGGCAGCGTGCGGGTATTCCTGTGAACCGTAGGGTCCTTTCCTGTATCGGGGTCCGTCATCCACTCCCTTCCAGGGTGTTTCAGGATATTGACCAATAAATGATTCGAAAATGGAATCGTGCGGTACGATCAGTTCAGCATGGGGAATGGTATAGGGAAGATACATAAAGAATGCAGTATCCTTGTGCGCTGCCAGAAAATCCATGGCCTTGTCATGGATCAGATCGAAACTGTACTGCTCCGTTCCCCCGTCGGCATTGCCTTCCATGATCACTTTACGGTTATTGTGCCAGAGGAATTCCGGGTAAAAATTATGTGCCAGTGACTGGCTGTTGTATCCATACCATTCATCAAACCCACGATTTTCGGGGGAACCTTCCGAACCCGGGTAGCCCATGCCCCATTTACCAAATGCCCCGGTAACATACCCCTGCTCCCTGAACATTTCGCTCATCATGGGGATGGAATCGGCGATGGGGTATCCTCCGCCGTTCATTCCCTTGTTGCCGCGTATGGGAGCGTGACCGGTATGCAGACCGGTGAACAGGACGGCACGGGACGGGGCACATACTGTTGAACCTGAATAGTGCTGGGAGAAGAACATTCCCTGTTCCGCCATACGGTCGATGTTCGGGGTGGAAAATTTCTCCTGTCCCAGGAATCCGAGGTCGCCCCAGCCCAGGTCATCGGCCAGTATATAGATCATGTTCGGTGCCGCAACATTTTCTGATTTACTTCCTTCAGACTTCAGATTGCAGGAACCAAAAAAAAAGACTGCGGAAAGTACCGCGACAAGCAGCATTGGAAAAGTTCTTTTCATGACAATGGTTCTTATGTTTATTATTGCAAATCTGTATTCAGTACCAGATGGAAAACAACACAGACGGCACTTTGTTATCAAGGCATTCATACTGTGCGCGCCAAGATATTATAAGTTTCTTTTATGACAAAATCCTGCCAACGCTCCGGCCATCCAACGCCCATTGATGCCCTGGGAACAGGGATAACAGACTACCAGGCACTTAATCCCCGATCAGTTCCCTGATGCGTTCGATCTGCCTTTGCTTGTTCACCTCCCTGAGGCTCTGCGCTGTACTGGTGAAATACTGGTGACCGGTAATGAATTTCACCTGCAGCCTGTTCCATTCGGTGAGTGTCCCGATCTTGTCCTGCTCTTTCAGTTCCTTGTACAGGGTGTTGGAAACGGGGATCATATCGCTTCTCCCCAGGTAATCAAGGTCGGCATCACAGATGATTTTCTCCAGGAGGTTTTTGGGACTTGGCGGCATTCTCGTAGCCATGATCACCTCGCAGATCTTTTCGATCTGTGCCTCGTTGTACCCGTATACGGGCAGGATGCCACGTGCCAGCATGGTGCCGTGGTATTCATGCTCATCATAGGCAACCGTATGCCCTGCGTCATGGAACAAGGCAGCTGTTTTGAGTATCAGGATATCATCATCACTGACCCCTTCGGCCCATCCGATCAGTTCCACCTCGGTGACTACATCCACGGTATGTTTTACATTATGGTAGTAGAGGTAATCGGGCAACTCCTTCTCCAGTTTGTCCAGTATGATCTCCTGCAGATCCGTAAACTGGATCAGTTTAAACTTCGTATCAAAATTCTCATTGGGTGTAACACCCGCTCCATTCCTGGAATACTCACCCCGTATTCCCTGCACTTCAAACATCTCCAGGTCTCCCTTGTATTTTACCGGCAGTTTGCCGAAATATTCACAAATAAAAAACTCCTTGATCAGTTCATAGGTCATGACTGATATCACAATCTTCCCGCTTTCACCCACACCCTGTACCCGGTGCGCGATATTTACCGTATCTCCCTTGATATCGTAAGAGATCTTTTTCTTCCCTGAAATCCCTGCTGTCAGAGGACCGGTATGGATGCCCAGGCGCATGTTCCAGATGCTTTTACCCAGTCCTTCGGTTCTTTTTTTCAGATAGGCCTGCATTTCCAGGGCGGCCATCACCACCTCGATGGGATTGGTAATATTCTTCACGGGAATCCCACCGGCGGCCATGTATGTATCGCCTATTGTCTTGATTTTCTGTATATGGTACTTTTTAAGGATTCTGTTGAATTCAATCAGCACCTCGTCGAGCTGGTCCAACAGTACCACTGAATCCGTATCATCGGTAAGCTTGTAGAATCCGTCGATATTGGCGAACAGGACGGTCACCATTTTGAATTTGCGGATGTTCGGTTTCCCGGTGGGATCGGCAGTTTCTGTATCTGCACCCGGGCGGATGCGTTTTTTCAGCAACTCATTCTGTTCTGTAAGTGCTTCCACGGCTATCCGGAGCTTTTCATTCTCGTCGATCAGCTCCTGGTTCTGCCGCACCAGTTTCTGAATTCGTTTAAGTAGTTGATCATGCTCCTGGCTCATCTTTTGTCTCTCAGTTTCAGCCAACGGACTGTGGTGTGGCTTCAGCCCTAAAGTTAAAAATATTTTTCATTGCAACTATTCGCTGGATGCGGCATAAGATTCACAAGTTTTCCACGAATGGGAAGAATCCTTCAACAATATACCCGGGATGATGAATTGATTATTGTTTTACATCCGTTATCTTTGGGATACGGTTTATGCCTGCGCCGGCAAATGAAGCAATTGCCTGACCGGATGCCATTCAGCCTATGTAAATAAGTTCAAAAATGCACGTGTCGATGAAAATTCCAATAATCATTCTTGCAACGGTAATCTTTGTGCAGACCAATCTTTACGCGCAGCGTGGGGAACACACGTTTACTGTGATGTTCTATAATGTCGAAAACCTTTTTGATACGATCAACCACCCTGACTTTGACGACGAGGAGTTCACTCCTGCCGGGTCCAAACAGTGGGATTACGGTCGGTACGGGAAAAAGCTTGAGGACATTGCCCGCGTGATCCTGTCGGTTCCTGAAAAGGAGCTCCCGGCCCTTATCGGTTTCGCCGAGGTGGAGAACCAGTCCGTACTTGAGGACCTGGTACAGCAGCGTGGACTGCGCCGCGAGGAATACAAGGCCATCGTGATCGACACCGATGATCCCAGGGGCATCGATTGTGGCTTGATTTACCGGACAGATCTTTTTAAATACAGGACACACCGGATGTTGCCGGTGGAGGACCTTTCTGGAAATGACTATCCACTGCGCGGCATCCTGCACGTTGAGGGAACCGGTCCGGATGGTGCACCGCTGCATATTTATATCAACCACTGGAAATCCAGGCGGGGCGGGGTAAAGGAAACCGAGCACCTGCGCGTCTATGCCGGGATCGCAATGCGCAGGGAACTGGACAGGCTGTTGTCGACTTCTACGGACCCCAGGGCGATCGTCATGGGCGATTTCAACGATGAACCCACCAATAAAAGCATCTTTGATGTGCTGCATGCAGCCAATAAGCGCATGAACATTGCGATCAACGATGCCTATAACCTCTTCTACGACATCCATAACATGGGTCTTGGAGGCAGTTACAATTACCAGGGCACCTGGCAGATGTATGACCAGATCATTGTATCCTACTCCCTGCTGAACCAGTCACGTGGACTCTCCACCACCTTCGATGGCGGTAAGATACTGAAAGAGGAATGGATGCTCTACCATGATGAACGCAACGACGTGAAAGTGCCCAATCGCACCTATGGCGGAGACAATTACTATGGCGGGATCAGTGACCATTTCCCATTATATGTAACCTTCAGTTATTGACGATGGATTTCAGGCTCACTTCAGAATACAAACCCACAGGAGACCAGCCGGAAGCGATCAGGCAGCTCATTGAAGGGTTCAGTCTGGGCGAGCAGTTCCAGACCCTGCTGGGGGTTACCGGATCCGGGAAGACCTTCACTGTTGCCAACGTGGTGCAGGAACTCCGCCGCCCGGTGCTCGTTCTGAGTCACAACAAGACCCTGGCCGCACAGCTGTACAGTGAGTTCAAACAATTCTTCCCCGACAATGCCGTGGAGTATTTTGTTTCCTATTACGATTACTACCAGCCGGAGGCATACATGCCCATCACGGATACCTATATTGAAAAGGACCTTTCCATCAATGATGAGATTGAAAAGCTGCGCCTCAGTACAACCTCATCCCTGCTTTCGGGCAGAAGCGATGTGATCGTGGTATCATCGGTTTCCTGCCTTTACGGCATCGGGAACCCGGAAGATTTTCACAGTACGAAGATCCAGGTAAAAAAGAATGAGACCATCAGCAGGAACGTATTTTTAAGGAAGCTGGTGGACAGTCTGTATGCCAGGAACGAAGTGGACTTCAAACCCGGGACCTTCAGGGTACGGGGTGATACGGTGGATGTATACCTGGCTTACAACGATGTGGGATACCGGTTTGAATTCTGGGGAGATGAAATTGAAGCGATCAAATCGATAGACCCCTTTTCCGGGAACTTCCTGGAAAATCATGACGAGGTTACCATTTTTCCTGCAAACATTTTCATCACCACGCAGTCGAGAATCAAACAGGCCATCCACCAGATACAGGACGACATGATGCGGCAGGTGGATTTCTTCAAGGAGAATGGAAAATACATCGAGGCCCAGCGGATCGAGGAGCGCGTCACCTATGATCTGGAGATGATCAGGGAACTGGGATATTGCCCGGGAATTGAGAACTATTCCCGTTATTTTGACGGGCGGCCGGCAGGAACCCGGCCTTTTTGCCTGCTGGATTATTTTCCGGATGATTTTATTACCGTGATTGATGAGAGTCATGTGACCATTCCACAGGTCCATGCCATGTATGGCGGCGATCATGCACGCAAGAAGAACCTCGTTGAGTATGGTTTTCGCCTCCCGGCTGCAGTTGACAACAGGCCATTAAAATTCAACGAATTCGAGGAGTTGATCGGACAGACGCTTTTTGTTTCCGCCACACCGGCCGACTATGAGCTGGAAAAATGCGGTGGCATATACGTGGAACAGGTGATCCGTCCGACGGGATTACTGGATCCGCTGATCGAAATCCGTCCCAGTCTGAACCAGATCGATCACCTGGTAGGTGAGATCAATCAGCGCATAGTGAAGCAGGAACGGGTGCTGGTAACGACCCTTACAAAGCGCATGGCCGAGGAGCTGTCGGCTTACCTGGAGAAGCTGAATATCAAGACCGCCTATATCCATTCCGATATTGACACCCTGGACCGGGTGGAAATCCTGGACGGTCTGCGGCGCGGCAAATTTGATATCCTCGTAGGTGTGAATCTCCTGCGCGAAGGACTGGACCTTCCGGAGGTATCGCTGGTGGCGATCCTTGATGCCGACAAAGAAGGATTCCTGAGGTCGGAACGTTCCCTGACCCAGACAGCAGGACGTGCAGCCAGGCACCTGAATGGCAAGGTGATCATGTATGCAGACAATATTACGCGGTCGATGCAGAAGACCATTGACGAAACCAACCGGCGAAGGGAGAAACAATTGTTGTACAACGAGGAAAACGACATTACGCCTACCCAGATCTTCAAGACCAGTGTTTCATTGTTTGAGCAGAACAAGGAACTGATCGACCGCAGGGGGGTATATGCTGATCAGGCGAAGACCGATATTGCAGCCGACCCGGTGGTAAAATACATGAACAGGGAAGGGCTGGAAAAGGCGGTGGAGAATGCCAGGAAGAAGATGGAGGATGCAGCGCGTGAACTGGACTTCATAGCCGCTGCGAAATACCGCGACGAGATGTTTGCCTACAGGGAAAAGCTGGAGGAAACAGAAGGTCCGAAGAAGAAACACAGGTAGCGTAAAACAAACAAGGCCACCGGGTTGCGGCAGCCTTGAATCAATTGATCGAAATACGTTTTATCCCAGATACGTCTTTAACAGTTTGCTTCTTGAAGTATGCCTTAACCGTCTGATCGCTTTTTCCTTGATCTGGCGCACACGTTCGCGCGTCAGGCCAAATTTTTCTCCGATCTCTTCAAGTGTCATTTCCTGACAGGCAATTCCGAAAAAGAGTTTAATGATATCCCGTTCCCTTTCGGTGAGCGTGGCAAGTGCACGTTCAACCTCGCGGGCGAGGGACTCATTGATCAGGGAATTGTCTGCATTGGGTGAATCATTGTTCACCAACACATCCAAAAGACTGTTGTCTTCACCATCTACGAAAGGAGCATCCACGGACACGTGACGGCCGGAGACCCTCAGTGTGTCGGAGACTTTTTCCTTTGGCAGATCCAATGCTTCGGCCAGTTCCTCGGGCGTGGGTGTACGCTCGTACTGCTGTTCGAATTTCGAAAACGCTTTGTTGATCTTGTTAAGTGAACCAACCTGGTTCAGTGGTAAGCGTACGATCCTCGATTGTTCAGCAAGGGCCTGAAGTATGGATTGACGGATCCACCATACGGCGTAAGAGATGAACTTGAACCCGCGTGTTTCATCAAACTTTTCAGCTGCCTTGATCAGTCCCAGGTTTCCTTCATTAATCAGGTCGGGCAAACTCAGCCCCTGGTTCTGGTACTGCTTGGCAACTGAAACGACGAAACGAAGGTTGGCCCTGGTAAGTTTTTCCAGTGCCTGTCTGTCACCCTTCTTGATCCGTTGTGCCAATTCGACTTCTTCCTCAACAGTGATCAGTTCCTCCTTACCAATCTCCTGTAAATACTTGTCAAGCGAAGCACTCTCGCGATTGGTAATGGATTTAGTGATCTTTAACTGTCTCATTTAATTCCTCCTCGAATTTTTACTTTGAAAATTAAAACCCTGCAAATGTATGACCTTATTCATTTACAGTCAATATAAATAACAAAAATAAAGAAGACCTTTTCCGCAAGGCCTTCTTTATCATAACGTAAGAGATTAATAAGTTAGTATAGATCTACATGCCAAATGCATAATATGATTTTGATCCATCGTTATACACACCCTCAATGATCACTCCTCCATCAACGCCTCGCAGGATGTCTGATATATCCTTAACGCTGTCGACCGGCTTTTTGTTTACGGAAGTGACCACAAAACCTTTCTTTATACCGACTTTCATGAATTTTCCGGGTTTAAGGTCAGTGACACGTACGCCGTTGGCAATGCCCAGTTTTTGTTTATCATTAGTGTTTAAAGGTTCAAACCTGGCTCCCAGTACTTCAATGATCTCGTTTGTCCGCACAATATCTGTACTTCCCTGCATGTTACGCAGAACGACATCAAATTGTTTCATGTTTCCGTTTCTTTTGAGTACAACTTTCACCTTATCCTTGGGCCTGTACTTGCTGACCTGCTCCTGCAGCTCTGATACGGTATTCACCCTTATACCGTTGATCGAGGTAATGACATCTCCCGGTTTGATTCCGGCATCTTTGGCTGCGCCGTTCTCACTGAGATCAGTAACGTATACACCTCTGGTATCATCCAATCCCTCTTCCTTTGCCAGTTCAGAGGTAACGTTGGTGATGGTCACCCCGAGGATGGCCCGCTGCACTTCGCCAAATTCCATCAGGTCACCGACAACTTTCTGCACGATACTTACCGGAATGGCAAACGAGTATCCCGTATAGTTTCCTGTACGGGAAGCAATGGCCGTATTGATTCCCACCAGCTGACCCAGGGTATTTACAAGGGCACCCCCGCTGTTTCCAGGGTTAACAGCTGCGTCTGTCTGAATAAATGATTCGATGGAAAAACTGTTGCGGAGGATATTGATATTACGTGCCTTGGCACTTACAATACCTGCTGTTACGGTCGAGGTCAGGTTGTACGGATTCCCCACTGCAAGGACCCATTCTCCCATCTGAAGATTGTCTGAATCCCCGTATTTAATTGTAGGCAGACCTTTTTCATCGATCTTGAGCAGTGCCAGGTCCGTGGTGGGATCAACCCCGATCAGTTCAGCTTTGAACTCCCTCCGGTCGTTCATGGTCACCTGCACTTCATCAGACCCTTCGATCACGTGGTTGTTGGTTACAATATATCCGTCTTCGCTGATGATCACGCCGGATCCGAATCCCATTACCGGCCGGGACTGGCTCTCGGGTGTGATCCCGAAAAAGAACTCGTACAATGGGTTGACTTCCATCTGCCTGAAGGCTGTTGTTTTCACGTGCACCACTGCATTAACAGATGATTCGGCAGCAGCCGTGAAGTCCATGGTAAACCTGTTCTCAAGTGCAGGAAGACCGATCTGCCGCGCAACGGGCTGGACGGGTACTTCCACAATCTGCTGTTCAGACTGGAAGAACTTTGCATATAAAAAAACAGCAACAAATGCTGATACGAGTGTAAAACCAAATAATCCTAAAATTCGTCTCGATTTCATAATTCATGTTTTTTAATGATCCGTTTGAATATATTCAAAATCCGTGCCCCGAACCAATGTTTCCTCCACTTAACAACCGGGAAGAGAAAAATATTGTAATTTTACGATCCATTTAACCTTTTTTAACGAACCAGCGTTTTGAAACTGCGATTTTACAAATACCACGGTACCGGAAACGACTTCATCATGGTCGACAGCAGAAAAAATGTCATACCAGACCAGTCCCCCAGGCTCATTTCGCGCTTGTGTGACCGACATTTTGGCATAGGAGCGGATGGATTGATCATCCTGGAGTCATCAAAAACACATGATTTCCGGATGAAATACTTCAATGCCGACGGCTACCCGGGTACCATGTGCGGCAACGGCGGCAGGTGCATTACAGCTTTTGCACGGAAGTCGGGATGGATCATCAGCAACTGCACCTTTGAAGCTGCCGATGGCACCCACAGGGCCGCGGTACTGTCGGACGGGAGGGTGAGACTGGAATTACGGGATGTAAAAGGAGTGCGGAAAATTGAAGAAGGGTACATGATTGATACGGGCTCCCCTCACCTGGTGATGTTCAGGGATGCAGTGGAGCAACTGGATGTTGCCGGACTGGGAAGAAAATACAGGTACGACCCGCGTTTTGAGCATGGCACAAATGTAAATTTCGTGGAACGAACAGGCCGGGGGATCATGGTCAGGACATTTGAAAGAGGTGTGGAAGATGAAACGCTCAGTTGTGGAACCGGGGTAACAGCTTCCGCAATTGCAGCTTTCCTGGAAACCGGCGCCTTCGGAAATTCCATTGAAGTAACCACCATGGGAGGGATCCTGAAGGTGGATTTCAAGCCGGATCATGAAAAAAAGGTGTTCAGGGAGATCTATCTCACCGGACCTGTCACCGAGGTTTTTACCGGCGAAGTGGATGTATGATGCTCAGTAACCCGGGGGAATCCAGGAGGTGCTGCAGACAGGTGTTGACCTGCCACCCAACTTTTTTCTGATTAAGCATCTTTTTGCTGAAGTCGCTCCGCGAATGCGAGGATGCTGTCGAAATCAATTTCGGGCATCACTTCGAGCCTTTGTTTCTTTCGGGTCATGATCTTTTGCATCAGGTTCATTTTCTTGAAGTTCAGTTCCCCCCCGAAATAGCTTTTTGCCAACGCATGATCCAGTAAGGGCTTTGGAAAGACGGTCTTGAGCAATTCATCTTCATTTTCACCCGGATCCACACAGCAGATAAACAGTCCGATCTCCACCTTCAGCAATTCTTTCAGGTTGTCTTCACAAAACTTACGAACAGCCCGCTGGATCATTCCTTCGTGAATGGACCCGCCGATGATTACGGTACCATATTGCTCAAAATTGATCTTGCGTCTCCTGGATATCCTGTACATATCGACGTCTTCTCCAAGGTCTTCTTTCAGCCTGCTTGCACATTGTTCTGTGCAACCCAGTGTTGTTGAGTATGCAATTAATGTCTTCATAAATGGTTGCCCGAAGGTTCAAATATAGAATTATCTCACCATCTTACATAATAATCGTGCTTTTTCCGTTACTTAACAAAAGCGACACCGTCGAAAGAAACAAAATATGTGAATAACACGTATGACAGGTGTAAATATTTTTTCTATTTTTACTCAGGTATTCAAAAAAACAAATGTATGGCACATAAAGAAGCAGCTCCTCCCCGCAAATTTCCGATAATCAATGAAGGAGCAAAACGGAAGCGTGCACAGAAAAAATACCAGATTCCTGTCATCGGGCACTTTGCCGACCGCAGTGTCGAGTTCAAGAATATTATTGAAGCTGAACGCGTTACGGGCATCAACTATACAATGATCTTTGAAGCATGCATCGGAAAAATCTTCAAGGCGCACAATGTGCACTGGGAATTCAAAAAAGGCAACCATTACATCAAATACAAGGCCTTTTATATCAATGCGCAGTCATCATACACACGGAAAACCGGATTTAACGGATAAACACCGGGGACAAAATATACGCATAACCAAGAGGGTGTCTTCAAAGGAGGCACCCTTTTTACATTTATAAAAGACCTCTTTTCTTTGGGTATTTCTTCGTGAAGTGGTTATTGCTGCGAAAAGAGGTGATGATGCTGATTTTGTATTATCTGCCGGATGTGATTCCCGGCCAGTCGTCTATCCTGAAAGGACCCGCCGGCAATCCTGCTGCATTGTATAGATTGGCATCGTCAGGGTTGTCGGCCCATGCGTAGCGGACGGCGACGGGAACATCCACTGCATCACTGCGAAGATAGATGTTGTTCCCGTATTGCACGCCTTTGGCCCAATGGAATACACGGTCCGCGCCTGCAATGGCGAATCCTTTCACATAGCCATATTTGTCGCGCACAACCAGTTCGCTGTCCATGGGGTCAAACTGCAGGACCACAGTCGGACCATCGATGGTAAACGTTTGCAGCACCGGACCTGACCAGACAACTTCTTTCCCATATATGTCGTGCAATGCTGCGCGTGCCAGCCGCTTTCCCACATCCTGCTTGTTCCGTGGATGGATATCGTTTGCCTCGCCAATATCGATGGCAACAGCCATGCCCGTATGCGGAAGGTCAAGTGTCATGGTTTGGGCTTCGCGTAATTCCGCCCAGTCACTTTCTGCCGGTTGGTCTTTCGCATCCCTGAAATTGGCCAGTTGCACAAAATAGAACCCCAGTTCCGGGTTGTTCCAATGATTCCTCCAGTCTTTGATAAGGTTCGGGAAAAGCTTCCTGTACCGGTAGGCCTGCCCTGCATTTGATTCTCCCTGGTACCAGATGGCACCCAGCACTTCAAAATTCAGCAATGGATGAATCATTCCGTTGAAAAGCAGCGTGGGTTTTGAGTTGGGAGAAATATTGACGGCCGTGTTCACTGAAAAACCGGCAGAGGAGACCCGGTACTTCCATGTTCCTGAAAGGTTGATGTTTCCGGCAGGGCTCTGCAGCACCATGGCATCCGGGCTTCCCCAGAACCCCCCATTGCCCCGGTAGTCTTCGATCCTTACCACCACCGTGTTCAACCCGGGTGTAAGGACCGCAGCCGGCACCTTGTATTCGCGCTCTGCGGCATAGGCATCCATGGTGGAGCCCACCTCCTTTCCGTTGATCCAGGTACGGTCGCTGTCGTCGATGGGACCAAGTTTCAGCAACGCATCCTGAGCTGCCTGTTCCTCCGAAAGGGTAATCGTTCTCCTGTACCATACCACTCCGTCGAGTCCGCCCAGTCCGGCATCCTCCCAGACTCCCGGCACTTTCATTTCCTTCCAGGCAGAAAGGTCCATTGATGGTTCAGCCCACACCGGTTCACCATTGACGATCCCTTCCTCCAGTCCTCCCAGGGAGGCGATGAATTCCTGCCGTTCCTTCTGGATCCTGGCCTGTAGTTCCCCCGGGCTGACATTTTCAATAGTGGCCACAGCATCCCGCATGACCGGGTCGGTCTGTGACATTTCCCTGCTGGTCCATGTTTCCACGTTGGTTCCTCCCCAGTTGCTGCTGATCAGCCCGACCGGCACCCCGGTTTCCCTGTGGATCTTGCGTCCGAAAAAGTATCCGACTGCTGAAAAACCAGGCACGGTTTCCGGGCTGCATACGTTCCATTCTCCTGACGGAATATCGTCTGCAGGCATGAACTGAATATTTTTGGGTACGGTGAAGAGCCTGATTTCCGGATGCTCTGCTGCAGCAATCTCTTTCTCTGCGTTGTCGGAGTTCTGAACGGTCCACTCCATGTTGGACTGACCGGAACATACCCATACATCTCCTACCAGGATATTCTGCAGGCTGATCGTGTTCTTCCCATCGATCACCATCTCAAACGGACCCCCGGCCTGCATGGGCTGCAGGACAACCATCCAGGTTCCGTCCTTCCCTGCACGCACCTGTGTTTCCTGACCGTTAAAAGCAACGGTAACCTTCTCCCGTGCATCGGCCCAGCCCCAGATGCTGACTTCCCGGTTTCGCTGCAGGACCATATTGCTTCCGATCACCTTTGGAAGTATTACCTCGGCAGACAGGTCTGCTGCTGCAATGATCAGTCCCATCATCAACAATGCGAGCTGTTTAATGTATGTATTCGTGTTCATCGTATGGTTATTGGTTATGGTATTGGGGTCTAAATTAAAGAAATCTAATTAAATTTGGCTCCGCCTCAAGATAAAATGAGCATGGAAAAATTTTCAAACAAGGTAGTATTCGTTACAGGATCCAGCAAGGGAATCGGCCGGACCATCGCGGAGGAGATGCTACGCAAGGGGGCCAGGGTGGTCCTGAACGGACGCAACCGGGATGTCCTGGAAAAGACAGCGGATGAACTTTCCGGTCCCGGACGCGAGCTGCTGCAGATCGCTGCTGATGTGTCAGCCCCGGAAGCTTTCAGCAGTGCTCTGGACCAGGTCCTGGAACGGTTTGGCAGGTTGGATATACTGATCCTGAACGCGGGGCTCAGTTCGTATGGTGCGGTGGAAAAAACGAGCAACACATCGCTGGAACAGGTAATGCGGGTCAACACTTTCGGCCCCTTCACGGGTGCCCGGATTGCACTTCCGCATATAACAGCCTCCCGGGGCAGTATCGTATTTATCTCCTCGCTGGCAGGATTGCATGGCATCCCCTATTCATCGGTATACAGCATGAGCAAGATGGCACTTACCGCGCTGGCTCAATCGCTTAAGACGGAACTCACCGGCAAAGGCGTGCATATTGGCATCGTATATGTGGGATTTACCCGGAATGATCCGGCCAAGACCGCCGTGGCACCTGATGGAACGATCAGGCCGTTGCAGTCAAGGCCCGGCTGGGTACAGCAGTCACCACAGAAGGTGGCCCGACTGATACTCCGTAGCATCCGGCGAAGACGCTTCCGAACCACCCTGTCAACCATGGGCAGGCTGATGGCCTTTTTCAGCAGGTATTTTCCCCGGCTCTTCCAGTTTGCCATGCGCGGAATGCTGAAATCGGCACAGAAACTTACTGCCGAATAACACCTTTCGGAAGCTGCATGCCAGCAGAAACCGGGCAAGAGAAAACCGGCAGGGAAAACCGGCAGGAGAAATCTGCCAGGGACAACCGGGTAAGGGAAAATCTGTCATTGGAAACCTTACAGCGTATTCCTGCCAACATCAATCTGCCGGGACAACGCAGTCATCCCGGCAGATCATTGATCCAATCAATTACACATTATAGGTGGAAGAGGCAGTATCTCCTCCCCTGCCTGTCCAGTTGGTGTGAAAGAATTCACCGCGCGGCTTATCGAGCCGTTCATAGGTATGCGCACCGAAGTAATCGCGCTGTGCCTGCAGCATGTTGGCCGGCAACCGCTCGGTACGGTACCCGTCGAAATAGCACAGGGCAGAGGTGAATGCAGGAATGGGGATGCCGTTCTCCAGTGCCACTGCACATATCTTGCGCCATCCTTGCTGTGACGCTTCCACTTTCTCCCTGAAAAAGTCATTCAGCAGCAGGTTAGAAAGGTCATTGTCGGCATCGAAAGCAGCTTTGATGTCGCCCAGGAAAGCCGACCGGATGATACATCCCCCCCGCCACATCAGGGCAATATCGCCGTAGTTCAGGTTCCAGCTGTACTCTTTTGCAGCCTCTTTCAGCAGTGTGAAGCCCTGGGCATAGGAGACGATCTTTGAAGCAAAGAGTGCCTGCCTGATGTATTCAATAAATGTTGCTTTATCCTCTTTGAATTCGATCGCGGGTCCGGAAAGCACTTTTGAAGCTTTTACACGTTCATCCTTGAGTGCTGAAAGACAGCGCGCAAAAACCGATTCCCCGATCAACGTCAGCGGAATCCCAAGGTCGAGTGCAGAGATGCCCGTCCATTTACCGGTCCCCTTCTGTCCGGCAGTATCCAGGATCTTCTCCAGCAGCGGCTCTCCATCTTCGTCCCTGAACCCCAGGATGTCGCGGGTGATCTCAATGAGGTAGGAATCCAGCTCTCCCTCGTTCCATTCCCTGAATATGTCGTGCATTTCATCAGCGTCCATACCCAGCAGGTTCTTCATCAGGAAATAGGCTTCGCTGATCAGCTGCATATCGCCATATTCGATACCATTGTGAACCATTTTTACAAAATGTCCGGCACCATCACTGCCCACCCAGTCACAGCAAGGGGAACCATCTTCCACCTTTGCAGAAATGGACTGGAAGATCTCTTTCACATGGGGCCATGCTGCATCTGAACCGCCCGGCATGATCGAAGGACCTTTCAGTGCACCTTCCTCGCCTCCCGAAACACCTGTGCCAATGTACAGCAATCCTTTTTCCTCCACGTACTTTGTCCTGCGGATCGTATCCGGATAGTGTGAATTTCCGCCATCAATAATGATATCGCCCTCTTCCAGGTGCGGAAGAAGCATCTCGATGAAATCATCCACCGGTTTTCCTGCCTTCACAAGCATCATCACTTTGCGCGGACGTTCCAGAGCGTCAACGAACTCTTCCACTGATGTTGCACCTATAAAATTTTTTCCCTTGCCCCTGCCGTTGACAAATTTTTCCACCTTTTCAACGGTCCGGTTGTACACGGCTACCGTATAACCGTTGTTTTCCATATTCAGGACCAGGTTTTCACCCATTACTGCAAGGCCGATCAGGCCAATGTCTGCTTTTTCTTTCATCTTTTAAGTAATTTTTCTATTTGTAAGTTTTAATGTTTCGTATTATTCGATTTTCTCTGTATATAATCGTGTTTTCTGCTTGATGTGGCCTGTTCGATGTGGCCTGTTCGCGCTGGCATGTTATGTTCGCGCTGGTATGTTCTGTTCGCCTGGTTGTATTCTGTTCGCTTCGTATTTATCTTTTCATTTTTACCTTTTCCCCCGGCAGGATCCGATCATCCGTTTTTACCATTGTTCAAAAACAGCTATCGCCGATGACGTCGAATCCAAGGCCTTCAAAAATTTCCCTGTATTTTCCGTCATCGTTGAACACACGCACATGGTAGGCGGGCGGTTCGCGCCTGACCCGGTAATCGCCCCTGAGCTTTTCAAACTGGTCCATGCGTGCCATAAAGTTTTCATGATCTTCCAGCACGTCGTATGTCATGCCGTACACCTCCCTGGTTACTTCCATGGCATCCCTCTCCGCTCCATCTGCAAACAGCTCCGGCTCTCCTGGTGCAGGCACATCAGCAGGTGTCCACTGGTCCATACCCAGGCCGAAAAACCTGCTTGCGGCCCTGACACTCATGGCCGTTCCGTTGGCTTTTCCATCCGTGGAGTACCCTGCAATATGCGGCGTGGCGATGGTCAGCAATGACAGCAGTTCCCGATCGACAGCGGGTTCATGCTCAAACACATCCAGCACGGCTTCCGACAATTTGCCATAACGCAGTGCGCGCTTCAGTGCTTCTTCATGCACCACCTCCCCGCGGCTGGTATTGATAAAGACGGCGCCCTGTTTCATCGCTGAAAACAAGCCATCGTCAGCCAGGTGCCTTGTGGGATATTTTCCGTGGTCCGACAGCGGAACATGGATGGTCACGATGTCTGCGGTCTCCAGCACTTTATCCAACACCGTAAACGCTGCATCCCCCTCCTTATCCGCGCGTGGCGGATCGTTGAGCAGCACCTTGTATCCAAGTGCAGCAGCTGCCCTTGCCACTTTTGTTCCCACATTCCCCACACCGATAATTCCCAGGGTTTTCCCTGCAGGGTCCGCCCCCCGGAACCCTGGCAGACTCAGCAGCACAGAGACGATGTATTGTTCCACGGACCCGGAATTGCATCCCGGTGCATTGGTCCAGGTGATTCCGGCCGCATCGCACCAGCCTGTATCGATATGGTCGTACCCGATGGTGGCCGTGGCAATGAATTTTACAGCGGATCCTTCCAGGAGTGCGCGGTTGCATTTGGTCCTGGTGCGCACGATCAGTCCGTCTGCATCCTTCACATCAGCCGGCCCGATTGCATCACCCGGCAGGTAGACTACCACCGCTTTTGCTTCAAAAACGCCCCCGATGAACGGGATTTTATGATCGACAACCAACTTCATTTTAATATATCTCTTTTAGAGTATTATGATGTAATCAGATCAACATTTCATCAATCTTTATCTGACGTATTGCCCGCCGGGAGATAAAACCTTCCAACACAACAAGGACTGACACATTCCTTTTAATTTTCAAATTTATCCTTTGTGGACCAGAGCCCGGTGGCCGGATTGGAGATAAAATAAATCCTTTCCCCCCCGGGCAGATCGTTGAAACCATCTTTCAGTTTACCGGGATCATACTTCCTGAGCATCATCTGCAGGTCGGCATACCTGTAATTCACCGATTCGATCTCTTCCCTGGTGAGGTTTTCAGGGCAGTAGGTAACCGAGAACCGCTGCTCGGTGGAGCCATGGATCAGGTGTGCCGCCGCACTCAGGTTATTGCGAAGGTCATCATTATTGGCCACAAAATCAAGTATTTCGGGCGTAGTCCTGTATCCATATTTACGGATCAACCGGTCGATTTCCGGATCCTCGCCAAATTCCTTCAGCCCTGGTGCCAGCACCACCAGTTGCCCGTTATCGGCAATGGCCATCCGTGTACGGTAAATACTCTTGTTGCCGAGCCAGGTGCTCTTGAACTCTTCGGGGTCGAGGTAGACCACCACTTTATCCAAAGGCTCCGGGACCATTTCAAAGTTTACCTCCAGCGATAACGCGGCTGCTTTTTCAAAACAGTCATTGTCATCCCCGATGAACAATCCGCGCGGGACCAGCAATCCCGCGGAATTCCTTCCAACCACTGTCAGCACATAAACGACCGGCAACCCGGCACCAAAGGCACGTGCGGCATAATTCAGCACATCGCGCACGGGTGATTTCGCCCTGCCCATGATCCGTTCCATGCCGTATGCAGCCCCCAGGAAATGGCTTTTATTGATCCCTTCCGGTCCGCCGGTACCCACAAAAATATTCTTGTTGTGGTTGGCCATACCAATCACTTCATGCGGCACCACCTGGCCAATGGAAAGGAGCAGGTCGTGCCCACCCTCCACAAGGAGCCTGTTGACCTGAGCGGGCCAGGCGTAGGAAACCCTCCCTTCAGAAACTTCCTGGACAAAATTTCCCGGCACTTCTCCCAGTGTCACCACGTCGGTTCGCCAGTTGTGTATCCTGAACAGGGACGCCGGGGTGGCTCCGTACATCTTTTTGATCTCCGCGGGAGTCATGGGTGCATGTGTTCCCAGGGCAGGAAGGATATCGGTCATGCTGTCTCCGTAATATTCCCAGGCCATCTCCGTAATAGGTCCGGCAAGACTGTGGGCACGTGTGATATCCGGCGGTATTGCCAGCACTTTCTTTCGCCTGCCCAGCCTGTCTAGCGCCAGGTTCAGCCCTTCCCTGATGTCGTCGCGCGACAGCTCAAGGTCTTTTCCTCCTTTTTCGAAATAGATCATCTCACCAAGTTATTCATTAATTCACTTTCCAGGAAGGCTTTTCGGGGAGGAAGGAATCAAATTTCTCCAGCAGTTCCTGTGCATAGGACCCTGCAAATGTGCCATTGAAAAACTTCTCCAGTCCTTCGTTCAGCAGGCGGTCCCACGAATCTTCCTCATGTCCGGGGTTGATCGGGAAGAACAACACCTCATTTGTCTTCGCCGCCTTGTAATCTCCGGGGGCATCACCAATCATCAGGATTTTGTTGTCCGGATACTTTCCTTTTGCTGCCAGTGCCAGGTGCTCTGTCTTGGTACCATATTCCTGTCCGCAGATGATCCTGACAAAGCCTTCGATGCCATTTTCCTCCCATTCACGCTCCAGTGCTTCCAGCGGTGTTTGCGAAACGACAAGGGCATCGGCCTTCTCACTGATCTTCTCCAGTGACGCACGCACTCCCGGGAACGGGGGCATTCCGAATACCATGTCCCTGATATTCCGGTTCACCTGCAACGACCATTCCAGTGCCAGGTCGATATCGGGATGGTTGACTGTTTTGGCATATTCAATAAGCGCGGGGTTCCCGAGCTTGGATTCCTTCTGGGTCCACCGGATCAGTTCCGACATATCGGGCAGTACCATGCCGCGTGCATGCACTTCCGGCCGTTGTGCCAGCAACCTGAATGTCTCCAGCACTGCCAGGAAGCGATTCACTCCCCGGGTCTTGGAGTAGAGGTTTGTAAATTCCCAGGTTTCCCTGGCATACTTGGATATTTTCTGCAGTCCGTAATACTTGATGAAATTCGGACAAAAACACTCTTTCTGTTTGATTTCCATCGTGTCGAACGCACATCCGTCGGAGTCGATGCCAATGAAAAATTCTTTGGTGGGTTGAAGTTCTTTTAATTGATCCTGCAGATTCATAGGTATATATCTTTTTTAAAGTATTATGATTAAATTCGTTATTCATTCTGTTTTTCTCCAGCGGAGTTATTCTTCCTTATTCGTCAGCCTCATCAGCTCCACTTCGTTCAGGTTGTTACCGCACATTATACATCATTAGGTTTCAGGCCGGAAGACCAGGCCATCAGCCTGCCTGGAGCGAATAATCCTTCAGTTTCTTTTCCGCAAAGATGGGTTTGAGCTGCGCGAAACGCTGCCGACCGTTGATCACCGGCACACTCACCCAGTCCTCGCCGATCAGGGGGCGCACATATTCCAGGAAAGCATCGGTAACATCCACCCTGCTTTCGGCGATCCATTTATCGGGAAAGGTCCTTTCCGACAGCGCCACTTTTTCCAGCGGCACCTTGTCGTACCTTACATTATAGATATAGCCCGGTTCCCGCAGGATCGTGGCCATCCACCCGTTTCCGTCGTTGAGTGCGATATCCACCGCTTTTTGTCCGACACGGTACGCCTCGTCCAGGTCCACCGTGGATGCATAGATGGCTGTATCGCGCTGGTCGGTGCCCATCACCTGTCCGCGTGCCTTCCCGCGTGCCTTGAGTCCCACTTCATTCAGGTAGTTCACCACCACCTGGAAGACCGACTGCTGGCTGCTGCCGAAAGAGGTATGACCAAAGGAGTCTTTCACCTCTCCGAGTGACCCGACATCGAAGCCTTCACTTACCACCACGATGCAACGGCCATCTTTCTGCAGCTGGTCATTCACCCGGTCGGCCATCTCCATCAGGGAAAGTCCGGATTCGGCCATGTAGATCTGCAGCGGGATTTCCCGGCCAGGATCTGCCAGTCGCGCAGCTGCCGGTATGTACCCGATCTTTCTTCCCATGGCCTGGAGTACCAGCACCGGGTCGGCCGGGGAGGAACCCCTGTTTTCTTCGTCTGCATTCTGAACGATATGCGACCAGTACTTTGCCACACTGCCATAGCCCGGCGTATGGTCGATCAGTTTGAATTCACTGTCGCCCACGTCGTTGTCGATCGTCTTGGGCACCCCAACGGCCACCACGTCAAGTCCGTGCTCCCTGGCCATCTCGCTGACACGAAAAGCCGTATGCTGGGAATCATTGCCGCCGATGTAAAAGAAATACCCGATGTCATGGGCCCTGAGCACCTCCACGATCCTGGCCATGTCCTTTTCCTGGTGGTCCTTCAGCTTGTACCGGCAGGTACCCACTGAACCGGCTGCCGGGGTTGTTCTGAGCAGCGCGATCTCCTCGTCGGGTTGGGCGGAAAGATTGAGCAACTCCTCCAGGAGCACCCCTTCAATGCCATGCCAGCCGGCATATAAGGTGCCAAAGGTTTCGGGAAACCGTTTGCAGGTTTCCACGATCCCCCTCAGTGATGCATTGATTACCGGGGAAGGTCCCCCCGATTGTGCTACGATTACATTTCTCATTATTCTGCGATGTTAACTTTAAAAATCATTTGCGAAGACTGCGTTTGGCAGGGCAGCGAAATCGAAGCATAAATAACTGTGATATGCCTGATAATTGTCATACGCCCGACCCAAAAACAGTCATATAGGATCAAATCTTAATTCACTCTAAACCCCGCCGTAGGCACTGTATCCCCCGTCCACCGGAATGCAGATGCCGGTAATGAAATGGCTCATGTCCGACAAGAGGTAGAGCGCTGTTCCGGTAATATCTGCCGGTTCACCGAATGCTCCCATCGGTGTACTGGCAATAATTTTCTTACCCCGGGAGGTGAGTGCTCCTGTTGCTTCATCCAACAGCAGGAACCTGTTCTGGTTGGTGAGGAAGAACCCGGGTGCAATGGCATTGACCCGCACCCCTGTCTTGGCGAAATGCACCGCCAGCCATTCCGTGAAATTATTGATGGATGCCTTGGCGGCGGAGTAGGCCGGGATCTTGGTAAGGGGTTTGTAGGCGTTCATCGATGAAATATTCAGGATGACACCCTTCTGACGCTGCACCATCTGCTTTGCGAAGACCATTGTAGGGAGCAGTGTCCCCATGAAGTTCAGGTCGAACACCTTCTGGAAGCCCTCCATTTCGAGGCCGAAGAAGGATTTCTCCAGGTTGTCCAGGTCGTCTTCAGTGAGTTCCTCCAGCTGCGTGGTAGCCTGGGGGGAGTTCCCTCCTGCCCCGTTGATCAGGAAGTCGATCTGCCCCGCCTCGTCGGTAATTTGCTGAAGCACCGCCACCAGCGAAGCCTTATCCAGCACATTTGCCTTCATTCCGAAGGATTTCGTTCCGGTCTCTTCCTGTACCGTGGTTGCCACTTTCTGCGCAGCTTCCTCATTGATGTCGAGAATCACTGTGACGATTCCAACCCCAGCAAGCCCTGTGGCCAGTGAGGCACCAATAACGCCACCACCGCCGGTGATCACGCATACCTTGTCTTTAAGATCATTCAGATTGTTCATATTGTGCATTGAAATTTAGATAATAATCCACGTTTTCCTTTGTAAGTATGTCGATAGGCAGCAACACCTGGGGCGGCTGCTTTCGCTTGAGAACGGCCAGGCTGAAGAGTTGTCGGATTCCCAGGTAGGATTGTTCCTCCGGGCTTTGCGAAAGAAGGTAATCGATGTATTCCCGCTTCAGGTATTCAACGCTTTCCGGGAGGAGGTCGTACCCGATCAGCCGCACATTCATGGCACCGCGTTCGGCAAGGTACCTGGCCACCATATGTACCCTCGAATTGGTAACAAAGATGCCTGCAACACTGAATTCCGTCATTTTCCTGGCGATCTCATCGGCCACCGTTTCATAATCGCCGCCATTCAGGTTAACGGATACCAGGTTGCTGACCCGGTCGCCGTGTTCTTCAAAATAGGCACGGAAGCCGCGTTCCCTCCTGATAATATGCTGGTAATTGTCTTTACGCAGGGAGAGGTTCACCACCAGGAGGTCCTTTCCAGACGGAAGCCCGTAGCTGATCAGCCTTCCCCCGAGGAATCCGCTCTGGAAGGCATCCTGGCCAATAAAACCATCGGTCTCGATGCCTTCGACCCGGGAATTGAACTGGACGCACGGGATCCCTGCTTCTTTCCACCTGGTGAGGAATTCGGCAGCTTCTTTACTGAATACCGGCGCAAACAGGAGCCCGTCGTACTTGCTCACCTCAACAGTGCGCACCTTATCAGAAAAATCCGATTTACTGTGCTGGTCAAACCGCAGGTAATCAACATGAAGGTCAAAATGGCGCAATTCCTCCAGTGCTTTTTGCACACCCAGTTCGGGAAGTTTCCAGAAAGCGTGTGCGTTCACGACGTCCGGCATACATACCATCAGGCGGTACGTCCTGTTGGAGGCGAGGGCACCGGCCAATATATCAGGCTCATAATCATACTCTTCAATGATCATTTCCACCCGTCTCCTGGTGGCTTCCGAGACCCCTTCCCGACCATGAAGCACCCGGTCAACCGTTCCCGTGGAAACGTTGGCAAGCCGTGCAATATCCTTGATCCTGATTCTTGACATCTTTTTTTGGGCAGGTCTTATATTATATTGTATACCTGATACTTAAAATCTCATTACTGCAAGTAGTCCATCAAAAATACAATTATTATTTGAATTTCACAGAAAATTTCAATAATTTCGTGTGCGTACACGGTAAAGTGAAACCTTGCACCTTTTTTCGTCCAAAATGAGCCGCACCATAACTGCATTATTGACACACCCGCATATGAACAGCGCATTCCTGGCGGTGGAAAAGCCTGATAAAAAGTCGTTGCAGGTGCCATTCGCCTGCCTTAAAGTTTGGCAGGCGGATCTGATGCAGCCGTTGGGTTGCCCGGGAAAAGCAAATGAGGTCCGCACGCCTTACAATTCCGGCAGGCGGGCCTGGCCGATAAAGAACTAAAAACAAACAGATTAATAGCTGGGTACATCCCACGACTTGTAAAGAAAAAAAATACCATGAAAAAAATTGAAAAATATTCCTTCGGCATTGGCGACAGGTTCACGATGCAGGGAGAGGCACAATTGCGGGCAATCATGCAGGCGAATGACCTGGGGATTCCACTGGTGCCGGTATGGAACAAATCGAACAGGGAGCACCAGATCGTCAGGACCGTCCCGGCCGATACGTGGTCGGAAGCAGCCAGGGCTGTTGGCGCCTTGAACTATGCAGGCAACTGGTATGTGGATGCGGACCATATCAACTTATCGAACGTGGATGCCTACATCCCGCATTCCAATTTCTTTACCCTTGATGTTGCCGATTACATTGGCAGGCAGGGAGAGGCCGCCGGTCAGACTGACATGCTCAGAAAGCTGCAGCCGTTTACAGGCGAGCTGAACATTCCCGGGATCGATGAAACATTCAGCATTACCGAACCGCAGCTGGAAGGGATCGTAAACAAATTCCACATGGCTGTGAAGGAGGCAGCGCTCATTTACAGGCGCATCAGCGCGGAACGGGGGAATGAAGATTTCATCGCTGAAGTATCCATGGATGAGGTTGAAGAGGCGCAATCTCCCGTGGAACTGTTCTTTATCCTGCTGATGATTGACCATTACGGCATTCCTGCACAGACCATTGCACCGAAGTTTACGGGACGATTCAACAAGGGGGTCGACTATGTGGGCGATGTGGACCAGTTCAGGAAAGAGTTTGAGCAGGACCTGCTGGTGATCGACCATGCTGTGAACATTTTTAACCTCCCGCGGAATTTGAAGTTAAGCGTCCATTCAGGAAGTGATAAATTCTCCATTTACCCGGTAATCGGCGAGCTGATCAGGAAATATGACAAGGGAATCCATGTAAAAACTGCGGGAACCACCTGGCTGGAAGAGGTCATCGGACTCGCCATGGCAGGAGGTGAGGCACTTGCGCTCGCCAAATCCATTTATAGCAGCGCCTTCCAGCGGATGGACGAACTGTGCGGTCCCTATGCCACGGTGATTGATATTGACAAGCAGAAACTGCCGGATCCTTCGGAAGTGGATGCATGGGACAGCGCCAGGTTTGCAGGTACCCTCAGGCACATTCCAGGTCATACCGATTATGACCCGATGTTCCGGCAGCTGATCCATGTAGGATACAAGGTGGCGGCGGAAATGGGAACGGCGTACCTGGAAATGCTGGAGAAACACAAGGAGATCGTCGGGTCGCAGGTAACTGAGAACATTTTTGACAGACACATTAAACGATTGTTTGACCTTTAGGATAATCTGTCTATATTCACTAACACTTTATCATCAGATATTTACCAGCATATCAACCACACATGTATGAAACCCAATGTTCGACTGATCAAAAAAGGATATGAACCGAAATCGCACTGGTGATGAGCTGAGTGAAACTAATGCAATATGAGGGGTACGTGGTAACAGAAATATGCCCCCGATCTTTGAGGAATATTATATTGAATATTTACAGACTAAAATAATGATATATCTATGAAACCATTCATGGACGAAGACTTTTTACTGGAGACAAAGTCGGCCCGGGAGCTCTACCATTCTTTTGCCAGCGAAGTGCCGATCATCGACTACCATTGTCACCTCAACCCGGAAGATATTGCCAACGACCGGAAATTCAACAATATTTCTGAAATATGGCTGGCCGGGGACCATTATAAATGGCGGGCCATGCGTGCCAACGGCATCAATGAAAAATACTGCACAGGCGATGCCCCGGACCGGGATAAATTCATGAAGTGGGCCGAGACGGTGCCTGCAACCCTCAGGAATCCGCTGTACCACTGGACGCACATGGAGCTGCGCAGGTATTTCGGAATCCAGGAGCTGCTGGGACTGGATACTGCCGAAATGATCTACGACAAAACGGCAAAGATGCTTCAGGAAGATGAGTTCAGCGTAAGGAACCTGCTTCGCAAAATGAACGTGGAAGTGGTCTGTACAACCGATGATCCGGTGGACAGCCTGGAGCACCACAGGAAGATCAGCGAGGATGGATTTGAGATCAAAGTACTGCCAACGTGGCGACCCGACAAAGCCATGGCGGTGGATGACATTGCAACCTACATCAGCTATCTTGATCAACTTGCGGAGGCAGCATCACATCCCGTCAACCATTTCATGGATTTGCTGGAGGCGCTGATGAAACGCCACGATTATTTCGGTTCAATGGGATGCCGGTTGTCTGATCACGGGCTGGAGCATTTCATTTACGAAGAGTATACGCATGAGGAGATTGAGGAAATCTTCGCAAAAATCAGGACTAAAAAAGAAATTACGCAAACAGAGAAAACGAAGTTCCGGACCGCGATGCTGGTGGAACTTGCGGTGATGGACCATGACAAGGGATGGACGCAGCAGTTTCACGTGGGAGCCATCCGGAACAACAATTCACGGATGTTTCACCAGGTGGGACCCGACAGCGGATTTGATTCGATAGGTGATTTCCCGATGGCAAGGGCCATGTCGCGGTTTTTTGCCCGGCTGGATCACCTGGGACAGCTGGCAAAAACCATTGTATACAACCTGAATCCTTCCGACAACGAGGTGATGGTGACCATGGCCTGCAATTTCAACGATGGTACGGTCCCGGGAAAGATGCAATTCGGCTCAGGCTGGTGGTTCCTCGATCAGAAAAAGGGAATGGAGGCGCAACTGGACAGCCTTTCGCAACTGGGTCTGCTCAGCAGGTTCATAGGAATGCTCACCGATTCGAGAAGCTTTCTTTCCTTCCCGCGTCACGAATACTTCAGGCGTATCCTTTGTAACCTGCTTGGCAGGGACATGGAGAACGGGGAATTGCCCAACGACATGGAGATGGTGGGAACCATGGTGCACGATATCTGCTACCGGAACGCAAAACAATATTTTGGATTCTGACGGGAGCAAGTCCCTGTATTTGCATCCCTGTGTCTGCAGCCCGAAGTTTCCCTGGCACCTGCCGCCGATGCAACATGTAACAACCATCTGTCCATATCCGACAAGTCCCTTTCCGTCATGGCCGGACCGTTTTGATCCGGCTGCCTGACGTTATGTACAGGAACTTTTCCAGGTTCCTCTCGCCGGGAAATCTTCCGAAGATAATTTCCTGAAAAGAAATCCGTTTATGTAGAAAATAGTAAATTAGGCACCTGTTAAATTCCCGGGATGCAGAAAAAGATACGCTTAGCGCTTGCATATTTACTCCTATTGGCCATTGCACCGGCTTACAGTCAGGGCATTAAAGGAAAGGTAGTCGACACGGAAGGGCAACCGGTGGCTTATGCATCCATCTTCATACGGGAGCTTTCCCTTGGCACCACCACCAATTCGCTTGGCATCTTCCGCCTCCCACTGCCCCAGGGGGAATACCATATTTTCTTCAGGAGCCTGGGGTACACCGAAGTATTCAAGACAGTAAAGGTGGCGGACGAAATGATCGATATGGAGGTAACCATGCCGCCTCAGACTTACATGATCCCCGAGGTGCGTGTATCAGCAACAGGCGAGGATCCTGCCTACCGGGTAATGCGAAAAGCCATCGGACTGGCCAACTACCATCTCAACCAGGTATCCACCTACACTGCGGAAATCTACATCAAGGGCACTGCCTATTTCCATAAACTTCCACGTGCCATTGCCAAACGCATTGAAGTGGGTGATGTAAAGGTGGAAGAGAACCGCGCCTACATGCTGGAATCTTTGAATGAAGTGACCTACAGGGCACCTGACAAGTATGAAATGCGGATCATTGCCACCCAGAATACCATCCCGGGATACTTGGAGAATGTAAATCCCATGGATTATATCAATGCGAGTCTTTACCAGCCGCAAATTGAATCCTTTGTATCCCCGCTTGCCAGGAATGCATTTTTCTATTACGAATTCAGTTTTGAAGGCTCATTTATACAGGGTAGCCATATGATCGACAAGATCAGGGTCACACCCAAGCGCAAGAGCCAGCAACTCTGTTCAGGATTCCTCTACATTGTTGAGGACCTCTGGTGCCTTCATTCCAGCGACCTGGAGGTAAATACCATTGCAGGAACATTGTACCTCGAACAGCAATATGCCAATGTGATCATGGATACCTGGCTCCCGGTAAGTCACAAACTGGACATGGAGGTTCAGATCGCAGGGGTGCAGGCCGATGTCACCTATGTCTCTTCGCTGGAATACACGAAAACAGTACTTAATCCCAACCTGCCCCGCTCCTATTTTGAACCCATAAATGCACCAGTGGCACAGCAGGAAAAGGTTCCGGATGAAGCGGATGAAGCAGATGAGGTGGAAGGTGCCGGTGAAGCGGGTGGTCAGAAGGAAGGAGATGATGCAGGTGAGGCGGATGGACAGGAGAAAGCAGATGGTACCGGTGAAGCGGGTGCACAGGAGGAAGGAGATGATGCAGGTGAGGCGGATGGAGCAGATGAGGTGGAAGGTGCCGGTGAAGCCCCGCAGCCTTCCCCGGAACAGAAAAAAATACAGGAAATCCTGGCCAAGGAGGAACTCAGCGACAGGGACATGACCAGGCTGACAAGGTTGATGGAGAAGGAAACCGGGGAAGCAAACCCCTCTGCCAACAACCTCGAGATCAAGGGTACAGAATTTTCCATAGCTCCCAACGCGGTGATGAACGATTCCACCTTCTGGAACAAGGTCAGACCCGTTCCCCTCACCATTGAAGAGAAAGAGACCATTGTCAGACGTGACTCGATCTATGGCTTCGGGAATGCCTCCGTGTCGGAAAGGCGGGATTCGCTTTTCAGAGCCAGGAGGCCCGGATTCAGAACCAGGGACCTGATTACCGGTAAAACCTTCCAGTCGAAAGACCGCAAGACCAGGGTCAGCTATGGCGGGCTCATCGATCCTTCGATGCTCTCCTTCAATACGGTGGACGGATGGATTTATGGCCAGGAAATCGGTTATGATTACCGTCCCACCAACCGGGTGGTGTATCGCTGGAACCTGCGTGCCGGCTACGCTTTTGCACGGAAGGCGCCCGATATCGACTGGAACTCAAGCATCCTGTATGCACCGAAAATCCGCGGTAAGATCGCACTGCGCGTGGATTACAGGTCGATGGATTTCAACCGGGAAACAGGGATTCCATCACTTACCAACAGTGCCTATTCGTTGTTTTACAGGGAGAATTATTCCAGGCGCTATGAAAACCTCGATGTGCTGCTGGAGCACCGCATGGACCTTGCCACCGGGCTGGTCTTTTATGCTTCAGCGGACCTGCAGCGGCGCCGGGAGCTGACCAACAACTCTGATTTCTCGTTTTTCTACCGGGATTCGAAAAGCTACGCAGATAATTACCCTGACCACATCGAACCGTCGGACCCTGCATTAGACCACTCCAGTTTGTTCGCAGCACAGGCCCGGCTCGAATACACCTACGAATATTATTACCGCCTGAGAAACGGACGTAAACAGTATCTCAAATCCGATTACCCTACCTTCTACCTGGTGTACCGGCATGCATTTCCAATGGAGGCATCGGGCTGGGCTGATTACAGCAGGATTTACGGCGGACTGCAACATGAGCTGGAGCTAGGCTTGTTGTCTACACTCAATTACAAGGTTGAATACGGAAGATTCCTCCACGCAGATGCCTTGCATTTTTCAGACCTGAAGCATTTCAAGGCGTCACCACTTCTATTTGACATGCAGGGCTTCCAGGAAACTTTCCTGCTGATGGATTACTACCGTTCCAGCACCAGCACTGCCTACCTTGAAGGGCATGCCAGGCTGACTTCCCCCTTCCTTGTGCTGAAGTTGCTGCCATGGTTCAGTGAGCGTTTGTGGAACGAATCTGTATCTGTGGGCTATCTCACCAGCGTTGACATCCGGGACCATATCCAGGTGGGCTACAGCCTGAATGAGATTGGCTTTTTATTTGATATCGGCATCTACACTGCATTTGAAAACTGGCAGTACCATGGTACCGCGCTGCGCATTTACCTAAGGTTCTGATTTGGGCAAGAAGCATCATACTTCCCTCCGGAAAGCACCTGCCGGATTTGCTGCCCTGGCAATGATCGGTCCTTCGCTGGTCTGGGTCTCTGAATATATCGGGTCCGGCGAGGTGATCATCGCCACCCGTGCAGGAGCATTGCTGGGCACAGGCATCCTCTGGGCGGTGGTGGCCGGAATTTTCCTCAAATTCTGGATCGGGATGTCGGGAGCCCGCTACACGGTGACCACGGGAGAAGGGATGATCGATCTCTTCGACCGGATGCCCGGACCTGCCCACTGGGCAGTATGGATGATCATGATCATCCAGCTTGCAGCAGCAGCAGTCTCCATTGGCTCCGTGGCATCTGCGGGAGGTATCTTTCTTGCGCACATCACCCATATGCCCCGGTTCATGGGCGGATGGCTTATAACGCTGGCAGCTTTTGGCATCGCCTGGAAAGGAACCTTCAAATGGTTGAAAATCACCATGAGCATCCTGGTGCTCACGGTAATCGTTGGTGTTATCTATGTTGCCGTAAATGTTTTTCCTTCAGCAGCAGAATTCTTTTCCGGGCTGGTGCCCTCGAAACCTGAAATGCCCGAATGGGCCATAGACAAAGGTCTGGATATCAACCCCTGGCGTGAAATTCTTCCGCTGCTCGGCTGGGGTGCAGGTGGATTTGCCAGCCAGGTATGGTACAGTTACTGGGTGATCGGTGCCGGTTACGGCATGACCAGCAAGGATGGATACGGGATACCGGCAGACCGGGAAAAATTGCAAAGCATAGATGCAGGATCGGCGAAGGAGCTCAGAAAATGGCAGCGGTTTGTCTCCAAGGATGCCTCCCTGGCCATGATCATCGGAATTGTTGCGACCGGTGGCTTCCTGATCGCAGGCGCCGGGATCCTGGGAAGCAGGCAGGTCGTCCCGGAAGGTGAACATGTGGCGCTTCAGCTATCGGAATTGTTCTCCGCCAATTGGGGCACAACAGGTGCATTTCTATTCGTTTTAGGCGGAGCCGCGGCACTGTTCTCTACGCAGATCGGGCAATTGGCCGGCTGGCCACGGCTGCTGTCTGACGCATTCAGGCTTTGCATGCCAAAAACTGCCGGTCGCATTCCCTGGAAGCAGCAATTCAGGGTCATCCTGGTATTTCTGACACTTGCCAGCATGACCATCATTTTCACCCTGGGATACAAGCCCGTGGTCCTTGTAAAGTTTGCTGCCATATTCGAGGGATTGCTGCTAACGCCCATCCAGGCACTGGGACTGTTCTTCGGCCTCTATTTTGTGATGCCGGAATTTTTCCGCCCGGAGGTCAGGAAGACCATCACTCCGCACTGGTCCGTCGGAGCAGGACTCCTGGTTGCATTTCTTTTCTTCCTCTATTTCTGCGTGGTTCAGCTGCCGGCAATATTGTAACGGGAGCAGGGAGACCGGGGGAGCGGAGGACCGGGAGACCAGGAGACCGGGGGAGCGGAGGACCGGGAGACCGGGAGACCGGGGTAACGAAAAAGTACGATAAATTTATTGGTTGTTTGAAGCGGGACGCGGTTTTTCAAGGATCAGGCCACGCATGATCAGGTATTGGGCAATAATATAGGTCAGCATGATCAGGAATCCCGCATAGGGAATTTCGGTGTGGAACTTGTTGATCGCGATCATACTGTCGGAGGCGACGAAAAAGAGCGAACCTGCAAATACAAGTCGGAAACTACTGTAATTCACCCTGTCGCGCCGGTTCAGTGCAGCAAGTGACATCCCGATCAGGGAGAGGGCATATACGAGAATCACAGGTACCATTACCCCTTCAAGCCCGGGATACAGCAACCAATAGATCAGCACACCATATCCGAGCAGTGGAATGAACCACAGCGGATTCCTCAACAACAGCCCCTTGATGTCATTTTCAGCATTCAGAAGAAATATAAAAATATAGGTGACCTGGGCAAGAAAGAACCCTCCCACCCCGGTATAAAAAAGCATTTCATTATCGTATCCACCGGAAAACATCAGGAAAATATCTCCTGTCCAGCTGAAAAAAAATGCCAGCAACACCCCGTTTCGGAAAGTACGTTTCCGGGCATTCAACAGGAAATAGAGGGTGATCCAGATCATTATGAGCGGTTTCACAGGATATTCCAACAAAACATTGTCGATTAGCCGCCCTGTCAGTTCCACGATAACGATCACGGCAAAGATCAGGTGAAGTAGCTTGTTGGTCCTGCTCATAATTCTGTCTTTTTAAACCTGCCAATAGTGTTTACACGAAAAATGTACCGGTTGAATGCCGTTCCGTTCCTGTTCCCTGGCATGGTGCTGATCTGTGCACCATGGACACAAGCACCAAAGATAAATAAAACATTCACTTTTTTAAGGAAAGAAGTTGTCAGAATAATTTGTGCAATCGATTGTATTTTCATATATTTGTGGAAATGAACTGGGAAAAAAAACATATTACCATACACGACATTGCCCGTGAGCTGAAGATATCTGCGTCCACTGTTTCCCGTGCATTAAACAACAATCCCAGGATCAGTGCTGCAACGCGCGATATGGTGCAGAAGCTGGCTGCCGCGCATGGGTACCAGCCTAATGTGATGGCCTCATCCCTCAGGAAGGGACGGGGCAATACGGTGGGTGTGATCGTACCCAATATTAACCGGAGCTTTTTCTCCAATATCATCGGGGGAATTGAGGAGAAGCTGAGCGGGGCTGGTTTTAACCTGATGATCTGCCAGTCGAATGAATCCCTGGATAAGGAAAAAGAAGCACTGCAGACGCTGATGCATGCCCGCGTGGACGGAATCATGATGTCGTTGTCCATGGAAACGCAGGATTATGCACACCTGGAGAAGCTGCTGAACAGGGGGATCAGGATGGTATTCTTCGACAGGGTACCCGACACCCTCGCCGTGGATGGAGTTGTGATCGACGATCATGCTGCGGCATTCAGGATCACCACTGCGCTCATTGAAAAGGGGTATCGGCACCCTGCACATGTGGGAGGTTCCGGCAAAATCAATGTATACCGCCAGCGAAAATCAGGGTACCTGGATGCCCTGAAGTCATCGGGAAGCCAAGTGATTGCCTCCCATATTACGGAAACCGACATGACGCGACAGGGAGGCAGAAAGGCCTTCCGGGAGATCATGCAATCCGATCCCCGGCCCGATGCCTTTATCTGCGCAGGTGACCTGGCAGCGCACGGGGTGCTCCTGGAAGCGCTTAAAAACCATTTCCGCGTTCCGGAAGACATCGCAGTCAGCGGTTTCGCCAACGAGGAATTCACACCGCATATCACTCCTCCGCTCACATCAGTCGACCAGAAAGGTCTCGAAATGGGCAGACAGGCCGCCTCACTCTTCCTTGAGCAGGAGGCCACAAACGACGGGTCGAGGATCGTCATTGAACCCGAAGTGCTGTTCAGGCTGAGTACACAAAAAGAAATAACTTTAAGAACAGAATAAAACAGAGAAACTATGGCAACAAATTATGAAATCCGCTATTCCAATCATCCCGATGATGCCAAACATTATGACACGGAAAGAAACAGGAAGGATTTCCTGGTACAAAACCTGATGTCACCAGGAGATGTGAACATGGTCTACTCCATGAACGACCGCTTCATTGTTGGTGGTGCGGTACCCGTGAAGGAAGCACTCCTCCTTGAAGCCATCGATCCGCTCAAGGCAGGTCATTTCTGTGACCGTAGAGAACTAGGGATCATCAACGTGGGACCCAAAGGAACGGTCCGGGTTGATGGCAAGGCCTACCCACTGGAGTACAAGGAGGCGATCTATATCGGCGCCGGCACCAGGGAAGTGATATTCGAGAGCGGTTCACCCGACCGGCCGTCGAGGTTCTATTTCAACTCTGCACCTGCACACACCGCGTACCCGACCAAACACATCACGCTTGCGGATGCGGATACAGTTGAACTCGGTGCGCTTGAATCAAGCAATGCCCGGAAAATCAACAAGCTGATCGTTAACAGTGTCGTGGATATCTGTCAGTTACAGATGGGCATGACAGAGTTGAAGCCGGGCAGCGTATGGAACACAATGCCGGCGCACCTTCACAGCCGCAGGATGGAAGCCTATTTCTATTTCGAGGTACCCGACGACCAGGCCATATGTCATTTCATGGGGGATCCCAAAGAGACCCGCCACATCTGGCTGCACAATGAAGAGGCAGTCGTTTCTCCCTCGTGGTCCATTCATGCGGCAGCAGGAACCAGCAATTATAACTTTATATGGGGCATGGCAGGTGAAAACCTCGATTACGGCGACATGGATGCATTCGGACCGCACGACCTCAGGTAATAACAAGCATCCTTTACAACAACCAAAAAAATACAGGATATGTCACTTAAACTATTTGATCTTACAGGAAAAACAGCGCTGGTTACCGGCGCGACGCATGGACTGGGAATGGCCATTGCAACAGGACTTGCCCGGGCAGGTGCAAAAATCATTATCAACGATGTTTTCGGCGACAAGCTGGAAGCGGCCAGGGAAGTGTACAAAAATAATGGCATCGATGTCAGCACATATCCGCTCGATGTTACTGATGAAGCAGCGGTGAATGAGCTCATTCCACGCATGGAAAAAGAGGTCGCCCCCATCGACATCCTCGTCAACAATGCAGGGATCATCAAGCGGATCCCGATCCTGGAAATGAAAGCAGACGAATTCAGGGAGGTGCTGGATGTGGACCTCACCGGTCCGTTCATTATGTCGAAAGCGGTCGCCCCGGGAATGATTGAACGGGGTCATGGCAAAATCATCAACATGTGTTCGATGATGAGTGAGCTGGGACGGAACACGGTTTCAGCCTATGCAGCAGCCAAGGGCGGACTGAAGATGCTGACCAGGAGCATGGCCACGGAATGGGCCAGGCACAACATCCAGATCAACGGGATCGGCCCGGGTTATTTTGCAACAGCGCAGACTGAACCGATCAGGGTGGATGGCCATCCTTTCAATGATTTCATTATCAACCGGACCCCGGCAGGGAAATGGGGAGAGCCGGAGGAACTGGCTGGAACAGCCATATTCCTCGCTTCCGATGCCTCCAATTTTGTCAATGGCATTGTGGTCTACGTGGATGGAGGTATCCTGGCAACAATCGGGAAACCCAGCAACGAAAAGTAACCTGGTAGACGTGTAATTTTATTCCTTCAGGTTTCCAGGAAGGCCTGATCGTCCGAACGACCGCACATGGAAGCGGTTGCATGCCGGAGCCATGATCTGAAACATTGACTGAAGGGGCAATGGACAGGATTTGTCGAATGATATGCGGGCTGCTGTGTAAGGATATTTCGCTACTTTTACACAACATACCAAACACTACTTCGATGAAATACGGCTTTTTCAACGACACCGACCGCGAATATGTCATCACTAACCCGCAGACCCCTTATCCCTGGATCAATTACCTGGGCAACAAGAATTTTGTTTCTATCGTATCCAATACTTCCGGCGGGTATTCCTTTTACAAGGATGCCCGGTTGCGGCGCCTCACCCGCTACAGGTACAACAATGTCCCGGTGGATGACGGGGGGAAGTATTTCTATATCAATGACAACGGACATATATGGAATCCGGGATGGAAGCCTGTAAAGACCCTTCCCGACAGCTACGAATGTCATCACGGGCTAGGGTATACCCGCCTGGTCAGTGCGTCGAACGGTATTGAGGCTGATTTACTGTTCACTGTACCGCTGGATGCAAATATTGAGATGCAGCGTTTGCGTCTTTCCAACATTTCGGGGAAAACGAAAAAAATCAAACTGTTCTCATTCGTGGAATGGAACCTGTGGAATGCACAGGATGACATGACCAACTTCCAGCGGAACTTCAATACTGGCGAAGTGGAGGTGAAGGGATCCACGATCTACCACAAGACCGAATACCGGGAGCGGAGGAACCATTATGCATTCTACCACGTCAACGCACCGGTGGATGGATTCGAAACAGACCGGTTCCGTTTCACAGGGCTATATAATGGATTTGATCAGCCTGATGCTGTACTTGCGGGCGCATTAAACAACAGCATTGCCCACGGCTGGTCACCGATCGCCTCGCACATGCTTGAAGTGGAATTGCAGCCAGGAGAGAAAAGGGACCTGGTTTTTCTGCTGGGCTACGTGGAAAATGATGCAGACAAAAAATGGGAATCTCCGGGGGTGATCAACAAGGAACCGGCCGAGGCATTGATCCGCCTTTATGGCTCAACCGAAGCGGTTGACAAAGCCATGCAGGAGCTTCGGAGCTACTGGGACGCCCTGCTTTCAGTATACAGGCTGCAAAGCAACGATGAAAAGCTGAACCGCATGGTGAATATCTGGAACCCCTACCAGTGCATGATCACCTTTTTGATGTCGCGCAGTGCCTCTTATTTTGAAAGTGGCATCGGGCGGGGCATGGGGTTCCGTGATTCCAACCAGGACCTGCTGGGTTTTGTCCACCTGGTACCCGGCCGGGCGCGCGAGCGCATCCTGGACCTGGCTGCCACACAGATGGAAGATGGCGGCGCCTACCACCAGTACCAGCCGCTTACCAAAAAGGGGAACAATGAGATCGGGGGAAATTTCAATGATGATCCCCTCTGGCTGATCTGTTCCACAGTTGCCTATATCCGGGAAACCGGGGATTTTTCCATTCTGGACGAATCGGTACCCTTTGATAATGACGCCTCCAGGGCAACCTCACTCTTTGACCACCTCACCAGGTCATTCGACCATGTGATCAGGAACATGGGTCCCCACGGACTGCCACTCATTGGCCGTGCAGACTGGAACGATTGTCTGAACCTCAATTGTTTCAGCACCAACCCGGATGAATCGTTCCAGACCACTGAGAACAGGGAGGGTGGTGTAGCCGAATCGGTCATGATCGCCGGGATGTTTGTCTTTTACGGAAAGGAATACATGGAACTCTGCATTCAGCTCGGTCATGAAGCGGAGGCGCGCAGGGTCGGGCACCACATCGTTGAAATGGAAGAAGCGGTAAATGCCCATGGCTGGGACGGGGAATGGTTCCTCAGGGCCTACAATCATTTCAGCGAAAAGATCGGGTCCGGGGAAAATGACGAGGGAAAGATATTTATTGAATCCAATGGGTTCTGCGTGATGGCAGGCATCGGACTTGAAGATGGAAGGGCGCAACAAGCGCTGGACGCCGTAAAGGAACGACTGGACTGTCCGTACGGCATTGTACTGAACAATCCTCCCTTCACAACATATCACGTGGAGATGGGCGAGATCACCTCCTATCCTCCCGGCTACAAGGAAAATGCCGGGATCTTTTGTCACAACAATCCGTGGATCATGATAGGTGAGACCATGCTGGGAAATGGCGACCGGGCATTTGACTATTATGCCAAGATCGCCCCTGCCTACCTCGAGGAGATCAGCGACCTGCACCGGACTGAACCCTATGTGTATTCGCAGATGATCGCAGGCAAAGAGGCACATTTACCCGGTGAGGCAAAGAACAGCTGGCTGACCGGTACGGCAGCATGGAACTATTATGCCATCAGCAGGTATATACTGGGAATCCAGCCGGAATTCAGCGGATTGCGCGTAGATCCCTGCATCCCGAAGGAATGGGATGGATTCAGCATCAGCAGGAAATTCAGGGGCAGCATCTATCACATCACCGTGAAGAACCCGGACCATGTCTCCAAAGGTGTCAGGCAACTCATTGTGGACGGCAAACCGGTAAGGACCGGTCTGCTTCCCATGGGAGATGCGGCGGAGTACCACGTGGAGGTGTTGATGGGATGACAAAAACTTTTTTATCTTTGGGAATATTTTTACATCTACGAACCAATCTGCTTAAACTATGAAAAAAAGTATCAGAACAACAGCCCTCATGACTTTAACAGCCGCTATGATTGCCCTATCATCATGTGGAACAGCCGGCCCTGAAAACGGTATAGGCCTTCAGCTGTATTCCGTCAGGGATGCCATGAAAGAAGATCCCGTGGGAACCGTTGAGAAAGTCGGTGCCATGGGCTATGATTTTGTTGAATCAGCCGATTACAACGACGGAAAGATCTACGGAATGGAGCCTTCAGCATTCAAGGCGCTCGTGGAAAAGAACGGCATGATTTACCGCGGTGCGCATACCGGGCAGGCCATTCCCGACTCAGGAAGCTGGGAATCACTGATGCCCTGGTGGGACAAATGCATCGCAACGCACAAGGAAGCGGGCGTTGAATATATCGTGCAGCCTTTTATGGGCGGTACTGGCTATGCCAGTCTTGAAGGACTCGCAGCTTACTGTGAATACTTCAATGCTGTGGGCGAAAAATGCAATGCTGCCGGGATCAGGTTTGGCTATCACAACCATGCCGGCGAATTCCAGGAACTGGAAGGAGAAGTGATCTATGATTACATGCTCCGGAACACCGATCCCGAAAAGGTCATGTTCCAGCTCGACATCTACTGGATATATGAGGGTGGTGCTGATCCGATGGCCTATTTTGAAGCATATCCCGGAAGATTCGTCAGTTTTCACATCAAGGATGAGAAGGAACTGGGTGAAAGCGGGGAAATTGATTTCATGCCGGTACTTGAAAAAGCAGACCAGGCAGGTGCCAGATACCATGTGGTGGAGGTGGAAAGGTACAGTTACGAACCCATCGTCAGTGTTGAAAAGAGTCTTGAATACCTCAAAGAAATCGGATTCGCAAAATAAGGTTCCTGTCCAGGACAGAACAAGCGGTCATCTCCCGATGACCGCTTTTTTTTGTTTCACCGGGAATCGCTAATTTGCGGGGGCATCAAATCATTCATCCATGAACAGCCATTCAGAAACTACCGGCGAGGAGCTGGAAAAACTCAGGGAATCCTGCGAATTACTTGAAAAATACAAATTCGCCGATGTGTTCGGAGACATCTCCGGCGCCCTTCAGAAAGTAATTGACGTGATCGATATCAGCACCAGCCAGGGCCCTGGTGAACGTTTCGACTTCATCCGGCCTGAAAAGATCCCGCATATCAAGGGCAGCGCATATCTCGGAAAGATCATACACGCCATCAGGGAAAAGAAAGTATTGCGTATGTACTACCAGCCATTCTATGAAGACAAACCCTATTTCACCGATGTTCACCCCTACCTGCTGAAAGAATACAAGAGCAGGTGGTATATGATTGGCCTCAATGATTTCAAGAACCAGTTGCGGACCTATTCACTGGACCGGATCAGGGACATTGAGGAATCGAAGTCCGTTTACCGTGCGCAAACCTTCAGTGCCGCAGATTATTTCAAGAATGCCATCGGGATCATTTCCCCGGAAGGGGACCCGCCAGTAATCCGAGTTGCTGTTCAGAAAACGCAGGCCCAGTACCTGATCACCCAGCCCTGGCATGAAAGTCAGAACATCGAAGAGGAAACGGATGAAGAGACCATCTTCCATTTCAGGGTACACCCCACCTATGAGTTCATCTCTCTGCTGCTCAGCTATGGAAAGGATCTGCGGGTGCTTTCTCCTGATTCCCTGAGGGAGGATATGAAGGCCCAGCTGGAACAGATGCTGTCATACTACCGTACACAAGGGGATTACTGACATGGCTCCCCGGGACTTTTTATGACCAATAAAATTCTCAACAATTTGATCCTGCAAAAAAAACTATTTGTATCTTGTGGCTCCAAACTCGCAAATCCCATGAAAACCACTAAAATCGTGGCACTGTTTTTAGCTTTTATTGCAATCGGTTGCACAAACCCTGGAAAGGAGCAGGCTGAGCTTCCCGACAAGCCAAATTTCCTGATTTTTTTCGTGGACGACCTGCGGCCTGAGCTCGGATGCTACGGGGAAGCACATATCCATTCACCCAACATCGACCGGCTGGCGGCCGGTGGGCTTCGCTTTGACCGCACCTACTGCAATGTGCCGGTCTGCGGTGCTTCCCGGGCGAGTCTGTTGACAGGTGTCCGTCCGACCCCACAGCGGTTCCTTTCCTATCACACCCGTGCAGATAAAGACCTGCCGGGACATATCTCACTTCCCCGCTATTTCAGGGACCATGGATATCATACGGTCTCATTCGGAAAAATTTTCCACAATGGTGATGACAGCCAGGAGAGCTGGAGCGAGCCGGCGTGGCATGCACAGCCCACGCACAAGGGCACATGGCGTGATTACATCAACCCGGAAAATGTCAGTGGAATCCAGGAACAGGATGAAAAGGGCCCCTCCACGGAAATTGCAATGAATGCACCGGATTCAGCCTATATTGACGGGAAAACGGCCAACGCCGCAGCACGAAAGCTCAGACAGCTTGCCGGGCAGGACCAGCCTTTCATGTTCTGGGTTGGATTTGTAAAACCACACCTGCCTTTCAATGCCCCTTCCAAATACTGGGATATGTACGATCGCGACAAGATCGTCTTGGCCGACAATCCACAAAAACCTGAGAATGCACCACGCCAGGCTATGCATAATTTTGGTGAGTTACGCGGGTACGATGATATCCCTGCCGAGGGGCCGGTAAGTGATGAAAAAGCAGCGGAACTGGTGCATGGTTATTATGCGTGCGTAAGTTATACTGATGCGCTGATCGGCCAGGTGATAAAAGAACTTGAAAGGCTGGAACTGGATAAAAACACCATCGTGGCAGTGTTCGGTGATCACGGATGGAACCTGGGAGAGCACGGACTCTGGTGCAAACATTGTAATTTCAATACTTCCCTGCAGGTGCCGCTGATTATTCACGTACCCGGAGTTACCGATGGAAAATCGACCGCCGGGCTTACTGAATTCGTAGACCTCTACCCGACCTTCGCGGAACTGGCCGGACTGGAGGTTCCCGGGTGGACAGAAGGAAAAAGCCTGGTGCCCCTGATCCGGCAACCCGGCATGAAATGGGACGATCCCGTCTATACCAGGTACATCCTGGGTAACTCCGTGGTGTCAGAGCACTACATTTACAGTGAATTCATGCAGTCACGAAAAGACTGCACCATCGTCGCCAACATGCTGTACGATCACAGGATTGATCCGGATGAAAACAGGAATGTGGCAAACGAAGCCGGCTACCAGGGGGCAGTTGATTCGCTGAGCCAGTTGATGAACAGGATACACCTTGGCAAATAATTGGTGTGACCGCGTGCCAGTTGGCGAAAATAGTTATTTTTGAAAGTCGAATAAAACCCGAACCGAACCATGAAACGAACAAGGCTTGATACAGCAATCCTGATGCGGGAAACAGGAGTTGTTCCTTTATATTATAACCCGGATACAGAGACCTGCAAGCAGGTGATCAGGGCATGTTACAACGGGGGGCTGAAGATTTTTGAATTCACCAACCGGGGCGATTTTGCACATGAAGTTTTCGGTGCACTGGTGAAATGGGCCGAAAAGGAATTGCCCGACCTGGTACTCGGGGTCGGCTCTGTTGTTGATGCTGCCACCTCCGCGCTGTACATTCAGCAGGGTGCATCCTTTATCGTGTCTCCCCTGCTGAATAAGGAAATGGCCCGGGTCTGCAACAGGAGGAAAGTGCTCTGGATGCCCGGCTGCGCAACCGTATCGGAAATTTCAAAAGCCGAAGAGCTGGGCGCAGAGGTGGTAAAGGTCTACCCGGCTTCCATGCTTGGCGGTCCCGCTTACATCAAAGCCATCAAAGGTCCCTGTCCGTGGAGCCAGCTCATGCCCTCCGGCGGGGTATCCCCGACCCTGGAAAACCTGAAAAGCTGGTTCGACGCAGGCGCATTTTGTGTGGGCATGGGGTCAAAACTGATTACTTCCGACATCATCCGGGAAAACAAATATGATCTCCTGCAGGATAAAGCTGCAGAAATAGTTCAAATGGTAGAAAAAATAAGAGGATAACACGCGATGCGATATAACAGACTTCCACTATTGTTCCTGATTGCTGCATTCATCATGATCAGCGGATGCAAGGGAATTTCAGATACCCGGTCACTGAAACTTGCACATGGCCTTGATCCCACCCACCCGGTGAGTGTAGCCATGGAATTCATGGCCGACCGGTGCGAAGAGATTTCCGGTGGCAAACTGCTGATCGAAACCTATTCGTCCGGACAGCTGGGATCCGAACAGCAATGCGTTGAGCTGCTCCAGATAGGCAGCCTGGCCATCACCAAGGTTTCCTCAGCTGTAATGGAAAGCTTCACCGAAGAATACAAGGTGCTTGGAATTCCCTATCTTTTCAAGTCCAAGGAGCATGCATTCAGGGTGCTTGACGGACCCATCGGGGACGACTTGCTCACCAGCACCGAACCCTTCTGGATCCGAGGACTATGTTTCTACGACGCCGGGGCAAGAAGCTTTTATAGCATCGACACCCCCATTCACCATCCCGACGATCTTGCAGGATTGAAAATCAGGGTAATGAAGAGCATGACCGCGATGGAAACGATCAAGGCACTGGGTGGTTCGCCTACGCCGATCTCATGGGGAGAACTCTACACTGCCCTGCAAAGCGGCGTGGTAGATGGTGCAGAGAACAATCCACCCAGCTTCTATACCAGTCACCACTACGAAGTATGCAAGTTTTACTCACTGAATGAACATACCATGGTTCCTGATGTACTGATCATCAGCAAGAAGATCTGGGATGACCTCACAGAGCAGCAGAGGTCATGGCTTCAGCAGGCAATCGATGAGTCCGTGGTCAAACAGCGTGAACTGTGGGCACTGTCAGAGAAAGAATCCCTGGAAGAGGTAGAGAAAGCCGGGGTCACCATCATTTATCCCGACAAGGAACCATTTGCGGAGCGGGTAACCCATATCCCGGAATTATACAAAGACAACGCCCCCCTTTACAGCCTGATACAAAGAATTAAAGCAACCGAAGAATAGCGTGTTATGAAAATACTTGACAAGGTCAACCGTATATTGGAGATCGTGCTGATCTTCCTGACCAGCATCCTGGTGCTGGACGTATTATGGCAGGTATTCAGCCGATACGTGCTCAGCTCTCCAAGTTCATTTACCGACGAGCTGGCAGGGTACCTGCTGATCTGGGTCAGCCTGCTGGGTGCCGCCTATGTAGCCGGAAAAAGAGAACACCTCGCCATTGATATCCTGTTGCAGAAGTCCGGTCCTGAGAGACAAAGGATTCTTCGGATCCTGATCCAGAGCGTGATCCTGGGATTTTCTGCCACTGTGCTGGTGATTGGCGGGTCCTGGCTTGTTTACACAAGGTTTTACCTGGGGGTCAGGTCTGCAGCGTTGCAGATTCCACTGGGATATGTATATATCGTTCTGCCTATCAGCGGACTCCTTATTATTTTTTATTCGATCGGGCACCTGAAAGAGGCCTTCAAAAAATAAAATCCACATGGAAGTAATTATACTGGTACTGAGTTTCGTGATCCTGCTCGTCCTGGGTGTCCCCATTGCATTCAGCATTGGTGCATCGGGAATTATCACCATGCTGTTTTCAATTGATTCAATTGCTTCATTCACGACCTACGCACATCGCATGGCTACAGGTCTCGACAGCTTTGCCCTGCTGGCCATCCCCTTCTTTATACTTGCCGGCAATATCATGAACCGGGGCGGAATTGCCATGAGGCTCATCAATTTTGCCCGTGTGCTGGTGGGCGGATTACCCGGGGGACTGGCTTTCGTGAACGTGATTGCCAATATGTTGTTCGGGGCCATTTCAGGCAGTGCAGCTGCATCTGCATCTGCCATCGGCAGCATCATGACTCTGGAAATGAAAAAGGAGGGATACAATGAAAATTTCAGTGCAGCGGTGAATATTACGTCGGCCACGACCGGACTTTCCATTCCACCGAGCAATATCCTGATCGTTTATTCACTGGCGAGTGGCGGTGCCTCCATCACTGCGCTCTTCCTGGCAGGATATATCCCGGGCATTCTCACCGGATTGGGTATCATGCTCATGGCCATGTCGATGCTCATCTACCAGAACAAAGGAATCCGCGGTGTAGCAAAGACCCTTGGATTTGTAGCAATCGCATCATTCGTTCTTGTCGCCCTTGGAGTGGGAATCAAAACCTTGCATGACAATGCCGGTGCCGGTCTGTTCAAGGGGATCATCTACGGTGGACTGGCCCTGCTTGGCGCGTTCTGGATCTATAAAACCATCCAGCACTGGCAACAGGCCAAAGTGGGAATCAAAAAATTCCTGGATGCCATCCCTTCCCTGCTCATGCTTGTAATCGTGATCGGGGGTATTGTTGCCGGGTATTTTACAGCCACAGAAGCATCGGCCGTTGCAGTACTCTATGCACTCATTCTCGCACTGCTCTATAAGGAAATGACCATCAGGGATCTTCCCGACGTGATCCTGCGGTCTGTAAAAACCACCGCGATTGTCATGTTGCTCGTGGCAGCAAGCATCGGTCTGTCATGGATCATGTCCTATGAAAACATTCCGCAAAATGTCAGCGACGGACTCCTGAGCATCAGCGACAATCCCTTTGTAATCCTGCTGATCATTAATATGATCCTTCTGTTTGTTGGTATATTCATGGATATGACACCAGCCGTGCTGATCTTCACCCCTATTTTCCTGCCGATTGTTACGGTGCAACTTGGGATGGATCCCATCCACTTCGGTATCATGATGGTGCTGAACCTTTCCGTCGGACTCTGCACGCCACCGGTAGGTTCTGTATTGTTCATCGGGTGCAGTGTTGCCAATATCAAAATTGAAAAAGTGGTACGGCCGCTGCTTCCCATGTTCATTGTGATGATCCTGGTATTGTTACTGGTGGCCTATATCCCTGAACTCAGCCTCTGGCTTCCCAATTTGTTGATCAAATGATCTTTTTTCACCGATAAGCCACTATATAGTTACTGCGAATTGAATATTTCCCTAATTTAGGAGCAACTTTTCCCCGAAACGGGGCATTTTGCAATGGATCTGAGATCAATCGTTATATCAACCATTTTACAGACCAGCAGTTTGCTGGTGGTATTGTCTGTGATTATTCCCCTTGCGCTCATCCTGATCATCATCTATACCTGGCAATACCGGAAATTGGCCAGAAAATTCTCGAAGAAGAACCTCAACGAGGCATTCCGGCAAAAAAAATTGCTGGAACAGCTTTTCGACAGTCTTCCCGACAGGGTATATTTCAAGGACAGGGAGAGCAGGTTCATCCTGGCCAATAAATTTGTATCCCGCATCATGGGAGAAGAAGATCCCCGGCAACTTTTCGGAAAAACCGATTTTGATTTCTATGAGCCCCGGTTTGCGCAGGCTTACTACGACGATGAGCAGAAAATCATGGCCGAAGGCAGGCCGATGATCTCCAAGGAGGAAAAAGGGCTTGACATGGATGGCAACGAAATATATGTTTCCACCACCAAGATTCCGATCTTCGACGACAGAAACAAGGTGATCGGTATTATTGGTCTTGGCAGGGATATTACGCCGCAAAAAAAGGCTGAGAGGGAACTGAAGCAGAAATCTGAAAACCTCAGAACGATCAATTTACTTCTTGAAGAACGGCAGGAGGAAATTGAGGAAATGGCCGAGGAGATCAATGCACAGTCTGAAAAACTCAAAAAGTTCAACGAAGAACTGGAACGGCTTTCACTTGTAGCCAGCAAAACCGAGAATACCGTAATTATTATGGACGGCAATGCCAACTTTGAATGGGCAAACGATGCTTTTGAGAAGAAATACAAGATGAACCTCGACAGCTTCAAGGAGGAGCATGGCAGTAACCTGCGGGAAAATTCTTCCCATCCCAATATTTCAGTCATTCTGAACCAGGTATATATCACCCGAAAGCCCTATACCTATAACTCAAAATACATTGATAAAACGGGAAAGGAGTTGTGGAACCAAACCAATATTTTTCCGATTCTTGATTTAGAGGATGAGGTCACCAACCTGATCCTTATTGACTCTGACATCACCGATTTGAAAGTTGCAGAGGAACAGATCAAAAAACAAAACGAAGAGATCGAATCACAGGCAAGGGAATTACAGAAAACAAATGCCACCAAGGACAGGCTGTTCTCCATTATTGCCCACGACCTGAAAAACCCGTTTCATTCAATCCTGGGGTTCACCGAAATCCTGAAGCAACAATACGATGAGATTACCGTGGAAAAACAGCAGGAATTCCTCGATATGATCCATGCTTCCACCCAATCGGCCTATGAACTGTTAGAGAATCTGCTTGACTGGGCAAGGACGCAAACCAGGAAAGTAAATATGAAACCTTCGCGATTGCAACTCAGTGAGCTCGTTGATGAAGTGATATCGCTGCAGTCATTGCAGGCATCGGTAAAAAACATTCAGCTGATCAATGAGATCGACAAAGGAACCGAAGTGTATGCAGACAAGAACCTGATCAATACAGTTATCCGCAATATTGTAGGCAACGCCATCAAATACACCAGGGAAGGGGGACGTGTCAGCCTCAGTGCCACACAGAAAAATACGCATGTGAAAATAATGATCACCGATACCGGCATCGGCATGATGGAATCTCAACGCAAGGCCCTGTTTGAACTGGATAGAATGAACAGCAGCGCAGGAACATCCGGGGAAACAGGCACAGGGCTCGGGCTGATCGTATGCCATGAATTCATGAAACTAAACGGTGGGCATATCAGTGTTGACAGTGATCCCGGCAAAGGCAGCACCTTTACCATGACCCTCCCGGGCAAGGGTACATCCTGAATTCCTGGTATGGCTTCATCACTATGTTAAAATTCGACTCATGCTTAACGTATTTTATACGCTAAGTTTGTTTTATAATAGACTTTTACTTACTTTTGATTTATGAACAGTCAGAAACCAAACTTTAATCCTCACCTGTCTATTGACTGTGTGATCTTTGGCTTCGATGGCAGCCGTTTGCGCGTGCTCCTGGTGGAGCGGATGGGCATCAACGGGGATCCGGCCGAAAACAAGAAACACAAGCTTCCGGGCGACCTGATACACTTACGCGAAGATCTCGAAGGTGCTGCGAAAAGGGTATTGATGGAACTCACAGGCCTCGAAAACATCTTTCTCAGGCAATTCTCCGTTTTCGGCGAACCGGACCGGATTTCCGATGGTGAAGACAAACACTGGCTTGAAGAAACTTCTGGTGTCACAATCGACCGGGTAGTGACAACTGCATACTATTCCCTGATCAGGATCGACAAGAGCAACACTGTAAATGAACTCAGCAATAATGCAACCTGGCACAATGTAAAAAAGCTGCCACCGCTCACATTCGATCACAAAGCGATCATCCTGAAAGGTTTGAAAAGTCTCAGGAACGAGATCAGGTTCGAGCCCCTTTGTTTTGAACTGCTTCCCGGAAAATTCACTGTAAGGCAGATCCAGACCCTGTACGAAGTAGTGATCGGACACAAACTTGACAACAGGAATTTCAGGAAAAAGCTATTGAAGGCCTGCTATATTGAACCATTGAAAGAGAAACAGAAAGGCGTCGCGCATAAACCTGCCCTCTACTACAGGTTCAACAAGAAAAAATATGAAGAATCGAGAACAGACATCCTGTATTATAATTTTTAATCCCATGTGTGCATGTACCTGATCGGATATGATGTTGGCAGTTCATCTGTAAAAGCCAGTATAATCAATACAGATACCGGGCAATGTGTGGCCTCAGCGTTCAACCCGAAGCAAGAAATGAAAATCGATGCCGGCAAACCAGGCTGGGCAGAACAGGACCCGGAAACCTGGTGGTCCAATATCAAATTATCCACCAACGAGGTCCTTCAGATGGCTGAAATCGATGCAGCCAACATCAATTCCATCGGCATCTCCTACCAGATGCATGGACTGGTAATGGTCGGCAAGGATCATAAAGTCCTCAGGCCTTCCATCATCTGGTGCGACAGCAGGGCAGTTGGCATAGGTGAGGCGGCACTTGGACAGCTTGGGAAAGACCGCTGCCTGGCCCACCTGCTGAATTCTCCTGGTAATTTCACCGCCTCCAAGCTCAAATGGGTCAGGGAAAACGAGCCCGAAATATTTGAAAAGGCCTATAAGATCATGCTTCCCGGCGACTTTATCGCTATGAAAATGACCGGTGAACTGAATACCACGATTTCGGGACTTTCGGAAGGCATTTTCTGGGACTTCCAGGAAAACAGTCTTGCAGATTTTCTGCTGGAGCACTACAATATACCAGCGTCGCTGATCCCGGAGATCGTGCCTACTTTTTCCGAACAGGGCAGACTGACGGCTTCTGTAGCTGAAGAACTGGGACTGCTGAAAGGTACGCCCGTCTCCTACCGCGCCGGTGACCAGCCGAACAATGCCTTTTCACTCAATGTACTTAACCCGGGTGAGATCGCAGCCACAGCAGGAACCTCAGGAGTTGTATATGGCGTCAGCGATGAAGTGAAATTTGATCCGGAGAGCCGTGTCAACACCTTCGCACATGTGAACCACAGTCCTGAGATCAACCGTCTTGGCGTACTGCTCTGCATCAACGGAACCGGTATCCAGTATTCCTGGCTCAAGAAAAACATGTCTGCCCGCGAGGCAAATTATCCTGCACTGAACGACATGGCCGGAAAGGTGCCCGAAGGCGCTGAAGGATTGCTAATTCTTCCTTTCGGCAATGGTGCGGAAAGAATGTTGAACAATAAGGAAGTGGGCGCTTCCATGCACAGGATGAACTTTAACATCCACCATGAAGGACACCTCGTGCGTGCAGCGCAGGAAGGAATCGTCTATGCCTTCCAATACGGCATGGAAATCATGAAACAAACAGGCATCAACCCGTCTGTAATCAGGGCAGGCAACTCCAATATGTTCCTCAGCCCGATTTTCAGAAATACACTGGCCGCCCTCACAGGAGCAACCATTGAGCTTTATGATACCGACGGAAGCGAGGGCGCTGCAAAGGGAGCAGGTATCGGGTCGGGACGTTACGGGTCCTTCGAAGAAGCCTTCGCCGGACTCAAACAGATTTCTGTTATCGAACCTGATCCGGAAAAAAAGCAATTTTTCACAGATCTGTACAATGAATGGTACACGATCCTTCAAAAAGAAATTCAATAATACGGCAAACAATAAACATTATGGACTATTTAACAGGTAATAAGGAATATTTCAAAGGCATCGGCAAGATCAGGTACGAAGGCCGCGATTCAGACAACCCACTGGCTTTTAAGTATTATGACGAAAATAAGATCATCAAGGGGAAAACACTGAAAGAACACCTGCGCTTTGCAGTGGCATACTGGCACACCTTCTGCAACACAGGTGATGACCCGTTCGGCCCGGGAACCGTCACATTCCCCTGGAGCGAAGGAAAAGACGGCATCACCCGCGCCAAAAACAAACTGGATGCAGCATTCGAGTTCTTTACAAAGCTGGGTACTCCCTACTATTGTTTCCATGATATCGATATGGTCAGCGAAGGAAATTCAATTGCAGTGTACGAAAAGAACCTGCAGACCATGGTCGGGTTTGCCAGGGAGAAGCAGGAGGCCTCCGGTGTGAAACTGCTGTGGGGAACTGCAAATGTGTTCTCAAATCCGCGTTATATGAACGGGGCCTCCACCAATCCTGACTTCAATGCCGTTGCTTTTGCAGGAACACAGGTAAAAAACGCACTGGATGCCACCATCGCCCTGGGAGGTGAAAACTATGTTTTCTGGGGAGGACGCGAAGGCTACATGTCCTTGCTGAATACCGACATGAAGCGCGAACTCGACCACCTGGCCCGTTTCCTGCACATGGCCAAAGACTATGCAAGAAAAAACGGGTTCACAGGTCCGTTCCTGATCGAACCCAAACCCATGGAACCCACCAAGCATCAATACGACTACGATACCGCTACAGTGATAGGTTTCCTGAGGAAATATGGGCTTGACAAGGATTTCAAACTCAATATCGAGGTGAACCATGCCACGCTGGCCGGACATACTTTCCAGCATGAATTGCAGGTGGCAGCCGATAATGATCTTTTTTGCAGCATCGATGCCAACCGGGGTGATTACCAGAATGGATGGGATACCGACCAGTTCCCGATCAACCTCTACGAACTGATCGAGTCCATGATTGTCATCATCCAGGCAGGCGGATTTACTTCCGGGGGGGTCAATTTTGATGCGAAAACACGAAGAAACTCTACTGACCTGGAGGATATCTTCATTGCACATATTGCCGGGATGGATGCTTTTGCAAGGGCTTTCGAGATCACCCATGAGCTGCTCGATCATTCCAGGTTCCTCACGATGAGAAAAGAGCGATATGCCTCCTTTGACAGTGGAGCCGGGGCGAAATTCGAAAAGGGTGAACTGACACTGGAAGATCTTCACAGCCTGGCCCTTTCCAACGGAGAACCCACGATGACCAGCGGTAAACAGGAGCTCTACGAGTCAATCATCAACCAGTACATACGATAAACGCCTTCAATTACCTGCAGCCAATGTCCGTCACCTGCGATACTATCAATATCTTTTTCACATGAGCAGGTGGAGACAGTGCGGTTCAACATTCCATTTTCGCAACGGTCGCGGACATGATGACACAGGTACGTTGGTAACAGATAAACACTAACTACTACTACCGGGAAGGTCTGGCAGATCACTGCCGGACCTTCCTGCTTTTGACTGCTGCATTTCCTTGCGGATCATTGCATTTTCAGCTATATTTCGGAAAATTCATCAACCATGGACAGCATCTTACAATTAAAACCAATTGGATTTCACTGGGAACTGTATGATCCTTTCATTTTTTGTGCACACCACAACGACCATTTTCCAAGGGGAAATGAACAACAGGGACCTGATCCCAGGCTACTGGATGGAAGGAACATCGGAAATGATTTTGTCGTCAAAGACGGTTTCCGCATGTATCACGGCTCCAGCGTCCCCGGGTTTCCGGTACACCCGCACCGGGGATTTGAGACCGTAACGATCACGCTGAAAGGACTGGTAGATCATTCAGACTCCCTGGGAGCATCGGGAAGGTATGGCAACGGTGATGTACAGTGGATGACCGCCGGCAAAGGGATACAACATTCCGAAATGTTTCCGTTGCTGCATTCCGACAGGGAAAACCCGCTCGAACTGCTCCAGGTATGGATCAACCTGCCCGCCAGGAGCAAGTTTGTCGAACCTTACTATAAAATGCTCTGGAGCGAAGACATCCCGGTGATTGAGGTCAGCAACTCCTCGGGAAAAAAGGGCAAGTTACTGCTGATCGCCGGGGAATTCAACGGGGTCGCGGCGCTCTCTCCCACCCCCGATTCCTGGGCCGCGGATCCCGCGCACGAGGTGGGAATCTGGATCGCGGAACTGGAACCGGGAGCAACAATCGAACTTCCTCCTGCAAAGGGAAATGTATCACGCGCGGTGTATTACTATTATGGCGACGGCATGACCATCGGCGGACAGGAAATGCCCGGAAAACACCAGGCAAGGATGCAGGCCGGTCAGCCTGTGCAGGTGGTCAATGGCGATACAGCTTCAACATTCCTGGTGTTGCAGGGGAAACCCATTGCTGAACCCGTTGCACAGTATGGCCCATTTGTAATGAATACGCGGACCGAGATCCAGCAGGCCTACCAGGATTATACCCAAACCAGTTTCGGCGGGTGGCCATGGGACCGCCAGGATCCGGTACATGGCAGCGAACCACGGAGATTTGCAAAATATATCGATGGTTCGGAAGAAAAGAAATAATGGTGCGATCAGATATCAACACCGACTGGCGTAAGGTTGCCGCAGCCATTTATAAAAAGCCGGCAGATGCAAAGATATTTGGTTCCGTTGAACTGGATGTAACCGACCTTGAAGAATATGTGACACGCAAACGCAGGGAGGGATTGAAGATCACCCTGACGCACATTTTTACACTGATCGTCGCAAGAGGGATCAGGGAGGCTGTCCCGGAACTGAATTGTTACGTAAAACGCGGGAACATCGTGGAAAGAGAGCAGGTCGACGCCATGGTGAGCGTATTGCTTGCAGACGGTTCCATGAGCTCGGTGAAAATCGAAAATGCCGACAGGCTCAGTCTTGCCCAGAGTGTGGATGCCATCAGCAATGGAATCAAAGCATCCCGGGGCGGCGATGAAAACCGTACCATGAAAATGAAAGGGATCATGGGAAAGATTCCCTGGCCCATGCGCACCTGGATCTTCAACCTGATTAAATTCCTGACCATCAAATGGGGAATCTCACTGCCTGGACTGGGTCTCAGCGCCAATAATTTCGGTTCGTTCGTGATGACCAATATCGGCAGCATCGGCCTGGACACGGGATACCCGGCACTTTTTCCTATTTCAAATGTCTCCTTCGTATTCGTAATGGGCGGTATCGCGAAAAAACCAACCGTTGTGAAGGACCAAATCAAAATTCGCAGAATCATGACCATCTCCTCGGCAATGGATCACCGTACCGTTGACGCCATGCATGGGGGAAAACTATTCCGTTTCATCAAGCAACTGGTAAAAGAACCGGAATTGCTGGAAACCCCGCCTGCTGTTTCATGAATTATTACTCATTTCGCAACGCAACGCTTAACGACCTTCCCCGCAGGGCAATACCCGCCATCAAACGTGTCCAGAAAAGTCCATTGACCACCAATATCGCCAGGATGAGCAGGACAAACCTGATGGATATGCCGGTGTGCGCGCTTAAGAATGCCGGCAGTGTGGCAAGTATGGCAGCAATGGCGCCAATAAGGATACCAATAAACAACAACACGGCATACTCCCGGAATACCAGGATCCTGATCTGTTGCATACTGTATCCCACGGAACGGAGCAGTGCAAGCTCATTCCTGCGTTCCATGGTACTTCTGAAAAGCACGATGGATAACCCGACAGTGCCCAGTAATAAGCCCAGTGCCCCCATCACCAGGAAAATAGACAGGTACGTATTGGTCACGGAATAGAATTCAGCCAGCCGCTGCCCTGTAAATGTCATGGTCCATCCATAATCCCGCATGGACCGGTTCAGCTCCTCACTGATTGTTGCGGTATCAGCAAGCGGACCATCGACCAGGAATACACCTGTTCCGCTGCTTGAAGGAAAGTTGTTGATGAATTGCTTTTCAGATATGATGACGTTTCCCTGGAAAATGGAAGGCGCCAGTCCTCCCACGAGCAATAACTTCAGCCGCTCACCCGCAGCATTCTGGTAAAAGAGGGTATCTCCGACCGACATGCCCAGTCCCCATTTGATCACGGTTTCATCGGCAATCGCAGGAATGACCCCACCGGGCAGTTTTTCATCCAGGGTGAGCCAGGGCTGTTGTGCATCCAGCAGGTCAATGGACGTGACAAAGCTGAACCTGCCGGAAAGCTGCGCCGGATCCGTCGCCAGGATTCGTGGGTTCATGACACGGTTCAGATTCAGGCAGGAGGCATCATCACCTTCGGCAATTCGCATCTGCACAAAACGATAGGTATCGCCCAGTCCCAGTGAATACCGCACATCCGCGTCATTCAGGTTTTGCAATACAGGGGTTGTCGACTCCGCATAAAAAAGAAATCCCCCGGTACCGCTCCCACGATCATCCGCATTGACAAACATGTCTTTGCGGTTGCTACCGGTTGAGATTACAAGGAATGTACCCAGCGCAAAGAGCACCAGGATCGAGATGCTTCTTGTGGCATTCCGGATGGCATTCTTCATGCTGAGCCGTGGAAGATCAAAGGCAGTGTTTCGTCCATGCCGCAACCGGACCAGGTAGCCGTATGAGAGAAGGAGTCCTGACAACAGGAACAGTCCGCCGGAAATAAAAAAAGTGGCTGGATCATGCACGTCATTTCCCATGAATTGCATTGCTACAAGTACCAACGCTGCCACAAGCAGCATAAGCCCGGCAGGAAATGAAAGCCTGCCGGCCCGGCTATTTTTACCGGGAATTGCAGTGTGCTGTGCTGCAGGACGTTTCAGAAACCGTCCCAGCGGAATATAGATGGACAGGAATGCCACGGCCAGGGAAACCACCAAGCCTGTCAGTAATGTCAGCACACGCACATCGACCACCAGCATTTCTGTACGCACAATATCCATCCAGATCGTATTGAGCGCACGAAAGATCAATTTATTATACAGCACCGAGAGCAGGATCCCGAACAGCGCCCCGACAAGGGCTACGGTCATTCCTTCTGCCACCAGCATCCACCGGATGGTTTTGAAAGGTATTCCCATGGAACGCAGTGTTGCCACCTGTCCTCCCCGTTCTTCCAAATTCAGCAGGAAGAGCAGGGCACTCAGCAGGATTGCGCCAAGCAGCAGAAAAAAAGAGAGTCCTGCAAACAACTGGCTGAAATCCACACCATTGCCAGCCGCAAAATCAGCTTCGACCCGTACGGGAGCCACCTCAAATCCCAGGTCGCCCGGATTGATCGCATCCAGGATCTTACGCTCCAGGACACCATCTTCGGCCGCTTCGGAAGGAACCCTGAAAGCGGTATAGGTACCAAACCTGTTGGTCCACATCTCCCTGGCTGATTCCATGGAAATAAACGCCTTTGGCGTACCTTTGTACCTGGTCCAGTAGTCTTCGTCCTTGTCCCTGATGCTTTCCAGGTCCACCGGCACCCCGGTTTCCCAGTCACGGCAGTTCCCTGCGGTGGACAATCCCGGAATTTCAGGCATCATCTGCCTGTCACCCGGACCATCTTCTACCGGCACCACACCTGTTACGAGAAAAGTGGAGGATCTGACAGCGAGTTCGCGGAGTGGTCCCATGACAAAGTATTCCACAACGACCGAATCGCCCGGACCGGCGTTAAGGTCATCGGCCAGCCACTGGTTGATCAGCATCTCATCGCTTCCAATATCCTGATCCGTGATACCCGTTACAAAGGAATAGGGCGTGGACCGTTCTTCCGTCGAAAGCGCATTCACAAAATAAGTGATCACCGGCTGCGCCCCGGGCACATTTTTCATGATGGCATCTGCAATGGCGTCATCAATAAACACCCTGTCACTGATGATCTCCACTTCGGACCTGCCTGGTATAGTGCGCAGGTTCAGTCCGGCATCCTGGAGCGACCAGTGTGCACTGACCGCATTCATCACCTGTTCCTGGTCGTATGCATCACCTGAAAACAGCAAAATATTGGCCTTTTCCCCGATCTCCATGATCTCCCTCAGCCAGCCGGCATTGATAAAAATATTGTAGGGAGCTGTCTGCGAATGACGCAGGTTGAATGCGCCCAGCGCATCGGTTGCAGCGATGCTTTTCACCCTTGCCCTGACCGTCACGATATTGTCTGCATCAGATACAAAAGGGGCATTCAGTGGGATCAGGGATGCGCGGGTCATCCTGATCAGCAATTCATCCCCCGCTTCCAATTCCAGCCGGTCGGCAATATTGCTGCTGATAATGATTTCATCCTCATCAAGTTGTCCGTACATGTCCCCGGTTCCTGCCATCCGGTCGAACGTACTGTCGACACCCAGGATACGAACATCATTGAGTCTGTACCTGCCCCCGGCAGCGATTGCTGATCCATCGGTCCGCAACACGGCAGCGGTGGAAAGTTCTGCTCCTGCCGCAAGATTCGTTGCCAGGCCTGTGGTAAAATACCGGTCGCCAGAACGCATGGCCAGGTCAATTGCACCAAGCCGTTTGTCAACGATCGACGAAAGGCTGTAGTTGACAGAATCGCCAACGATCAGCGCACCTGTCAGCACAGCGGTACTGACCGCAATCCCGAGCGCGAGCCAGATATGCCGTTTCCAGAAATACCTGAGACTTTGTATGATCAGTTGTACCGGTCTCATTGCCTGTGCAGTTTTCCTTCGTCCAGCTGGTACACTGTATCCATCCCGGCAGCCAGGGCATCAGAATGGGTCACCAGCACCAGTGCAGCGCCTTCCTCCTCTTTCATCTGCAACAGGAGGTCGGTCAAGCGTCCCACGTTTTTCTTGTCCAGTGCCCCGGTGGGCTCATCGGCAAGCAGCAGCGACGGACGGTTGATCATGGCCCGTACCACAGCCACCCGCTGGCATTCCCCACCGGACAACTGACCCGGTAGTTTGTTCACATGACTGGTCATTCCAACCTTTTCGAGGAGGGATGCCGCATATGCCTTTTTCTCATCCGCATCTTTCCTGTTCATCAGTGTCGGCACCAGCACATTTTCAAGTACCGTACATTGCGGCAGCAGGTGATGAAACTGGAACACGAAACCAATCTCCTGGTTACGGAAATGGTCGAGTTCATCACCGGAATATGCGGTGATGTCACGGTCGCGATACGTGTAGCTCCCCGAATCGGGAAGGTCCAGTGTCCCCAGTATATTCAACAGTGTACTTTTCCCTGATCCGGACGGTCCAAGGATAGCTAGTGTGGCACCGGCAGACACCTCAAGTGACAGGGATGTCAGCACCGGATGATGATCTGCTTCGCCCGGAGTTCCGTATGACTTATGGATGTTTTCTAATTTCAGCAGCATAAATAAAAGATTAGCATGCTAAGATAATGAATTATAATTCATTCAGATCACAACCAGGGTACCCCTGAACACCCTGTCCGCAATTGATATACGCATGAGGCAGGCACCCGGGTCCACCAGGAGTTCCAGCACTTCCAGCTGCTGATACAGGATCCCCTGTTGAAGTACCTTCCCTGAAAGATCGGTGATGGCATACCTCGCACGGGACCTTTCTTCCGGCAGTCTGATATAAATGTGATGATCTGTAACAGGGTTTGGATACATCTCCAGTCCCCCCGCAGTAAAATCCACCACATGGTCTGGCGCACCATCCTGTTCCACGGTGATTTGGTGTGTGCCGTCGCAGTGCACTACGGAAACTGTGGCTGTTCTTGGTGCAACAGAAACGTTTGCAGCTACGTCGATGTAGACAGTATCTGCCCCGTCACTGAGCCAGGGGGTAACGAAAGCAACATCAGCAGCCACTTCCAGTGTGTGGTTCGAGGATACCACACTGGCCAAAAGCTGTGCATGGTGACCGATGCGCAGCGTATCTGCACCGATCATGAAAACACAGGGGCCCGCTTCCTGCGCGATGCTCACCCGGATAGAAGTGTTGCAACCGGCCACTTCGAAGGAGCCGTTCCTGGTATCCAGTGTTTCATTTTCATCAACAGCAACCAGCAGGGTATCTTCGTGCACTTCCACTGAAAAAAAACTACCTGAAAGGGTACGCAGGAAAAATCCATCTGCAGCGGTTACGATCAATTGCTGTTCTGAAGCCGTGGCATCAAAATCGAGCTGTTGCACCGATACGGAAAGATCACATGAAGTGATGGATTCCAGGGCACCGGCATCACGCGATCCTTCAGGGGCATTCCCCCGCATATCGAACAGGAATGGACCGCTGGTCTGCCATTTATAGATTTCATCTGCCGTGGTTCTTGCTTCATAGAGTGCGCCCCTGGAGATCCTCAGGAAATCGATGGCTCCATGAAAAAATGCTCCCTGTATGGTACGGCCTACCAACAGATCTGCAGTGTTGGCGAGGGAAACATCCGTTGCGGGCATCGTGCCGCTGACTTCCCCTGGCGACTTCACACCGTCAATGAAAATACTGATCCCGCCATTGCGGTCCACCTCTGCAAGAATATGGTGCCAGGCCGTATCACTGACGGCCACTGCACTGTGCTGGCGAATGATTGGTGTTCCGTTTTCATAAAGTGTCATTACCACCTTTCCCGAGCCATCAATTGCCAGTGCATATCCCGCATTCCCATTATATTTCGTTACAAGTGCACCATTTGTATGACCTTCCGCCGTTTTGACATAGGTTTCAACAATAAAACTGTTCAAATCCATGTCCACGTTATTGCTTTTCACGCTGTTAGACGCAACTTGATCCAGCACGCAATATACCGATGCTCCGTCGAATTGCAGTGCTCCATGCGTCCAGTCCTCCAGGTCCCCCATGATGTAACTCTCCGCCGTTACATTCACTGCAGCAAGATGGTTTTTAGGTATATCCTTGTAGGTGATCCTGTCGCTGAAATCCTCGGTCATATAAAAGTTATCTCCCCTGACCAGCCCCGGATCGGCCGGATGAAGATAGAAATTCCATTCACCCACTACCTTTGACAGCGGAAATGCGGTAAAGAATTTCACTCCCTTCTCCCCTGCCCCGCCGTCAGGAAGCAGCCTGAAATCAAACGCCCCTGCATTCGGGACCAGCTCCTGTGTCGCATTTACGCCTGTTGATGACAGTTCGGCATTGTATCCTTCCAGCTTCGTCCTGAACTGTTCCAGGTCCAGCTGATTGCCCAGGTTTTCCAGGCTGCCGTTGAAATCCATTCCACTGGCGAAATTGTGTCCATAGGCATCAAAGGGAATGTATCCGGGTGCTATCTCGTGGCGAAAAAACGTGTGGATATCCTCTGCAACATTTGCAAGATACACATTGTGGCCATTCAGTGCCAGGTCACCTTTCCACGCATTGAAGAATGTTTTCGTATTGTACCCCGTATTATGCACATACATATTGTAAAATCCAAGCACCTGCATCACGGAGGCCGAATTCCTGTTGTGTGCCACTCCCGAAGCAATGTTGTTGAAAACAATATGCTTAAAGGAACCGTCAAAATAGTAGGCATACCCGATGGACTGTTTGAGGTAGTGTTTGTAGCCCATCGCATTGTGGGAATAATTATTGTAGCAGAAAGTCGGTCCTCCCTGCCAGCTTTCTATTCCGCCGTAATCATTGGTGCCTATCAGCGTATTGGCAGCCTTGTTCTGGTGGATGAATCCCCTGACGAACGGCACATGGGCATCACTCCCGCTTCCTTTTCCCCAGAACATATCGATCCCGTTTCCGAAGGAATAATTGACAATATTGCCAGCCACTTCGCCGTAGTTCATCTGGCCATAGATTGCCGGGATGGAACCATACCAGCGGCCCTGGTGACGAAAACCATTCTTAAAAATATTGTTGCGAAGAATATTGATATCGTCCATGTAGGCATCACCCGATGCTGCAAAGATGATGGCATGATCACCGGTTTCCAGGAAATCATTATCACTGACCGTAATGCCCTGGCTGTTGACAGCCGATGAACCCGTATTGTTCATGGATACTCCCCCATTCACATAAAGGAACCTGTTGTTCTGAATGCGTATGTTGCTGCAGATTCCCGACATCCTGATCACCGATTTGGCGTCGGTATTACTATAGCGGACGCTGTGCTCTGTTGTGATCCCGAATGTGATCCCGCTGATCCCGATGTTGTGCCTGTTATCGATCCGGATCAACTGGGTCCGGTTTGCTGCTTCAATGACCGTGGTATTGGGATCTCTTTCGCCCTGCAGTCTGACAAACAAACGGCGGGCACTTTTATCATAGTAGAATTCATTCACCGTGTCGAGCAGAAAGGGCGTGTTCTCAATGAAATAGTGTGATCCCACACCCCCGAAGTTTGCATCATCCACCCTGATCCTGTTATGATCCGGATCCCATTCAAGCACGTCCTGCTTCCATACCGTGCACATAACAATGGCATCTTCCTGGCTGAAGATGGTGGCTCCCCTGTAATATGCCGGATCATCCTGCACCAGGTTTTTATTGTCGGTCAGCCAGAGATCACCGCTGAGCACCTGCTTTCCGGTCATTTTGTACCAAGTCCGCAATGGATCATCCTCAGTAAACCGGTAATTTGGTGACCGGGCTACGTGCAATTGCCTGAACCTGTCGCCATCGACTTCGCACACCATTTTTGTTTCAGGAAGTGCAATATCGATGTACCATACTTTTTCAGGTTCCGGTATACCGGGCGCCTCGATTGTACTTGCCCGTTTCCAGGTCCCACTGATTCTTTCCGACCCGAAGAAACAGGCCTCTCCTAATCCCCAGGAAGGATCGGAAGTAATCCGTACCGGGTCCAGCGGGCTGCCCGAGTCTTCTGCAGACAGCTGTCCGCGGTAAATCACCCCGCGTTTGAACACATAGGTATGTATGCCCTTCTCCTGTGCTGCCAGGCCTGTTGCATTGTCATCCCATGGATGGTGCTTCCATGGAGTGCTCCGGGACATCCCGTCGCTGGCATCATCACCGTTTTCATAGTCGATGTACCTGACGGATGCTCCCTCTTTGTAGACAAAAGGCTCCGGCTTCCATTCCATGTCTCCTGACGGCAATATGCGGGCCTGTTCCCTTTCCCACGAATACCGGTAATCTGCAGGCATTTGTTCCAGCTGAACCTGGATGGATGCCGAGCTCCCGGAAATGTTTTCTGCCACATCGTGTGCGATCACGGAATATGATGCAAGGCCGCCCGGCTCCTGGTAACGCACCTCGGTGATGGTGTCACGTGAAAACATCAGGGTATTGCCATTTTTCAGCACTTCGTAATACTGAATCCCATTATCATCTTCAGAGGCATTCCAGGAAAGGGTGAAGCTGCTGAATCCGACCTGTTCGGAAAACAGGTTGGCTGGTGCTGTAGGAGGCGTTTCGTCGACCGGGTATGCTGTGAGGGTAATATCATCCAGCGCGTAGGGATGAATGTCGGGCTGGGTATGAGTGAACCTGATGTACAGGGTACTGCTTGAGGGAAGCACCTGGGATAACCTTACAAAACTCCAGGTATTTTCGTCTGCACAGGGCCAGGAACTTTCACCCTCAAGGGCAGCCTTGTCGATTTCCACCCAGGCAGCACTGTCGGTGGAATATTCAATACCTGTAAAATTATTGGTCAGCGTACACGGACCCCAGCCATCTGAATTATGGGTGATCCCGAAAGACAAACGGATACTGATAAAGCCTGTTGTATTGGCCTGCAGCACGAATACGGTGTTTTCTATGCCATTCCAGCTACCCATTCTTACCGCTGCGCCCCCGGATGCTCCGGCGTAACCGGAAGAATTCGCTACAACGAACACATGGGAATCGTCGCCGCTGAATTGCGCATCGCTGGTATAATCGGGGTAATCCGAGGGATTTCCGTCAAATGCGACGGATCCGAAGTTTTCCTGCAGGATAATTTCCTGGCCGTGGGCTGACTGCCAGGTGAGCAGGACAGCAAAAAGCAGCAATTGCAAACGCAGCATGGTAGTTGTTGTTTCGTTCGAACCGACAATTTAACCAAAATCCTTTAGCCGGCAACGAAAATTGAACCTAAACAGCCCATTGGAATCATTCGTAAAATATCCTTACATTTATTCTTGTAAAAAGTCCGTTTCGAACACAACCACGATCATGATGGAAAAACTTATGGAACTCTTCCGATCACGCATTGAACCTACCGGTGTCCTGCTTGTATTGATCCTGCTGATGATCCTGAATAACTACATCTTCAGTAAGTTTCGTTCCTCAACAGGTAACGGGAACATTGTGAAAAGATCCATTGCCACTTTCCTCGCACTCATTGGCGGACTGGCATTTATCCTGGCATTGCCGATAAATCATACACTGAAAGGACAGATTCTCAGTTTTCTTGGCATCATCATCAGCGCTGGCATCGCGCTGAGCTCCACTACTGTACTGGGGAACCTGATCGCAGGCTTTATGAACAATTCCATGAACAGGTTCCGCAATGGTGACCTCATCAGTATCGGGGATTTCCAGGGGAGGGTCACCCGAAAGAGTGCATTTCACTCCGAAATACAGTTGGAGGACAGTAATTTCGTTACGATCCCGAACCTGTACATGGCCTCCAACCCGGTAAAACTTACCCGTAAATCGAATACCGTGATCAACAAAAGGTCACAACCATTGAAGCGGCACAGAAACGACTGGACGAACTGAAAACAAAGATCGAAAAGCAGATCGAAGAGGAAAAGGAAGAAAAAGGAGAAAAATAGAAATTCCACCATTTCGTTTCAATTTTTAATTATTATTCCCCTACTTTTGCAAATTCAAATGCAAATAAAAAATTATGCTTACAGTTCATAAGATCGGGGGGACTTCCATGACAAAGTTCGGGGAAGTGGTGGAAAACATCGTGATCCGCCAGGCCGAAGGGGAAAATTACTACAACAGGATCTTCGTGGTGTCGGCCTACAGCAATGTAACCAACTGGTTATTGGAGCACAAAAAGACGGGGGAACCCGGTGTATATGAATTGTTTGAAAAAGGAAACGGGTTCGTGGAGGCACTCGCTGACCTGCTGCAGAAACTGGTTGCCATCAACCGGACGTTTGAGAGCATTGGCCTCGACCAGCGACTGGCAGATGCCTTTATCACGGACCGCATCAAACAATCCAAAAACTACCTCGACAGTCTGTCCGAGGTGCTCGCCTCGGGATATGTGAACAAATCCAATATCCTCCTGGCTGCCAGGGAGATCCTTGCCTCCATCGGTGAGGCACATTCAGCCTTCAACTCGGTGAACATCCTGCAGAACAGGGGCATCAATGCACATTTTACAGACCTGTGCGGATTTAATGATTCTGAATACCTGACCATCGACGAGCGCATTCACAAGGCGTTCAGGGACATCGACACATCGAAGACACTGCCCTTTGCAACCGGGTACACAAAAGGAACAGAGGGAATCATGCGTGAATTTGACCGGGGGTACTCAGAAGTGACCTTCAGCAAGATCGCCGTGGAGACCAAAGCTGCAGAAGCAGTGATTCACAAGGAATACCACCTGTCGAGTGCAGATCCCAACATTGTTGGGGTCGAACATTCCAGGCCGGTGGGCCAAACCAACTACAACGTTGCAGACCAGCTGGCGGACATCGGGATGGAGGCGATTCATCCCAAGGCTTCCAAGCCGCTGGAACTGTCCGGCATCAATATCCGGATCAAGAACACCTTTGAGCCTGACCACCCGGGAACGCTGATAACCCGCGACTACAGGGGTGAAGAGGCGAAAGTGGAGATCATCTCCGGAACCGACCAGGTGGTTGCACTTGAAATCCACGACCCGCTGATGGTCGGCCAGGTGGGATTTGACCTGAAGATGATGCAACTGATTGAGCGCTACAACATCAGCTACATACTGAAAGCCACGAATGCCAACAGCATCACGATGGTGGTATGGGAGAAGGACATATCCGGTGAACTGGTTGCTGAGCTGAAGCAAACCTACTACGAAGTCACAGAGAAGCAGGCCGCGCTTGTCTGCGCGCTGGGCACCAACATTGCCAGGCCCGGGTCACTCGCAGCAGCCACCACGGCTTTGCACCTGACCAACATCAACATCGAAGCCGTTTCGCAATCACTCAAACAGGTGAACATGCAGTTCGTGATCGGGCGAAATGATTATAAAAATGCGGTCATTGCGCTGAACAGTGCGCTCTGCGGGTAACCAGGTGCGCGACAACCAAAGGATGCCTGGCATGATTTCGTTGAACAGGGTGTTTGTGTGGAAAAATTTCCCTGCCGGGGGTTGATTTTACCCAAAATCATACCTTGCAGACCCCGTACTTCTGATGAGCAGGTATTATAACAGTGCTTTTCCTCTTATTGCATCTATCTGTATTATAACCCTCTACACGGAATAAGCCAGACTTACTGCACTGCGGGCGGCACAGTCCTTGCACATGTTCGAGCAATAAAAACAAATATTATGAGAAACAAAACCTTTCATTTTTTAGCCGCATTTTTAATGGTATTTGCAGTATCCTGTCAGAATACCGGAAAAGATTCCGACACTTCCAAAGAGGAGGAGAAATCACAGTCTATGGAGATCAATGCATCAGTGAAAGCAGAGCTTGAAGCCATTAAGGACAAGAGCAATGACCTGATGGAGCGGATCAGCAATGCAACGTATGCTGAGCGACAAAATCTCCAGGACGATGTCGAAAATTTCGTGAGTGAAACCAGGGAGACGCTTACCGAAATGGAGACTGACTCAGAGCTTGAACAGGGTGTAGAGGATATGGTGCACAATCTCAAAGAAAACACAAACATATTGGTTGAGGAAGCTAAGAAATTCAGCACCCAGACAGAAGAGCAGTGGGAAGAAGCCACTACCAACCTGGAAAATAAGATGAAGGAGATCAGTGGAGAGATCGAAGCATTTTTCAGCGACTGACAAGTACTCCTGCTTCCTGGGTTACACTTTTGTATACTTCCAACATTTTATGAACCTGTCCCTCGACATGAAAGTGTCGTTCAACGCCTTCCCTGCCCTTACGGGCAATGTCATCAAGCTGTTGCGGATCTGACAGCATCTGCTTCAGGGCTGCAACCAGTGCTTCCGGAGTATTTGGCTCATACGTGATGCCACCCCCGGAAAGTGCCACGATCTCGGGAAAGGCTCCCAGGGCAGGCTGCACCACGGGGACTCCGGAAGACATGGATTCCAGCAGGTAGATGCCAAATGCCTCCCCTTTCCTGACGGGAACAGATATGACTGCGACTTCGCTAAAGAAATCCTTCAGTCCCTGCGCTTCAAAATCGCCATGGTATTTCACCATATCGCTGAGGCCATGCTGATGGATCCTGCGTTTCTGTGAATGGATGAACTTCCGGTCGTCGCCCGTGGATCCCCCGGTAATATGCAGTTCAACATCATCAAAAGCCCTGTCCTGCTTGAGGAGGATAAACGCATCGACCAGGATGTCCATCCCCAGGTCGTGGCACATGCGGGATACGTAACCGATGTTCCTCTTTTTCTCCGAAGGCAGTCTGAATGAATAATTTTCCGGGTAGACACCGATATGGACGCGTTCCAGCCTTTCTTCCGGAAGATGCATCACCTTTTTCATCTCTTCCGCATACCAGCTGCTTACAGCAATGAATTTAGTAATATGCTCACCACGTTTTGACATCAGGTCCCAGACCATTTTACGGGAGGAAGGTTGCATCACATCCACCCACTGGTCTTCATCCTGAAGGGAACAGATCACCGGTACCCCGATCTTTTCACGGAGACGCAGGGCAAGGCCCACGAGCAAGGCATTGGAAAGATGGATCACATCGGGCTTACAGTGTTCTGCGATCCAGTCCACCATCTTGTCAAGTTCCGCTTTCTGTTGTCCCTCTTCTCCGAGCAACATGGACACGGTCATCTCCTCGAGCCCGGCAGCACGGGTTGAGCCGGCGAACCTGGAAGCCAGCTTCAGCATTGGCTTCGCATTCAGCATCCTGTCCAGCCATGCAGGGGCTTTCCTGAACAGAGGGAACTGTTGCTTCAGGTAAATACTGATAGCCCCGTAGAAGACAGGTATCTCGCCGGTCAGGTCATGTTCATCGGCAAAGAGTGGCAGGTACATGGGGATTTTGGTCACCTGGTGGTCGGAAGCCCTCAGGGCCTCGACAAATTTACTGTCGCGCAGGCAATTGCCACAGTAGAAGCTTCCGCCGGAACCTGGTATGATCTGTATAATTCTCATTGCTCTTGACATTACTTTTTACCAAAACAATAAATCCTGCCGTCCTGTGCTCCTGCGATGATGTACCCGTCAATCACAGCCGGGTTACCAAATACCGCACTGCCCAGCTCATAGGTCCACCTGGTTTTTCCGTCCGATGCATTCAGAAGCATGAGGTCGCCGCGCATGGTGGCCACCAGCAGCAACTGGTTCAGCAATACCGGTGATGCATCCACACGACCGAGTGTATTCACGCTCCAGCGCAGATCCCCATTTTCCCGGTTGAAGCAATAGACGTATTTATCGCGGTTCCCAATATACACGCTTTTCTCTGACAGTGAAGGAGATGCAATAAATGGCAAATCCGCTTCCGGGTTTTTATAACTCCACAGTTCCCTGCCTTCCCGGATATCCAGGCAAGTGAATTTCCCGTCGTAATCACCCACGTATGTGATCCAGTCATCGACAGCCACCGATCCGGCCACGTAGGTAGCCACGGGCTGCCGTTTCTTCAGTGATCCGTCGCGAACCATCACCTGGTGCAACAATCCATCGCACCCCCCGAAAACGGCCACTCCCTCGTATACCGCAGGGGTGCCGTTAATAAAATTATCGGCCTCATATTTCCAGAGACCTTCCCCGGTGGAAGCGTCAATACCGTGCAGAAAATAATCATAGCTTCCGATCAACAGCACACCCTCATCGCCGGACCCGGTCGTATTGCCGTTCCAGTAATTGGGTGCACCCATGATCTGTCCCTCGGTAGCATAGGTCCACAGGGTCCTGCCGGTCTGCAACTCAATAGCAAATACTTTTCCATCGAGGTTCCCGATATAGGCAACGCCATTCTTAATCAATGCTGCAGATTCGATACCGTTACCGGTATTGATTTTCCATTTCATTTTACCTTCCAGGGTGATGCCATATACATTTCCATCCACCGACCCTGCCACGATGATCCCTTCGCTTACTACCGGTGAAGCCTTGATGGCATCGCCGGTTTTAAAACTCCAGAGCAGCTCAGGTTGCGCAGGAATATTTGCCCCGGAGGTTCCTGTCAGCTGCGCGTCACCCCTGAAATTGGTCCACTCCGACTGTGCCGAAAGATTGAACAATACAGCCGGGGACAAGGCCAACAAGACGCTCAGCACCAAAAAGAAATGAAACTGCTTTCGCATTGGAATTTCACTCCCCGGGTTGCTTACAATTGAATTGGTCCTGACTTGATTCTTCCTCATTCAATGTCATTAATATTAACTCATTCCTGTTTCCTTTATTTATACTACCTGTTCGTCAGTGCGCCTGTAGGGCACTCTTCAACCACCTGCAGGGCCACCTTTTCCAGCCCGTTCTCCAGTGCCTCCCCGAAAGGAACCCCAACCACTACATCAAATCCCCTGCCAATAAAGCTCATACCGAATCTCTCCCTGTGTTCCTCTGTTATACGGACACAGATTCCGCATTTTATACATTTATTGGGTTCATATATTACAAATATATTTCTGTTCTGTTCACTTGCTTTCAGAATACTTCCCGAACCACCTCCGTTCCCAGCCGGCAGACTTTCCTTCATCTTTGGGGATCCAAAATGCCTTTTGCGGACCAGCCGCCGGTCTTCCGACCAATATCTTTTCTGACTGGCCTTGTATTCATCGGACAATAAGCGCAGTTTACAATCGATGATTTCCCTGCAATCGCAATGCATACATCTTGCCGCCTCCTGCATTACCTCCTCCTTTGTAAAGCCTTTCGACGGGGCGGCCGGTTCCAGGCGGATGCCTTCCACCGATTCTTTCAAATATTCCGGAAACTCCTCCGGCAGCAATTTTCCAAACCTGGAGTTGAACAGGAACGGTTCTCCTGTCACCACTTCTCCCTGCAGGTACTGATCGATGCTGAACGCTGCCTCCTTCCCCTGTCCAAGTGTACGTATGGCCAGTTTGGAATTCCGGACGGCACTTCCGGCGGCAAAGATCTTTTCATGGGCGGTTGAATAACTGCTTTTACCGGCCGCGATCCCCTTGTCGGTCATTTCCAGTCCCCATGTCTCTACACCGGTTTCACCGCTTCCGGTTGCCACCAGCACGGCATCAAACTTCCTGCATATCTCCCTGAAATGCTCCGGGTCCACATACGTATCAGGATACATCCAGGCCCCCATTTCCCTGATGCGCCCGATCTCATACTCCAATACATGTTCGGGCAAAACACCACGCTTTACTTCTGTCCAGAGGCTGCCTCCCGGCTGTCGGCCCCTGAAATACACATCACACTGGTAGCCACGCAGCTGCAGGTAATATGCTGCGGCAAGACCGGCTGGTCCGGCGCCGATGATGGCCACTTTTGTTCCGTTGGATGGTGCCTTCTCCGGCAGGTAGTTATGTGCTGCATCCATGTCGTGATCCCCGGCATAGCGCTTCAGCAGGCAAATGGATACAGCAGAATCGATCGTCTTGCGCCTGCAGGCTCCTTCACAGGGTGCAGGACAAATCCTCCCGAATACGGCAGGCAGTGCAATATCGCGTTTGACCACCTCCAGGGCGGCCTCAAAGTTACCTTCTGCCAGCAACCGGTTCATCAGGGGAATGTCCATGTGCGCCGGACAGGTCACCTGGCATGGCGCCTCGCAATCGCCTGTATGTTCGCTCAGCAGCAGTTCAAGCGCTGTTTTCCGGGATTCTTCTATCTCCTCATCCCGCGTGATAATGTCCATTCCTTCCACCGTTTTCACCGAGCAGGAAGGAAAGAGCTTCCCGCTCTTATTGTCCTTGACCATACAGATCATGCACGATGTAAAATGTGGTTTCCCGTCCCTGTAGCACATGGAAGGCACATCGAATCCTTTCATCCGCGCGGCAACCATCACGGTAATCCCTTCAGGCACACGTACATCTTCGTTATTTATCTTCAGCTTCAGCATTTGGTTCCTTTTGTCAACATTCCGGTTATCAACTCCCGGCTGCTGTTCATCACAATTACAGCCGTAAAAAAACAGCAGACCTGGGGGTCATATCACGATCACCGCATCTTCAGGGCAAACCTGCCGGCAACCGTCGCATTTGATGCATAATTCCAGGTTGATCTCGTGTTTTTCATGGGGTGCAAAGGGTATGGCATTCACCGGGCAATCCTGCGCGCACAGGGTACACCCGATACAATCATCTGTGATTTCGTAATGGATCAGCTCCTTGCATTTTCCCGTGGGGCAGGTACCATTGATGTGTGCTTCGTATTCATCCCTGAAAAATGCAAGTGTTGTTTTAATCGGGTTCGGAGCAGTCTTGCCCAGTCCGCACAGGCTTCCCTTCGCGGTCCATTCTGCCAGGTTCTCGAGTTCATCCAGGTCTTTCATCGTCCCTTTTCCTTCGGTGATCTTCACAAGGATCTCCAGCATTCGCTTGGTGCCGATCCTGCAAAATGTACATTTACCGCACGACTCATTCTGGGTGAACGATAGAAAATATTTTGCAATGTCGACCATGCAATCGGTATCATCCAGCACCACCATGCCCCCTGAACCCATCATGGCCCCTACCCCGGTCAGCGATTCAAAATCGATAGGTGTATCAGCCAGGCGTGCAGGAATGCATCCTCCTGAAGGACCGCCGATCTGGATCGCCTTGAACGTTCTGCCGTTGGCAACCCCGCCGCCAATCTCCTCCACTACTTCACGGATGGTAATTCCCATAGGAACTTCGATCAATCCGCCCCTGGCCACTTTCCCTGCCAGGGCAAATACCTTGGTACCCTTTGAATGCTCGGTGCCCACACTATTGAATGAATTGGAACTGTATCGCAGGATATAAGCGATCTGCGCAAATGTCTCCGTATTATTGACAAGTGTTGGTTTTTCCCATAGTCCGCTTACCGCGGGAAAGGGCGGCCGCATCCGCGGAAACCCGCGTTTCCCTTCGATGGAGGCAATGAGGGCTGTTTCCTCGCCGCACACAAACGCACCTGCACCCTGGTAGATCCGCAGATCAAAACTGAAACCGGAATCAAGGATGTTCTTCCCCAGGTAACCATGTTCATAGCACCTGTCCAACGCCTCCTGTATCCTGCTGACGGCCAGCGGATATTCAGCGCGAATATAGAGAATCCCTTCATCCGATCCGGTACAATACCCGGCAACGATGATGCCTTCAATGATTCTGTAGGGATAGGATTCGAGCAACATCCGGTCCATGAAGGCACCGGGATCCCCTTCATCGCCATTGCATATCACATATTTCTTTGGTCCCTTCTGGTCGGCCACCATCTGCCATTTGGTTGCAGTCGGGAAACCGGCACCTCCTTTCCCGCGGATTCCGCTCTCCCTGAGCTCGTCGATGATCTTCTGCGGCGCTTTTCCAAGGCTCTTTTTGAAGGCCAGGAACCCCTGCCGTTCCTTGTATTCTTCAATATCCACGGGATTGATCACCCCGCGGTATTCCGTAGCTACCGGCACCTGCCTGTCGAGAAATGCAGCAACGTGTTTCTCCCTGACATTCAATGCATACCGATCCACACCCGACCATTTTCCGTCATCCACCACATTCTCAAGTGCATTGACGACCTGTCCCCGCATGCGTTTCCAGAAACCGGCCGGCTGGAAATGCTGGCGAACAATCTGGTCCACATCCACCGACTTCACTTTTGAATAGAGGATCGGCTCTCCTTCTGCCGGGACCACTTCCACCAGTGGTACCTGGTGACACATGCCCACGCATCCCACGTGTTTCAGCTTGACGTTCAGGCTGTTCCTTTCGATTGTATTTTTAACTGCATCCCGGATCTCATCGCTTCCGCTGGCCACGCAGCAGGAACCCAGCCCGATGCGGATCTCACCCTGGATCTCTTCCCCGCTGGATTTCCTGAAACGCTGTTTTACACCCCCGTCCTTCACTTTCTCAAAATCGCTGAGCACTCCGCCAACGGCAGCGGATGCGACATGGCCATAGGTAATATTATCGATCTGAACAACCGGGGCAAGGGTACAACAGCCCAGGCAGTTCACCTTTTCCACTGTATATTTCCCGTCTGCAGAAGTGTCGGTCCCTCCTTCCATGCCCAGTTTCCGCCGAAGGGCGTCATACACCTGCTCCGCACCTTTCACATGACACGCCGTGCCTACGCATACCTTCACCATGTGGTCTCCTGCAGGTGAGAACCTGAACTGGGAATAGAAGCTGGCTACGCCGGTGATCATCGCAGGGGTGATGTCCGACACCTCGCACACCCTGCGCAGCGCCTCTTCGGGCAGGTAGTTGTACTTTGCCTGGATCGCTTGCAGCACGGGAATTACAGCCGACGGGTCGTGCCCGAGCTTTTCAACAATCTGTTCTATTTCCTTGTAGTGTTCTTCCATCTTCGCTACTTCACCCATGCTATTCTCCGATACAATATAAACTCTCGCTGCCCCTGATATAAATCTTCCCGCCTGCAAAGGCAGGGATGGCATAAGATGGTTCGCCCAATACCGGCTCCCCGATAAGGGTCCCCGACCTGTCGGCTTTCACGATATGCATCACCCCATCATTGCCCATGATATACAACTTCCCGTCAACCACCATCGGCGAACTGTACAGGGTGGTACCAAAATCCATCTCCCATACCTGCTCCCCGGCTTTGGCATCATAGCACACCAGCACCCCGTAGCTCGTTGCCAGGTATAGCAAGCCGTTGTAGGCCACCGGGCTGGCCGCTTCTGAAAGATAGTCGTAGCTTTCCCACTGCACTGCTGCGCCCGGCTCCGGGTTGATCGCCACCAGGCTGGCATATTCATTGTTGGCATATACGAGCCCGTCAGCGTATGCACATGAAGGTCCCACTTCACCCATCATCACATCGACCTTCCATATCTCTTCCCCGGTTTCAACATCATAACCACCCACCGTAGGATCGGTATTTGTCACTACCTGGATCTTCCCTGCATAATCGACCAGGATGGGAGATGCCCACGAAATGTGGTTGTCACGCGAAATATCCCATACAGACGCTCCTGTTTTCGTATCCAGTGCCAGCATCCTGCCGCTCTTCCCGGTGTCGTACTGCACGATCACCTTCCCGTTCCACACCAGCAGCGAAGACGAATGTCCGTAGTGGTTCTGCGGAACCCCCAGGTTGCGGGCCCAGACCCTGTTCCCTTCGAAGTCGAATGCGATCACATCGCCTGTGGCGAAAATGGCGTACACACGGTATCCATCCACCACGGCAGTGGGTGCCGAAAGCCCGGTATCATCAGTAACCTTGGGCATCGTGGAAGGGGATCCGGGAATGTTGTCGGCCTTTTTCTCCCACAGCAGCTGTCCGGAATGACGGTCGTAGCAGCTAACGATCCTGGCTTCTTCATCAGCCCCTGCAAGGAACAGTTTGTCGCCCCAGATCACCGGTGAATTGTACCCGGGTTTTGAGATCGCCACTTTCCACGCCACGTTGGTACCGGCCCCGCCATCCCAGCTGGTGGGGATGTTCTTGTGGTAGGAGACGCCCAGTGCCATGGGGCCCCTGAAGCTGTTGTGGTGCTTTTTGAATTCTGCCAACCCGTGAATTTTCTCCACAGGAACAGCCTGTTGTGCAGCTGTGGTTTGTCCGTCCCCGGCTTGTGCTGAATCATCCGCGCCCGTATCCTGTCCGGGTTCTCCTGTTGCTGTATCCTGAATGGCACCGGCCAGTGCTCCGGACGCGGAAGTGTCGGCAGGATCGACAATCTCGATCACTTCAATTGTTTCATCCATGGTTGACGGACCCGTTCCGGCGATGGCTTCCGGGTAATAGTTCTCCAGGTAATTTGTACTTGAGAAGGCAGCAAAGAAAGCCATCCCGAGCACCAAAATGCCGGTGGCCAGCAGCCATTTCCATGCAGTCATTCGGGCCTTCAGAAAATCTTCTTTCGCTGTATCCGGAACCCCGATCCGCCGGCGCAGGTCGGTATAGACTTTCAGAGAGCCTGCAAACAGGACGCCCCCGATCAGCATCAGCAGGGCCCCGGTCCTTACCTGCCAGGTGGATGTAAAGTAGGCCTTGCGCACCATCATGTCAAAATCCCTGATTTCCTCCTTCAGCTGCTCATTGCGCGGGTCCTCTTCCAGTTGCGCAACGAGTGTATTGAGTGTCTGGCTCTCGAGGGGTTCATATTTTTTCAACTGGACAAAGTTGATAAGCAAGAGTGCTGCCACCACCAGGGTAAAAATCCCTGAGATCTGCATCACCTGCCTGGCCAATTTTATTTTTTCTTCGTGGGTCATCCTTTTTAGTACTTAATTTGCGCTCGCATAAGCCCGGGTTACCCGTTCATTGCTTCGCTTTTACTATCCCTGATTTACGATCTCCGGACTGCTCTCCTACAGGGCAATAATCCATGCACCTGCCACAACTGAAGCAATCACGCTTATGTGGTATATAATCTTTCCTTTTCCTGAGCACGAACTGGTTCATGAGCATGATCCCCAGCACCAGGCCCAGGTATCCGCCCAGGTACCAGCCACCGGTCCTGAATTTCGACCTGATCACCGACGCCTCTTCCACCAGCTGGTCCATGGACTTTCCTGATTCGAGGAATGCCTGGATATCCAGGTTTTCCGTATCCTCCCGGAGTTCGGGCTGGGCAATCAGCAATTCAGAAAGGTACACATCGGGATGTGCCTTGGAGAGGAATACGTGTGCCTTCGACACTGCAAAGCCGCCTGCAAAGATCCACACCGGCACCAGCAAACCAAAGATCACATAGTTCCTGAGGTTCTTACGGACTGTCGATTCGGTGCGCACCTTTTCATCGATGGGGGCTTCGATGGCATCAAAAGGACAGGAATTTGCGCACAGTTTGCAGTTGATACACTCCGAAGGGGTGATGGTGATGTGTTTTTTTGAGAAATGGGACATAAAGCCCAGCAGCACACTGTAGGGGCAGAAAACCCTGCAGTAGGGACGTGCAAAAAACATTCCGAGCACAAGAAAAGCAATGCCGAGGCCTATCATCAGGTAGGGACCGTCTGTCCTGAAAATCCCGACAAAGGGGTCGTACCGGCAAATGATAAAGTCGGTCCCGGTTGCTGCAAACAGTATCGCGAGCCCGATATAAATATGGGGGATAAATGACAAGGTTTTCCTGACCCAGCTGGAGACAGAGATGGGCCTGATCACCACCAGGTCCTGTATGGCCCCGAGCGGACAGGCAGCGGCGCAGAAGGTCCGACCGTAAAAAAGGGCAAACACCAGTGGCAGCAAAAAGAACAGCAACACTGTTATGGATATCTTATAGCCCGGATCGAAGAGCGCCAGCGTTACATTCTGGATGGACCCGATGGGACAGATGCAGCCGTTCCGGTAGAAGCCGAAATAAAGCAGGGTAAAAACAGATAACCAGAGGACTCCCCGACGGGAACGTTTTTTGAGAATCAGCCAGGTGGCCAGGGCCATTACCCCGAACAGGACGATGACATCGAACACTTCCATGCCTGCGGTACGCGGTTCCGGTGTGGTTGTATTTGGCTGTTCATATCCGCTCTCAAATTCCGGTTTCGGAAACCGTTGCTGGGCATTCAATGCGAGAAACGCAAACACCATCAGTACCAGGAAGCCCAATCTGTAATTTTTCCTTATCATGCGCCTGCTTCTCCCGATTCGTTAGCTGTAAAATCTCCTTTGATCATATAAGGTTCACTGGCCGGCACCCTGCTGATGGCATCTGACGGACAAACGCGTGCAATGCTGCATTCGTTGCAGTTGACACAGATGTCATGCCTGATCTGCAGGTGCAACGATCCGTTGCCAAATGCACTGCACCCTTTCACGCACTTGGCACACCCGATACACAGTTCTTCATCGATGATATACTCGAAATAGGGTTCTTCGATGAATTTTCGTTCAATAGCCGCAGCAGGACAAAGCTGTTTCTCTGCTCCTGTATCAAGGTCCGTGACACCAGGTTTGAAATAGCCGCCACAAAGGTCGCAGTAACCGCAGATGTCGTATGCATGCACACATTTCACAGCCGATGGAGACAGTACACAATCGGTGGCACATCTTCCGCACTGGGTACATTTAAACGGGTCGATCTGCCACAGGTATTTCTCACTGCCGGCATTTACCGCTGCCGCCACGCCCACACCTGCCAGAGACAGGCCGAGTGTGAACCGGGCGCCCCTGTTGATAAATTCCCGCCTGTTGTATTCCTTATCCCTTGCCATTACCCTTTGCTTTTAGTGCGCCCGGAAGGGTGCAGTTATTCAGTTTACCGCAGTCATTGCAGAATTTATTGAGTGTGCAGTCTGACTGTACTGAGACTTTGTCGCGGTAGACAAAAACGCCTACCATTGCTGCCATCACAGAAAGGATGGATATCCTTGCAAATGCTGCAAAAAACGCTCTCCTGTTCATCATTTCTTACCTGTTTTTTTCAAAAATCCTGATAACGTTCCTGTCGAAATCCAGCGCGTAAACAACACCGTTTTCATCCACAACCACTTCGGGGGCCTGTCCTTCCTCCAGGAATTTGCGGGGTGGTGCCACCACTGTTTTCAGTTCACCTGAGCTGTCATATATCTTGATCCGCACCATATGTTTCTCGCTGGTCACAAATGAGCCATCCTCCATCACTGCAATATGTGCCGGATTGCAACAGCCGCTGAATCCTTCAATGTTCATGGAGCCCGCTGTCCAGAACCCCCTTAACTGGCCTTCGTTTGTGTAATTCTCGAGGGCATGCCGCCCCGGATTCACCACCCACAGTTCGTCGTAGCTGTTCACCACCAGGTCGAAACTGGCGCTGGGTACGATAAACCCATGTCCGGCGCTGCTTTCCGCCTTTCCCTCGAACTGACCCATCAATTCACCTTCTAAATTATATCTCAGTACGCGCCTGTTTCCGGCATCTGCCACAAACAGGAATTCACCGGCAGATGCCAGCGATGTAAATACGCATTTGCTGCCCGGGGAATCCCATTCCGCTAGGAAGGTACCCTCCCGGCTGTATTTTTTTATATGATCCTCGAAACCGATAAAGACCGCCTGGTCATTGACCTCAATACATGTGGGAAGGCCCTGGATTTCTGTTTTCATCTGCTGCACCCCGGCCAATGAAATCACCTGCAGGACCTGTTCACCAGCTATCCATAGCAGGTTATCATACAAATCCAGCGCCCCGGGCTTGTAATCGCGTACCGGAAAATTTTTGGTTTCCCGGTAGCCGATCAGCGAGGTATCCACCTCCTTGTATTCATCAAACTGATATTCATACGGATTGTCCCCCAGCCGGTCCGGACGTTTCGCTGAATAGTCAAGCACGATCACCACGATAATGGCAGCGATAATCAGTACGACGATGAATGATAACGATTTATTCTTCATATTCTATCTGTTTCGGCTTGCAGCCATGTCCATGCAGATCATTGTTTCCGAATCCCGCAGCACCATGTACCCGTCTGCGACAGCAATGGGAGCCCAGGCATCGGCGCCATCCTCGATAACGCGGTACCGGTCGAGTTCGATGTACCTGTTGACGGAAGGACGTGCGATCACCAGTGTGCCGTCATCATCCAGGATAAAGAGTTTTTCATCAGCAATCATATAAGGTCCAAGACCGAACCGGACCGTTTGTCCGCTTTCCCATACGATTTCAGTAAAATCATCCGGATGCACGCAGACCAGTTCGTTCCTGAGCGGGCCGGCGTCCTTGGGCAGGATACCCAGCAGGTGTCCCTGGAACACAACGGGAGTTTGCTGTTCAGAAGCCAGTCCTTCTTTCGGACTGTACTCCCTGATCACCTCGGCCGCAAATCCATCGCCGCTGCGCGACAACTGCAGCACCATGCTGCCGGCACCATATCCAGCTGTGAGAAATACTGTGCCGTCGGGGAGACAAACAGGTGACGGGGCCACCACATTGTGCTTCCAGTCGGGAGCTGTCCAGAGGATCTTCCCTGCATCACGCCCCTCCGCCGCAATTCCGCAGGCTCCGCCAATAGCGCTGTACACGTACATTTTCACACCATCAAGTTCGTAGGGCATAATGGAGGAGTGCGACATGCCCCACTGATGCTCATTGGGCGTTTGCCAGGCAAACTCCCCGGTCTTACAATCCACTGCCACGAACAGGTTTTTACCGCCCGTTGCAATGATCGCAAGGTCGTTGTCTACCAGCGGACATTGCCCTGTGTACCAGAAAGGCACCTCCGTTTCATAATCCTGCTCCACGTTCAGTCCCCACCTGAAGTCACCATCCTCGCGGTCGACACACATTACGTGGCCGCGGGGTCCGATCGTGACAATATAGTCCTCAGTGACGGCAGGAACGGTTCGTGACATCCCATGGTTCCGTTTGATCGGGATTTTATACCATCGCCTCCAGAGCTCTGTTCCCTCAACCAGGTCGAAGCAACGCAGCATATCAGCACGCAGTTCCTCATCGTAATCCAACACATACACCTTGCCCTCATAAATGGCGGCGCCACCATGCCCTTCCCCCAGGTCAACCTCCCACATTATCTCCGGTCCTGTCTCAGGAAATGCGTCGATAAGGGCCACCTCTGACCGTGAAATATTATCGAAATGTTCTCCCCTGAAACGGGGCCAGGTACCGGTGAGGTCAGAACCCTTGCGCTCAAACCGCTCGAAGAACTCCCCGATCTCAATATCCAGGCTGACAGCTACCCCTTCCCCGCGGTTGTCCATACCGGGCACACTCACCACGAGGTCCTTCACAGGATCCTTTGTGATCCACCATGCGATGGAAAATACACCTGCCAATGCCAGCAGGTAGGGAATCAGTATGTGCGGTTTTAATCTCAAGACCTACCGTTCTTTAATATCATATACAAGCAATACATCATGGTGGCGCAGGAACAGTTTATCGTCGTAGATGGAAGGATGCGCCCATCGCGGGCCCCTGCCATCACTTACCTGGAAGGAACTCACAACATTGAATCCTTCCGGGGTTGCCTCCACGAGCCCCACATGGCCCTGTTTTTCCTCAAAGACATACAGCATGCCATCTGCATAGATCATAGCGCCCTTGTTGCGCCATTCCTCTTCGTACATCACTTCACCGGTATCCCAGTCGAGACACACCCAGTTGCCCATACCATTGCTGATCCAGTTAGATCCGTAGATATACCCGTCCAGCAGGACCAGTCCTCCATGGTGATTGTCAAGCACGTCGTTGGTCCACTTCACCTTTGCGGAACGGACATCATCGGAAAGTGCTACCATGAGTGCTTTGTCATCGTAGCCGCTTGAAACGAAAATCTCCCCGTTGTGGTACAGTGGGGTATTGGTACTGTTGCGCCTTCCTTTTTCAGTATAATCAGTTACCAGGTCAAGTTTCCAGAAAATTTTTCCGGTAGCCGGATCAATCCCTGCCAGGTTACGGGAAGTGGTTGCCACAAGTAACTGGTTGCCATTGTGTTCGATCATCAGGGGAGAAACATAGGAGCGGACATCCCCGGTGGGTTCAGACTTCCAGATCACCGATCCATCCTCCTTGTCCAGTGCTACCATCACGGTCTCTTCCCCGACCGGTGAGGAAATCACTGCGTCTTCAGTAAGCAATACAGATTCGGCCATTCCCCACCTGTGAAAGCCGGCATCGAATTCATCGTGCGTGTTCCTCGACCAGAGGATCTGCCCGGTTTTGGCATCGATACAGTTCACGGTACCCATGGCACCGGTGATATAGATCCTTCCGTTCTCGATGGCAGGGGTGTTCCTTGTTTCCTGGAAGGACTCCATCCATGGACGTCCATACACGGTTTCCCAGTACACAGAACCGTCAAGGCCCACTGCAGTGATCACCTCCAGCGTATCCCTTCTTCCTGTCACATAAATGGTTCCATCGTACATGACAGGTGTGGAATATCCTCCGCCCAGGCCCTCTTTTTTCAGGAGCAGGTCAGGACCGTTTTCCGGCCATTCCTTCAACAATCCTGTTGCAGGATATTTACCGTCCCGTTCAGGCCCCCTCCATTGTGCATCCTGTGCATAAATAACAGTGGTATGTGTTCCCAGTACCAGGATAATCAGTATATATAGATTTCTGTGCATGGTTTCTTTATTTATCTGTTCTTTTGTTTTCAGAGATCTGTTGACTGTCTGTAGCACGCATTTCACCCTCCTGTCCCCTGAGATTGTATACCATCAGTGCATCACCGTGCCTGACGTACAGCCTGCCATTAAAGATGGCGGGGCGTGCCCTGAAAGGACCTCGTCCTTCCTCTATTCTGGATGAGCTGCCGATTTGCATATCCTCTTCATCTGGTCATTCATCCTGTCGTTTTCAACCAAACATGTCGCTCATTTCACCTGATAGGCGATCAGCGCCTTTCCATGACGCAGGTAGAGTACACCCTCATGGATGACAGGATGTGCCCAGTGCTGTTCTGACCCAATGGTCACCCGTGTCTTGCCTGCAAGGTCGAACTTCACAGGAGTTGCCCTTACCAGCACAAGTTCACCCATGTCGGAATAACCGAACAATTTTCCATCAGCCGAAATAGTGACACCCTTGCCAACCTCCATACTGGTCCATTCATCTTTTCCTGTTTGCCAATTGATACAACGCCATTCGCGGCTGTTATCACCTGAACCATATATATATCCGTCAACCAGGACCGCACCTCCCATCCTGCTGTCAAATGGGGTTGTCCAGGCCAGCGCCACACTGGTTCCGTCTTCATTCAGCATCAGTTTCCCGCCTCCCTGGCCGTAGCCACTGAAAAAGAACAGGTCGCCATCGTAGTAAATCGGGGTGTTGGCGTGTACCGACCACTCATTGGGGTGTTTGTGTGTCCAGAGCACCTTGCCGGTTGTTGCATCAATACCGAGCAGGTGTGATTCGGTATGTGTAGAGAGTATTTTTCTTCCGTTATGGGTAAACAACAGCGGGGTACAGTAAGCCGAAAGCTCTCCTTTCCCGGGGCAGCTCCACAGCAGTTTTCCATTGCTGCGATCGATTGCCACCACACTGTTTTTCCCGCCAGGTGTAGCGTAAATAATATTCCCGTCCACTACCGGAGTTTCATTGTATCCCCATTTGATGACCGAACCGCCAAGGTCCTTTACCATATCCACCTCCCATATTTTCTCACCAGTGCTTTCCATCATGCACATCAACTTACCGTAACCACTCACGAAGTAGATCCTGTCACCAACGATCACGGGTGTGCCCCTTGAACCGTAGAAGCTCTCCGTATATTCCGGGCCATAGGCTTTTTTATACACCAGGTTTCCTTCCATATCCAGTTTAAAGAGGTACCCGGTTCCGTCTGTCATGCCTGCTGTATAGATATAATTGCCGGCAACAACCGGTGAGGAATGGCCCTGTCCCAGTTCTTCGAATGTCCACAGAACCGCTGGTCCGGCGTCGGGCCAGGCATCCAGTAATCCGGATGCCGGATAAAGGCCATCAGTGCCATTTCTCCAGGCTGTTGCTTCCTGTGCATTGCTGTTCAGGGCAAGAAGGGTAAGAAAAAATGCAGCTAATAATTTGATTTTCATTGTTATATCCTTTAATTGTTCATATTTGTCGATGCGGTTCACAGTTTCGCCTGGAACCACCTTTTTTAAAACTTCCAAATTTATCATTTAAGTGCGCTGCTCAGAGGCATTTGGACCATTTTAGATATAATTCAGAATCATTCTGTATAAATCAGTAACCAGGTAAAAAAAAACAGTGATGCGGGGAGCACGCGGGTGAGGACAAACTTGCGATGATCTTTAAAAGCGAAGGGTTCCGACAGGCAAGAACAGGACTGCGATGCACGCCGAAGAGGCGGAAGGCAGCGGACAGGTGAAGGAAGGACTTCCAGGTGCCTTAAAGCAGTAGCTGCTGACATGTGGAAACAGACCCGCAACAGACCGGGGAGGCGGAAGGCAGCGGACAGGTGAAAAAACATTCAGCAGAGGCAACCTGACATGCAGGATAAGATGCGCGAGAACCTGTGTATTCAATTCAGCAGAATTTTATAACTTACACACTCTAAAACAAAACGTCATGAAAAGAAGAGATTTTATTTCCAAAACTGCATTTTCCATTCCTATGATAAGCATGTTCCCGGCCGACCTTTCTTCAATTGGCATTGAACGAAAGAAAGGAAAAATCGAAAAACGCACCCTGGGGAAAACGGGGTGGAAGATCTCGGCCATCGGTTTCGGCGGTATCGTTGTCATGGATGCCACCACTGAGCAGGCCGCTGCACGTGTAAAGGAAGCCATCGGTTATGGAGTGAACTATTTCGATGTTGCACCAACCTACGGAAATGCCGAGGAGATGCTCGGTCCGGCCCTGGAGCCCTATCGCAAGGATGTATTCCTTGCCTGTAAAACGGGGAAACGCACCCGGGATGAAGCGCGTCGGGAGCTCGAAGAATCGCTGGAAAAAATGCGCACCGACCATTTCGACCTCTACCAGTTGCACGCTGTTACCAAAATGGAAGATGTGGAGACCATTTTTTCGGAGAACGGGGCCATGAAGGCATTTCTCCAGGCCAAAGAAGAAGGACTGGTGCACCACCTTGGTTTTTCCGCACATTCTGTCGAAGCAGCTGTCGCACTGATGGAGCGTTTTGATTTCGATACGATCCTTTTTCCTTTCAACTATGCCTGCTGGTACCATGGCAACTTCGGTCCGCAGGTAATGGAAATGGCAAAGGAAAAAGAGATGGGCATCCTGGCACTGAAAGCCATGGCGTACAGGCCGTGGCCTGAGGGTGCTGCGCGGACGATCGGAAAGGCATGGTATGAACCCCTGACAGAAAGAGAAGATGCAAGAAAAGGACTGCGTTTTACCCTGTCTCACCCCGTCACTTCGGCCATTCCCCCGGGAGATGAAAACCTGTTCTCTATGGCCCTGGACCTGGCACAGGATTTCAAACCAATGAAAGACAAGGAGATCCTTGAGATGAAGCAGAAAGCGATGAATACGGAGCCTCTGTTCTCTTATCCGATGACGTAACAGACTGGATTACAGACACCTTATCGTGTGTTCCCGGTAAACAGGGAAGCATTCCCGGCAGACAAGGAAGCATTCCCGACAGACAGGGAAGCGCTCACGGAATATGTATTTTTTGCGGGAACAGGTATTACATTCAATATTTTTACGCACAAATACGGTGGTGCGTGTAAAAAACTGATCCCTGTCAGCTGAAATTTCTGATCACAAAGTATTGATGCAAGTGAGAAAGTGATCCCTGTCAGCTGAAATTCCTGCTTCTATGCGGGAATGCTAAAGCGCGATCCCCTTCGAAAGGGATAACCGCTCAAACAGGGCTGCTGAAAAAGTTGCTTTTTTTTATGGAATCATTGTACAAATTGCATCCTTCTGATAAACTCAAAAACAAATGAAAAAAATCAGTTTTCTAATCCTTTGCCTGGCCATCGGCACCAGCTATGCGCAGGACCTGCCTGAAAAAGAGGTAACGACCGAAGTAAGTGAAGTCACTGTCTTTTTGGAAGGTGCACAGGTTACCAGGGAAAAATCAATTGCACTCGACCAGGGAAAATCACTGGTAAAATTCGTGAAACTTTCACCGTTCATCGATGCAAAAAGCCTGCAGGTGAAAGCAGAAGGCGACATTACGGTCCTTTCGGTGAATCACCAGCAGAACTACCTGGAGGAGATGGAAAGGTCCGAAGAACTGCAACAGCTGGAAAAAGCGCTCAAGGAGATCAATGAGCAGGTTATGCTGGAGCAAACCCACCTGTCGATTATCCGGGAGGAAATCGGTTTCCTGCAGGAGAACCGGAACCTGGGAGGCAGGAATGAGCAAGTGAGCGTTACCACGTTGCAGCAAGCGGCCGATTTTTACGGAAAGCAACTTACCACACTCAAATTGAATGATATAGAAAGAAGCAAGAACCTCAGGGAACTCAACAGGAAAAGTGCTGAATTGCAAAAACAGATCAGCGCCCTTTCCAGCAAAAAACAGTATCCTTCCGGTGAGATACTTGTAAAGGTGGATGCGGTCAGTGCAAAAACCTATACTTTCACTGTTTCCTACACGGTAAGCAATGCAGGCTGGTTCCCTTCCTATGATATTCGGGTGAAGGATATCTCCACCCCGGCGCAGTTGATCTACAAGGCAAATGTGCGGCAGGATACGAAGGTGGACTGGAAGAATGTCAGACTGGCATTTTCCTCCTCCGATCCGAACGTATCCGGGGTGGCACCGGAACTGCAGACCTATTATCTCAGCTACAACCTGCGACCCCCTACTTACGACCTGATAAGCAACAGTGTGAGCGGTAAGGTAATGGACAGTGAGGGTGGTGCTTTACCGGGAGCGAATATTGCCGTTACAGGAACGACCATCGGCACGGTGGCTGACTTCGATGGAAATTATTCCATCACCATTCCCAACAGTGCAAGCCAGCTCACCTACTCCTTTATAGGCTTTGAGAGTCAGACACTGCCCATCTCCGGACCAGTTATGAACGTGGCACTCGTGGAAAGTGCGGCGACGCTTGAAGAAGTCGTAGTGGTCGGATACGGATCAGACAAAAGCGTGCGAAGATCACTGCAGAATAAAGCCAGTGGTGTTATAGCAGTAGATGATGAAATCCGAATCAGGGGAACCAGCAGCATCCCGGTCCCTGTTGCCCGGACAGAGAAACAAACCACGGTGGAATTTGAGATCGAAACGCCCTACACCATAAAGTCTGACAATAAAAGTTTCACTGTGGACATGCAGGTCTCGGAACTGCCCGCATTCTACCAGTACTATTGTGTCCCCAAGATCGACAATGATGCCTTCCTGATCGCAAATATCGTAGATTGGGAGCAGTACAACCTGCTGGAAGGTGAAGCCAATGTCTTTTTCGAGGAAACCTACGTGGGCAAGACCCTCCTGGATGTCAGGTTTGCCAGTGATACCTTGCAGGTTTCCCTTGGCAGGGATAAAAAAGTATCTGTCAGCAGGGAAAAGATCAGGGATTACACCAGCAAGCGGTTCATCGGCACGAAAAAGGAGGAAACCAGGGCATGGAAGACCACGGTAAAGAACAACAAGAACAGGGAGATCAGCATGGTGCTGATCGACCAGGTACCTGTCTCTGCATCCGATGAGATTGAAGTGGACGTGCAGAAAATCTCGGGGGCAACACATGACAGGGAGACCGGTGAGATCAAGTGGGAATTTGACTTAGCACCTTCGGCTGCCACCGAATTTGAACTCAGGTACGCTGTCAAACATCCAAAAAACCGGGTCCTGATTATTGAATAGGCTGTCGGTACTACCCTGCAACCTTCTTACTTAGCTTCCAGTTGATGGTTATTTCAACAGGTGTTTTTATTGCCCATGCATTGCGGCCATTTTTTTCATGCGCGCAACAGCAACAAGCACATACACCAGTGCACCACCCGCGATCCCGAAAACAATCGGGTCCAGGCCGAGGGGCAGGTCGGCGCCTGCCAGGATCAGGGTCAGTGATACAGCACCGCCGGTGATCATGGAATAGAAGGCGGCCACAGGATCGGGTCTCCTGTGCACGAGAGCCGCCAGAACGGGCACGAACATTCCAGCCACCATGAACGCGTAGGAATGCAGCATGAGTTCCAGGACATTTTCCATCGACATGGCCAGCAGGAGGGCCGATGCACCGATGGCGAAGGTGATCACCTGGGAATACCTCAGGCCCCTGTGGTTGTTGTGTTGTCGCAGCACATCGGTAAGGAGGTTACCTGAAGCGGCCATCATACAGCTGTCGGCAGTGGACATAATCGCGGAGAAATAGGCGGAAATCACCAGCCCGAGTATCACAATGAGGTAGGCGACGATGATGAGCAGGTCAAATATATGCATGTGGTTCAGGGTTAGGAAGCCATGTACCTGGATCCATCTCCATGGACCAATAGTTTTTTGTCAAGCAGGGAATTCAGCACACGCTGTCCGTGGTTGGCTGAAAGCCCGAGCCTCATAATGATCTCTACGAATTTCATCTGCCCGCTTTCTTCCAGCAGGCTCAGCATTTTCCTTTCATAAGGATCAAGGTCCTTTAATACTTTTTGTTGACTCATAATTTACTGTTTCTGTTGTTCTACTGTTCAGAAAAAGGATGGATATCATCACGCACTTCCTTCCCTTGTTCGAGCAAATTGTGCCGTGCACAGTTTTTCCATCCTTTTTTGCCACGGTTACAAAATACATTTCGCAACAGATGGAGCGGCATCTGATTCACTTCTGTCCTGCCTGCATAAACAGGACACTCCTCTGCATATCCGCATCTCAATCCTAAATTCATCATAGCTTCAATTTACGTGCTTGTACAGCACATTCATACTCTCAATGTTTCCGGCGATATTGGTGTTGTTGATCAGGGTGCCCGAATATTCATAACCATGTTTCAGGAAAGTCTTGTTCATGGGCAATGAATTAAGCCTGGCGATGGTATACAGTGTTTTGATTCCCTCTGTTTTCATCTCCTTTTCCATGGCCCCGAGGAGGTGATACGCTGCCCCCTTGCCACGTGCCTTCGGCAATGTTGCAAAATCTGTCATCTCCGCATTCTTTGCTGCAGGGTCCATTTCAGCAGATGAGAGCGCAACCAGCGCCTCCCTTTCCCTGATCCCAAAATAGCGGATGTGGTCACGCATGGTCTTCCTGATGTAATTGGGATCATGGATCGGGAAAGGATAGCTCCTGAATACCTTTTTGTACACTTCAGTAATTGCGTCGGCATCCTTTTCCTCAAGGGCGCTGACCCCATGGTCATCCTGGCTCTTCCCTCTGTCATAGCCGGACATCCGGATGCCTGGTTTTTCTGCACCTGCAACCCGTTCTCCTGCCAGGACATCTTCTTCTACTGCCATTTTTTCCCTGACAGCTGTCTCGTTACCCGCCCTGCTTGCTGCCACACCTTCGATTGTTGCATGTGTTTTCAGTATCCTGCTAAACTGCATAAGCGCGTGGTTATCAATTCCAAGCAGCCGGTCGGAATTGAGAAACTTTGACATGAAGCACACACCTTCCGTTCCGAAAAAAAAACCTGGGATAAAGGCCTCCATGATAAACCCGTCGGCATTGAACACCGGTGCTGCCCAGGCCGGAACCTTACAGAATATTTTGCTATAGCCCCGTTCCCTGGCCAGGAGTGTCAGCAGTGAAGTGATGCTGCCCACATCCTGTTCATCCAGTTTGATAAGGTAAATCCGTTTGTTGTGTTCGCCGTGTTGTATGGTTGAATTTGTTCCAATGATCTCTATTTTATCCTGCATGTTCATCTCTTCTTTGAATACGTTCATTGTTCTCCGGCACAAGTGAAATCGTATCGTTTTCGTCCTGCAACAATTTCTCAATACCGATTGAATCAATTTCCTCCCCTTCACCCAGTTCAAGGTCGAGGTTACATTTCTCACAATCCCTGTCACAAAATTTTGGTTCGTAGGTGTCCGGCTCCTTGTAGGTAGTAATCACACCCTCATAATTTCGAAGCACAACACGGTTGGTGGACCACGAAATAATATAGTTGGGCATCACCGGAATCTTACCTCCCCCACCGGGCGCATCAATAACGTAGGTAGGCCGCGCAAAGCCACTGGTATGCCCCACCAGGCTCTCCATGATTTCTATGCCCTTCCCGATGGGTGTCCTGAAATGTGACAATCCTTCAGCGAGGTCGCACTGGTAAAGATAATACGGACGAACCCGGTTTTCCACCAGCTTGTGCAGCAAAGATTTCATGATGCGCGGACAATCATTCACATCAGCCAGCAGCACCGACTGATTCCCAAGCGGGAAACCTCCATCGGCAAGCCTGGCGATTGCTTCCCTGGAGGAGGTGGTTATTTCCCAGGGGTGGTTAAAATGGGTATTGATCCACACGGGCTGGTATTTCTTCAGTATGCTGACCAATGCATCCGTGATGCGGTAAGGCAGTACAACAGGCATCCTGGTCCCGATGCGTATCACCTCCACATGTGGAATGCTGCTGATTTCCGAAAGGAGCCAGTCAATCCTGGAATCAGGCAGCATGAATGGATCTCACCCGGAAAGCAATACATCGCGTACCTGGGGCGTTTTCCTGATATATTCGATCCCTTTGCCCAACTGGTCCTTTGTGGGTACAAAATCGACATCTCCCACCTTGCGTTTGCGTGTGCAATGCCTGCAATACATGGAGCAAATGTTGCTCACATGGAACAACAGCCGGGTGGCAGGCATACATAAATCATTCATTTTCTGCATCATTCAAATCCCCCTCCATGGTCAGCAGGGGCGACGCTTCAACTTCCTGTAAATTCAGTATTGTCACAAGCGTATCCAGTCCTTCCTCCAGGATTTCCAGTTTTTCAGGTTCGAGGTACTGTAATTTTTCTGATAATTGTTCGTGCAGAAGCGAAGGTATCCGGGAAAGCAGTTCCTCCCCGTCGGATGTAAGTGTGATATTCACCACCCTTTTGTCACCCGACCTGGGAAGCCGGGCAACCAATCCTTTTTTCTCAAGACGGTCGATGATGCCGCTTGCAGTACTTGAGTTCAGGTTCATAAACTTCCTGATTTCACCTTGTGTAGCCCGGTATAAAGCTGCATTTTGCAGGTAATTCAGGCACAGCACCTGTGGTATGCTCACGCCATATTCTTTCTGTATCTTCTTCGATTCCAGGTTGATGGACCTGACGATCTTTCGGACTTTGATCAGAATTTCGGTTGTATCCATAATAAGGTTGATGTCAATACATGTTTCCTTTTGTATGTACAGAAATAAATATCCTGTTGTAAATATAGGCAAATGCAGTCAATACCTTTCGATGGGAGACCGCAAGTTAAGCAACCCGGAATTACTGCAGCAAGGACAAGTTGGGAGTTACAAAGCTGGTAATAAATTAATCCAGAAAAAAATTGGGATTATACCAAAGTTCACGGTTTTTCACATATATTTATCCTCTGTGTTATATGAATAACAGTTTCAAACTACCATGAAAGACCCTGAAAACGGCTATCACATCAGCTTTTTAAACCCACAACTGAACAGGCGCGATTCAATCGCAACCTGGTGATCCGGCTTGCATCCATTTGGTTCATTGCCATTTTCGGATTCCAGATCGCACTGCGTGTACTGGAGCAACCCACTCCTGAACCCTCTTACACTGCTTTTGAAAATTCCTTGGAAAACATCTAAAGCAGCGGTGCCTCTGCAGGTGACCTGAAGTCATTTGGTACTGCGCTGTTGTCTGTACACGGTAAAGTTGCCATCGAGGAAGACGAACGGTCGCTGCTTGCAGTCTCCATGAACTGGTCATTCTTTGAACTGCTACCTGATGAGCAACGCAGCTGCATGCTGGAGGAGGTAGCAGCGCTTGAGGAAATCAAGGCAGGGATCACCGACATCACGAACCCGGAATATGTTGAGGCAAAAAGTAATCTTCGAAAAAGTGCCGCTCCCGTGTTCGGCCTTGAAAGCAAAGATCCCAGGAACGTGCTTCTTCCCGTTGAACTGACAACCAGGAACATCAATTCCCTTTCCGATGAGGCAAAGAGCGATCTTCCCGGCATCATGAAGAAATACCTGGTACATAACCAGTCCTTTCTTACTGATGCAAGATTCCTCGGATTCCCCTTTCATTATTTCTATTCCGCTGTGTTCCTGCTCATCCTGTTCGTAGGGCTGTGCTGGTTATACTGCGTAAGGGCCGACCGGCGGAACGTGCTACTGGGAATCGAAGACTGATCTGTAAAACCCTACTAAATCGGAATAAAATGAATAAAGCAATATTACCAATCATATTACTGGTAACTCCTTCATTTGCACAAGGAGCTACTGCGGCGACCCACCTGGCAGGCAGTTTTCAACTGGGACCCGCCATCATACTGATCACAATCCTGGTACTGTTCGTTGCCGTGGGTATTATTTTTCGCGCCAGAGTCACCAATGATTATTATGCAGCCGGAAGAGGCATCTCGAGGGTCGGATCCGGGATGGCCATTGCCTCCAACTGGATGAGTGCAGCCTCCTTCCTGGGCATGGCAGCCCTGATGTATGGCTCCGGTTACCATGGACTTGCATATGTAGTGGGATGGACAGGCGGCTACGTGTTGCTGCTGATCCTGATGGCAGGACAGATTCGTAAATATGGAAAATACACCGCAGCGGATTTCATTGGCGACAGGTATTATTCCCAATCGCTGCGTGCGGTGTGAGCGATCATTGCGATCCTCATTTCAATCGCCTATTGTGTCGGCCAGTGTGGAGGAATTGGCCTGATGTTCAGATGGATCCTTGGCATTGAATATACATGGGCAGTCATTATTGGCGGAACAGTTGTGCTGGCCTATACCCTGATCTCAGGGATACTGGGGGTGACAAAAAACATGCAGATCCAGTATGTGATCATCATTATTTCGTTCATCGTCCCCCTGTTCATTTTGAATTTTAAATTCGATTACTCCTGGCTGCCCGCCTGGGTACGGTCCTGATGGCAATCATCGTGACTGTAATAGCTCTTGCCGAGCTTGCACTGATCAGACAACTTGTGGCAGTTGCATTTTCGCTGGCCGGATGCATGGTATTTTGCCATTTTTGGTGCACCACTTGCCATTTTAGCAAACATCAGTATTTATACAACCAGTTCGGTCATGGCGATCCTGTCAGATGCCGGAAACAAATTGCTGTTGCGTTCCTGGACGGACTTGAACAATGCGATCCGGTGCAGCAGGAACGCTTCCTGGAAAAACGGGTCAGCAAGATCGTGGAGTCTGCATGAGAAGTCAAACGACGCCTGTCGGTCAGCTATACCAACATGGGAATCGTGCACAGGCACCATGCCAGGTATGATTCGGCAGCGGTTTGTTATACCAGGGCACTGGAACTATGGGACAGGAACCTCACTGCAGAAAACAATCTCAACCTGCTGCTCGGACTGCCCCAGAAAAAAGTGAATATCATACAGCGGCTTTCCCCGCCTGAAAAATAATTGTAACATACCAATAGCAACAGAAAAAAGGTCAGATACCAGCACCTGCAAAACAACAAACCCAAAATACCCCGATATGAAACGACTACTTCTGCTATCCGTCAGCCTGATGATCCTGCTCGCTCTGAATGCCTGCGCAATGCCCACGTACCCGATATGCATTTCCAGGTTCATTTTGCCACTTCAGACGGCAAGGGCATCGTCGAATCCGTGCTGGTTGGATCAGGAGTGGCATACAAGCACATCGTGCCCAGGCTAAAATCAGATTGGTTGTTCAATACCTATGCCTTGGATGAAAAAGTACATGGCATCACCACGATTCTGTTCACAAAGATCGTTACGGCACCTTTTACCGGGAAGTTGCAGGGAAGGTACGGTGAAAATATTCCCGACCTGCTCTCCCTCAGCGGTTTCGCAGTAAAAGAAATCGTTGACTTCACCACAGGGAATAATCCTACACGCCATTGCGGAACATTTCTGCCTGGGGAGAAATCCATTCCAACGGGTCCATGTTCCAGGCAGGCTTGTTTGCAGGTGTAACAAAAAACATCGGGACAAAGGAACCGATGTCCTCTCCCGGTAACAGGGTATATGGACTTGGCACAAATAACGAGTCCCTGATCAGGGTCGCCCCCAGGCTGCTGATCATCTCCGGACATACCAGGATTGGTGCAGAAATTGAATTCACCGGTGCCCGCTATGGTTCGGATTATGATGTAAACTATATTGCAGGAGACATTGTTGAAGTCACAAACACCAGGTTGCTGATGAGCATGATGTATAGTTTTTAATATCTTGCAAAGTCAAACAAACGAACCAAAGATTGCGCAACGATGAATTGTGCAACATAACCATCAACCTATGCGACCAAAGATATTTAGCATCCTCGCTGTTGTTTTGCTGGCAGCGCTGTTTCATTCCTGCAAACCGGGCGCTGAGCTGCCACCTCCAAACATCGTGTGGATCACCTCCGAAGACAATTCCGTTCATTACATGGACCTTTACACGGAAGGAGGGGCACCCACTCCCCACATTGAAGCGCTGGCCGAACACGGAATACTGTTCAGCAATGCCTTCAGCAACGGGCCCGTCTGCAGCGTGGCACGTTCCACGCTCATGTCCGGCTGTTACGCACCCCGGATCGGCGCCAACTATCACAGGAGAGAGAAGCTGGTGCCCATGCCCGGTGGTCTTGAAATGTTTCCTGCGTACCTCCGCAGCGCCGGTTATTACACCACCAACAACAGCAAGGAAGATTACAATATCATCAAAGGCGATAGTGTATGGGATGAATCGTCGCGTACAGCTCACTGGCAGAACCGGGCTGAGGGACAGCCCTTCTTTCATGTTTTTAACATTGTCACAACCCACGAAAGCCGTCTGCATTTCACGGAAGATCAGATGCAGGACTACACACCTGTAACAGATACAACTTCATTTTCCCTCTTCCCCATCCATCCCCGGACCGCACTTTTCACATACACGAATGCCTTTTACCGTGACAAGATCATGGAAATGGATCGCCAGGCAGGGCAGGTGGTTGCTGAGCTGGAGGAGGCAGGGCTCCTTGAAAATACGTTCATCTTTTATTTCGGGGACCACGGGGGTGTATTGCCGGGCAGCAAGGGATACCTCTACGAAACGGGGTTACATGTTCCACTGGTGGTACATGTGCCGGATAATTACAGGCATCTTACCGACAATGAAAAAGGCAGCAGCGTAAATGGTTTCGTGCGCTTTGTTGACTTTGGGCCGACGGTTTTGCACCTTGCGGGTGTGGATATTCCGAAGGCCATGGATGGTGTTCCTTTCCTGGGCAAAGGAATCAACAGCAGCGAGGTGAACAAACGGGACGAGGCGTACGGATATGCCGACCGCATGGATGAGAAATATGATATGGTACGTTCTTACCGCCATGGCCGCTACAAATATATCAGGAGTTACCAGCCATACCAGTTTGACGGGTTGATGACCAACTACAGGCATATTATGCTCGCCAACCAACAGTGGCTGGAACGCTTCAAAAAGGGAAAGCTGACCCCCTTGCAGGCCCGTTTCTTTAACCGTCGTCCGCCCGAGATGCTGTTCGACCTGCACAATGACCCGCTTGAAACCAGGAACCTGGCAGGGGATCATGCTTATAGCGAAATTCTGACCGGTATGCGTAACGGATTGGATCACTGGATCAAAAGCATGCCCGACCTTTCTTTTTACCCCGAACATGTATTGGTTGAGCAGGCATTCGATGATCCTGCAGCTTTCGGGCGTGACCATATTGAAGAGATCGTTTCCTATATCGGACTGGCCAATCTCCAGCTGTTAAAATTCAGCGATGCCAAGTCCGGAATCCTGTCTGGCCTCGGATCGGAGGATCCCCGGGCACGCTACTGGGCGTTGGTCGTATGCAGCAGCTTTGCAACCCCCGACCGGGAACTGGTGCAGGTAGCCAGGGAAATCACTGCCACCGATCCTGAGCTGTTGAACAGGGTAAGGGCCGCTGAATACCTGGGACTTATTGGCATTGACAGCCCGGTAAAAACGATGACCGATGCCCTTTATGCATCGGTGAACGGTACAGAGGCACTGCAAATCTTCAATTCGATCGTACTGATGCAGGACGGTGAACCAGGTTATGTATTTGAACTTGACCCGGAACGGATCAATGAAGAGGTGCGCAACCACCTGCAGGTAAGCAGGCGGCTGGAATACCTCATAAAAAATTAATTCACCGGATATTGATCAATATTTTGGCTTACTGCCCTTCCTGTGCTTCTTTTTCGCAGTACCGGAATCCTGCTTCTTGCCCGAGTTCCAGGTATCCTTTGCCTGGAATCCTGAATAGCCGTTTTTCCGGAGGTCGGCCTCCCAGGCCGGAGCCTGCTGTTTCCGGCGACGCCGGTCACTGCCGGGAGCGTCTGAATTTTCCGCCAAACGTCCCCTGCCCGGCAACTCCTGGCCTTCCGACAATTCCACCTTCACCTTGGCACCTTCGTGCCTGATGTTCCTGCTAAAGGACTGCATCACCAGCGCTTCATTGTTCTTCTCCACTTCAAAGAAAGAAAAACCCTTCATGATATCGATCTTTCCTACCTCGATCTGCCTGTTGTTGGTGGTATCCATCAGCAATCCGATCAGTTTGGTGGGATTGATGTTGTTTTTGCTGCCTACGTTGATATAAAAACGGCTGTAGGCATCCTGTCCCTCCCGTCTGCGGTCTTCGCTGGCATCCTTCCTGTTCTCACTTCGGTTCTGCCTGGTCGCTGGTCGCCTGGCTGCAGGTTCCCTACCTCTTTCATCACGCTGGTCCGCCTGGACATTCAGGTCAGGAGCATTTTTGTAATATTCCAGGAAACGGTTGAACTCAACGGAAACAAATTTTTTGATCAGATCCTCCTTGCTGAGCCATTCCAGTTTTTTATAAATCTCCGGGAGGAACTCATCGATCTGCTTATCAGCCGTTTTCACCTGTTCCATGGTATTGACCACGTTGAAGAGCTGCTTTTCACAGATCTCTTTTCCCCCGGGGACCATCACCCGTTTGAATTTCTTTTGGGTAATCTTCTCCAGTTGCCTTATCTTCCCGGTTTCCCGGGTATGTATGATGGAAATCGAAATCCCGTTCTTCCCTGCCCTTCCTGTCCTTCCGCTGCGGTGAATATACACTTCGAGGTCATCCGGCATGTTGTAATTGATCACATGTGTAAGATCATCCACGTCCAGTCCGCGCGCCGCCACGTCGGTGGCAACAAGCATCTGCAGCTGGCGTTTCCTGAACCGGTTCATCACATAATCGCGCTGCGCCTGTGACAGGTCACCATGCAATGCATCTGCATTATAGCCATCGGCCATGAATTTATCCGCCACTTCCTTGGTCTCGCGCCTGGTCCTGCAAAATACGATCCCGTAGATATCGGGGTGCATATCTGCAATCCGTTTCAATACTTCATAGCGGTGTTTAGCATGCGACATGTAATATTCGTGAACCACATTGTCGGCACCTGCATTTTTGGTTCCCACGGATATCTCCAATGGGGCATTCATATAATTATTCGCAATCTGGTATACCCCTTTCGGCATGGTGGCAGAGAACAGCAATGTTTGTTTTTCTGAAGGTGTACCGGAAAGGATCGCATCCAGTTCCTCCTTGAATCCCATCTGCAACATCTCGTCGGCTTCATCGAGGACCAGCCATTTGATCTTCTCTACTTTCAGTACCTTGCGTTCGATCAGGTCACGCACCCTGCCCGGGGTTCCCACAACGATCTGGCCTCCGGACCTGAGTTGCCGGATCTGCGTTTCAGCAGGTGCCCCGCCATATACCGGGATAATATTGAAACCCGATGTATATTTTGAGAAATCCTGCAGGTCGCCGGTGATTTGCATGCAGAGTTCCCTTGTCGGACAAAGGATCAGGGCCTGCACAGATTTGTCACTCATGTCAGCTTTCTGGATCAGTGGAAGGCCGAAAGCCGCCGTTTTTCCTGTTCCTGTCTGCGCAAGCGCAATCAGGTCCTGATCAAGTCCCAGTATATGGGGAATTACTTTTTCCTGGATGGGGGTTGGATCAACGAAACCAAGTTCATTGACAGCCCTTTGAATGGGATCATCCAGTCCCATTTCATTAAATGTATTCATTGTTATGTTCTTATATACCGATCCGAAAAGGAAGCTGGTGACAAAAATCATCGGATTTTACCCCGTGGCCGGGAACGCAAATGCGGTATACAAAAACTCGGGTCTCCCTTGTCCTCTTATAATCGAGCCGCGAAGGTAATATAATTATCGTAACATTAACTGTCAATCTGACGTTTTTTTGACGAACGTTCATGTCATGCTGACATTTTTACAATGGTCTCGTAAGGAAAAACACCCTGGCCATATCTCCCGTTATGAACTGATTTACTGCATATTATAATTCATACAAAGAAAGATAATCATTGTGATGGCATTTGTTTTGTTCAATGTACAATGTGAATAAAAATAGATTGTCTAATTAAAAATTATGGAGGGAATTACCATGACACTTGCAAGATTATCCAACAACTGGGCACCATCATTTCCTTCCTTACTCGACAGGTTTTTTGAGGGAGATGTGATGGATTGGAACACTACCAATTTTGCCGGATCAAATTCAACCTTGCCGGCAGTAAACATCAGGGAAGACGCTGATGCTTACCAGATCGAGGTGGCGGCACCGGGCATGAAAAAAAGTGATTTTGACATCAACTATGACAATGGCCGGCTGACGATTGCTTCGGAGCGCAAGGACGAGGTTGAAAAGAAAGATGGTGAAACCGTTACCCGCAGGGAATTCAGTTACCAGTCATTCCAGCGTTCTTTCAATGTTGCTGAAAACGTGATTGAAGCAGACAAGATCAAAGCTGCATACAATGACGGCATACTGAGCATTACGCTTCCCAAGCGGGAAGAGGTCAAGCCAAAGCCGGCAAAAGCAATCAAGATTTCATAAGCGGATGACCCGCCGTACAAAGAGGGGTACTGCACCCCTCTTTTTTTTATGCATGTGTGTATCAGGTCCCTGATTACAGGGTATGTGCGAATGCCCCGGAAGCTTTCTTTGACAGGTGTTAATGATCCCCAGCGATTTCTTCCTTTTTTTCCAATGTCTCGTTGTTTGCTTTGGTTCCTTTTTTGGGCTTTGAATTCCCGCTGAAACCTTGTCGCTCCTGTTTTCCCCAAGTGGTTTTTCTGAAAAGCTTATCGATGTTTCCCTTGATATTCATCAGCATGGTGAGCGGATGATATAAAAACGGCTCCAGGAAAGCTGTGATCATGAGTTTGATCACATCGCGGCGCTTCTCATATTTATGGAAGGTAATCTCTTCGAACAGGACCGACCAGATAGAAAGTGAGACAGCGAAAAAATAGACAAATCCAAGCAGCAGTAAAAAGAAGGGCAGGTTCAGTCTCCCCGTAATCGCAAGCACGGTGAACCACACGATCCCCAGGAACTCAACGATAGGTGCCAGCCACTCGAAGAAAAGCCAGTAAGGATATCCGAGTAATCCCAATTTGCCATATTTGGGATGGAAGAACAACTTCCGGTGCTTAAACAATGTTTCCATGGTACCCCTGGTCCAGCGGCTGCGTTGCCTGGCAAGGCTCTTAAGGTCTGAAGGCACCTCGGTCCAGCAGAGCGGATCGGGAATATATTCGACCCGGTACGGTTGTTTCTTTTCGGCCATGTAGCGTCTGATCCTTACCACCAGTTCCATGTCCTCCCCTACTGTATTGGTACTGTATCCCCCTGCCTGGATGACGATTTCGCGATTAAACATTCCAAGTGCACCGGAGATCAGCAATAGTCCGTCGAGCTCGCTCCATGCCATTCTGCCCAGGAGGAAGGCCCGGGTATATTCCATCACCTGGGCCCTGGGGAGCCATTTTTCCGGGAGGTGGATTTTCTTGATATGTCCTCCGGATATCTCGCATGAATTGGCAATACGAATGACGCCTCCGGCTCCTATGACCTTTTTTTCCTTTTCTTCCAGGAAGGGCTTGACCAGTTTCAGCAGGGCATCCGGCTCCATGATGGAATCGGCATCTATACTCACCACCAGGTCATTTTTTATCACGTTCAAACCCGCATTCAGCGCATCTGCCTTGCCCCCGTTCCGCTTGTCCACCACCACCAGTTTCTTGAACGACCTGTTCCTTGATTTATAGACTCCCCTGATCCGCTCACATGGCAGCCTGTAATCGAAGTAATAATTCACCTTCTCCAGTTCATAGGCCGCAATGATTTTTTCCATGGAGTCGTCTGTGCTTCCGTCATTCACCACGACGATCTCGAAATTATTGTAATAGAGAGAGAGCAGGGTGCGGATATTGTCAACAATCGTGGCACTTTCGTTGTAGGCAGGTGCAATCACTGAAAGCGTAGGTGCAATGGGGGATGTGATAATGGAATTATAGTCTACATAGCTGTTTTTTCGCAAGTACTTTCTTAGCGAGACGGCAGAGAAGATCATCAGTGACAGGTAGGTACTAAAGATGATCACGGTCAGTATAAACACCGAATTGTTTACTACCTCGCCCAATATCGTCCAGAACGTTCCCATCAGTAAATCCTCCCGTCCAGAACATGCCTGATGATGATCTGGTAATTCTTGTATTCCGACTTTTTCTTCATAAGTTTGATCAGCCTGGATATGCCGGGCTCATCCAGATTCTCCATTGCCTTGGTAGCCAGGATCTGCAATTGCACATCATCTTCTTTGTCCAGCACCCCGTTCAGAAACTCAAGGTAATTTTCATCGGGAACCTGGGCAAAAGCCTTCAGGAGCTCCATGCGGATATTGTACGATGCCTGGTCATACATTTCCTGCAGATGCGGCAGTACTTTTTTCTCTCCCAGCTTACCGCAGGTGCGAATGGCATATATACGGACCTCTTCGTCCGCGTGATTCAACAGCCTGATGACGCCATCGACGGCCTCTTTCTGATGAAACCAGGCAACCATCTGCAGGCTGAACTTCACAACACTCAGGTTTTCTGAATCGAACCACTCATTGAAATCGGGCACATTCAGATTGTGCTGTGTCAGTAATTCATGAATGGTGATCTGCTCCCATTTGGCCAGGGGTTTTTCCAGGTAACTCAGAAAAGTGTAGGGATTGTCCTCGGACAACCTTACAAGCGCAATCTGTGCTTCCATCCTCAGTATCTGGTTGTGGGAATTGAGGCACTCGATGATCCTGTCATTGGCAGACCTGATATTCATATAGGCAAGTTCCCTGAATCCCTTCACGTTTTCGTGCCATTTTTTACTGTGTGCCTTACGCAAAGAATCCTTTTTCAGTCCGACATCAAGGTAGAGGTTTCTCAGGTCCTCCCTGACTTTTCCCTGCATGTTCACGCTCAATTCGATGATCTGGTTGATCAGTATCTGCCGGCGGAAATTACTGGAGGCAATACGCAGTATCTTCCTGAATATTTCTTTGCGTTGTTCCTCATCAAACAGGTAGTCGATCAGCAATTGCTGGTATTGCTCATTGAGTTCCTGCCGCAGTTCCTGTTCTTTTTGCATCCTTGACCTGTTCAGAAGAATAAAGACAGTCAGCACGATCAGGGTAATGATCGAGTATATGATGACGATATACAGGATAAGCACCAGCGTCGGCGATTTTTCGAAGGTATCGAAGATGCGTGCAAACACTCCCGTGTACCTGTTTCCGTCGGATTGCACCCCGCCCGTTTCCTCTTGTGCCGGGATCGTGTCACTGCTGACCGCTGCAGCATCCTGCTGCATCACAGACATGGCTGCGCTGTGCTGCTGAGGGAAAACTGACAGCAGCAGTACGAAAGTCATTATGTGGAATGTCGTTTTCAAATCCATTCTAACATTAATTGCCATCCAGCGTGTAGTAAAATCCTGCCTGCATATTTAAACGGTTCCTGAAAAGCTGCTCCGGGTATTCCTCGTAGGCATATCCGACCCCTGCGCCAAATCTTGTCCTTGCCGACAACTGTTTCATGATCTCAATCCGCACTGAAAGCGCATTGAGCCGCTGCAGGTCAGCCACCACCGTGACAGGTTCATCAGGGGAAGTCCCATAGCCGATGGTGGCCGAAACATAGTTGTACTTGTTCTCAAAGTACCTGCGCACAGTAAGATGGGAGGATACTGAAACCCCATATGCCTTGTTGAAAATATAATTTTTCAGGTCAAACCAGTAATTTCCCAGGTATTTATCCACTCCCAGTGCATAGAAAAGGTAATGCTGATCAAAATAAAAATACCTTGCCCCGGCTGAAACTGACCAACCGGCAGGCAGAACCTGCCACAGGTGGACTGCTGCCCGGTGCCTGGGCAGGTAGGTACCGGTACCGATCCCGTAGCCCAGCAGCAAATAGTTTTTCGGGGTAATGTCAAGGTATGCATCTGCATTGAGCTGGAATGCAGTGGTGGAGAGGAATGTCTCTCCATCGCTGATAAAATGCCCCATATTGAAGTAGGGGGATATGGTGCCGGGGGCAATGGGGTAGTTTCCTCCCAGGGTGACCATGTGCCAGCGCCTGTTGTAGGGTTGTCTGAAATGATCAAACATGTACCTGGCAAACAGTTCCGGGGCAGGTTCACTGGCAAGTACCTGTGCTTTCAGTTGGAGGGCCTGGTCATTTTGCGGAGCATCTTCAAGAAGCTGATCAAGGATTTCCAGCGCTGTATCACCGTTGTCCTGCTTGTAATGAGCAATGGCCTGCTTGTACAGCAGATCCGGGTCGCCGGGCATGACTTCCAGAGCTTCGGAATTGGCAGCGAGTAATGCTGACCAGTCTTCGCTCCAGTAAAGCAGGCTGCTCCGGGCCCTGAGTGCATCCTCAGTCCCGGGATGCCTGGTTAATACCGACCCGACAAGTGAAAGTCCGGTTTCATATTCTCCTTGCCTGCCGTGGATCAACGACAGGTAGACGCGGACATCGTCATACCCGGGCTGGTCCTCCAGAAGCACATAGGCAAGTGCTTCGGCTTCTTCCAGGCGGTCAGCCTCAACCAGCGTCCGGATGCGAAGGAATTGCTCTTGAGGGGTAGGTGATGCAGTGGTTCCTACCTGTGCTGCTGCATTCATGCCGAATACCAGGAGGAGGAGGAGGATATTGTTTATTCTTGACATCCACATTGTTTTACACAGGAAAGTTAAGGGATTGAATAATTTCCAGGAGTTGATCAGGATCAAATGGTTTGGTGATATAGGCATCTGCTCCGAGTTCCTTTGCATGCTTTCGTGTATCGTCAAGACTGATATTGGTAACAATGATCACAGGAATTTTCCTGCCATAATTCTTGCGTACGAATGCTACGATCTCCAGCCCGCTGTTATAAGGCATGTTGATATCAGTAATGATCAACCCGATCTCATGCTCCTTGATCAGGCGTATGCCCTCCTCTCCGTCGGTCGCCACCAGGATTTCATGATCCATACTTTTCAAGGCCACCTCCAGCACCCGCTGGGTAAGTTTGTTATCCTCGCATACAAGTATTTTTTTTCTGTCTGACATATTGCTTTCAATAACTTATCGATTCCCCCTGGTCATCCGCACAGGCTGACATCCGTGAAAGAAACCCGCAACTCCCGGCGAAACATAATCACCCCCGCTCATCTGAAAATACGTTTTATTTACCCCTTTGTTTCCGGGAGTTCCAAAAACTTGATGGATCAGCCCAAATGGGTGACAGGGAACGTATCCTGATCAATGGAAACCTTGAGGTCCGCATCATTTCCCTGTCAAAGTTAATGTTTATTTTGGAGGCAGGAAGATAAAAAACTTGTGTATATTTAAAACAAAAACAAGATGCAGGAACAACACGAAAACAACCGTCCATCCAGAAGGTATTTTCTGAAAACCGCAGGTGCCGGGGCAGCAGCTATCGCCGGTTTTTCTGCCTTCTCTCCTTCATGCAATCCTGCCAGCATCTCCTCAGCGGAATATGAAAAATTCTTTGGCCAGGGCGACACAATCCTGTTCCAGGGGGATTCCATCACCGATGCCCACAGGGACCGGAAAAACGGACAGTTCAATCATCCTGCTGCCCTCGGGGATGGATACGCCATGCTGACAGCCTCTGAGCTGCTGGGAAAACTGCCCGGCAAAGCGCTTACCATTTACAATCGCGGCATCAGCGGAAACAAGGTGTACCAGCTGGATGAAAGGTGGCAGCAGGATTGTATTGACCTGGAACCGGATGTACTCAGCATACTGATCGGCGTGAATGATTACTGGCACATGCGACAGGGAAGGTATGACGGAACTGCAGGGACCTATGCCAAGGATTTTCGCAGCCTGCTAAAGCGGACCCGCGCTGCCCTGCCGGATGTCAGGCTGGTGATCTGTCAGCCTTTTATACTCACGGAGACCAGTGCCGTGGATGCATCATGGGTTGAACCCTTCCGTGCCTACCAGGAAAGTGCTGCCACGATCGCCGCTGAATTTGGAGCCACCTGGGTACCCTTCCAGGAAGCCTTCGATAATGCTTTGTCACTCGCCCCTGCTACCTATTGGGCAGCTGATGGTGTACATCCCTCCATGGCAGGAGCACAACTGATGGCAAACACCTGGCTCAATGCGCTGAAATAATCCGCAGAAAGGATGATGGCAGGCAGAACAGTAGTCGAACTATATCCCGGCGGAGGAGACAGCCGGATCCTTCAGCAGGCATGGGAAAATCTTACTTCCCGTTTTTAATTCTGTTCATTTCCGCTTACCTTTATCGAAACCAACAAAGTCAATCTCGCATGAAAAAGTGTTTGATCGTACTCGCTGCAATTGCCCTTACAGCGTGTGGCAACAATGTCGAAACTCCCACACCGACGCAAGGTAATGTATCGCCGGATTACTATCTGGGTGCCTGGGCCCTGGACCTGGACTACGAAAACAGTCCTGCAGGGTGGCTGGAAGTCAGGCAGGAAGAAGGATATCTTGATGCGGATCTGTTATGGCGGGGAGGAAGTGTAAGCCCGGTGGAATTTGTCTTCATGGCCGAAGGCAACCTCATGGTCACGCGTGGCCGTGATCTCGTCAGGGAAAGAAATGCCAACGATGAACCAGTCAGAACCCACCATGCCATCAGCACACTGAAGATTGAAAAAACAAATGACAATGAAATAACCGGTACAGCCATATTTCCGCGAAACAATGTTATCGATTACGAAAAAGTTACGTTCACCGGCAAAAGGCTCCCGGAGCCTGGCGAAAAACCGGATCTATCCTCCATCAGCTACGGAGATCCGGTGACCCTGATCGCAGAAAACAGCCTGGCAGGCTGGGAACTACTGGAAGAAGGCGCTGCAAATGGATGGAGCGATACAGAAGGAATACTGAAGAACGATCCCGTACAGAAAGAGGGTGAATCACATATCCATTACGGGAACCTGCGTACGAAGGCAACATTCAGTGATTTCAATTTATCCCTTGAAGTAAACGTGCCAGAAGGCAGTAACAGCGGTGTATACCTGAGGGGAATTTACGAAATACAGGTGGCCGATACTTATGGCAAACCATTGAATTCTCACAATATGGGAGCCCTCTACAGCAGGATCACTCCCTCCGTGGCAGCAGAAAAGCCGGCCGGCGAATGGCAATCACTGGATATTACCTTGTACAAACGGCACGTGACAGTGGTGCTGAATGGTATCCCGATCATCAACAACCAGCCTGTCAGGGGCGTTACAGGCGGAGCGATGCGCGCTGATGAATTCAAACCGGGCCCCATCTACCTGCAGGGTGATCACGGGAAAGTGGCCTACCGGAATATGGTCCTTACCCCGATTGAATAAGGCTGCGGTCCCCTGGCCTGCCTGTAAAATTATTGAACCGAAAATGATTGAAGAACTGATCTCAAATAAAAGCGACAACTGGCAAAACATGCTGATCATCAGCGCATTGATTCTGGTTACAGCAATTGTAGTATACCTTGTGTCAATCGTATTGATCAAAAAATTCAGTAAGCGGGAGGACAATCCGCTTAAAAAAACCACGCATAAAAAATTCAGGACGCCCCTGCTGGTCTTTCTGCTCAGCATCGCGCTCAGCATTGTTTTCTCAGCCTGGGATGGAGAATATGAGTTCATTACATACTTGTTGCATTTCCTGAAAGTGGTCATCATATTCGCTGCCACCTGGCTGATCATAAGTACCATTAAACTTGGGAAGGAATTATTGCTCAGACCACACAACATTGACGAGAAGGACAACCTCAGGGCAAGGAAGGTTACCACACAATTCAGGATTATTGAAAGAATCCTGATCACGATCATAATTATTATCTCCCTCAGTATCGCCCTCATGACCTTCGAAAGCATCAGGCAAATTGGTGTAAGCCTGTTTGCTTCTGCCGGGGTTGCCGGGATCATACTCGGTTTTTCTGCACAGAAATTGTTGGCAAATGTGCTGGCAGGAATCCAGATCGCGCTTGCCCAACCCATTCGGCTCGACGATGTGGTGATCGTGGAAGGTGAATGGGGATGGATTGATGAGATCAATCTCACCTATGTGATTGTGCGCATCTGGGACAAACGCAGGCTGGTGGTCCCCACCACCTACTTCATTGAAAAACCGTTCCAGAACTGGACCCGCGAATCGGCAGATATCCTGGGCACTGTATTCATTTACACTGATTATACGGTGCCGTTTGACAAATTGCGGGCAGAACTCACACGTATCCTGGAAGCTGACAGTAACTGGGACGGCAAGGTAAATGTGTTGCAGGTCACCAATGCCACTGAAAAAACGGTGGAAGTGAGGGCGCTCATGAGTGCAATCGACTCACCCACGGCCTGGGACCTGCGTGTGAGCGTGAGGGAAAAACTGATCAGCTTCCTCCAGGAACACTATCCTGAAAGCCTGCCGCGCACACGCCTGGTAATTGAGAAAGAGCAGGACAAAGTGCAGGAAACGGACAAGTAAAACCATAACAACGGGACCTGCTAAACAGAACAGGAAATGGAAATCATCTATATTATTACAGGACTGGTAATCGGGGGAATCGCAGGATATGTGATCGCTACCCTCGCTGCAAGGTCTTCGTCTGTCCCCAGATCTCAATACGAAAAATTAACGGCTGAACTTGGGCTTACCCGTGGTGAAATAGCTACGCAAAAAGCCAGGTTGGAATCATCTGCTGAGCAGGCTTTACAACTGCGGCAAGAGATTGAAGTATTGAAAACCGAGGCCGAAAAAAAGTCGGAAGCATATTACGAACTCAACAAGCAGACTGCTGTTTCAGAGGCTAACAACAGGGCATTAACAGAAAAACTGGATACCCAGAAACAGGAGATCGAGGCACTGGGCAAAAAGTTCAATACAGAATTTGAGAATATTGCCAACAGGATCCTGGATGACAAGACGCTCAAATTCACGAAGCAAAACCAGGACAACCTGGAAATGATCCTGAAGCCGCTTGGCGAAAATATTTCGACCTTTAAAAAGAAGGTTGAAGAGGTATATGACAAGGAATCCAAGGAGCGCTTCTCCCTGGGAAAGGAACTGGAGCGGTTGGTGGAACTGAATAAAAAAGTAAGTGAAGAGGCCAACAATCTGACCAATGCACTGCGCGGCAGTTCAAAGGCGCAAGGCGATTGGGGCCAAATGATCCTGGAAAAGATCCTGGAGCAGTCCGGACTGGAAAAGGACCGGGAATATTTTGTGCAGGAATTCCTGAAAGATGAGGATGGCAGCCTGCTTAAAAACGAGCAGGGACGGAAGCTGCAACCCGATGTGGTTATTGCCTATCCTGACAACCGCAAGCTGATCATTGACTCAAAAGTATCCCTCACTGCCTATACACGCTATTCAGAATCAGACGACCCGGAGGTGCAGGCACTTGCCCTGAAAGGACACCTGGAATCCATGCGCACCCACATTGATGAACTCAGCGCCAAAAGTTACCAGGATTTTACATCTTCGCTGGATTTCGTAATGATGTTTGTCCCCAATGAACCGGCTTACCTGCTGGCCCTGAAGAATGATCCTGACCTCTGGCACTATGCCTACAGCAAGCGGATTCTGTTTATCAGTCCTACGAATCTGATCGCGGCATTAAAGATGATTGCCGACCTCTGGAAACGGGAATACCAGAACCAGAATGCACTGGATATTGCCGATCGTGGAGCGGCACTTTATGATAAGTTCGTGGGGTTTGTTGACAGCTTACAGTCCATCGGAATCCATATCGACCGCACACAAAAAAGCTACAATGCGGCCATGGGACAACTCAAGGAAGGGCGTGGCAACCTGATCGGACAGGCGGAAAAATTGCGCGACCTTGGGGTGAAGACCAAAAAGAACCTGCCGCCCAGCATGCTGAATGAAGTTTCAGATGGGAAAAATGAAGTTTCTGATGAGGGAAATGAAGTTTCTGATGAGGGAAATGCCGGGAATGTAACAGGAGAGAATTCAAAATAATACGCTGATGCACGTCCGGGTGATGCACGGTTAAATGATGGATGGGCATGCGATCCGCATGCCATGATTTTACAGCTATTGTATTACAAGTTCATTCTCAACAGCGTAAGCACCACCTTCCCAGGCATTATTAGCTGCTTCCCTGTATTCCCGGTAACTGTCGACGGTTCCCTCGAGGCTGACGACCCCGTTTTCCACGGTGATCGTTACCTGGTCCCGGTCCACATACGGACTCCACCAGATTTCCCTGGAAACCTGGGTCTTGATACGTTCATCGTTGGGTATGATGCTGTAGTTATCCGGAGGTGTTATAAAGAGGTCATAATAAGGATAGCTTCCATACCAGTAATACCCATATGGATAACTGATCTCCAGGTTATTGTTGACTTCATTGACCCCTTCCACGTTACTGGCAACCCATTCTGCCTAAGTCTTCTCCAGGTAGCTGTCTACGCGTCCTGCCAGTGTGGCCACGCCATTTTGTACAAATACGCCGATATCCCAGGCTTCTGTGATGGCATTATCCGATAGTGCTTCATTGATATCAGCCTGTATCTCGCTATCCTCAATATCTTCGGTCTTCACCTTGATCCTGTTGGTAACACCTGACACACCATAGGTATTCTCAGCGAGCATTTCGGCGGCTTTTTTGGCTTTCAGGTTAGTTACTGTTCCCGTAAGTTCAACAATACCATTGGTTACCGTAACATCAACTTTGTTGTTGTTCACGGCATGATCGAAAATGAATTCGTTTTCAATGGCGTCAACAATGTCTATGTCGTCTGGTTTTGTTTGTCCGTTGATCAGCACAAAACCAGTAAAAAGCATGGTAATAATCAAAGTTAATCGTTTCATAATGTCTGCTTTTAATTTTTACTGTTGTTACATGTGCTGAATGATCGGGTCAAATAGCTATGATTCGATCTCAAATGAGATCTTCGCATTCACTGCATAGGATACGATCTCGTTGTTCTCAACATTCGCATTCATGTTTTTGATGTAAACCGATCGAATGTTCTTCACTGTTTTTGCTGCTTCTTTGACAGCATTCTCGGTTGCTTCTGAAAATCCATTTTCGGATGAAGCAATCACTTCAATAACTTTTACCATCTTCATAATCATTTGGTTTTTAGGTTAATATTTATAATTCATCGATTTTCGCAGCCATGATAAAATCATTTCTGGACAGGCCGCCTATGTCATGTGTGCTTAGTTCCACCTCGACTTTGGGAAAGCTGACGCAGACCAGGGGGTGGTGTTGCTCCTCTTCGGCGAGCCGCGCGATCTCCTGCGCAAAAGCCATCCCCCTTTGAAAATTTTCAAAAGGAAATTCCCGGGTGAGGCGCTTGTTGTCATAAACACGCCATTCAACCGGCAACTGTTCCATATAGACCTGTATCTTCTCCTTATTCAGCGGCTCAGTTCCTGCGAGGACTGGTTCGCAATGCATTTCCCTTAAGTTCATAGGCGAATATTTTTAAAGTTTGACCAGTATCAATAGAATATCATGCCAAAAAGGTTCGTTCAGCGCGATTCCTTTTATAACAGTGGGACAGGGCAAGATTGATGCGGGCACATCAATGTTGCCCGGAATAGAAAATCAGGTAACGGATTACCACAATTGGGGAAGGAATTCAACAGGATATCGACAAGTCAACAGGAACTCAAAAATTCCGAAGAAAGTCAACAGCTATTCCGGTGGATCTTTTCTAAGGAAATACACCGGCATCCCGATGGTCTCGTCGAAAAATTCATCGTACACCTCAAAGCCTACATAGCGGTATAGTTTCAGCAATTTTTCGACAGTGGTTTCAATGAGGATGGGAATATTGAGGCTGCGGGCCAGGTCGTTCAGGTGATCCCGGATATCGGCAAGGCCGCGGATACTGTTGGTTTCCGGATCCTTACCGAGCAGCCAGACATAAATGTAATCATCCAGGTCGGGCCGACGGCTTTCGACGTATTTTTCACGTCGTGCCGTTTCCAGCAGTTTGTGCAGTTTCAGGGTCCGCAGGAACATCACAGCATATTTCAAATAGTCCTTCACCGACCTTTTGTATTTACTTTGCTGCCAGTATACAATCGCCGTGGTCTTGTCTTCAGAAAGGTATACACCATTGAACTTAAACGCCAGGTCGTATGCATAGGCCGCCATGATCTTCAGTCGCTTTTCCGTGTTGCCTTTCCGGAGGATGGGGCGCAACCGGTCGCTTTCCCTGAACGCTCCGGCCATAATTTCAAGAAGGATCTGCTTGTCTGTTTTGTTCATGGTCCAAAAATAAAAAAAAAACACTTGCTGCGAAGATTAATTTCCCCCGATGCAGGTATTGCCGTCAGATTCAGTATTTTTGCACAAATGAATCACATGAATAAAGCTGCAGCTTTCATTCTTCTGTTTAGCATCATTATACCCATCCTCCAGGCACAGAGTCCTCCCCCTGTGACATACAAAGTCGTCCCGGTACATTCCTTTGAAGATCTCTACAGGTATCATGATTTCTATATCTCGGCGCAACCTGAAGTTGCGAGGCTCACTTTTCTGAAGGACCAGGGCATCAGGACCATTGTCAACCTGCGGACAGAGGAAGAAAATGAAGTATTCAGGGAAGAGGAATACGATGAAAAGTTCGTGGCTGAAAAACTTGGTTTCAGTTACATCGAATTGCCCATTGAAAACGGTCCAGGCTTTACCCCTGAAAACCAGGCAGAATTCAACAGTTTACTGGATACAGGCACACCTACATTGATCCACTGCAGCAGCGGCCGCAGGGCTACCTACCTGTTCATCGCCTACCTCGTTCAGGAACGCGGAGTTCCCCTCCAGGAAGCTGTCGAAACAGGAAAACAGATGAAGTACCGCTCACCCCTGGAACAATTGCTGGATAAAGAGATTATCCTGGAAATCGCCACGGAATAGATTCCACAATGCAACATGCCAGTCCGATCCTTAGGATCAGACAGATGCATTCGGTATCCTGTTACAGATAAAAGCTGTCGCAATGCAATCAGCAGTACAACAGCTTCTTTATCCATTAAACCAGAATGTTAACGCTTTGCGATGGTTTCTGTAATAAACCTGTACCCGGTTGTAGTATTGTATTTGTAACTCAGCGTAAACGTTTCAGTCACCGGGTCGTAGGTACTCTCACCATCGGGTTCGCATGGTGGTGCACTTCCGGAAGAAATCACCTCGACAGTATTGTCCTCGTTGATCTTCAGTTTCATCCGGTAGTCATAGGAAGCAAGGTCGGCAAACTCTGTTTCGTAGACAGTAAGACCCGTACGCTCAAGAATTTTCAGGTGACCAAACGCACGCTCGCCGGTAATCGGATGAACAAAGACTCCTTCCGATTCATAGATCCCGATCTCCAGTTCGTTCCACTCGCAGACAAAAGAATCGAGCGCGGTGGGCTCCGGCACATACCATGACCGGAACTGAATGCCCTCTCCAAAATTCAGCATAACGGTTTCACTGCTGTCCTGGTGAACAAAGACAGTTTCTGTATTGCCTTCCCGGTCTGCATACACCAGGTCCGTGCCACGCTCAAGTTCATCGGAATTGAGCCAGTCAATGGCAATATTGCTTGTTCCACGGATCTCAAAGGAGTTGGCAATACGTGACAGGAGGCCCTTACGGTAGAGTTCACCATAGGCAGTACCAAAGGCGGGTACCCTGATGGATCTGTCGCCAAGACTGTTCCCTGTGTAAATATTAAAACTGTAGGATTTCTCATCGAGGTTATCGATCATGATTTCGATGGAATCCAGGTCACTCTGCCGTTCATAATCCACCACAACAGAGTCCTGGTTATCGTTATAGAAAACCTTGATAAATTCAACGCCCCTTGCCTCCTGCAGGATACCTGTGATCAGCACCCTGGAGTCGCCGGCATAAGTCTTCACCGAATCCATTTTGGTCGTGTACCGGACTTCGCCGTCTTTGATGAACTGGTAATGCAATTCGTCCATGGATTCGCAGGAGAAAAGGCCCGCGAGTACCAGTATGACCAAGCTGGTTGTTATTATATTTTTCTTCATAAGTACGCTTTTTTACAACTAATTATATTCTTCGATGATATCCCCCCAGAAGTCCAGTTCTGAAAAATTGATAAATCCGGCACCGTCCCAGGTGGAATGGATCGCGATCCTGAAATACCTGATCTCAACTGGAACCTCGAACGAAAATTCATCCCCGTTATAAAAGGCAGTCATATCCTCATCAGTTACCTGTCCAGCTGGCAATCCGGAAGGTTTGGATGATTCACATTCACGCAGCTTGATCCAGTCTGCCAGGTTACCTTCCCCATTGCCCAGGTCCATAGCCCCGTAAACGGTATATTCCATCGGGTTCCCGTGGGTAAATGCCCACCAATCCTGTTCCAGTCCGCGTTGGAACACTTTGAACCTGCTCAGACGCACTTTAACACCCAGGTCGACCGTGAAGATCTGTGGCATGGGATGGTCTCCCTGTGAATGAACAAATGACTGGTAATCATTGTCATAAGCGCTTTCATACCTGCCTTCCCATGCATCCCAGTTGGTATCGGTGGGCAAAATCACCTTTCTGAATTTCGATTTGTCCAGTTTCGCCTCATAAAAGGGCGTGATCATTCTGTCTTCCGTATCCGGGTATTTTGGTGCGGTCAGGTGATCCCACCGGTCTTTCACCAATGCATAGAAAGCAGTGGGTTCGGGTTCATACCCTCTTAGTGAATATCTTCCTTCCATGGTGGAAGTGTAAATGGTATGGACATTCTCCAGCTCTCCGGTTGAATCCTGCGCAAAAATAAGAATGGCCACTGGCGCCTCCGTAGGATTCTGCCAGGTGAATTTGGCACCACCGAAGTCCGGTTCGATCCTGATGGACCGCTGTATCAAAGTAGCGGGATCCACCAGGGGTTGTTCCGTGAATGAAGTACCCTCCGAAACATTGGCACTCCTGTCGACAGCATACAGCGTAACTGTTTTGGGCAATGTATCTCCAAACCCAAGTACTGACAGATCGTTGCGATACAAGGAAACCTTTACTTCCGAGGTGTTGGTATCAGAAGGTTTAAATTCTGCCTTTACATACAACAGGTCCTCATCGTCCGGCAGTACATAGCTTACATCGAATCCTCCGGCAACGGGTACAACCGACTCAATCACAACCGGACCCGGGGGAACACTATCCATTTTGACCGGCATTTCCAGGCCTTCGTCACAGCCGGGAAACAGCAACAATGCAAGGATCAAGACATTCCAAAGTTTTCTAGTTCTCATATTGCAATATTTTAATAATTTTTTATGAATAGCCTACTACCATCCGGGGTTCTGCACCAGGCTCGGGTTAAGTACAATCTCGTTTTCCTCGATGGGCCAGAGATAATCCCGTACTGAAAATGACTGCAAGTGCAGTGTATTGGTACGGTAGTACTCACGTACATCGGTTTTCAGCACATTCCATCCCCTTACAGGTTTGTTCATGTATTCCTGACCGAGTTTCCATCTCCTCAGGTCCCAGAATCTTGCACCCTCGAATGCCATTTCAATCAACCGTTCGTGTTGAATGATCTTGCGCAACCCTGCCTTGGTTGCCGGCTTGTCGGGCTGGGATGAATAATTCGCCCAGCTTTCCACGACACCCTGCAACCCTGCGCGTTCGCGCACCAGGTCGATGTATTCGTATACTTCCTCATCCGGACCGGCCTTCACCTCGTTCAGTGCTTCGGCATAATAGAGGTAGAGGTCTGCCAGCCGGATCACCGGGAAAGGATAATTGATGGTATAGTACCAGTTGCCATCCCGGATCTCGTTTTCAATGTGGCAGAGTTTCTTGGCCCAGTACCCGGTTACCGAATATTGCGTCACTTCAAATACAGAGGAATATTCTCCCCTTCTGCCATGAATGGCCCAACTGTCCTCCTGGTCAGTCGTCTTCCCGTTACCGAACCAGAGTGAACGGTCGTGTGCAATATCAGCATAAAACCTGTATTCGCGGTCGAAGTGCAGAGCGGCAGTTTGCTGACCAAACTCGATAAAATAGCGGTGATCGCTCTGCACGGTTCTCAGGTTGAATCTTCCCCCGTAATCATATTCCACATCCTCACTGATCGGGACGCCGTTTTTCGTATAGTACTGTTCTGCGATCCGGAGGGTTGGTGCATGCCTGGCTGCCACCGGGTTGGAAACCGCCGCGTACAACCTCGGCTGTGCCTCGTACTGCAGCGTACCCACGATGCCTGAGGTTCCTCCCCAGATAATTTCCGGGTTCCACCGCTTGGTGATCCTGCTGCGTAACAACAATTTCATGTTGAGACTGTCATTGTAGTCCATCACGGTGATCAGTTCATCCTTGTCGAACAACTTATGTCCTACCTGGTGCGCAATATCTATTGCTTCCTTACAGGCCACCGCTGCCTTTTCCCACTTTGCCTTGTCATAGGTTGTACTGAAAAGCGTCTCACCATCCTTATTGGCGAAGGTTGCATAATCGGGATTGCCATTAAACAGCGGACTTGCTGCAGTAACCAGTACCCTGGCCTTGATGGCCATGGCAATGGGCTGGGTGATCCTTCCCAGTTCAGTACTGGGTAGATCACGCTGCAGGGGAAGATCAGCAATGGCTTCATCCATCAGGTTCACAGTATAGTTAAAAGCCGAATCCACATGATCCCGTTGTACCTTGATTGCTTCGGTTTCGGCCGATACAGCAACACTTTCATCAGTGATGTGGATCGGACCATACATGCGTATAAGGTAAAAGTGGAAATAGGCCTTCAGGAATTTCACCTCTGCAATCCACTGGCGCTTTTCATAATCGGGCAGGTCCTGTACACCTCCTATTTTCTCCAGGAAGATATTGCAGGAACGGATCCCCACATAGAGTTGTTTTCCTCCATTGCCGCCTCCCCAGAAATCGAAAAGGGGACTCACAATATTCTGTTCACCCCGCGCGATACGGAGGGCCGCATTGTAATTCAGACGATCCGGATACCAGACCTCATCGCCACCCAGCAGCGTGGGATTGTCCCAGGCTGATCCGTAATTGGGGAGGAAGGAATAACAGGTATAGAGGTATTTTTCCGCTGTATACCTGTCGGAAAAAGCATTCTCGATTGTTGCAACGTTGTCCGGAACAACATCGAGGAAATCGGTGCATGATGACAACCCTGACACCAGGAAAAACGATACTATCGTATATTTATACAGTAACTTCATGATCGCTTGTAATTTAGAATGACAATTGAATTCCACCGTTGACTACCATCTGGATTGGATACCCCAATCCGTTTCCTCCCATTTCGGGATCCCAGAGATTGAAGTTGCTGAGCGTCCAGAGATTCGTTCCGTTCACATAAAAACGTGCCTGTGTCATTTTTACCTTTTCCACAATGCGCCGCGGCAATGAATATCCGATCTCCAGTGATTTCAGCCGGAGGAAGGACCCATCTGCCATGAACTTGGTACTGGTCCGGTTATTATTGTTAATGACATAGGTTGAAAGTCGCGGCCACAGTGCATAGACATCCCGGTTTTCTTCCGACCAGTAACTATCTGCATAGGCTTCGATCAGCTGGTTGTTGGAGGTGATGTTTCCATTCCCGTCCACATCCAGGAAAGGTGCAGTCCAGTAGGGCGAAACCCAGAAGGATTCGCGTGCCAGTCCCTGGAAGAAAAAGGAAAGGTCGAACGACTTATATCCAAGCGACAGACCTGCTCCGTATACAATCTCCGGTGTTGTCGGAAAACCCAGCGGTACCTGGTCGATCCCTGAAATCCTGTCATCACCATTGATATCACGGTACTTGATATCCCCGCCGGTATACTCACCGAAAGTCTGTTCCGGGGAATTGTCCACTTCGGTCTGGTCCACGAACAGTCGTTCCGCAACGTAGCCCCACACCTGGTTGATGGGATGTCCGACGCGCGATAACCATGGTGTTTCTGAATAGTCGGGCTCTTCCGCCCTGGTGATTTCCGACGTTGCATAGGTAAAATTGCCCCTGGCCTGTATCCAGAAATCATTGGTGATGAACGTATTGAAATCAAGCGACAGGTCCACTCCCTCGCTCACCGCCTCCCCCACGTTGGCACGTACAGGGGATTCAAGCCCCATGCTGGCCAGATGGATCCTGTCCATCAGGATATTGTAGCGCGTATCGTGGAACACATCTGCCTGTATCATCAGTTTCTCGAAGAGTCCGAGCTCGATCCCAATATTCAGTTTCCTGGCGGTTTCCCAGGTGATCTGGTCATTGGCATACCTGCTGATGGATACCCCGGTCCTGGAATAATCCATAAAGGTTCCGAAAGGAATGCTCCTGCCGCCGTCATTCATATTTACCTGCGACATATAGAAGAACCTGTCACTGGGTGATCCGATCGCATCGTTCCCGACAAGACCATAGGTACCTTTGAGTTTCAGCAAGCTGACCACATCCTTGATTCCTGCAAAGAAGCCCTCGTTGGAGGCAATCCATGCCAGGCCCACTGAGGGAAAGAATCCAAACCGTTCAGACTCCGAGAACCGTTCCGATCCGTTGTACCCAAAGTTCAATTCTGTAAAATACCTGCTATCGTATGAATAGGTAAAGCGACCCGAAAGTCCCATGTTGCGGTAAGGCAGGGAAAGCTGCAGGTTGTCGGCATTGGCAAACAATTCCTCCCGCATGATATATACCAGCAATCCGCTTACCCCGTGTTTATCGAATTCACGGTTGTATTGCATGGCAGATTCGAAGTACCAGGAAGAGATAATGTCCTTGGATCCCGGAGTGTACCCGAGGTATTCCGTTCCTTCATCAACATTAAGCGGCAGCAATATATAAGGTTCCTGTCTCAATGGATCTTCAACAGGCCTGTAGTAAAACGGATTATAGGACCTGATCACGTCAAAAAACGAATAGCGGTTGGCCATTCCCATGGCCCGGACCTTCAATCCTTCGGTGATCCAGTTCAGGTCCTGGTGAAGCTCAAACTGCGCCAGCACCCTGTTCTGGCTGTAATCCTTGTATCCCTTCACCATATCTGCATAGGGATTGTAATAGTCCCCGTTCCCATAGTTGCCGAACAGGATGTGGTTCTTGTACTGGTTGGCTTCATCCGGCTCGTAGTAGGGACGGAAATAGACCGGGTTGGAGCGCATCACCTTGTTGTACATTGCTGAACCCCCGTCGATGGGTCCGGTATAATCATCAAACGTGGTATTGAAGATGAATTTTGCCTGCGTGGTCTTGGTCAGGTTAAGGTTGATGTTCGCCCGCAGGTTGTATTTCTTCAGGTCGATATTGTTGGTAAAATTATTCCGCTTGTCTACCTTCAAAATGCCATTGTCGTTGTTCATGGTAGCGGCCAGGTAATACCGGGCCACTTTACCCCCTCCACTGACACTGAAGTTCAGTCGCTTGTTCACCGCATAGGGTTTGAACATGGCATTGTACCAGTCGGTGGTTGGGTACAGGACAGGATCAACCCCCTGTTTTGTTTTTTCTATCTTCTCCAGGGAATAGGGAAGCAGTCCCAGCGGATCCCGTGTTTTCACCGCCTCATTATGCATCTCCATGTAGGTAATGGGATCTGCAAGTTCGATGGTCTGTGTAGGACGAGACACCGATGTTTCATACCGTACAGAGACCCTGGCTCTACCTTCACGGCCCTCCTTGGTGGTCACATAAATCACGCCATTGGCACCACGGGCCCCGTATAATGCGGTTGCAGTGGCATCCTTCATAATGGAGAAGCTGGCAATATCGTCCGGCTGCATTTTGGCCAGATCCTCGGAAGTAAGCTCCACTCCGTCGATCAGGATCAGCGGGTCCTTCTTGTACCCGAAGGTGGTCACCCCCCTGACAAAGAACTGTGCATTGTCTTCACCGGGTTCACCACTGCGCTGGTAGGAAATGATTCCCGACATCCGTCCGGCCAGTGAGGTGGTGAGGTTGCTGGAAGGAAGCTTCAGCTCTGCCGGCTTCACCGTTGTAATGGAACCGATCACGCTCTCCTTCTTCTGTTGTGCGAAAGCCACCACAGTGACATCCTCGAGTTCTGCACGACCTTCTTCCAGAGTAACATTGAACAACACCCTGTTACCTACGGGCACCTCAACCGTCTCCTTGCCGATAAATGAGATCACCAGCACGTCGCCGGGGTCGACTTCAATATCAAATGTTCCGTCCTCTGCAGTAATCACCCCACGGGTGGTGCCTTTAACGGTAACCGTCGCACCGGGCATCGGGTCCCCATCCTCGTCGACCACCGAGCCTGCCACCTTCTTTTTTTGCTGCAGAAGGTCTTCCCGATCAGGAACACCTCCAGCAACCCCGTCACCGTGTGCGCCCACGACAGCATGTGGAGCCAGCAACAGCATGGCAGTCAACACGACCGTCATCATCCCGGGTGCCAACCTGCATACATGCCGCAGTTTCTTGAATAAGTAGATTGTTAATTTCATAGATCAGGTTTCGTTTAGTAATTACTCAGTTCCCTAAGAATCGATGATGTAAAAATCACCAATGATTTACGGATATGCCTGTTGGATTTGCTCGAAATAAAGGAATGGCAGAGTACTCACAGGTAATTTTTGTGCAAAAACAGGTAATTTTTTGCCCCCCGACGGGAAGAATTCCTATGATGGTGCGCCATTCCCCGCTACCAAGCGACTTCCAGATGGCCTAAATTTTACGATCAGACCGGGACAACGGAAAGGCTTTTCCATCGGCCGGGTCTCCTTACTTGAAGGCATTCATTTTCCTATCTTTACAGAGACAATAGCAGGGAGATCAAATCCAAAATATATACCATCTAAAACCAATAAGAATGACTACATTCAGGCAACGCACCAGGAACACACGGACCATGGTACTGATCATATTTTTATTCGGTAGTAACCTGTTGTTTTCCCAGCAGCATTTTACACCATATGATGAACTTCCCGGAATGATCAAAAGCTACAAGCCTGCATACCAGGAGCACTATCCGGACTGGGCAAAGAAAATGTACCAGTTCCCGGTCAGTGCAAAGGAAGTGGACAGGGAATTCGAAGCATACATGGCTGTGCATCCGGGCAGGAAAAGCCCGGTGATCAGGTATTACAAGATATGGAGGCGCGTTGTGGAATCCTATACCGACGGACAGGGTGAAATCAGGCTGCCTGATCTCCACCTGGCAAAGCGCAGGCTGCTGGAGTCACAATTAACGGCGGGCAAGCACCATGTTGCAACCAAGGCCGGCACCCCTGGCTGGTCCTTCCTTGGTCCGAAAAACACTTACTGGCTGAATGAAGCAAACGCATCCACCGCGCCCAGCGCCTGCCCATGGCAGGTCAATATTTATGCTTTTGATGTGGCTGCATCCGACAATAATGTGATCTATTGCGGTACGGAGACCGGGTTGGTGAACAAGTCACTGGATTATGGCGAGACCTGGGTACAAACAGGTTCCGGGTACCCGTTCGGCGGGGGTGTTACTGCCGTTGCTGTCCACCCGGAAGAATCCCTGACAGTATATGTTGCTGCAGGCAGACAGGTGCATAAGACCGTGGATGGCGGTGACACCTGGATACCACTACTCGGTACGACGAATCAATTCTGGAGCGACAAATTAGAAATCGATCCTGCCAATCCCTCTGTCATTTATTCAGCAGGTAGTGATGGCGTGTTTAAAAGCGCCGATGGCGGAGCCACCTGGGCCAAACGTATCGGGGTCCAGGCATGGGACGTGGAGATCAAGCCGGGCGACAGCAACGTGGTGTATGCGCTTTGCAGGAATTACGACAATAAATTCACCATCCTGTCCTCCGAAGATGGCGGAGCATCCTTCAAAGATTCAGGCTTTCCTGCAGTAATTGACCAGGCCAGTGGCGGATTGATCTCAGTTTCCGCAGACAAGCCCAATCTCCTGTATGCCGTGCTGCTGAGCACAGACAATGAGGGCACACCATATATATATAAAGGAACCAGGGTCGCAGATACCTGGAACTGGAGCCGCATTGCCATCGGTAAAACCACCGCGCTTCAGATGGATAACGGGCAGGGCTTTTTCGACCTTGTGCTGGATGTCTCACCCAATGACGCAGACCTGGTATATGTGGGAACCACCACCATGTTAAAATCAACCAACGGGGGTGTGACCTTCACGCCGGTGGGAGGGTATTACGGGAATTTTGCCATTCACCCCGACATCCAGGACATCAAACCCCTGCCTTCAGGCGATACATGGGTTGCCACTGATGGCGGATTTTCGTTGTCCACCGACAATTTCACCTCTACGGCCAACTACATTTCCAGGAACAATGGCATTATTGGATCAGACATGTGGGGATTTGACCAGGGCTGGAACGAAGACATTATTGTGGGAGGCAGGTACCACAACGGGAACACGGCCATCGCCGATTTTTACGGCGACAAGGCCCTTAGGATGGGAGGTGCGGAGTCTCCCACGGGATGGGTGATCCATGGAAAATCCAGGCACGTGGCGTTCAACGACCTCGGGAATGGATGGATCCTGCCCAAAACAGCTGAAGGTGCGCCGGAAGGCCGGTTCATATTCAGCAAATACCCCAATATGCTGGAATATGGCGGGCGACGTGGCAACCTGGTGCACCACCCCAATTATTACGACATCATTTACCTGGGCGAAGGCAACGGAATCTGGGTGAGCCGCGACATGGGTATGGGTTTTGACCTCCTGTATACTTTCCCGGGTGAGGTACGGTATATGGATATCAGCTTCAGTGATCCGGATGTGATGTTTGCCGATGTTGCAGGGCGTGGGCTCTATAAAACCACCAACGGCGGCGAGACATGGGAACACATGGCATCACTCACATCGGGAGATTACGGCACCACCTACTGGAACGGCAAACTTTTTTTCGCGATCTCCCCCACCAATGCCAACAGGATCTATGCCTGCCTGTCGAATGGTACCTGGTCGGCAGATATCGGCAAAGTGTTCCGGTCAACGGACGGGGGAGTTACATGGACCGATTTCACCGGGTCCGTATCCGCATACCTGAAGTCGTTGGTTATCCAGCCCGACGAGAACGGGGCAGACCTGCTCTACCTGTTCACAATCAACAAGAACGGCGCCATTGCAAGGGTGTATTACCGGTCAGCCGGGGATGACGACTGGCAGGACTACAGCAACCAGTATCCCGCTGGTATGAATGTGAACAGGGCCATGGCATTTTACAGGGACGCCAAACTGCGGGTCGGCGGCTCAGCAAGTGTCTGGGAAGCCCCCATGATTGTTTCGGATTTCAAACCCGTGGTCAACCCATGGGTGGGCAGCCCCTTTGCAGACTGTACCTCAGATACCCTTCAATTCGACGATCATTCGATACTACACCATGCGGGAGCCGGATGGGAATGGAACTTTTCCCCAGAACCGGTGTATGTGAGTGATCCGAATGCCAGGAATCCAAGGGTGGTGCTGGGTGATGTGGGATCCTATGATGTTACCCTCACTGTGACGGTGAACGGAAACTCCTGGTCAAAGACCATTCCGGGCATGGTGACCATGCAGAGCTGTCCCTCGATTGAAGATTGCAACAATCCGGGCGAAGTGCCCGGGGCAGACCTCTCGGTATTGTATGTCGACAGTGAGGAGATCCCATGGGGCAGGTATGCCACCAATATTTACGACGGTTCAGATGACACCTTCTGGCACACCGCATGGTCCACCGCGAATCCCCCACATCCCCATGAGGTACAACTGGACCTGGATACTACCTATGAAATCCATGCCATCCGTTATGTTCCCAGGCAAAGCAGTGAGAATGGCAGGATCAGAGACTACGAATTCTATGTTTCCGGAGATTCCTCAGACTGGGGCGAACCCGTGGCAAGTGGTGCATTTCCCAATTCCAACGCTCCGCAAACCATCACACTCGATTCCGGGGTCCCCGGCAGGTATTTCAGACTGGTGGCATTGTCGGAGGTGAACGACAACGTGTGGACCTCTGTGGCCGAAATCACGCTAACAGGCTGTTATGAGGAGATTGAGAATCAGGACACCACCACGACTCCTGGTATCGTTCAGAACCGGCAGTATCGTGAGGTTCGTGCCTACCCGTTACCTGCAGATGAATTTGTACAACTTGAACTTCCAGGGAATGGGGCTTTTCAATATGATGTATATACTGTTTCCGGTGAAAAAGCGGCTGCAGGAGTACTCGAGCAACATTCAGGCACCGTTTCCATCGGAATCCGGGACCTGGACCCCGGCCTCTATATCGTGCTGTTGAAAGATGCAAAAGGCACCAGGTTCCGTGTGAAGCTCCTCAAGGAATAGTGTTAAAAAAGGGGTGCCTCTTTCGAGACACCCCTTTGATCACTGATAATTGATATCAGTTCTTCCGCAAATGGTCTATTCAATCACCAGTTTACCTGTATACACAGCTCCTTCAGATTCAACCCTGAGGATGTACATACCCTTCGTTGCGAGTTCAATCTGCTCAACATCCGAGGTTTGCAATCTTTCAAGAATCACGGACCCTGTGATGTCAAATACTTTCAGCATTGCACCTGTGGTTTCAAGCGCCACATTTGCCTTGCCGGTACTTGGATTCGGATACACATTCACCATGCCCGCAATCGCATTCTGATCCACACCTGTTACAGTGATTGTAAAGCAATCGGAGGTTGCCGAACAATCTCCAACCGTTACCACCACAGCATAGTCGCCTGTTTCAGTGGGAGTATATACAGATGCAGTTGCACCGGCGATGTCAGAATCATCAGCACAATTGATCCACTGTAAGGTGCCTTCAGCCGAATTGGCTGTCAGCGTGGTTTCTGTTGATGTCACCGACGCATCGATTTCTGCCGTTACCGTAATGGTAATGGTATCTGTGTTCATACAACCGTTGACATCGGTTCCCCAAACGGCATATTCACCTGCAGTGGGTACAAAGGACACACCATCGGTTACTCCATTGTCCCATGTGTATGTATCGGCACCGGAGCCGGCCAGGGTGATCTCCTCACCGAAGCAGGCAGTCAGGTCACCACCACCGGAAACAGTTGGCAATGCATGCACCGTAATATAATCTGCCATGGTCTCCTCGTCAGAGCCGCTGGGTTGCGATGCTGTAAGGGCTGCATCATAGGTACCTGCTGCTTCATAAACAACCACGGGATTCTGCAGGTCACTGGTTGCAGGAGTTCCTCCCTCGAAAGTCCATGACCAGCTTGTAGGTGTATTGGCAGAGAGGTCCTTGTACTGTACAACAAAGCCTCCGGCACAGCCTTCCAGGGTATCCGCCTCAAATTCGGCCACCGGCACTTCGGTTGAGAGTTCACCAATCACCATGGTATAGTCTTCCACTTCTCCGTCAGTAACCGCTTCCTGGGCACTCAGGCTGGCAGGCTCGTTCCACCTGGCAACCACCCGCATGCGCACTGCTCCGAGTGCTGCATCGGCAGGGATCGTAACGTTCAGCGGTTCGATGCCGTCCAGTACCAGCTCATCGTCATCAAGACGACCGCTGCCATCCCAGTCGACCCAGACACGCTGGTATTTATAGTTCGGATCATCCCATCCGTTCCAGTGTCGCACCTTTAACTGGTAGGTCTCACCCCTGTATACATGAAATGGATTCTCAGTATGATCGACATAGGTCGGGCCCCAGTCCATGGTCGAGTAGCTTGCCAGGACCTTGCCAAATTCAACCGTATCGACGTACACCCCAATGTAGTTCGTTGTTGGGATGGCATAGTCCACTGTGATCAGTTCGGTTTTGGTAAGCGATCCGGGTGCAGTTCCTCCTGTGGTGGTGAGGGTAACTGAATAGGTTCCCAGTTCATTATAGACAACACCCTCCGGACTTTGCTCATTGGATGTGGCAGGCGTTCCTCCTTCAAAGGTCCAGGTCCATCCTGTTGGATCTCCCGCGGAGAAATCAACAAAACTAACGGGTTCACCTTTCTCCAGCCAGGTCTTTTCTGCCATGAATTCCACACCGGTAATGGCCTCCAGCATGTTGAGTTCCCCACATGAAGCCCAGGCATTTCCGTTCTTTTCTGCTTTCGCTACAAATTTAATAAAACGTGCAGTAACGGGAACTTCAAACAGCTGTGTACGAGTTTCCGCCCAGTTGTCCACCCATGTCCCGCTGTCGGCCAGGTCAAACAGTTCGGCATCAATACTGGTCAGCAGCTCGTATTGGGCAACGGTTCCGTTTCCGCCGCCCGGACGGGGCACGTATTCAAAACCAACCAGTTCCTTGTTCCCGCCCAGGTCAAGAATCATCTCATGGGGATACCCGGGTTCTGCACCGGCCCATTGTGTATGCCAGAATGTGGACGGATCCCCGTCAATTGCATTGGCAGCCGCACCGTCTTCACCCACAGTCTCCTCGCTGTCCACCACCAGCACTTTCCAGTCGTCCTTCGCCACGGACCTGGCAGTTGGAGTAGCCTGCACATTGATGTAGCCGGCCTTAACGAGGGTGTCATTATCCAACGCGCCGGACTGGGGTGTCATGATCAGCTCCACATCGTAGGTCCCACCCTCCACATAAGTCACCACAGGATTCTGCTCTGTGGATGTAGCCGGATCGCCACCCGGGAAGTTCCATTTCCAGGCAGCAGGCAGTCCGGAGGATTTGTCTGCAAAAGTCACCTTCTGTGAGGCATAGATATTTGTTTTATTGGCGGTAAATGCTGCACCGTACAACGAACCCTTTACATTCAGCTCTGAACCGGAAGCATTAGAGGCATTGTCATAGGCATCGGAGAGCATGTAAAAGATAAAATACCGTCCGATCTTCGGCTGTGCAAGAAATTCGTTCCTGGTCACATCCCAGGGTGCGCTCCATTCGCCTTCAGCAACGGGTGTTTCCCAGCTGGCATCCAGGGTAGTGGATGGTTCTTCCTTGGTAAAATACACCTGGTATCCCTTGATCGTACCGTTCCCGCCACCTGATCGGGGCGCATAGGAGAATCCTTCCATTTCGAAGTTTGCACCCAGATCAACAATAATGGTGTGCGGATACTCGGGTTTATTGGCATCTGGCCAGTTATCGTGCCAGAAGGTTTCCGGGTCACCGTCAATAATATTCGATGCCGGCCGTAAGGTTGCATATTCCGAATCGACATACAGAATCGACCACCCTTCCTGTGAAACATTGGGTATGTCAACAGTGATATAATTTGTAAATGTTGTCGTGTCATTTTTCGTCGGATCTCCGGCATCCGGGATCGAAATCAGGGTCACATCATAGTTGCCAGCCTGTTCGTAGGTCACAACCGGATGCTGGTCAGTGGATGTTGCGGGGTTTCCTCCCTCAAATTCCCATTTCCATGCAACGGGCGAGTTCCCGGAAAGATCGGTAAATGAAACGGTTTCTCCGCGAAGAATGATTGTCTGATTCGCCGTGAAATCTGCGCCGTTCACCAGTACATCAATTTCAGCAACCACCATATGGGCATAGTCGCCCTGACCGGAATGACCAATCAGCTTGATAAACTGTCCGGTACTGGTAAATGCCTCAGTCCGGATCACATTATAGGGTGCTTCCCATTTCCCTCCTGCGACCGAATCCCATGTGACATTGTCCACACTGGTCCAGAAGGAGAAAGTATCAGGAACGCCAAACGTATTGCCCGAACGTGGTGTCAGCTGGAAGCCGATCATGTCGTACGAATCCCCCATGTCGATAGTGATATGATGGGGGTACGGATCCCCGGTTGTGGACCAGTTGGTATGCCAGAAGGTACCCGGATCACCGTCAAATGCATAGGTCGCGGGTGCAGTTTCCCCGGTTATCTCCTCGCTGTCGACATCAACGAGCAACCAGTCAGCCTTTGGAACCGGCTTCTGGGCAAACAGGCTCCAGGTTCCGAAAAAAGCTACCAAAAAAAGTGTGAAGAATTTTCTCATAAGTATAATTTTTAGTTTAAAATGGATAATAGCAGTTTGCTGTTTGGTTCTGTTAATTGAACGCACAGGAATCTAAGGACTAAATTTCAGCATTTTAAGGTTAGTAGTATGGTCAATTATCCTACATATTCAAGGAATCAATTTCGTATGGCAGGTAGTTATTTTGCAAAAACAAGGACAGTTTTAACACTGCTTACCATTACCTGCAGGAGAAACCACCTGTTTGAGTGTGCTGTAAGATATTACGCACAGCAATGCATTTTCATCCACAAAATCAGCACTCTCGCGCGAAATAATTACATTTGCCACTATAAATCAGATGATCAGCCGCTTCAGTTTTGTAGAGCAGTAAAATATTGAGATTATGGGCAGGAATTTGCATTACCTTGAATTGACCATCTTGCTGTCAATCTGCATTCCCTTGCAGACACATGCCATATCGCGCGATATTGATTTCCAGCATATTTCCTACAAGGGAAATCTTTCCCAATCCACTGTAAATGCCATACTCAAGGACCGGATCGGTTTTGTCTGGTTCGGTACAGAAGATGGCCTGAATAAGTATGACGGGACGGGGATCAGGGTATACAAACATGATCTGAATAACGATAACAGCATCAGCAACAGCGCTGTATGGTCCATTTTCGAGGATTCAGAGGGAACATTGTGGGTCGGGACCTTCAACGGACTCAACCGGTACAACAAGGATACGGATGATTTCACCAGGTTGCATCATGAAGCCGGAAATTCCGCAAGTCTTACCGATAATTATGTACGCGCAATTGCCGAAGATACGAGGGGGGACCTGTGGGTAGGTACCAATAAGGGACTTAACAAAATTGACAGATCAACGCTCACTGCCACCAATTATTTGGTTCACAGCAACAATACCGCCGGATTTGTAATTAATGACCTGCTGGTGGATCACCTGGGTACCTTATGGATCGCTACCGGCAACGGGCTTTTCGTCTACAATGACAAGAACGACTCCTTCAATGCCTACAGGCTTCCAGCTCCTTTCCTTGACAATGATATCCTGTCCGTTTTTGAAGACCAGCAAGGCGTATTATGGATCGGATCCAATACACATGGGATGTTTATTTTCGACCGTCAGAACCTGGGGTTCAAAAAATATCCGATCCTCTTACCAAAGGAAGAACAGGCATTGCGCATCTCTGCCATCAGGAGTGACCAGTTGGGAAACATCTGGATCGGCTCTTCCCATGGATTGATTAAACTGGTTCCTGCCACTGGAGAAACGCAAAGATTTGTCCACGATCCGTTCGACGAAAAATCCCTGAGCGAAAATGAAATCAGAAGTCTTTACGTGGAAAAAAACGGGTTCGTCTGGATCGGCACTCCCAATACCGGCGTGAACGTGGTCAACCCTTACCAGTTCAGGTTCAGGCACATTATGCCGGCTACAGAAGATCCTGTGAACCAGCGAAACAATAATACCCGGTCATTTGCAGAATTAGAAAACGGGAAGCTGTTGGCAGGGAAAAATCATGGAGGAATCTCGGTATATGATCCGGTTGCCGATGTCACTGTGCCTTTCGGGGGCAGCATCGGTGCAATGCTGCAGACAAAAAGTGTGCTGGTCATACTCGCAGAAAAACAATATTACTGGATCGGAACCAGGAATTCCGGACTGATCAGGTATGACCGCAGCAGCGATGAGATCCGGCAGTTCAGGGGCGAAGGAAAGGGAATCTTCCACGGGAATGCTGTGACCTCCATTCTCAGGGACCGGGAGGGCGTCTACTGGATCGGCACCAATGGGTTTGGACTGCATCTGTACGATCCGGAAAAGGATCTTTTTACCCAGGCAGGCGCGATGTCAGACACAAGCGGTGCAAGCATCAACAGCAGGATATCATCTGTAATCGAAGACCGTTTTGGCGATATCTGGATCGGTACTGCAGGGGGTGGTGTAACCAGGTACCTGCGTGCCCGGGACCGCTATGAGGCATTCAACATTGGATCCGACAGCCTCCGTATTTCATTCGACTATATCCTTACCATCCTGGAAGATGCAACGGGCAATATCTGGTTTGGCACATTCGGCAACGGGCTGATCAGCTACGACAGGGAAAGTAAGCAATTTGACTTCCACAATGAAAACAACGGTCTGCCAAACAATGTTATCTATGGTATCCTGCAGGATGATAAAGGGTACCTCTGGCTAAGTCACAACCAGGGAATCTCCATGTATGATCCCCTGCAGGAGGTGTATAAGAATTATGATTACCTGGATGGCCTGCAGGGCAATGAGTTCAATTCCAATGCGTACCATAAACTATCGAACGGGATGCTTGCCTTTGGGGGTCCGGATGGATTCAATGTCTTTCATCCCGACAGTGTAAGGAAAGAAACCAGGGAGCCACCTGTCACTGTATTTACAGGATTGAGGATATCCAATGAACAGGTCCCCATAGGAGTGATGCAGGATGGTCGCAAAATCCTCAACAAATCGATCACCTTTGCGGAGCAGGTCAACCTGTTGCACTCTGACCGGGATATTACCTTTGAATTTGCCGCACTTGACTATGCTGTACCGGAAAAAAACCGGTACAGGTACAGATTTGAAGGAACTGACAATAACTGGATCGACCTGGGGAAAGACAACCATGTTACTTTTCATAACCTGCCCACTGGTCATCATGTACTGAATGTGGCCGGAACAGGCACTGATGGGGTATGGCCGGATCAATGGGCATCGATCGCGATCAATGTGCGTCCTCCCTTCTACGCAACCCCGGTATTCCTGGTGCTGGCAGCTTTAATCCTGGCCGGACTACTGATCCTGGCTGGTTACTTGCGTATCAAGAATTTAAAGCGAAAGCAGACTGCACTGGAAAAGCAGGTCGAGAACAAAACCCGCGAAATTTCACAACAACGGGATGCACTCAGGAAACAGAACGAAGAATTGGAAGCAAACCAGCAGGCCATCATGCAGGAACGCGACAGAACAGCTGAATTTGCCAGGCGGCTGGATGAAGCCAACCAGTCGAAACTGCAGTTTTTCACCAACATTTCCCATGAATTCAGAACACCACTGACACTCATCCTCGGGTACATTGAAAAATTCCTGACCAACCCGGCAGCCGGAAAAGCAGCAGAACGGATCGAAGATTACAGGATGATTGAAAAAAATGCCAACCGCCTGCTCAAGCTTATTAACAGGCTGATGCAATTCCGCAAACTCACAAACCAGCAAACCATCCTGAACATTTCTGAAAATAACCTGGTGGATTTCATCAGGGGACACGCATTGCTATACAAAAATCTGGCGGATAAAAAAGAGATCGAATACACCTTCGAATCCAGGAAAAAGGAGCTCCTGGCCTGGTTCGATCCTGAGAAGATGGAAGAGGTGATCACCAATCTCCTCTCCAATGCATTCAAATTTTCTCAGCGCGGATCCGCCATCAGGATCACTGTCGGACAGGCAACAGAACCTGCCGTTGTGCCCCTGTTGACAGAAGAAGTTGATGATCCGGGAAATTACTTTTATTTCCAGGTCAGTGACAATGGCATCGGTATTCCTGAAGACAAGCTGAACCTTATCTTTCGGCGGTTCTACCAGGCCGGACAGGCGTATGAAACATCGGAAATAGGGGCGGGTATCGGACTTCATATCTCTGAGATGATCATGCATCTCCATAAAGGGTTCATCCTTGTCAGATCCGAACCGGAAAAGGGAAGCGATTTCACGGTCCTCATCAGGAAGGGCAAGGAACACATTGGGGAACATTTGCTTAGGACAATCCCCGGTACCGGAATGAAATCGATCATTAATGACGAGGAATTCATTATCAACGAGGAGAGCCTCCGGCAAACAGACAGGTTGGATGCTACCATTGAACACCTTTCAAAAAAAGACCTGCCCAGGATCCTGGTACTGGAAGACAATCATGAATTACGCACCTACATCACGAGCGGACTCGACACCAATTACAGGGTAATGGGAGCGGGAAGCGGCGAAGAAGCACAACAACTGCTGGAGGAATTCGATCCGGAAGTGATCATATGTGATGTCCTGCTACCGGGAAAACTAAATGGATTTGAATTTACAGAACAGTTGAAATCCAACCTCGCTACCAGCCACATTCCGGTGATTATGCTCACCGCGCTGGATTCTCTCGACCAGAAGATCATGGGATTGGAAAAAGGAGCAGACATATACATGACCAAGCCCTTCTCCCTACGGGAACTGAAAGCACACATCAACGGGGCACTGCAACTCAGGATTGCATTGAAACAAAAGTTCAGGGAACAGTCCTTCTTTAATGTAACAGACCTGGAAATTTCGGAAAAGGATGAATCCTTCATCCAGAAAACCATTCGGATCATCGAAGAGGGCATGGTGGATCCCAATTTCAACATCGCCAGTCTTTGCGATACCATGCACATGAGCCAGACGAAACTTTACAGGAAGATCAAGGCGCTGACAGACATGACCATTACCGATTTCATCAGGGGGCTCAGGCTGAGAAAGGCTGCTGCAATGCTCCTTGAAACGGAGAAGAATGTTTCTGAAATCGCCTATGAGGTAGGTTTCAATGATCCCAACTACTTTGGTAAATGTTTTAAGGCACAGTATGGATATTCTCCGTCTGAATACATACGTGAAAACACGGTAAAAAGGAAGTAGGAGTCATAACCGGTACAAAAATCTGTTTTCGTTGAACGCTGCGTCAGCGTTGAAAATATTTACCCACACTTGACTGGTTAAAAAATTTCCTGATATTTGCAGAAATTTTACCTGTGCGTTCATGCAGATTACCCTATTTCACTCATTCTGAGCAATAGAGTTTTCAGGGTTTTATTGAATTTTGTAACCAACGCATGGACAGCCATGCAGTAACATCATAAAATAACATAATCAAACACAGACAACCCGCCAATGAAATTACAAGCACAAAACAGGAGAAAGTTTATAAAGATGTCGGCTGGAGCAGGAATGGGACTTGCATTCGCACCAATGTTTTCCTTTGGTCAGCCCCCACTGGATAAGAAAGTGAATATCGGTTTCATTGGTGTGGGCGGACGTGGACGTTCCCATCTGAATAATCTCCTGAACAGGAAGGATGTCAATGTACCAGCCATCTGCGACATAGACAACGAAGCGATACAACAATCGCTTAAGATGATGCGCAATGCCGGATTCAGTAAGCCTGAAACCTATACTGAAAATGAACACGCTTACCTGAAATTGCTGGAACGGGAGGATATCGACGGTGTAATCATCTCAACACCCTGGCTCTGGCATACGAAGATGACCGTTGATTCCATGAAAGCCGGTAAATATGCAGGCGTGGAAGTTTCAGCAGCCAATACCATTGAAGAATGCTGGGACATGGTCAATACCTATGAGGAAACAGGTGTACCTACGATGATCCTGGAAAATGTATGTTACCGTCGAGATGTAATGGCCGTTTTGAACATGGTAAGGCAGGATGTGTTTGGTGAACTGATCCATGCAAGATGCGGGTACAGACACGACCTCAGGGGAGTGAAATTCAGTCCCCGGGTGCAATTCGGAGAAGGAGCCAGTGGAGAAGCCAGGTGGCGCACCCAACATTCTATCTATAGGGACGGGGACCTCTATCCCACGCATGGTGTCGGACCGATTGCTACCATGATGGACATCAACAGGGGCAACAGGTTCGAATCACTGACTACACACAGTACCAAATCCCGCGGCCTGCATAATTACATTGTGAATCACCCGGAAGGGGGAAAAGACCATCCAAATGCAAAGATCAGGTGGGAACTTGGCGATGTGGTCACCACTCAGATCAATACAGCCAGGGGGGAGACCATCCTGGTCACACACGACACGAACCTTCCCCGGCCCTACTCACTCAATTTCGAGGTCCAGGGTGAAAAGGGAATTACGGATTTTGATTACCACACCCGGCGGATCTACATCGAAGGAACCAGCAAGCCACACCAGTGGGAAGACATGAACGATGGCTGGCTGGAAAAATATGACCACCCGTTGTGGAAAAAATACGGCGATTTTGCGGCAGGATCCGGACATGGCGGCATGGATTTCTTCGTTGATAATGCCTTCGTCGAATCGGTAAAAAGAAAGGTGAATCCACCGCTCGACGTGTATGATGCAGCTGCCTGGAGCGCAATCACACCCCTTTCGGAAAAATCATTGGCGGAAGGAAACGCCTTACAGTATTTTCCCGATTTCACCAGGGGTAAATGGATCCGCAACAAACCTCTGTTCGCAACCATGGGAGATGAATATTGAACGAATACATGAGCAGAAAGACCCCCTGTTTAATCCTCCTGTTACTGATTGTTACTGGCTTCACCGGGAAAGCCCAGGATACCAATCATTGGGAGACCATTTTCTTCGCCAACTCGGAATTCAGGTATCTGACGAGTTCCCAGGGTGTACCTGGTGTGAACTGGCGGGATCCTGCATTCGACGATAGCGCCTGGAATACCGGACAGGGCGGGATCGGATATGAAGACGGGGACGACAACACGATTGTCGGCGCATGTATCTCTGTCGCAATCCGTAAATCCTTTACGATCAAGGACAAAAGCATCATTACCGAAGGGGTACTCCACATGGATTACGATGATGCTTTCGTTGCCTACCTGAATGGGTACGAGATCGCAAGGTCGCCCGGGCTTTCCGGTGATTTCCCTGCCTACAACCAGGCCTCAACATATAACCATGAGGCCGTGATGTATTCAGGGGGTATACCGGAAGATTTTTATCTCGACCCGGAAACGATTGACGACCTGCTCGTAGACGGAAACAATGTAATGGCAGTGCAGGTACACAATACCAGTCTTACCTCCTCCGACCTCTCTTCAATCATCTTCTTCTCAGTGGGCATCTCCAACAGTCAGCAAAACTATTACTACACCCCGGAATGGTTCGATCCACCGCTTATTTTTACCGGCACCAACCTGCCGCTGATCCTCATCGATACCTACGGAGCTTCCATCCCGGATGAACCCAAAATTCCCGGTACCATGAAGATCATCCACCATGAAGACGGGACACTGAACCGGCCGGGAGACATACCAAATGTCTACGACGGCCTGATCGGCATCGAAGTACGCGGCGCCACATCCGCTGGCTATCCGCAAACCCCCTACTCCCTCGAGACGCGTGATTCACTCGGGCAAAACAACAACATCCCATTGCTTGGGATGCCAAGGGAAAACGACTGGGTACTCCTCTCCCACTACAACGAAAAGACCTTTATGCGCAACCCCCTCTCCTTCCATCTTTTCGAAGAGATGGGTCATTATGCCACGCGCTTCAGGCTGGCCGAGGTAATGCTGAACGGGCAATACCGGGGCATCTACCTGTTCGGGGAAAAGGTGAAACGGGACCGCTGGAGGATCGATATCGCAGAAATCCATCCATGGAACAATACGGGCGATTCACTCACCGGTGGCTATATTTTTAAAACAGAATACTATTCCAGCGCGGATACCTGGAAATCCGATTATTCCCCCTATCACCATCCCAGTTACAGCACCTGGTTTGCCTATTACTATCCCAGGTATTACAATATAACGGATAAACAACGCCAGTACCTCAAATCGGCCGTGGATGCATTCCAGCAAATCATGCACCAGGACAATTTTGCAGATCATTACATGAATTTTATCGATGTTCCGTCGTTTATCGACTATTTCATCATCAGCGAGATCTCACGGAATGTCGACGGATACAAAAAAAGCCGGTACCTGTATAAGGACCAGGACAGCAGGGGCGGACTGATCCACTCTGGTCCCATGTGGGACTTCGACTGGGCCTGGAAAAATATTCCTGAATGTTATTTCGGAAATACCGATGGCTCCGGCTGGGCCTACAAGGTCAATGACTGTCGCACTACACCGGCCCCGGGATGGATGGCGCGGTTGCTCGAAGATCCCGTTTTTGCCAACAAGCTCAAATGCCGGTACACAGAGCTCAGGGAAACACTACTTTCCGAAGCGTATCTCAATCACTTCATGGATTCCATTTATACCCTCGTCTATGATGCGCAGAAGTTGCATTACGAAAGGTGGGATATCCTGGGCAGAGGCACCGGGGCACCGGAAGTGGAACCCCCGGCTGCCACCTTCGAGCAGGAGGTACAACGGCTAAGAAACTGGATCAGCATCCGCCTGGCCTGGCTGGATGCCAATATGCCGGGTTCAGCCGAAAATTGCGAGGTGATCGGAACGGAAGAGAAAACCCGCCATCCACTGCTGCGTATTTTCCCCAATCCGGCTTCAGAAATCCTGTTCATTGAATCCGACCAGATGATCAGGGAAGTGACCATCACCGGTATTTCGGGGAAAACAGTAATGCGGGAACGCGCTGCCGGCCGTTATACCTGGCAACTGCAGGTGGACAGGCTCGATCCGGGGCTCTGTATTGTAACGATCATAACTGAAAAAGGGCACCGGATATCGGAAAAACTATACATCCAATAACCCAAACCGGAAGCCTTGGAGACTGAATTGTGCCCGCCGGGTGAAGGCTTGCCTGTTCGGCAACACTGCACATGTCCGAAAATGCAACCATCCGTGCATGTTCACGTACATTAAGAAGAGGAAACCGCTGTGATAATGAGACAACAACCAATACCAGCTATACAACCAATACATCCAGGCAAACAACAGCTGCATTCAGCCCTAATCCTGGTCTTGCTCTTGACCGTTTTGTTCCTGCAGTCCGCCAGACCTGTGCATGCACAGGTGCGGATCAATGAAATCCTGGCCAACAACCTCACCGTGCACATGGATCCCGATTTCTATGCATTTTCAGACTGGATCGAATTCCGGAACCATGGCACGCATTCCGTTGACCTCTTCAATCACACCATCGTTTATGAAGCAGGCGAAATCAGCAGGTTCCGCATTACTGACCACCTGGTCATTGATCCCGGCGGGTATATCCTAACCTGGGCCGACGAACAGGGCACCTCCGGGAAAAAACTCCATACCAACTTTACGCTCCAGCGTGAAGGGGGTAAAATATCCCTCCTCAATCCTTCGGGCGATACACTGCATTCGCTCATCTATGGGGAACAGGAGGTGGATATATCCTATGGCGCAGACCCTGTAAACAGCAACCAGTGGCTCTTTTTCGCATCTCCCTCCCCCATGCAGGTGAACCTCCCGCCCGCATTTGAAACAACCCGGCGGCTCGATCGTCCGGAATTTTCAGTGGAAGGCGGACTGTACGAGCAGTCCCTTTTCGTGGAAATCTCCTCAGAATCAGAGATTGCAAAGATCTATTATACACTGGATGGTTCCAAACCTACCCTGCAGTCGCCCGAATACACCGGTCCCATTGCCGTTGACCAGACGACGGTTGTACGCGCAGTTGCATTTGACAATTCCGCCCTGCCCAGCCGATCCACCACCCATTCCTACCTGGTCAGGGAAGGAATCACCCTGCCTGTCATGTCCATCTCCATGGAACATGATCATTTCTGGGGCGATGAAATCGGGTTCTACGTGGAAGGTACCAACGGGCTCACGGGCTGGGAAGCAGGATACGGACCCTCACCGAAAAGCAATTTCAACCGCGACTGGAGGCGCCCCGTACATATGGAATTCTTCGATGAAACCCACCAGCCGGGATTCTCTATTGAGGGACAAATAAAGGTATATGGCGGATGGAGCCGTGGCGCTGTCATCAAATCCCTGGCTGTATATCCTGAACGCAGCATCGACTACCAGCTCTTCCCGGAAAAGCCGTTTGAAAACTATGAATCCTTCATCCTGAGGAACTCAGGCAACGACTGGCCCTCCACCAAAATCCGGGATGCAGCATTGCAAAGCCTTGCCATCAACGAACTGGATGTAGACCTGCAGGCCAACCGTCCGGCCGTTTTATTTATCAACGGGAAGTTCTGGGGTGTGCTGAATATCCGGGAAAAGATCAATGAGGACTATGTGTATACCAATCACGGGGTGGACCAGGACAGCGTTGATTTCCTGGAGAATTACCGCGTTGTAAAGTCTGGTGACAAAATACATTATCTCGCCATGATGGATTTCCTGAACAACAATTCACTGGCTTTGCCAGATAATTACAGGCACTTCAACACCCTCGTGGATGTGGAAGAGTGCCTGAATTATTTTATCTGCGGAATCTATGCGGGCCATGGCGACTGGATTTACAATGGTCCGAATAACCTGCGACTGTGGCGACCACGTAGGGAAGACGGCAGGTGGAGATGGCTGCTCTATGACACCGATGGTAGTTTTCAGACCACCAACGGTAACGGAATCGCCAGAGCGATAGAGTACAGCACCATCCTGAGGAAGCTCATGGAAAATGAAGAGGCCAGAAATTATTTTATCAACACATTTACTGCGTTGCTCAATAACGCTTTCGCTCCGGAGCGCGCAGTGCATATGATCGACAGTCTCAAGGCAGTAATAGAGCCCGATGTGGACCGGCACATTCAGAAATGGAAAAACACCGATGAAGATGGAAGTCCCGCAGCATGGAAAACCCCGGGATCAGAAGGGTACATTCAGATCGATGACGGATATATGGGGCCTGGTCTTTCGTCGTTCGAAGCCTGGGAATCGAAGTTCGGAGCGGCACGAACAGTTGCCGTGCAGCGTCCCGTTTACCTCTTCAACGAACTCCGGTCTCTCTTCGATCTGGGTATGCCTGCAAATGTTACCTTTCAGACTGTGCCGGCAAAGGGCGGGATCATTGAGGTGAACGGGGTAAGGGTGATGCAGGACCAGACGGGTCCGGAACAGTACTTCGCAGGTCAGCATCTCCAAACGATGGCGCTGCCAGCCTACGGTTACAAATTCAATCATTGGAAAATCGAAAGCTATACCTCCACCCTCACCACCCTCATCAACCGGAATTCGGCCTGGAAGTACCACGACGGAGGAAATGATCCTGGAACAGGCTGGCGGGATCCGCAGTACGATGACTCGATATGGAAAGCCGGTACCGCAGAACTGGGGTATGGCGATGGAGGTGAAACTACCACTATAAACTATGGATCCAACAGTGCAGACAAACATATCACCTATTACTTCAGGAAAGGATTCATTGCACAGGATCCTGGACTATTTGAAAAATTAACAATCAACCTGTTGCGTGACGATGGCGCCGTCATCTATCTGAACGGTCAGGAGGTGGCCAGGCATAATATGTCCGCCGGAGAGGTTATCCACACGACAACAGCTTCCGCAGCAGTCGGGGGTACCGACGAGACTGCCTACTTTTCCATGGATATTGACACCAGGTACCTGGTAAGCGATCTCAATACCATTGCTGTGGAGATACACCAGGTCAGCCCAACAAGTTCCGATATCAGTTTCGACCTGGAGCTTAAAGGAGTGAACCTGCAGCCCATTGAAGGCACTAAAATTAAGGAGCCCCTGCATGATCTCGCAATAGCAGGGAATACACTGGTCACTGCAGTGTTCGATTCCACCGGCCCGAAGCGGCAGCTGTACATCAATGAATTCATGGCCAGCAACGAGCACTTTGCATGGCCACACGAAGAGCAAGACAGGCGCGACTGGATCGAAATTTACAATGCTGGTGAAGACCCGGTCAGTCTGGCGGGGATGTACATCAGCGACCACCTGTCCAATCCCAGGATGTACAGGATCCCTGAGACCAGCCGTAACATGACCCTGATCCTTCCCGGGAGCCACCTGGTCTTGTATGCCGACGGAAAACCGGAATTGGGCCCGCACCATCTCGATTTCAGATTGAACGCCAATAGTGAAGAGATTGTCCTGGCAGACATGGTTGCCAGGGAAATTGTGATCCACGATTCCATCTCCTATGATGCTCAATACATGGATGTTTCATATGGACGGTACCCCGATGGAACTGACAACATGGTGTACATGAGCCATGCTTCCCCGTCCATGCCCAATTTTCTTATTGAAAATCAACCTGTCACGGGGCTTTATATCAACGAACTGATGTCGTCGAATACGGCCGGGATCTGGGATAATTACAATGAGTTGGAGGATTGGATAGAGTTATACAACGACAATGATTACCCGGTTGAACTCGCAGGGCTGTTCTTCACCGACAACCTGGCAGCACCTGCAAAATGGAGGATGCCAGGTCAGTACAGCGCTAAAACAACCATTGCGCCAAAGGGCCATTTCATCCTCTGGGCAGATGACGATCCGGCACAGGGGGTGCGTCACCTCAACTTCAAACTCAGCCAGGGGGGTGAACAGGTGGGTATCTACCAATTACTGGGACAGGAATTCAGACCCATTGATACCATCACCTTCCACTTCAGTCCGTCCAACCTTTCATTTGGTAGATTGCCGGATGGCGATAGCAACCTGGTGGCGTTTGAAACTGCCACCCCGGGCAGCAGCAACGGTACGGTGAACATCTTGCCAAACAACTCCTTCAATCATGAAATCTTCATCTATCCCAATCCTTCCGGGGGTGTGTTTTATATAGAAATTAAGAATCAATTTGATCCCGATGCCACCCTGCGCGAAGTGTCAATTTATGCCCTTGACGGGACCAGACTGATAACGCGGAAACCTGCATCCGGACAACACTCCTTATGGATGAAAGAGACCGTGGATCTGACCGGCTACCCGGCGGGTGTATACGTGGTCAGTGTCAGAACCGGTACCGGGGTGCATACATCACGGGTACTGGTCAGATAGTGGATCTTCCTGCTGACAGCAGGTTGCAGGGTGTACTATTATGCACTCGCAGGACGCTCCCATAAGAAAAGGTAACCTTACCATTTTGTCGGGTTACCTTTTCCTTCAAATCAACTACCACTAACTAAAACTAACGCTTTCCTGCCAGGTATTTTAGCTTCAGCGCTGATCACCTTAGCCCTGCGGGTGAGGTTACTGCCAGGCTGAAATCCTCAGCGGGGAAACCCTGTATACACCTGTAAATTGTTACTATTGCTTTGCCGATATCTTCAGCAGGGAAACGCCGTGGTAGGGGACCTCTGTTTCGTACCCCCCGGTAAAATAGCCCAGTTCCTCTTGTCTCCACAGGTCCCTGACGCATAACGTTCCGTCCATTCTCAGGTCGGACCATGCCACCATCACCTTTCTCGATTTCCTTTCATTGTCCCAGTTAAACATATCCACCGGGTCATCTGCTACTCCGCCTGTATAAAAGACACCCACAGCCTTAGATCCGTCATACAGTTCCTTGACCCATATTTCGATGCCATCGCGCCTGGAAACTGGTACCGCCTGTCTGCCAAGCATGTCCTGGTTCACGCTAATAACCTCGTCATTCGTAAGCAGGTTCAGGGTAAAAGCATCCATTTGGGTGATATCACAACCTATCAGTAAGGGGGCAGACAACAACGACCACATGCTGATGTGGGTATACTGTTCATCGGGTGAAAGGCGTGTCGGGTGCAGATTGGGACCCCAGCCCAATTGTCCCACGACCAGCATGTCCGGATCATTCCACCCGGAGGGACCCGCATAAGGTGCATTCTCCTCCTGCGAAAACCCGATGTTGAACATACTGTTCCAGGTATCAACGATGTCGCCGGTGGTCCTCCAGAGATCACCTCCCACTTCACTTCCCCATTTATAAACATCCCTCATTCCATACTGGCAGATGCTGTAGACGATATCACGATCAGCCCGGTCGAGAGCCTCCCGCATAACGAAATAAGGCTTCTTGTATGCATCGAGGCTGCTATCCTCCACTACCTGGCTGTAGCCGCACCAGTCGTATTTGAGGTAGTCGATGCCCCAATCTGCCCAGGTCTGCACATCCTGCAATTCATGCTGCCAGCTGCCATGGTAATTCTGGCACGTGGTGGGGCCGGGTGAGGAATAGATTCCAATCTTCAGTCCCATGTCATGAATCTGGTCAGCCAGTGTCTGAATATCGGGAAATTTGTCGTTGCACAGCAGCTCACCCCCGGAAGTTCTTTCCGCTGCTTCCCAGCAATCATCAATATTGATGTAGGTCCACCCATGCTCAATCAGCCCGGTAGTTACCATGGCTTCGGCAGCTGCCAGTGTTTTTTCCTGATCAATGGAACAAGCCCATACGTTCCAACTGTTCCAACCCATGGGTGGTGTAAGGGCCAGCTGGTGCTTTCCGATGACGATTTGCAGTGGACGGCTCTGCGTTCCCTTTTCATTTTCAGCATGAATGATCACTTCATACCTTCCCTCCTCCTCTGCGCGTCCCGAAATGAGTCCTGTAGCTTCGTCGATTCCAAGTCCGTTGGGAAGATTTGATGCAGTGATGCGAAGTGGTCTGTCACCTGTAACAGGTACCTTGAACATGAATGGTTTACCGGGTGACGCTCCGGTAATTTGCGGCCCGTTGATACGGGGTGTTGCAGGAGGTGAAGGTGTAAGGATATAAGGAGCGGCATCCCCACCTGTTATGGCAATTGATTTTATGGATTCACACTTGGCCTCAATCCTTGCATTGGCCCAGTCGGCGTGGTCATAATTGATTCCGTTTCCCCCATCGAGCACCAATAGCGCGAGCTTGTCGATGCCAGTGATATCCACATCAACCCGCCTTGCACTGTCTGCTGCAGTCATGCTCCCGCTTTGCCAGAGGATTTCTTTGTCACCAAGCACATAGAATTTAACGGATGCATCAGGATGTTCTGTCTCATCATCCAGGCCCACCTCAGCAATGAATTTTTTTCCTTTCCCATCCAGTTCGAGCAAGAGTTTACTGATCGCATGTGTACCGATCCCTCTTTCAAACGTCATCCCGGCAATGGTAAGCACATTGCCGTCAATGGATTGATTAACCTTGCTGGTCCCCCATCCAGTCTCCATCTTGGTAATATCTGTCTCATCGAGCCAGATAACATACCTGGTGCCGGTTATACAACCCGCCAGCAGAGCAATCGAGATAAAAGTAAGAATGTGTAATGCCTTCATGCGCCGTTTCCGATGATATATTCCCAAAGGTAATCCATGCGATGTGGCAGTATCTGTAATAAATTACCGTTCAGCAGGAAGATATTCCTGTCGAACAAGACAAAAAAGTAAAATACGGGTATTTTTTTTACAGTGATATCGAGGACCTAGCTGTTATGAGCACCCGGCACAGTAATCTGGTAGCAATGCCACCTTCCCTGTTGCCACATCGTACATGGCACCTCTGATCATCAGTTCTCTCTTCTCCTCCATTTCTGCAAGGACCGGGCTTTGCTGCCTGATTTGGGCCACCGACAGTTGTACATTGTAAGCAGCCACCTGGTCTGTATTTGCAGCAGCATTTCCGAATGCGGAAACGGCAGGCTGGATCCTGCACAGAAGCGAAGTGATATTGCCCAACTCAACATGGTCGCATGCCGAAATGACGGCACCGCAATTTGTGTGCCCCATGACAAGGATCAGCTTTGAACCGATCACCTTGCAGGCAAATTCCAGCGATCCCAGGATGTCGTCGTTGACTATATTTCCGGCCACCCTGGCATTGAAAATATCTCCGATCCCCAGGTCAAAGATATGTTCTGCCGCAGCACGTGAATCGATACACCCCAGCACTGCTGCAAAAGGGTACTGGGCGGTGGAGGTCTGCTGCACCTGCAGTGCATGGTTCCGTTCAACCGGTTTACCTTCCAGGACCCTTTGATTGCCTGCCATCAGGCGTTCCAGTGCCTCACCGGGGGTCATCTGTTGCTGCATCTCTCTTGTAATGGTATCCATATGATCAGTATTTCAGGTTCACCTTCTGCTTCCCGGTTCCTGCTCCCGTCCGCGATTTTTCACCTTCCACTTCATGGTTCCTGCGCCCGTCCGGAAGTTTTCATTAACGCACGCCCTGTTTATTACTCCTTCTTACCAGGCACGGCCACACCCAATGAATCATCTTCACGACAATAATTACAAATTTCTGCACCGAATTGTTCTCCTGAGCAAGCGGGTAATTCTTTCCACATGCATCTCACCCTGCCATTCAAAACGCTGCCAGGTGCCAAAGATATACCACAGACCCGAAAAATAAAAACAACGTAGTTAAAAACGTTTTTAACTACGTTGTTTTTATATCGACTGGAAACCATACAAACAAAGGGCTGACAGCCTAAATCTTTGGAATCAGCTGTACAGGAAGTTTCCGCCCTGACTGTGAGGATACTATTTCGCAACCACCAGCCTGGCAGTACGGGTCACCATCCCTGAAGTCATCCGGTAAAAGTACACCCCGTCCTCAAGCTGACCGGCGAAATAACTAACCTCGTGGTCGCCGGCAGGGTACCATCCGCTGGTCACCACATCCACTCGCTGACCGGAAATACTGAATACTTCCAGCAACACCTTTCCGTCCTGTTGCAGGGAGAAACGCACCCTGGAATGATCCCGTGCTGGTGTGGGCCAGGTATCCATCGGAACGCTTTGCACGACGTGGGGCTCCAGGCCCACCTCGATATACCCGCAATCCTCACAGTCGAACATCGGGAGTACGTTCCACCCCTTGTTGTTGTTCTTGTGAATCTCTGCATAGGTATTGTCAGGATCGATCACAGCGTAGATCCTGGGAGAACAGGTGACCGTATCCGGAACCTGCCAGAAAAAATTCAGGTATTCCTCGAAATCCAGGTTTGCATCCTCAGCTCCATAGATCATGGTACTGTACTTTGAGACACCCTGTTCACCGTATATATCGGTCAGCTCGACGCCTCCCATTTCAGGATCACCCATATAAAATTTCAGGTCCAGCCAGTTCTCGAATGGCTCCAAACTGTAATTGTGTACCCTGGTGGTAATGGTAACTGTATCTCCCGGGTTGGCAACAGGCGGGTAGAATTGTATTTCTTTCGTCCGCTGTTTCATGGAGGCCTTGATCTGGTCACTTCCCTTCTCAACGGCGTAGCGCCAGGGAAGGATAAATGCCAGGTCGGGTTGCTGACCGTAGTTGTCATTCCACCAGTCGTCGAAACCATCCTCAAAATCAATCATATAATCCAGCACCAATGCACCGGATTGCGAACGGTAGATAAATGGGATGATGTTATACCTGGCCACATTATCGTAGCTGTCGTCCAGTCCCCCGATGCTCCCGGTAACCTGGAATGAACTGGTAAGCTCGGTTGTACGGCTTGACAACGAAGAACTTGAAAAGTTCGCGGAAAGTTCGGAGGATACTCCTGCCCGAAAATCGGTGGAAATATCAGCCCCGATCCCAAACGGTTTCACCCCTACAGAAACTGAACCTTCAACGCCAATCTTGGTAAACAGGCTCGCGCCTACACCACCAGCGTAGGAATAGGAATCTCCTTCACTCGTAATATTTGCAAAAGTGAAGGTAAAACCACCACCCCCTGTTTTGCTCACGGGCTGACTGTCGTATTGATAAAATCTGAACCCGGTCGGATCAGTGCAGAAATCCGTGTTGCATTTATAGGGTCGGTAAGAAAGCAGGTTCCCCGACTCGTGATTCAGATCAAAGCCGGGGTGTTCCCAGCTGTTACCACTGCCCCATTTTGAAGTAAATTCTGTCTCCGGGTTCAACACGGCCAGTTTGCCGATTACCCTTCCCTCTTCATTGTAAACAGGATACTTATAATAGGTATAGTCGAGTGATGAAAACAAAACAAAATCCTCCGTATTGGCATCTTTTGAGTTGCTGATCGTTGAAACATCCGTTTTGGCATTATAAAACGATTTCCCCTTCTCCCAATTCGCAGTTACCGAACTCTCAAAGCCGCTCCCCCCTGCCATAGCATATGCCCGCAAGTTGGCGGAGAAGCCCATGCTGTTGGCTGCTTCAAACCGTGTGGTAGCCTGGACTGCATCTTCTTTGTAATAGGTGGCGGTGAACTGGGGTTGTTCCTCGCCCAGGAATGCATTGCACAGGTCATGGATCGTTCCGTTCAGCACATCGAAATGAACCGGCGGGGCGTTCAGAATTACCAGCGGATATTGCAGGGCGGAGACCCTGACAACCTCCGGCGTACCTATCATGTACAAGTCGGCATTCTGTGCATCAAAGTCACCGGTGAGCAGGGCGGAAACATCGATATTGACATCATTGAACGGAAGCGGATAGGGGGGTGTCAGGGACTTGAATTGCATCATCGCAGTATTGATGGTATCGATTTGAAGAATTTGGAACGAGGCCACATCAGCGACATTTTTCCACTGGTCAACAGCACCCTTGTTGGACAGCAGGAGAATGATTTCCTTATTAAAGTCCATGTTTGCCGTATCGGGGTTCAGGTCAGTCACCACAAAAGTTTCATTTCCACTGAAATTCAATGCACCGGGAGTTACCTCTGCCCACTTACTTAGTCCATATCCGTCATCATTGGAACCAAACACCAGGAATTTTGTCGCCGAATTTACCAGCACCTCGTCCCTGCCGGTGTTGTCCAGTTGTTCACACTTCAGGGACAAACCCAGGTGCATACCGACGTACCCGCCATATAGCCCGTGGTCGACACAACTGGCTGTCAGATTATGTATGTTTTCAACTTCACCACTCACGGTATTCAAGGTGAGGACGTTCAGGTAAGTTGCATCGCGAAAATGGTAATAATAATTCTTGGTAAATGGCCAAACGTCCCAGTCCCATGTAGACTTAAAGCAAAAATAGTGGCACCAGCCGACCACGATATCATCTTTTCCGTCGGCATTCAGGTCACCGCAGGCGATGCGCATTTCAAATGATCGTTCCCTACCATAAAACTGGTTGCTGCAATCAAAATTATCAATCTTCATGTCATTGGCCTTGGCTACCTGTTTGATCTTTTTTTCACCGGCATCAAACGCATAGGTGATCAGGTCATAATTGGTCCTGAACGCAACTTCTTCCTCGGGTCCCGCAATCACCTGCGTATACATTGTCTCGTTTTTAACCATCACGATCTCATCCACACCGTCGGCATTGACATCTCCGGATGCGATGTCAAAATAAATATCCTTGTATACTTCCTGCTTGAAAACATCCAATAAAGTAATATTCAGATCTGCATCTGTTTCAAAGACGGCCAGCCTGACGGGTTCATTGGGCAGTCCGTAGCTGATGGCAAATTCATCCTGAAAATCATTGTCAAAATTACCGGTGCAGATTCGCAGACGCTGGTAGTCCAGGGTGTTCAGTTCTTCCAGCACATATTCACGATTACCCTCCAATTCCAACGCTTCATTCAACAACGGAATGGTGATCTTTATGCCCCCGGAAATATTGTCGCATACGGTCACCACTTCATCAACACCGTCGCCATTGAAGTCACCGGTGGCCGCTGCACTTTTTCGCAATTCCATGAATTTGAACTGGTAGGCATCCTCCGGATTGGTAATATTATTCAGGTTTTCAGGTACATCCAGCACACCATGTTTTGTGAATGTATTTCCTGAAGTAGCGTATGCCATGTAGATCTCAGCGGATCCGCCTAGTTTATAGATATTGGTCAAAGGATCCTGCGCATACTGGCCGTATATATCGGCTGCACCAAACAATAAAGCAGCACCTACAGCTGCCGTGAGGGTAATTTTTTTCATATTGGGGTTGATTTTGGGGTTTTCAATACACTTCCGGAAAATATATCAGGATCAATCCGGATCATTCAGACCAGGAGCTGTTTTGAAATTGTTTTACCTGCCTTCGGGGTAAAAGAATAACATGGAAAAAGAAAAGTACAGCCGTTACAGAGAGTGTGATTTCGAATTAGCTCGATCGAAATGCCAATAAATTTAGACCATTTCGCATTGATTGTCAAACATTTTCTACTTGTTTTCGAACATTTTGCTACTAAATTCCACCAAACAGGACTATCTCTGGATTATTCACACACTAAAGGTGTGGAATCCACGGAACAGCCGGATAGGATAATTTCTATCGTCTTCTATCAAAACATTGATTTTATGGCATTTAATATGCTTCTCCTGTAAGCTGGAGGTATGGTACGGTACTTTCAGTTCCCGGGCATATTCACCTATTAACGGAACATATTATGGAAAATTTATTTACTGCTGAATTCTGGACCAGCCTTTCACAAAAAGGGATGGAATGGATCGTCACCGAATTACCCGGCCTGCTGATCCTCATTATTTTATTTCTGGTGGCCATGCGGGTCATACGCTTCTCGATCAAAAAAATACGGAATGCATTCATTCATCGGGCCGACAAGAAGGATAGGGGAGATACCATTTCCCCATACCACTGTTTACTGGGGTGAAGAGATAAAGCCGCCAGAACTGCAGATGGATAAAGCATCCTGACCTTCCGGAAAGACCGGAAAATAAGCTGCTGCTACAACTTTCCGGAAGCATATTCCGTTACATACTATTGAATGGAGATGAAAATTTTATGCAATAAATTTTGTCATGACATCTCCAGGTATCATTTTTGCGTAAACTTTTTCATTTATCACAAAGCCGTAATCATGCGTCGAATCTTCTTTTTACTTGGCGGACTCATCTGCGCCCTGGCTGGTAAAGCCACAACTGGTCAGGATGCAATCCCAGCCGATATTTCATATACAGTAGCTGATGCAAACCCCGGGAAACCTTCCTTCTTTTCTGAAGGCCTGCAGTCAACACCCGATACAGTATCTTCAACTGATCCTGCCAGCCAGGAGCAGGGAGCTGCTGAAACGACAACAACTGATACGCTGCCAGAAGCAGTGGACACCGTCCGGAACGCAAAGGATACATTGCTGAACGCTCAGGACTCCCTGCTGTATACGCAAGAGTTTGACCTGACAGCGCCGATCATGCTCCGGCCGGAGGAAGCATCTGCCTATATTGACAGTCTGCTGAAGCGTGAACAGTTCTGGCGGCCAACCGGTGATTCGATGAGACAGTCACTGGAACGGCTGATCGATCATTACCGGGAACCTGTCGACAGCGTGCTCAGCCGTTTGCTCGCGTATAACTTCGACTCCCTGGAGTTTGAATACACCGATGTTATGGAGACAGATACCCTCCCCCTCAGGTGGCTGAATGATACATCATTTATAGTGGATACCGTTGCACTGGACAGAGAACCGCTGGTTGTACAACAGACGATCACCAGGAACGGTTTTGACGGGCCACTGCCCGCATTTGCCGACACTATTCCCGGATTCAGGAGAATGATGGACAGCCTGCGCCATGTTGCGGACACACTGACCACAATCTACATCGACACCGCTTTCCTGTCTGCCAGGGGCATACAACTCCATCACCTGTCCAACCAGGAGGTGATCCCGCCCCTCCTGTCACCCGGCAGCAGACCGATATTCAGGTTTGCCCCGGATTCCTCAGGTGTGATACTTGCCAGTGCCTGGCGGACGCGCGTGGGTGGCGAGACTTCTCCCTTCTACATCGTTCCGGGCGAGCGAATGCCTGACTCGCTGAGTACCGCCATACAAACCCTCAGTAAATATACCTCCCAACGGGACTCCATCCTGCTTTTCATCAACGACATGCACGGTGGCAGGACGCCTTTCTGGCTGACATCGGGTGACAGCGACCTCTACCGCTACTGGATAAAAAATTATAAAAATGATTCTATCACGGTCTGGATGGGCAATCCCGAAAAGAACGAGATTACACTTTTCCTTGAGGAAGAGGTGAATATTGACCGGCGGGAGATCGAACCCGCTGCAAAAATTCCCGTTGCAACCATCAGGCCGCAGCGAAAGCTTGTAAATGTGGAACCCCTGAAAGTGATCCCTGTCTACTGGGAATATGATCTTTCCAGTGCGTTTGCATTCAACCAGACCTATCTTTCCAACTGGTCGAAGGGGGGAGAAAACTCTGTAGCAACGATGCTGGACATCAGTGGGGAGGCAAAATATACCGATAAGGAAGCCAGGATCCAATGGACCAACAACGGCCGGTTGAAATATGGTTCCATCATCACGGAAGAATACGGTCTGCGCACCAACACCGACCAGCTGGAATTCAATTCAAAGTTCAACAAGGTCATCCGGGAAAAGATCGATTTCAGTGCCGTATTTTACATGAAGAACCAGCTGGCGCGTGGGTACAATTACCCGAACGATTCCGTGGTGGTCTCAAAATTCCTCAACCCCGGAACCTTCACCCTGGGGGTTGGTTTTGAATACAAACCCTTTAAGAAAACCGTGATCAACTATTCTCCCCTCTCCTACAAGAATACATTCGTATTTGATACGGCCGGAATCGCCGATCATACCGCTCATGGTATTGCTGAAGACAAAAAAGTACGCCAGGAAATGGGGGGACAGCTGGTGGTAAAGAACAAACTATCCATCTTCGATGGTCTGGAGATGAGCAATTCACTCCGTCTCTTCTCGAACTATTTCAACAACCCGCTGAATGTGGATGTCGACTGGGAGGTGAACTTTGAAAAACGGATCAACTGGTACTTCACCATCAACCTGAACCTGCACCTGATTTACGATGATGATATCAGGTTTCCTGTAATGGATGAAAAAGGCGATCCGGTCAAATGGCCCGATGGAAGCATAAAAAAGTCGCCGAAATTGCAGTTCAAGGAGTTCGTGGGGCTGACATTCTCGTTCAAATTTTAGATCCGGACATCATGACCACCGGCCAGGCCAGTAATATCACACCTCCAGTAATGCCAGGCTGAAGCAATTTTGGGCTGAGGTAATTTCGGGCTTTCAGTAATGTCAGACTTTCAGTAATGTCAGCAGACGGATGACCTTCTCGTTATCGGGATCCTTCTCCTCTGCCTTCTTCAGCCATTCTCTGGCCGATTCGAACGCCGCCTCAGAACGGGCCTTTTCTTTCAGAAATTCCCTGTTATTGGTAATCTGGCGCGCCTCTGCCTGTATTTTTACCCCTGTATTATAGTAACAAGTGCCGATATTAACATATAGTATAGGTTCATCCGGCGCCAGGACGATCGCATCTTTGTATGAAGTAATCGCTGTATCGTATTGTTTGGTATTCTCATACACCAGACCGGTGGCAAAGGGAAAGATATAATTTTCCGGTTGTGTTTTTGCTGCCGTATCGAGCACTGTCACGGCACGGTCTGCATCGTCGGTCCTCAGCAGCAGGTCCACCAGCAGCAATACCATGTCTTCGTTGTCGTCGTACCTGTGGATTCCGTCGATCAGGGCCTCTTCTGCAGCAAGGGTATCCTGTTTCGCCAGGTGGGTTGCATACAGCAGGTGCGGTATGTTGGAAGAATACCCATAGCCATTCAGCTGTTCGAGGTATCCGGTGGCTTTGTCCCAGTCCCTGCTCATGTATGCTGCAAGTGCAGTGTTGTAGACCAGGCTGGTATCTGTTTCCGCCTGCACAATGGGATTGTTGTTGATCAGGATCACGTGTTCGTAAGCCTTCAGGGCATCCTTGTACTGTTCCACTGCATATTTCTTCTCTCCCTCTTTGAGCAACTTATTTGCCAGCAGTACATACAGCGGCGCAAGCTGATCGTCCATCCGTCCTGTCCTGTCCAACTTACGCGCATTCTCATACGAATCATAAGCCACGTACAACTGGTCGTCGTACAGCTGACATTTCTTCATATCTTTCTCCTCCAGTCCCTTCTGGTAAGCAGTCTGGCACAACAAACCACGGGCATGCCAGGTCTTGGGCCAGCCAAGCGTCTTGTCATCACTACTGGCCTCCTCTATGAAGGTTTTCGCTTCCTCGTATTTCCCTGTCTCAATCAGCTGGTAGGCTGCAATCACCTTGCTCTTCTGCGCATGCAGAACACCTGTTGTGGCAGCCAAAAATAATATCGTTAAATAAATCTTCCTCACTGGTAGTTCTCCTTTTATGCCTGTAAGATCTTCAAAAATCGTCCCTGCAAAGATAACAAAGAAATCCCTACTTGAGCCCAACTGCAGAAAGCTTCCAATGGCCGGGGATTCCCGGACATGTTTGGGGAGAACTATCCCGACCTGGTTGAAATTGAGAAATAATGACTCCAGACAGGGAAAGGCCCATGATGTTCTCTCACCTGGAAATACCGGGTTTTCCGACACGGCAACATGTAACCATGCGACAGGCACAGCAGGCACACCAGTAAGCTGACCTCAAATCTTCATCAGAACACTATGATCCTTCCTGTCATCCTTTCTCCATCCGTAAGGATCCTGAGAACATAAACGCCCGGATCCATGTCGTCTGTCTCAAAAAGCTCCCTGTTACCGGATTCAGGTTTCCGCTGTATCAGCAGTTTCCCGTTAAGGTCATAGAGCTCATAGAGTTTCACCTGCACATCCTGAACCTCGACGAAGAAATAGTCCCGTGCCGGATTCGGGTATATCCTGAACGCAGCGCCACCCGCCTCTTCCGACAGTCCTGTTCCGCCACCACCGCCCCCGGTGCGCAGCAACGCCACTACCCGGTCGGTGGATGTTTCCAGTCCGTCGCTGACCGACAAGAGGAACGTAAACTCCGTACTGTCCGGCGCCTCAATGGCCGTGAATGTCGGCGTCATGCTGAACGGATCGTCCAGGATGAATCCTTCCGGCGGGAACCAGGCATAGGTCAGCTGGTCATTGTCCGGATCAAAGGATCCGGAGGCATCAAGCTGGTATGCTTCACCCGTCTCGATGTTAAAATCCTTGCCTGCATCGGCCACGGGCGCCTCATTGGCGATCAGGATCGTCCAGGAAGCTGTCGCGGTGTAGGTACCTCGCGAACCACTCCGGTATTTTTCAATGCCTCTGAGGTCCACGGACAATGTAAATTCACCCGGAACTGCGGTGATCGTATTCAATCCCCTGATGCTGAAAGTCGTATCCGACTCCTGCTGCAATACCACACCGGCCAGATCATACGCGTTGCCTTTCGTACTGAGACTGATGTTATCCATGGCAAGTGTCGACAACAGGATCGGGTCCGAGAATACCATGGTCACCAGGTCCGGATGTCCGCCTACAGGCGCTTCCGGGATATCCCGGTACTCCATGCGAAGTGCTGATTCGTCCACCACCACCGGCAGTTTTGTAACACTTGAATTGTCATTCTTGTCGGTCACATGCACCTCCAGGTTGATGTTCCCTGCTGTTGTGAAGCGAACGGGGAAGGAAAGCGGTCCGGCATTCACCATGCTACTGTCTGCCAGCATTGTGAGCGTTCCGAAATCATTCTCGAAGAGCTCCACGGTTACCTCATCTTCCAGCAGATCCATCAGTACCTGCACATTGCGCGTGGAGGTGATCCCGTCGGTATCGGAATACCCCAGGTCGGGACTGATTCGCAGATTTTCCACCTGGGCCGGCGGATTCCGGTCGACCGTCCAGTTGTAAACCTCTGTCCCGGTCCCGGAATTACCGGTACCATCCGCGAGGTTGTCCATGTGTACCCTGAGGGTATATTCCCCCGAATAGTAGGTAAGCAGCCTGAATTGCGTCATCCTGTACCGGTTGTTGCCCAGGGAATCGAAATGCACCTGCGACAAGGGTTGCTCCGCACCATCCATCCACAACTCCACGGCAGCGAGGCCAAACCCGCCCACCGGTTCGCTGAACAACACTTCCATGCTGGTGACATGCTGCGCATCGAATCCTCCGCTGGTACCGGGGTGAAACGACAGCAGCACCGGTGGCTCCCGGTCGAGGGTCCACCCTACCTGCTGCTGCAACAACCCCTGCTCACCGTCAATAGTGGCCAGATTGGGCAGGTCCACGGTAAATGTATACCGACCATCCTCTGTCATCATCTCCTCCAGGCCGGAAATACTGAACAATTGCGCATCTGTGTCCATCAGCGTCACATTCAGGGATCCCCCAAGCGGTGTTCCGTCCCTTGACAGGATGAACCTTGACGGCAAGATGGTATTCACATCCATAGGCAGGTTGAACCTGACCAGGATATTGTCGAATACTCCGCTGGTGTCGGCTCCGGGCACCCCGATGAATTCATCCACCATGGGTACATTCAGGAACTGTGTCCACACCACCTGTTTGCCTGTGAGACCATTGGTCCCATCAAGATCCATGATCTCAGCAGCCTGTACGGTGAGTGCATAGAAGCCGTTCCCTGTGGTCAGCTGACTGATGTCCACCTGGTAATTCAGTGGATCCAGTTGTGTGATGGTCACGGTGGAATCCATAATATCATCACCTCCCTGGAGACGCAGCATCATATCCTCCCATGTGAAGGTCGCAGGATCGATCTCCTTGTTGAACTTCACGTATACCGTGGTTACCGGCTGACTCACGAATGCATCAGGCGCACCGTCGATAGATACGATGGTGGGCGGATCCGGATCCTTCAGTTCCCAGGTAACATGATATTCCTGGTCACCGATATCTTCAAACATATCCACCATGTGGAACTTGTTCTCATACACCGGCTCATTGCCATCGGGTAGTGTCACATGCGTGAGCCATGCATTGTCCATGGGAATCTCCTGGTTGTCGAAGATCCTCGTAATGCTCACCAGCTCGTATTTTCCGTCACCCGGATCGGGCAGACGTATATAGTTCCAGCCTAGCCTGGAATTTACTACCCGGAGTGTATTGGTAAACGATGGTGCACGGATCTCTCCCTCGAACAGTCCCACATCTGCTTCATGCACATCCAGCAATTGCTGGCCCTGCGACAGGTAGATTACATCGGGGACTTCACCGGCATCCTGGTAGGCATTGACCAAAAAGTCGTTGATGCCATCATCTGTGGCACCATACACCCTGATGCTCCGGATCAGCTCATGCAGTTCCGCACCGCTGACCAGGCTCAGGTCGGGATTCCCCCGGCTGTCGAGGTGGGTCACATTCGCCTCGTAATTGACAAAATGTCCCAGCAGATCGGCAGTAAACCACCACTGCCCTATCTTCGTCGATTTGGGGGCGATGTTGCCAAAATCGATATCCGTCAGTCCGAGCTGCGCCGGCTGACCATTGAGATTCGACCCGATCAGTTCAAAATGGATCGCCAGTCCCTTCTCATTGTCGATGATCTCCGGTTGGGCCGACTCGATACGTACATTCTTTGCCGTCCCGAACCCATTGTTCTCAATCATCACGGCCAGTTCGCCGGGAATAATCGGTTCGATAGGATCCGTCAGCGGATCATCGCCCAGGATATCGCGCTGCATGAAATAGTGCAGGAAGAGATCCGGGCTCGGATTCACGTCAAGTGTCACCGGGAAGAGTGGTTTCTCTACTTTTACACCTGTGAACGGATCCAGGTAGGAGAAAGATCCGCCAAAGGAATAGCTTACCGGCACCTCCGGTGCCGCTCCCTTTTCAGGAATAAACAGGATCGTAGCGCTGCCTGTCTGCTCGGCACCCAGCGAACCGGTCCCGTCGATTCCTGTAAGGATATCGAGTGCTTTCGTTTCGATCTCGAAGAGGTCGTTGGCCAGTTCACCGTCCGGGTTCCGCACCTCCAGGTTCAGTTCGATCTCCTCCATGGCGGTGGTTGTATTGCCATTAAAGATCGTAAGGGTACCCTCAAATGCTTCACGGGTCATCACCAGTTTCTGGGATATCTTAATGGAAACAGAAGCGCAAACTGAGGAACGCTTGTCTTCAGCCTCCTCCTTCATGGTATGCCATGCGATGTATTTCATTTCGCTGACCGATGTATAACCCAGCGAAAGCGCATAATCCCGGGCCTCCTGCATTTTCGCAAAATAACTGTCCAGTGAATCCCGGTTGATAATATCAGGATACTGCGCAGTTGGCACGAAGATACCCTGGCCCCATGCTTCCATGGTCATGTTCCACCGGGCTGCAAATGCATCTATTTCCTCATTGGTAAAATCTGTTCCTTCCATGTATTGTTTTACCCGGTCAATCGTTGCCTGGTCAAAGGGTACCTGGTTAGTCACCACTGAATCTGTAGCCACGGTAAAGTCGGGGAAATTTTCCTTCACTGTCCAGTCCACACTACCCATATATTCTGAGACATAATCCCGTTCTGCCTGGTCGTTATACAGGGCGTAATCCAGCTCGAGGGCTGACTGGTATATGATTGGTGGCACCGTAGTCCCCTTGGCTAACAATTCATCCAGGGCTTTTTTCCCGCCGGAGGCGCCCCCCCCCATTCCGAAAGGTGGGGTATTGTAACAGGTCTCGATCGTACCAATTATTCCAACGGCACATCCGATGGGGCCTGGAATACATCCGCCAATATCTGACCACGATGCATCTCCGTCGGCAAATCCATACCCACACCCCAGTACATTGGAAGCAGCTCCGGGTCCCACACAGCCTATGATTGTAATCAATACGCTATTCAGGCACGGATCACATCCTGTAATGGGTGAAACGGTCGACGCACTCCCACCATAGGGGTCATACGTGGTGGTACCTCCACCGCCCGGACTACCAGGACCACCGCCGCCACCTGTGGGCACCCAGCCGTCGCCACCACCACTGCCGCCACCCGGACAGGTACGTCCGGAAATGGTGAACAGTGCATTGGTTTGTTTCCACTGCCGGTCTGATGCACATTCAAACCCGTAGAAGGTCATGGCATAATCGGAGCAGGGGCCGTCGCTCTTGGCTCCACCGCCGGATTTGCCAAATGCCGCTTTACGGCGCATGGTCACCGGCACCTGGATCGCCTGTTGTGCAAGCAGATCCATCGTCTGGTAGGCAGTCACCCACTCGTATTCCGGATCATCTTGCGGGAAATTCAGTTCCACATCCAGTGCCGTGATCAGTCCCTTGTTGGTCAGCGTCAGCATAAAGGTGTACGTTTCGTCATTGAACAGCTGCGGCATCACGTCGGGCATCTCCATCACCACTACCGGGGCAGGAACGTTGGTTTCATATTCCATTACCAGCTCGATCTCGTATTCATCCTCGATTTCCGTGGGAACCACTTCCCAGGTATAGGTGATCGCCTGGAAACTCAGGAAGACAGTCTGCTCATTGACCCTTCCGGGATCTATCACGATCACATTCTGGTATCCTTCGTGTTTATCTGCCTGGACGGTCATTTTGTAGGATCCCTCATTCAGACTGTCCACTTCAAAGATCCCGTCGGGACCAGTGAAACCCTCGGCAACAATCCTCCCCGTGTAGGGATGCCGCACCACCACGTGTGCATTCTGAACATGCGGTGCATCTTCGGTGAAATAGGTATATTCATCCACCACATCCACACTCAACGCGCCGGTCTCCTCGGAAACCACTTCCACACGGTAAGGGATGGACAGGTCGTCGCCATTTTCATGATGGGCCACGATACGTCCCGAAAGCGGGGTGTTCAATGGAATATCACTTCCCGGGTCGAACAGCAGTGTGAAGATGGCCGTATCGCCGGAAGCCATGTTATCAATGGTATCTGCACTGGCCACTGACATCCAGTCCTGGTCGGGCAATGCAACCGACACTTTGCCGGTCTCCCCTGCCCCGTCGTTGACGATCATGATGTCGTAATACCGGAGCTTGTCCTTGGTAATGGTAGTATTGATGCTCTTCGGTTCGCTCACAAGGTGGCCCTCCAGTGCCTGGCAGTAATACCATGCCTTGAAAGTAAATGAGATCCCCTCTGCTGAACGAACCGTCACGGGTACCTCAACGTAATTCTTTCCTTCGGTGATCACCTCGCCGTAAATGGTGAAATTGAACTGCTCCACTTCGTTGCCTTCCAGCAACGGAATGGTGTCGATCTGCAGCACCATACCTTCAGGGACTTCCCGGGGCGCAAATGTGATCCCGGATAGGGGAACATTGCTCCTGTTCCTGATGCCGATCGTTCCGGTTACAGGTACATTCTTCTTGAGGTTCCATGTCAGGTAACCTTTTTCGGCCCGCTCCATGCCCATGATATCAAAGGCATCCTGCTCGTCGGTGAGGCCCTGACCCGGGTAACAGGCGCCGACAATATAATGGCCCGACTCATACGCAAACGGCTCAAACACAGTGCTGAAGTCTCCATTCGCATCCGTGGTGACTTCAATTACCCGACGGGAACCTCCACTGATGACGTAAACATCAAGTCCGGCATCTGCAGCCGGATCACCATTGATCAGGGTGGCACTCCCGTGGATGGTTACCGGCACCGGTGCGGTAAAGGATTCCTCGTCCACCACGGCCGTCCCTGAATAATTGGGCTCGATCGTAAGTGCCACAGCGGGAGATGCATTGTTTGTGTACAACAATTCGGTCACTTCCGTATCGGGATTGATTTTTCCAAACAGGTAATAATCGCCGGTCATGCGCGGCACTTTCACCAGGTCGGCAAACTGGTAACTACCACCAATGGCAACGGGTTCATCCAGTTCCCCTTCATATACCACCTCATCCTGGTCATCCAGGCGGTCGTTTTCCGAAAGGAAGAACTTAATGGAAACACCTGTGGGTGCCTTACCATAACCATTGTTGTGGATCAGTGAACGTACCTCCATCTGCTGACCTGTAACCACGGGAGAACCCCCGGAGATCTCCGGTGCCTCCATCTCCAGGTCGGGACGGTTAATATCTGTTACATTCACCCAGGCAACGCCGGAAGAGAATCCGTCGGATTTTGCCTGCAGGGTCACCATCTGGTTGCCGTCATCTTCCTGGTCATCGATTGTTGTGATGACCACATCCACACCTGCACTCCCTGCAGGAATGGTGGCTGTAGCAGGAATGGTCAGCTCGGTGACATCCCCCGAAGTAAGTTCCAGGTTCAATGACGAGGTAGTGGCTGTATTCCGCGTGATGGTCATGGTACCTGCGTTGGCGACCCCTTCACGCAGGGAAACCGGGTTGACGGTGATGCCCAGCGAGGGACCGTCATTATCGAGTATGATCAGGCTGTCGGTAACCACGCCGCCATTTTCTTCAGAGGTATTGCAATTACACGACGAAATATATACCGCAGCAGTAACTACGATGGTCCTGGCCCCGTCTACCTGTCCGTTATCCACTGCACCGATATTGATCTGCTTCTCTACCACCCCCTCATTGAGACTCACTGAAGTGGGAAAATAAAGCGCGTCGGCCTGGTCGGCTGTCAGGCTGACCCTGATGGTTCCTTCCGTGTTACCCGTCCGGGTTATTTTGGCGAATGTGGCATACGGACCTGCGCCTTCAGAAACGGAATCTGCCGTGATCGAGAACCCGATCTGCGGAATGTCATCGTCAATGATGGTGGCAGCAACACTGCCTGCGATCATGCCACTGGCACTCGCACTTATGGTGGCCTGCTCATCCAGTTCCGGGACCACATCGTCTGTCACTGCCACTTTAGCTGTTACGGAGGCCTGGTTTCCGGGCAGCACTACCTGTGCAGGAAAGCTCCATTGCCTGCTCTTGCCGGTCGACAGCAATACAGCAACGGAATCGGTTGTCACCAGGTCGCGTGTAATGGACAGTTGCAGTGTATCCCCTTCCGCTGCATTATCTTTATCCAGTGTCAGTGCCAGGGAGGGCTTCTCGTTATCAAGGATCTGCATCCGGGCCGTGCGCGCGTCATAGCCACTGGCAGCAGCTGTCACCTCCACCGGCCGGGTGCCGTCCAGGTCGCTGTTATCCACCATGGTTATATTGAATACGGCCGAGGAGCTGCGTTGTGGTATGGTGACCGATGCCGGCAGGTTGATCTGCCCGGTCTCCGAAGAAGTCAGGTTCACAGTCAGCTCCTGCGTCGTGTTCCCGCTCCGGGTCACATAGCTGCGCAGGTTCCCCGTGTAGGCTTCACTCGCCTCGGCGGGAATCACCAGGTAAAGGGTGTTGCGGACATTGATCCTGGTCTGGGATGATGCATGGTTGTTGACCTCATCACCCGGGTATTCCTCCAGGAGGTCTGAGGGTACCAGTTCCACCTCTACATAGGCCTCGCCGGCAAAACTGATTACCTCGGGAAGCACAAAGCTGTGACTCCTGTCCAGGTCGTCGCCCATTGCCAGGTCGCCCGTATATTGTGGCGTACCACTCAACTCCACCCTGATCCCGGAGAGGGAGACCACGGATACTTTTTCTGTCCAGCCACCGGAAGCATCTGCATCGCCAATATTGGCCACATTCCAGGATACCATGATGGTATCACCCGGATCGTACATGACCCGGTCGGCACTGATGTTCGCCACCCGCACATCGGGCAGCGGTTTGGCCAGCACATGGATACCGGCACCCTGCTGAAGGATATTGTTTGCATTGTCGGTTTCCGCAATACTGTTGCTGCGGTCGGTCACCCCGAAGATAAAGTAATTGCCCGCTGTTTCAGCCGGCAGTGTAACCGTGATGGAGTGGGTATAGCTGCTGCCGGGGTCCAGGGGCTGTTTGCGCAGTACCTGTCCCAGGTAAAGATCACTCCATTCAAAACTATTGTCGGAAGAGAGGTAGAAAGCATCGTACCAGGTCTTGGCCGACGTACCTCCTGCACCATGGTTGCTGATGGTATACGATATGTCGAACGCGGTGGATGAAAACATGGTATCGGTTGCCTCCACTGCACGAATGGTGAGGTCGGGAAGGTTCCTGACCGTGAACTCCTGGTGGACACTTGTATCCTGCAGGCACTGGTTCACTGATTCGATATACCAGTGGTAGGTAGCGCCATAGGTAAGATTGGATGCCCAGGTGGAAGTACCGGAAATATTGTTCCTGTAAGGCGTGGCCGGTTCCGGATCCCCTTCCTTCCAGAGGTACAACCTGTAATAGAGTGCATTCCCGGCAGGCTGCCAGAACAGGTTAAGTGATGCTTCCTGGCCAGCAGACTGGTCCACGGGCAGCAATCCCGTGGCCACGCCAGGTTCGCCGCACACCGCATTCAGCACAGTAGGATTATAGAAATCTGGCACCTGGTCGGCCACGAAGGGTTCCTGTTCAACGATATCATAGATCTTTTCATCGAACACATCATAGTAGCGGAAAGTGATTGTTTCTCCCGTTGGATCATTACTGAACACACGCACCTTATAGGAGTATGCCCCAGTAGGTGGAAAAAGCACCGAAGCCGATTGCGCCCCGCGGATATGACCATTCACATACGCCACTATGGTGCCATCCTCGAGGTAGTTCCCCTCGAGGTTCACACGGTATGCAATTTCAGAGCTGTATTCGAACTGACTGGAGAACTGCTCGTTGGAGGGTATCGCAGGCACCTTCAGCTGGGCAAGTACCCCGATCGGATGGTGCAACAGGATGACCAGCATCAGCACCATGATTTTCAGCAGCCCCGGCTTTATATGCGCTGAACGCTGGAGCCGTGGCTCCGGATAGCCTGGTTGCGTATGACGCTGCAGCAGGAAACCTTCAGATTGTTCCAGCAATGCTATATGATGTATATTTTTCCTCATCTCCATGTTTCAGTTTTAACGTGAGGTTTTGACTATTTTTCTAACAAGCACCTCGTCACCTGTTACTGCTTCAAGTGTATAGATTCCCTGCTCCAGCCGGTGCACGTCGATCGTGATGTGGCTGACAAGCGGGAAGGTGTGGACCACCTGTTTCCCCGACATGTCGTACATCCTGATCTCCCGCACTTCAGCGGGCGCCCGGAGGAATAACTGATCTGTCACCGGGTTGGGATAGACCTCCAGTCTGTTGCGCACAGCATTGCCGGCACCAAGATAAAGGTCGCTGATCACCAGTGCCTGCGGATCGTATGCCGCCCCGATGATCTCATCCTGACTGAAATTCAGCGACAGGTCTGCCTGCACCGTTCCTTCCTCCCCTTCCCTGTGTATGCTGAATGTAACGGGCACTCCTTCGTTGTGGGCATAGATGCTCATAATAAAGATGTACCTGCCAAGTGCAGGAACATACGAAGCCGGGGCCACGCCCCTTGTTGCTGTCCCTCCCAGGGCCAGCAATACATCTCCTTCCCGTGTGGCAGGGTATCCGTCGGCCGAAACAGCTTCGGCGATCATCGTGGCGGAATATTCATATGCATGTGGCGCCAGGCCGTATGCAGTAAAAAGTGCCTGGCGATCTGCCACCGTTGCAGTCCCTGATTTCTTCTGTGTGTCAGCGCCCGCATTGCCCGTTGCAGTCGCTGTATTTTTCTTAGTATCAACCCCCGCATTGCCCGCTTTTGCAGTCGCTGCTTTCTTCGCTGAAGCAGCAGGATCATAATAAAGGTTGCCGGCCGATGCCACATGAATCCTGTATCCATGCAGGACCCGCAATGAATCGATCTCACCGGTCCAGCCACTGCTTTCATAATATACCGATGCACCCGATGCACCCTTGAGCAGCACTTCGCCACCTGGAAGGGTGGCAGGATCCAGCGCGGCTCCCGGGAGTGCATTTGTACGCAACAGGTAAGGCAGGTCGTTCCAGCCCTCCGTGACCGGTACAGGGGTGATGGCCGGATTGATTTCCCGTCCAGCAACCACCAGCTGTTCCCCGGTCCCCTTCCTGAATCGCAGCACGCGGTGTTGCGGGAACACGCTGAGGTTCCCGAACCATCCTGTTGCATTGTAGTAGACCGAAGAATACGAAGTCGACTTCAGGTAATCCATCTCCCCCAGCGCCAGCCCCCCGAAGAGCGTATTGATGTCGCGGTCCTGGGGTGCCACATTCAGCGACAACCAGTTCCATCCGGGTTCCAGCGTACGTGCAACGCTGATCTCCCCGCTGAAGACTTCCACCTTCCACAACCTGCTGGTAATACCATCTTCCGCGGTAACCCTGTAATAAACAGGCACCGAGAAGTTCTGCATACTGCCATTCCCCGGCTGGAGCATGGCCCCCTCGCTGAGTGTGAACTGCGGGGAGAGAGAACGAATGTCGGTACCATACGGAACATGCAGCATCACCGTGGCTGCCGTAGTATCTATAACCGCTGAATCCATGTCCACGAGGGCAACACCTGTAATATGTGTGGCGGTATTGAGGATGTCGAGATTCACCACTGTGACCAGGACCGCATCCGGGTCAGAATCCCGGGATCCGTCGTTCACCACCAGCTCGAAGCGCAATACGGAATCGCGTATCACCGCTGGTGCTGTAAAGGTTGGTGCAGCAACCGATGCCGAAGAGAGGATCACCTCCGGTGGCGCGGTCCACCTGTAGGTCAGCGGATCATTGTCTGCGTCGTATGACAAGCTGCCGTCAAGTGCTGCCTGCGCATTTTCATCCACCCTGAAATCGCCGCCTGCAAAGGCCACCGGCTTCTTGTTGACATTTACCGAAGTGATCACTACGGTGTCTTTCGCCGAATTGACCGCCCCGTCGTTCACCACCAGCGTGAACCGGTACGCGGTATTTTGCGCAACCTGTGGCAGGATAAACGAGGGACGTACACTGTTGGCGTTGAACAGGACGATGCCATCCAGTGCCTGCCAGGTGTAGGAAAGCGCATCGCCGTCGGGATCAAAGGAGAGGCTGCCGTTGAGCGATACAGAGCTGCCTTCCACGTAGTTCGCGTCCGGACCTGCATTTGCTTCCGGCGGGTAATTCACCTGGAGCACGGTCACCCGCACTTCTGCGGGATCCGAGTCATTGGTTCCGTCATTGACCACGAGGGTAAAAATAAATTCCGTGTCCTCTTCCACGTAGGGTGCAATAAATCCCGCCGTCGGAGATGCCGGATCATCCAGCAATATTCCGGCAGGTGCACTCCAGGCATACGTCAGGGGATCGTCATCCAGGTCAAAGGAAGCGGTCCCGTCGAGCTGACCCGCGGTTCCTTCCTGCAGTGAAAAGTCAAGCCCGGCTATGGCCACGGGCCGGTAACTGGTCTGTTCCACCCGGCGGACCGTACCGTTTTTCAGCGACGAAACAAGGCTGTTTTCATTGGCCGAGAAGGAAAGCATGTTCACAGTGGTGGTACTGTTGATGGGCAGGGCAGTCCTGATATTGAACACCAGGTATCCCAACACACCCGAGGAGACCCCCTGGCTCAGTGCTCCTGCCATTTCGATGGTGTTTCCTGAAAGGGACGCCTGGACCAGGCCGTTGTTGCCGGCGGATTCGGTACGGACAAACTGCAGGTAGGTATTGTCGAAACTGGCAGTTGCCAGGTAGCTGTATACTGCCTTTCCCTGGGGAAGCGAGGAGGTAAGGATCGGGACGCGTGTCTCCGCATCGAGCACTCCTTCTGCATCATAGATGGTCACCCTGTTGTCTGTGACCGTAAACACCCCGCTGGTCATCGTGGCGCCGTTCACATCCGTTGCGGTCACCTGCACCCGGCCTCCCGTGATGGCTGTGAGGTTGCCCTGGATGTCCACCGAAGCAATCTCCGGGTCGGACACCTTGTAGGTATAGGGCGCCGTTCCATTAGAGACATTCAGCTTAACCTGTTCCCCCCACATGAGTGTTCCTGAATTGGGCGACATGTAGAGCGTGGGTAATGCGCGGACATTGATATAGTAATTCGATTGCGTGGTCCAGGCCAGCAGCGATTCGTTGAAACGCATGTTCTCAAAACGGATGAACTGGTTGCCACTGCTATTGCCCCGGAAAGCCAGGTAACAGAGCAGTCCGTTCCCTGTGATTCCGGTGGAGGAGGCAAAGGAGACAGTCATCCTGCCGCTCTTTGCGTTGTTGCTGAGGATCACCGGGAAATCACCCTGCAGGATATCCCCCTGCAGACCGGTGAGGTTTCCACTGTGTGCCAGCTCGAACCTTCCCGAGTAGACGCTTGTTCCCGGAGCGATCTCCAGCCTCACAGGCACATAGAATGTGTCTGCCGGCCATACGGAAACTTCCTCCATGTCCATCCTGATGGCGCGAACATCAAAGACCCCGGTGGTTACAGATACTTCACCTTTCCCGTCTGTCACCGAAACCCGTGTTGTCCCGGGACCAGTGGCACGGACCGTGTCACCGCCGGTCACCTGTGCCACCAGCGGATTGCTGACAGCATAGGTATAGGGTGCCTCTCCGCCCGAAACGGTCATTTTCACCTCACCACCGATGTACAGTTGTGCATTGTCGGGAGAAATATTCGGAACAGAAAGTGCCGCCGCCGACACAAGTCCGTTGACGTAGGCTGAGGACGGGTTTCCTTCGTTCAGGTAACTCCCGGTTGTATTGAAAGAGATCCATGCATTGCCGGATCGCAGCGACCGGAACCGCAGGTAGATCATCTCCCCGTTCCCGGAGAGTGGCTGTGCGCCCGCACCTGCCAGCACCAGTGTTCCGGCATTCATGCTGTTCTCAACAGGAGCATCCCAGCCGGAAAGCACAGGTCCTGCACCCCCTGTGCCGAGATATTCAAAATATGCAGGTGAATAGGTAATATGGAAACGGTACGCATAGACCTCCCTGCCCGTGAGCAGTGTTTCGGCATTCAGTGCGATGGTGAAGGTATCCTTCTCCGTGACGGATGCCCCCGACAGACTGAACCCGATGGGATCGCCCTGCGCGGCCACGACACTTCCCGGGCTGAGGAACAGCGCCAGGAAGAATGTGGCAACAACAGTGCTGTAATGAGCTGATTTTTGCATATCCATGAATTTGTCTATCGTACAACAAGTTTCCGCGTCACCACAAAGCCATCTCCTTCAATGGCGATCATATATATCTTGAAGTCCGGCTTCGACCCGTCGGCTTCAGCTTCGAAGGTGAACTGGTGCCTGCCGGTTCCCTTGGTATTGATGGTCATGCTGTTGGTCATCCTGCCGGTCATATCGAATACAGTAACCGTAAGATGATCCTGTGCCACTGAAAGGTCCAGATCGGCCACGATGCGTCCATCCACACTGTAGACTTTCGCTGCAGACAATCCCGGGGCCAGGTCGGTACCGGTGGGTCCGGTTACGGTTTCCACCTGCACATCAAACAGACCCTCGTCGATGCTTGTTTCGTTGGCAAGCAGACGATCAAGTCGAATGCTGGCAGGCATCGTCCCGGTTTCCTGTTCATTGTTCATGAATGTCAGCACCAGCATTTCACCATCCAGTTCAAGGTCATAGGCGGAAGTGATTGCAATGCTTAGGATCCCGGTGGATGCTGAATAACCATGCGCCACCATGATTTCCGGCGGCAATCCACTGCTGTTGATACTCCTGAAATCAAGGTGTGTGCCGTTCAATTTGATGCGGAGATCCAGTGACTTCACTCCCATGGGTGTTGAAAGGGCGACCGGCACCTCGAATGAAGCATTTGGAGAAACTTCCAGCCGCTCCGGCGCAGCCACCTCAAGGCCGGTCATCAGCCCGGCGGCTTTTTTCACCGACTGGTCGAAGCTGGTGATCAGCCCGATGGTGTATTGCAGGATCAGGGATGCATCAAAGCTGGTGACTTCGCTATTGCCCGAAACATCGGCTACTTCAAGCTGTTTTGGTTCCAGGGTAATGTTGCCCACAGTATATTGCAGCACGAGTGATGCGTCGTACGGCATCACCTCACCGTTCAGGCTCACATCGCCCATGATCGGTTTGGACGACTGGCTGATCCATGGATCAAAGTCCACGTTATCGGAAACCCGCTCACCCAATCCACCGGGATTGAGGGTGGGATGGTATGGGCCCGAGGGATCGTTCCACCAGCAATTCTCTGCGGTGATGGTCACTACACCGGTTTCGTTCCATACAGCGTACCCGTAGGTGGGATCAACATCCACGAAATCGCAATTCTCAATAACAGGAAGTGAAGTGTTGCGTGCAATGATTCCCCGGTGGCTGCTCTCAAACAGCGTATTCCTGATCGTGGGGGAAGCATTGTCCATGGTTACCCCTCCCCTGTTGTAAATGCTGGCGCCGCTGCTGTAGTATTGCGAAGCATTCTTGATGATACAATTGTTCAGCAGGCTGGATCCGTCGATCGACTCACCTGCAAAATGGATGCCCCACCAATATTGGCGGTTGGGCAGGTTGGCATCCCCGTCGCCATAGGTGTCACCACCGTAGAAATCATCCCGGTCCGCCGTGAAGATAATCGTGCTGTCGGGCGTGCTTCCACCGTTGGCAATCAACCCGTTGCGGATGTTCATGTATCCATTGCCCATGAATTTCAGGATCACTCCCGGTTCGATGGTCAGCACGGCGCTCGTCCCGACGGTATAGCGGTTGAACAGGTAGGGAATGTTCCCGATACCGGCAAAACTGCGCTTTCCCAGGGTATAATTCTGCGTAAGTGTCTCATTATCAAGGATGGCAACAGCTTTCGCCGTGGATCCGCTGAGTATATTCCCCGAATAGGTACCGGGAAAAGTCATCAGGGAAGTGATCACCGGGTAAGTGAGATCGTCAAACACACAGTCATTTACCACGGGAGCACTGCTGCCCACCAGGTAGAGCCCGGTGCGGTTGGTGTTGTACATGGTTGTATTGGTAATGGTCGGCGACGCACTTTCCATGTAAATGGCATAATCGTAGGAATACCTGAAGATCGCGTGATCGATCACGCTGTTATCGTCCGACAGGTTCCTGAATACAATCCTGTTCCCCTGTTTGCTGATTGAACCGGAACCGTTGAGTTCCGTGTCGCGCGGATTTCCATATGCATCGTCCTGCAGCGTGGTAAACACCACGGGGGCGCCGGCCGTACCCTGCACGTTGAACGTTCCGTATATGTCAAAATAAGCCGAACCGACTCCCTTGAAGGTCAGACCTGCGGGAATGTTCAGTGCATCATCCACCCTGATTGTTTCCGTGATGAGGTAGG
>JARGFP010000070.1 GCA_029210585.1 Bacteroidales bacterium
AGCATTTCCAAAACTCTGAAAACATCTACCGCGTACTCTCTACCCCTGCTCATATTGATCAGACCTCATGGGCAAGAAGTTTAGGAATTACTCATTTAGCAGCAGCCAGCATACCCGGAGTTGACCTGGCCACACAATTTACCCATTGCAATGGTGGTCAGATCAGAATCGGGGAAAACTCAATGGACCAGGACCAGATTATGTCGGTAGACAAAACATTCATTAGTATGTTTGAAGTAGAAAGTATGCTGGGAAATCTAGAGGATCTGGAAAAGCCTAATACTGTCTTTATCTCCGAGGATTTTGCAAAGAAACATTTCGGCGATCAGGATCCCATGGGAAAGCAGATTCATATCGAAGCCCTGCAATATGTAAGGGATCTGGGCCCTTATGAAGTACGAGGTATTGTAAAAAACACATCTCCCAGGACCCATTTCAAGTATGATCTGCTGCTCTCGCAAAAAGGAAGTCTGCAAGAACGCATAGAGAGTTTGCCCAACAGGAAGATAAGCTGGACCTATAATTATTACCAACTGAGCGAAGAAATGGATCCGGCAAGGATTGTAGAGCAGTTACAAACCTTCTACAACGAAAGTAGTCTGAAACATACTCCCGGACCTCAGGAATATGTTTTCAAACTTTTTCCCCTTGAGGATATCCACCTCATGTCTGATATGAGGTTTGAACTCAGGGAACGAACCAGCAGTATTAACATTCCTCTTTTTATGCTTATTTCGATAGTAATCATAATGGTAACTCTTCTCAATTTCACCAATCTCAATTTTGCCAGGATTCTTCAGCGATCAGGCGAGTTCGGGTTAAAAAAGACCCTGGGTTCCGGAAATGCAAGACTTGTCTGGCATGTATTGGCAGAGGTTTTAGTCATATGTGTTATATCCATTATTATTTCCCTGGTCCTGATCGAACTTTTTAATCCTCTTATTGATCGCATGTTCTCGATTGATTTTGAAATCTACTATAAAGATCCAATACTAATTGTCAGCCTGTTGTTTATAATTTTGTCATGCCTGACTCTGAGCGCATTATTTATTACGGGATTTCTCCTCCTCAGGAACAGTACAATAGATATCCTGTCCGAGAAGGTGAAATTTTCCGGGAACGTCGTTATGAGAATACTACTGATGCTACAGGTAGCAGCGGTAATGATGTTGATTTCAGGTACCATTCTGGTTAACAAGCAAGTCCGCTTCATGCTTAACAAACCTTTGGGATTCAATGAAGAACAGGTTGTTGTACTTCATATTAAAGACCTGTCCAATAATCCCTCTGTTTTTTGCAAAGCACTTGAAACTCAAAATAATGTGACCTCGGTAGGAATGACTTTACAACACTTCGGCTATCCTGCACAGTCAATATTCCTTGAAAATCTTGGACTCGAAGGCACTGCTGAGTTTGTTTTTGCCAATTACTCTTATTTGCAAACCATGGATATTCAGCTTCTCCACAACTGGATTCCACAAAATGCTGACACTATTCGCGGGTTAGTCGTGAATGAGCACTTATACAGGCGTTTATTGGAACGACACGGTAGTTGGGAGGCCCTCCAAACTTATAGATCAAATCAACCACTGGAAGAGGGTCAGGAACCAATTACTTTCATAGGTGTGGTGGAAGACTTTAATTACAGCTCTGCTCATGAGTCCATCGGCGACTTTGCCTTCTTGCTGGACGAATCACCCAACCGTGCGCGGTTTACACATATTAAGCTGAATACCGGTAACATAGACGATGCCATAAAATCCATCCGGAAAATCTGGGAAGATTTTTATCCGGGACAGGAACTAAACTATTTCTATCTGGAAGAGAAAATTGCCAGCCAGTATGCCTCAGAGATATTGCTGCGGAAAGTTCTGATTGCATTTTCAATAGCCGGTATTATTATTTGTCTTCTTGGCATGAGCGCAATGGCCCTTATCATTGCCCGGCAACGTACCAGGGAAATTGGCATCCGAAAAATCAATGGGGCCAGCATTACCTCAATCCTGGCTTTGTTAAGTAAAGATTTCGTAAAATGGATCCTGATAACCTTTATTCCTGCGATTCTTGTTATTTATTTTGCAGCAAGCCGCTGGCTTGATAATTTTGCCTTTCGTACCGCCTTTAGCTGGTGGATTTTCGCCTTTTCAGGAATAATCGTCCTGATCATTACATTATTCACCGTATCAATTCAGTCCTTTCATACAGCTTCCAGGAATCCAGTGGACGCACTCAGAAATGAATAAAATTTTCAGCAATAACTCGCTGCTTATAAAACCTGTACAGGTGCATTCTTTATTATTATAAACTCCCCATCCGCATGCTGTGGATGAAGAGTCCTCTTTATAGCGGGGGAAGGCGAACCTTTAGCTCGGCGAATTCTAAGATAAAAACAAATCTCTCAAGCAAGATTTTTGACAATTCTTCTGCCAGCATATACAAGCCGCTAAAGTCCTCGTTTGAAATAAGGCTTTCATCCTTTAAAACGTCATAGATTGTAACAACCTCAAAAACTGAACTGAACTTCCCGTAATTGTAAAGAAGTTACTTCTGTCAGGCTTAGAAAATCAACCGGAGCCTTCGGCGATATTTAAAACGATGCTCAATGATGCCCTTCGAAGCTGATCAGCTTTAGTGAGATCCAGAGCTGCGGTTTTGAAATAATCTGTTATCTCAAAGAAAACATTTTTGACTAACGAATATATAATACTGTTTGTCTAAAAAACATGAAAATGTAAAATGCCAAAATTAAGAACACTTTACAAACTGGAAATCTAGGCTTTATTTTTTACTAATAAAACGACTTCCCCAGTCAGTATCTTCCTTTCCCAGAGATAGGTCCGATCGCCCTTTGAACATGCCTATGAAGCCCTGATACAGGTTGTTTTTATTTAGTTTAATGATAAATTACTATTTGTTGAAAAAAAGTGCATGAGTCTTCAATTCCCAAAACCATTACTTTTTCCTTGAATCTATTAATAGTTTGAGACCGATATATTTCCATATACACCTCGAAACATCCCTACTAACAACTTATTTTAAAGCCTTAGCTGCAAAGAGTATTGACTACATTCAAATAAAATGATAATTTATGGATTATTAATATGTGAAGTCTGCAATACAGAACAGGCAACACAACATAATTACTAACCATGAAAAACCTCAAATCAAACTGCTCCCTCCAGGGTTATCCTTTGAGGACCGGACAAATTATTTTTTTGATAAATTGTTTATTATTCGTGACAAACAGTTTTCAAGGATATTGCCAAAATAAAGAACTGGAAATCCTTGTCGAGTGCGTGGAATATGTCGGTAATGGAAATTATATAGCCCATTTCGGATACGATAATCCAAATAATACAATACTTACAGTTGCGGATACGAGCAGCCTGCTATATTACAATTTTGGAAATTCCAAAAGCAAGGCGATAAATAAATTTAATATCGGAAGACAATACAAAGTCTTTAGTAAGGAATTCACGCTCAAGGACAGGGTGATGTGGAAGATGGTGCTGCCCAACGGTAAAATAAAGGAAGTTACCGCTGATATTCATTCTTCTCACTGTGAGGGGTCCGGAATCCTGGAACCCTATTTCACTCCACCACCCGGTGGAAAAACCAAAGATGTGATCGGCGCTGAGCTATTGGCCCTTTTCAACGAATATAGTCAAACCGGCACAGCCGAATCGAATGATATCTTCCAGGTAAAAGACGGGACCGAGGTACTTGTGAAATGCTTAGCCATTACCGGAGAATTCAATAATTTGCTGAACCTGTTGAGATCTCCGGAACTCGGGCTTGCCAATGAACAAACTGATCCGGAACAGGGAATAATCATTGGCTATATTCACATATCCGGACTGAAGTTTTTAAATGAGTATGATGATCTGTTAAGTGCCGCACAACCCGTATATCCCGCACTCGGAAATAACAGCGGACTGGGTATCAACCTGGGCGACTTTTCCATGAGGTCCGACTTCGCAAGGGGAGGCTATCATGTTGGTGGCACCGGGGTTAAAATCGGTGTGATCTCAAACAGTTACAATACCCAGGCTACAGCTCATATTGACGTTCAGAATGGCGACCTTCCGGGAGAAGGTAATATCTATGACCGGCTGACACCGGTCGAGGTGCTCCGGGACTATTCAGTCAGCTACGGTTCACTTTCAGATGAAGGCAGGGCAATGCTGCAGATTGTTCACGACATTGCTCCGGATGCTGCACTGGCTTTCAGGACAGGATCTGTAAACAATATTGATTTTGCCGCGGGCATCCAGGAACTTGCGGATGCTGGCTGCGATATCATCGTGGATGACCTTACCTACATCACCGAACCTTTTTTCAGGGACGGTGCAGTGGCACGTGCAGTTAATGCCGTCTCCCAGCAGGGAGTCACCTATTTTTCTTCAGCAGGAAATTTTGGCAATAAATCGTACGAGGGTCTCTTTATTCCTGAAAAAGTGCCGGGAGGAATCATTGCACATAACTTTGGAGGTGGTGACACATATCAAAGCATCTCTTTTGGAGACGGAACATATGTTATTGTACTTCAATGGGACGATAACAGCAGTGCAGACCAGTCAGTCACCAGTACCGACCTGGATTTTTTCCTGACCGGTAATGATGGCACGACACTCATGGGATTCAACCGGATCAACACTGGATCCGCACCCATAGAAATATTGCCTTTCAGGGTATCAGGCGGAGGTGTCTCGACAAATATCATGATATCAAAAGCATCCGGCCCTGACGTGGTGAATTTCAAATATATTGTATTCAAAGGGAATGATGTGGTTTTCAATGAGTATAATGAGGGCGGTGCCTCAACTATAGTCGGGCAGGCGAATGCCGAAGGTGCAATTGCAGTTGGCGCTGTGCTCTACAGCAATACTCCGGAGTACGGGGTAGCTCCTCCGACCATCGCATCGTTCTCCTCAATCGGGGGAGGATCTGTAAATGGAGAAATACGGATCAAGCCCGATATTACGGCGCCTAACGGAGTGGAAACCACGGTAAAGATGAGTGATTATGATACAGACGGGGACGGAATATTCAATTTTCACGGGACCTCGGCTGCTGCACCCCATGCGGCGGCTGTAGCCGCATTGGTTAAGGAAGCAAAACTTAAATACGATTTTGTTTCCCTTGAGCCTTCCGGGATCAGGAACCTGTTACGCACCACGGCAATCGATATGTACGATGAGGGCTTTGATTACCAGTCAGGATACGGATTTATACAGGCAGATGCTGCCATCTTAACTTTTGCAAATCCATTACCTGAGATCCGGGAGATCCATCTCCCGGAAAACATCATCCCGGGTGAGGTTGAATTTTCAGCAACCATATCGGGTAATTATTTTACCGGCACATCAGTTGTAATGCTAAGAGAGATTGAACTGCCCACAAGCTTCGTAAACGATTCAACACTCCAGGCCCAAATTCCTC
>JARGFP010000071.1 GCA_029210585.1 Bacteroidales bacterium
ATGCCTTCTATACCAATTTCAATATCCATGTAAAAGGGGGAGACGAAATCGCAAGGTACGGACTCTCTTTTGGCTATACCGATGCTGAGGGAGTGATCAAAACCACAGGCTACCAGGGATATAACCTTCGCTTCGTTAGTATGCTCAACATTTTCACGTGGCTGAAAATGGATGCCGGGGTAGCCCTGAATTACAGCTTTGCCGACATGAAAGAAGCTGCCACTGTGAAGCAAACCAGCCCCATCATGACCAGCCTCTCTAAATCACCTATGCTGCATCCCTACCAGTACGACCTGGCAGGAAAGCCACTCAACATACTTTCAGAGGTCGATGAGCTGGGTGTGAGTAACCCGCTCGGAACCATTCAGAACTACACCGCCTCCAACAGCAACTATAATTTTACCGCTTCTCTGGGTTTCACTGCAACAATCAGCAATTCATTACGCGTGAAAAGTAACATGAGCCTCAACTATAATGTCCTGAAAGAGGAAATTTTCATGCCCAATAAGGGTATGGAACGGTACTACAATTATGAAGCGATCAATGTGGCAAAGCTAACCAACAACAGCCTGAACAGCTTTTTCAATAATACCTACCTCAACTTCAGCAAAGTGTTCAACGACCTGCACCGCATCAATTCCAATACAGGGATAAACCTGCAGGTAAATGATTTTCAGTACGATTGGGGACTGACGAAGAATGCGCATGAAAATGACCAGTACAGGATGATCCAGGACGGGCAGAACAATCTCAGGGAGATCGGCGGTGCCAATAAAAAATGGAACTGGCTCTCTTTCTATGAGTATGTAAATTATTCCTTCGACAATAAATATATGGCTTCAGCTTCCGTTTCCCTCGATGGTTCGTCAAGGGTGGGTGACCAGGCAGCCAATACAATCAACCTTGTTGTACCTTTCGGTTTATTCTATTCAGGCGGGATCGGTTGGAGGATCTCCCAAGAATCTTTTATGCAGGGAATGGGCTGGATCGATGACCTGAAAATCCGTGCCACAGCCGGCAAGACAGGTAACGATGACATTGGAGAAAGCAGTGCGAGCAATTTTTATGTCCCGGTGAAATTCAATGAAACCGTGGGACTATACCCGGGAACAGTCCCCAATGAACAGCTGAGCTACGAAACCGTTACCATGCTCAATGCAGGTATCGACCTCGCAACGGCAGGAAACAGGGTCAATGCAAGTGTCGAGGTGTACAGGAATACTACCAACAATATGCTCATCTATAGTCCCATTGAATCGTACCTCGGGTATGACCTGAGACTTGAAAACGGCGGTTCTATGGTCAATTCGGGTATTGAACTCAGCCTGCTCTACAGGATCATTCAGAAAGGATCCTTCAAGTGGGATATCTCCGCAAGCCTTGCAACCAATCAAAACAAGATCACCGAAATCAAGGGAGAGATACTGAGCTATGAGATCGTTGGTGGTGAGCGCGTCAACATGCTCAACGAAGAGGCCAACAGCTTCTACGGATACATCTTCGAGGGTGTGTATTCCACGCAGGCAGAAGCCAACGAAGCCGGACTGATCAACGACAAGAATATTCCCTACCAGGCAGGTGATGCCGTCTTCAGCGATATTTCCGGACCAAACGGTATGCCCGACAGCGTGATCAACTTTCACGACAAAACCATCCTTGGATCCTCGCTTCCTGAGTACTTTGGCGGACTTCAAACTACGCTGTCCTATAAAAATATCTCACTGAATGTGATGTTCCAGTTTGTCTACGGCAATGAGATCTTTAACTATGTCAGGTACCAGAATGAGCAAATGGCCACGCTGGATAACCAGAGCACTTCAACACTCAACAGGTGGCAATATGATGGACAAACAACAGATGTACCCAGGGCCATGTTTGACGACCTGCAGGGGAATGCAGATTTTTCATCCAGGTGGATCGAAGACGGTTCCTACGGAAGGATCAAACATGTGTCCCTGAGTTACCGGATCCCCGATGAATTCATTGTTTTCAGGAACGCGGAATTTTATGTGTCGGTGAACAACCTCCTTACCCTTTCCAATTACCTGGGGTACTATCCGGATTTCGCATATTCACATTCACAAATCCACCAGGGAGTGGATTACGGACAAACACCACAATCCATGCAATTCATTGCAGGAATTAAATTAGGATTATAATTTTTTTATCATGCTTGATATGAAGAGGATATTTAAAACAACAGCATTCATTGCGGGATTCGGTTCCCTGCTTTTCCTCACGGGTGCATGCGAACAGTTCCTGAACCCGGAACAGGAAATCAAGATCACCGAAGACCGCTTGTATGATGACTGGTACGAATACAGGTCCATAGAAATGGGGCTTTACGGGTTACAACAACAGCTGGTGGAACAACTGCTGCTGCTTGGTGAATTAAGGGGAGACCTGATGGAGATCACCGAGAATGCTGATGCAGACATGGTGGAGATATACAACTTCAATGTATCCAAAACGAACAAATATGCAGCTCCCACCAATTTTTTCAGATTGATCGCAGCATGCAACAACTTTATCAGGGTGCTGAAAACAGAAAGGCCGGAGGTGCTGGATCACAGCGAACCTGTAAATAATTACGACCGTCTCTATGGCGAAGCTCTGACCATGCGGGCCTGGGCTTATTTCAATGCTGTCAGGATCTATGGGAAAGTACCTTTTATTCCCGAATCACTCACCACCCTCGAAGAGGTTGCTGAATTTGTAAACACACCCGGTACGTATATTGACAGCGTACACGTACTTTTTGGCAAGGATGGTTATTATAAGGATCCGGTTGCAAAAATTCCACAGGACACCATTGAGGTATACGAGATCCCGCTCGAGAAAAAGTTCTATGATGAGACCATGATCATCGATTATTTCACTGATGAACTGGAAAATGACATAAAAGCCGTCGGGGTCAACCACTATATCGATAACAATGACAATACATGGGATGTGATCGTCTGGAGAGAATTCGGTTTTCATGCGCTGCTCGGACATATGTACCTGACACGGGGAGATTATGCCTCAGCGTATCCGCATTTTAAAGCCATCATTTTCAATACCACCGAAAATCTCAGGTACCATCTTGACGAAAGTTTCTCCACCTGGCGATGGCCTTCGATCTTTACAAATATCGACATCAGGGAACATATCTACACCATATGGTTCAATAAAGCCAATTTCCAGCAGAACAGCTTCCAGGAATGGTTCGAGAACTGGGGTCCGCATAAATATATGCTGAAACCCAGTTACCCGGCGATCAAAAACTGGGAATCACAGTGGAGAGGTGTGAGAATCAATATCAACAACTCCAATAAATCAAGGTCCAATGTGACTCCTCCCGGCGGGAGCCCCGGTATTCCTGCAGATTATTTCAGGGGTATGGGGGCATCGTATATTTATATGAATGGTTCAGTGCCCATCACCGAGAATGAAATGGTATCCATGCTGTACCTGAGAATGCAGGGTGATGACCGGAATTCCAGGGCGATCATGGAAAATATGGATACCCTGATATTTAAATACTCCATCGGGAAGAATACATACGATCAGGATGCCAATTATATCATATACAGGGCCGCAGGCATCCACCTGTACCTCGCCGAGGCTTATATTTACTGGGTGGCCGACCATGAAAATGACCAGTCCGACCTGATCAAACCCATACCCATCAGAAGCATCAATATCGTCAACGATGGCAGGATCTACACCGAATCCAACTCCAGGCCGGAAATGGGTGTACGCGGACGTGTGGGCCTTGGCGCTTCCACCGACGGTATGAGTATATCCAACGACTACTTTATACACGATCCCTACACGAATAAAATAATCGGGTATGAGAACCTGGAAGGAAAATTTGCCAGGAAACAGGAAATCTGGGAAAAAGAAATCCTTGATGAACGTGCGCTTGAACTTGCATATGAAGGGGAGCGTTTCTATGACCTGATGCGGTTTGCCAAAAGAAACAACAAACCTGAAATACTTGCAGACAGGGTAGCCGCCAAATTCCCTGCAGGCAGGAGAGAGCAGATCCGGGCATTGCTGATGGATGAAAGCAACTGGTACATCAATTGGTTCGATGAATAATTACATCTATTCCCAATGCAACCAAAATAAAATAACATGTCGATCTTAAAATTTGCATTAGCAGGTGTTGCACTGGCTATCGCGTGTCATACCAGCGCACAGCAAACCTCCCTGGAAAAGATCTCCGTCAGGGGAAAGGATTTTGTAACCACTTCCGGAAAGGTGATCGTACTCGACGGTGTGAGTATTCGCGATCCCCATGGGCTGGAAGAGGACGGACTGTGGAGAAAAGCACATTTTGAAGAGGCCAAAAAATGGGGCGCTGACCTGGTCAGGCTGCCGGTCCATCCTGCAGCCTGGAGGGAAAGGGGACAAGAGGCATACCTCAGCCTGCTGGATCAGGCGGTCAGCTGGGCAAGGGAACTGGACCTGTACCTGGTCATCGACTGGCACTCGATCGGGAACCTCAACCAGGAAAAATTCCAGAGCCCCGGGTATATAACCACTGTTGAAGAAACACATGCTTTCTGGACCGTCATCGCAAAACGCTTCGCCGGCGAACCGGTCATTGCCATGTATGAACTCTACAACGAACCCACTGTCAGCGGCGATAGGTTCGGTGAACTTTCCTGGACAAAGTGGAAAGAGATGAATACGGAAATGATCGACCTGGTACGCAAACATGATCCGGAAACCGTCATCCTGGTGGCCGGGTTCAACTGGGCATATGACCTCACACCGGTTCAGCATGATCCGGTCGACAGGCCAAATATCGCCTATGTAAGCCACCCTTACCCGCAAAAGCGCGAGCAGCCCTGGGAGCCTAAATGGCAGGAAGACTGGGGATTTGTTGCAGAGAAATACCCGGTGATCCTTACCGAAATCGGGTTTGCACTGCCCCATGAAAGAGGGGTACATGTACCGGTGCATGGCGATGAAACCTATGGCAATGCTCTGGTTGATTTCTGCAGCGAACGCGGAATATCCTGGGTTGCATGGTGCTTCGACAACCGGTGGTCTCCCCTGATGTACACCGGCAACTATGAACCCACCAGGCAGGGTACTTTTTTCCGGGAGGCCATGCTGAAAAACGAATAGCTTCCTTCGGTCATACCATGGCAAACCCTTTCCGGCAACCTGGCATTCCCTGTTCGGTTTAATCTTCCATTATATAGGGTTTGCTGAAAAAGTCTTTATTTATTCACATGATGTTGATAATGAGAGTAATAAGTTAATAACTTTTGTTGT
>JARGFP010000072.1 GCA_029210585.1 Bacteroidales bacterium
AATAAAAAAATCATTTTCGATGGCGCTTCCTACTCCTGATAATCTACGTATCTTGTTTTTCCGTGAAATTCCGTGATTAATCAGGTTAGCTTTATATTAGAAATTATTATTTGTCGCTAGTGGGTACTGAAAATATTTAATCGTTCTTTGAAATTCTTTGTTCATCGCCTTTGTAGCGCTTTTTTATAGCGTGACGATTTGAATCGAAAATGTGGATTTTTGCAGTATTAAATGCATTAATCCATGAATCAAGGCAAATATATCTTCGCTCGCTTACATCAAGAGATAGCATGCGAGACTTGATTCTAAGCCTGGAAGGACATCATGCCAAGCAGGAAGACAGTATTTATTTTGCGAATTAGACAACAAAGGGCTGGGGTGGTCATCATGATGCCCGTTATGCAGGAATGGTCAGGGGGCTGGATAATTCCGTAGGGAAAATTCTTGATAAACTGGAGAAACAGGTCTGGAGGATAATACTCTTGTCATTTTCTTTTCTGATAACGGGGGACTGGATTCAAAGACCACAAGCGGCAAAATGTCTACTGATAACACTCCTCTGCGTGGTGGAAAAGCCTGTCTGTTGGAAGGTGGTATTCGTGTGCCTCTGATATTTAAGTGGAAAGAAAAATTGGCGAAGGCAAATGGTGTGATATCACAGTAGATTGTACAGATCTTTATCCAACTATTCTTGAGGCTGCCGGCTATGATCCTGAATAGTTTTATAGGGAACTGGATATCGATGGTAGATCGTTTTTATCTCTTTTTGATGATCTGCAAAATTCGCAAAAGAAATATGACCATGATACAAGATACTGGCACTATCCTTTTAATGTAAGTGTCTTAAGTCCATTTGACGGTTATAACCTCACACCCTGCTCTGCTATTATGAAAGATGATTATATATTGATATTCGACTGGCACGGGAAGCTGCATCTTTTCAATGTGAAAGAGGATCAGACAGAATCAAAAAACCTTATTTTCGAAATGCCGGACAAAACTCGCGAATTGTTTGGTCAATTAATCCAATGGCTTGAAGAAAATGTAGAACAGCAATACTGGCCGGTTATAAATCCGGCCTATGATCCCAAAAGAGAAGTCAGGGAAAATGCTCCATTTATTAACCTTTATGAAGCTCATAAACAGGAACAAGATATCATGAGTTTAATATCTCTTTTAGCTTATTGTGAATGAAAAGATTTCAAGTACAGCTAGCTTAAAGTGATGAAATTGTTTTCCGCTGTTCAGTATCTTCGAACGGCTTTAAATATCACATTAATATGTTCATCAAAACAGAAGTCATATTACAGATACAGAGAAGAAAATTCAACAAAGAAAATATATTCAGAGTTTTTTTTAGAAATTGAAAAAGTCAATTATTAACTATTATAGCATGATTATGAAAAAAAAATCTTTAGGCAAAAAATTTATAAAGGCTCTGTTTTTAGCCCTTTTTGTGGTTACTTCAGCAGGCCTGTTCAATTGCTCTGATTCGACAAAACTTTCAGAAGAAAAGTATACGAGTATTCAGGATGGTTTTACAGTACCAAATGACACCAACACAGTTTGGTGCTATTATTACTGGATAGGTGACGATATTTCAAAAGAGGGAGTGACGAAAGATCTCGAAGCTATGAAAAAATTTGGGATCGGGACCGTGTTGATTGGTAATATCAATCCCGATGAAGTCGACGGCCCGGTACCTCTTTTTAGTGATACATGGTGGGAGATCATGGTACATACTGTGAATGAAGGTCGGCGTCTGGGAATAGACGTAGGGAACTTTAACAGCCCGGGATGGAGCCAGAGTGGTGGTCCATGGATATCGTACGATAAGGCCATGAGACACCTGGTTTATTCTGAAAGTAGTATTGGAGGCGGGAAAAGTGTTCAGGTTAAACTTGATCAGCCTGAAGATGAATTTCAGGATACTTATGTGTTGGCATTTAAGTCGATTGAGGCAGAAAACTTTGTTTTAGACAATAGCAATGCAACGATTAAAACTGAACCGGCCATAAACAACCCGTCAAAATTGCTTGATGGTGATTTTTCAACGGCTGCTCTTTTTTCATTGAGAAAGCATGATACATATACGATTAACATTGAATCTGATGAAGCTATTACTTCCCGCAGCATCATTTTATATCCCGGGCAACCTGCTTTCAAAACAGATTGTGAACTATATGCCTTCACCGATGGAGAATACAGATTAGTAAAATCCTTCGTCTTTGACCGTAGCAATACGGGTGTCAATGTTGGTCCTGTAACTCATGGTCCTGTATCACTTTCAATACCACCAACCACATCGAATAAATTTCGGCTCGTATGCTCTGGATTTTTTGGTGGTTCTGAATTTGTCGAGGGTCAACAGCTTGCGGGGTTTTCTGAAATCATAATTACAGAAGGAGTATATCTTGAAAAATACGTAGAAAAATCAATGGGCAAGATGCACCCAACCCCTTTCCCCGATTTTTATAGTTATATGTGGGATACACAGGAGATGCCCGCTGATGAGAATCTTACAATCTCTGAAGTTATTGATTTAAGTGATAAGATGGACGATGAAGGAGTGTTGAGATGGGATGCCCCGGAGGGAACATGGACAGTTCTTAGATTGGGAATGACTTCAACCGGAACGAAAAATTCCCCGGCTGCACCTCAGGGGAAAGGATATGAAGTAGATAAGGCAAGCGAAGAATTTGTCCGTGACCATTTTAAGAATTATATCGGCGAACTGCTCGACCGGATTCCGGAAGAGAGTAAGCCGGCTTTTAAATATGTGGTCGCCGACAGTTATGAAATGGGATCACAGAACTGGACAGATGGCTTTGAAGAGACATTTAAAGAAAAGTTTGGATATGACCCCGTAAGATATCTGCCTGTTTTATCCGGACGCATTGTGGGCACTGTAGAAGAGTCTGATAGATTCCTGTGGGACCTCAGAAGGGCAATGGCTGATGAAATTGCGTATGAATACGTAGGTGGACTCAGGAAGATTAGTAAAGAACATAACATGAAATTATGGCTGGAAAATTATGGGCATTGGGGATATCCCGGTGAATTTCTCATGTATGGAGGACAGTCTGATCTTATAAGTGGTGAGTTTTGGAATGAAGGAGAATTAGGAAATATTGAGTGTAAATCTGCGTCTTCAGCTGCACATATTTATGGTAAGCCTGTAACTTATGCAGAGGCATACACTGCAGGCTTCAAATCTTATGAAAGACATCCGGCTAAGCTTAAAAAACGTGGTGACTGGAGTTTTACTGAGGGAATCAATCATATGGTCTTGCATGTATACATACATCAGCCGGATGATGAAAGAGTACCGGGAATCAATGCATGGTTCTCAACTGAATTTAACCGTCACAATACCTGGTTTGAACAGGGAAAAGAGTGGGTAGATTATCTTCGCAGAAATCAGCAAATGCTGCAACAGGGAAAATACGCTGCTGATGTATGTTACTTTATTGGTGAGGATGTTCCCAAAATGACCGGCACAAGAGAGCCTGAACTTCCTGAAGGTTATTCCTATGATTATATCAATGCGGAAGTAATTCTAGACCGGCTATCAGTTGAAAATGGTAGTTTCATATTGCCCGATGGCATGAAGTATAAATTACTTGTTCTCCCGAATATAACGACAATGCGCCCGGAGGTTATTGAAAAGATTGAAGAACTGGTTCGTATGGGTGGAACTGTGCTGGGTCCTAAGCCCAACCAATCACCAAGCCTTGAAAACTATCCTGAAAGTGACGAAAAAGTAAGGGAAATCGCTGACCGTTTATGGACTAATGATTATCAGAATGGTAAATTGATCCATGAATATGGAAAAGGTTACCTGGTTGATGGTGCGGGAATACAGGAAGTTCTGGATTTAATCAATGTCCCTGCAGATGTTTCCCTGGGCAGTGATGTCCCTGTTTTATGGACTCATCGAACTCTTCCGGGAATGGAGATATACTTCCTTACAAACCAGGGAGATGAGGAAATCAGCTTCAACCCGACATTCAGGGTTGATGGATTGGAACCTCAGTTATGGAATGCCATTACAGGTGATATAAGAGTGCTAAACGAATACAGTATTGAAAATGGTAAAACCACTGTGCCAATAAAAATGAAGCCTGCAGAAAGCATGTACATTGTATTCACAAATCAGAGGAATGAAAAAACCGGATTGGGATATGAATCAAACTTCCCTGAAGGTGAAATCCTGATGGAGATAGCGGGCAACTGGCTGGTTGAATTTAATAACAAAGATATCGGGCCTTCGGAGAGCCAAACATGGGAGAACCTTAAGGACTGGACCAAATTTGGTGATGATAAGATTAGGTATTATTCAGGAACAGCTGTTTATAAGACAAGTTTTGAGATAGATGAATTACCCGGTAACAGCAATTTCTATATCGACCTTGGTGATGTAGGGGTCATGGCAACAGTAGAGCTGAATGGTGAGAAAATTGGTGGCACATGGATGGCTCCCTTCATATTACCGGCTAAAGAATTTCTGAAAGAGGGTAATAATGAAATTGAGATCGAGGTGGTGAATATTTGGAGAAACCGAATGGTTAAGGAAGATCCCCTGCCAAAAGATGAAAGATATACTTTTACTATTGTTGAGGATGTGGAACCTGATGAAGAATTAACACCCTCGGGATTAATGGGACCTGTTGTTGTAAAAGCTGTCGAGAAAAATTAACTTCTTTCATTGCTTGATGGTTTTACGGAAAAAAGTTGCGCAACTTGAAAAAGTCTTTTTTCATTCACATAGTGTTGATAATAAGAATATTAAGTTAACCCAACTTGCAGTTCCAGAAGCGTAAAACTCTGTTATACTGCATGTAGAGATTTTATTTTTCATATTTCGGGTACAACGGATTTTTTCATACTAAAGGGTTGATATTTGAAGCCTAATGCATTATAAATCTCCT
>JARGFP010000073.1 GCA_029210585.1 Bacteroidales bacterium
TTTATCACTAGGTATTCAGCGAAAAATATCAGATTTTTGAATGAAACAAAGATAACCGATGATCCGGCAAATCAAATGTATGTACATGCTTTTTGCACTGATGTTTCCTTCATTGCTGCTTTCGGCACAGGATTCGGTTGCCTTTCATGAAGCGCAATACCTCGACAGTATCAGGAAGGTCCTGACCAATGATTATACACGGCAGCTGAACCGCTACAAAGCGCTATCGGAACAGGAAGCAGCTTACAACCGGGCAGCCATCGACTCCCTCGAAAAAGTCACCGGTGAAATGGGGCAGGAGATACAACATCTTGCTCATTCCGGCCGGGTGTTGCGGTCGGAAATCGACGCGTTAGACCTGGCCCTGGATCAGCAAACAAGGGTGATTGAAGCGGAGAGGCAACGATTCACACGGCTGCTGCTGGTGACCGGCCCGTCCCTGCTGATATTGCTCCTGCTTTCCACGGTACTGTTCTTTTTGCTGCTGAGGCGCCAGCAGGAATCAACAGACCGGAAGATCAATGCCCTGAAAAAGTATACCTATACGGAGATCGAGGAAACACGCACCGACTTGTCGAAGCAGTTCCGAAAGCGGGTGAAAAAACTCCGGGAAAACCTGAGAGGAAAAGGCGGTAAGAAAAAGGAGAAAATACCCAAGGTAAAGACGAAGAAGGCAGGAAAAGAAAAGTCCAGGAAGAAGTAGACCGGACAGAACCTCTCCAGTTCTCCCCCTCTCCAAGTCACCCCCTCACCAGGTCCCTCAATTAAACCGAATGCTTTTCTCCGGGCTCACCCGGGCGATGATCATGGAAGGGATCAGCAGGAAAAGCAGCGTGGAAGCAAGTGTGCCCATGTTCAGCAGCAAAACATGCAATGCATTGAAATTGATGGGTACCGTATCCAGGTAATAGGATTCAGGGTCCAGGGTGATCAGGTTGAACCTGTATTGCAGGAAGCAGATGACCAGCCCGATGAGATTTCCCCACAGCAGGCCCTTTAGTGCGAGGTAGCCCGACTGGTAGAGGAAGATGCGTCGGATGGAGGCATCAACGGCCCCGAGCCCCTTCAGGATACCGATCATATTGGTGCGTTCCAGGATCAGGATCAGCAGTCCGGAGATCATGTTGAAACCGGCCACGATCACCATCAGCAGGATGATGATGATCACGTTCATGTCCTGCAAATTCAGCCAGTCAAAGATCTGGCTGTACTTTTCCTGGATGGGCACCACCTTCAGCCTGGACAGGTCCTGCGTGAAATCCATGGCGGTAATATCACGAATCTTTCTTGTGGCAGTTGCTGCATCATGGATGGAATGCAACATGATCTCGTAGCCGCTCACCTGGGTGGGTTCCCAGTTATTCAGGCGTTGAACATGCTTGATATCTGCATAGATGTAGAGCTTGTCAAATTCCACCAGGCTGGTCCGGTAGATGCCTGCTATGATAAATTTCCTTGCACGTGGCGGGTCCTGGATGAAATACATGTTGAAGCTGTCGCCCACTTTCAGCCCCAGCATGCTGGCTACCGATTCAGAAAGCAGCACATTGTCGGTCCGCACACTGTCGGTAATGACAATGGGCTGTCCCTCAACAATGCTTTCATTGATAAAGGACCAGTCGTAATCGGGACCTGTTCCCTTGAGGACCGCTCCCTGGATGTTCTCCTCGGTCTTGATGATCCCGGCTTTGATGGCAAACATTTGTATTTTCCTCACCTCCGGCACTCTCCTGATCTCATCCATGACCGGCAAATCCTTCTCCACCGGTGATGTTTCATAGGAGGTGTTTGAATCCATGTTCACCACCTGGATGTGTGACCCGAACCCGATCACTTTGTTGGAGATCTCGCTCTTGAAACCCGTTACGATCGCCACGGCCACAATCATCACGGCGAGTCCCAGTGCGATGCCGAATGTCGCAATACCCACAATGGAACTGGAGAACCTTTTCCGTTCCCCTTTATGTCCGATGATCCGCTTGGCTATGAATAGTTCGGTGTTCAAGATATAATTGCTGATTGACCCATTTACAGTTCCTGGTTCATCCGAAATTTCTGACGGGCTAAAATTCCGGGTCACCCAAAAATAGTCATCTTTTAGGAGTTTACTGTACATCTTGTACTGAAAGTGGGGTACAGGTGGATGTTTCTTTATTCGCCTGACTCTGAAAATCCTGCAAAACCTTATATCTTTGTAAGAGATATCATTCAGATGATGAGAATTGCGTTGATCATATTATCCATTGTAACTTTTTATTCCTGTAGCGGACAGATGAAAAGTATAGAAACAGGTGCATCACAAACCAGCAGGTATATTCCGCTGCTGGAAGGAAAAAATATTGCGATTGTTGCCAACCAGACCACCATGGTGGAAGAAATCCACCTTGTGGATACCCTGCTGGCCATGAGTGAAACCGGCAGCACGTTTACCATCGGGAAGGTATTTGCTCCTGAACATGGCTTCAGGGGGACGATCGATGATGGCGTGACCGTTCACGATGAGGTGGATAACAGGACCGGTCTGCCGATTGTTTCCCTGTATGGCAAAAACAAGAAACCCACCGCAGCGCTCCTGGAGGGGATTGACCTTGTGATCTTTGATATCCAGGACGTCGGCGTGCGGTTTTATACCTTTATATCCACCATGCACTACGTGATGGAGGCCTGCGCCGAACTGAACATTCCCGTGATCATCCTCGACCGTCCCAATCCGAATGGCAACTATACGGATGGACCGATCCTTGAAAAGGAATTCAGCTCTTTCGTTGGCATGCATCCCATCCCAGTTGTGCACGGACTCACCATCGGGGAATTGGCGATGATGATCAATGGCGAGGGATGGATGGAAGGAGGGATACGATGCGATCTGACGGTCATCCCCTGCCTGTATTACACCCACGACAGCGCCTACTCCCTGCCCGTGAAGCCGTCACCCAACCTTCCCAATGACCATACCATAAAGATCTATCCTTCGACCTGTTTTTTTGAGGGCACCGTGGTGAGCGAGGGCAGGGGGACGTTCCATCCATTCGAGGTGTACGGGCATCCCGACCTGCCCGGGTCCTTTTCTTTTGTTCCCGAAAGCATCGAAGGAATGGAGATGCACCCGAAATTCAAGGGAGTCACCTGTTATGGTGAGGATCTCAGGAACTATGTTCCTGCAGAGGGATGGAACAGGTTGGAAATCAAATGGGTGCTCGATGCTTATGCGAAATTTCCTGACAAGGAAAATTTCTTCAGGCCATTCTTTGACCTGCTTGCCGGGACCGATGCATTCAGGGAACAGATTGTTTCCGGGTGGACCGAAGAAGAGATCAGGAATTCCTGGCAACCCGGACTCGAAGCATATCGGCAGGTACGGGAAAAATACCTGCTTTATCCATAGGGGTTGTAAGTCACTCCATTTATCTTACAGTGCTTTTCCTGAATGTGCTTAACAGGGACGTTACTTGATCTTTTTCCTTACCAGGCAAATCCTGTATGCGCAGCGTTTGACCATCTCATCCGCCTGGTTGGCCATAATTTATATGTTGTCTCCGGTGATCATGCAAACATCCTGAGCCCCGCATTTGTTATGTTTCTGTACCAAATCCACAGGATATAATGAAGAGATCAGCGATCATTGTTTTGTTTGCCTTCGGTTTTCTGACACTTTACGGGCAGGGGAATTTTACGGAATTTTTCAAGACCAGTATGTCCACCAACAAGACCGGGATGTATGTGCTGGGAGGCTGGGCAGTGGCCAACCTGGCCACCGGGGCATATGGTTGGGCGAACATGACCGGTTCCACCAAATATTTTCACCAGATGAATTTTTTCTGGAACACCATCAACCTTGGGATCGCCGGATTCAGTTTCTATTCGGCGGCCCAGATGACCCCACTGCGTATGTCACCCCAGGAACTGATGGAAACCCACATGCGGTTTGAAAATCTCTACCTGATCAACGCCGGTCTGGACATTGCCTATATAGGTGCCGGGTTCCTGCTGCGGCAACTGTCCGGGCGAAGTCAGAAGCGTCCGGACCTCCTGATGGGATATGGAAATTCCGTGATCCTCCAGGGCGGTTTTCTTTTTCTGTTCGACGGGGTGATGTACCTTGTGCAGCGGAACCACAAGCTTGATTTTCTTGGAGATATGAACCTGTCGGTGTTGCAGGGCGGTGCCCTGCTCCAATACACACACGTATTCTGAAACTCGTGTTGTAAAATATTTTTGTTGTTTCACTGG
>JARGFP010000074.1 GCA_029210585.1 Bacteroidales bacterium
ATGATTGGTGCAATACCGGAAATCAAAGTGCCCCTGACAGCTACAAGTTGATGAAAGATGCCCTTGTCAAAGCAGGGCGGCCGATCGTTTTCAGTATCTGTGAATGGGGCACTTCCCAACCCTGGACATGGGCCCCGGAGGTAGGGAATCTCTGGAGGACAACCTTTGATATCAGGCCCTGTTGGGATTGTGGTGAAATGACAATTTCAAGAGGAATACAGGTGGAGAATTTCCTGGGCTTCACAAAAATACTGGATCTCCAGGTGGGACTGGAAAGTTATGCCGGACCGGGTCACTGGAATGATCCTGATATGCTCGAAGTTGGAAATGGACAATTGACCTATGATGAAAATGTTGCACATTTCAGTCTCTGGTGCATACTGGCCGCACCACTTATGCTGGGGAATGATATCCGGAATATGTCGGACGAAGTACTTGGAATCATCACAAATCCTGAAGTAATTGCAGTGAACCAGGATCCGCTGGGGCGGCAGGGGAAGAAAGTCCGGGATGACGGGGATTTAGAAGTGTGGAGTAGGGAATTGTACGACGGAAGCCGTGCCGTTGTTTTGTTTAACCGCTCTGAGAAAGAAAAGGAAATTGGCTTCGAATGGAGTGAAGTTGGACTGCCGCAAGATCTGAAATTTACGGTCAGGGATTTGTGGAAGAAGAAAGATGTAGGAAAATATAAAGGGTCTTATTCCGACACGGTACCTTCGCATGGAGTAGTAATGGTCAAAGTGTATTAATGCGTCACGCGATCAGGTATACCTTTGTTCGGGTTTATAGCACCAGGCAGGTATTGTGATCCCTGTATGGTAATCTGTCTGGCGATTTCAATTTAATAAAATCAATAGCGATGAAAAAATTATTCCACTCCCAATTGGTAATATATGTTCTTATATCACTTATCGCATCTCATAGTTGTAATAATACATCTGATGCTGAATCTGAGGTGATCATTTATCCTGCACCCGAAGAAGAAATTCTTTCGGAGGATTACACCATTGAGGTGAATGGCAAACCTGTGGATATATATCTGGCTAAGATCGCTGAAGTGGAAGATCTGCAAGATTGGATGCTGCAACCGGAGGATGTTGGTGGTCCGTATTCTTTCTCTTATTTTGATTTCTCTGGTGAAGTCACGGTGAAAATCACCTCCCTGAAAAAACCGCTCGATCAACTGGTGATACGCCCCCTGTCATCTGAACTAAACCCGGTTGTCGATGGAAATACGGTGACCTTTACAATTAACAAGCCTTGCAAACTTTCCATAGAGCCTGATGGCAGGATTGAACCGCTTCTTTTATTTGCCAATCCACCTGAGATCAACCCGCCGGATAAAGAGGATGACAATGTCATCTATTTCGGCCCGGGAATTCATAAGCCGGAAAAGATCGAACTCTCCTCTGGTCAAACACTGTATATTGCTGGTGGTGCTATCGTTAAAGGAGGAGTTGCTGTTTCCGGCGAAAACATAAAAATTATGGGGAGAGGGATTCTTTGTGGCAACGATTGGCAATGGCGAAAAGGCCCTGGAAGAATGATAGGTATGAATGAAGCCAGGAATGTAGTTGTTGATGGTATTATACTGAGGGGTTCATGGAGCTGGACAATACCCATTTACAATAGCGATTCTGTCTCCATCAACAATATCAAGCTGGTGTGCAGCAAAAATCCAAATGATGATGGCATTAACCCTTGTAATTCCCAGCGAATTTATATCCGGGATTGCTTCATCCGTACCGACGACGACTGCATCGCTATGAAAGGGATCCGGTTGGGATCTGAAAATGACAACGTCGAGGATATTGTAGTAGAAAACTGTTTGCTTTGGGCAGACAGGGCAAGAGTGTTCCTGTTGGGTCACGAAAGCAGGGCCAAATACATGAGGAATATTGTCCTTCGTGACCTTGATATCCTGCATTTCAATATGACTCCTTTTCTGTTTGAACCCGGGGAAGAGATGTCTATAGAAAATGTAATCGTAGAAAATGTAACGGCTTATGCCGATTATCCTGAACAAGGTGGTGCCCGGGAATTTAATCTGATCAGTCTTCGTCCAGTCGTTAATCAGTATATGCATAACAAAGTACCCGGAAAGATCTCCAACCTGGAATTCAGAAATATCTCATTAACCGGTGAGGAGAGAGAAGGAAAATACCCGGTACTGGTTGCAGGTGCCGACCCTGAACACCAGGTAACTGACGTAACATTTGACAACGTTACATGGTTCGGTCACCTCCTTGATGAGGATTCTCCCCAGGTAAGCATTGAAGATCATACTGAAAATATCCGTTTTATTCATTCGGCAGACAGGTAATGATCAGACATGAGGGTAGTAGCTTTGAATAAATAACCTATACCCAATAAACGTTTCATGAAAATCAAATATCCAGGTTGCTTAAATAAATTGCTTGCCACTGCTTTTCTTATTCCATTCCTGGCAGTTGGCGATGTGCTGGCACAAAACAATGTTTTAAAGTCACCTAACGGAAGATTGTCGATTGTCTTTGAAACCATCGTGGATGACCAGGCCTCCGAAGAAGGAGGACAATTGGTCTATTCTGTCACTTTCCAGGATCAGCCACTCATCGACAGATCGGCTTTAAGTTTGGAACTACAAAATCAAAAAATGCTTGGGGAAGGTGTTAAAATCATCAGCACAGAAAAATCCAGTTTTGATCAATCTTACGAGCTTATTGCAGGGAAGACAAGCGTTGTCCTTGATCAATATAATGCATTGACGCTGCATCTCCGGGAAAATGGAGTTCCGGCGCGCCAACTTATTATTGAAGCCAGGGCATATGATGACGCAATCGCATTCAGGTATAAAGTTCCAGAACAATCCAGTATGCAGGAATATCGATTGACCGGGGAAAGGACAGAATTTAAAATCAGCAAGGACGCTATTACCTACGCTCAGATCCTTCCTCATGGCATACTCAGACATGAATCCAAACACAGTTATGAAGCCGAATATGTTAAACTTCCAATTTCCGCATTTTCACATGAGGGTAGTGTAGTTAACGATGTTGTGATCGGATTGCCAACGCTCATGGAAGTTCCTGGTGTGGCATGGCTTGCCATCAACGAAGCAGATATGCAAGGTTACTGTACCATGTATTTAACTACGCTTACCCGTGCCTGGGCAGGACATTGGCTTGAAGCAGTGCTCGTTCCCCAAATGGAAGACACCAGCGTCTGTGTTACAGGAACACTTCCGCTTGTTTCTCCATGGCGGATACTCCAGGTAGGCGATACCCCCGGAGACTTAATTGAATCCAACATCCTGACCAGTTTAAATCCCGGGAATGTAATTGAAGATACTTCCTGGATAAAACCAGGAAAAGCTGCATGGAACTGGTGGTCTGGCAGTATTGGACCGGATGGGGAAAGGGACTTTTCCACCGAAGGAATGAAATATTATATTGATTTTGCTGCAGCATCCGGATTTGAATATATGCTCATCGATGCAGGATGGGCAGCAGAGGATGATATTACAAAAATGAATGGAAGCGTTGATATTCCCGGGCTGGTTGAATATGCAAATCAAAAAAATGTTCGCATTTGGATATGGGTGCATTATCGCGATGTGGTAAGACAAATGAATGAGGCATTTCCTATCTATGAGGAATGGGGTGTTGCCGGATTAAAAATTGATTTTATCGAACGGGATGACCAGGATGGAATTGATTTTTATTACCGTGTTGCGGAAAAAGCCGCCCGGCATCATTTGATGCTGGATTTTCACGGGAGCACCAAACCAACAGGTTTGAGCAGGACCTATCCCAACATTCTTGGTTATGAGGGCGTTATCGGAATGGAAGTCTCTAAGGGAAGTTTAAGAGACAACCCCGATTGTCACCTGATGCTTCCTTTTACACGTATGCTGCAGGGCTACATGGATTATACACCGGGTGGGTTCAACAATGTTACGAAAGAGGAATTTGTTCCACGCAGAAATAAGCCCATGGTGATGGGAACGCGCGCGCATCATCTTGCCATGTATGTTGTTTATGAATCCCCGATTCAAATGGTTTCAGATCATCCCGGAGCTTATAAGGGAGAACCCTCATTTCAATTTATTAAAGATGTTCCTGCCTCATGGGATGAAACAAAAGTTTTGAACGGGATCCCGGGAGAATATGTTACCATCGCCCGGCGCAAG
>JARGFP010000075.1 GCA_029210585.1 Bacteroidales bacterium
TGACACTAGTACGAGAGGACCGTGTTGGACAGACCTCTAGTGTACCTGTTGTGGCGCCAGCTGCATCGCAGGGTAGCTACGTCTGGAAGGGATAAGCGCTGAAAGCATCTAAGCGCGAAGCCTTCCTCAAGATGAGATCTCCCTTAAGGGCCGTTAAAGACGATGACGTTGATAGGCTACAGGTGTAAAGGCAGTAATGTCAAAGCCGAGTAGTACTAATTGCCCGTGAGCTTTCTTTATAGGCTGATTAAAAAATCTTTACCAACATGTCAATCATATTGAATCCGCCACAGCGTAAGCAAAGGCGGATTGCCCACCTTCGCCAGAAGGCTTCGGCGGGCAAGGATTTTAGGTGACTATTGCGATGAGGAACCACCTCTTACCATTCCGAACAGAGAAGTTAAGCTCATCAGCGCTGATGGTACTGCATTTGTGGGAGAGTAAGTCGTTGCCTATCTTTTGAATTAATCCTGTTCCGGTTTTTCCGGAACAGGATTTTTTTATTAGCACCCCCTTTGCTTTATAACGCCTTTTTTATCAATTCTTTACCGCTTTTTGCCACAAAAATTCTGAATAACTTTATACTGCTTCCCTCAAAGAAGTACGTTATCTTTATATAAAGTACCGGTGAAAACACTGATCCAATATATTGTCCTGTTACTGGTGGGCCTGACAACACAGGTACACGGGCAGGTGGTGGATACCTCCAGGAACATCAACACCTGGAAACTGATGCACAACTATTCCCGTTTCGAAGATACAGAAATGGATACGTCCCTGTACGACCTGCACCTCGATTACAACCCCCTGTACAGGAACGGGTTTTCCTACGAATACCTCGGCATCCTTGGCAGCGCCGCGCAAAATCATGACGTGTTCGACCGTCCGGGCACCAGCAGTTTCCTGTTCGGTTCATCCCTCTACCCCTACCTGGCGGATCCCGACCGCACCGTTTTCTATAATACCAAATCACCGTTCACAGAAATTACTTACAGCAATATGCTGGGTGTGCGATGGAACGAGGAAACCGTCTCCTTCCTGCATACCCAAAACATGGACCCATATTCCAATATCGGTCTCGACTTTGAATTGCTCTCAGGCAAGGAGCTGTATATCAATGAAGAAACCCGTGCGACAAAATTTACCCTCTTCGGAAGCCGGGCCAGGGATAAATACTCCGCTTTCGGAACGTTTCACTTCAACCGATTCAATAACAGGGAAAACGGGGGACTGCAGGACCCGGATGCGTTCCAACAGGGTACCCTGGATGATTTGTGGCTGTACCCGGTGAAACGCAGCAATGCGCTTTCCAGCTATACCCGTATGCAGGCCTTTTATACCCAGAAGTTTACCATTACCGCAAAGGAATATTTTACCGATTCACTCGGGGTGACCACTGATTCAGGGAAAAACTTCTCCTTTAACCACCAGTTCATGGCAGAGCGCAACACACGGTATTACCAGGATGAAGTCAGCCTGGATGCTTTGCCCGGATTATACGACAATTACTACTATTTCACAGAAGAGAAGATCAGGGACTCGGTGGCATACGATAAGGTCACGAATACCTTCCAGTTCATCCTGGGCGACCCGTATACAGACCAGTTGTCGGCCCGCATCTATGCCGGTCACGAATTCTCCAGGTACGGACAACGGTCACCTTTCCGCTATAAGGTACTGGATGAAACCGATTCACTGGACCTCCTCCTGCTCCGGGAAGATTCTGTTTACAAGGATACAGCCATCACTGTATTCAACAATAACTACTTCAACGACATATTTATAGGTTTCCACCTGGCCGGACCACCAAAACGGCCCTGGTACTGGAATGTCAACGGAAGGTATTACCTGGCAGGCTACTTCAGGAATAATTTCACCGCCAATGCTACATTTTCCCGGCAGGTGTTTCAAACCTACAGGCTGGGTCTGCGGGGGAACATCGAAAACAGGAATGTCAGCTATTATCATAACCACTATTCCTCTGCGTTTTTTAAATGGGACAACGATTTCAGGGCATCCCAGCTGATCAGGGGAGAAGCATTCCTTACAAATACCGAACAAAGGTTCAATGCAGTTATCTCAACAGGGGTGTGGACCAATTACCTCTATTGGGACGAAAACGCGCTGCCTGCACAATACGACAAAACCATCTATATCGTCTCCGGAAAATTCTTCAAGCACTTCAAGGTCTCCGGCTTTAACTCCCATAACCAGGTCCTGGTACAGCTTTCAACTGCCGGGGAGGTATTGAGATTGCCTCTTGTGGCCCTGAAAACCTCCAATTACTGGGAACAGGTACTCTTCAAAGGTGCACTGACAGCACAGATTGGAATTGACTTCTATGTAACCACTCCCTATAACGGAAATGCCTACATGCCGGCGACCGGGGTCTTCTACCTGCAGAACGAGGAAACCATTGGCGGTTTCCCATTCGCAGATGCATTCCTCGGTGTGCGGATCAAAAGAACCCGGATCTTTTTTTCCTATAACAACGGACTCGCCGGTCTTGTTAGTAATAACTATTTTACCACTGCAGATTACCCAACCAAACCCGGGGTTTTGAGGTTCGGACTTGCATGGACATTTTACGATTGAAAATGCCGTAGAACATTTCGGCACGTTATTTGTTAATGATGTGATTGCGAAATGTAAAACAATTCGCCATGAAACTGAAAACAATTAAAGTATTTATAAGTACCTTTTTGCTGATTCTTTCACCCGGCTTTTTTGAAGCATGCAACAGGGTGAGTGATCCTGAAGCTGATATGCACATTGCCAGGGACCGGGCAGAAATGTCTGACCTGGACGAGATAAGGGAAAAGGGCAGGCTCGTGGTGGCTGCCGACTATAATTCCACCAGTTACTTCATCTACCGCGGACAGCCCATGGGCTACCAGTACCAGATGTTGCAGGAGCTTGCGAAATACCTCGATCTCAGGCTGGATGTACAGGTGAGCAATGACATCGAAGAGACATTCAACCAGTTGAATACCGGTGATATCGACCTGATCGCGATCAACCTCACAGTAACAGGTGACCGGAAGAAAAAGGTGGCATTTACTCACCCGCATTCCCAGACCAGGCAGGTGCTTGTGCAGCGCATGCCGGAAAACTACAAGCGGCTGAATCCACGACAGGTGGAAGATTCCCTTGTACGAAACCAGCTTGACCTGGCAGGAAAAACCGTGTATGTGCAGAAAGGCTCTGTGTATGCAGAACGCCTGAAAACACTATCCAACGAGATCGGATCAGAGATCAACATTATACAGGTCCCGGTGGAATCTGAGCAGCTTGTTCAGATGGTTGCCCGGGGTGAAATAGAATATACTGTTGCAGACGAAAATGTGGCGATGGTAAACAAAACCTATTTCCCGGTCATCGACATCGGAACAGCCATTTCTTTTCCGCAGAACCTGGCCTGGGCTGTGCGCAAGGATTCGGATGAGCTGAAAGAGGAAATTGATGCATGGTTGCAGGACTTCAGGCGAACCAGCAGGTACGCGGTGATCTATAACAAATATTTCAGGAACCAGCATACCGTGAACATGGTCACCAGCGATTATTATGTGCTCGGCAGCGGTAAGATATCCATGTACGACGACGTGGTGAAGCGTGAAAGCGAGCGTATCGGCTGGGACTGGCGATTGGTTTCTTCCATGATCTACCAGGAGTCCAGGTTCAACCCCCAGGCCGAATCCTGGGCAGGGGC
>JARGFP010000076.1 GCA_029210585.1 Bacteroidales bacterium
AGCCGGGACTGTTCTTATCAAACTGTCGGAACATGGGTGCGGAGAAAGGCGTATATATGTGCGTCATTATTGGTAATTTTAACACGAAACAGAACCCGACAATTAAAACCGGAGCCGATCCATGAAGCATTCAGCATACATACCCCTGGCAATTATTCTACTCATTTTCACTGTATGGAGTCCCCTGGGCGCCCAGGAGATCCGGATCCCTGTTGCCTCGAAGAGCAGAGGCATGCCTGCCTATCCGTTCCCGGTGACGGTGGAGCAGCCCGACGGAACGAATGTCCGGATCAGGGGCATGGGCGACCGGATGCTCCGCCTGTACGAAACGGAGGATGGCTATACCGTTCTTCAGGATAAAAAAGGCACCTACATGTATGCGACACTGGATGCGGAACAGCAGCTGGTGTCTTCCGGTGTGGCCGTTGGAGCTTCGAAAGGCGCGCCGGACGGGATACAGAAGCACCTGCGGTACAGCCCGGAGCAGGCGGATGCAGCAGAAAAGGCCTATTTTACCGACACGGACTCAAAAGCCAATCCCACGCCGTTCCCTACTAGTGGGACGAACAACGTGCTGGTGATCCTGGCCGAGTTCGCGGACCGTACATCCTCGCTGCCGGCTTCGGAACTCGAAAACATGATGTCGGCCCCCAACCACAACGGCACCGGCAGTTTCCGCGATTATTACCTGGAAGTGTCCTACAGCAACCTCACGCTGGAGCCCACAGTGACCCCGTGGGTGCAGGTGAGTCAGAATATGACATATTACGGGGGAAACGATGCCTTTGGTTATGATCTTCGTCCGCATGAACTGGTACGCGAGGCAGTAGAGCTGGTTGAGGCTACCGGGTTCGATTTCTCTCAGTTCGACAACGACGGTGACGGGTACGTGGATGAGATCATCCTGATTCATGCGGGATACGGAGAACAATTTATCGGATCGGGAGATACCGCGATCTGGTCGCACACGTTCCATCTTGGTGATCTTGCTGTTGAGTACGATGGCGTAATGCTCGACAATTATATTATTTGTCCGGAATTATTCGGCAGCAGCGGCACACAGCTCAACTCCATCGGCACGGTGGTGCATGAGTTTGCGCACAGCCTGGCGATCCCCGACATCTACGACATAGATTTGGAAGGATCCGGGGGGTATGCCTTCGATCCGAACTTCTGGGACCTCATGGCAGTAGGCTCGTGGAACAACAATGGAAACACACCGGCCGGGATCAATGCCTGGCTGAAACGGTACATGGGGTGGATGACCATCCCGGTGATCGATTCTACCGGTATATTTACGCTCAATCCGGCCATTGACCACCAGGAGGCCTACCAGCTCAACACACCCGTTTACAATGAATATTTCATCGTGGAGAACCGTCAGCGCACAGGTTTCGACAGCTATCTCCCGGGCGAGGGGATGCTGGTTTACCACGTGGACCTTAATCATCCAGGCTGGCTCACCGGCGAGATGAACGTTGACCCGGCGCACCAGGGCTTTGATCTCGAAGAAGCAGACAACATACGCGATACCCTTACACTGGCCGGCGATGCCTTCCCCGGCACCGCGAATGTGACCAGTTTTGATTCCCTGTCGGTCCCCTCCTCCAACACCTGGGACGGGAATACCTCGGGGGTTTCACTGCAGAATATAAGCCTATCCGGCAGTGTGATCAGCTTTGAGATCCTGAACAACACCTTCAGCGCGTTGCCGCCAGGCTGGATCGTGGATGAGCTTTCCTTTATGCAGATGGGCACAGTCACGGGTATTCCCGTGGTGTCCGGCGATACCGCAGTATCGGGTTATTTAGGCGCCTTTGTGGGCGAGGAGTGTCGCGGAGTCGGTTCGGCGGTGTATCATCCGGGAACCGGTCGGCACCTGTTCAGGGTGAACGTATTCAGCAACTCCACCGGTGGTGAAGAACTGCAATTCAGGTATTACGATCCGGTGTCTGACAGTGTTTACTCCCTTTATGAGACCTTGCCCTTTGCCACGGATTCCATAGCCGGTGATACGGTGCAGCCGTTTATTTTCCATACCCCGGTGCACTATACCAGGAATTTTGCAGCTGGGTGGAACTGGTTTTCGCTGAACTTGGAGATGCAGGATATGTCACCAGGTGCTGTTCTTGCTGCCTGCAACACTCCGGATGATTACGTGAAAGGCCATGTGTCCTCTGCCCGGTACTACGATGGATACGGGTGGTACGGAAAACTTAAGCAAATGAGTTCAGCAGACCTGTATATTATCAGGGTAGCTGCCGCGAGCGGGATTGATGCGGAAGGTGTGGCGGCCCATGTCCCTGGAAAAGAACGGACGCTGTATGCGGGGTGGAACTGGGTTTCGTATACACCGCAGGAACCGATTCCGATCAATGAAGCCCTTGCTTCGCTGACACCGACACAGGGCGATTATATAAAGAACCAGGTGTCAACGGCTACCTATTACGACGGGTGGGGCTGGGTAGGAAAGATGGCAATGATGTATCCCGGTCAGGGCTACATGATGAAAGTCGCCAACGATGATGTGCTCGTGTATCCTGTGGCCGGTTCGGCGAAGAAAGCGCTGGGGGATGCGGGTATTGAGGCATCCGGAGCAGTTGAAGGTGCCGATTTGCCGGCAGGATCACATTCTTTTGTTCCAACCATCTATCAGCACAACGGGTCGCTCACTGCGTCGGTGATCTTTGATGGGGGCACGGATGCGTCCGAAGCAGATGTATTATCTGCCTGGTATGGAGACGAAATCCGCGGACAGGTAAACGGCATGTACTTTGGTCCGGCCGACCAGGTGTTGTTCCCGCTGATGGTACACAGTAATGCCAAAGCGGGTGAAGCGCTCACCTTCCGGTATTACCATGCAGCCTCGGGAATCTCCTACAAGGTGGAAGAAAGCATTGAATTTGAAAAAGACATGGTAGCCGGCGATGCGCTGCAAGCGGTGGAACTGCATGCAGATATGTCCTCCGGAGCAGAGGCAGTCACCATTCAGGATAAAAACGCCCGCGACATAGCGCCAAGCATGCACGCCTGGCCGAATCCGTTTTCAGGAAAAGTGAACATCGCATTCACAGTACCGGAAGTGCGTGAAGTCCGGCTGGAGATTTACGATATATACGGCAGTCTCGTGGAGGAAGTCACCCGAGGAATCTTTGGTGCCGGTGCGCACAGAGTCACATGGCAGTCAGAAGACCGCGCTCCCGGGACCTATTATATGAAATTCTCAGCAGGCGACCGCCAGGTATACAAAAGAATTATCTGTACCGATTGAACAATGTGACGAAAATATGCATTTACCGGAGTAGCTGTACCATAAGATTACAATGATGAGAAACAATACAATAACCCACCTTATTCACTTAAGACAAAAACACGTGAGACATCTACATTTCTTCCGTTCAGCGCTTCAAACGCTGCTGATCTCTATCCTGATTGTCCTTCCGCTGCGGGTGAACGCGCAGGCGCCATGGTCCGTTAATATTGCCGACTTTGAAAATAACGGAACCATTTTAGCTACCGTGATTCTTGATGGATCGGAGGTGACCTCCGGATACCTTGGTGCTTTTGTAGGTGATGAATGTCGGGGTGTTGTGGAAGGCTCCATTTTTCCGGTACCCGGTTTCCCGGTAACTGGGAAATACGTGTTTATTATAATGTGTTATAGTAATGTAACTTCCGGGGAGATGTTATCA
>JARGFP010000077.1 GCA_029210585.1 Bacteroidales bacterium
TCATCGCGAAATACTTTCAGATAAATGCAAGGACAACACCACTACCACCTGATCCCCGACCGGTACGTTCCCTCCCGTTCCATCTCCTGCAACAGCAAAATCTGCAGTGAGTTGAAGAAGGCGGCGGGATTGCCGGGGATACCGGCTTTGGATGACCGTTTCCTGAAGCGTTCCTGCCAGGCTTGCAACCGGTCATAATCGAGGTAATGGTAACGGTTGTGCTCCCGGCTCCTTTTTATCAGTGCAGTTATTTTCTCATCATCGTCCAGGAACCGCTGTTGCACTGTGGGTACCGTGGCCCCGGTCTTGTCGTTGCGCAGCCTGATCTTCTCAGGAAGCAATCCCTTCATTGCATCCCGGTAGATGGCCCGTCCGATTCCGTTTCTGAACTTGTATTCAGGCGGCAGGCTGTAATAAAACTCCAGCAGGTCGATGTCCCACAATGGGTAGGCATATTCGATCCCCCATGCTTTGGCATCCAGGTACGAATACTCAAAACGTTGGGAAACATGGTCATGCATAATTCTTTTATACTGCCGGTCACGCACATTCGGATCATCGGGAAAACCAAGCCGCTGGTAGAACCGTTGTTCAATTCCCATCCGTTCTTCAAACTCCTTTGTGAACCCCAGCCCGGGATACTTCTCTGCCCGCCAGTCGGGCCGCCCCAGCAGGCCACGCAAAAATTTCTTTGCGAACGGAAAATACCGGTACACCAGGTAGGCTGCTTCCTGTCGCATCCTGCCGGTCAGGGTTTTTATGCCCGAAAGTGAGCCTGAATGCGCACCAGTTTGTGCGCCTCGTTGTGTGCCTGGTTGCATGGTCGGTTGCCTGCCTGGTTGTTTACCTGGTTGTGCGACCGATTGTCTGCCCGGCTGCTTTTCCGGTCGTGCGATCGATTGTATGCCTGGGTGTGATCCCCGCAGGAAAAATTCCCTCCTGAACAGCTCCCACCGGCCCCCTGCCGCGAGCTCCTCGAAAAAACCGCTGGCTTTGGAGGTCACTCCTTCATCGCCGCCAAATCCTGAAAGGAGTTTCGATACTCCCCGCTCCCTTCCCCGATCGTAGAGTGTATCGGAAAACATGCTGTACCCCTGTTGTGTGGGACCCGAATGGATGAGTATATTCCTTTTCAGCATATCGAGCAGACCGTATCCGTCGGCATCACACATGATCTGTTCCTCCAACCCGGTAAACCTGCATACTTCCATACTGAATTCCCGTTCGTCGCTGTATGGGAAATACATTCCCAGGGATTTGTCTGAAAACGCATGCGTTAGGGCAACAAACGACTGTCCCGACTGCTTCGCCAGCTGGTTCGCAATGGCTGTCACACCCGATGAATCCAGTCCCCCGCTCAGTTCTGCGGCGATGACCCGGTCATCTTTGATCCGGCGGTCAATGGCTGTATACAACTTCTCCCTGAACAGCTCCACTGCCTTGTCATAGCCCAATCCTGCCACATCCTCGTCCACCTCCAGGTCCCAGTATCGCTCCTGTCTGAGCGTGTGGTCAAACACCAGCAGGTGGCCTGGCAGTAAGCGCTGAATGCCCTTATAGGGAGTACGCCATTGTTCCGACTGCACCGTGGAGAGGGCATCGGCGATCCATGTTTCATCCACCTCCGGGACGAAACCCGGCAGCGCTTTCAGTGCCTTCATCTCTGTGGCAAAAGCGATATAGTCCGATTGTTCCAGGTAGTACAGTGGCCGGGTTCCAAGCGGATCGCGTGCCAGCACAAGCCTGTCTTCCCGTATGTCATATGCCGAAACAGCGAAATCACCGCGCAGACCTTTTGGATCCTGGTATATATATTTTAATATATATCTTAATACATAGCTAAATAATGATTTATATATATATTTATCAGGGGATGCATCTGACAGGTTGTTTTTTATAGTGAATGGAAATTTTACCGCAGAGGACGCCGAGGGACCAGCGGGAGTGTTCGCAGAGGAATTCGCAGAGGGAGCTGTAGCGGGATCCGCGGAGGACGCAGGGTTGGTTTCAGCGGGTACGTAAGTTGCATGGTCGATGCGCCCATCATAGGTTCCTGCAACTTCCTGGTCGCGATAGACCGGGCTTCCATTTATGCTTTTTTCGCCGGCGGGATCATTCATCGCTGCCAGTGCGAACCTGTTCACAGCGATCTCTTCGACATGGCCCGTGGCCGGAAAAGTCTGCACCATCGCTACAAGCAACCCCGCATCGGCCCGTACCGGCTTACGCATGATTATTCCACAGAATGTTCGCATTCCCATCGCCTAAAAATACCTTATCTTTGCACAAAAAACAATTGGTACCTACATTCAGATACAACGCATTCGGAATCAACATCAGGTCTGAGATCGAGCTTCCCGAACTTCCGCCGGGAAATTTCAATGCACATGATGTGGAAATTCAATGGGGTGACAATCCTGAAGAACTCACTGATGTGAAAGGAAGGGGGGTCCTGTACCAGGCAAAGAAAGACGATTTCATTTTTCGCTTGAACAGTGTCGGCTCCTATCGGGCACAGAACGGCAGCTCGATTACCGTTGAGCGGCTGAACAGTGCAACGGATGAGGAGATCCGGTTGTTCCTGCTCGGATCGGCATTTGGAGCGATGATCCACCAGCGGGAGTTGCTCCCTTTTCACGGCAGCACAGTGGTAAAGGACGGCAGGGCATACGTGATCGGTGGAAGCAGCGGCGCCGGCAAGTCGAGCCTGGCCGCCACACTTGTAAAAAGGGGGTTTACCCTGCTGGCAGATGACATTTCGGTCCTCAAAACAGAAGCGGGTCAGCCAGTGGTCTACCCGGGCATTCCCCACCTGAAATTATGGGAGGATGTGATGAGAAAGCTGGAGGAGGATGTTACCCTGTACCCGAAAGTCAGACCACAGTTATTGAAATACCGGAAACCGGCAGGCGAAGATTTTATCAACAGGTCCGCACCACTTCACAGCATTGTCATCCTCCATTCCAAAAACACCCCCGGGTTTGAGATCAAGCCGGTCAAAGGCGTGGAAAAATTCAACCTGTTGAAAAACAATACCTATCGGTACCAGTACCTGCCCGGACTGGAAAAGACTCTTGAGCATTTCAGGATGGCAACGGAACTTGCCAGGGCCTGTAAGGTATTCCAGCTGAAACGCCCCACATCTCCATTGTTGCTCGAAGAACTGGCAGATTATTTTGTTGAAAAGATAGTGCAAAAAGCAACATAGCTGTTATTTGACCCGGCATTACGAATTGTGAACCTGTAAGACACAAAAGTTGAGGCTAAGCGACAAGGATGCTGAACACAAACTAAGCAAAGATTGAACCCAGGATATATGGACAGTGAACCCAAAAACCACGGATGTTGAACCCAAGATGTATGAATGAAGACCTGAAAAAGATCGTCTGGCTGGCCTCCTATCCCAAATCTGGCAACACCTGGTTCAGGGTGTTCCTGACAAACCTGTTTTCGGACCAGGAAGCCCCGGCAAGCATCAACGAGTTGCATTCAACCCCTATCGCCAGTTCACGTTCGCTCTTCGATGACCATGCTGGCGTTTCCAGTTCTGATCTTTCGCAGGAGGAAATCGATGAACTGCGTCCGGAAGTCTACC
>JARGFP010000078.1 GCA_029210585.1 Bacteroidales bacterium
AATACCCAAATTACGTATTATTGTTATGGAAAGTAAGTGCGGCATTCAGATATACTAATGCCTTAATTATATGGATTTTACTCAGTATTTCTTTACATAATCATTTTCTATGCATAACCGATCGCCAGGGGACGAATGGCATTTTCCACCAGATTATCGATCTGATACCGGCCGTCCAGATGGTACCTGGATAAACGGTGGAACAAGTTATAGGTATAAGATAACGCCTTGTTCATCCTTCCTTTGGGTATGGTCTTTGGATAATAACTGACAATCCATTTTTCAAATGCCGTTAGTATCGGATATGCCAACCGCTCACGTAATTCCGCACGCTGTTCGGCATCCATTCCCTGATCCGTGGCCATGGTCTCTACCCTGTAAAGCATACCTATTTGTTTCAGGGCATACTCTGCTCCGGATTTATCCTCCTTTAACGCCTCCGTAAATTTTCTCCTGGTATGGACCCAGCAGCCCAAAAGCAACACGCCTTTCTTTCGCTCATAGATACTATAAGCCTCATAACCATCTGTTTGGACAGCCCCCTTGTAGTTATGTAATAAATCGATGATAACTTTCTGGGCACGGGACCCCTTATCATAATGAAAGAACACCAGGTTTTCCATCACCGAACGAACCACCCATAAATAAGATTTTACCGTGCGGTGTTTCTCGCTGTTGATCACCGGTACAGTACTCTCATCAACCTGGATGTAGTCGGTGGCAAGGACTATTTCCCGCAACCTGTAATATAAAGCTCTGATTAAATCGCTGCTCCCACTGAACCAACCGTTTACTGTGGATGCCGGCAAATTGACCCCGATTTGTTTAAACATGGCGATCTTACGATGGAAGGGAAGATGATACATGTATTTGCTTAACAGCAGATCCGCCAGCAGACTTGCTCCGGCATTACTGCGTGGTAATGGCAGCAAAGGCAGACTGGCGATTTTTATAGTCTCACTTTTTTCGGTACCTAAACCTTCCTGCTGTTTCTGTAAATGATTTTTCAATGCATATTTGGGTCGGATAATCTGACGTACAAACAGCTCTCCGGGTTTGTGTTCCAGTATCTCGGTAACCTCCTGACCAATGCGCACCCAGTTCTCATCTATACCTACAGGTTCGATAACCTCTGTCTCTCTACGTAAGTGATCCGGCAATGCAAGTCGAACCGGTTTCTTCTTATTCTCCGGCTTCTTACGCTCATAGGATATAATCTCCTTCTCAGCCTCCTCTATGACCTCTTTCTCCTGGGGTAGGACATCCAGTCCGTCAAAATCAATCCTGCGCTGATTGGGATCCTGGGGGATGTATTTCTCACTGCTTGCTTTCCAGAGCTTTCGGCGATACCAGGCCATCTGGTCGATCAGCTTTTTGATGGTATCGTCTTTTTCCTTGATTTCAGCCTCATAGCGCTCGTTTTTCTTCTCAGCCCTGTCCAATGCCCCATTATCAATTTCACGTAAACGAGACAGCTCCTGATACAGCTCATCACGCTCCTGTAAAAGTGTTTCAACCAACCTGTCCTTGTCTGATATATCCACGCTGTATCCCTTTGTTTATCAGGCATGAAGATACAAAAAACAGATCATTCTGCCAAGTAAAACAACTAAGATTTTGCGTAATAATTCGCCTTTTTTCGAAGTTTTTTTGTCCTGGGTTTTACACTCTGTACCATCAGCATCAGGTCACTCCATCCGATGGTCAGTGAACGTGTATTCTCATCAAAAGATGGTAACTTAAACCGGCCCGATTCCAGCTTCTTGTGGTAGATTACCAACCCGGCATATTCCATGTGAAGGATCTTCATAATGGTTTGTCTACGGTTGATAAAGATAAATACTTCTCCACCCCGAACATTCCGATGCATCTCTGAGGATACAATACCGCTTAGGGTGTAAAAACTCTTTCGCATATCCACCGGAGCAGGATACAAATAATACTGAAGGGATTTGTGTAAATGGAACATCCGCTTCAGTCGTACAGGTGAATAAGTGCCCGAAGGTATGGCAGATCCAGATCCTCTTTTATCCGTACCATAGTTCCGTTGGGATAAACCAACTCAAGCAAAACATGATCACCGGTCGGCTGGTCTGATTGATAATCCCTTCGCCCTGAGTTCCTGTTTCCCTGGGAGGATGACGATGGCCTTACTATCAGCGGGATAAAATCATTTTTTTCGTTGCTGCCCTGAAGTTTCTTTTTCCAGTAGTAAAATGTCGAGGGAACAATCCCTTCGCTGGAACAAAACTCTTTTACCGTTAAGCCCGAGTCCTGCTGCAGCCTGATTAGTTCAAGAAATCTGGATTCTTTTTGCATACACTTTTTAGGGCGAAAGATAATTGCCCGGGAGACTTAGTGCAATATGCAGAAGGCCGAAGGCTTACCTTAAATCGACATCAGCTATCTCTGCATGTAATGATTGGGAAAGGAGTGATGACTGGGAGATTGGGACTTCTGATGTTAGTGTTATATTATTCTATAGTGACTTGGAGCTGTCTTTAAAAGTTGAGACAGCTCCAGTATTCAATTATGTCAGGACTACTCCATAGAAAAATAACACTCCTCTTTAGTATTCTGCTGACCTTTCAGGTATGCATAGCTCAATACTCACCCTTCAGAGGATCTAATCGGTAATTAACACTGCACACTTTTCGGTAAATAAGAATACACAGTTTTTGGCAACAATGGTACACAGTTTTTTCCCTTCTGGGTCATGACCCAGAAGGGAAAAAACTCAACTTTACCGGGAACCATAAATTCCCGGGATAATGAATGAGATTTATTGATGAACATTTCAGGCACTATAATTTTTCTTTGTACACTGGATTCAGGCTTCAAAAAAATAACACGCGATGGAGTCTCATATATAACATCTCTCCCCTATCAGTAGTAAAGCCTGAATACGGAGCTGCATTAGTTGCGCATAATCCAGATTATGGAGGACGGATTTACCTTACCGACCTATCCCTTAATTTTGCGTATATATTTGACTAGAAATGCTCCTAATATTCAAACATTTAATCAATAACCCAAAATTCTCAACGTATATAGAATTGTTAACCCTTTGCTCAATTAACATCAAAGTCCAGGGTATGATTCGAAATTGCAACCGATTATACTCAATAGTTCTTCAGTCAATACTGACTATTAATATGGCACTAATCTCCGCTGCAGGGTATTCTCAATATGTAGTGCATGGAATCATTACCGACAAGTAAACAGGAGAGACCCTTGTGGCGGAAACGATTTATGATACGAGTACAATGAAGGGTACTGTGTCCAATAAATATGGTTTCTATCTTACCGTTACTGCCCTAAGTGAGCTATACGGTAGGATTTTAATTCAGAAATTAACATGATCATAGATTTTCACGGTAAACAATCGCCCGTATTTTTATTTACGAGTATGCTGCTCCTTCAAAAATAACATTTTTA
>JARGFP010000079.1 GCA_029210585.1 Bacteroidales bacterium
CGGGAATAAACCTTTCAGGAACAATGCCAAAAGCTAATGGCAGCATATTGGCATGCAGGGAACTGTGATCTGTACCAATCCCGTCGCGGTAGTTTCCGGTTTCCTGATTAAAGAGTTGCTCATTAATGGCTTTTTTTGTTTTCATCGCCCTGTATTGAAAATCAAGCATTTCATCAGTCTTTCCAAGAATCTCTGCAAACTGAGCCATTATCACCATGTTCTTGTAATAGAAGCTGTTCACAACAGTGTTCACCGGTTTAAATACAAAGTTATCCGTTTCCCCCATAACACCACCAAAACCACCTTTCTTCGGCCAGTCAACTATATCTCTCAACCGTTGTGTTGTATCTGCAAAACCCAGATCCTGCATAAGTTTTCCATTGTGATTTTCCGAAGCAGTAGTAATCAGTCCGTCCTCATTTTCCAATGCCATCAGGGTTTTATGTTTCAAAGGATCATAATACTTTTCAATCAATTCTGCATTTCCGGTAAACATGTAGTCAGCGTGAAACATCAATGCAACATGCAACTGCCATTCAGTAGGCCAGGTAGGATGTTCCATGAAATATTCAATGGTTCTCCTCGCAATTGCATACTCATTATCGACCATATAATGGCTCAGCTGATTCAGGTAGGCATCAGCCTCATATGGAATACGTTCGCGATCTCCATCAACATACAACCCGGTAAAAGTGGTTGCCTTTATTGAATACTTACACAGGTCCCACACCTGGTTCAGAATATCATTTGAAGACGAAAAGGAGCTCGTGGTTTCATCAAAATAATTGAAATATGCTACCTGTTTAATATCTTCCGGATTAATTCCTGAAGCTCCTTCAATTTCCAAATATCGGAATGGCAGTACAACAGGAAAAGAATCAGGCAAAGCTGCCGCTACAGACCTTGTATTCCAGCCATTGGGTTTTAGTTCAATAAGATATGTGTTACGCCTGGGAGAAACATCCAGGTTCACCTCCTCATACCGAATCGTTCCCCCTGGCTCTCTGTCTATATTGCCGTCTTTTAACTTTTCGCCAAGCCGGATAACAATTTTTCCTTTCCTTTTGGCACGGTATTGAAGTTCCACCGTTCCAAATGCTGCCTTGCCAAAATCTACAAAATATACCCCGTCACTATGCTGCACAAACTTCTCAGGTTCAATTTTTTCAACCTGGAAAATGTTTTCAGAAGTCAGATTCCCTTCAAAAGTTCCGGTAGTGAATTTTTGAATTTCTGAATATTCCGACAATCGGTTGTCTTTATCGAAAATCCGTACCCTCCAGAAATATGTTGAATTCTCCTTTAGGTCTCTTCCATTAAATTCAATATCTGCAGACCGGGAACTACTTATCCTTCCGCTGTTCCATACATCACCGATATTCTGTTCAGCCAGATTTCGACTGCTGGATACAAGCACCTGATATGCCTTTTGCATCTCTGCTTCCTTTGGCACAATCCAGCTGAACTCTGGTTTTGAATCAATGATCTTTGTACCCAATGGTTCGCGAATATACTCTACTGTCAGACCGTATGGAATTCCGGAATATGGATCGGCAAAACGCCTGCCCAGTTCATCATTCTTTCTTCTGAATTCCTGAAGTTTCTGCTGGTACTTAGGGTCAGAAGCAAGGTTATTGATCTCCATAGGATCACTTACCAGATTATACAATTCCTCAGCTGACTTATCATTCAAGTACCTGAAATATTTCCATTCATAAGTGCGAACTCCTTCACTGGGTGGAATATTTTCAAATTCCCAGAGATGTTCAATAAGAATGGTGTCTCGTTGCAATGAAGTTTTCTTGCCCTGCACCAAAGGAAGCAAACTTTTTCCCTGCCATGTATCCGGCTTTTCAATGCCTGCCAGATTGGCAATTGTTGCAGGCACATCGATGTTCAGTGCCATATCTTTAATCTCACGGTGTGCATTTATCCGCGGATCATAAACGATTAGCGGCACCCTTACCGAATTGTCATACATCAACCACTTCCCGGCCAATTGGCGTTCACCCAGGAAATACCCGTTATCGCCCATCAAAATGATTACCGTGTTTTTGTCCAGCCCCTTCTCCTTCAGTTTTTCTCTGATCTTTGCAATTTCAAGATCAATACCCCTGATCATTCTGTAATAGCCCTTTACACTATGTTGATACTTCTCCGGAGTATCGTATCTCCATGTCCAGCGCAGCCTGTTAAATCCATCCCTGACAGGCTTAGGTAACTGCTCAAAGTATTTGTCATCCTCCAACGCAGGTTCGGGCATTTCCATGTTCTGATACAATTTATCTGTCTCCTCCTGCCAGAAATATTGCAGCGGAGCACCATCGTGGGCGTGTGGAGCACTAAAACTCAATGATAAGCTAAACGGCTTATCTGATGGGGCATTCTCAATAAAATCCAATGCCTTCTGACCGGTGTATCGGGTTAAATGAACAGTATCTTCGTCCAGCATTTTATAGTAATATCCCCTGTAATCCTTGTAGCTGTTATTGCGGTCATAATCTTCAATTACATCAAACATGTTCCCCATCTTATCATAATTCACACCGAACTTTCCGAAAAATCCGGTATAATAACCCTCATTTCTCAATATATACGGATATGCATCCGCCATGTACTCGTTTCTTATTCCTCCCGTCTGAAAGGTATATTTATGGGTACGTTCATGTAATCCGGAAAAGATACTTGCCCGGCTGGCGGAACAGATCGGAGTGGTGACAAATGCTTTTTCGAAATAGCAGCCTTCTCTTGCCAGCTCGTCCATTTCCGGGGTCTGAATAATCGAATTTCCCGAGTACCCTAATGCATCCCAGCGCTGATCATCGGTTAGAATAAATATGATGTTGGGTTTTTTAGATGTGTTTGAATGGGTTTTGTCAGCATCTTGAGAAATCCCTGTAAAAGAAAACATTATCAGAATCAGGATGAAAAAAAACCTGTTTAAATTAAGATCCATATTTTTTTATTTATAAATCAAACCTGGATAAATATAATCGTTTTTAAATCATAATTTTGAGAATTGTTTTACTATTTATTACATTGATTATGAAAAAGTTGTTGAGATTCTTTCTACAGGGCTTACTGTACACAGCACCCATTGCAATCACAGGTTATATTTTGTATTTGATCTTCCACAACGTTGACGGATTGTTGCAAAAATGGCTTCAGCAGTTCCTTGGAATAAAGATCCCGGGACTTGGTATCATCTTCCTGGTCACAATGCTGATTATTATCGGTTTTATTGGTCAGACGATCATTGCTAAACCATTTAAACACGGAATTTCACGGAAAAACAAGATA
>JARGFP010000007.1 GCA_029210585.1 Bacteroidales bacterium
TGATCCGGCCCTTGATTTGTATTGCTAATTGTCGTAACTTACCTTCAAATGCAGTGGATCTGGGCAGCGTTTGTTCCACCCTCTTTTATGCATACCACCAGATCCTTTGAATGTAAAAACTGTTGTGATGAGGAACGTTACCAGTAAAGATCAGAAACAGGTATTCTCCGGCAACCTGGCAAAAACAAGGGATCAATTGTTCTATTATGCACTGCAGTTGACGGAGGACCGTGATGATGCGCTTGACCTGGTACAGGAGACCAGTTATAAGGCCCTGAAGAACTTTTCCAGGCTCAAAGACCTGCAACACAGAAATGCATGGCTGTACACCATCCTTAAAAACACGCATATCAATAACCTTCGCAGCGGACACTACAGGAACATCGTAACGAACAGGAACGACCAGGAGATACAGGTAACCATGGCCACGCTTCCTGAATATGAAAATCCGGACCGGATTTTCGAGAGGAAGGAGCTGAAAGAGAAGATCAGGTGCCTGCCCGCCACGTATGCCAAACCTCTCAAGCTTTTCCTGGCAGGATATGCCTACAAGGAAATTGCCCATATGACAGGCGTGCCCATCGGCACCATCAAAAGCAGGATCCATCTCGCAAAGGAAAAGCTGAAAAAAGCCTACCACTGATATTGATCCAATAACCCACCAACAGCAATCCGCATCAACGGAATCAGTCCAGGTCATCGCAGGTCAAAAAAAAATTGTATTCAGTGCAGTTGATTTTATTGCCGGCAGCCAGGATCGGACCGGGTGGCTGAATAAGCATTCGAAAAAGGTGTCCTGCAACTGGAATATTCCCGTTAAGTGGTTATTTTTATGACAGTAAAAACCAGCTGTAATGAATCAGGTAACTGTAGATGAGTATATACTGAAAAGCGGTACCTGGCAGGCTGCGTTGAATATGCTGCGCGAACTGATGCTGGCACTGGACATGGAAGAAACCGTAAAATGGGGAACGCCGGTATATTGTATCAACGGAAAAAATGTTGTAGGCATGGCTTCCTTCAAAGCCTACACAGGTTTGTGGTTTTACCAGGGTGTATTCCTGCAGGACAAGCACAAGCGCCTGCTATCAGCCTCGGAGGATGCCTCCAGGGGAATGCGGCAATGGCGTTTCCAGTCTGCTGATGAGATCGAGGCTGACCTGGACCTGATCATCGCTTATGTCAGGGAGGCAATCGAAAACTCCAGGGCAGGTAAGGAGATCAAACCGCAGCGCAACAAACCCTTTGATCTGCCTGCAGAGCTGAAAGATGCATTAAAAACAGACCCAGGCCTTAAAAAGCAATACAACCTACTCAGCTACAGCAAACGCAGGGATTTTGCACGGTATATCGACCAGGCAAAACGTCCTGAGACCAGGCAGAGAAGGCTGGAGAAGTCTGTTCTGCTGATCAGGGAAGGCAGGGGTCTGATGGACCAGTACAAGTAGCCCGCACTCCTTATCAGATCAGCGATGGAAAGCAACCGGCTTTCCCCTTGTGTTCAGCAACTACCTTTTCAGATCATACCAGGTCGCATGCATCTGCAGGCATCCAGTGTTTTTCCTTGCCTTCCCATTTCACGTTGCAGCCGATGGGATTGGTAACCGGAACGGATATTTTCTTTCCTGAAGTCAATTCCTCGAGGGTCCGGTCGAGGTCATTGACGGTAATCCGCGAAGCATCGCGCGGACTGTCAACTCCCCTTCCGGTATAGACCAGTGTACGGTTTTCATCAAACACATAGAAATGGGGAGTCCTGAGGGCACCGTAAGTAAGTGCAACTTCCTGCGACTCGTCGTACAGGTATATCCAGGGAAACTGATACTCCTTCATCCGCGCCACCATATGATCGAAATCATCTTCCGCATAGGTATGTTTGCTATTGGAATTGATCCCGATGAATTTCACTCCTTTTTCAGCAAATTTTTCAGCCGTTTTCCGCGTAACCTCATCAGAGCCGATTACATAGGGACAGTGGTTGCAGGTAAAAAACACCACCAGGAATCTGTCGTCATTAAAACTTTCGATTGTGTATTGCCTGCCATCAGTTGCCGGCAGGTCGAAGTAAGGTGCCTTTTCTCCTATTTCAAGTGTAAATGCCATAATCGTATTGCTTTAACAAGTTATACATTCATATTTGTCTTATCCTGTTAACAAGCAGGGAGCGGGATTGTTTTATTACTGCTGGTCGCAGGGTGGGAAATGCGCAGGCAGTCGTCAGATTTTCCTGATTTTTCATATGGCATTCAAACAAATATGCTGTCAGGGCGTTTTACCGCTATGAGAAAGGTGTCCCTTTTGCTCTTAATGTTTTTATCGGCAGGGTCTGCTGCGCAGAATGTCGGCACAGTCGACACAGAAGGTCTGCGTGCACTTCTTGGCAACAGGTCAGATACGGTATGCGTGGTCAATTTCTGGGCCACGTGGTGTTCGCCCTGTGTAAAAGAAATCGGTTACTTCGAGGAATTGCACCGCCTTGATGATCCGCTTCTCAAAGTGGTTCTTGTGAACCTGGATTTTCCCGACCAGGTGGAGCAACGCGTGCAGCCATTTATCCGGGCGCATGATTTAACTGCTCCCGTAGTAAATATGACAGAGATGGATTACAACAAATGGATACCCCTCGTGCATGAAGACTGGTCGGGCGCGATACCTGCCACCCTGATTTTCAATGCAAAGGAATCGGAATTTATTGGCACCGAAATTGCACGTGAAGAATTATTCGAAATGATACATACTTTCAATTCCAAATAAAAAACAATAACCATGAAAAAACTACTTGTATCAGCAGGTTTCCTGTTTGTATTATCAGCTACAGTTTCAGCCCAGCTTGCCCCGGGTGATGAGGCAGTGCCTTTCACCTTAAAAAACGTTGATGGCAAGATGGTCAGTCTTTCGGATTATGATGATCAGAAGGGTGTGATACTTGTCTTCACCTGCAATCCATGTCCTTTCTCCAAGGCGTACGAGCAGCGGATCATCCAGCTGCACAAAAAATTCGCCCCTTCCGGGTATCCCGTGGTAGCAATCAATCCGAATGACGATGTTGCTTCGCCGGACGACACGTTCGAAAAGATGCAGGCGCGCGCAGCAGAGAAGAATTTTCCCTTTCCCTACCTTAAGGATGCGACGCAGGAAATTTACAAGGCGTATGGTGCCACCAGGACGCCCCATGTGTTCCTTCTGGACAATGAAAATGGCACATTCAGGGTGGCATACATTGGAGCGATCGATAACAACGCCATGGATGAGCGTGCGGTATCTGAAAAATACGTGGAACTGGCCATAAAAGCACTTGAGAATGGAAATCAGCCGGATCCGGCACAGGTGAAGGCCATTGGATGTACCATCAAGGCGCGCAGGTAAAGAACGGAAGCATCATGCCTACCCACTGCTTATATTGCAGCCCTGAAGGATGGAGTTGGTCATCCGCAACCAGGTCGGGATTCTCCAGTCCGTTCCTTGAGATGGGTGTGGTATTGAAGTACAATACCCCGTACTCCCTGGCAATTGATTCATTCACTGCATTGTATGCATCGATCTCACTACTCACCCGGGCATCATTCCTGAACGAAGGTGTAAATGCATAATCGGGTATGGATACGATGAACACCTTTCCGGTATCTCCGCCAACGGCGCTGATTGCAATATCCAGCAGCTCCCTGAATTCAGGCGCATAAATATTGAAGTCCAGTCCCTGGTACTGGTTGTTCACACCAATCAGCAACGAAGCCAGGTTATACTCTTTTTCCGTATCCAGTTGCTGGGCAATCCCGGCTTTCAGGTTCCCTGTGGTCCATCCCGTGCGGGCAATAATGTCCACTTCGGCATCCTGTATCCCGTATTCCTCCTTCAGTACATCGATCAGCTGTACAGGCCACCGCTGGTTTTCTTCCACGCTCTGGCCGATCGTATATGAATCTCCCAGGGCAAGAAACCGCACCGGTTCACTGATTTCTATGGATTGTGCTGCAGCAACCATGGTCGCTGCGGTAATGATAAGTACTGTAAATACTTTTCTCATAGGAAAATTCAGATTAACTTTATTGGGATAACAGTTATCCGGTTCAGTTGTTTATTTTAGCTGGCTGACACTTTTTCTTTTTCAAGAATCTTATAGGATACAGGAACCACGATGAGTGTAAACATGGTGGAAACCAGTAGTCCCCCGATGATGGTCCAGCCCATGGGAGCCCAGAGGGTTCCTCCGCGAAGGGTGAGTGGCAGCAATCCCCCGATGGTGGTTAATGCGGTGAGCACAATGGGGATCAGTCGTGTTTCAGCGGCAACCCTGATGGCTTCATCCAGTGTCTTCCCGTTTTTACGCAGCTTGTTCATATAGTCGACCAGGATGATTGAATTGTTCACCACGATACCGATGAGGCTGGTCAGACCGACAAAGGCGGTAAAGGAAAAAGAATATCCTGTGATGAGCAGGGCCCAGATCATTCCAATGCCGGCAAAAGGGATGGCCAGGAAGATGATCAGGGGTTGCTTGAAGGAGCGAAACTGGAATACAAGTACTGCAAATATAGAAAGTATCGCGATCATGATCGCGTTGACCATACCGCCGAACGCTTCCTGTCTGCCCTCCAGTTCTCCGCCAATGCTGTAATCAAATCCATCCGTGAAAGGATAGGTGTCCAACCGGGCAATCACGGGTTCCATGATATCGTCCAGGCTGTACCCTGGGGCAACATCCGCCACGATCTGTGCAGTTCGTTCCATATTGTACCTGCTGATCATGCTGGAGGACTGTTGTAACTTCAATTCAACAAATTGTTTGAGTGGTATTTGCCGGCCGCTCATTGATGAGACATATACCTTTTCCAGGTCGGACGGGGAAAAAGTATCTGCCCCTTTCATTCTGAGAACGATATCGTACTGGTCACCGGAAGCATCCCTGAAATCGGCGATATCAATCCCTGTGACTGCCGTTCTGATCGAACGGTCGATCTCCACGATGGGCACACCGAAGATATTTGCCTTGTCACGGTTGATATCAAACAGCAATTCCGTATTTGTTTTCACAAAGAGGTTTTCCAGGTTGATAGCGCCTGGCCTTTCGGCAATCATCTCTTCCACATCCGCTGAGATTTCCCGCAGCTTTTCCAGGTCGTCGCCTGTTACATATACCTGAATAGCCGATTCGTAGGGAGGTCCCTGTTCAAATTCCCTCACACTGACCCTGGCACCTGAATAATCAGAAAAAGCACTTCTCATTTGTTGCATTGTTAATGCAAAAGATTGATGTTCAAATGCATACAGCTCCACGTAAAATTCAGCAATGGCCTGGTCGAATCCCCTTGGGAAAACATTGTAGTAAATCCGCGGATTTCCGTGGCCCACATTCGACGCGTAATACTTCACTTCCGGCATGGTATCCAGCACTGATTCGATATACCGTGCCACCTCATCCGTCTTTTCAAGGCTACTTCCTTCGGGAAGTGTTGCCCTGATCATCAGGTTGGCCTGTTCCGCTTTCGGGAAAAAGCTGATACCGATGTATTTGAAAAAATATCCCGATCCGGCAAGCACCGCAAGTGCGATCAGTATCACCAGGAAAGGTTTCTCAAGACTGAAGAGCAGGCTTTTCCGGAAGGGATGTTCGGCGATCCATTTCAGATATTTTTTTGTGCCTTTGCGTTTACTGGCATCCGGATCTGTCTCCCTGTATATGTGTGAGGTGATGGTTGGTGTAAGGGTAAGTGCGATCAGCAGTGACACAGCCAGGGTGATGGAAATAGTCAGCGGAAGGGAGCGAATGAAAGCTCCTGTTTTATCGGGCATCGTAGCAATGGGTATGAAGGCCAGGATGGTGGTAAGTGTTGCCGCCACTACCGGCCATCCGATTTCGGCAGCTGCCTCATGGGAAGCTTCGCGACGGGAATAGCCCTGTGAACGGAACCTGTCTATATTCTCCACCATCACAATGGAATTATCCACCAGCAGGCCCAGGGCCACAATCAGCCCGGCAATGGAGATCTGCTGCAGTCCGTAACCCGCTATGTCGAGGAATCCCAGGCTGATAATGATCGACAACGGGATCGCCAACACCACCACCAGGGATGACCTGAAACCCAGGGAGACAAAAATGACCATACCCACGAGGATAATCCCCTGTAACAGGTTCAGGAGAAAAGTATTGATCCGGTCTTTAACCTTGGCAGGTTGATCGAAGATCATTTCGATATGCATATTCCCCGGCAATTGTGCTCTGAATTGGTCGATAAGAGGAAGCAAAGCCTCAGAGGTTTTCAATACATTGAATCCTTCCTTCTGGCTCACCGTGATAAAGATGGCCCGTGATGCCGGCTTCCTGGTGTTATCCGAATGATCGCCCCCGAACCTTGCCAGGTAGTCCAGTTCCTCCACGCCAAAGCTCACATCCGCAATATCGTCCAGGTAAATCAGTTTGCCCTGGCTGGAGTTAACCACTGTAGTGCGGATCTCTTCCAGCGAATTATATGCTCCTGAGGATTTAACATTCAGGCTCCTGCCTCCGATGGAAACCTCTCCCCCGGGAATATTGGCATTGTTGCTGTTGATGGCATTTGTGACCATTTCCAGTGTGGTATTCACCCTGGCCATCAGCTCCATGTCAAGGTCAATATGGATTTCCTGTTCTGGAAGGGCGACCAGGTTGACCTTTCGCACATTCTTTACTTTTTCAAGTCGTTTTTTCAGTTTTTCAGTCTGTTCCTCCAATGCATCAACCGAAGCCGTCTCGGAGATAAGTGCCATCTGGAACATCGCCACATCGGAGGTGGACCACTTCCACAATTCCACGCGTGCAATCTCCCCGGGAAGTTCGTTGCGGATTGAATTGAACTGGCGTACCACCTCATCATACTTGTCATCTGCATTGGTATTGAAGTCGAACTCAACCGAAATAGCTGCATAGCCGTCACGCACTGTAGCGTTGATACGGGAAATGTTCTCCAGTTCATTCAGTGCTTCCTCGATGGGCAGCGCCACCAGGTTTTCCATATCCACCGGTCCGGCCCCGTGCATCACCACGACGATAGATGACCCAGGAATGGTCATTTCCGGGTTTTCGGTCCGGGGCATCAGCAACAGGGAACGGAACCCAATGATCACCAGGAAGATGAACAACATCCAGGTGAAAGAAGTATTTTCTATGGCGCGTTTTGGAAGTTTCATCAGGTTCAGTCTTCAATATTGATCCTTACCTGCTGTCCATTTTGCAGGAAGGCAGATCCCTCTTCGATGACCACTTCTGTGCCTTCAATTCCGCTGGTCACAATGATTCCTTCTTTGTAGATGGGGCCGGTGGTGATCTCACGTTCCACGGCCTGTGTACTATCCAATACAAATATTTTCCCGCGTCGTTCTTCAAGATCGTGCAGTGCTGTCATGGGAACCCAGTAACCACTGATCACGTATGAGGGATAGAGCTCAGCCCTTGCCACGAATCCTGTGCGGAACGCGGGATGTGTATCTGAGAGCAGCAATTCCACCTCGAAAGTCCCGGTAAAAGGATCTGCAAATGATCCCACCTCCAGAACCGAGGCAGCGAACTGATCGCTGGGGAAGGCATCGATGGTGATACTGGCAGAATCCCCTGGAGTAAATTTTACGATGTCTTTATCAGGCAGAGGGATCCTGACCACCCAATCATTCCCTGTTGTTGCAAAGAGGATGGCAGGCTGCCCGGGTGCAATCATCTCTCCATTTTCTGTCAGTACCTTCTGCACCCTGCCAGCGGTTGGTGCCACGATGCGTGAATGCTTCAGGTTGAAGTCTGCAATTTTTTCTTCCGATTGCGCTAATTCCAGGGCTGTCCGGGCATTTTGAAGTGTTTCCAGTGTCACCACGCTATCGAAATAAAGGTTGCTGGCACGCCTAAAGTCGCGCATTGCTTTCTCCGTGGCGGTGCTGGCCTGGCTGGCCCTGGCGTTGATTTCAGACAGATCGAGGGATGCAAGCACTGTTCCCTTCTCCACGAACTGACCATCGCGCACATGCACATGCTGAACGATCCCACCAGTTTTGAAACTCATTTTTATTTCTGTCCGGGTCGAGAGAATTCCGGTGGATCTTACAGGTTCCCTGTAGTGTATGTAATGGGGCCTCATCCCGGTTACCCTGAGGGTGTCTTCCTCCTGCACTTCCTGTTCCCGGGGCCGGTTGCAGGATGCCGGGAGCAGCAGGAAAATCACCAGGGGTACAGTGTATTTCATCATATTTTCAATATTTTTCAAGGTCGATCCCGGCCATGGAAAACTCCATTGCCGCCAGCCGGATAAAATATTCGTTGGTTGCGATGATCAGATTGGCTTCTGCACTGGTGTAGCTGGTCCGCGCATCAATATATTCAAGCAGGGTGGACTGGTTTTCCCTGTATTTACGGTCGATAAGCGAGAATGCCTTTTGTGCGGCACGCACTTGTTTGCTTGCTGCATCGATGGCCTGGAATGCAGCCAGTGCCTGGTAATAATCGCCGATCACCTGCATCCTGATTTTCTGCTCAATTTCATCCAGCACCTGCACTAGTTTTTCACCTTCAATGACAGTTTGCCTGACCTTGTTCCTGTTGCTCATTCCCTGGAATATCCGCCACCTCAGTACAAGCGATGCAAGCACGAAATCGTCCGTTTCCGTAAAGCGGTATTCTTCGCCCTGGAATCCATAATCGACAGTACCAAAAAGGTCGGGAGAGGCATGGCCCTGTTGCATCCTGCGTTTTTGTGCATTCAGCACCTGGTAGCGTTTCACGGATTCCAGTTCTTCGCGGTTGCTGATTGCTTCTTCCTGGGCAGCATCCAGTGGAATGAAAATACCGGCAGGAATTTCGTGGTATAGTTTTATATCACTATCCAGTGGCCTGTTGATCAGAAAATTGAAGTAGGCTTTTGCAGAATGGATATGACTCCTGGCATGTGCCTGTTCCAACTGCACACTGCTCACTTCGGACTCGGATCGGAAGACGGCATCGATGGTGACCATGTTGTTATCGTGCAATGTTTTGCTCACCCGGTGGTTCTCTTCCACCAGCACCAGTGTACTGTCGACCAGGGCCCCCAGGTGCCATGCCTTCTGGTAGTTATAATAGGCTGTCTTGATCTCCCTGATGAGGTGGCGCTTATACTGTTCCATTTCCACATGTGCGAGCGTTGCATATTCCTGCCGGATCCTGGCATTGTAGATGATGTCACTGTTATAGATCGGCTGAACCAGGGTGACCTTTGTTTCATGTTCCCTGGGCCTGTAGAATTTGAATTCCTCGTTTTCAATCTCCGGGAACTCACTGGACGTAAGCATATTCAGGGTATTATAGACCGGGTTCAGCAGGTCCCCTACCGGGAAGGAGATCACACGTCCTCCATCAGCAACGGTATACCGGGCATTCAGACTGATTTCAGGGAAGAACATACCGCGTGATTCCCGGAGTGCTGCAAGGCTCTGGTTATAATCCAGCTGTCGCTGCCTGAGTGCGTGGTTGGAGGCGATTCCCTCGATGAGATATTTTTCCAGCACCGGGTTCTGACAATATATTGTCAGCCCTGGTAATGAACACATGATTGCGATCAAAAAGATCCTGCTCATTTCATTACTGGTATTTTTACCACGATTGGTGGATATCGTGTATACACTTTATGAACCTATCCGCATACATCATTCTGCGTAACACAATGATACCATAAATTTACAAAAGAATGTTGCACTACCGCATCTGATCGGGAAGAGATTGGGTCTGATTTGCTATCTTTGGGTATAAAACTACGACAATGAGAAAAATTCTTTTCCTCCTGCTTGCGGCAACCATGGTTTCCGGTTGTGAACAGGCTGGCAAATGGTCCATGCATTCGCCCGACGGGATCATCAGTGTTGTGCTCGAAATTTCTGAAAAAGGACAATTGTCCTATTACATGCTTCTCAATACCGATAATGAATATACAGCGGTTGTGGAGCCTTCCATGCTGGGGCTCGAGCGGGAAGACGGGTCATTCAGTTCCGGGCTTGCTTTCCTTTCCCATGATACCAGGAAACTCAGCGAAAGTTATACACTGGCCACCGGAAAACAGCGGACTGTCTCCTACACGGCCAATGAACAGACCTTCACATTCATCAATAACCAGGGGAAAGAGATGGCTGTCACTTTCAGGGTTTTTAATGATGGAATGGGATTCAGGTACCATTTTCCGGGAACAACGGAACAGTTGCATACGATTACACGGGAGCACACGGCTTTCAATTTACCTGAAGACGGAACCTGCTGGAGTCAGCCCTATGATACCATTACCATGTACACGCCGGCCTATGAGACCTACTATGTGCGTTCCATGCCCATCGGAACAACTGCACCTGCCGGTATGAACGGCTGGTCCTTTCCCCTCACCTTTCATGCCGGTGAAACCTGGGGACTGATCACAGAATCGAACCTCGACGGCACTTACCCTGCCATGCATCTTCAGCCAGAATGTGCACTTGGCAACTATACCATCCGTTTCCCGGAGGAAGAAGAAGCTTTTGGCAATTTCACCAATCAACCACAGTCCACCCTGCCCTGGACCACACCATGGAGGGTAGTGATTGCAGGCAATTCCCCGGCTACACTGATCGCCTCCACCATTGTCACCGACCTTGCGGATCCATCCCGGATAGAAGACATCTCGTGGATTGAGCCCGGCAGGGCCGCCTGGAGCTGGTGGAGCGACTCCCCTTCCCCACAGTTCGTAAAGGAGCAGAACCGTTTCACTGACCTTGCAGTGGAAATGGGGTGGGAATACAACCTGATTGATGCCAACTGGAACGAAATGAAGGATGGTCATGTAAGAGATGCGGTTGCATATGCGCTTGAGCAGGATATCGGGCCGTTGCTCTGGTACAATTCCGGGGGCATCCACAATGTTGTTACAGAAGCCCCGCGTGACAAAATGTGGGATCCGGATGTGCGCGCTGCAGAATTCAAAATGATCTCCGACTGGGGTGTCAGGGGAGTGAAAGTCGATTTCTTCCAGAGCGATAAACAGGCGATCATCAGGCAGTACCTGGGAATCCTTGAGGATGCCGCAGCACACAAGGTGATGGTCAACTTTCACGGGTGCACCCTCCCCCGCGGATGGAACCGCACCTGGCCCAACATGGTAACGCTTGAAGCGGTGCGCGGCGGAGAGGTCTACAAATTCGGACGAGCCTACCCGGAATCTGCGCCATGGCACAATACCGTACTGCCCTTCACCAGGAATGTCGTGGGTCCCATGGACTATACGCCAGTGATGTTTACGGATCACACCTACCCGCATCTTACCACCTATGCACATGAGCTGGCTACATCCGTTGTGTTTGAATCGGGGATCATCCATATGGCCGACAAAGTGGAAGCCTACCTGGGGTTGCCTGAACAGGCGAAACAATTCCTGATGGACGTTCCGGCAGCCTGGGACGAGGTACGGTTCATCGACGGCTATCCGGGTGAATTCGTGATCCTCGCCCGGAAAAACGGTGACACATGGTACGTTGCTGGTCTGAACGCAAAGGATACAGGTGACACGTATACCTTTACTCCTGGGTTTCTTGGCGAAGGCAGCTTCGTGTGCAGCATGATCTTGGACGGAGCAACAGACGATACATTCAGTTTTGGCAAACAAACGATCGACAGGGACCGTGAACTGACAGTAGATGTACTGCCTTATGGCGGGTTCGCCGGGGTAATCTCCGCCGGACCGGGGCAATAGCTGCTGAACAATATAATAAATTTGCAATCCGGACAGGATTTTATCCATTTGAAGCGGCTATTTTTGTACCCTCATTTAAATCAGAATATCATGCGGGTAGATTTCATGGAGTTCATCGCGTCATTTATGGTGTTGTTTGCGATCATTGATATTTTCGGATCGATCCCCATCATCCTGGGAATCAAGTCGAAGATTGGCAATATTTACGCAGAGCGGACCACCCTGGTTGCATTCGGAATCATGTTGCTTTTCCTGTTCATCGGGGAGCCGTTGCTGGGTATATTCGGGGTGGACATATCCTCCTTCGCCATCGCGGGTTCCTTTATACTGCTGCTGATGGGAATGGAGATGGTCCTGGGTATTGAGCTTTTCAGGAATGAAGCGGGAAGCAGCGGAGCCATTGTACCGATCGCTTTCCCTCTGATTGCCGGTGCAGGTTCTATTACGACGTTGCTGTCGCTGCGTGCTGAATATGAATCAGTGAACATCCTGATCGCCCTTTCGCTGAACATGGTCATCGTCTACCTGGTATTGCGGCTCACCACCTGGTTTGAAAAAATACTGGGGCCAAGTGGCTTGCATATACTGCGGAAATTTTTCGGAATCATCCTGCTGGCGATTGCCGTGAAACTGTTTATTTCCAATACAGGTATTGATCTCGGCGGCAGCGCGACACCCTGAGAACCGGGTTGGTTCAGGCGGTGCGCGCCAGACGTTTCCTGATGATCAGCTCAAGTTCCTCATCGCTGAAGGTTACAGGGTGATGCTTGTGAGAGGTTTCATCAACGATCTTCCTGATAACACCGGTATTTACTATATCCGGATCCAGCGGGGGAATTTCGAGCACATTGGAGATATGTTCCAGTTTGTCCTTGAACGCCAACAGGTATTCCTTGTCTTCCTTGTATTTGAAGTCAGAAAATATCTTACTGACTATCAGGTACTTGTTGTAAGCTGAATTCTTTTTATTGTCGATGATCTTATCGATGGTCATGGAATTCACTGTCGACATCAATGTTCCGCACACCGATCCGTGGGGGATATTGCAATGCGCACCGAACGGGGATGCAAAACCGTGCACCAAGCCCAGTCCGGCATGGGCCAGGGTAATGCCGGAGAACATGGCGGCGATGGCCATTCCGGACCTGGCTTCCAGGTTGTTTTCACCTTCCAGGAACGCGCGGAGCAGGTTGCGCTTGATCAGTTTGAGTCCGTGCAATGCCAGGGCATCCGTCATGGGATTGGACTGCTTGCTGAGGTAAGATTCCAGCAATTGTGTAAAGGCATCCATTCCGCTGGTTGCCGTAAGTCCCGGGGGACAGGTAAGCATCATTTCCGGATCAATGATTGCCGCATCGGGGATGAAATGATCATGCCGCAGGGATTTCTTGAAACCCTGTTCCCCGATTTCGGAAAGCACTGCATTTTTTGTCATTTCGCTGCCTGTTCCTGAAGTAGTCGGCATCGCAATGAAGGGAATTTTTTTTCCAGGATGTTCTTTGACGCCGACTCCTTCCAGGTAGTTTTTCACACTGTCGTCCACCAGCAATATGGCAGATATGGCTTTCCCGGCATCCATGACGCTTCCTCCGCCTACAGCAACCACCACTTTGATACCGCTACCGCGGTATTTTCCTGCAATGTCATCGACCATTTGGGGAGAAGGCTCTGAGCCGATGGATTCCTGGTACAGGGTGTTCCCTTTCTCCCTGAGACTGCTGATGATCTCGTCGCCATGTCCGGAAAAATGAATCGAGGTGGTGCCAGTGACCAGCAGTACCGTATCTCCGTAGCGTGCAACCTGTGCCGGGAGTTCGGCTCGTCTTCCGGGACCGAATATAATCCTGGGTAAGGAAGAAAAGTGAAAAGAGGATATCATAGCTCGTATTTTTTTTCAAAGATATAGAAAAATTAGCGTAAGCAAGGAGAAGGCTGGAATCAGTCATACCAAATGACCAACCAGATACCAGGGTGCTGCGGGGGATCAGAGGTTGATTTCCAGCAGGTTTTCGACCATGCGCTTATGCAGGCCGGATTTTTTAGCGATCTCATCGATGCCCAATCCACTTTGCTGCATCCTTTTCACCATGGTCCGCAATGATTCCCCGATCTCCACCAGGTTTCCTTCAGGGTCGTAGAACCGGATGGTATATTGTCCCCACTCCTCTTCTTCAAGGTTGTGCAGAATACGCAGGTCACTGAGCAGCACTTTCTCAACGGAATCTTCAATTGCCTCCGTCTCAAAACAGAGTTCCAGGTTCCTGTTGCCAATGGGTTCGTAAGTATATCCCAATTCTCTCGATATAGGGTATTTTTCTTCCAGTTGCCAGAGCGTAAAACCGTTCTGAAAAACAATGCAGCCTCCCAGGTCCTGTTTTACTTTCTGTCCGAGAAATTTCTCATAGAATTCACGTTGTTTTGGAAGGTCGTTACAAAAGACCACTGAAGAATGAAAATTTACATCCATATGTAAAAATTATTCAGGTTTACTTTGTATTTCGCAGCCGGTCAGGATTTGTTATAAAACCGGGATAAATCAGTGCAGATCGTTATTTTCAGGGAATTGCACCATCACCACTCATAGGGATATTCATTGTGATTATGTGTATCTGCAAGTTAACACTTCTTCAGGAACCAGCCTATCAAAAATGGGAACAAATGTATTTCTTGATAATGAATGAACCTCCGACCCGGTTCTTTTCCGGATCCGCAGCGGAGCCACTAACAGGTGTTGCCAACATTGCACACCGGGTTGGTCAGCAGAGTGGATTTCCGCAAATAATCAGTCTGGTCACTTCCCCTGAAAGCATAAATTTGCTATATTTGCACGCCGAATGGCGCACGTTTACTCCGTTTTTCTGTGCACATTCCAGGGCAATGGTTCCGTAGCTCAGCTGGATAGAGCAACAGCCTTCTAAGCTGTAGGTCGAAGGTTCGAATCCTTCCGGAATCACAAGCCGTTCTAAAGCCCGGCGCTGTCGCGCCGGGCTTTTTTTCTGACACTTTGTTGAAAGCGAGCTTTCATAAGAAGGGGAAGAAAAAAAGCCCGAAATATTGCGCAGCAATATTGGGCTTTAAACAGGCTTGCCGCATGGAGGACAAGGATCACGCAAGTAATCCTTGCCAACAAATAATAAGGGCATTGCAGCAAAAAGAGATCAGAACTTGAATACCTTGCCGGTCTGGTAACCCAAAACACTGGTAACGGTAATGATATAGAACCCGTCGGGATAGGGAGAAAGATCGATATCTGCCACACCGTTTTCTACTCTTGTAGTAAAAACCACTTTCCCGGCGGCGTCGATGATGTTGATGATCGAAGGACTGTCGAATCCGGACCTGACATGCAATATGCCATCGGTAGGATTGGGAAACAATTTAAAGTCAAACGGATCCGGAGTGCTGAAAAAATCATCTTCCTCTTCTTCAATTTCCTCCTCCTCTTTTTCCTCCTCATTTTCCTTCACTTCTTCAGCATCTGCCATGGCATAATAGTACAATACACTGTCGGCCAACTGGTAATGAACTGAATCCGATGAAATATACCTGATTTCCTTAATGACATTATTCACTACATCATACGAAAACAACTGTTTTTCGTGCACCGGACCGGTATTTGATTCGCTTGTTTTCGTTCGCATGGTATTCCTGTCCAGTTCATCATAGAAAAATTGCAGTTGCTCCGCTTGATGCCAGTCTCCCTGTTCATTTTCCCTTGTGTCTGAATGTATCCAATGCAACAAATTCTGCTCCCTGTAATTATTCCTGTACCTGGTCTCAACAAGGTTCAGGCGCTCACCTGCTTCTGACAGTTCCTTTCTTTCGGATGAAAGTGTGCCAATGGAATCGTAGTGATATACTTCCTTGTAGATGGCGTTGTCAGGGTTGATTTCGCGTGGGATGTTCATGGTGTAGTCGGAAAGCTGACTGGAGGCATCGTACGCATATGCTTCATTAACATCCAGGCGCGATGTATCATTCGCTGTCCGCCATTCTATATTTGAATTCCGGGTAAAGGAACCGCTTTCGTCATAATTATAGGTTTCCCTGATCAATATGAACAGATGCCTGATCTGGTCGTTCCAGCTGCTCTTGAAAACGTCGGCTATCCTGCCGGATTCCTCATAAGTGTACCTGACTGAATACCCGGAAGTATACTTGAAAACATTGTCCTCGTACCGTTCAACAATTGAATCCAACAAACTATTTTCGTCAAAATAAAAGAACTTTCTGCTGATGTTTGGATCCGGATGATCTTCCCTGAATTCGAAATGTATGACAGAATCCAGCGCCTCCATGGAACAGATGGCTTCAAAGCTGGTGATCCCGGATGTGCAGTCTGCATTTTCTTCAGATGCAACTGTCTCTCTTTCAGGTAATTGCTGATTATAACAAGGCAATACAATCACACTTAGCAAGATGCTAATTAAGCTGGGTTTTTTCATATAGAATTGTGCTGCAATTCTGTCTTTCGGACGCTAAAATAGACAACAATCGTTTTATTTGACGAAATGTTTTGTTAAAAGTTTCATTCATTCGTCAAAATGCCCTGCAACGCGGGTCAACAAACGATTGTGAAAATCAGCGACAATGCACTTTTTCTGAGGATCATATTCAAATTTTGATTATTATTGATCTTTATAAGTGCTGATCAGATCCTGCCAGCGCTGATTTTTTTAACTTACAGAACCACACAACCTTCAGCATATGAATTATGCCAGCAAGATTACTTTTCTCCTTATTCTCTTATTGCCCATGCTTCATTTTAAGGGATGCAACATGGACCGAAGCAGTAAAAAATCATCCAGGGAAACGGTTACCGATTTCGACGGGAATATCTACCAGACGGTTAAAATCGGCAAACAGGTATGGATGGCAGAAAATCTTGCTGTAACACATTACACGAACGGGGAGCCCATACCTGAAGTGACCGATGCTCCTACGTGGTACAGTCTTGAAACCCCTGGTTTCTGCTGGTACAACAACGATTCTGCACGCTTCGGGAGAGCATTCGGGGCACTATATAATTACCATGCAATTCAGACTGGCAGGTTGTGCCCGGAAGGCTGGCGCATCCCCACATCTGACGATTATAAAACCCTGCTCAGCCACCTGGACCCTTCGGCTGATTTCGTTAAACACGAAGCGAGCAAAATTGCAGGGGGCAAAATGAAATCCCGGGACTCCATTTACTGGGCTCGGCCCAACGTGGCTGCCACCAACGAAAGCGGGTTCAGTGCGCTGCCCGGCGGATGCAGATCGTATGCCGGCAATTTCTCCATGGCGGGGTCTTTCGGATACTATGGTGCTGCTGACAATACGACTTCGCTGGCGCTGCGCGCCGCCACCGGCAGTGCGTTTTTGCGGGACAAGGTATCGGGATATGTGGGTGTTTCGGTGCGCTGCATTAAAGAGGACTAAATTAAAATACTACCTGTAAAGAAAGCATCTCATGAACAGCATATCAAACCACCGGATTCAACATAAGGCTCTGGCAAAAACAATCCTGGTATCACTGTTCATTATTCTTCCAGGTGTTTTGATGGCTGATCTTAAGGCACAGGTTACATTGTCAGGCGTAGTGAAAGATGCAGAATTTCAATCAGGCATTCCTGGTGCAATTGTAACAGAAGGCTATACTGAGAACAAAACACGTACTGATGCCACAGGCAGGTTCAGCCTGAGGGTACCGACACATACGAACCTCACATTGGTGATAACGCGCAGTGGATTTGAAACAAAGGAGCTACCTGTCATCACAGCAAATAAGTCCATCAATATTGGTGTTATTGCCATTCAATCGGATGAATTGAATCTGGTGGAAATTTACAAATTGGCTGACCGAGCTGTATGGCGGGATCCAGTGACCTGGACCGGCCAGGATGGTAACAAACTCAGTATTTTGCAGGGAATGCTTCAACCGTCAGCTCACCTTTATCATATTCCGGGCATGTATGCCACTGAAAAGGGCAGTAGATACGGTGAAACAAAACTGAATATCAGGGGGTTTGGACAGCAGCACATTTCGATCATGCTGAACGGGGTACCTGTTAATGATCCTGGCAGGAGGACATATTCATGGTCTGGCCGGGATGGTATCCTGGAGAATGTATCGACTTTCCAGTTGCAAAAAGGGACGAGCCGTGAACAACATTATTCGCCCTATGGAGGAGGCACGATGAACTATATTACCGGATCAGCGAGGCAACAGGCAGGGGGAAACGCAGGTTTTGAATATGGCGCAGGCAACTACATGCATACCACAGTGACGTTACATACCGGTCTTTTGAATGATAAGTTTGCCCTCAGCATGAGTGGTTCAAGGAAAACCTCTGAAGGCATCATCAATGGCGCCTGGACAGATGTCTGGGCCTATTATTTCACCATGACCTATGCAGCTTCAAATAAGCACAGGTTTGAAATATATGCCATGGGCGCACCGCAGCGACACGGGCAGGCGATACATATGCAGCATGTCGCCGCATACAGTCATAACTTTGCCGCTGAGCTTGGCGTTCCCCAGGAAATCCTGGAAGCCATTCCCCGGTCCGGTATTGGCAGGTATTATAACCAGGGAGTCAATCAGGTTGATCCTGATTACCCGGGACAGCAGTATTGGAATGGCAAGGTCCATGAAAGATATGCTCCAGCATTTTTAAATGAAAATGAACACTATTCACATGCGCCGATTGCGCAAATCAACTGGTATGCAGACTGGTCTGAAACAATCTCACAACAAACAACTTTTTATTATTCCGGTCTGAATGAGGGAAGTTCGGGTGTTTCAGGCAGTGTCAACCTGGATTATTCCGGCCCCTCAGCATTTATTGATTACAACTCAACAATTGCAGAAAACCAGGCGAAATCCACTTCAGAAGGAATTCTTAATAATTCTGTGCGGGAACAAATATCAGCAGGAGCAGTTTCACGGTTGAATTTCCAGTTCAGCGAACAGTTCAACAGCTCTCTTGGACTCGATCTCAGCAGTTCAGGCATTCAGCGATACCAGGAAGTCAGGGATCTTCTGGGCGGCAATTATTTTATCTTCAGCGGAAATGAATTTGATGATCCGTCGGATGAAGAGAAGCCGTTGGGCGGTATCATCGGATATCATCATACCGACCAGATACACAGGATCAGTATTTCGGGCGATGTTGAATATACCGGAAAAAAACTTAATGCTTTTGCAAGCGGTGCATTTTCCATGGCAAATTACAGCAGTACCAACCATCTGCGGCGGGACATCGATAGTCCCGGTCAAAAATATCAGACAGTGCCTGATGTCGCACCCGGATTTCAGGTTAAATCAGGCATCAGCTACCGTTTACTTGATGACCTCCTCCTGTATGGAAATTACAGCTTGATATCAAGGGAACCCGACAGCAGATTGTTCCTCAATTCCCCCTGGGAATCGGTTGCCGGAAATCCAACCAATGTTTCCATGAAAGGCTGGGATGGAGGAATACGTTATGCTTTTTTCCCGGAAAATGGCTTTGCAATCAGCGTATACGATTACTTACTGATCAACAGTTCACTTTCACAGGAATTCAGTGACCAACTCAATAATGTCTACCTGCTGCATATTTCAAATATCAGTCAGCACCACAGGGGGATTGAACTTGAAGCAGGTTTTCAGCCAGTAAGGTTCTTTGGGATTGAAGCAAACGCGTCGCTTGGCAGCTGGATATATGCTGAAGATGCGTCAGGTACGCTTGTGAATATTCCTTCAGGAAATGAAACCGGGATTGATTACACATTCAGGACCAGGGATCTCAGGACGGGCGATGCTCCCCAGCTTCAGTTAGGTGCGGTATTGTCCGTCTACCCGCTAAAACATTCGTATATCAGGGCCGGTTTCCGGTATTACGGCCAACATTATTCCACCTGGAATCCGATTGTTGATCTGACTTCTGAATCGCAAATATTATGGGAAATTCCTGCGTACTATATTATTGATCTTCACGGTGGATTCACATTGATGGCAGGCACAACGTACCGCATTGCATTCAAAGGCCACATTTTTAATCTCCTGGATGAACTATACATATCCGATGCCGTTAATAACGGGTCATTGCAAACGCTTCCCGAAGCCGAAGTGAACGAATATGCCAATTCTGCAGCGTCGGCAAGTGTATTTATAGGATTGCCACGAACATACAGCATAGGAATAAATGTATTATTCTAGGAAATGCTCATATTCCCTGAACAGCAGAACAATGTGCTACAACACAAAAAATATCAAAGGCGTAATGGCTTCACTCAAGTCATCACTAAGTAACAGAATATATGATTGTTAGGTAGTGCAGCATTTATTGAATCCCTACCAAGCTGCCTTTTACGCTGGTATTGTTAATTCCGTGTTGATTACTTTTTCCATGTAATGTACTGCATAATTATAATTTAAACTTAATTTAAAATCCCAAATTGATTGCAGCGTTATATTTGTGCCACATTTAATATGTAGATAAAAATAATTCTAACTCTAAAAACAAATCTATGAAACAAGTATTGAAATTAAGCATCATGATGCTTATGGCTTTGGTCTTTGCAACAAGTACAAATGCCCAGTTAACTGTTACCGGCAGGGTGCAGGATTTGCAGGCTGGTGTAACCCTCCCCGGAGCAAGCATTATTGAAGATGGTACCGAAAACGGTACCATTACCAATGCAGATGGCTCATTCTCTCTGAGAACACTGGCTTCAAGTGGAAACATTCGTGTCTCTTATGTAGGTTATGAAACTGTTATTGTGGAATTTAGCAGCGGTTCACCGGACCTGGGACTTATCGAAATGTCCGCCAGCCTGGAACTTGGCGAAGTGGTTATCGTTTCAGGTGTTGTTGACGTGGCTAAGATCAGGGAAACTCCAGTGGCTGTCTCCTCAATTGGTCCAGCTGAAATTGCATTGAAAGTAGGTAACCAGGAATTCCCGGAAATCATGAATACCACTCCGGGTGTATATGCCACAAAGCAGGCCGGAGGTTATGGCGATTCACGTATCAGTTTAAGAGGTTTCGACCAGAGAAATACTTCTTTCCTGATCAACGGTCAGCCTGTCAATGACATGGAAAATGGATGGGTTTACTGGTCCAACTGGAAAGGTTTAACTGATGTGGCCAGCGGTATTCAGATCCAGAGAGGCTTAGGAGCGTCAAGACTGGCGGTTCCTTCTGTTGGAGGTACTGTTTCAATTTTTACAAAGGCAGCCAAGAAGGAAAAGGGCGGTTTGGTTTCACAAACAATTGGAAATGACGGTTACCTGAAAACTTCTCTCGCATACAATACAGGTCGAGGTGAGTCAGGCTGGGCTGCTTCTGTTCTTGCTTCACGCTGGCAGGGCAACGGCTACGCATATGGAACTTCAGGACAGGGCTGGACCTATTTTGCCGCTGTGGGTTATGAACCGGAAGGTTCGAAACACGCGATGAACCTGTCCATTCTTGGAGCCGGCCAATGGCATCACCAGAGAAGTTCATGGATATCCATCAGGGACTATCAGAATTTCGGTGAAGAAGGACTGGACAGAAGGTGGAACACCGATGCTGGTTTTCTTGATGGCGAAGAGTTCAATATGAGGAGAAACCATTATAATAAACCTCTTGCCACCTTCAACTGGGATTATGAAATCAATTCAACATTTACCCTGAATACCTCGTTGTACGGATCTGCAGGAAGAGGTGGAGGAACCGGTCCACGGGGACAGAACTTCCGCAACCCTGATATTGATATGTACCCCTACAGGACTGATCTCACCAATCATTATCTGAATAACGAAAATGGCACAAGGGACGCAGACGGTTTCGTGGATTTTGATGCAGTGGTAAGAATCAACCAGTCAACTACCGAACCATACGACGGAGATATCAGCGGATTTTCAGGGTTGCTCATCGGATCCAATGGCTACCAGGACAACAATGTAAACAGAGCAGTGCTCATCAGAAGGTCATCCATGAATTCCCACGACTGGGTGGGCGCCATCTCCAACCTGGAAGGCCAGTTTGGGAATTTAACTGCTTCACTGGGCGTTGACTTAAGGTACTACAAAGGATATCACTATCGCGTTCTGAATAACCTGATGGGACTCGACGGATACTATTCCACGGGTAACGACAATTCTGCCGGATTGGTTATCAACACATTGATTGATGCAAGTCCATTTCGCAATACCGGTTTAAATGGTCCGAAAATTGACTATTACAATATTGGCGTCGTTGGCTGGTCTGGCGTGAATGGCATGGTTGAGTACAATGACCAAACCAATCTTACTGCTGTTATCCAGGGGGGACTGTCAAATCAGTCATTCCAGCGGATCGACTATTTTGACCAGAGTACAAATCCGATTTCCGAAACAAAAAGTGTTGGAGGCGGATACATTAAAGGTGGTGCGAATTACAACCTGACGGCAAGTTCCAATGTGTTTTTCAATACTGGATATATCTCCCGTCAGCCTAATTTTGATGCTGTGTTCCCCAATTTCGCAAACGCAATTAACGAGGACCTCCAGAATGAAGAGATCTTTTCTGTTGAGTTGGGGTATGGATATATTACCAATAACCTGAAGGTAAATGTGAATGCCTACAGCACCAACTGGGGGAACCGTTTCATCTCGCGTGCCTTGTTCAACGCACAGGGTGACGAAGGAATTGCCCAGTTCAGGGATATTGATGTGAACCATAAGGGTATTGAAGTTGAGGCTAATTACAGGCCCATGAGTGCCCTGAAACTGAAAGGAATGGTCTCCGCAGGAGATTGGAGATACACCAAAGACTTCACTTCAGTTTTATTTGATGCCGATCAAAATGAAATCGGCACAGGCACACTCTACTTGAAGGATGCCAAAGTTGGAGATGCGGCGCAATTCGTCACCTACTTGTCGGCAGATTACAGGATAAGTAATTTTAATATTGACTTGGGCTACAGGTATGTAGACGGATTGTATGCAGATTATTCTGTAACAGATGACATCTTTGCTGAAGAAGACAATCCAGGTGCATTAAAGCTTCCTGCCTATGGGCTGCTGGATGCAGGTGTCAGTGCCCGGTTTAACATTTTTGGAAACCTTGCGCAATTCAGGTTCAATGTAAATAACATACTGGACAAAGTCTACATCTCTGAATCAGAGACGAACATCCATGCAGACGAAAATTCAGAGACATGGGAAGGTATCGATGTGACCAATTCCGTATGGTTTGGTTTCGGAAGAACCTGGAACGTATCTGTTAGCTATAATTTCTAAACCGATGCTGACCTGTCCAAAATAAGCTTTATCGTTTTTTGGACAGTCATCACATGATTATCTAACCGCATGAAGGCCGCCTGGCCTGGTGCGGTTAGTTTTTTTATTTATCCTTCAGGTAGTTCACCAGCCCGTTGCTTTCGAGGATCTGCATAAGTTTTCCAGGTAGGGGCTGGAATGTAAATTCCCTGCTGTCGATTTTCACCAGTCCCTTGTCGAAGGAAATACTTACAGTATCACCCGGAGTATATGCCTGTACCGCTTCCGGCAATACAATCAGAGGCAGTCCCTGGTTGATGGCCGCCCTGAAGAAAATCCGGTTGACCGATTTTACGATCACCGCCTTCACTCCTGCGTGTGCAAGTCCCACTGCAGGATGCTCCCGTGAACTGCCGCAACCAAAATTCTCGCCGGCCAGTATGATGTCACCTTGTTGCAGCCGGTGCGCAAAATTCGGATCAAAATCTGCGAACAAGTGCTCCATGATGGCATCCGGGTCGGAACTGTTCACCTGGTAGGTCAGGTGGCCTGCAAACATCTGGTCCGTATTCAGATTGTCCACATCGGCATAATTCCAGACATTGGACACCCGGCGATTGTCCGACTCCGCGATCGACACGTCGCCCGGTTGCGGCCTGTTGAACGGATATTTCTCCGAACCATTGGCAGGTCTTGGATCCGTGATCTTACCGCGCAGGGCCGACATGGCCACAACCGCTGGTGAAGCAAGATATATTTCTGCATTCTTGTTTCCCATTCTTCCCGGAAAATTGCGGTTGGCCGTTGAGATCACTTTGGTTCCGTCTGCAGGAATCCCTTGTCCTGTCCCGAGGCAAGGTCCGCAGGAAGCGCTCAGCACATTGGCTCCTGCCTCCAGGAAAGTCGTGATCAGTCCTTCATTGATGGCCTGCAGGTATATGGCCCTGGAGGCAGGTATCACGAGTAATTGAAATCCTTCACTTACTTTTTTATCCTTCAGAATGGCAGCAGCATCACGCAAGTCCCCGATCCTCCCGTTTGTGCAGGTTCCGATCACCCCCTGGTGCACTTCCTCCCCTGCTATTTCAGCCACCGACCTGATATTATCCACCTGGTGGGGTGCAGCCACGAGCGGGTAAACTTCGGGCAGGTCGACGGAAATTTCCCTGGCATACTTCGCATCCGGGTCTGCCCATACTCCATCGTATTCCTCACCAAGAAAATCGGTCAACCGTTCATCAACGGGAAAAACCGCGTTCTTGGCACCCATTTCAGATGCCAGGTTGGCCAGGGTCATCCGATCTGCTACAGACAAGTGTCTCACACCTTCTCCGTGAAATTCTATGGAAAGATAATTGGCCCCGGCAGACCCAAGTATTCCAATGATCCACAACGACAGGTCCTTGCCGTACACACCCTGTTTCAGTGCTCCATTCAGGGTGATTTTCAATGATTCAGGAATCCGGAACCAGGTCTCTCCCTTTTTCCATATCCCTGCTGCCTCTGTCCTGTCGGTCCCCACTGCCATGGTATTGAAAGCCCCGGCCGTGCATGTATGGCTGTCGCTGCCAACGATCAGCATTCCGGGCCTGGCATGGTTGGCCATCAGCTGGTGGCAGATCCCCTCTCCGGCATCGTAGAAGCGCTTCACGTTGTTTTCCTTCACAAACTCCCTGATGCGTTGGTAGCTGGAAGCAACTGATGCGGTAGTGGGCGGAGCATTGTGATCCAGCACCACCATCAGCTGGCCGGGATCCAACACTTTCTCGCCTCCCATCTTTCGGAAAGTTTTCTCAATACTTGCTGTATTGTCGTGGGTGAGGACAATATCCGGTTTCCGGAACACGATCGAACCGGCGGGTGCACCGAATATCTTTTCTACGAACGTTGGCATGATGAAATAGGTTGACAGTTAAGGATTTTGTATTCCGAATTCACTGCAGCTTATCCAGTGATCCAGTTTCCATTACATGCAAAGAAACTAAAAGGTATTCATCAACTACATAAGTTTAATCCCGCATTTCCTGCAGTGGTTGACCATTTCACCCGGCCAGATGGCGGACTGGATCTCCCCGATATGCGCCTTCTGCAGATACATCATGGCGGTCCTGGATTGTCCGATGCCCCCACCGATTGCTGAAGGCAATTCGCCGTCCATCAACCTGCGGTGGAACAGCAACTCCAACCGGTCCATATCACCGGAAATTTTCAGTTGCCTGACCAGTTCTTTTTCGTCGACGCGGATTCCCATGGAGGACAATTCGCATGCCGATTCGAGCACTTTGTTCCATACAATGATATCCCCATTCAGACCTTTGAAACCATTTTCCGTCTCTGTGGTCCAGTCATCATAATCAGGCGACCGCAGATCGTGTGGCTTCCCGTCGGGGAGCACTGCGCCGATCCCGATAATGAACACGGCACCATACTTTTCACAAATTTTGTCTTCCCGTTGTTTTGGTGTCAGATCGGGATACATCTCATACAGCTGCTCTGCATGTATGAAAGTGATCTCCTCGGGGAGCTGTGGTCTGACCTGCGGGAACAAACTGAACAGGTAGAATTCTGTACGCCTGATCGTTGCGTAGATCTGTCGCACCACCTTCTTCAGGTAATCCAGTTTTTTTTCCTCTTTAGTAATGACCCGTTCCCAGTCCCACTGGTCGACATACACGCTATGAAGGTTGTCCAGTTCCTCGTCTTTCCTCAGCGCATTCATATCGGTATAGATCCCATTACCGAGTTCGATGTCATAATCACGCAGCATCATGCGTTTCCATTTGGCAAGGGACTGTACCACCTCTGCCTCCTGGTCCCTCATGTCCTTTATTTTGAACTCGATGGGCTCTTCTACCCCCCTGAGGTTATCATTCAGGCCTGTCGAGCTAAGCACAAATAGAGGTGCCGTAACTCTCCGAAGTCTCAATTCCGAGGAAAGCCCGATTTCAAAATGTTCTTTCATCATTTTGAGGGCCATTTCCGTTTGTTTCAGTCCAAGCAGGGACGTATAATTGTCTGGTATGATCAATCTCATGGTTTTCTGTTTTTTAAAATAATCCGTTGTTCCTGTATATTTCCATTTGCACTTCTGAAAATGGCTGAAGTTGCAGGGTCCTGTTGTCTTTCAGCAACGTCATGGTACCTTTTCCAAAGTCCACATGCACCTTGTCACCTGTCTTCACCTTAAACTGATCCAGGTCGAGACCGGCAAGTATGGGGAAGGCAGAATTAATCGCATTGCGCTCGTAGATGGCTCCAAAAGAGGTCGCTATCACAGCGGCGATACCCAGTGCCCTGAAACAATCCACAGCCTGTTGCCTGGAGCTTCCTGCCCCAAAATTCTTACCTGTCAGGATAATGTCGCCTGGGGTTGCCTGCTGCGCAAAATCCTCGTATCCTTCCAGGTTACCAAAAGCATGGGCAGCCATTTCACCTGGTTCGGTGATGGCCAGGTGTCGGTTATGAAAGATCATATCGGTATCGATATCATCTTCATTGATCACCCACACCCTGCCTTTGACTTCAAGGGGGTTACCATCGCGGGCATCATCCTTTTCCTGGACAGCAGCGGTGGTTTTTTTTCTCTCAACCGGGCGTGCGGGAATCTCCTTCGGTATCGCGTCGGGCGTGGTAATGTAACCTGCCACTGCTGATGCAGCCACCACGTCGGGTGCTGCGAGGTAGACTTCGCCCTGTCCCTGTTTTCCCGGAAAGTTCCGGTTTCCTGTACTGATGGTCACTTCGCCGGGACCGTTTTGCCCCACCTGTCCGGCTGCACATCCTGCACATCCTGCGTTGGAGATCATCGCCCCGGACTCCCTGAGGTCTTCGATGATACCGGCTTCCAGGGCCTGTTGCCATACCATATCTGTTGCCGGCACGATCTTCAGCACCACACCCGGGGCAACTTTCCTGCCTTTCAGGACACAGGCCGCCATCTCGAGGTCACGCATACGGCCATTTGTGCAGCTTCCGATGAAAGCAGAATCGATCCAGACCGGGGCTTCCGGCACCGGTGCAGTAGCGTGGGGTTTTCCAGGCAGGGACACCAGTTTTCTGAATGTTGTGACATCAAGCTGTTCAACGCGATCGTAGGATGCATCATCGTCGGCATACACCGGGTTGATCTTCTGCCTGGCTCTTGATTCACAATACCTGATCACATCCCTGTTGGGAGGGAAGAGAATAATGATTGCTCCAAGTTCCGTTGCCATGGAAGAGATGGTGATGCGCTCATCCAGTTTCATTTTATCCACCACATCTCCATACAATTCCACTGAATATCCGAGCAATGCATTGGCGCCAAACCGGCCGAGCAGGTTCAGTACGATATCCTTGGCGGTGATGTGTCCAGAACGTTCGCCCTGCAGAATGATCTTCACTGATGGAGGGACCTTGAACCATATTTTTCCCTTGCTCCAGGCAGCAGCAATATCCCTGTCGCCCATTCCCTGTCCGAATGCTCCCACGGCACCCAGGATATTGGCATGTGAATCGGTGGAAATTGCTGTTGTTCCCGGAAATGCGAGTCCTTCTTCAATAAGGATATGTGTGCCGATGCCTTTGTTGATGTCGTACACCCTGATTCCGTTCTCCCGTGCGAACATCCTGCACTTATGCTGGTTGGCGGCATATTTCTGATCCGATCCGGTGGGATTGCAATCGAAGGTGAAAAAGGTTTTTTCAGGATCATCTAGCGTGAGCTGATGGTCCAGGATATTCCTGACCACATTGGCTCCGCCGAAATCGCGAGCGACCCTGGCATCGATCTCAACATCAACGATGTCTCCCGGACGAACAACAGGAACGCCTGCATGATCGGCAAGTATCTTTTCAATCAGAGTGGATGCCATTTAAATGTATTTTTGAATTGTAAAGATACAACGCGAACTGTCACATCAAATGTATTTTACAACACTTCGTTGCATCTTTATACCTCACTGCTGCGCTTCATCGGGGTCCTGGTCGCAAAGATGTAAAAATTTCGATTGCATCCATTTCATACTTCTTCCCAGGTGCGACAAAAATATTAAAAAATTCATATTAATTGCACCGGGGCCCGGTCATCCATTCTGTTTTTCCGGCATTCCTTCTATCTTTGCGGCCATGACTGCTCATCCCAATATACCCAGGCTGTATATTATCAAGATTGCCAAGTGGTTCATGCTGTACATGCCAGTCGTTGTGCTTTTTTACGAAAGCAATGGCCTGAAGATGAAAGACATCATGGTATTGCAGGCCATCTACTCCATTGTCATTGTCATCCTCGAGATCCCTTCCGGATACCTGGCCGATGTCTGGGGCCGGAAGCGCACCATGTTGCTTGGCGCCGTGATGGGTGTTGCGGGCTTTGTCATGTACGGTTTCAGCTTCGGTTTCTGGGGATTCCTGGTGGCCGAGATCATTCTCGGAATCGGACAGAGCTGTGTTTCGGGTGCCGATTCAGCCATGTTGTACGATTCGCTCCTGGAGCGCAAGCAGCAGCGCAGGTACAGTCGCTTCGAGGGCAGGATTACCTCACTTGGGAATGTCGCCGAAGCCGCTGCAGCCCTGCTGAGCATTGCGCTGGTCACCATTTCGCTGCGAACCCCCTACTACGGTCAGATTCTGGTGGCAGCGATCGCGGTTCCTGCGGCCCTGACCCTCCGGGAACCGTTGCGCCACAAACAATTGATGAACAAGGACTTCAGGGAGATTCTCGATGTGTCGAAATTTGCCTTGTTCGGAAGCAGGATTCTCCGCAGGAACATCCTGTTTTCGGCGTTTACCGGGTGTGCCACCCTTACCATGGCGTGGTTTGCCCAGAAATTTTTTGAATATAACGGGATCGACAAGGTATGGTTCGGACTGCTTTGGGCTGCACTCAACCTCACTGTCGCATTTGCCTCCTTTTTTGCTTACCGGCTCGAATCCTTTTTGCAACCGAAGGGAACAATCATCCTCATCAGTCTTGCCATACCGCTGGGCTACCTGGCGCTTTCCATTTCCGGACTGGTTTCCGGGCTTATCATCCTGTTCTCATTCTACCTGGTAAGGGGCTATGCCACGCCGGTGCTGAAAGATTACATCAACCGGGTAACCGGGTCGGAAGTACGGGCCACGGTGCTCTCCGTCAGGAATTTTATCATCAGGATCAATTTCTCGGTCGCCGGACCACTGCTGGGATGGGCCAACGACATGTACGATTTGCCAACTGCGCTCATGCTGGGCGGCATCATTTTCCTTATCCTGAATGTATTTACCGGGATCCTGTTCCTGGCCATGAGGGGGACCATGAACGACAAGGCACGTTATATTTCCAAAACCAGGCCATCATGAGCAGCCTGCATGCCTTCGGGCAATTCCTTTTCAAAGCCTTCCGTACGCCCCATCTGGTGAGAGATATGGGTAATATAGCCATGTGTTGCCCCCAGTTCCCTGTAGAGTGCCGCAGCCTCAGAAAGGGTGAAGTGTGAATGGTGTTTTTCCCTGCGCAACGCTCCAATCACCACATGGTTGAGTCCGGTCAGTTTCTTCTTTTCTACTGCTGAAATGAAATTGGCATCCACAAGGTAGGCGAAGTTCCCGATTCTGAAACCAAGTACAGGCATATCGGCATGCTGCATACGGATGGGGACAAAACTGATCCCTGCTACCGAAAATGGCTTGTCCGGGATCTCATGAAGGATGACATTTGGTACGCCCGGGTATTTATCTTCAACAAAGACATATGGAAAGGAGATCCGGATGGAACGCAGTACCCGCTTTTCACCATACAAATCCATGGATTTTCGCTGCAGGAAATTAAACGACCTGATATCATCCATCCCTGCAATGTGGTCACGGTGTTCGTGGGTGTAGATGACCGCATCAAGACGCGTAACCTTTTCCCGGAGCATCTGCTGCCTGAAATCGGGTCCTGTATCGAGTATTACCGTATTTTCGCCGTTTTGCAAGAGAATCGAGGACCTGAGCCGGTTGTCATGGGGATCGGGCGAGGTGCATGCGTGGCACTGGCAGCCAATAACCGGCACCCCCTGGGAAGTTCCTGTACCTAAAAATGTGATCTTCAATTTTTAATTTATTCTGGGTGAACCCGAAAATAGTCATTTTACCCGGAAGGGGAATGAAATATGTGAAAACTGTGTTATTTTTAAGAAAAAAATGATGGCTGGAAACCTTTACCTGGTCCCGAACTCGCTCGGGAGCAACGATACGGATGATTTTTTGCCTGCCAACTTCAAACCGGTAATAACCGGGCTCAGGTATTTCGTTGTTGAAAACACCCGCAATGCCCGGCGCTACCTGAAGTCGATCGACCAGCAGATCGATATCGACGCGATCACGTTTTATGAGCTGAACAAACGTACAGATGCGGCTATTGTGCCAAAATTTCTGCAACCGGCAATGGAGGGCAACCATCTTGGTATGATTTCTGAAGCGGGTCTTCCCGGGGTGGCTGACCCGGGGGCCTCCCTGGTGAGCCTGGCGCATCAAAAGCAGATTCGTGTTATTCCGATCACCGGTCCTTCTTCCATGTTCCTGGCGCTCATGGGTTCCGGCTTCAATGGCCAGCAATTTCGTTTTTCAGGCTACCTTCCTGTTCAGCGAAATGAACGCATTCATGCGATCAGACAACTGGAGCGCCTCACCGAGAAAAAGAATGAAACGCAGATCTTCATGGAAACCCCATACCGCAACAATGCCTTGCTTGCTGACCTTTACAGTGCATGCAAGGAACATACGATGCTGTGCATTGCTGTTGACCTGACCATGGAGACGGAGATGATCAGGACCGCGCCAGTGGGTTGGTGGCAAAAGAAAAAGCCGGATCTGCACAAGCGTCCGGCTGTATTTCTTCTTGGCAATACCTGATTGGATCAGTCTTTTTCCGTATCCGGAACATTCTTTGTCACCTCGATATCAAACAGGAGTGCTTCGTAAGGTGGAATGGCGTTTTTGCCCGTTCCTGATGCCTTGGAGCCTTCTTCTCCGTAGGCCAGCTCGTGCGGGATCAGCAATTGCCCGGCACCACCGTACCTGAAATACTTCAGTCCAAGGTCCCAACCTCTGATCACATCGCCTTCCCCAACTGTTACCGTCATGCCTGATGCTTTTCCCTCGTTGCTGTCAAATACCCTGCCGTCGAGCAGCTGTCCGGTATAGAACACCTCTACATTTTTGCCATCGGAAATTTGTGCTGAATCTCCCGCCACACCGGGGATATAATACATAACTGCCGCGGTCTCGCTATCTCGAATGGGATAGGCTGTGGGGTGTGCTGCCAGGAAGGAATCGATCTTCATCTGTTCCCATGCAACGGGATCTCCGATCACCTCCAGCAACTGCACGTCGTACATGAGTGATTCGAATTTTCCAATATTGCCAAGCCCTTTTTCGCCATACCCCAGGTCACTCTTGAAGATAAGCCGGGAGATGCCTCCTTCCTTCATCATGGAAAGTCCTTCTCTCAGTCCTTCCATCTCCGTGCCATGCTGGTACTTGTATGGTCCGTACAATACTCCGCTATTGTAAAGGTTATAATCCCTGGCCCATTCCTCATCATAGGTATCCACTACTGTCTCGTCGGGAATGGTATAGGCAAGGTAGTTGATCAGTACCCAGTCACCTGAATCGGGAGACGCACCGGAACCGGCTTCATATTCGATATAGTAGAGACCGCTTTCCGTGGGTTGCAGGTTGGGGTAATTCGCATCCATATACAGCTGGAAATAGCGGTCTTCCTCTTCGATGAATGATTCATAATCGAATTCTTCCTGGCATCCGATGACCGGCAACAGGAAGGCCAGTATCCATATTTTTCTGAAAAGGTTCTTTTGCATGTTGATATAAATTTCTGAAATCAGGTACAAATCTACACAGAGTCTCTCAATAATCTGCAGTGGCTGGATCATAATGTTCCTGCACAGGGTGCGTGATATCTATAAACTGCAGTATAACAATCTATTCGATAACTTAAAAAATATCAGTATAACGTAATTACCAATCATTACGGACTACCACTACATAACAGTTACTTACAGATGCATCCATGCATTACAAGGTTGCGTACTTCTGTCATCTTTTTACTTCGAGCACTTCTGCTGTGATCAATAAAACGGCAGAACCGGGAATACATTGTCCGTCGCCAAAATTTCCATGTGCCAGGTAGGGAGGTACCAGGAACCGGGCTTTTCCTCCTTCGCGCATCAGCCGCAAACCTTCCTCGAGGCCTGATTCGATGTTCCCCTTCCCTGAAATGATTTTTTTCGGTTCTTTCCTGCCGGCAGCGTAGCAGACATTGCCATTCAGCAACCTTGTCTGGTAAGTGTACACTACCAGCTTGTCCTTTTCAACGGCAGGTCCGCTGCCGCGATCCAGCATTTCGTACCATAATCCCGTGGAAGTTTCTGTCATATCCCATCCTGCCCGGTCGGCAAAAGCCATAATATGTTCCCTGTGCCGCTCACGGATATACTGGTTGGTCTCGATGAGTGAACGGTTCACTGTTGCACCGGGTACTTCCGGGCGTTCCTGCACCGGTGGTTTGCAGGATGCCAGGATGAATAAGGCAGCAAGAAGGAAAGCCGGGGTATTATTGAAGTTCATCTTTAAATTCAGACAGTATTGATTCAAATTTTTCAATTGTTTTATCAAGCGGCAAATCATATTCACCACCAGCAGCATTGATATGTCCCCCACCACGGAAATACTTTGCAGCGAGGTGGTCCACCGAAAATTCGCCCTTGGAACGCAGGGAGATCTTTACATGGTCCTTTTTCTCCATAAAGAGGGCCGTTACGCGTATCCCCTTGATGCTAAAGGGTATATTAACAATTCCTTCGGTATCACCTACCTGGTGATTGAACTGCTTGAGCTCTTCACGCGTGAGGCTGATATAGGCTGCGTGGTACTCCGGAAGCACCACCATTTTCTCCGACATGCAATAGCCCAGGAGTTTCATACGTTTCTCAGAGTAGCTGTCATAGACATTGGTAAAGATCTGGTCCTTATCGACTCCCGCTGTTACCAGTTCACCTGCAATATTGAATATCTCGGCATAGGAGGAGCCATACCTGAAATTACCGGTGTCGGTCATGATTGCCACATACAGGCAGGTGGCAATGTCCTTGTCGAGAAAACTTGATCCGTCGATCTCTTTCATCAGCAGGTAGATCATTTCTCCGGCAGAACCTCTCCACGATTCTGAGATGACAACATCAGCGAAGTCAACCGGGTTTTCATGGTGATCGATCAGGATGCGCAGGGCCGTTGATTCACTGAAGTCCTTTTCCAGTTTTCCCATGCGTCCCGGGTCGTTGAAATCGACCAGGAAGATGGTCCCGGCGCTGCTGACCGACTTTTTGCATGCCTCACTGTTGTTCTTATAAGTCAACACCATGTCGAATCCGGGCATCCAACGCAGGAAGTCGGGGACTTCGTTCGGGATGATTACGTCAACGGGCACTCCTTTTTTCTTCAGGTACAACGCCAGTGCATTGCTGGATCCAATGGCATCCCCATCCGGATTGATATGTGAGATCACCACCACCGGTTCCTTCTGCTCAATGACCGCCCTTATTTTTTCTTTAGCCTGCTTGTTCAACATTACATATTATATATTAGGAAGTTATACCCAAATCAAACCCCAAAAGTAAAAAATATATCCATTGTGCTTAACAAATCTTATCTATATTTGTTAAGGAGTCTATATCAGAAAAACGAAGGAACATGACTGGAAATATTACATTTACAATGATCAAGCCTGCTGCAGTTGAAAGTGGTTACACCGGCGCCATCCTCCATATGATTACTGAAAACGGGTTCAGGATCAGTGCACTGAAGCAACTTCAGATGACCCGTAAGGATGCAGAGACATTTTACATGGTGCACAAGGATCGTCCGTTCTACAACGACCTGGTTGGATTCATGAGTTCAGGGCCGATCGTGGCTGCTATCCTGGAAAAGGAAAATGCCGTAGAGGAATACCGGAAGCTCATTGGCGCTACTGATCCCGGCAAAGCCCTGGAGGGCACCATTCGCAAATTGTTTGCGAAATCAGTTCAGCAAAACGCAGTGCACGGGTCCGATTCTGATGAAAACGCGGCCATCGAGGCTGCCTTCTTTTTTGCAGAAAGGGAGCGTTTCTAGCGTAGTGGCATCTGCATCCCTGTCACCTGATAATCACATCATCGATTACCTCGGCACCGGCAGTTTCATTGAGCCTTCTTACGATATCCCCCTTGATCATGGTGAGTTCATTCCGCATCACGGAAGAGTGAATCTTTACGAATAGTTTACGGTCCTTCACGTAGATCGACCTGGTTGCCAGGGCCACACTTTTGCCAAGCAGGGTATTCCAGGCTTTGGTGATACGGTATTCTGCCAGTCCATGTTGCAGGTTGTTGGCCCGCACAAAATCATCCAGCAGTGATCCTATTTTTTTTTCCTTTTTGCGTTCCATCGCTATGAATGCTGAAGGATAATACCTTCTTTTGTTATTTTGAATACACGGTGCTCGGCGGGAATCTCTTTCAGGATGTTCATCATTCGCGTTTCGTTGGTATCGGTGATGAAAATCTGTCCGAAGCGGTTCTCAGCCACCAGCTGTATGATCTGCTTCACCCGGAATGCATCGAATTTATCAAATACATCGTCCAGCAGCAGGATGGGGGTATTCTGCATTGTTTCCTGCATGAATTCAAATTCTGCAAGTTTCAATGCGACCAGGTAGGTTTTTTGTTGTCCCTGCGATCCTGTTTTTTTCAGTGGATGTTCGCCCAGGTCCATGCTGATATCGTCCTTGTGTATCCCGGTGGTGGTATATTGTACGATCAGATCCTTCTGGCGTGAAGATCGCAGCGCAGCCTCAAAATCGCTTTCCATCAGCTGCGAAAAGTAATTCAGTTTCACCTCTTCCTTGTTACCGGAAACATGTTGGTAATAGCGCTGAAATACCGGGGTAAGCCGGTCCACAAAATCTCTCCTGGCCTGGTACACAGGTTCCCCGTATTGAACCAGCTGGGCATCCAGCACTTCGAGTACATCGCGTGATGCACTACTGTTGTTGTTTTCCTTGAGCAGCTTATTTCGTTGTGTCAGTATCCGGTTATAGGAAATCATGTTTTCCAGGTAGATCCTGTCGTATTGACCGATCACCCCGTTCATCCATTTACGGCGCTCCTCGCTTCCCCCCTGTATCAGTATATAATCTGCAGGTGAGATCATCACCAGCGGAATCAGCCCGATATGCTCAGCCAGCCGCTTGTAGTCCTTCTGGTTGCGCTTGAACTGCTTCTTTTTATTTCGGCGTATACTGCAATAGATGGTCTCCTCTTTTTCCTTGCGATCAAAAACACCCTGGATCACCGAGAATTCAGCGTCATAGGAGATATTCTGCGTATCCACAGGATTCAGGTTGCTTTTGCACAGAGCCAGGTAATGGATCGCATCCAACAGGTTGGTTTTCCCTACTCCGTTCTCGCCAACGAAACAATTGATCTTTGCGCTCAGTTCCAGGTCGGCCTGCGCGTAATTCTTGAAATTTATTACCGATAGTTTCGCTAAATGCATGATCATGTATTCAATTCAACAAATGTAAGGGATATTGAATGAAAAAACGAGATGCGCGTTGATTATCGCATAACTTTTTCTGAAGAACAGAAGCAAATTTGGGAAAAACCATTACATTTGCGATGGTTAAAAAAAATGTAAAAAAATCATATCAAATGGCCAAGAAACAAAAAGAGGTTCAAGGAGATAAGAATCTTGGTAATATTGAATCAGCGTTATCGCGGACTGAACTATTCATCGAGGAGAACCAGAAGATGCTCACCAACATCCTGCTGGGTGTTCTTGCAGTTGCGCTGCTTGTCATCGCAGGGAATCGTTATATTCTCAAGCCAAAGAGTATGGAAGCTGCAGCCAGCATGTACATGGCAGAACGTTATTTTGAGCGTGATTCATTCAACCTGGCGCTGAATGGGTACGGTACCTTCCCGGGATTCCTCGACATCATCGACGAGTATTCTATTACCAAATCGGCAAAACTGGCTAAATATTATGCCGGTATCAGTTACAAGGAGCTCGGAGAATATGAATCAGCTGTTGATTTTCTTTCCAAATTCAGGACCAGGGACATGATGGTTGGTGCTGCGGCCAGGAGTTCGCTTGGTGATGCATACACCGGGCTGGGTGACTACAACAAGGCAGTAACTACGTATCTGAATGCTGCCAGCAAATATGAGAATGGCTTTACCACGCCCATTCTGCTGAAAAAAGCAGGTATCGTATACGAAGAACAGGGCGATTTGCAGAAAGCGCTTGAGGTTTATGAGCGGATCAGCAAGGAATATCCTGATTCAGCCGAAGGACGCGAAATGAAGAAATACATTGGACGGGTGGAAGCACGTCTTGCAACCATGTAAATCTTGCGTACAAGAATTTTTCAAAGTATCAGCCCCACGCTGATACTTTTTTTTTAATCCACATTCAAACAATGCACCTATGGCTACCAGTTTAAAAAATCTGTCCTCCTATGACCCGGAGAAGGTTCCTGATGCATCAGGAATGAAATTTGGAATCGTAGTTTCCGAATGGAATGAAGAAGTTACTGCTGCGCTTGCAGAAGGAGCTGTCAATACGCTCAAAAAGCATGGATGCCCGCAGGAAAGTATATTTGTGATGCCGGTTCCCGGCAGTTTTGAACTCACCTATGGCGCGCGGCTGATTGCAGAGAAGCATGCACTGGATGCAGTGATCGCCATCGGTTGCGTCGTCCGGGGAGAGACGCGCCATTTTGATTTTATCTGCCAGGGGGTGACCCACGGTATCGCGGAATTGAACCTGGAGTATGACATCCCGTTTATTTTTGGAGTACTTACGACTGAAAACCAGCAGCAGGCGCTTGACCGTGCAGGCGGTAAACACGGGAACAAAGGCGATGAGGCTGCCGTCACGGCCATTAAAATGGTCGGACTCAAGACCAATGGTAACGCCAGATAACGACCACAAGGTCCCTTTTCCCTTCATAATAACCACCACCAACCACAGCAAAAAATAAATTCGAATGCCGGACCGGCACGGTCCGTGGCATTCGAATTTCCTTTATCACAGTGACAGTAACGCGTAGGTTGCTATCGCTGCTTGTCTCTCTGCGGTTGCTATCGCTTCTTGCCTTTCTGCAGTTGCTGTTGCTGTTTGGTCATATCTTCAAGCCGCGCCTGCCATTTCGACTTCTTTTTGGGTTTGGCCTTGCGTGAATTGATCTTTTTCAGGATGGCTTCCTCATCAGTAAATTGCTTGAACAGGAAGTTCTGACCAAGTGTAATTACGTTCGCCAGGAAGTAGTAATAGGTCAGTGCTGCCGAGAAATTATTCAGGATGAACATGAACATGAACGGCATGATGTACATCATGGTCTTCATGCCTGGCATGGCACTGGTCGATTGTGTCTGGTTGTTGATCCGCATACTGAGCACAGTGGTGACTGTCATCAAGAGGGTAAACAAACTGACATGGTCGCCATACATTGGTATCGTAAACGGAAGGTCGAGGATGCTGTCGTATGTGGACAGGTCATCGGCCCACAGGAATTTTTCACCACGCAGTTCAATGGATGAGGGGAAGAAACGGAACATTGCAAAGAGGATGGGCATCTGCAGGAGCATGGGCAGACATCCGCCCAGTGGGTTGGCCCCTGCCCTTTTGTACAGGTCCATGGTGGCCTGCTGCTTTTTCATGGCATCCTCTTTCTTTGGAAACTTTTCACCGATCTCATCCACCTGCGGCTTGAGCACCCGCATGACGGCCTGCGACTTGTAGGATTTGTATGTCAGCGGGAAGAGCGCTGTCTTCAGAATCAACGTCAAGAGGAGGATAATGATCCCGTAATTGTCGATGGACCTGCTCAGCCAGTTGAATATGGGGATGATCACGAATTCATTCAGCCACCGGATCACTGATCCGCCAACGGTTACAAGATCCTCCAGTTTCCACTCCTCGTATTGGCTGAGTGTCTGGTGGTGATTGGGTCCGAAGTAAAAGGCCATAGACATTGTCTGGTCATTGCTCCTGTCATAGGGCATGTCGATCTCGCTGTAAAAATGCCTGATGTATTTGCCCGGATCGTCAAACCGTTCATTCATCATGTAGGCACTTTCGAAGTAGTCCCTGGCGATGAACACCGCGGAGAAGAACTGGTGCTTATATGCGATCCATTCCAGCTGGGTCAGTGCCGATTCTTCCTGGATGGATTTTTTTGAACGCATACTGAATTTCTCGATGTCTCCTTCCCTGTAACGGTAATAGAGCGAGGTATAACTGTTTTCGTTTTGGTACCCCTTCTCCGTGGAGGGGAAGTAGATTTCGTAGAGATAGGTTACATTGTCGGTGCGGAACTGCTCCATGCCCACCATGCGGATATCAAAATCAACCAGGTACTTTTTCGGGTGCAGCGTGTAGATATATTCAATATAAGCGCCATTGGCAATATCCAGCCGCATGGTCACACTCTTGCCCGATTCTGAAGCATTGAGTGTTTGCTGAGAGGTTCCCGGTTTGAAATAAAGGTCACTGGTATTGATCCTCCTGTTGTCAGCAAAAAACTGCAGGTCGAACTGCGAAGAATCACCATCAAAGAGCACTACCGGAAGTGAGTCATGGGTCTGGTATTTTTTAAGTGTGGCACTGTATGGGCGTCCTCCCTTGGTGGACAGTTCAAGTTTGATGAGCTTATTCTCGAGTGCTATAATTTTCTCCTCACCTTGCAGTCCACTCATGAAGACACCGTAATTCCTTTGTTGCTGCTGATACACGGATGAATCGATGCCAGCCGGGGTTGCAGTTGACGGGACCTGTCCGGACGGTTGTACCTGATTCTGCGCCTGGTCCTGTGCAAGCTCCTGCCTCCTCATCTCCTCCACCCTGGCGATCGAATCATTCCTGCGGATGGCTTCCATCTGGGCTTCACGCGCAGGTTTGGTGATCAGGCTGTATCCGACCAGGATCACACCGATAAGTACAATACCGATGATAGAATTTCTATCCATTATAAAATCTTTTGAATTGCAGCCACAAAAGTAATGTTTTAGCGCAAATAAACAGACATTAATTATAAAACTCCGCGGAATTTCGGCGAACGGTAAGTTAGACCCTTGTTATTCTGCATGGTCGAGGGCCGCTTTCACAAAGCTCACAAACAAGGGATGCGGATTAAGCACCGTGCTGTTGTATTCGGGGTGGAACTGTGTACCCACAAACCATGGATGATCCGGTTGCTCCATAATTTCCACCAGGTTGGATTCGGGATTGATACCGGCAGCAACCATTCCATGTTGCTCAAAATCGGCCAGAAAATCATCGTTGAATTCATACCGGTGGCGGTGCCTTTCACGTATCATTTTCTTCTTATAGATTTTATAGGACCGGGAATTTTCCACCAGTTCGCAGGCATAGCCTCCCAGCCGCATGGTCCCGCCTTTTTCGGTCACCCCTTTCTGTTCCTCCATGAGGTCAATCACAGGGTGCTTCGTGATATGGCTCATTTCGGTTGAGTGTGCGTCTGCATAGCCAAGCACGTTCCGGGCAAACTCGATAACTGCGCATTGCAGGCCAAGGCAGATGCCAAAGAACGGGACCCTGTTCTCACGGGCATACTTTACTGCCAGTATCTTTCCATCGATTCCCCTGTCGCCGAATCCGGGTGCGACCAGTATACCGTCATATTTTTCCAGGTCGCCAGCGATGGTTTCCGGTATGATCATTTCCGAATGGACACAGGTGACATTCACCTTTGTGTCGTTAAGTGCCCCGGCATGAACGAGGGATTCAAGGATGGACTTATAGGAATCGTGCAGTTCCACGTATTTCCCCACCAGCGCGATATGCACCTCCCAGGATGCATTTTTCAGTTTCTTCACAAAACTCCGCCAGGGAGCCAGGTGGATCTTTTCCTTTGCTTCCATGTTCAGCCTTGCCAGCACTGTCTTGTCAAGGTTCTCCTCCTGCATCAGGAGCGGCACTTCGTAAATTGTGGAGACATCGATAGACTGGATCACGGATTCCAGGTTCACGTTACAGAAAAGGGCCACTTTTTTTCGCAGGTCCCTGGTCAGCTCATGTTCGGTGCGCAATACCAGGACATCGGGCTGTATCCCGTTTTCCAGCAGCACCTTAACTGAATGTTGGGTGGGTTTTGTCTTGAGTTCCCCGGAAGCATTGAGATACGGCACCAGGGTGAGGTGAATAATTGCTGTATTGTTATGTCCCAGGTCCCACCTGAGCTGCCTGACTGCTTCGATATAGGGCAACGATTCAATGTCGCCCACGGTTCCCCCGATCTCAGTGATAATGATATCATACTTTCCCGACTTCCCCAGCAGGGTGATCCTTCTTTTGATCTCATCGGTGATATGTGGAATCACCTGTACCGTTTTCCCAAGGTAGTCGCCTTTGCGTTCCTTGTTGATCACAGACTGGTAGATCCGTCCGGTGGTGACGTTATTTGCCTGGGAGGTCTGGATATCGAGGAAACGTTCGTAGTGCCCAAGGTCCAGGTCGGTCTCGGCGCCGTCGTCGGTGACATAGCATTCACCGTGTTCATATGGGTTAAGGGTACCCGGATCCACGTTGATATACGGGTCCAGTTTCTGGATGGTAACGGAGAATCCCCTTGCCTGAAGCAACCGTCCGAGGGAAGCGGAAATAATGCCTTTACCAAGTGAAGAAGTTACTCCACCTGTAACGAATACATACTTTGTCTTGGTCAAACTTAAGAATCTTTAGATTAAGTCGCAAAGTAATAAATAATCTCAGACTGGCGAAAATAATATTTTGACCATTTATTAACTACATACTGTCCTCAATCTCATCAATGATCCTGATCTTTTGTTCCATCTGCCTGATCCTGACATGCGCGTCTTCTATCTTTTCATTGAACTCCGAAAGGGTGTCTTCGGAACTTTCCGTCTGCTTGAAGAAGCCGATATTGTTTTCCCACACGCCAATGTCGTTGCGAAGCTGCTGCAGTTTATTCACCAGCTTGTCACGTTCGAACCTGATCTTGTTTTCAGACCGCGGGCTGTTCATGATGGCTGTGATCCGTATCCTGTATCGAATGAGTGTTTTTTCCTCATCAGTGGCTCCGGTTTTGTCGATCAGATCATCCACTGCCTTCTTGAAGTCATCCCTGATCTTGACTTTCACTTCAACGGGCACAAAACCTATTCCGTTATAACGTAACTGGAATTCATCGAGTGCAGACAGCAATTCGTTCTTGTTTTCCGGGGGCTGGTAGCTGTTCATTTCTGATATCAGTGCCTGCTTCTCTTTCAGATTTGCTTCGTACGATTCATTTTTTCCTCCAAAGAATTCAGATTTTGCATTGAAGTAATGGTCACACGCTGTCCGGAAGCGTCTCCAGAGCCTGTCAGAATCCTTCCTTGGCACAGGACCGATCTCCTTCCACTGGTTCTGAAGGTCGATCAGTTTATCGGTAGTGCTCTTCCAGTCTTTGCTGTCCCTGAGTTCTTCGGCTGTCCGGATAATCTCAAGTTTCCTGTCCAGGTTCTCCTTCTGGTGTTCAAAAGTCCTGGCGTAGAAGGAAGCCTTGCGGTCGAAGAAGGTATCACATGCCCTCCTGAACCTGGCATAGATCTGGTTGTTTTCCTTTTTTGGTGCATACCCGATGGTCTTCCATTCTTTCTGAATGTCCAGCAGTTCGTTGGTCTTCCGCACCCATTCGTTGTGCTTGTCCAGGTCGAGGGCAGCGATTGCCTCTGCCTTGTCACACAGTATTTTTTTCTTTTCAAGGTTTTCTTCGAGGGAGCCCCTGAGTTCGGACTGAAACTGCTGGTGGGCCTTGTTGATCACAGAAGTGGCACTTTTGAACCGTTCCCAGATCGCATCCTTGTCCTCACGCGGAACCGGTCCGATCTCCCTCCATTGTGAATGGTATTTCTGGAGTGTTTTGAAAGCAGCCGATATGTTCTTTTCTTCCACCAGTTCCTCTGCCTTCTCACAGAGTTTCAGTTTCAGATCAAGATTTTTCTTCAAGTCCAGGACCCGCAGCTCCTTGTTGATCCTTACATAATCATTAAATTTTTCAACGAAGAAATTATAGGAATTCCAGAGATCACGGACATTCTGTTTGGGAACGATCCCTACATCGAACCACCGCTTTTGTAACTGTTTGAATTTTCTGAAAGCAGCATCGAACCCCTCCTGTCCTTCCATCAGCAACCTGAACTCCTCCAGGATCTCTTCCTTGGTTTTCAGGTTGGTCTCTTTCTCTTCTTCCAGCTGTTTATTGTAATCCGCCTTCAGTGTTTTATACTTATCCAGGAGCTCCTCCATCAGCTTATCCACCGCATCTTCAACAGGTTTAAAGTCCTGCTCAGGGCCTCCCCCGGCAATAAATTTTTCCTTTTTTTCAGCATATTCCTGGTCCACTTTCTTCTGGAAGACCTCTTGGATCTCGTCCACTACATTTCGAAGCTGGCTGAATGACCTTGTGCCCAGGAGATCTTCCAGCAACTTCACGAGATCCGGCTTACTGAGCAATTCATAATTGATCTTCTCCTCCTCTGTATTCTCTTTCTTCTCTGCTTTTTCGCTTTTCTCCGTTTTTTCCTTCTTCTCTGCTTTTTCTTTCTTCCCTTTGGAAGATGATGCTGGTTTTCCCTCATCAGTGGCATCTTCCTTTGCTTCGGCAGCATTTTCCTTTGCTTCGGATCCATCTTCCTGGTTTCCGGTGTCAGATGCGGACGCATCATCAGAAGTTCCCACTACAGTTTCTCCCTCCTGTTCCGCAGGCCCGCCTGAACTTGTCTTACCGGAAGTATCCCTTGCTTCTCCGGGAAGTTCATCATTCTTTTCCGGTTCATGGGAAGGATCATTGCCTTCGTCATTCTCCTGTCGCGCAGAATAAGTATCCTCCGCGCCTGTACCAGGAGCATGTTCGTTCACCGGGCTGCCGGCTTGTTCCTTACTGTTTTCGGGGGGGATCGCCGGTGAATGTTCATTTTCGTTACCGGTCGGCGCACCAGGTGCTTTGCTTGTATTTTCTAATGGATCATCATTCAGATGTTCATTTTTATCAGAATATTCCATAGAACCAGAGGATTATCATTAGATCAGTGATTACAAGTTACAGATTTTCTCTATATATCCAATTCATATCGTCAAAAAACTGCCAAATACAGGGTCTCACGGGTTCATGATGCTGCTGATCCTGAGAAATCACTAATTTAGCGGAATGATGAGGATTGATATTATTACTGTACTGCCTGAGCTGCTCTCCGGACCTTTTGACCACTCCATTGTGAAACGCGCAAGGGAAAAGGGGCTGGTAGAGATACAACTGCATCCCCTGAGGGATTTCTCCGAAGACAAACACAGGCGTGTAGACGATTATCCCTTTGGTGGTGAGGCTGGAATGGTCATGGCAGTTCAGCCCATTGAAAATGCGATCAGACACCTGACTTCGCAGCGGGATTATGACGAAATCATTTTCACAACTCCCGATGCGCCGGTTTTCAACCAGGGAGCGGCAAACCAACTCAGCACCCTGCAGAACCTCATCATCCTCTGTGGACATTACAAGGGGGTAGACCAGCGGGTGCGTGACCACTTGGTAACAATGGAATGGTCCATAGGCGATTACGTGCTCTCAGGCGGTGAACTTGCCGCTGCAGTTATCACCGACAGCATTGTCAGGATCCTTCCCGGTGCGATCTCGGACGGTGCTTCGGCCCTTTCTGATTCATTCCAGGATGGCCTGCTTTCCCCGCCGGTTTATACACGACCTGCTGATTACAAAGGATGGAAGGTCCCGGAGATCCTGCTTTCGGGTCATGCAGCGAAAATCGATGACTGGAAACATGAACAATCCCTGGAGAAAACCCGGAGATTACGGCCCGACTTGCTGGGAGACAGCCCAAACTAATTCAGCAGGCAGGTGCAACATTCATCAGGAACAATGGGTCCGCAGCAAGGACGATAGGTTCGCTGTTATCGGTCATGCGGTAGATATCTTCCTCCTCAACGTAACCAAGCAATTCAACCAGGGGGTTGGTACGCCGCTCCACATAGATTGTCACCTGTTACAAATTTCCCTGAAATCGCAATATTTGCACCGCTCTGTCACACTGGTCTGCACAAACGGAACTGCCGGATCAAAGATTTCGCGCAGCAGCAGGGCCAGGTGTTCCAGGAATTCCTCCCTGTGATCATTGAAATCCAGCAGGGGCATTTTCTGACCTTTTCCTCCCATCCTGAACTCCGGCGAATATTTCTCTTCAAACAGTTTCCTGACCACATACAGGCCCGGCATCAGGGGTTCGCCGGGGTGCTGGTGAAGGTAAAGCGATGCGTACACCATTGCCTGGAATGCTTCTTTGTTCCTGTTGCTGCGTTCCGCATCGAACAGGGAAGCAATGGATTCAAAAACCAGCTCCGAACTGCCCGTCTTGTAGTCGATGATCCGGGTAACACCTCCCGCCGGACGGTCCACCCTGTCGATCTTTCCCCCCAGTTTTATCCGGGAGGGACCATTTGCCAGCTGGACTTCCATCCCCATTTCGTACTCTTTTTCCAGGTCGATGAGTACAACGGGAGCGATGGCCTTGTCTGTCTCGATAATTTTCAGCAGGTATTTTTTCAGAATGGCCAGGATGACCAGGTTCCTTCCTTCGATCTGCCGCCTGCCTCCGGATTTAAAATACTCCCTTGCAAAGTTGCGTTCCACCACCTCGTCCAGGGTCGTACCAGTGGTTATCTGCTCCAGGTCAGTGGCGGTGATACCGGAATGCCCGACGGACAACGCCTCATACAGTTCATGGATGGAATGGTGCAATATGTTACCGAACCCAATGGGGTCCAGTTCCTCCTGCAGTTCCTCCTGCTCCTGTACCCGGGCAATCTTCCTGAAATAGAATTTCAGCGGGCATTCGATATAGGTATTCAATGCCGACGGTGAGAGGTATTTGCCGGAGGTATCTCCTTCCAGGCAGATCGCCAGGCGGTCCATCACTTCGGGAGTTTTCGGAATTCGCACTGCCACCTTTTCTGCTGAACTGATGGAAAGGACCGGGCGGATCATCCGGGCGTTGAATGCATATTTCATCTGGTAGAGGTACCGGCTCATCTCGCCTGATCTTACCCCTTCCGAGGCGCTCCTGAACAGCAGGTCCACTTTTTTGGCCCGCTGAATGATCCGGTAAAAGTAATATGCATAAATGGCATCCATGTCTTCACGGACAGGCAGTCTGTAGGCATAACGCATGGAATAGGGAATGAATGAGTTGCCGGCGGAGGATGCCGGCATGATCTCCTCGTTCACCGAGAGCATGATCACATGATCGAAATCCAGCAGGCGGGTCTCGAGGATCCCCATCACCTGCAGCCCTGCGAGGGGTTCGCCTGTAAAAGGAATCCGCTGGTTGGCCATGATCTTCCGGAACAGCCGGATAAACGTGTGCAATTCCACCCCGGGACGATCGGTTGTGACTTTCCTCAGCTTATTGAGCCTGCTCAGCATCACAAGTACATACTCCTTCTCGAGGTCCTGGTACCGGTGCCCTTCCTCTTCCTGTAACCTTGTGAGTATAAACAACAAAAGTTCGTTCATTACATTGCACAAGGCTGAAGCTGTGGTCACGGAGCGGAAAATGGAGCGGGCAAAAGCGTCACTGAAAAAATCCGGTTCGATATACACCCGGTTCTCGTGTATGATCCTTTTTACCTCTGCCGCCGGGTCGGTCGCACTGATCAGCTTGTAATACTGGTGGTTCAGCACCGATAATACATCCCTGTTATAGTACCTGGTCCTGTCTCCCGCGGAGGTTCTTGCATTCCTGTAAAGTCGGAGGATCGTTTCAACAAAACTGCTCAGGGGTGTATTGCTGAATGGGTATCCCATGGTGATATTGACCAGGTCTACTTGCTCCGGCAGCGACACCAGGACAGGCATCAGGAGGTTTTCATCACAGGCGATGATGGCTGTATCGTTGGCTTCCTCAATGGGGGAAGTTCTTTCCCGCAACAGCTGGTTGAGTGTCTTTGCCTGAAGCACATCCGAGGGCAGATCAAATATTCTCACAGGAAGGTCGGTTGCCAGGTTCCTGAAGTTACCGAGGTCTGCGGGCGGCGGAAACTCCCGGAGGTTTTCCCGGAGGAACCTCCCGGCTTCCATGGATTCATTGTCCATGTAGTGTTCGTCATAATCCCAGAAAAAGGAAGCTGCCCCTTTCTTCTTCATTTTCCTGAACAACTGTTTTTCGCTTTCGCTCAAGGCGTTGAAACCAACAAAAAAGTAGTGTTCAAATTCCAGCCTGCTGTCCAGTTCCACCATGTCCGACTCGGCCACCTTCCTGTAGATCATTCCCTCATACCCTTCCCCGCGGCGCTTCAGTGCCTGGGTAAGGGCATGGTAAAGCTTTGGAAGCAATTGCCAGGTGGAGAGGAAAATCTCCTTTTCACGTGTCTCCCCTCCCTGGTGAAAGGTCTTCCAGAACCTGCGTATAAATTCCACCTGCTCCTCCTCTAGTCCCCCGAAGCTTTCATCGATCTCCTTCAGCTCCCTGATATTCCTGAACACGGCATCCGGATCCACCAGGTACTTATCCAGGGTATCGAAATCCGAGATCATCATTTCTCCCCACGGGTAGAAGCTGTCGAAAGGCTCTGGCCTGACAGCTGTTTTATCGTAGATATCATAGAGTTCAAAAACGGTATCCAGCGGATCGGCGATCTCCAGTCCGCCCAGGTCTGCCACCAGTTCGTTGATGGTCAGAATACGTGGTGCCCACATGGTCCTGGTGGCATGCCTGACCAGGAAACGTTTAAAAAACAAGCCGGATCTCCGGTTGGGAAACACGAAACACAATTCGGACGGATCGGTCTGAACATGTTTCACTACGTATATTGCCAGTGCTTCAAGAAACATAACTGTGTTATCAGGTTTTATTTATTAGCTCGGCGAAGCCAAATATCAATGTCCAAAGATGAGGGTTTCATTGTAAAGCCTGCCCTGCCAGGTGTCACGTTCCTCCAGGATCTCCTCGAACCGCGCAAGGACACGGTCATATCTCATTCCCCATCCTTCACGGGCAGCGGTACCGGGATTGACTTCGCCCGCGATACGCTCCACCACCAACCGCGGGTTGAGCCTTTCAACCACATCTGCCATCAGGTGCAGGTATTCCTCCATTTCAAAAAAATAAAATTTCCCCGGGTCTGCCCGGTACTGTCGTTCCATTACAGTTCCCTTAATAAGCTGCAACTGGTGAAATTTGATGCTGTGCAAGGGCAACCTGGAAAGCACTTCCGCACTCTGGATCCATTGCTCTCTTGTTTCTCCCGGCAGGCCGATGATCATATGTCCCCCCACGTTGATGCCCCGTGCAGCGGTCTCCACGATGGCTTTCCCGGTCACCTCAAAAGTATGTCCGCGGTTCACCGCCGCCAGGGTAGCATCGTTGATGGATTCGATCCCGTATTCGATAACGAGGTACCGTTCCCTCGCCAGCTTTTCGAAGTAATCCAGTTTATCAGTGTCGATGCAGTCAGGCCTTGTTCCGATCACGATCCCCACCACATCGGGGTGTTCCATGGCCGGCTGGTAGGTGGCCTTCAGCTCTTCCAGCGGGGCATAGGTATTTGAATATGCCTGAAAATAGGCGAGGTATTTGCGTACTTTACGGTAGCGGTTCCTGTGGAAGACGATCCCTTCATCGAGCTGCTGACGGACAGGCTTTCCGGTCTCGTTATAAGACGGGTTAAAGGCCCGGTTATCGCAAAAAGAACATCCTCCCCTTCCCTTTGTCCCATCCCGGTTCGGACAGGTAAAGCCAGCATTGACAGTCAGTTTCTGCACACGTTCACCGAATAACTTTCTGAAATAATCAGCATAGGCATTGAATCTTCTTGTTGTTCCCCACTGATATTCCATATCAAACCACTTTCACAATTTTATCAAGCATCACGTACCAGATGAATCCTTCCACCTGTTTATGTCCCATCTCCCTGAGCAGTTTCACATAGCTGTCCACCTGCCGGTCATATTTTGCCAGTTCCATGTTTCCGAACTTATAATCTGTAACAATCACGCGGTCCCCGATGATTGTCACCCGGTCGGGCCTGTAGGTTCCTCCCCGTGCAATGATGTCGTTCTCATTATATACCCTTGCACCGGGAGCGAACCAGGTTTCAACCCCGGGTGTATGCAGTTTTTCTATAACAAGATTGCGTAGTTTTTCAGTATCACCATCGTTCAGCAATCCTTCCCTGAAATAGTGTTTCACAGCCCCGTCCACGTCATCAATGGTCCTGATCCGGCCGAAGAGTTCGTGCATCACGTTCCCGAAATCCAGGTGATCGCCATCACCGGTTCCTTTTTGCAGGAAATAGTCGCTGCTTTTCAACCGCAGCCTGATCCTGTCGTTGCGAAATTTCACCGGGTACCCTGAGATCACCCAGGGACGGGGAGCTGATCCGGTAACAATTTCCATTTTTTCCAGCATGCCGATTTCAAATCCATTCTCCGAGGCAGTACCCGGGAGGTTCATCAGCAGCGGTTCATTGGTTTGTGGTGCAGTTTCAACGGCCGTCATCACGAGTTCACCGGATCGCCGTATTTTATCTTTTTCGGGTCGTTCCGGCAGACCGATGATCATCGCCTCCTCGGCCCGTGTAAATGCCACGTAAAGCAGGTTCAGGTTATCAACATATCCCATGATCAGTTCCTGGAGGTAGGCTTCAGCAAAAACGGTAGCTCCCAGGTCTTTTTTGAACTTCAGGGGTGCCACGGGCAACTGTTCAAACGGTGTACCACTGGTATCGCACCACAGGATCCTGTCGTTGAAGCCGGACCCTGAACTGGTCAGTTCCCAGTTGCAGAAGGGTATGAGTACTGCCTTGTACTGTAATCCCTTGGCCTTGTGTATGGTGATGATCCGGATGGCATCCTGGTCCTCCGACACCGTGATGGATTTTTTTTCACCATACTCTGACCAGTAGCGCAGGAAATCGTGCAAACTGCCCGGTTCGTCCTGCTGCAATTCCAGCACGATTTCCTGGAAGGCCTGTAAATAAGGCAGGTCTGCCTGGCGGTTTTCCAGGCTGAAATAGCTGATCAGGAATTCCACCAGTTCGAACAGCGGGAGTCTTTTTATTTCAGGGACCATGCGGAGGAATGTTTCTCCCAGCTCCTCCTTTACCGACAGTTGGGGAGCAAGGGCCGCAGCTGTCTCCTCCTCTCCTGCTGTAATCAACCGGTGGTAGTAGCGGATTGACAGGTTGTTCAGCTCATCCTGCCCGTTATTGAGGTAGGTAAGGAGGCTCAGGATAAATTTTACCGCGATGTTGCTGTGAAGAAAGAGCGATTCATTCGAAATAAAATTGAAATTATAGCCGGGTCCGTAATTGCCCCGGTCTGTTTCCATCAACACACCGGCTACGTCGGCACCCTCGACATTGGTCCGTACCAGGATGGCAATGTCGCCGGCACCATACCCGGCATTTTCCAGCTCCATGATCCAGTGAGGAATTCGCTGCAGTGCCAGTTCTTTTTGTTTTGTTCCTTCTTCGTGCATGATCTCCGCCCTGATGTATCCGCCCGAATTGCGTGATTTACCGGGAATCTCCTGTACCACTCCCTGGTAGGCGGTGCCCAGGAGGCGGCCCCAGCGCTCACGGAAATCGTCGTCCACCTGTGCATCCGCCAGGGCTTCGCTGACTATGTCGCGGATCATTTCCGGGGCCCTCCGGAAAAGTGTATTATTGAACCGGATGATCTGTTCCCTGCTCCTCCAGTTGTGCCTGAGCGGTTCATAGTTGATGCTGTACCCTGGAAAGGCGTTGCCTAACGACTCAGCCAGTATCTTCCAATCGGAATTACGCCACCGGTAGATCGACTGTTTGATATCCCCCACCACGATATTTTCCTTCCCGGTAGAAAGGGTATGCTCCAGCAATGGCCGGAAATTCTCCCACTGGAAGACAGAGGTATCCTGGAACTCATCGAGCATGATGTGGTCGATATAGCTTCCTGTCTTTTCATATATAAAAGGTGTGGGGTTGTCTCCGATAAGCCCTTTCAGAAACCTGGCGGCATCTGACAGCAGGAACTGGTTCTTCTCATCCGTGATATCGCGTATCCGTGCAGAGATATCGCTCAGGATTCCCAGGGCAAAAATGTACTGGCGCACTTCTGTTGCAGACTGGTGCAACACCGACAGCTGGTGGATTTTCCCGAGACCTTCCATGAGCACCGCTTCTGCAAAGCGGATTTTGCCTGCATCATCTTCCTTTTTCGATATCCATTTTGAGAGGTCTTTAACCGCTTCCCTGACCGCGGGGGTCAGCCTGTTCTTTTCCCCGCTGGCCACTTTTTCAAAAAAGCCTGCCGGGCCTGATGCTTTCCTGTAAAAATCGTCCGGTCCGTAACCAGCGGCATCCATTTGCCCCAGGATGAAGGCAGCCTGATCCTTCATCTCTTTCCCAGCCAGCTCACCAACTGTTTTAACGTGCCGGATAAAGGCCTCCAGCTCTTCCCTTCCAGGCGACCTGTCCTGGTCGAGCATCACCTCCTGGTAGGCCTCGGAGAACAGCTCCTGTCCAAGTCCCAGCAGTTCATTCCTGAAGTTCCAGCCCCGTGAGGCCTCAATGCGTGTTTCAGCAAGTTTCAGCATCCAATCCAGCAGTTCCCTGTCTTCACCCAGGTCCAGGAACATCCTGTCGACCGCCTCTCCAAGTATCCTGTCCCGGTCCAGCTCCAGGCTAAAGCCTGACTGCAGCCCGATCTCCCGCGTAAAGGCACGGATCACCCGTTGAAAAAACCGGTCGATTGTTCCCACTGAGAACCTTGAATAATCATTCAGTATCCTGACCAGCAGGTCTCCCGCCATGGATATGATTTTTTCACGTGACAATCCCGTAGATTTTTCAAGGTCAAGCAACTCGCCAGGCGATTCTTCGTGATGCAGTCCGGAGAGCTGGTGAAGCTGCTCCAGGATCCTCGATTTCATCTCACTGGCTGCCTTATTGGTAAAAGTTACTGCGAGTATATGTTTGTAGGCCTGTGGATTGCGGAACAGCAATTCAAGGTATCCAAGGGTGAGCCGGTAGGTTTTCCCCGACCCGGCTGAAGCTTTATATACCGACAATGGAGCCATTTCTTAAAGATAGGAGATAATCTTTATTCTTCGGAGCATTTCAGTAACTTTGTGGTAAAATTCAGGTTGTGGCAAAAAGAGTTGTTGTAGGTCTTTCGGGAGGAGTTGACTCCAGTGTTGCTGCGTATCTGCTCAAGGAGCAGGGATACGAAGTGATTGCCATGTTCATGATCAACTGGCACGACAAGACCGGTGTGATTGATGCCGATTGTCCGTGGGACGAAGATGTGCTTTTCGCAGAACTGGTGGCCAAAAAGATCGGCATCCCCTTCGAGGTTGTTGACCTCAGCGGTCCATACAAGAAAAGGGTGATCGATTACATGTTCTCGGAATATGAAAAAGGCAGAACACCCAATCCGGATGTGCTGTGTAACCGGGAGATCAAATTCGATGCGTTCCTGAAGGCCGCGGAGAAATTCAGTCCCGACTTTGTAGCTACAGGCCATTATTGCAAAAAGGATGAGGTGGATGTGAACGGGAAGACCATCTATCGGCTGCTGGCGGGCGATGATCCGAACAAGGAGCAGAGTTACTTCCTCTGTCAGCTCTCCCAGGAGCAGCTGGCGCGCACCCTCTTTCCTATCGGCCACCTTCAAAAAGAGGAGGTGCGGGCAATTGCCAGGAAACAGAAACTTGCCTCGGCTGAAAAAAAAGATTCACAGGGAATTTGTTTCGTAGGAAAAGTGCACCTCCCGGAATTCCTCCAGCAGAAGCTGGAACCAAAGGAGGGAAACATCTTCGAGATTCCTGCAGACAGTCCGTTGTACGAAGAAACAAACCTTTGCTCGCTTGCAGATTTTGCCCGGCCCATCAGGTACAGGATCAGCGATGGGATCTATGCCGGGAAGCACCGTGGAGCACATTTTTTTACCATTGGCCAGCGAAAAGGACTGCAGGTAGGAGGGAAAAAGGAACCCTTGTTTGTCATTGCCACGGATGTGGACAAAAACCGGGTTTACGTGGGACAGGGTAAAACGCACCCGGGGCTGTACAGGAAAGGGTTGCGCATTCTGCCGGAAGAAGTGCACTGGATCCGTCCCGACCTGGCCATGTCCGCAGGGGAATCAAGGAACTACCTGGTGCGTATCCGGTACCGGCAGGCACTGGAGCAAGCGACACTTACGATGGAGCAGGATGGGATGTACATCATCTTCGACCGTCCACAGCGCGGCATCGCCGCGGGTCAGTTTGCTGCCTGGTATGATGAGGGGGAGTTGATCGGTTCGGGGGTCATTCACCTTTAAAGACATGCCGCTCCTGACGGGGCTGGGGGGCCATGCGGGGCTTTACAGACATGCCGCTCCTGACGGAGCTGGGGGGTGCCGGTCTTGGCGGAGCTCTACCGCTTGTGGAGTCCGCACTCCTTTTGTTCCTGTCCTTCCCACCACCAGCGGCCGGCTTTAAAGTCTTCGCCCGGTTTGAGGGCGCGGGTACACGGCTGACAGCCAATACTGGCAAAACCGCGTTCGTGCAACGGATTGAAGGGGACATCCTTTTCCCTGATATAGTTCCACACTTCCTTTTCTGTCCAGTTGATCAGGGGATTGATCTTTACCAGTCCGTTCACCTTGTCCCATTCCACCAGCTTCGCAAAGAAACGACTGATGGTCTGGTCCTTTCGCAGTCCGCAAATCCATGCGTCCATCTCTTTAAAAGCCCGTTTCAGGGGCTCCACCTTCCTGATCCCGCAACACATCTTCCTGTTTTCCACGCTGTCGTAGAACAGGTTGATGCCCCGCTCCTTCACCATGGATTCCACCTTTGTACTGTCCGGGAAATAGACATCGATCTTGATCCCATATTTTTTGTTTGTATCGTCGATCAACGTATATGTTTCAGGAAACAGTCTGCCCGTATCGAGGGTAAATATGTTTGCATCCCTGCCGGTTTTGGAAAGCATATCGGTAATTACCTGGTCCTCTGCTCCAAGACTGGTTGCCTGGGCAATGCGGTTTCCATATTCCTCAAGGAAAAAACTGAGTACTTCAACGGGATCTTTCTTCGACAGTTCTTCGTTCCACCGTGCTATCTGCTCCGTAAGTTCTTTTGTCAACTCCATAATTCTGTAATTTCGGCACAAAGATAACCTTTGTCTTTGTCCGCGCAACAATTTGTCTGCGCAACACCAGGTATAGAACACCTCAGTTGGCAGAAGGTTGAATGGCGACAGGAAAACAGACTCTGAATGCGCTTTCCACCGGGTTGACAGATGGTTGAATCGGAACAGGAAGATGGTTGAATGGCAGGTGCAAAAATGGCATTCAGACCACTCCTTCAACTGATTTTTCCAGTTCCCTGGCTTCCTTCAGAAACTCCTCTGTCCCGAGCTCCCTGAAAAAAATCAGTCCGTGCGTGGTGCGTATCCGGGGACTTGGATTCTGGTAGAAGTAATCCTTGCCCAGGATGAGCTGAATCTCTTTCAGCTGGTCGACCCAGATGCGGATGGCGAGTTCGGAGAATTTTCCATCGTGCATGTAGCTTGGAAATGAGGCATCCACCTGGCTGAGATAACAATTGGTAAAGGAAGTGTCCATCACTGCCATGGCGTTCAGCGATACCGGCACAATCACGTTGGCTTCGGAGGCATGGTAACGGAACCAGACATTGCGGTACCCCCAGATCCGGAGATCGGACAGGTCTGTTTCCCTGCCCCATAACCTGACGGCCTCTGCGATGGCCTGCAACACCTTGTAATGGGTGTCGGGTCCGCTTCCCTCCGGATCCATCGCCAGGCTGATGACAGTGGGTTTCAGTTTTCGCAGCTGGTCAAGGATGGGGAGCACGTCCCGCTCCCGGTTGGGTTGTTCAGTAAAAATGTCACCGGTGTAAAACCCGAGCCGGAGGTGGTGGACATTTTTCACCCGGTACCCAAAGTGTGCCCACACGAGTTCTTCCTCGTATTCCCTGATCATTCCCTTTAACCGCTGGATATGAGGAGCATCCTTTTCCCCATCGTAATTATCTGACAATTCCCGGATGACCGTCCTGATTTTCTCATCCAGTCCGACAACATTCTTCACACCATATATATCCACGATGGCACGGACTACCCTGTGGCAAATGCCTCTTCTTCGCTCATGTGGTTCCCCGGATGCCACTTTGGTCAGGTAATGGTATACATCCTTGTCCCATTTGTACTTATACCCGGTATCGAAAAAATCGGGATAATGCACCATGCTGATGTTATCTTCGTTCAGGAAATGCAGGGTATCCTTGAGCAGTCCGATCATGAAAGGGTTGGCCACCGCGGTAAAGCCCGAGGTGAGTATGGAAAAATGTGCCCGGTTGGTCTCGTTCCTTGACAAACGATGCACATGCGGCAGGATTCCCAGCATGATGTCATCGTGGTGCGGACCGGTATGGTAGAACATCTGGTTGCTTTCACCGGCGCATCCCTGTTCCAGCTTTTTCGTCAGCCTGTTGATGACGTGTTTAACCGAATGAAGATCCAGTCCCGGGATCATGTTACAGTATTTGTCGTTTTGAAGGTCTTCAAGCGTGAGGTGGTGGGCATATTTATCGCGTTTTTTACACAGTTCAATGATTGCCCGTTCACTTTTTTCTTCTGTCCATTCACCCGTGGTAAAAAATTCCTGCACGCTGTCGTCAAGCCCCTTTGCCGCACCTGCAGTAATAAAGAACCTGCTGTTTTTCAACTTACCCAGCACCGTTGCCGGGTAGAAATTCACCGGTTCATTCTCCAGTGCGTCCCTGATCACATCGGCCTTGGCCTCTCCCGCTGCAAAAATGATGGCAACTGTATCCGGATTGTGTACAATCGTATCCAGCCCGATGGTGATTACCAGCTTGTTCCTGGATATCTCAATCCCTCCCAGGTCGCCAGCAGCCTGCGCCTGCGTCTCGAAATTGGTGGGAGTAAGCCTGGTGGTGGAGAAAAGGTCCGATCCGCGTGTATTGAAGGCAATGTGCCCATCCGGACCGATGCCTCCGAGAAAAAAGCCGATCCCTCCCTTTTCCCTGATGGCATTTTCGTAATTGATGCACCAGTCGTCGATCATGAAAACCGATTTTTGTTGGATCAGTTCCTGGGAATTTTTCGCCTCCCGGAACCTCAGGGACAAGTCGATGATCCCGTCGGGGAATACTTCGTTATAGTGCATCGCTTCGTGCAACGGAATCGCTTCGGAATTGATCAGCAGCGCATTGGCGGGATCCAGTCCGAAACCCTGTATATAATATTTGTTCACATAATGATAGAAACTGTTGTGCTGGCTTGAACTGATGGGATAAAACTCATCGATCTGAATAAACGAAAGGTCTTTCAATACCGGCCTCCGGTCATTGTTGAGGCCATACTTTTTCCTGAGCTCCTTAACCTTGGCGTCTTCCCAGTTCCCGAGCAGGTAGCTGGTCCACCTGATAAAATATTCCGGTGTTTTACCGGTGGGAAGACTGATCGTGCCGAGTGGATTTTCCTGCACCCATTCCAGGAGGCGCAAGGCCGTAAATAATCCCAGCCGGGGAAAATTATCCACCGTGATATACGGAATCTTCGTGGTCATCTTTTTCTCTCCCGATAGTTCATGGAACCTCTGCTCAACTGAAGACTTGAATTTCATTTTCTTAACTTTTATTGTTACAGACCGGGGTACGTTATATATTCAGGCTAATTACCTTGCGCCTGTGAATTTCCTAAATAATTCTGCCATGCCAAAGCGACTGCAGAAATTAAACTTCAAATGGAAGAAAAATTACTGATATCTGCCATATCTGTCCAGGTATCTCCTGAATGGTCGAAGGTCATGATCCTGTGATGTGCGGCAAGCTGCAAGTAAGCTTTCGTAATGGAAAAGGGATGGTCCCGGTCCAGGTATCTGAATATACGGGGATCCACCACATGGATGGCTGAAAATGCTACCGGACGCAATTCCTGCCGGTGCCTGGCAATGATCTCCTCCCCGGTGCGGTTGTCCCTCCAGCCACAAAGCAGCCCGTCGGCATCCACCAGCAGCTGGCGGCTGGACTTCCTGTCAGAAATGGCAAGTGTTGCAAGTGCTTCATCCTTCACATGTTGCGCAAGCATTGCTGTGAGGTCCGTGTCTGAAAAGATATCTACATTGTGGACAATGAAGGGTCCTGTTTCCTCAAGGTACTTCCTGGCCTTAACAATACCACCCCCGGTATCCATCAGCTGCCGGCGCTCGTCGGACAGGTGGATATTGATTCCGAAATTCTGATGTTCCAGAAGGTATTTTTCAACCTGGCCGGCATGGTGGTGCACATTGATCACAACTTCGGTGATGCCATGGGACTTCAGGTAATCCACCACATGTTCGAGCATGGTTTTCCCGCGGAAGGGCAGCAATGCCTTGGGCGTATGGTCCGTAAGGGGCCGCAACCTGGTTCCCAGTCCGGCTGCCAGGATTATTGCTCTCGTGTCCATGAATTACCTTATTTTTTTGGGTTTACAGGCCCATTTTTCCCTGGTTACCTCTTCACCGCATTTTTTACAGTAAAACTGTGCACTGACACCCCTTGATTTTTTCCGTATCTCTTTAGAATCGCTGCACGCCTTTTTACCCATCCTTTCCGCTTTTGAAGGAAACAAGCCAGATGAAAAAAAGTTCTACAATTCCCGGCCTAATTCACGGTGGATCTCGATCGTTCTTACCCCCTCCAGGGATCTACACCATGCTGCAAAGCGATGAGAAAGATATACAGACCGGTGCTTTCCGCCCGTACAACCAAAAGAAAACATGAGGTTCCTGTACCCGTTCTCCCTGTATGCCTTGATGGCCGCACCGGCCTGTTTTTTGACCGAATCAAGGAATAATTCCACCTCCGGATCCTCTTCCAGGAACCGCCGCACCGCTTCATCAAATCCGTCAAGCATCTTCAATTCATCGCATCTTCCCGGATTGGTCAGGAAACGGCAATCGTATACAAATCCGCCACCATTTCCCGTAAGGTCATCCGGCAGGGGTTTGCGGTAAGAGAAACTATACACCGTAACTGTAATTCCTTCAAAGGCTCCGGGAAGGGTCCGGTAATTGTCTTTTAACCCGGCAACCTGTTCCAGGAGCTCCCGGAAGTATCCTTGTATCGCACTGCCAGGCAGTTTTTCCAGCACCTCACCGAGGTTTCCCAGTCCGGCAGGAATACTTTGCAGGAACACCGCCTTTTTCTCGACCAGTCCACGCAGTCCGTATGCCCCCAGTGCCTGCAGTATCCGGATCAGCGCTGCCAGGTAAAATCCGTCCATAAAACGGTCCCTGTCCATGTGGCTGTAAGTTGTTGCCTGCTGAATGTAATTTTCGATGATCCCTGACCGGTCTGCTGGTGTCAGCGCAGCTTTGGATTCATAGACCAGCGAAGCCAGGTCGTATTGTACCGGCCCCTTCCTTCCACCCTGGAAATCGATGAGCCAGGCAGCATCTTCACGGATCATGATGTTCCGGGTCTGGAAATCCCTGAACATGAAGTGTGTTGCCTCAAGTCGTCGGAACTGATCCGCAAACTGCTGAAATGCATCTTCCAGCAACTGCTCATCGAACGGCAAGCCGGAAGGTTTAAGGAAATAATACTTGAAATGATTGAGGTCCCACAGTACAGATTGCCGGTCGAAAGCTTCCCTGGGAACGCACACGGAATAGTCAATTTTTTCATGGGCCAGGAACTGCATCTGCGCCAGTTCACGGATTGCTGCCGCATAGTATCCCATCAACTTTTCACCAAGTGCTTCCGTAGTCCTGCCTGTCACCATTTCGTGCAATCGCTGATCACCCAGGTCGGTCTGAAGGTAATAAAGCCGGTCGGCACTCACGGCCATCACCGCGGGAACCCGTATGCCCAAGCTGCTGAATTTTTCAGAAAACTCCAGAAAAGCAATGGTCTCCCTGGTATCAGGTGAATAAGTGCCTATGCATGTCTCGTGTTTTTGGTATATCCTGAAATAGCGCCGCGTGGAGACTGCACCGGGAATCTCTTCGATTCTTTCCGGTGTGTTTCCTGTCAGTTCGCGGTACAGGTGAATGATCTCTTGCATCTGGTAATTATTTTATCCGGCACACAATGGCTATTTCCTGTTGCGCGAAAAAGCATAGGTCATGGCAACCGTCCGGTAGATGATATGCCCAAATTTAGTATAAGGCAGGTAAATAATCACAAACCAGACGCAAACAAGGTGAAAAAAATAGAGATGATATGCAAATGGCCAGTCCAGGAACCGGGCAGTTTCGATGACCACGCCTGACAAGGTAAGCAGCAACATGGCCACGATCAGCAGCCAGTCTGAATAACTGCTGCGCTTCGTCCCCTCCTTCCTTGTCAGCCTGTTCACAATCATGATCCCCAGTCCGGCAAACAACATCAGGGAAGCAATATTACCCAGTATCTTAAAAGGGTTGCTGAATGCAAGCGGGTATTTCCCGGTAACGGCAGCATATATGGCATACAGTGTGACCAGCAACAGCAGCACAAACCCGTAGAACACCAGGAAATGTGCTGTTTTCCTGCCGCTGTTCTGCACACACTTGCTGAACCTGGAATGGGCCAGGATTTCATTTTTTACTTTCCAGAAACCTGACCAGAAATTACCTTTCGGACCATCTGTGCCGAATGCATACCCCTGCAGGTCTTTCCGGAAACGGGAAATTCCAATTGCCGCCAGGCCATAGGAGGCCAGTGTAAGCAGTGTGAACGAGCTGTTGAGCCATCCATGCGGAAAGAAAAGCGAATAGTTCACCGGTCCTTCGGGAATCCTGAATGTACCTGCCAGCCAGATAATTCCGGCGATAATGATCGCTGGCAGCAAGATGGCCAGGGGAAGCAGGGAGGGCATGGATACCAGTTTCCCCATAAATCCGGGCGTGGCATAATTCCTGTAGGTGGCAACACGTGTCGCAGCAAGCACATCGGCAGGGTTGACACCCCTGGGACAATGGGTGCTGCAGTCGCCGCACTGGTGACACAACCACACATCGGGATTGCCAATAAGTTTTTCTTTCATGCCCCACCCGGCATAGACCATCTCTTTCCGTGGGAAAGGCTGTTCGTCCGGGGACAGGTTGCATACCACCGAGCAGGTACCGCATTGCATGCAGGTACTGAGCGATGCACCGCTGATCCGTTCGATCTCTTTCTTGAATTGTATGTCAGGCTTCAGCTCAATCATGCTACATATCCTTGAAGGGGTTGGGACCCATCAGGTCTACCTCCTCCATATAGTCATCTATGATTTCGATAATCTTTTTATATTCAGTAATCTCAACGAATTCCGTTGCAATGCGTTCCGGTTCCAGCATCATGGAGGTGAGGGTTTCCTCGTAGATCCCGCTCCGCTGTTCGGTCAGTTCACTCCCATGGATAAAATGACACTGGTAATCATCACCAGGTTTGCAACCGATCTGCAGGATCCCGTCGTAGCCCTTCGACAGTGCATCGGAGACCCACACCCTGTTGATGGAACCCAGGCAGCGCACGGGCACCAGCCTGATGAACGGATTGATCTTCAATCCTTTTCTTGTCGCCATCTCCAGCGCCGGCAAGGCATCGTTCTCACAAACGAACACCAGTACCCTGGGTTTTTCCTCGAACTCATCCGGCACCTCGATGGATTTGATCTTTTCCGACAGCAGTGTAATGGAGAAATCGGCGAAGCTGATCACCCGTTCCGGACAGGCTCCCAGGCAGATGCCACAGCGGCGGCACCTGTTGGGGTACACCACCGGAGTTCCGGAGGGGGTCTCATCATAGGTACCGAAGGGGCATTCCTCCGTACAGCGCTTGCAGTCGGTACAGCGTTCCAGGTAAAGCATTGGATAGGACCTGTCCCCTGCCCTCGGGTGTACGGCATCGCCCCTTTTGGTTGATTCGATCACCTGGATTGCTTTCATCATGGCTCCTGATCCGTCTGCCATGGCTGATGGAATATCCATGGGCGAACGCACTCCGCCTGCAGCGTAGATTCCTGTTCTCCTCGACTCATAGGGGAAACAGATAAAATGGGAATCCGAAAAATCATATTTCAGTTCGGGGATTCCTTCACCGAGTCTGTATGACAGGTGCAGGTCCCTTGTATCAGCAGGGACCATGCCGGTGGCAAGGATGACCTGGTCCGCGGTAACATGCAGCTGCTCACCCAGCAGGTGGTCCTGTATTCCAATGTCCATTCTGCCATTGGAAGATCCAACATGTTGTACATCCCCCTTGATAAAGATGATACCCGGGTCATCCTGTACAGCTCTATAGAAGTCTTCCAGGAAACCCGGGGTCCGGATGTCCCTGTAGACAATATATACGATGGATTCGGGGAACATCTCCCGAAGCTGCCGTGCCTGCTTCAGCGAGATGCCACAACATACGGAGGAGCAATAGGGCAAATGCGCACTGTCGCGTGATCCTGCGCACTGGACGAACAGGTATGCTTCTCTTTCAACCAGGCTGTCGGCTGCCAGCGCCTCTTCCAATTCCACAGAAGTGATCACGCCAGGCACCTCACCATATCCGTAAAGTGTCCCGGCTGCGGGAAGGTAGGGTTTCCATCCTGATGCAGTTACGATGGCCCCCACGTTGATATCTGACTGGTGTTTTCCCCGCAGCGTAACCGTGAAGTCCCCGGGCTGGCCTGCTGTTTTTTCAATGGTTGTCTCCAGGTACACATGGATGCCGGCAGCAGCTTCCACTTCTTGCGCCAGTCTGAATGCTTCCGGTATACGAAGTTTGTTGAAGGGCTGGTCGAAAGGGATCTGCCTGCTCCATCTGGAGGCCCATCCGCCCAGGTGGTCAGATTTCTCGACCAGGTGGACCGTGTACCCGTTTCGTGCCCCGTCGAGCGCCGCCTGCATACCTGCAACACCGCCTCCCATTACCAGGATTTCCTCGTTGGTATGTTCCAGCAGGAAAGGTTTGACTTCCGCAGTGTGCTTCAGCCCGGTAAATCCCATCCGGATATAATCTTCGGCCGCCATCTGCCTGTCGTCGCCTTCCTCCAAGGCCCATGCCACCCATTCCCGGAGGTTGACCCGCTCGATGGTCATGCCGTTCCCGAGGTCAAACGCGTCATCCCGTGTTCCCTTTCCACAGCCTGCAATTACGCATCCTTCGAGCGACGCTGCACCTGCAGTTTCGAGGATCATTTCGATTCCCGATGGCGAACATAGCGATCTGTGCGAAACGCAACACCCTGGTTGCAACTCATCCTTCATTTTTGCAGAAAGGGTTGCCACCTCCAGGGCATCAGCGATCCTGCACCCTTCACAAATGAATATACCCAGCTTCTTACTCACTTTTCTTTTTTTAGTGCATTGCCCGCAGTGCCACGCCTGTGACATCCTTCACCGTGGCAGCGACATCCAGCGGCCTGGTGGCACAGCCTGCAGCATACATGCCATCGGGCTGAACAGCAGCATAAAATCCTTCTTCATTCTTTTGCATGCCGGGAACCCCGTTGGCCGGAAGGATTCCGGTAGCAAGCACTACCATGTCGTACATTTCCTTCTCCCTGCGTTGCGAGGCGATATCCTCTGCCTCCACCAAGAGGCCCGCACCTTCTTCTGCAGGAGTCACGGCACCCACCTTCCCCCTGACAAGGCGTACCTGTTTTGCATTCTCCACACGCACCAGGAAATCTTCGTTGCGTCCCGTTACACGCAGATCGATGTAATAGATGGTCACTTTTGTGCCGGGAAGCAGCTCCGTGATATTCAGCGCATGCTTCAATGAAGCCGAACAGCAGACTGCCGAACAGTATGGAAGGTGGTTCCTGTCGCGTGATCCGGCACACTGGACAAATGCAATTGAACCTGGCGCCTTCCCATCTGACGGTCTCACCAGTTTTCCCTCTCCCGGTCCGGACACTGATAGCAGTCGTTCGAATTCGACGTTGGTAACGATATCTTTGGATCCTGAGTAATTCAGACCGGCAATCAAGGAAGGATCATATGGCTTCCATCCTGTGGCAACGATCACTGAATGGATCTTCAGCTCTTCCTCCACCAGTTGTGCCGACAGGTCGATGGCCTCATAGCTGCAGGCTTCCACGCACTTGCTACAGGCAGTCCCTTTGCAATATGAAGCATCTATTTCATATTTCTGCGGAAATGCAAGCTGGTGGTTGCGGTAGACGGCCCTGGTGGTTCCGAAGCCATAGTTGAAGGGATCGGGACGTTCTTCGGGACAGACAGACACACAATCGCCACATGCGGTACACAGGTCATTGACCATCCGGGATGCCGAATGTATCGTTGCCGTCATGTTTCCCTGTTCCCCGGAAACACGCAACAGTTCGCTCTTTGTCATCACCCTGATCCGGCGGTTGTTCCTGATCCGGCGGAAATTGATCTCCATACCGCAGGCTGGCGGACAGAGTTTCGGGAAATAATTGTGCATTTTCACAACATTTCCGCCCAGGAAGGGATCTTTCTCGACGAGCACAACCTCCTTGCCGGTCTCTGCCAGTTCAACTGCGGCTGTGACACCTGCAATGCCTCCTCCTATGACAAGAATGGGGTACATGTTACTTCGGTTTATCCATATTACAATCTACAAATCACTGCATATCCATTCTGTTTCCGGCCAGGGAAGCCCCGCAGCCCGGGCAGCCCTGAGGTCCTGTGGGTTATGTTGGTCCTGATGGTCCTGTAGGTCCAGAATCCTGCGAGCATCTGCATTTCCGTGCGCTATTTATCTGCATGACTATGATGATACATTGTTTCCAGTGATCATTGCAGGCACTTTCCTTTTAATCATCTCCCACTCCCCCGTTCCGGGATTCCATTTGCAATTGGCAAACACTTCCCAGTCCACTTTCATTTCAGGGTAATCGGTACGGAAATAATAGCCGGGCCAGCGGGTTTCCTCCCTGAACAACATGGTCCGGATATGCGACTCGGCCTGCCACATGCGGTGGACGTTCTCCCAGCAACGCATCAGTTCATTTGCATCTGAGGCAGCCAGTTTTTCAGCATCTTCCTTCATGAACTGCATGAATTCCAACCCCTTGTTCAGCAGGGCTTCCGATGTCCGGAACCCGACCGATGCCCCTCCCGCATACTCGTCCATGATCTTCTGGAGGCGGAACATGAACATCTTCGGCTTGATGAAATTGGGGTTCACATCGGGGTCGTTGGCAAAATCCCTGTGTTCGCTGTACGTCTCCAGGGGGCGAAAGACCATTTCCCTGAGTTCGCTGATGCGTTCTTCCGGAATCCCGGGTGCTTCGGGATGGTCTACGATAAAGGCAATGGCAGATTTACCGGCGATCCTGCCCTCCGTAAAGGATCCGGAGGAAAACTTATGTGACGAGGCTCCGGATGCATCCCCTGCTGCGAACAGTCCCGGCACGGTAGTTAGGTTGTCGTATCCCCAGTGCGTTTCTTCATCGCCCAGGTCTTTCGGACCGCTTACCCATGCACCTGAAGCGCCCGAATGGGAACTGATAAAGTAGGGTTCACAGGCGGAGATTTCAGAAGGTGTTTCTTCCGGCATAATGTTGTGTGCCGCCCAGTTGAGTGCCTGGCTGACGGTCATGTCGAGGAAATCCTCCCATGCTTCGGCTTCCAGGTGCTTCAGTTTGCGCCTGGCTTCTTTTTCATCGGGTATTTCCGCCACCAGTTTTTGTATGGCTTCCTCGGTGCGCATATAGATGGGCCCGTTCCCTTCCTCCAGTTCCTTCAGCATCAGGTAATTTCTCAGGTTCGCCGGGGTAGGTTTGGCTGTTCCGTAGGGTGCCCAGTTTTCCAGTTCGCCTGCCCGTTTCTCCATGTAGTCCTCCCCTTTGGCATTGGTGGCCTTTGATTTGAACAGCAGGAACCAGGCACCGACAGGTCCGTAGGAATCCTTGAACCGCACCGGCACAAAACGCACTTCCTGGCATGTCATCTCAGCCCCGGCCTTCAGTGTAAAATATGCACTTGCCCCGGAGTTGAAAGGCGGGTACCAGGAGCGTCCGAGTCCTTCGCCCACTGAGCGGGGACGGAATATATGCACGGCACCACCCATGGTGTCGAGCACCGCTTTTGCACGGAACACATAGAATTTCATTTCCCGAACGCTGAACCCGACGGCGCCAATGCACCGGCCCTCTTCCATGATCGGCTCGGTAATAAAGACACGCTCATAGTATTTGCCGTTATCGCCCAGCTCCTTCAGGGCTGTTTTGGCAGCTTCGGAAACAATATTCTTATAAGCCTCGCCATGGATCATGATCTGCCAGCGGCCTTCATTCACATAGTTTCCCTCCTCGTCCTTCCAGATAGGCAGGCCCCATTTTTCGAACAGGTGGACCGTGGAATCCACATGCCTGGCAATATTGGCCACCAGGTCCTCACGTGCGATCCCCATCAGGTCATTCTTCACGTAATTCACATAATCTTCAATGGTATTCTTCCCATTCTTCAGCCCCAGGTAGAGGTTGATGGCCGAAAGTCCCATGGCCACTGCACCACTGCGTTCCATGGCAGCCTTGTCCACGAGGGTGATCTTCAGGTTGTTTTTCTTTGCCCAGTGGGAAGCTTCGAAGGCTGCCCCACAGGCTGCCATTCCGCCGCCGAGTATCAGCAGGTCGGTTTCGACATATACGGTTTCAAAGTTTGCTCCATTCATAAGTCAGATCATTGTTGCTGGTGGAATTTTATAAAGGCCTTTTTGATGTGTTATGGGTCTTTTGATATGTTTCTTGTATTCTGAGATATGCTTCTTGTATTCTGAGATATGCTTCGGTATTTCTGACCTGCACCGGACCGGGACAATATTACTGTTTGCACTGGCCGTGCTCAATGTTACCGTATGCACCGGGACAGGACAGGTCTGCATTGTTTTCTCCGAACGCACTATTTTTTATATAGTTCCGTGCCAAGACTTTCCGGTTCGGTTCTGAGTCCGGGATTCTTTAAATCACCTTCACCCTCGGCAAATCCGCCATTGGGTACCAGGGTTCCCTCCGGAATGGTACGTATGGGAAACTTGAATCGTTTCACCTGCTTGTTGCGGAAACGCACCGACCACATGATGGTATCGGTACTGCGAAGGGGTTGCACCGCTGCACCCAGTGGCATAAAGTCGGCATAACCACGCACTTCGATGGCCTGGTTGGGACAGATCTTGACACAGCTGTAACATTCCCAGCACATATCTACCGCACGGTTATATGCTTTATTGGAAACTTTGTCGAGGACCATCAGGTCATTGGGACAAATGTACTGGCAGGCGGTTTTGTCAAGTGCCTTGCAACCATCACACTTTTCATTGATCACGAAACTTGGCATCGGTCTGGTTGAGTTGGTAAAGGAACAAACATAGCAAATTATCCGGGTGCAGCACCAGGATTTGTTCCGCCGGACCGAAATTTAGAATTGATTTAAGTTTGGGGTTACCGGTCAGGTTCCTGATAAGGTTACCGGTCAGGTTCCTGTTCAGGTTCCTGTTCAGGTTCCTGGTAGCCGATGATGTACTTGTACTTCTCCTGTCGTTTCTGCCATCTATCCCGTGCATATTGCTGCATATCGGTGACCGTATCCGTCTCGTCGAGGATCTCGAATCCAAGGAGGGTCTCGATGATGTCCTCCATGGTCACCACCCCTTCCAGTCCGCCAAAATCATCCACGACCACTGCAATATGCTCTTTGCTTTCGAGCAGCTCCTCCCATACCGAAAAAATAGGTCGTGACTGGTAAATGATCTTGATCTCCCGCTTGATATCCTTGAGTTTCAGAGCAGCATTCTTTTCTGAGAGTTTTTCAAAAACCGACTGGCGGAAAACATACCCGGTAATATTGTCGAGTTTTTCGCTGTACACGGGAATCCTTGAGAAGCGCAGGAACGCTGCCACCTTTGGGAAATCGATAAGTGCCATCTCCTCGTCTGCGGCAGCAACCACTACACGAGGCGTCATGATCTCCTCCACCTTCAGCGTCCTGAGCTATAGGATATTCTGAATTATCTTGTTTTCTTTCTCGCCAAACACACCTTCCTCCCTGCCGATCCTTGCCAGGGCCGACAGTTCTTCCCTGCTCGTGGTCTTGTCTTTCCTGTCACTTGAGAAGAGCCGGGAAAACAGTGCCGAGATCAACACCAGCGGATAGGTAATAACGATAGTCACCTCCACTGCCTTTCCCACGAACAGTGCCAGTTGTCTCCAGTAGCGCGCCCCGATGGTTTTCGGTATGATTTCCGAAAAAATCAGTATCATCAGGGTAAGAATGGCTGAAATCAGTCCGAAATAGACCTCTCCGAATACCAGCGTAGCCTGGGCTCCAACGCCAGCGGCTCCAACTGTATGAGCGATGGTATTGAGGGAGAGGATGGCAGAGAGCGGCCGGTCAATCTTGTGCTTCAGCTTCATCAACCTGTCGGCTGTCTTGCTTCCCTTCTTGCTTTTCACAATAAGGTAAACCTGGGGGGTGGTCAGCAATACCGATTCCATGATGGAGCAGAGGAATGATACCAGCAGTGCAAGGAAAAGATAGAAGATCAACAGACCTATGCAGCAGATTTTTCAGTAAAAATAAATATCTTGTAATAATATATTAACGCCACCAGCCCATTATGTCGATCAGCCAGATCTTCACCGTGTTTTTGAGCCTGTGCCTGGACTTCCTGAGCCTGCTTTTCCATCCCTTCCTGTTTTGCGCCATCTCGGAGGATTTGTTATAATGGGGAAACGGGAGTTCCGGGACGTCCTTTTCCAGGAAGGCACACAGTTTGTCCCAGCGGTCACCCTGCGTGAAATCAAGTACCAGCAGGTCCTCCGGACGCTTTTCAAAGTATTGCATCACCGCTTCGTTATGGTTGTTGTAAACAGCAATGGTATGGTCACGGTCCTCCCCGGGCAACCCCTTTCCCCTGCCATAAATCCACTCATGGTGTGCTGCACGCAGGTCACCGATGTGATTTGTTACGCTTGCATACCACGAATCAGCGTCGCGGATGGTAAGGATGAATTTCGAACCCGGATACATCTGATCCAGCTCTTTGAAGATCATGAACCAGGGTGTGTCCTCCATGGCATCGTAGCCTTGCAGCATGCGCCGGATCTTCCCGAAGTTGCCCCGTAAAATGGGAATCAGGGCCCGGGGAGTGGTATCCCTGACCCTGAATCCCAATATTTTAAGTGCCTCGCGCAATGTGGAGGTACCGGTTTTCTGAAAGCCAACACCAATGATCTTTCCTTCCATACAGAACTTCTGAGATTTCAAAGATAATGAAATGAAAGAAAACCTGCTGTCCGTTCAGATATCAATCCAAAGTATTTACATGCAGGTCCATGCCTGTAACCCTTTGATTACTCAAGGGCATTGATGCAGGTGTAAATCCATTTCATTGATACATATCTACATACTTGCGTAACGGTGCAGACGCATATCCATGTGTGCAGATGCACCTTACTTGTTATTTGGTGCAGGCGCTATATTTATTGATGCAGGTGCACATCCATCTGCGGGAACGGAATGTTCAGGCCTTCCTTGTTGAAAGCGTTGTACACACGTTCGTTCATATCGAAAAAGAGTGGCCAGTAGTCGGAAGCCTTCACCCATGCCCGAACGGCAAAATTAACGGAGCTGTCTCCCAGTTCCGATACCGCGATAAAGACTTCAGGGTCTTTCAGCACCCTGTCATCGGCATCCATCAGGCCCCTGAGCACTTTCCTTGCTGTTTCGATGTTGTCGCCATACCCGATTCCAAAGGTCCAGTCCACCCTTCTTTGCTCCTCTGCTGAATAATTGATCATTGAACCATTGGCAAGTCCTCCATTGGGTACAATGATGATCCTGGCATCCGGGGTTTTCAGGATGGTATTAAAGATTTGTATCTCTTTTACCGAGCCTGCGTGCCCCTGCGCTTCGATATAGTCCCCCACCTTGAAAGGTTTGAAGAGCAGGATCATCACACCACCGGCAAAGTTCTGCAGGGTGCCCGACAGGGCCATGCCAATAGCCAGGCCGGCTGCAGCAAGAATGGCAATAAATGAGGTCATTTCCACCCCGACCATACCAAGCACGCTGATGATCAGCAGCGCACGCAATAAAACGCGCAGGAGCGAGGTCAGGAAGGGTTTCAGGGATTCATCAATTTTACTGCGGTCGAACACTTTGCCCGTGCCACGCATCAACATTCGGATCACCCAGCCCCCGATAACGAGAACGGCAATTGCACCAAGAAGTTTTGGGCCATACTCCACTGCTATTTCAGTGAGTTTTGTAAGGATTTGTTCTGAATTCATTTTTTTAGGTTTAAGGTTATCAACTTATATCAGACCAACATGACTCCTGGCTGCCTTGCGCATCCCGGGAAATAGCTGGTGCCAATCAGCATTATATAACAAACTTTGAAATAGAAAGTTTGCCAGCAGGTATTTTTTTTGCTCAATGGCTGCCCGTAAGACGTGTATATTCATGCATACATCAGCAATTGTCTCATGTCAGGGATTCAGTCTGAATGGAACGCCTGCCGCCAGCGTCACTGTTTGTTCACCGTTCGGGTATACAATCCTTACCTTGCAGTCGTATGCGGGCACCAGTTGTGCCTGCTGCAGGGATCCGTTGTCCCACTGCATGTCCACTTCAATATTGTTTCTGGCCCTGAGACCAGTTACGCTCCCTTCGCTCCAGGCCCGGGGCAATGCAGGCAGCAACCTGATGACCCCTTTCTCATAGGATTGAAGCAGCATTTCGGTTACACCGGCGGTATACCCGAAATTCCCGTCGATCTGGAACGGTGGATGCATGTCGAACATATTGGAGGCAATGGAGCGCTGCAGCAACAGCTGCACATGTTCGTAAGCCATTTCTCCATCCAGCAGGCGGGCACTGCAATTGATCAGCCAGGCCCTGCTCCATCCTGTTCCGGCACCCCCGTTATCCAGCCTGTGTTCGAGGGTTCTGCGCACCGCCGCAAATATCCCGGGATCCTTTTCGGGTGAAACAGCAGATCCCGGGTGAAACCCGTAGAGGTGTGACATGTGCCGGTGCCCCGGTTCAGGTTCCCTGTATTCCCTGTCCCATTCCAGGATTCTTCCGTCTGATCCCAGCACAAACCCGGGCCGCAGTTGCTCCCGCTGGTTACGGATCGTGTCCAGGATGTCCGTACTGGTTTCCAGGATTTCACTGGCTTCAATGAAATGGTCGAACACCTCCGCAATCACCTGCTGGTCCATGGCGCTACCCATGCAGGTTGCCACCTGGTTCCCTTCCTGGTCGAAAAAACGGTTCTCGGGAGAAGTGGAAGGTGCCGAAACAAGCGTCCCGTCTCTCGGATCCCTGATCAGCCAGTCGCTGTAAAATGTGGCTACCTCCCTGAGTGCGGGATAGACGCGTTCTGCCAGGAAAGCCGTATCCCCGCTGTATTCAAACCCGTACCAGTAGTGTTGCATCATCCATCCTCCTGCCGGCATGGAACAGCCCCAGTATGCTGTAGCTGCCCGCAGCCAGGTGGGTGCCCACAGGTCGGTGGCATGGGGCATGAATGCGCCCCTGCAACCGAAGTTTTTCCTTGCAGTGGTCTTACCGTTTTCCACCAGCCGGTCGATATAGTCATACAGGGGATCATTCAGTTCCGGCAGCCCGGCCATATCGGCGAGCCAGTAATTCATCTGCAGGTTGATGTTCAGGTGATAATCGGCGTTCCAGGGTGCACGGATATGTTCGTTCCACAAGCCCTGCAGGTTGGCCGGGTTGGTCCCGGGCCGTGAGGAAGCGATCAGCAGGTACCGGCCGTACTGGTACAACAGCTCCTCCAGCCCGTTATCGTGCATTCCGTTGCGCACACGTGCAAGCCGCTCGTTGACAGGTATTGTATCGAATCTGTCTCCCCCGAAATCCAGTTGCACACGGTCGTAGAGCTCCCTGTGGTCGGCAATGTGCTGCTGCCGGATCGTTTCATAGGTGCTTTCCCTGATAAACCCCATTTCCTGGAGATTCAGTTCCCCGAAGGCATCGGTATACCAGGAGGAATTGGAAACGATATAGAGTTCCACCGCACTGGCCCCGGATATTTCGAGTCTGTCTGTCCCGCTGGTGATCGCTCCGCCTGTATTTTCAGCATACAGCAACGTTTCGAACCTGATTCCGTTATCGATGGGAGCAGGTTGTGAACGGAAGGTTCCGCCGTATTGTGTCACCTCGCCCTTCATGCGCAACATCCGGTCACCCAGCGGCTCCACCTCAACGGTCGGAATTCCGGTATCTGCAGGCCTGGAGAGCATCACGGTTCCGTTGATCCCATCCGGTGATTCGCTGGTAAGACGGATACAGATGGCATGATGGGGATGGGAAACAAAGACCTCTTCCCTGAACATATGGCCATTGGTCCGGTAGGATACTTCGGTCACCGCCCTGCCCAGGTCGAGTGTGCGCCTGTACCCTGTAATATTGCTGTGGTCCAGTTGCACGTGCAGGTCACCCAGGGTCTGGTGGGAACGGGTGATCCCGAGGTTGGAGAAATGGTTGACAAACATCCTGTCGGCGGACTGGTGGTCACCGGTGATCAGCACCTCTCGCAATTTCTGCAGGTCTGCCGGACCCCCCGGTGGTTCTGACCAGTCTTCCTCCCCGGGCCAGAGGGAATCATCGTTGAGCTGGATACGTTCCCTGGCCGTATCCCCGAACACCATCACACCCAGGCGCCCGTTGCCCAGGGGAAGTGCCTCCATCCATTCCGAAGCAGGCTGATCGTACCACAGCAGGTCGCCGGAGCCATCGGGCTGGCTGCTGTCCCGCTTGCATCCGGGGACCAAAATGGCAGTGCCGGAAATAAGAAAAAGTACCACGGGAATAATGAAGCGGCCGGCACGGAAGGCCCCTGGCACCGGGTCGGATCGCAATGCCAGGACAGCCGGCAAGGCGTTGATCGTGTTCCGGGACCGGAAGTGTTGAAAAAAGCTGGCTAATAGTGATGAAGCAAATCTTCGGGAATGGATTGCATTCATGAACGAGGGAATTAAATTCAGAAATAAAAGTACAAAAAATAAGTAGCCCGGCAATTCCAATCTCCGTTTTTTTTTGCAGGTCAAGGAATCCACGAAACAACAGGGTCATCCCGCAGGTTCAGGCTTTGCGGCAAAGGCGCGATCAGTCATCTGAAAAGTGCTTCAGCATCTCCCGGTAGGAGGAAAAGACCTTGGCACGTGAGAGGAACCCGATATATTTCCCGTTGTCGACCACGGCAATATTGTACCTGCCGCTCTTTGCAAATTTGGCAGCGACCGCTTCCATCTGCTCATCGATATTCACTGTGTATTCAGGCATGAACATCAGGTCGTGCACGTACGTTGAGTCGTATACCTCCTGGTTGAACATGATGTGACGTATGTCGTCGAGTTTGACAATACCTACAAACACATTGTCCTTCGTAACGACCGGAAAAATATTCCGGCTGGATTTGGTAATCACCTTCACCAGGTCGCGCAGGGTATCTTCAGGTTTGATCGTCTTGAAATTCTTTTCGATCAGCTCACTGACATTCATCAGCAAGAGGATGTTCCGGTCTTTGTGGTGGGTCATCAGTTCTCCTCTCCTGGCCAGCTGTATGGTATACACCGAATTGGAGACAAAATACCGGGTGGTGGCAAAGGATATGGTTGACACCAGCATGAGTGGCATAAAGAGTTCATACCCGCTGCTGATCTCTGCAATGAGAAAGATGGCGGTAAGTGGCGCATGGACCACTCCTGCGATCATCCCGGCCATCCCAACCAGGGCCATATTGCTGAGGGAGATGTCCACCCCCAGCTGGTTCAGAACCAGTCCCACAAGCAGACCGAGGTTTGCCCCCATGAACAGTGTCGGTGCAAAAATCCCGCCAATTCCTCCTGCAGCAAAAGTGAGCGTGGTGGCAACCACCTTGAAGCCGATGATCAGAATGAATACAAGCACAACGAGGACAAAGTTGTCCTGCCAGCTTTCATACAGTGTGCCGGTAAAGATCTGGGCAATATCGCCTTTCAGTCCCTGGTTAACGATTTCGTACCCTTCCCCGTAGAGCGGCGGAAGCAGCAGGATAATCGCCCCGAGCAATCCCCCGGCGATAAGCAGGCGTTTCCAGGCTCCCTCGATCTTTTCAAAAAAGTCGGAGATTGCGTTGTATACCTTCGTAAAATAGACAGATGCAAAACCTGTTATGGCACCCAGTATCAGGTAGTAGTGGATCTGGTCCATTTGAAATTTTTCAACCACATGGAAGGAATACAATACATTCTGCCCAAGAAACATGTAGGAAGTAAGTGCTGCAGTGGCAGAGGCGATCAGTAGTGGGATCATCGCCCACATGGTCAGATCCAGCATGATCACTTCTATGGCAAAAACAATGCCTGCAATGGGTGCCTTGAAGATGGCCGACATTGCTCCGGCCGAAGCGCACGAGAGCAACAACGTGACCTCCTTGTAGTTCAGGTTGAATACCCTCCCGAAATTCGATCCGATGGCAGCTCCTGTAGCGACGGTTGGCCCCTCCAGTCCCACCGAGCCCCCGAAACCAACGGTAAGTGCACTGGATATCACACTGGAGTACAGGTTGTGTGCCCGCATGATTGCATTGTTCCTGGAAATGGCGAACAACACACCCGGGATCCCGTGTCGTACCGGTTTCCTGTTGATGTACTTGATAAAGAATACGGCCAGCGCAATTCCGACGATCGGAAGGATGAAGATCAGGTAAGTGCGGTAGTCCCCTTCAATGCCCCTGGCCAGTGCGCCCTGGATAAAATGAACCAGGTTTTTGATGACCACGGCAGCCAGTCCCACGAGCAGTCCCACGATCCCGGCCAGCAGGTACAAAAAACGCTGGCCCGACAAATATTTCATCCGAAAGTGACTGATCCTGGCCTGTAGATTCAATTTACCCATCGGTGCATAAAAGTAATATATAACCGGTATGATTCTACCGGACAAATGATAAAATTAAATAAAAATCGGCCAATGTCCCATTGCATTCTTGAACAACAATGAATAAAATAGTAACTTCACATCACACTTTTTACACCCGTTGTTGAACCTTTGGCACGATTTTTCGTATTACTTCTTGAATCCGGGACCCTGATTTTCAAAATGTTCATGATCAGAATAAGATTTTTCATACGCCTGCTGCTGTCTGTCCTGCTGATTTGTTCAGCAGCGGAGCATGTCATGGCACAGGCTGACCTGCCACAAAAACCTGAAATTCAGCGGATCACCATCGATTCAACCAGTGGCATGACGCACATTGAATGGGACGCAAGTCCGTCACCCGGCATCATTGGATACGTCATCTACACCCTTGATATTACCACCTCCCAGGTAACCGGCTACTATCTCGATTCCCTGGCCGGGGATGTGCTTGCCTACAGTTACCTGGAAACAGCCCCCGGGACCCCTTACTACACTGTAACAGCGGTAAATGATAAGGGAAAAAGTCTCCTGGGCGGCGATTACCACAGGCCCGTGGAACTGGAGATCCGGTACGATTCCTGCAGTAGCTCCATGGAACTGGAATGGGAGGAATACGTGGGCTGGGAGGAATACCTGAACGGGTACAGGATCTATATGAAAAGCTATGCGAAGGAAGCAGTCGACCCTGCAGACGGGTATGACAAGAAGCAGGGTGTTCAATCAGAATTTACCCTGCTTTCCACGAACAGGGCCGGTGAAACCACGTTCACCCATGAAATGGTAGATGAAAACCGCTATTATGAATACGTGGTGGAAGCCTTTAACAACCAGGATACGAGGTCCACTTCCAACAGGAAAACATACTTCACCTACATGCCGGCGCCCCCTGAATTCGTCAGCCTGGATTATGTTTCGGTGCTGGACGAAAGCACCGTTGAGCTGTCCTTATCTGCAGACATCACCGGGAAGATCAACGACTTTTTGGTATCACGGTCCGCTTCCCCGGAAGGCGTTTTCACCCCCGTCCGGACATTGCTGAATCTTTCTGAATCCAATGTACATCTCACGGATAATTTCGCGACCCGGGGCAAGCAATTTTATTACAGGGTTGAAGCCCTCAACAGTTGTTTCCACCCTGTGAAGACTTCCAACCCGGGCAACAATATCCTGGTGCATGGCAAAGCGGATGAATCGGTGGTTCGTCTTGACTGGAATCCCTACACGGGTTTTCCCGGAGGAGTGGCATCGTATTCAGTATTCAGGAAAAACGGTTATGGTGAACAGGAGCTGATCGCCACGGTTTCGGCTGATCAATTAAATTACACGGAGAATATAAGAATTTCGGGCGACTGGCACAGTGAGGGAGCGCTGAAATATGTGGTTGAAGCGCAGGAAAACGGCTCCAATCCGCTGGGCATTACCGGTGTGAGCAGATCCAACGAAGTGCAGGTTGATATCGAAACACGCATGTACCTTCCCAATGCCTTTACTCCCAACGATGATACCAGAAACGACTTTTTTGCCCCTGTAATTGATTTCATTCCTGAAGAATTCAGGATGTTCATTTACGACAGGACCGGGGAGATCCTGTTCCGCAGCACCGACCCGCTTATTGGCTGGGACGGATCGATACATGGTTCTGGCAAAGCACGGGAGGGCGTATATGTCTATCACATCGAATATCTTTCCTTTAACGGTACCAGGCAGATTGCCACCGGGAACGTAACACTTGTGTATCCCTAGCTATTTCTTCACTTATGTTGGCACAATTTGTGTAGAATTCACTAATTTTACGCGAGATGATATCAGGTAATTACCGGGAGTTTGTATGGAAGAAAAGATTTTGACAGAAGAGGAGAAGATACAGGAGGAGTTACAGGCGATTCTTAAGAACTGCATGCACTGCAAGGGCAAGCAGGACGAGCAATTGATTATGAAGGCATTCAGGATGGCCAACGAGGCCCACAAGGGAATGCGCCGTAAATCGGGGGAGCCATTTATTATGCACCCGCTGGCAGTTGCCCGTATCGTCACCGAAGAGATCGGAATGGGGGTCACCTCCATCCTCAGTGCGCTCCTGCACGATGTGGTGGAAGATACGGAGCTCACCATTGAGAATATTGAAAATGCTTTCGGGAAGAAAGTTGCCTCGATCGTTGACGGTCTTACGAAGATTTCTGGAGTGTTCGATAAGGAATCGAATTCCCTCCAGGCCGAGAATTTCCGGAAAATGCTCCTGACCCTATCCGATGATGTGCGGGTGATCATCATCAAGCTGGCCGACCGGCTGCACAATATGCGGACCCTGGATTCACTTCCCAGAAAAAAGCAGGTGAAGATTGCCGGGGAGACCATTTATCTCTATGCACCGCTGGCGCACAGGCTTGGACTGTACAACATTAAAACCGAAATGGAGGATCTGAGCCTCATGTACAGGTACCCGGAGGTATACAACGAACTTAGTGAAAAGATCGCCCTGTCGGAGAAAAAACGGATCCAGCTGATCAATCATTTTTCCATACCGATCATCAGCCGGCTGGACCAGGGTGGGTTTACCTTTAATATTTCAGGGCGCTCCAAATCGATCTATTCCATCTATGAGAAGATGCAGCAGAAAAATGTCTCCTTTGAAGAGATTTTTGATCTTTTTGCCATCCGCATCGTTTTCGACCCAAAGCCCGGTATTCCCGAGAAAACACAATGCTGGGACATCTATTCCAGCATCACCGATATCTATCCCCCGAAACCCGACCGCATCCGTGACTGGGTGTCCACGCCCAAAGCCAATGGCTATGAAGCGTTGCATACCACCGTGATGGGTCCGAACGGAAAATGGATGGAGGTGCAGATCCGCTCGCGCCGGATGGATGAGATTGCAGAAAGAGGGTTTGCGGCTCACTGGAAATACAAGACCGTTGGTGCCCAGGATACCGAGCTTGACAAATGGATCAAGAACATCCGCGAGATGCTGGAAAAACCCAACTCCGATGCCATGGAGTTCCTGGATGAATTCAAGCTGAACCTCTTTGCCTCCGAGATCATGGTATTCACCCCCAAAGGCAACATTATCACACTGCCCACCGACGCTACAGCACTCGATTTCGCCTACGAGATCCACTCCGAGATCGGCAACAGTGCCATCGGGGCGAAGATCAACCACAAGCTGCTCCCGGTAAATACCAAACTCACCAGCGGCGACCAGGTGGAGATTCTCACTACTGAAGGGAGAAAACCATCCCTGGAATGGAGCGATTATGTCACCACCGTAAAAGCCAAATCAGCCATCAAGGCCGCGTTGAAAGCAGAAAGCAAAAACCGCCTCGAGGTAGGCAAACATATACTTGAGGAAAAGCTGAAAGCGCTCAATATCACCCCCAGTGGAAGGGTATTCAAGAAAATACTTCCCGCATACGACTCCAGCAACAAGGACGAACTCTACTCCAAGATCGGATCGGGGATCGTATCACTTGAAAACATGAAGAATGTGCTGGCAAAAAACACCAAGAACAAGTGGGTCAGGGTATGGGACCTCTCACTTGGCCGTCCTGCAGTACCTCCCAAATCAGACCACAAGGATACCTACGACGAGGAAGGAAGGCTCCTGCTGAAGGAAAATATCGATGACGGGGAACACAATTACGAGCTTGGCAACTGCTGCAATCCCATCCCGGGCGATGAGGTCATCGGCGAACGCCAGGATGATGGGCTGATCGTTATCCACAGGACAGACTGCAGCGATGCCATCAAGATCATGTCGTCGCAGGGTGACAAGCTCGTTACGGTAAGCTGGACCCAGCACAAGGTATTCTCCTATCTTGCGCGCATCCACCTGAGTGGCTGGGACCGCTTCGGGGTGTACAACTCCATTACCAATACCATCGTCCAGGAATTCAACATCTCCATGCGTACCATCAACCTGCATGGTCATGACGGCATCTTCGACGGCACCATTGACCTGTATGTGCACAATGCACGTGACCTGAACAACCTCATCATGAACCTGGTGAAACTCAAAGGAGTGGAATCGGTACACAGGGTGGAGATCAAAGATCAGTAAGTTTCACTGCAGCAAGTTCAAAAAAATCAAAAAGATTAGTATATTCGTCCTGTAATTTTTACTTAGACTAATTATGGGAACTGAAGATACCCGTGACACGGTAAAGCAGATATTTACTGAGTATCTGGAGCGGAAGGGCCACCGGAAGACCCCGGAACGGTTTGCTATCCTGGATGAGATCTATTCCAGGGAGGGACATTTCGACATTGAATCCCTGTATATCTTCATGAAAAACAAGAACTACCGTGTGAGCAGGGCCACCCTTTACAATACCATCGAATTGCTGCTTGACTGCAACCTGGTGGTGAAACACCAGTTCGGGAAAAACATTGCCCAGTTCGAGAAAGCATATCACTGCATGCAGCACGATCACCTGATCGACCTTGAGACAGGGAATGTGATTGAATTCTGCGATCCCCGCATCGAAGAAATCATCAAGACGGCATGTGAATTGAATAATTTCCGACCCAGTCACCACTCCCTGTATATATACGGAACACGCATTGAACCAGGTAAAAGTGACAATTAGTTCAATTCTTTTCAAAAAAAACTACGAACCTGTTCAGAGATTTTTTTTACCTTTAGCATGAAAAATTTACGCCGGAAAAACCGGCGTATTTTATGCAAGTAAAGCTTAAAACGCATAATTCTTACACATGAAAATAGATGTACTTCTTGGCCTGCAGTGGGGCGACGAGGGAAAAGGGAAAGTAGTTGACGTTCTCACCCCGAGATATGATGTGATCACCCGTTTCCAGGGCGGTCCCAATGCCGGTCATACATTGGAATTCAACGGCCTCAAACATATCCTGCACAATATCCCGTCGGGCATTTTCAGGGAGGAAACGCTGAATATCATCACTAATGGAGTGGTCCTTGATCCCATCGTTTTCCAGCGCGAAGTAGAGGCCCTTGAAAAGATGGGTGTAGACATTACGAAGAACCTGGTAATCAGCAAAAAGGCACATTTGATACTTCCCACGCACAGGATTCTGGATGCCGCCTCGGAAGCAGCCAAGGGAAAATCAAAGATCGGATCCACGCTCAAGGGAATCGGTCCCACCTACATGGACAAGACCGGCCGGAACGGACTCCGCGTGGGTGATATTGAACTGGATTTTGAAAAGAAATACAACGCCCTGAAAGAGAAACATCTTCACCTGCTCAAAATATATGATTTCTCATTCACGCTTGAAGAGGAAGAAAAATTCTATGAGGGCATCAGGACGATGAAAAGGTTCCGGTTCGTGGAGAGTGAGTTTTTGATCCACGAACTGAGGGAGACCGGCCAGCGGATCCTGGCTGAAGGAGCGCAGGGAACGCTGCTGGACATTGATTTCGGCTCCTACCCTTTTGTTACCTCCTCCAACACGATCTGTGCCGGGGCATGCACGGGTATGGGTGTGGCACCTTCCGCAATCGGCGAAGTATTCGGAATTTTCAAAGCCTACTGTACAAGAGTGGGAAGCGGTCCCTTCCCCACCGAATTGCTGGATGAACAAGGGGACCGGTTGCGGGATCTGGGCAGTGAATTCGGATCCACTACCGGGCGGCCAAGGCGTTGCGGGTGGCTCGACCTGGTTGCACTGAAATACAGCATTATGCTGAACGGAGTCACCCAGCTGATCATGACCAAAACCGATGTACTGGACAGCTTCGAAACGATTAAGATTGCCACCGCCTACAAGGTCAATGATGAAATCACCGACCAGTTCCCATACGCACTCGATGAAAAAATCGAACCGGTGTATACCGAATTGCCCGGCTGGAAAACAGACCTCACCGGCATCAGGGAAAAGGTGCAATTTCCCGACGAACTGCAGGCATACATCCGGTTCCTCGAAAAAGAGCTGAAAATACCCGTGAAGTTCGTTTCTGTAGGTCCCGACAGGGAACAGATCATCGAGATATAGTATACATGTGCCGAGCCATGACTTATTATTGACGCACAAGATCATGATTATCCACATTGTTACCGGGCATATATTATATCCCATCATGGCAGGGCTCCATCTGACCAATAAAACTACAATACAGACAGATGAAAAATCTTATCCGTTTCTTTGAGGAAAACGTTGAACGTTATTCCGACAATCCCTACATGTGGGAAAAGCGTGACGGCGAATTCAGGCCAACCACATACAGGGAAATGCACAGCCAGGTGCGCAAATTCGCGGCCGGGCTGCACCAGTTAGGAGTAAAAAAAGGCGACCGCATCACCCTGCTTGCCGAAGGACGCGTAAGGTGGGTGGTTGCCGAGATGGGCATGTTCTTCGTGGGCGCCATTGATGTGCCCCTGTCCATTCAGCTGAACGAATCCACCGACCTGATCTTCCGCATCCGCCATTCTGAATCAAGCATCGCTGTTGTCTCAGGCAGCCAGGCACACAAGATCAAGGCCATCAGGAAAGAGTTGCCGGACCTGAAAAAAATCATCCTGATGGATCCCGTTGAAACATATGCGGCAGATGAAATTTCCATGGACCAGGTAATGCAGACCGGCGAAATCTTCCTGGAGACGCATGAAGAAGCGTTCAAAAAGATAACGGATGCGGTAGGTCCCGACGACATTGCAAACATCTGTTATACATCAGGGACCACAGCCGATCCAAAGGGAATCATGCTGAGTCACCGCAATTACACTGCGAATACAGAACAGGCGCTTTCCGTGATGACCATCCCTCCCGAGTACAAAATGTTCCTGTTTCTGCCGTGGGACCACTCATTTGCGCATACTGCAGGATTGTTTTCATTCATGGCAACAGGTGCAAGTCTTGCCGCCCTGGAGATGGGCAAGAGCAGCTTTGAAACCAGGAAAAATATTTTCAGGAATATCCAGGAGGTCAAACCCCACGTCATGTTCAGCGTGCCTACGATCGCCAAGAATTTCAGGAACAACATCGAGAGCGGGGTCAGATCCAAAAGCAAACTGGTGTACGCCCTCTTCAATGCAGGACTGAAGGTGGGTTACGCGTATAACGGTATCGGCTTTAACCGTGGGAAAGGATGGCGTGCATTTCTGAAACCGGTCTATGCGCTGTTCGATGCCGTAGTATTTAAAAAGGTGAGAATGGCCCTTGGCGGGAACATGCAGTTCTTTATCGGCGGCGGTGCTTTGCTGGACATCGAACTGCAGCGCTTTTTCTATGCCATCGGGATTCCCATGTACCAGGGATACGGGCTTACAGAATCCAGCCCGATGATCAGCATCAATGCCCCGGATTACCATAAACTGGGGTCCTCCGGCTCTATTCCAAAGGACCTGGAGATCAGGATCTGTGATATGGATAGCAACGATCTGCCGCAGGGACAAAAAGGTGAGATCGTTGTCAGGGGCGAAAATGTAATGAAAGGGTACTGGAAAAACGAGGAAGCAACGAAAGATACCATCAGGAATGGCTGGCTGTATACTGGTGACATGGGATACATGGATCCCGACGGTTTCCTCTATGTACTGGGTCGGTTCAAGAGCCTGCTCATCGCCGATGACGGTGAAAAATACAGTCCCGAGGGAATCGAGGAAGCCTTTACCGACCAGTCGGAATACATCGAACAGTGCCTGCTGCATAACAACCAGGATCCATACACCACCTGCCTGGTGCATCCCAATGCAGAAGCAGTGAAAAGTTACCTGAAAAGCAAGGACATTGATCCTGCCTCCGTTGAGGCGGTGGACGCGGTCATCGAGCTGATCGACCAGGAAATCAGGGCATACCGCAGCAATGGCAAATACGGGGACATGTTCCCCCAGCGATGGATCCCCACTACCGTCGGGCTGCTTTCGGAAGGGTTTACCATTGAAAACAAGCTGATGAACCCGACCTACAAGATCATCCGTCCCAAAATCACGGAACATTACACGCAACTGCTGCTATTCCTTTACACAACGGAAGCCAAGAATATCAGGAATACACGGAACCTGGAAGAAATCAGAAAGCTGCTTTCCGGAAACTGATGCGGATATTCCCGGGCCGGGGTGCAGGTACCATCCGCGAAAATCTCAGGCAACCACCACCACGCCCATAAGCTGCAACTTTTCAAGCTGCCAGGAGGGAACACGGTTGCCGATGATATTCAAAAATTCCAGGGAATCCACCTCGAACAGGGGTGAGAGGTCATCCACATCGTTGTGACTGATATCCAGGATGCGCAGGTAGGGCAACTCGTTCAGTCCGTCGATGTAGCTGATATGGTTATTCTGCAGGAATACCTCCTCCAGCCGGAGCATCCGGGCAAGTTGTGTGACCTCGGTGAGGTTGTTACCCGACAGGTCCAGGATCCGTGCATAGGTGCAGTATTCGATGCCGTCCAGGTTTTCAATCTCGTATTCCGCCATCTCCACAAATTCCAGGTCGGCCAGCAGCTGCGCCGGGAAATCCACGTTCAGGTGCCCGTAAATCTTCCGCTTCACTGCCGAGAAGAAACCATGATCGATGATCATATCCATATAGGGATCATACTCATCGGTTTCCTGTTCCTCGTCGTTGATGTATGAATACCCGCCTGCAGAATAATCCCATATATCACCAAGATCAAAATCATCGGCAGTTACGGGATCCAGGCTACTGCCATGCAGGTTCATATGTTGCACATCCAGGATATGTTCATATTTTTTCATCCCTTCCAGGTCATTGGCCAGCCGCAGACCTTCAAGGTCCTTGCTGATCTGCTCCTGCCGGTCGGGATGATAGTGGGTAATGATCCGTGTGAAAATGCGCGAATTGCGCTCCTCTGCCGCCTGGTTACCATTGAACATCATCGCGTGGATCTTCCGCAAGGTACTGATGTCACGGTTCCTGTACAATGTGATGATATTCGATGAAAGCGCGTTCAGGTTCTCTGCTGAATATGCCTTCTTCAGTTCGCCGTATAACTCCTCGATATTCATGGCTGCAAAGATAGAAAAAAGTAAGCAGGAGACAGAGACCAGACTTTCTCTGAATGACAGATCCTTCACACAGGGACACAATGAACACCAAGTGATCATTTACTGCTGAGCCAAGGGAGCGTTCGATGCAGGATAACAGGTCCCTTACAAATGGCAGGAACAACAGGAAACCTACCATTACTGCAGGATTGGAGAACCATTACTTTTCAGGCATTCAGGTCCCTGACATGTGGCCAGAATACCAGGATACCTGCCAGCGCTGCAGCAAGGGAGATGATCAGTACCGCGGCGGCAGCACTGTCCTTGATGTTCCTGACCAGCGGGTCGGAGGAATCCATGAACCGGTCGCATATTTTCTCCACAGCGGTATTCATCGCTTCCGCAGCAAGCACAGCACCAATGGAAAGCAGCACCATGATCCATTCAGCCCGTCCCAGCGAAAGCACAATTCCGGCAACAACCACCAGCAACGCCACGATACACTGAATCAGGAAATTGGGTTCATTCCTGAGGTTGAACCAGATTCCCCGGAACGCATTCCGGAAACTTTTTGATCGTGAAGTATGCCAGCGATGCATGACAATGAAATTGATGATAACACAAAGCTAATGAATTCAACCGTTCCAACCCCATTTCCATATGTTTTTTACGTTTCAGGATGCAGGTATTTTTGCATTTCATACGACGGAAGGAACAATTTTTTAAACAAAATCCGTAACTTTTTGTCATAGTTCCATTGCGTGTTTTCATCGCATTTAAAAACAAACCATTTAATTAACCCTATCATGAAAAGAATTGTAAGCATTCTGACGCTGGCACTCCTCGCTACCGGTCTCTCCGCACAGGAACCTGCAGACACCCTTTGGAAATACAATGGTGTCATTTCTCTGAACTTCTCCCAGATGGCCCTCAGCAACTGGGCTGCAGGGGGTGAACAATCGATCTCGGGAAATGGACGGGTTACCCTGGCAGCCAACTACCTGAGCAAGGACGCCAAAGTCGCCTGGGCCAATGAACTGATCCTCGGATACGGACTTCTTCAGCAGGGAGATGACGCAGCAAGAAAAAGTGATGATAAGATCGACTTTTCATCAAAATTCGGATACAAAGCAGGTGGGAACTGGAAGTATTCCAGTTTGCTGAGTTTCAGGTCACAGTTCACCGAAGGCTATGCCAATCCCGGCGATGAAAACCGGACGGTGATTTCCAATTTCCTTGCCCCGGCATACCTGAACCTGTCCTTTGGTATGGACTACAAGCCGAGCGAAACCTTTGCCATTCTCCTGGCTCCCGTTACAGGCAAGATGACCTTCGTTATGGATGATGGTTTATCTGCCGCAGGTGCATTTGGTGTTGACCAGGGAGCAACCAGCAGGGCTGAATTTGGTGGATTTGTAAAAATCTCCTGGTCGACCGACCTGATGAAAAATGTCAAGCTGAATACCAAGCTGGACCTGTTCTCCAATTACCTGGAGAATCCACAATACGTGGATGTGAATTTCGACCTCCTGCTCAGCATGAAAGTGAATGACTATATTTCCGCCTCTTTTATCACCCAGCTGATCTACGACTACGACATCAAATTCGATATCACAGATGAAGCCGGGACTGTAATTGGCGAAGAGGACCGAATCCAGCTGAAAGAACTGTTCGGAGTAGGCCTCACCTACAGTTTCTGAAATTTTCATTCTAAATTACTTTCTGGATTAACGTATTAATTACTTGCAAGTTACATGCACCTGTTCTAAACATTTCCCGGAATGTTCCTGGCAGAGGGTTGTATAATAATGTTATTCAGCATATATTTGCCCGATCAAATCAAGACGGAACTGATTCGTCAGCGTTATTGAGAATGGGGTAAGAGATTAGGCTCTGAGATCCCCTGGCAACCCATCGGACCCCTTGTTGGTGAAGGTGCCAAAACCTAACCTGTCGCAGGACGGGAAATAATAACAGAAAAACAAACAGATGAAAAAATTATCACGTACACACTGGGACCTGGCATACGATCCTTCGTCGTGGAGGAATTTTACCATGCCTTTGCTGCCTATGTCCATGCGCATGCCGGCACTTCGGTAAGAATGTTGCGGTTCTGCAAGTATGTTGCAGTTCGCAGTAAAGAAGTTCCGACCCACATCAAACCCTGTTACATTTTTTTATCCATCTCATTGTTATATATATATTTTAATAGTTATTTAAACAAATATTAATATTGCTATTTAAATATATATTTCAGAAAGAATGGATGTACAGGCAGCATTGCCCGGACCAGTAAATAGTTTAAAATAAACATAAATAACATCAACCATGAGCTCAGATTACAAACATTTTGAAACGGCACAGATACATGCAGGACATGCACCGGACGCGGAAACCAATTCACGCGCTGTGCCGATCTACCAGACCACCTCCTACCAGTTCAGGGACTCGGAACATGCAGCAGATCTTTTTGCATTGCGTGCATTCGGGAACATTTACACCAGGATCATGAATCCCACCAACGAGGTATTCGAAAAACGCATTGCTGCACTTGAAGGCGGGGTGGCAGCGCTGGCAACGGCATCAGGACATGCCGCACAGTTTGTTGTATTCAATACGCTGCTCACCCCGGGAACAAATATTGTCACCTCCCCCTACCTCTATGGAGGAACCTTCAACCAGTTCAAGGTCACCTTCCGGAATTTCGGATGGGAAGCCCGTTTTGCAGAAAGTCTCGACACTGCGGACTTCGAAAGCAGGATCGACGCGAATACCCGCGGAATCTACCTGGAAACCATTGGCAACCCGGGATTCAACATTCCCGACTTCGAAAAATTTGCGGCACTGGCAAAGAAGCATGACCTTCCGCTGATTGTTGACAATACCTTCGGGGCCGGCGGCTACCTGATCCGTCCCATCGAACATGGTGCCAACATTGTCGTCGAGTCGGCCACCAAGTGGATCGGCGGACATGGCACCTCCATCGGTGGTGTGATCGTGGACGCGGGCAACTACAACTGGGGCAACGGCAGGTTCCCGCAATTCACGGAACCGGCAGAGGGGTACCACGGACTGAAATTCTGGGAGGTTTTCGGTGAGGGCTCGCCCTTCGGGAACATAGCATTCATTATCAAGGCACGCGTGGAGAGTCTGCGCGACATCGGCCCAAGCCAGAGTCCGTTCAACTCCTTCCTGCACCTCCAGGGCCTGGAAACATTGTCATTGCGCATGGAGCGTCATGTTCAGAATACACAGGCACTTGCGGAATGGCTGGAGGACCACCCGAAAGTGGAATCCGTCTTCTACCCCGGCCTCCCATCGAGTCCGCACCATGCGCTGGCAAAAAAATACCTGCCCAGGGGAGCCGGCGGGGTCCTCGCCTTCACGGTAAAAGGAAGCAAGGAGAATGCCATCAAAGTGGTTGACTCCCTGAAACTTGCAAGTCACCTGGCCAACGTCGGGGATGTCAGGACGCTGATCATTCAGCCGGCGGCCACCACGCACCAGCAGCTTTCCGACGATGAGCAGATCAGTGCCGGGGTACTTCCTACCATGTTGCGTGTTTCCGTGGGACTGGAGCATATTGAGGACATCAAGGCTGATTTTGAACAGGCATTTACAGAGGTATTCGGCTAACAGATTGACACCGAATCGTTACCTTTGTAGTCTGAAAATACAATGATGATAAAAAAGCCCGAAATCAGGGACCTGTTGAAAGAGAAGGTCCTCGTACTTGATGGCGCCATGGGCACCATGATCCAGCAGCTCCGGCTCTCAGAGGAGGAGTTCCGCGGCGAAAGATTCAGGGATCACCCCGATAATCTCACCGGGAACAATGACATCCTCTGTATCACCCTGCCGGAAAAGATCAGGGAGATCCACAGGGCCTTCCTGGAGGCCGGGGCCGACATTATCGAGACCAACACTTTCAACAGCACCTCTATCTCGCAGGCAGATTACCATACGGAGTCGGCGGTGTACGACATCAACGTGCGTGCAGCTCAAATCGCGCGGGAAGCGGCAGATGCATTCACCATGGACAATCCAGGCAAGCCCAGGTATGTGGCCGGATCCATCGGGCCGACCAACAAAACGGCATCGATGTCGCCCGATATGAATGATCCGGGCTACCGGGCCATACATTTCGATGACCTGAAAGCTGCCTACAGGGAGCAGGCGGCGGGATTGCTGGAGGGGGGCGCAGAATTGTTCCTTATCGAGACGGTGTTCGACACCCTCAATGCCAAGGCTGCATTGATTGCCCTGGACGAAGTCTTCCGCGAGAAAGGGCTTGTGGTCCCTGTCATGGTATCCGGAACGATTACGGATGCCTCCGGGCGGACCCTCAGCGGGCAGACCCTGGAAGCATTCATCAATTCCATCAAACATGTTGACCTGTTGTCGCTGGGACTGAACTGCTCACTGGGAGCCAGCGAGATGCGTCCCTACATCAGGGAGATTGCGGAAAAATCACCCTTCTATGTAAGTACGCATCCCAATGCCGGTCTGCCCAACCAGTTCGGGGAATACGATGAAACTCCTGAAAAAATGGCAGGGCACATCAGGGAATTCCTGGAAGCGGGCCAGGTCAACATCGTAGGCGGATGTTGCGGTACCACGCCCGACCACATCCGTGAATTCGCCAAACTTGCAGAGAAGAGCCCGGTGCACCAGCCACGTGTCGATGACCACCTTTTCAGGCTCAGCGGGCTGGAACCACTGACCTCGTTTGAGGGATCGAACTTCATTAACATCGGGGAACGGCTGAATGTGGCCGGCAGCAAGAAATTCGCCCGGCTGATCAGGGAGAAGAACTATGAAGAGGCACTGGGCATCGCCGTGGACCAGGTGGAAAATGGTGCGCAGGTGCTGGATGTGAATGTGGACGATGCCATGCTGGATGCAGAGAAGGAGATGGTGCATTTCCTCCACCTGATGATGTCGGAGCCGGATATCGCCCGTGTCCCCTTCATGATCGATTCGTCGAAATGGAATGTCATTGAAGCCGGCCTTCAATGTGTGCAGGGCAAGTCAATCGTCAATTCCATCAGCATGAAGGAGGGCGGGGAAATATTCATTCAGCAGGCCCGCAAGGTAATGGAATATGGTGCAGCGGTGGTGGTGATGGCCTTTGACGAAGAAGGACAGGCCTCCACTTTTCAGCGCCGGACAGAAATTTGCGAACGTGCCTACAACATCCTTACGAAGCAGTTGAAATTCCCCCCGGAGGACATCATATTCGATCCGAATGTACTCACCATTGGCACCGGGATGGAAGAACACAACAACTACGCGGTGGATTTCATTGATACCGTAAGGTGGATCAAGAAAAACCTTCCCCACGCAAAAGTGAGCGGCGGCATCAGCAACCTCTCCTTCTCCTTCAGGGGCAACAACGTGGTGCGCGAGGCGATTCATTCCTCCTTCCTCTACCATGCCATCAGGGCAGGGCTCGACATGGGGATCGTGAATCCCGCCATGCTGCAGGTGTACGACGAGATCCCGAAGGATCTGCTGGAACACGTGGAGGACCTTGTGCTGAACAGGCGACCGGATGCCACCGAGCGGCTGCTGGCATTTTCAGAAAATATACAGGAATCCGGTGCTGTCGGGAAAGCCGCCGAAGCGTGGCGGTCCGGCACGGTGGAAGAACGTCTGAAACATGAGCTGATCAAGGGAATCACTGAATTTATTGAAGAAGATACGCTTGAGGCGCACAAGAAGATTGGTGCAGGGCTTAAGGTGATCGAAGGTCCGCTCATGGACGGAATGAACGTGGTGGGGGACCTGTTCGGTGCAGGGAAAATGTTCCTTCCCCAGGTTGTAAAGAGTGCGCGGGTAATGAAGAAATCGGTAGCCGTGCTCCTGCCCTTCATTGAAAAGGAAAAAGCCGCTGAAGGGGGTTCCAGTGCAGCCGGGAAGATCCTCATCGCAACCGTAAAAGGCGACGTGCACGATATCGGAAAGAACATCGTGGGTGTGGTGCTGGGATGCAACAATTATGAGATCATCGACCTGGGGGTGATGGTACCGACGGAAAAAATACTTGATACCGCAGAAAGGGAAAACGTAGACATCATAGGGGTTTCAGGACTTATTACACCATCACTCGAGGAGATGGTGAATGTTGCAAAAGAGATGGAGCGCCGGAACATGAAACAGCCGCTGCTGATTGGGGGAGCCACTACATCGAAGATCCATACAGCGGTAAAAATCGAACCCTCCTATTTTAATTCCGTCATCCACGTGAAGGATGCTTCCAAAAGCGTCCCTGTTGTGAATGAATTGTTGTCGGGGGAAAAGGGCCAGGCAGTCCGCCAGCGCTTCAGGGAGGAATATGAAGCCCTCAGGAAACAGTATGAAGGCTCGGAAAGCAAGGTTGAATTTCTCACGCTGGCGCAGGCGCGGGACAACAGGCTGAAGATTGACTGGGAAAAGGAGCCGCCTCCGCAACCCAGACAAACCGGCACTTTTGAACTGGTCGATTTCCCGCTGGAAGAGATCATCCCCTATATCAACTGGATGTTCTTCTTCGTTACCTGGGAACTGCGCGGAAAATTCCCTGATATCCTGAAAGATCCTGTTGTAGGTGAAGAAGCCACCAGTCTGTACAACGATGCCCTGGAGATGCTCGACCGGATGGTGAAGGAGAAATGGGTCACTGCGAATGCTGTGTATGGCATTTACCCCGCTGCTGCCACTGGTGATGATATTATTGTTTATACCGACCATGAACGCATCAAGGAGCGTACCCGCTTCATCAACCTCAGGAACCAGACCAAAAAACCGGATCCTGCCACGCCGAACCTGTCACTGTCGGACTTCATTGCCCCGGAAGGGTCGGGCGTGGACGACCACGTTGGGGCGTTCGCGATTACTGCCGGTCTTGGCGTGGAAGAGAAAGTCCGTGCATTCGAGGCAGATCACGACGACTATTCATCGATCATGGTCAAGGCACTGGCCGACCGGCTGTCGGAGGCTTTTACAGAGCTGCTTCATGAAAAGATCCGGAAGGAAACCTGGGGCTATGCGCCCGGGGAACAACTCTCAATGGACGACATGTTCAGGGAGAAATACAGTGGCATCAGGCCCGCACATGGGTATCCTGCATGTCCTGAACACAGTGAAAAAGAGACATTGTTCCGCTTACTGGAGTGTGACAGGTATGGTATTGCGCTTACAGAAAACTATTCCATGACCCCCGCTGCATCTGTCAGCGGGCTGGTCTTTGCCCATCCGCGGTCCTCCTACTTTTTCGTGGGAAAGATCGGGAAGGACCAGGTGGAGGATTATGCCCGGAGAAAACAGATGGATGTGAACAATGTGAAACGTCTGCTTGCATCCAACCTGAATTTCAGGGACTAAATAATGACACGATCCAGCCATGCATCTCTTCCGGCGACACATATCATATTCAGGTAATGATCTGTAATAATTCCTCCGGAACCTGTAAAATATGCTGCTTGTTTTGTATTTTCGAACTCCCAAAACTGAAAAAGTAAGAAATGAAGGTCGTTGATCAATTAAAAAATACTGACAAAACACTGTTTTCCTTTGAATTATTGCCTCCCAGGAAAGGGCGGACACTGGATACCATCTACGATGCCATCGATCCCCTGATCGAATTCAACCCACTGAACATCAACATCACGTACCACCAGCAGGAATCTGTGTACAAACAGCAACCCGATGGAACGGTGCAAAGGAAAATCATCAGCAAAAGGCCCGGCACCGTGGCCATTGCCGCCGCCATCATGAACAAGTACGACAAGACGGTGGTGCCCCATGTGATCTGCGGAGGGTTTACCAAAGAGGAAACCGAAGACCTGCTCATCGACCTGCATTTCCTGGGACTGCATAACCTTTTGGTTCTCAGGGGAGATCCGCCACACGGGGTGCGTGATTTTCTCCCGGTGGAAGGAGGTCATGCCCATACCAGCGAACTGGTCAGGCAGATCATGGACCTGAACCAGGGGAAATACCTGGAGCCCGATCTCAAGGATCCCAAACCCACGGATTTTTCGGTAGGTGTTGCCGGGTACCCGGAAAAACACTTCGAATCGCCCAACAGCGATGAGGATCTCTACTGGCTCAGGAAAAAAGTGGAAGCAGGTGCTGATTACATCGTCACCCAGATGTTCTTCGACAATCAAAAATTCTTTGCGTTCAGGGACAGGTGCAGGGCTGCCGGCATTGATGTGCCGATCGTTCCGGGTATCAAACCCATCAATACGCTGAAAGACCTGGAACTGCTTCCGCGCGTGTTCCACCTGGAGATACCTCCTGAACTCTATTCAGAAGCAAGGAAATGCAAAACCAATGAGGAAGCAAAAGCGCTTGGGGTGGAGTGGACCATCGCACAGTCGAAGGAACTTAAGGCACACGATGTGCCGGCCATTCATTACTACACCATCGGGATTTCAGACAATATCAGGAGCATCGCAAGCAAGGTTTTCTAGATGACAGCCCTTCATTTTCGATCGTCTTCCAGTCCCTCAATGATGCTTGCAATCGAGAACTGTTCCCTGCAGGTGATTTTCATCCTTGCGATGTCGCCTGGCAGGGTAATGCTCTTGCCCATATAGCGGTTGTCCAGTGGTGATACAATATCCTCCACATGAATATTTCCGCCCGGGGGAGCATCCAGCAGCACGGTCCGGTCATCGTAAAAGAAATGCAGGGTATGCTTTCCCGGACCGGGGCGGAACACTTTGCGGGACCTGACCAGTATCTTGTCTTTACCAGGCAGACCACCGTTTAGATAATGCAGGTGAAGATGGCTTTTTCCGCGGTTCACAATCACAATTTTTCTTTTCTTCCGGGGTAGCATGGCTGTAGTTGTATACCCCTAAAATTACGCATGAACAGACAAACCGGGTGCCTGTAACACGACTTATTGTATGAACAACACTTTTTCGGGAATGAATGTGAGGTTCTGGCAAATGAAATTACACTGAACTACATACCCATGGGATCCTGCTGTGCCTTGTATTTTTCCTCTTTGTAATAAATCAGTTTTTCTGCCAGTTGCGCTGCTGTCTTGTAACCAGGCTCCACGCTGATATGCCTGAGCTCTTCATCAAGATAGACGATGGTGGGATAGGAAAGTCTTCCCTTGGTAAGGATGGCTGCAACCTCGTGGTACCCTCTCCTTCCGTTATCAATGAAATAATAGGTACGGTCCCCCAGGGTGAGGGAATCTTTCATTTCGGCGTTGAATTTCACCGGGTAAAAATGCGTGTTCACATAGGAAGCAATCTCACCATCTGAAAAAGTAGTGGCATCCATGCGCTTGCACCAGCCACACCAGTCGGTATACACATCCACCATGAATTTGCGTGGCTCCTTGCTGTTCTGTTCAATGGCCTCTTCCAGGGTATACCACCTGATCTCCTCCTGTGCGTTGATATTCAGACCCATCATAACAGCAGCAAAAACAATCACAAGACGTATCATATTCCTTATATATTTATTTTAACAAGGTGCCCGGCGAACCGAACGCAGTGAGCTCACGAATACCGCTAAAAATTATTATGTTATGAGTAACCCTCATCATGTTGATCTTTACTTCGTTCCAAATATACATGTTCTTTTGTCATTGCTCCGCTGAACCTTTAGCTCGGCGAAGCCAAATATCTATTCCCAATGATGGGGGTTTCATTTCTTCGGACCGGTGGTAAAAATAATCAAAAAAATTCCCGCACCAACCGGTATGCTGTATAACGACTGAAAAAGGAAAATGTTTCGGCGGCAGGAAAGACATTTTTCTTACATTTGAGTTTTAATTTTTTTCAAACTCATAAAACGTAATAGCATGAATGCACCTCAAAAAACATTAAGGGATTCGGCCGCGATGCGATGGCTTGTGATGATCCTGATCAGTGGGCTGATGTTTGCAACCTACTATTTCCAGGACTTTTACTCAGGTTTGAAGGACCTGATGGAGAATGAATACGGTTTTACAAGCGAACAGTTCGGAAGGATCATCGGTCTGACCACAATTGCCAATGTTTTCGGAATGATCATCGTTGGCGGCATCATCCTGGACAAGTGGGGTATCAGGATAGCGGGATATGTATTTGGCGGACTGGCCGCACTGGGGGGCCTGGTTTCAGCGCTGACTGCCTCAGGTATGATTATGGAGAACAATACCCTGGCAGGCCTTATTATCGGTCGGATCCTGTTTGGTATCGGGCTGGAGGTTGTGTGTGTGATCGTCATGCGTACCCTGGTGAAATGGTTCAAGGGCTATGAAATTGCCCTGGCAATGGGAATCAATATGGGATTCGGCCGCCTGGGTTCGGCACTCGCGATCGCCATTTCGCTGGACATAGCCGGGGGAACCGTTGCGCCGGCCGTAACCTTCGCTGCCGGACTGATCGGAATTGCAATGATCATGTTTGTCATCTACACCTTCTTTGACATCAAGATTGACAGGCAGGACAGGGCAATTGCCATGGCTGCTGCAAATGAAGAACCTCATACTGCCACTGAAGCCAAGGCCGACACTTCAGAGGATTTCAAATTCAGTGACCTGGTGAAACTGGTAAAAAACAGTTCATTTGTCTATATCTCGTTATTATGTGTGGCCTTCTATTCAGCCGTATTCCCCTTCATACAGTATGCACCTGATCTGCTGGTGAATAAATTCGGATTTACCTACATCCTGCCGGAAGGAGCATCTGTTGTGATGTTCGGGAGCGAGGCAATGGGGAATGCATTTGTATATATCATTGTTTTCTTTTTCGCCCTCGGCATCACCCTGATTCCCAACTATATCAAAGGGGTTGCCCAAAAGAATATTGCCAGGATAGTCATCCTGGGATTATTCGCAGGGATCGTCTATACCAACCGTGAAATGATCGGCCTCTGGCTGGTAAACGGTCCAAAGACCGCTGCCCTGATCCCGCTTGGGACCATCATATTTACACCCATCTTCGGAAGCATTGTCGACAAGCGCGGAAAGGCAGCATCGCTGATGATGCTGGGTGCCTTGTTGCTTATATTTGCCCATGTTTCCATGGCCCTCTCAAACAGCCCGACCTTTGCGTACATGGGACTGCTTAGCCTGGGAATCGCCTTCTCACTGGTACCTGCCGCCATGTGGCCCTCTGTGGCAAAAATTGTCGCGGAGAATCGCCTGGGTACAGCCTATGCTTCCATGTTTACAGTTCAGAACTGGGGACTGGGACTCTTTTTCTGGGGGATTGGCGCATTGTTGATTGCCATTCCGGTCAATGCCGACACCAAGGCTGAAATTGATGAGGTAAGAACAGAGATGGAGGTGACCGCATCACAGCCAAAAGAAGAGGTCATGCTTCGTCTCGATAATATCATCGATGAGATCAGGGAGCGTGACGATGATTTTGCCGGATCTATCGACCAGGAGTTTCTCGTGGAAATCAGAAAAAGTCTTGCTGCAACCGGAAGCCTTACCAGCGGAGAGATTAGCGAGCTGGTTAAGTTGATGCAGGCGAATGAAATGCTGAATTACTACGATTACAGGATCCCGATCCTGATTCTCGTACTCTGTGGGGTCATCTCTATCTTCCTGGCTTTTAAACTGAAGCAGGCTGATAAAAGACAGAATTTCGGACTGGAGCTGCCTTCAGGAGAGAACGGGGATTGATCAGTCAATGGCATGAAAAACACACATTCATACCTGATGTCGATCCGTCCGTGTACGTATCAAATGAAAAACAATAAGAAAATGAGTGAAATAAAGAATTTACAACCGAAAGAGATCTGGAAAAATTTCCATGAGCTTACACAAATTCCCAGGCCCTCCAAGAAGGAGGCCGAAGTGATCGCCTATATGAAAAAATTCGGTGAGGACCTCGGACTGGAGACCATCGTTGACGAGGTGGGCAATGTGATCATTAAGAAACCAGCCACGCCTGGTATGGAAGATCGCAAGACGGTGGTCCTGCAGGGACACCTTGACATGGTGCCGCAGAAGAACTCCGACAAGGATTTCGATTTCGCGATCGATCCGATCGAAGCCGTGATTGATGGCGAGTGGGTGACAGCCAATGGCACCACACTCGGCGCAGACAATGGTATTGGTGTTGCAGCTGCCATGGCGGTGCTGGAATCCGGGAGCCTGAAACATGGTCCCATCGAGGCGTTGTTCACTACTGATGAGGAGACCGGTATGACCGGTGCCTTTGGGCTGAAACCCGGTCTGTTGGAAGGAGATATCCTGATCAACATGGATTCCGAAGGCGAAGGTGAAATGTACGTGGGTTGTGCAGGTGGTATTGATATCAACGCGGAGAAAGGCTACCAGGAAGAGCCTGCGCCCACTGATCTCAAGGCCTTCAGGGTCCAGGTGAAAGGACTCAAAGGCGGTCACTCGGGGTTGGATATTCCGATGGGACGTGCCAATGCCAACAACCTGATTTTCCGGTTCCTGATGCAGGCGGAAGCAGATTTCAGCGTTCGCCTTGCCGAGGCAGGCGGCGGAGACCTCAGGAATGCCATTCCGCGGGAAGCATATGCCGTCGTGGCTGTTGCAGCCGACAAGGTGGAGGAATTCAAAAAATTTGTTAACAATTACCAGACAATTTACGGAAGGGAATTCGCAGAGACAGAGCCTGACCTTGCCTTTTCAGCGGACCAGGTGGAGCTGCCGGTAAAAGTTGCAGCTGCTGCGGACCAGTACAAGCTGATTCGCGCGGTATTTGCCACACCACACGGCGTGGAGCGGATGAGTGCTTCGATGCCCGGACTGGTGGAGACCTCCAACAACCTGGCCGTAGTTGAATTCAAAGATGGGAAATTCGCTGCCAGGTGCCTCACCAGGAGTTCGGTGGATTCTGCAAAGGAAGCCACTGCGTGGAAAATTGCTGCCATCTACCACCTGGTGGATGCAGAAGTGAGCCTCGAGGGTGCCTACCCTGGCTGGAAACCCAACATGGATTCCCCGGTGCTGCAAACTTCACTGGACGTGTATGAGAAAAAATTCGGAAAAATTCCGGAGATCAAGGCCATTCATGCCGGATTGGAATGCGGGCTGCTCGGGGGAGTATATCCACAGCTGGATATGATCTCGTTCGGACCAACCATCCGTTTCCCGCACTCTCCCGATGAAAAGGTGAATATCGAAACCGTGGACAAATTCTGGAAGTTCCTCGTGGCACTTCTTGAAGATGTGCCTGTAAAGTAGCCACTGCGCATCTGCCGGCATACGGGTAAAAAATCAGCCGGCACTTGCTGCAACGATGCATGACCCCCGGCAGACCGGCTTCGCCTGGTTACCGGGGGTTTTTGTGTCCATTCGTCAATTTTTTCAGCAGGTTGACCATCGTTCCTGAATTTTTCAGCAACCGGATCCCGGAAAACCCGGCTGCTTTCGTAAATTGGTAAAATGAAGCCCGGGGTGAACCTATTTTGGGTGGATTACGTTAAAAGGTAGTATGGACATGAAGTTGCATGTAAGAGATTAGAACAAATAGTTGAACCATGAGAAAAATAGTATTGTTCGTTTCAGGTGCGTTACTTGCCGGTCAGCTGGTAATGGCACAGGGTGTTCAGCTCTCTCCCACGGTAATCGCCTCTGCAGGAAATTATTCCGAAGCAGGTGGTCTGAGTCTCTCGTGGACGCTGGGGGAAGTTGCCGTCACCACGTTGTCGCAGGGTGATCTCGTATTAACACAGGGATTCCAGCAGTCGTTCCTTGAAGATGTCGGGTTCTCCATGGACCCCATCCTCTGGCAGATCATCGCCTATCCCAACCCCGTGCGCGACGCATTGCGCATTCAGTTTGATGTGCCTGATCCGACAGATTTCATGGTGGAGATCCAGGATGCGGGGGGAAGACTGCTGAGCCAGGAGCAATACAGCCGGGTGCATCCCGGAGATGTGGTTCCGGTCGATATGTCATCTTTCAGTGAAGGCGTATATTTTTTCCGTATTTCCACCAAAGACCGTGAACAGGTGCGGGTGATCAGCATCACCAAACAATAGCCTCCGGTAGGAAAGCAGTGACCTGCATGCCTGAATTTTTCAGGCATGTAGGGTGTTCGCACACCGGGAACAAGAGTTGCCGGGGACTGTGGGCTGTATATTGCAGATTATTCAAAGTGTACCTTTTCGTTTACCAGCGCACCTGACTGGAAGACAGAAATCCTTTTACGTGCAAGTTCCTGCGCATTATATGAAAGCGAGACATCGCATGTTTCGGGTATGCGATAGTAGAAATGATTGTAGAGCGCTGCTTCGGGTTCCTGTGGTAGCAGGTTTCTCAGGCTTCGTGCATCTCCTGCAGGGGTAATCACCAGTTCGACAGGGGTTCCTTCAGGCGCCCCGATCCCGAGGGCTTCTGAAAAAAGCTCCAGGGAATAACGTTCAGGTTCCAGCGATCCGGATGGCAGCAGGAAATACCCTTTGCTGAGCTGTTCAGTATACGATTTTCCAATAAAGAGGGAGAGGTATTCCTCTTCCAGCCTGTCAAGACCCGACATGGCTGTCTCCATATCAAAATCAGCCGGCAGCGGGTCCACCAGTCCTGCCGACAAATAATAACGGTCTGAACGTATTTCCAGGATAAGCCGGGCAGCTTCCTCCGCCTTCCTTTCAATGGTTTTCCTTTCCATCTGTTCGGTTGTGACAGGGACCCGGACAAACGAAGTATCGGTAATCAATGTCTTGTAGACGGTCTGTTCCTTTTTTTCCATATTGGGTTCCATGGTCACATCGGTAAACAGTAACCCTTCCTGACCATCCTGGCCGGAAATCGTGCTGATTCCGGTACTGATGCGGTAATCGCCACGCACGATGAGATTGTTTTGCTCCGCCCAGTCAACGATTCCCATGTCGGGCACCCCCTCAACGCCTGCAAGGCTGTATATGCGGGAAAAATCCGGCTCGGTCGTGCTTTCTATCCGTGCCCCGTCAATATGCCAGGTCTCCGAGCGCACCTTCCTTACCCCTTCAATGCCAAGCTGGCGTTGTGCATAATCTGCATAGGGACCGGGTATGAATACCTCTTTCCGGTAGTCAATATGTATCTTCAGCCCGGTTTTGGGCAAGGCATAAATAAGTATTGAATTATTCTCCTGAGGTTCATACCCCACCCCTGTAACCAGGAAGCGATTGGGTGTAGAACATGCAACAGTAAAGAGTATCGGTAACAGTACCAGGAATGTACGTCTCATTGTTTGTGTTTTTTTAGCTTTTCTACTGGAAAATTCCTCCCGTTCTGCCTTCATTAAGGAACGGAGTATCATGTACTTTAATAAACGCCTTGCCAAGGTGTTTTATGATATCACTGGCGATCATTGCCTCTTGTCCAAGGGCAACGGCAGCCAGGTCTCCTGCCAGTCCGTGGATGTAAACACCCGTGAGTGCAGCATCGCCGGGAGCTACCCCCTGGGCAAGCAAAGATAAAATTATTCCTGTCAGCACGTCCCCACTTCCCCCGGTTGCCATTCCAGGATTACCCGTAATATTGAACCAGTAACTTCCATCGGGAAAGGAAATTCCTGTGTAGGCGCCCTTCAGCACGATGATTACTTTGTATTTCGCAGAGAAGCTGATTTGCTTCAGGTGGCGGTTCCAGGCATTTTCTGAAGTTCCTGCAATGCGGTCAAATTCACGGGGATGGGGGGTCAGGATCGCATGTTCAGGAAGCAGCTCCAGCAAGGAAGGGTTCGCTCCCATCATGTTCAGTGCATCAGCATCCAGCACCAGTGGTTGTGTTGCCTGTTTGAGAAGGGCTTTCAGTCCGTGACGGCTTTCTTCGCTCATTCCCAGTCCGGGGCCTGCTCCGATCGCCGTGTATTTTTCCGTTCCGGGAGGAGCACTGAAACAACGGTCATGTATATCCATACTGACGATCGCCTCCGGGAAAGCTGTTTGCACGATGTTGTTACCGGTTCCGGGCACATGCAATGTAACCAGTCCTGCACCACTGCGCATGGCTGCTTCACCGGTAAGCAGTGCCGCACCCATCATTCCGCAGGAACCTGCGATGGACAGGGCATGCCCATAGATACCCTTGTGATCGAACTTTTTCCTCTCCGGCAGCATGGCAGCCACTGCCTGTCGGCCGATCACGCGATAGGTTGCAGGTGTGCGGCTGATGATATCCTCATGCAGACCAATATCCAAAACGTGCCATTTTCCTGTATAGGTCCTGTTTTCGGCAAAGAAAAATGCCAGGAACGGGAACTGAAAAGTGTAGGTCTGTTCGGCCCGGATAATGGCCCCGGGATCATTCTTGCTGTTGTCCTCTCCGAACAGTCCACTCGGAATATCGATAGAAACAATGGAATTCCCTGATGCGTTCAGGTGCCGGATCAGCTCCCTGTAGACACCTTCCACCACGCGCGTCAATCCTGAACCGAAGAGTCCGTCCACCAGGACTTCCCCCGGCTGTATGACAGGAAAATCATCTTTGTCCTGGATACGGTTGACTGTAACAGAATTCGCTTCCCTGATGCGTTCCAGGTTCACCTGGCAATCGTCGGAGAGCTTGCCGGAGGAAGTGACCAAAAATACGGTAACCCTGTATTGACGCAACGAAAGCAGCCGTGCAGTGGCCAGGGCATCGCCCCCGTTGTTCCCGGGTCCTGCAAAGACCAACACAGGCCTGTTCACCTTGTAATGACGAACATAGCGGTCTGTAAAACGGGTCGCTGCACGTTCCATCAGGTCGATGGACCTGATGGGTTCGTGTTGTATGGTATACTGGTCAATTTCGCGGACTGACTCAGCGGGAAATACTTTCATAGCATAAAGTTTAATGTAAAGTTAGGTAAAGACAGGGAATGCGCAAAGATCCTGACATTCTTCAATTCAATTTCTCTTTTGAAGCTGAAAAAGATTTCTATATTTGTGACTTCGTAAATATGTAATTTAAAACACTATGGCAAGAAGCGGAAAGCATCCAAAGGGTCTGATGGTACTTTTTTTTACAGAAATGTGGGAACGGTTTGGCTTTTATCTGTTAATAGGAATTTTCTTCCTCTACATGACCGAAAGCAAAGATGCTTTCTTTCCGGGCATGGGTTTTTCAGGTGCAAAAGCAAGTGATATTTACGGTTCTTATCTTGCACTTGTATACCTGACACCATTTATCGGTGGTTTACTGGCTGACCGCTACCTGGGATACCGGCTATCGATCACGATCGGGGGTATTCTTTTTTCACTGGGTTATTTCGGCTTGTCGTTTTACAATGAAACAACCTTCTATCTCTCGCTACTTTTCATCATCCTGGGGAACGGTCTTTTTAAACCAAATATCTCCACCCTTGTTGGGAAAATTTATGATGCCAATCCGAAATACCAGGAGATGAAGGATAGCGGATACAATATCTTCTACATGGGAATCAATGTTGGCGCATTTCTCTCAAATTTTGTAGCAGCCTATTTGCGCATCAATTACGGATGGGGCTGGGCTTTTGCAGCAGCAGGTATCGGAATGCTCCTCGGGGTAATCTGGTTCTGGTTTGGCCAGACCTATGCCACCGACATAAAGAAGGCTGACGTTATCAGTCCACCCAGGAAAGATGACATCAAGATGAAGCGGATCTTCGGTACACTTTTCCTGCCTGCCACTGTTGCAGCAATTCTCGGCTGGATGATTCCGGGAAACATTTTCAGTTCAGATTCAACAGATGCCTTTCTTTTCTTCAGCCTGGTGGTTGTAATTTTCTACATCAATATTCTCAGGAAAGCGCGTACTGAAGACAAACAACCTATAAAAGCCCTGCTTTCAGTATTTGGAGCTGTGATCATTTTCTGGGCGATCTTCCATCAGAATGGGGCCGCACTGACAATCTGGGCGCAGAAATACACCAACCGTGAAATTCCTGAATCAGTTGAGGGGACCATTGAGAAACTAAATATGAGCCAGGTAGTAACCACTGCACCGCGTGAGATTCCCCTCGTTGATCTGCATGGTTCAGAAGTTCTCGACGAGCACGGCGACCCAAAAACAACAATGGGTCCACATCCCTATTTTGAGAATATCCCTGAAGAAGAATGGCCTGAATCGGGAAAGAAAAACCTGATTTCGACAGAGCTGTTCCAGTCCATCAATCCAGGATTTATCATCCTGTTCACACCGCTGGTAGTAGGGTTTTTCAATATACTGAACCATCGGAGGAAGAAGCGGGGTAAACCGAACTTCTCAACTCCTGCAAAGATTGGATGGGGAATGGTGATCACGGCACTCTCGGCAGTGGTCATGATCTTCGCAGTAATTGCCACGAATAACGGCGAATCGAAAGCTTCGGTAGGCTGGTTATTTGGCACCTATGCAGTCATTACCGTTGGGGAGTTGTTCCTGAGTCCCATGGGACTTTCCCTGGTCTCAAAATTGAGTCCGAAAAGAATTACGGCACTGATGATGGGAGGGTGGTTCCTCTCTACATCCATAGGAAATAAGTTATCAGGCGTGCTTTCCGGTCTGTGGGACATATATGACCACAAAGCATATTTTTTCGTGACCAACACTGTCCTGGCTGCTTTATCGGTGATCCTGATCTTCGTGATGCTTCCCTGGCTTAAAAGAGTGATCAGGGAGCACATGGGCGAGTAAACCCGCCGGTCGCTATTTAAGCATTCCCTGCACATCCTCCAGCCTTCCATCGACCGGAGCCGGATCGAGACCGAGAATTTCTGCGATCAGCGGATAGATGTCCACATTTTCGAATGGCGGATATGTGTACCCGGATTTGAAAGCAGGTCCTTCGGCATAAAAAATATGATGCATATCGGTATTGCTGTTGTCGTAGCCGTGTGCGCCGCCGGTATATCCTGAAGGATCGGGCGAGGTTCCCAATGACCAGCTGCTGTCGGCCACAACCACCACATCCTTAACCCGCGGATGTGTTCCGTAGTTCAGGTATCCAGGCACATCCTCCTTATACCAGGCTGTGATTCCTTCAGCGCGGTCAAGGGCCAGGGCCACCGAATCCTCGAAACCCTCTTCCGCATCCACCAGGTACATCGGGTTGCCCCCGGCAATATCTTCGATCCAGTGTTCTTTTATATGGTCGTGAAGATTCACATACTTACCGGGGCTGATGGCACCCATTCCATGATCCGAAGTGACCACCAGGTTCACCCGGTTGCCATAGGGAAGCCTGCTGATCTTCCTGCGGAGGGTTCCAACGATATCATCCAGTTCTTCTATCACCTTCCCTGTCTCCGGGTGCACCGGGCCATAATCATGCCCAATGCCATCGGGTTGATCGAAATAGAGAAATACCAGTCGGGGTCTTTTATCCAGTGGCAGTCTGAGCCAGTTGATCACGGTATCGACCCGGGCTGAAAACGGGATGCTGCCATCATAGGTTTTCCAGTAGGTGGGCTGCATTCCCTGCACCGGGGCTTCAGAGCCCACCCAGAAGAAGGATGCGGTTGTGACGCCCTGTTTTTCCGCTGTATTCCAGATGGGTTCACCTCCGTAAAAATCGCCATTCTGCACCATCTCACGGTTCCCGATACGGTAGAACAACTCCAGTTCAGGTGCATAGAAGGAGTTGTTGATCAGGCCGTGGTGATCGGGATACAACCCGGTGGCGATGGAATAGTGGTTGGGGAACGTTTTCGTGGGAAAGGAGGAAATCACACGTTCCGCTTTCACTCCATTCGCAGCCATCCCATCGAGCGAGGGTGTTTTGTACATATCCGGATAATCCCAGCGACATCCATCAAATGAGACCATCACCACATAGTTCTCATGGGTCTCTGCATCGCGCTTACAGGCGATAAATAACGGAAGAGCAACAAGTAAAAAAAAATATTTCTTCATATCTGCATATGTTTCATTCAAATGTCTGTTGGTCAATTATTCTACTATCGTTTAAGCGATTGGCAATATGCTGCAAGACCACACGTTCCGTTTTGGCTTCTGCCGGCCTGTTGTCTGCCCGCGAAATTCATTACAATTTATTGACGGAACGAATATACGCCTGCACATCAAATTTACGTTTGGCACCATTGTAATTCATGTAGCGAATTTTACCAAACACCGGCCGTTCCTTCCAGGCGCGATCGTGCACTCCCCCGATCGACCAGGCAATGCCGGTATAACCGCTGGGATCCCGGCCGTCGAGTGAATATGTATCGTTCAGATAAATGGCAAATTCCATGGCCTGTTCGGGGCTTTCGGTCCATTCCAGTATCTTTTTGGCCCAGTACATCCGCATGTAACCGTGCATCTTGCCGTGTCTGACAATCTGCATCTGTGCAGCGTTCCAGAGTGGGTCATGGGTTGCGCCCTGCTCAAACTGCTCCCTGGTATAGACATATTCCCTTTCATCGTTCCGGTGCGCTTCGTGGGTCTTTTTCGCCCATTCATGGAACCCCGAGGTGGTGTCATAACCGGGATGGTAATGACAGAAATTGTCCGACAGTTCCTTCCGGACGATCAGTTCTTCGAGGAAGGCTTCACTGTCTGCATCAGAAGGATGCTGTCGCAATACTTCAACGGCAACGCGCATTGCAGAAATCTGTCCAAAATGAAGGTAGGGCGAAAGATCCGAAGTCATCTGCAGGTTGGGGTCGTTGCGCTGTTCGGCATAGCCTTTCAGTCTTTCCCCGATAAATACCTCCAGTGTTTCGGTCGCTGCACTGCTCCCCGGGGAGATCCGGTCTACAGGCCCCACCGACCGGTCAAGACGGAGGGAATCGAGCACATCGCCGGGTGAAAACAGTTCCGGCAAAGCCGCATGACTGTCCATCGGACGCAGTGCCGGCAGTATTTCCAGGAACCGGTCGAGGTGACGCCGGATTTTCGGACGAAGGGTATATGCGCCGAATTCAATCTTTTCGCTGACAAAACGGGCAGGCACAACATTGTGTCCATCCACCTCAAGGAACTTCGCGCGGGTTGATTGCATGGCCGCCGCCACCCATTGCCGCTTGATATGCAGCGGATCAAAATCCGCAACAACAGTGCCCGTTCCATGGTCCCTTATAAATTCCGCGATCCGTTGCGGCGGATCGCCAACCAGCAGGTAAAACGGAATATGCAGTGCATGCAGGCTGGTGGCCGTTTCGTGCAATCCTCTGATCATGAAATCATAATGCCGCAGCACCGCTCCAGGGTAATCACCGGTCAGGGTAAAGACCACCGACAGGTTCGTCTCCATAACCGTAGCCAGCTGCTGTGCGCAGAGCAGACCGGGGTTATCCTCAGCCCGTTGCTCCCTGCTCATCCAGTAGATGACATTCCCTTCCGCATGCAGATCGGGAGTAAGGTCGAAAATCCGCTCTTTCTGAATCATTCTGATGTTTGATGCATGTACCTGCTTATTGTTTGCTGAACGTACTGTCGGGTTCCGAACGCAACCACCTGAAATAGAGCGGATCAACGCCTGCTGGGCGCCTATACCGGTGCATCGGGGGTTGTTCAGGAATATCTATCTCCACCACCCGCAGATCGTCGTCAAAATAGTAATACTGCATGGCGACATTTTCGTAGCCGCCCCGACGGGAGATCCTTTGAAAATTGAAGTCACAGATTGTTGCTACGGGATGGTGTTCCCCCAGGTGCAGGATAAATTTCGGACCAAAACGCTGCAGTGCAGAGATGAAATAGAGGCTCAGGTCATACCCGGTGACTCCGAAATTACAACCATTCCGGGTGAATGATCCCGGCTCCTTAAAATAATTCTGCCTGTATTCGCGCAGGAAATGCAGGTATTCAGGATCGGTATAATCGTAATAATGTGTATGTGAGATCCGCAGGTTCAACGCATGGATGTAAGGTATTTCTATGTTATTGAATCCCAGCCAGTAGGTAGAACCAAAGAGCGCAATATCGTAGTTTTTCACTTCGTAATAGATCCTGCTCGTCACCTGGCTGGCAAACGCTTCATCAAAGGTTGGCAGGATGATCACGTTCTTTTTGTCGGGATTCAGTGCATGGACAAGGTCCTCAGTAGCGCCATTGCGGACGATCACTTCTTTAAACAACACTGTTTCCAATGCTGAATACTTCTCCAGTTCATCAAAGAGTTGCTGTTTGTAATATTCAATCCGCTCCATGCTGGCCGAATCTCCGTCATGCACCATGACCAGGTTATCCTCGTAGGAGCGGGCAATAAATTCTGCATTACGCTTAAACTCAACCCTGTAAGAAGGGTTAGGCTGAAAAAGGTATGGATTGTCCATCAGGAGCGAATCGCCTGTATGAAATGGTGTTACCAGCGGAATCCTGTGTTTCCTGGAGAAATCGGACACCAGTTCCAGGTTGTAGGAATAGAAGGGACCAATGATCAGGTCAGCATTCCGCATTTCCGGCTTTTCCAGGATCTGCCTGGTGGTGTACATGCTTTGTTTTGTGTCAAAAACATGGATATCCAGCTCCATGCCTGTTTTCGCGAGTGCGTCTGCTGCAAGCAGGGCCCCCTCGAGGAATTCAAGGAATGGAATGGATTTCGGGGTCTGTTTTTCCAGCATATAATCCTTTTTGATCCGGTCCCGCCTGGGTGCTGATTTTACATTCCTGAGCAGCGAATCGAGCGGTTCCATCTCGGAATAATTGAACGGCACAAGGTACACAATGCGGTACATCTTGCCTGGCATATATTCCTCCATCTGCAGCTCTTCGTAGGTATAGGGGACTTCCATTTCGGAGCTGTCCAATTCCGGCATGACCGTATCCACCATGATGGAATCGGGTGTGAACACTTCTGAAACCGTGGTATTGGGTTGCGGAATACGCAATACATCGCCACTCCGGGGACCACCCCATCCAAGTTCGGGATTGACTGTACGGATTTCCCGGACGCTTACACCGTAATACCTGGCAATGGAGTAGAGGGTCTCCCCCTTCTTCACTTTATGGAACAACATGCCTTCCTCATCAAAGGCCAGTTGGTTCTGTTCAGGCTCCTCCGGTGGCAACAGGATTTCCTGCCCGATGGGAATATCGTTGATGTCGAGTCCCGGGTTGTATTGCATTATCTCGTCCACCGGTATTTCGTATATGCGGGAAATAGCATAGATTGTTTCGCCTGCTTTCAGAATGTGTTTCCGCAGGTCTTCCTCTGTCTTGCCGGTATCGACAGAAAAAGCAGATGCGGGATCCGAGGGGATTTTGAGCACCTGTCCAACCAGCAGGTCGGATGATGCTCCCGGGTTTTCAATGATTACTTCCTTTTCAGTGACATTGTATGCCCGTGCAATGGAGTAGAGCGTTTGTCCGGGTTTTACCACGTGTACATAATAGACCTTGCCTTCAAGCACCACCTTATTGTCAGACCTGGTCACCTTGACAGGTTCCTGTGCAAAAGTGGCCGCACTGATCAGCATCAGCACAAGGAACAGGCTGCTGAGGTATTTTTTCCCGGAGATCATCATTACATAAACGAAAGAAAACCCGTCGAATTATTTATTAAGAAACTTTAATACATTTTTCTCAATGCGCTGTTCGATCCCGGAAGTATCGGATTTGACAAATTTTTCGCCAGTGATCCGCTCATAGAGTTCGATATACCGTTCGGATACTTCATCAACAAATGCTTCCGGCATTTGAGGCATTTGCTGCCCTTCTTTTCCCTGGAATCCGTTTGAAATGAGCCATTGGCGGACAAATTCCTTGGAGAGTTGCTTTTGTTCATTTCCCCTGTCCTGTCTTTCTTCGTATCCTTCTGCATAAAAATACCTTGAAGAATCCGGGGTATTGATCTCATCGATCAGGATAATCTTCCCGTCTTTCTTACCGAATTCATACTTGGTATCCACCAGGATCAGGCCCATTTCGGCAGCCATTTCGGTACCCCGCCGGAACAGCTTCCGTGTATAGTCTTCAAGCTGAACATAATCTTCCTCGGAAACCAGTCCCTGGGCAACGATCTCTTCGCGGGAAATGTCCTCGTCATGTCCATGTTCCGCTTTGGTGGTGGGGGTAATCAATGGTTCCGGGAATTTGTCGTGTTCACGCATGCCGTCGGGCATGGGTACACCGCAGATCGTTCTTTTTCCGTCGCGGTATTCCCGCCAGGCATGGCCGGTACAATATCCCCTGATCACCATTTCCACTTTGAACGGATCGGCATAATGGCCGACGGTTACATTGGGATCCGGTGATTCGAGTTTCCAGTTCGGCACCAGGTCGGCCGTGGCGTCCAGGAACTTATTTGCAATCTGGTTGAGCACCTGTCCCTTAAAAGGGATGCCTTCGGGAAGGATCACATCGAACGCTGATATGCGGTCGGTAACCACCATGACCAGGTATTCGTCGTTGATATTATACACATCCCTTACTTTGCCATGGTAGACACTTTTCTGTCCGGGAAAATTGAATGCTGTACCTTTTAATGCTGCCATCTGATATACTTTTTTCGGTTAACAATCGTTTTGAGAGGGCGAAAATACTAAATTTCTGTCAACCTTCCATCTCCGGTGGATCATTCACACTCAGGTATGCCTGTCTTCTTCACGGTCGTATGCCTTAACGATCTTTTTCACAAGGCGGTGCCGGATGATATCGCGTTCATCAAAACGGATCACCGAGATCCCCTCGATCCCCTCCAGTATTCCGATGGCCTGGATCAGCCCCGACTGTGTCCTTCCCGGGAGGTCCACCTGTGTAACATCACCTGTCACGATGAATTTGGCACTGGGCCCCATTCTTGTCAGGAACATTTTGAACTGGCTTGTGGTAGCATTTTGTGCCTCATCGAGGATCACAAAAGCCTGGTCGAGGGTACGTCCGCGCATGTATGCCAACGGGGCGATCTGAATGGTATTGTCTTCAATGAATTGCAAGAGCTTTTTAGCAGGGATCATGTCTCTCAGGGCATCAAACAGGGGTTGAAGGTAGGGATCCAGTTTCTGCGCAAAATCACCCGGCAGGTATCCCAGCTTCTCCCCCGCCTCCACGGCGGGCCTGGTGAGGATGATCCTGTTCACTTCCCTGCTTTTCAGTGCCCGCACCGCCAGTGCAATCGCGGTATAGGTCTTCCCTGTCCCGGCAGGACCGACTGCCAGTACAAGGTCATTTTTTCCTGCTTCTTCCACCAGCAGCTTCTGGTGGATGGTCAGCGCCCGGATGGGTTTTGACCGGTCACCATGCACAAGCACCTCATCTTTCGGACCCGGGGCATCCATTTTATAACCCGCATCGCCGCTGAGTATTTCATCGAAATCGTCCATGGTAAGCCGGTTGAACTTGAGAATGAATTTTACCAGCAATTCCACCTTCTCTTCCAGCTGGTTGATCCGCTCAAGCTCGCCCTCTGCCTTCAATTCATTCCCCCTTGATACGATCTTCAGGTCACTGAAATGGGATTTTAACCTGTTAAAGCGAACATTGTTGACACCGAAGAAATCGATAGGTTCCACCCCTTCTAAATAGATGACCTTTTGCGCCATAAATTGAATTATAATCACTACTTTTGGTACTGACAAAATAAGCTGTTTTTTTTAACATTCCAATAGAAATTCCTGTTACGATCCACATGCATTTTGTTACGCTGACCACAGACTGGAACAAAGACGATTTTTATACCGGCGCTGTAACAGGCGCCATTTTATCTTCCTGCAAAGAAGTCCAGGTGATCACCCTCAGCAACAGCATCCGGTCCTACAGTGTTTCCGAAGCAGCTTTTATAGTAAGGAACAGCTGCTACCACTTCCCAAACGGTTCTGTGCACATCATTGCAGTGGGTTCGGAGCCTTCCCCGGAAGGCAGGTTGCTTGCAGCGAAAATTGACGGACACTATTTTCTCACTGCTGATAACGGGATTTTGGGGTTACTGGGTGATGCTGAGAGTGCTGAAGTCGTTGCCATAGAGCGGACAGGCGGGAACCTGGCAGAAAGTTTCCCGGCCCTCACCTGTTTCAGCAAAACCGCATGCAGGATCATCCAGGGAGATTCATTCAGTACACTGGGTACCCCGGTAACGGATTATAAAAAACAGGTACCTTTGCGGGCAACGCTGGACAACAACACCATCACGGGTACAGTGATTTACATCGATTCTTTCGGCAATGCGATCACCAATATCACGCGGGAATTGTTCGACAGGTTTGGCATGGAAAGGAAATTTACCATTTATGTACAGAGCAAACATTACAGGATCACCAGGCTGAACAGGTATTATTCGGAAACCACCGGCGGGGATCTGCTGGCACTGTTCAATTCCATCGACCTGCTGGAGATTGCCATCCGGAACGGATCGGCCCGTGACCTGCTGAACCTGAATACCGACTCGACCATCAGGGTAGAGTTTTCATAGTACCTGTCTGGCAACCCCATTTATTGACAAACCAAAACAGAGTTATAATGAGTACGAGGTCTGAAAAAATGGAAGCATTCGGAAGAATTCTTGATATCATGGATGAACTGCGGGAGAAGTGTCCCTGGGACCGGGAGCAGACCATGGAATCGCTCAGGAACCTTACCATAGAGGAAACATATGAACTGGCCGATGCGATCATCGAAAAGGATATGGACGAGATTCGGACGGAGCTGGGCGACCTGTTGCTGCATATTGTATTCTATGCCAAAATCGGTGATGAAAAATCGGTTTTCGATATCACCGATGTGATCAATACCGTGAGTGAAAAATTGATTTTCAGGCATCCGCACGTGTTTGGCGAACGGGAAGTTACCGGGTCAAAGGAAGTGATCAGCAATTGGGAAGAATTGAAAATGAAGGAAAACAATGGCACCAAGCGCGTACTCAGCGGTGTGCCGAAAACGCTTCCTGCGCTGATAAAGGCGCATCGTGTACAGGACAAGGCACGTGCCGTGGGGTTCGACTGGGCCAGTCCTGACGATATCTGGGAGAAGGTTTCCGAGGAGGTAGGCGAAGTGCGCAGTGAACTGAGAAGCGGCAGCAGGGAGCAGCTGGAAAGTGAATTCGGCGACCTCCTGTTTTCCATCGTCAATGCTGCCAGGTTATATGATATCGAACCCGAGACAGCGCTGGAACGTGCAAACCTGAAGTTCATGCACCGCTTCAACTACATCGAGGAGCATGCACGGGCAAATGGCAGGAACATCAATGCGCTGACCCTGGAAGAGATGGATGCACTGTGGGAAGAAGCCAAACAGAAAGAAAACAACTGAGGAGAGAGTTCTAAGTATCCTTTGGCTTTTCTGTGTCTTTGGCTTTACCGGTACCTGCACTGTCATCTTGCTCTTCGCTTGCGCCACTGTCTTCGTCTGCTGCTGAATCTTCTTCTGCCTGTTCCTTGTCGACGACTTCAAGGAGTCCAAGTTCGTGCAGCAGGCTGTACCATGTCAGAACCTTCTTGATGTCAGATACATATACACGCACCGCATCATATTCGGGCAAGACTTCCGCAAAATAGGCTTTAAGTTGTTCGTTCCCCGATTTCGGATCGGCGGTGATACCACCTGCTTCTTTTTCATGGATCCTGAAGAGCACATCAGCCAGAGGCATGTCTTCGGTTTCCGTAAAAATGGAAATATCCTCGAGCGCACTTACCCGTGCAGTTGGCGGTGCCACCGTACGTTTCTTGTCTGTAAGAGATTCCACTACAATTCCGTTGCGTGCCTGCGCCAGGTACCTGAACAATCCGCCTTTTCCGGATATCGCCATCAGGTCTTTCACATTGATCGTTTTCATTTTTTTCTATTTTTCCGGGCCGGATCAGCTGATCCCCCGTTCCTTTTTAATATTATCGTAAGCATCCTTCACTTTCCTGAATTTTTCCTGTGCCACCTGCTTAAAATCATCACCAAGGTGGCTTACTTTGTCGGGATGGTACTTCATGGCCATCCTTCGGTAGGCTTTTTTCACCTCTTCATTGGCAGCAGTGGTATCGATTTCAAGGATCTTGTAAGAAGCATCTGAAGCGCTGATGAACATGGCCTGGATGCTATCGATGTCGGAGGACGTAATGTTCATATATCCAGCGATCCTCCTGATCATCTCCTTCTCTGATTCCGTGATCCCGGCATCGGCTGCGGCAATACCGAACAGGAAATGGACCATTTCAAGCCGGTAGGAATAATCCAGGCGCTGGTTCAGTTGTGCCGTAACGTCGCGTACCGGGATGTGTTGTTTGAGGATATCCCGCAGCATGACGATGGCCTCCTGTGCGGTATCGCTCCCAAACCGGGTATGGAAATAATTCTTCACATAATCGAGCTCACTTTTCATTATCCGTCCATCTGCCTTCATCACTGCGGCAACCAGTACAAGCAGCGATGCTGCATAATCGCCTCTTCTTGTTGTTGAGGACTGGTAGATCCTTCCCTGGGTTTGTGTAGCTCCGGTATCGAACATTGAACCCAGTGCGAGTCCGAGTATTCCGCCGATGGGACCTCCCACGGCCCAACCCAGTCCAAGTCCAACCCATTTAGCAAATTTTGCCATCTGTTATCTGTTTAGTTTCGAAAATTTATTGTGCAAATCTACAATTTGTGGCAGAATCATGCGATCATTGTCGTTGTAAATCACAAAATCGGACAACAACTCCTTCTGCTGGTCGTTCATTTGCCGCTCCATTCTTTTCCGGACTTCTGCTTCCGTTACCTGGTCTCTTTCCATAACCCTGTTGATACGCACGGAAGCTTCCGCTTTTACAAAAACGGTAAAATCCATCGCTGCGGCTCCGCCTGATTCAAAAAGGATCGCCGCCTCCTCCATCACATAAGCATGGGTGGCATGCCGCCTTGTCCATCTGTCAAAATCCTTGCGCACAGCGGGATGTACAATATCATTGAGCCGGGTGAGCAGGTCATCATCGCCGAACACCTTATCTGCCAGGTAGCTGCGGTTCAGTGTACCGCCGGCGTAGGCAGCTTCGCCAAATAACCCTTTCACACCGGCAATCACAGTTGCATCCGACTCCATCAACCGCCGGGCCTCCTTATCTGCCTCATATACCGGTACCCCAAGTTCCTGAAAAACACTGCCTACAAGTGTCTTCCCACTGCCAATTCCCCCGGTGAGTCCGATTTTCAGCATTATTTTACTGATAACAGGTATTCGACAGTCTGGGGATAGAAACTCACCCCGCTGAGGTCATTGGGCACGGTTCGGAGTTGCACCTGTAACCGCGACTTATTTTCCAGTGTTTCCTCGTAATCCACACCGGCCCAAAAAGCTTCCGGAACGATCCGTTCGTAATTGCTCAATCCTATCCGGCCTGTCACCCGCACCTCCTGGGGGAATGTCTGCATCAGCAATGAGTCGGGCAACCCGCTGATCTGCACCGGAACCATGACCTGTACCTCGGTCATCTTCTCCAGTTCAATCGTACATTCCACCCGGTCCGTGGAATACCTGATACGCGGGAATCTCGTCAGCTGGACCATTCCCCTGTAACTTTTTTCCAATGTTCCCAGGCCGATCGTTTTCGTCGGGACTGCCTGCAATGTATCGACATATATATCAGGTCCTGTAACCCGGACTGAATCGGGCCGGATCGCCACCTCGTTTTTCAGTATAAAATTCCTGCCCGGTGTAAAGTTGATCACAGGTTGCACCGGTATTTTCCGGCTCACTTCGGTGGCGAACTGAAAGATCAGTGAGTCAGGGCTGATTTCAAGCAATTGCAGTTCACTCGGAAGTTGCCGGGCCACCCTTTCCCTGGCAAAGCGTGTAAGGAGAAACAACCTGGAAGTGTCCCCGTTCACTGTGTTCATGGTAAAGGATGTTACCGGGAAGCTAAGGGGGATGGGGCGGTTACTTAATTTATAGCTCAGCAGGGCATAGCCGTGTGCATTCACCTTCAGCCCCAGGTGATCAGGCACATCGTTCACAAGCATTTTATTTTCGGGGAACTTGCTGTAGGAAATGGGGTATTTGATCTCGGTGGTATATTTCTTGCTCAGTGCATTGAGCAGCCAGATGACGATGGCAATGGCCAGGAAGAAGGAGAAGACGATCATCTTCCGTTTCCATTCCAGGTGTTTTGTTTTCCGGAATTCGGAAAGCCTGGATTTATTTCTCGAGTCTTCAGCTGCCATCAGGAGTTAAAATTACTAAAAAAAAGGAGTTCATCCTGCAAGCTGCCAGGTGAACTCCTTCAAAGAAGTGATTTACCGTTTATTTCTTTGCAGCTACATCCGTATCTGAGGCATCCTTCACGATGGCAGTCTTATCGACCTTCACAATAATATTGTCGGCGATTTCCAGTGTAACGGTAGTGTCCTTTACATCGTTGATCTTTCCGTACAGTCCACCGCTGGTGAGCACCTTGTCGCCTCTTTTAAGCGAACTACGGTAATTGGTCATCTCTTTTTGTTTTTTCACTTGCGGACGAATCATAAAAAAATAGAAAACCACGATGATCAGCACCAAAAAGATCAGTGATTGCATTCCCGGTGTACCCGGTGTTCCGCCATTCTGTAACAATACAAATAATGAATTCATAATAAATGTTTATTTCAATTAAAGTTTACTTTCTACAATCGCTTTCAGATAGAGTTGCTCCCTGGTATTTTCGGCATTTGTCTGCACGGTGATTCTGATATTCTGGGCACCGCTTTTTCCACTGGAATTGAATACCACCCTGATGGATCCTGTTTCGCCGGGTGCCACTGGCGCTTTGTCCCAACGGGGCACGGTGCAACCGCAACCTGCCTTGATATCCTGCACGATCAGCGGTACCGTTCCTTCATTCGTATAATCGAACCAGGCGACCAGCTGTTCGCCTTCCCTGATCGTACCAAGATCATTTACCAGGGTATCAAACCGTATCACCGGCACCGCATCTCCAACATCATTTAAAGAACTTTGTGTTTCCTTCTCATCCTGTTTCCCGTTCCCGCAACTGCAGGCAAACAGGAACAATACCCCTATCCCGTATGCGGCAATTTGTTTCATCCGAACTGCAAAGATAATTTATTTCTGCGGTCTATCATCAAATTCACCGATAAGACCTCTGCCTGATTTACGTATTTTCTTGCTTTCTTTCAGCTGACTGGCCACTTTATCGAGCACCCCGTTGATGAACACATTGCTTTTGCTGGTACTGTAGACTTTGGCAATTTCCAGGTATTCATTCATTGTCACTTTGGTTGGGATCGACGGAAATCCAACGAATTCAGCGATGGCCATCTGCATGATCAGAATATCCATGAAAGCGATCCGGTCCAGGTCCCAGTTCTTTGTATTGGTCTTGATATATTCGATGTATTCCTCCTTGTTGGCAATTGATTTGCGCAGCAATTTGATGGCAAATTCCTTGTCTTCGGGAACATCTGACCCTGCTGTGGGTTTATACAGTGGCAGCAGGGGGTCCTTGTGGCTCCCGTCCTCCCGGAACCTTTTCAGCGTCTTGATTATCATGCTGACCATATACTCCAGGTCGTCGGTCCAATAGATACTTTGCTCTTCAAGCACCTGTTCCAGGTTCTCGCTGGGATAAATGATATCTACAAGCAGGTGGTTAAAGAGTTTGATCTCATCGGTGAATGTGACATGCTCTGCTGACATGAAATCCTGGAAATCCTCATCTTCGATGATCCTAGCATACAACTCCTTAATCAGCTCCGGGTAATTGACCCATGAAATTTTCTTTACATCGATATACCGGAGCAACTGGTCACAATTCCTGAAATGCTCAATCAGGCGGGAATCGATAAACCGGGTATTCGGGCGAAGATCTTCATCGGTGGGAACCAGCTTTTTGCGGGCCAGGTCGATGCGCGATTCTGCATAATTCGCGATTTCAATCAGCAAAACAAAGAGGGAATGGTAGAGGTCGTATGCCTTGTTGATATTGAAGAGCAGCTCCTTCTCTGCTTTGGACACCTGTCCGTCCCCGGAATTGTAATAAGCATATAACGTTTGCAGCGTCTTGATACGGATTTGCCTTCTGCTGATCATTTCTAAAGAACCTCTTTTTGAATTAATTTGTGACAAATTTACACTATTTTTCTGAATCTTCGGTCATGGCATCTGTGCCTGATTTCCATATTAATTTGAATATTAACAAAATATTTTACATTTTTGAATAGGAATCGTAAACTGAATATCTGAAGAACCCTAACTAAATCATCAGAAATGAACGAAGAAGGATCAGAAAAAAAAGACGGGATGGCAAGCGAAAAGCCCAGGGAAGAAATTCACTCGAAGGTTGTAAGGGCCGGAAAGAGGACTTATTTTTTCGATGTCAAGGCGACGAAGCGGAATGATTATTATCTTACCATCACCGAGAGTAAGAAGCGTTTTGGACGGGACGGCAAATTCTTTTATGAAAAGCACAAGCTTTTCCTTTACAAAGAGGACTTTGACAAATTTGCTGACGGTTTAAATGAAGTGATTGAATTCATTCGTGAGGCGAATCCGCAAATGATTGAGCCGGAAGATGTTCCTGTTATGGAGACCGACCATTCCGAAGAGGAAGAAGTAACTGTTGGTTCCAGGGATTTTACGAGTGTGGAATTTGAGGATCTGGAAGACAACAACGTCTGATCCGGACATTTTTTACACAAATCAAATACATACCTATCCTGTCTTTGCTGCCGGGATGGTATTTATTTGGCATTCCTTTTTTCAATAAAATCCTCTACCTCACTGAATGTGAGCCTTTTTACATTGGTGACGATACAATTCTCCATTAAAAAATCACCGTACAGGTTGCATTCATCGATACCTTCTGTGAATACATCTTTGACGGCAAACTGAATGGGAAGCAGCAGCGTAAAGGTGGCAAGGTAACCTGAGAATTCGAACTCCTCGATCTCTGCTTCATACTTTTTCATGATGTAGGGAAATTCACTTTGTATGATTTTCACCTGGAAATCTGAGAAATCCTGGTGGTTCCTGGCGATCAGCACCACGAAATACCGCAGTTTGTTATCCTTTCCGCCCAGTCCTGTGGAAATAAACACCTGGTTTTCCTCCAGCAGGTGGCTCTCGAGGTGCATTTTGGACTCCTGGAGGGCAAGAGCGCTCCAGTCCTTCAGTGCGTCCTCGGGATTCCTGGCGTAGGATTCAATGGCCCGGAATGCTGCTACATTTTCCATGGTGGCAAGGCGTGCCAGCAACTGTTTCTTGCCATCGGAAGGATAGTCCGGATCGCACAGCAGGTCGACCTGGTCCAATGCCCAGTCGCCGTCATATTCCTGCGAAATCCGCTTGGAATATTCAAAATACTCCACCTGCAAATCCACGTCGATGGTATCTTCCATAATATTCAGGTTGCCGGGTTCTTTCCCTATCAACTCCCTGATTTTATCATATAAATTTTCACTATCCTTCATCACCAAGTACTTAACTCAATAAATATAGGGAAATATGCAAAATATCAAAAATATTGGGGTATTAAGTTTTGTTAAATGCAATATGGTCATATTTCCACAGATTTCATAAATTTGTCCGCACCGCAAAAGCTACTTGCAAAACAAGTAAAAAAAGCGCACTATGGAAGTACTATTGGTCATAGGGGGAATCGTCTTGATCGTCGTAGGGTTGATTGGCAGTGCGCTGCCTGTTATACCCGGACCACCGCTGGCCTGGGTGGGCTACCTGCTGTTGAAATGGACCAGGTATGTGGCAGACAATGCGACCTACAACAATTCCTTGTGGATCATGCTCTTCCTGGTGATCCTGGTCACCATCCTTGATTACGTGGTCCCGGTGTGGGGCACAAAACGGTATGGCGGATCAAAGGCCGGGATGTGGGGAGCAACCATCGGGCTGATCGTGGGATTGTTCCTTGGACCCATTGGTATCATTGCCGGTCCGTTTGCAGGCGCATTCATTGGTGAACTCACGACGGGAAAGCAGCAGCGCGAAGCATTGCGATCGGGCTGGGGTTCTTTCCTGGGCTTCCTCATGGGGGTCGGCATGAAAATGATGGTATGTGCCACCCTGCTGTTCCTGTTCATATTTTACATGGTCCGGTAAAGGATACCAAACATCTGTTTTTCAGACATTCTCCAAAAGCGACGCACGAAGTATTTCAGTGTCACAGGTTGTCTTTCAAAACATATGAACAACTTATTTGTAAAATAAACAGCATATTTCCCTGGTGCTCCCTTTCAGGTAAGACACAATAAAAAAATCATGAACGGGCAAAAGAGACAATGGACTATGCCCCGAGTGTGGCCACCATCACCGCCTTGATGGTATGCAGGCGGTTTTCCGCTTCATCGAAAACAATGGAATGTTCTGATTCAAACACATCGTCAGTCACTTCCATGGCTTCGAGCCCGAATTTCCGGAAGATCTCCTCTCCTACTTTGGTATCCCTGTTATGAAAAGCAGGCAAACAGTGGAGGAACCTGACATTTTCATTTCCGGTCTTTTCAACCACCTCCTTGTTCACCTGGTAGGGCTGCAGCAATTCGATGCGTTCATTCCATACTTCATCGGGTTCTCCCATGGAGACCCAGACATCGGTATACAGGAAATCCACCTCTTTCACACCGGCATCCACATGATCGGTGATGGTGATCGATGCACCCGTCTCTTCGGCAATTTCCCTGCATTGTTTCACCAGTGCCTCATCGGGCTGACATTGTTTTGGTGCCACGGCCCTGAAATCCATTCCCATTTTGGCAGCCCCCACCAACAGTGAGTTGCCCATATTGTTCCTGGCATCGCCAAGGTAGGCAAATGAAACCTGGTGCAATGGCTTGTCGGAATGCTCCAGCATGGTCATGAAATCTGCCAGGATTTGTGTCGGGTGAAATTCATTGGTCAGACCATTCCACACGGGAACACCGGCATATTTACCAAGCTCTTCGACCACCTCCTGTCCGAAGCCGCGGTATTCGATTCCATCGTACATCCGTCCCAGCACACGTGCAGTATCTTTCATCGATTCCTTTTGACCGATCTGGGATCCGGACGGACCGAGGTATGTAACGTGTGCACCCTGTTCATAGGCCGCCACCTCGAAGGCACAGCGCGTGCGCGTGGAGGCTTTTTCAAAGATCAGGGCAATGCTTTTTTCTTTCAGCCGGGGCACCTCTGTGCCGCTGTATTTGGCCTTTTTCAGTGAAAAACTGAGGTCCAGCAGAAACCGTATCTCTTCTGGTGAAAAATCAAGTAATTTCAAAAAATTCCTGTTGCGCACATTATAAGCCATATCTGTTGTGTGTTTATATTCAGGTGTACAAAATTAGATTAATCTTCGTATTCCATGGTAATTTTTGTTCCATAACTTTTATCTTCCAGCTTGAAAGCCTCGGTAATCACGCTTTTACGACCTCCTTTTTCAATAAAATCGAGGCAGGCCCATATTTTGGGTGCCATGTCCCCTTCACCGAACATTCCTGCCTCAAGGTAGGCTTTCGTGTCCCTGTAATCGAGGAATTCCTTCTCCTCCTGGTCAGGGGTACCATAATTGAGGTATACAAAGGACACATCTGTCAGGATATAAAACTCATCTGCCCCGATACGGGAAGCGAGCAGTGATGAAGCATTGTCTTTGTCGATCACTGCTTCGGCGGGACGCACACGTCCTTCTTCATCGATATATACCGGGACCCCGCCACCACCTGCCGCGATCACGATGGTTCCCTGTCGTGCCAGTGTCTCCACCACTTTTTCATTCATAATACCGATCGGTTTTGGTGAAGGAACCACCCGCCGCCACCCGTCGTGCTTCTTCTTGTCTTCCTTGAATTCCCATCCTTTGTCAGACAACAGCCGGTCGGCTTCCTCGCGGGAATAAATCTTTCCCACACGTTTGGTAGGCGCACTGAATGCAGGATCTTCTTTCTCCACCAGGACCTGCGTGACCAGCGTAACGATCTCCTTATCAATATGGTGTTTTTTCAGAACGTTGCGAAACATGCGCTCAATCATATACCCGATACCTCCCTGGGAATCGGCCACACAAATATCCAGCGGCATCTGGGGAATACCATACACGCTTTCCCCTGCATCGTTGCGCATAAGGATATTGCCTACCTGTGGCCCGTTCCCGTGGGTAATCACCAGTTCATATCCTTCCCTGATCAGGTGGACGAGGTTTTCGAGTGTATCGGTGGTGTTCTGTTCCTGTTCGTCGATGGTGCCGGCCTGGTCACCCCGCAACAGCGCATTACCTCCCAAAGCGATCACAGCAACTTTTTTCATATGCATGGAATTTATGAAATACAAATCTAGAGTTTTTGCAGCCTCGAAATTTATGTTTTTCAATATCTTTCAAATATTCCTATTTTTGCTGAGATCAAAGAACATGCAACAACGATTGAGACACATCCTTCTGCCCCTGCTGCTCGTGCTGTTCGCATTTGCATGCAATCGCAATAGCGGCAAACCAGGCCAGGTTGAAGCCGAATACATCAGGTATAGGGTTAACTACCTGGACCACATGGCAGGAGACATTCCCACCTCCCTGCTTCCGGATATGATGGAAGCATATTATACCAAAAAGCATGTCTTCACGAGAATCCACGGCTATTTCGGTCAGTTCAGCCTGGTCCAGGTGGCTGACCTGAGGAAGAATACAGTCACTACGATGCTCAATTTCTTTGGAACAAAAGTGGTGCATACCGGAAAAAAAGGGGAAGTGCCTGCCGGAATCACCCAATTAAAAAATCCTTCACTGGAGGTCACTTCCGACACGCTCACGGTCTGCGGGATGCTGTCCACCAGGGGCATCGTCTGCGACGCTGACGGCGAATACGATGTCTATTTCATAGAGGACATCGGTATCAAATCTCCCAACATTACAACGCCTTATTACTTCATCGACCATGTTCTCTCGGATTTCAGGGTGCAGTTGAGCATGCTGAAGATGCACCTGGTCATGTTCGGGCACGAAGTCAGGAAAGTGGATCCCGGAATGTTTGAAATACCTGAAGCGTATGTACCCGTTTCCCGTGAGACCATGGAACATATTATTAACAGCTTGTTCACAAAAGAATAAAGAAGCTGCCCACGTTATTTGTACATTAGCAGATCAGTATCATGTCATATTTTGCCGAGTAACTACAAGATGAGCAGGAAAAAGAAGAAGCAGTCAAAATCAACGTCAAACAAAGTTAATTCAAGGTTGTCCCTGTTCAGGGATGACCGGTTCCGGTACGCGTTGGGCATCGTGTTCCTCCTCTTTGCCTTTTACCTGTTTTTATCATTCATCTCCTATTTTTTTCACTGGCAGACTGACCAGGATTTCAGGTGGGCCGAAGTTTTTTCCGGACCGGAGATCACTGTGGAGAACCAGGGTGGCAAATGGGGCGCATGGCTTTCAGACACCTTCCTGAACAGGTGGTTTGGCATTCCCAGCCTCATCTTCCCTGTTCTCCTTATCGTATGGGCACTGGGTCTGTTCAGACTCAGAATACTGAAAACCTTGGCGGTAACGCGCAACCTGCTCATCCTGCTGATTCTGACTTCAGTTACCCTCAGCGTCATCTTCGGAAGTGCTTCGGGCTACCTGGGAAGTGGTCCGGGGGGGGCGCACGGGTATCATATCAGCAGGTGGATGATCGCGGCAATGGGTTATGCCGGGGCGGGAGCCGTGCTGCTGTTCATGTTCTCCGTTTTTACACTGTTTACCACCCCGGTGTTGCATCGCATCAGGGAGAAAAGGGCACAGATGACCGACAGTAAACAGGAGGAATCATCTCCTGCGGATGCGCCGGAGAACGGGGATGCCGACACTGCCCAGGTGCCCACGGAAACAACATTTGAGCAAGAGGAGGAACAAGAGGGTACGCCTGCAGGCATGAACGGTTCACCAGAAGAATCCTTTGTAGTAAGCGAACTCAGCAAGGAGGAACGCAGTATGGAGGAAACCGGCACCTCACCGGACAGCGTAGATGTGCACATGTCCGTCAACAAAAGCAAGAGCGAAGAGCGCATCAGTGAAGAAGGTGCCGCCGGGGAGCTGCAGGACTATGATCCTACCCTTGATCTGCCGCATTATAAGCTTCCGCCGCTGAGCCTGCTTCGCGATTACGACTCGGGCGATACCACTGTCACGAACGAGGAACTGCTGTCCAATAAAAACAGGATCGTGGAGACACTGGCTTCCTACAAGATCAAGATCGACAAGATCAAGGCCACGATCGGTCCCACGGTGACACTTTACGAGATTGTCCCTGCTCCCGGGATCCGCATTTCGAAGATCAAAAACCTGGAAGATGACATTGCCCTCAGTCTCGCGGCACTGGGTATCAGGATCATTGCACCCATTCCGGGGAAGGGAACCATAGGGATCGAAGTCCCCAACCAGACCCCAAAGATTGTATCGATGCGTACCATCCTGAGCTCCAGGAAATTCCAGGAATCAGATTTCGAGCTGGCCATTGCACTTGGAAAGACCATCTCCAATGAAACGTTCACATTCGACCTTACCAGGATGCCGCACCTCCTGGTGGCAGGTGCTACCGGCCAGGGTAAGTCGGTCGGGCTCAACGCGATCATTGCCTCCCTGCTGTACAAGAAACACCCTGCACAGCTGAAATTTGTAATGATCGATCCGAAAAAAGTGGAACTTTCCCTCTTTTCCAAGATTGAAAACCATTTCCTGGCAAAGCTGGAAGATACCGAGGATGCGATCATCACGGATACACAGAAAGTAATCAGCACCCTCAATTCCCTGTGTGTTGAAATGGACGACCGCTATGACATGCTTCAGAAGGCACATGTCAGGAACATCAAGGAATACAACAAAAAATTCATTGCCCGGAAGCTCAACCCGGAAAAGGGACACAGGTACCTGCCTTTTATCGTCGTGGTGATCGATGAATTTGCTGACCTGATCATGACTGCAGGAAGGAATATCGAAACGCCCATTTCCCGGCTGGCACAGCTCGCCAGGGCGATTGGCATTCACCTGGTGATTGCCACACAGCGTCCCACCACCAATATCATCACCGGTGTGATCAAGGCCAACTTCCCGGCCAGGATTGCATTCCGCGTAATGTCGGGCATCGACTCCAGGACCATCCTTGACGGACCGGGGGCCGACCAGTTGATCGGGCGGGGCGACATGCTGTTTCTCAGTGGCAATGAGCCTGTGCGCCTGCAGTGTGCGTTTATCGACACGCCGGAGATCGATGACATTACCGCATTCATCAGCGAACAGAAAGGCTATGCAGGTGCAATGGAACTCAGCAGGGTGGATGAAGAAACCGGGGATGGCCCTGATGTGGACCTTAAAAAACGGGATGATCTTTTCGAGGATGCCGCCCGCCTGGTTGTACATCACCAGCAAGGTTCCACCTCGCTGATCCAGCGAAAACTGGCCCTGGGGTACAACCGCGCGGGCAGGATCGTTGACCAGCTGGAGGCTGCAGGTATCCTTGGGCCGCCCGAAGGAAGCAAGGCCAGGCAAGTGCTGGCAAAAGATGAAATGAGTTTGGAACGGATTTTGAATGGACTGGGGTAAATGATAATTATGAGAACTGTATTTTCACTCTCTTTGCTCCTGCTGGGCGGGATACTATTCGGACAGAAAGAAGCAGCAGCTGAAGCCTATCTTGACAAGGTGGCCAGGGACCTGGATCCCGGACATGCATTGAAAATAGCATTTGACTATATCCGTGAGGACCTGCAGTCAGAAGCGGTACTTGAAGGCAGCGGCACACTTGTGCTCATGGGCGAGAAATACAAGATGGACCTGGACGAGGCCGTTATCTGGTTTGACGGCGAAAAACAATATTCCCTGAACACGGATATCGAAGAGGTATACGTGAGTGAACCGGACCCTGAGAACAAGGAATTCATTTTCACTGATCCCATCCGCCTGCTTCAAAACTACAAGGAAACATTCAAATACCGTTTGATGGGAGAGGGTGAGATGGATGGCACGCCCGTAACTGAAATTCAGCTGTACCCGGAAGAACTCGGCGGCCCCTATGCGTTGATCAAGATCTACTTTGCAACCGGGTCATCGGCGCTGCAATCGATCGTGGTCCGCCACAAGGAAGGCATCGTCTACACCATGAAAGTTGCTGAAACAGAGCGGATGGAAGATCCCGGGGCAGCGTTTTTCCGCTTCAGCAGTGAGGCGTACCCCTATGTGGATGTAATTGACCTGCTGTGAGATTTTACACCCATCTTTCAAGTCTGCATGAAACTGTATTATCATGTCCGAAAATAAGGCGTTTAAAATTATCCCGGCAGTATGGACAGATCTTATTTCGGGTACTCAATCCTTGCGTGGTAGATATTGATCAGTTTCTGTTTGAAGATTTTCTTGATTACAGCAATATCTGCAAAAGTGATATCCGCATCTGAATACTGGTCTTCGGCTGTCTGGTGCGCAATTATGTTGTCTACCAGCTGGTTCAGGGATTCAGCGCTGACGTCTTTCATGCTCCTGGATGCAGCTTCCACCGAATCAGCGATCATGGTCACCGCCATCTCCTTCGTACTGGGCTTGGGGCCCGGATAGCGGAAATCGTTCACATCGACTTCCTCGTCAGGATTGACACTGAGATAGGACTTGTAAAAGTACTGTACCGTTGATGTACCATGGTGGGTTTTGATGAACCCGATGATCTGCGGGGGCAGGTTGTGTTTTTTTGCCAGCTCAACGCCATCATTTACGTGGTCGATAATGATCTTTGCGCTGGTCTTGAAATTCACCTGGTTATGGGGATTCTGTCCGTCGCGCAGGTTTTCAATAAAGTAATAGGGATTCTTCATTTTCCCGATGTCGTGGTACAATGCACCCACCCTTACCAGCAGGGGATTCCCCCCAACCTTCAGTATTGCCTCTTCTGCAAGATTGGCCACCTGCATTGAATGCTGGAAAGTTCCCGGCGCCTGCTCTGCAAGTTTTCGCAGCAGTGGCTGGTTGGTATCTGACAGCTCGAACAGGGTAGCATCAGACAGGAACCCGAACAACCGTTCAAAAATATAGACCAGCGGATAGACCGTAAGAATCAGCAATCCGTTTCCACCGAACCACAGGATCTGTGTCCAGTCCACGCCATCCAGGCTGCCCTCCTGGAGGAGCGAGAGGATGATATAGATCAGTGAATAGGTGAGCGCCACAAAAGTGGCAATATAGAACAGGATGCTTCGCCTGTAATAGGAGCGCATGGAGAAAACCGCCACCACCCCTGCAAGGAAATTCATCAGGAGGAACTGGTAGCTGTTGGGAGTCCAGAATCCTGCCAGCAGCAGGATCAGAAAATGAACGAACAATGCGAAGCGTACATTGAAGAAGGTCTTCAGGAATATGGGGATGATCGCAAACGGGATCACGTAATAACTGATTGCTTCGTTGTTCACTGTTACCTTGGTGAGGCCCACCATGATGACGATCATGGACAGCAGGAACAGGGTCTGTGCCGCGCTGCCCATCATGTCCCTGCGAAAATTGGATACATACCAGAGCAGGGACAGGAACAGTATCGAAATAAGAATGAACTGTCCCAGGTAGAGTACTGAATAGTTCTTATAAACATTCGAATTGGTCTCATACTCCTTGCGCAGGGATTCCACCAGCTGGTACCTGGATGGCGATACCAGCTCTCCCCGGGAAATAATGATCTGTCCCGACTGCACCATCCCTTGGGTGGTACTGATTTCCTCAATCCGGGATTCCAGCACGTTTTTGGTCATGGACTCGTCATAGCGCAGGTTCGGTGCAATATATTTCGCAACCGGATACCGGGAAAGAATCTCATCGTCTGAATGTGACACGTAGCTCTTCAGAACCTTCATAATATATTCATACGCCTGCTTTTCGGTATATACTTCTGACAATGCTGTCTTCTCTGCCATCTGCTTCCTCCTGACAATCACCTGTCCATCAGATGGGTCGGACTGTTGTATCACCGGGTGCATCTCGATAATGCCCACGTCGTATACATGCTCCACCAGCCCGGGCAGTGTATCGCTGATCCTGCGCTGGAAAGGAACCAGGGACTGGATATTCAAACCTGCCTGCTGACCCGCTTCAAGATCAGACCTTACCCTTCCGAGGGCATCAGCTGCCACAGAAGAATCCAGGCTGAAATAAGGCAGGTTGGTCCGGGTGATACTGTCTATTTCCTTTTCTATTTCAGCATCCTCTTTATACACAGGAAAATCAAACGGGGCGATCAGGTCCTGGTGCTTCCATGGCCGGTTCTTTACAAACTCGTACTGGAATTTTCCCTCGCGGGGGTACATCCAGAAAACCAGCAGGATGGCAACGAGGTACAGGAGGAATATCTGCACCTTTTTCCAGGAGACCAAAAATGTATCGATAAATTTCACAAGCGGAAAAAATATTATGTATAAATACAATCGTTTTTATATCCGGCACAAAGATACATCTTATATAACAATTTCAATACTGGGTTTTGTTTAGTATTTTCGTGGAAAACAATCTGGTATGGAACAGGCAGGTATTGAAACAGGCATCTCATTGCAGGGATTCGTCCCTGTGAGAAAGGACCCACATGAACGGTCGGAAATGGTCACACAGGTACTTTTTGGTGAATATGTCGACATCGATGATGAAGCAGGATTATGGCTTCATATCCGCACCCACCTGGATCAGTATGAAGGCTGGGTGGATAAAAAGTGTATCTACTGGACAGAACAGATACATGCTGCTGCATATTATGTATGCAGGGAAAATATCCGCATCCGTAATCTTACGGATGGATATTCGGTAATCCTGCCGATTGGTTCATCCGTACCGGAACTGGCGGAGGGACGTTTCGATCTGGGGGGCAAACAATTTTCGGTTGGTGATACCAGCAGCCTGGCCAAACCCGGTGCGCTCAGTGCCGAAACACTTTTTACAGGGCTTGTTTCGGTACCTTACCTCTGGGGTGGGCGTTGCGGATATGGCTTTGATTGTTCGGGACTGACACAGTTCCTGTGCAGGATCAATGGTAAGGAGATACCACGCGATGCCAGTGACCAGTCAGGTATCGGGCAAACCCTGAGTTTTATGGAGGAGGCTCAGACGGGTGACCTGGCTTTCTTCGACAACACGGAAGGGATGATCCACCATGTGGGAATGATGGCCGGCAAGGACCGCATTATCCACGCTTCAGGGATGGTACGCATAGATAAAATCGATCAGCAGGGGATTTACAACGAGGAACTGGGCAGGTATACACACAAGCTACGGGTGCTGAAACGGATATAGCCCGGGAAAAGTGATATGTAGCCAGGATGGGCTTCCCCGTACAGTCACTAAATGATCATGCCGGCACCGACTGTATTGTTCGTTGCTTCGTCGATAATGCTGATGCTGCCGGTGATCCTGTTTGACTTGTAAGTGTCGTAGTAGATCGGTCTGGTTGTTTTGATGCTGATCCTGGCAATTTCGTTCAAGACAACCGATTTATCACCGTCCAGCTCCTCGAGTGTATTGATATTTACCTTGTACTTCACATCCCTGATCACGCAACGCAATTCGGCAGTGGTGTGACGGATGGTATACTTTCCGCCCATGACCATAGGTTGTTCTCCCAGCCAACAGACCATCAGGTCGATCTCCTGTCCGGATGTGGGCAGGTTCTCAGCGTCCACGATCATATAACCGCGGGAGATATCGATATCATCGGCCAGTGACAGGGCAACAGACTGTGGCGGAAAGGCCTCTTTAAGCTCACCATTCATTACATCCACTGATTTCACAGTGGTGGTCTGTCCTCCCGGAAGCACAGTCACGCGGTCATTCGGTTTGAATACACCGCCGGCGATCCTGCCTGCATACCCGCGATAGTCGTGGTATTCTTCGCGCTGGGGACGAATCACATATTGTACAGGGAACCTTTTGTTGATGAAATCCGCATCGCTCGTGATATCGATGGTTTCCAGCAATTCCAGCAGTGCGGGACCATCGTACCAGTCCATACTGTCACTGCGGTCAACCACATTATCTCCCTTGAGCGCACTGATCGGAATAAACCGTACATCCTTAATGTTCAGCATCTTCCTTACAGGCTCAAATTGCTTCAGAATACCGTCGTATACCTCCTTGCTGTATTCCACCAGGTCCATTTTATTGATACAGATCGCCACATGGGGAATACCCAGCAGTGATGCGATATAGGCATGCCGCTTGGTTTGTTCCAGCACACCTTGCCGTGCATCGATCAGGATCAGTGCCAGGCTGGCAGTGGAAGCGCCTGTCACCATGTTCCGCGTGTATTGTACATGTCCGGGGGTATCTGCTATGATGAATTTCCGCTTCGGTGTGGCAAAATACCTGTAGGCCACATCGATGGTGATCCCCTGCTCGCGTTCGGCCCGCAGACCGTCGGTCAGCAAAGCGAGGTTCACCTGCTCCTCTCCCCTGTTCGTACTTGCCGTCTCGAGTGCCTCCATCTGGTCTTCGAAGATTGCCTTGGAATCGAACAACAAACGTCCGATCAGCGTACTTTTTCCGTCGTCCACACTTCCGGCAGTGGTGAAGCGCAATAATTTCATATCCAGGTAACCTGGTGCAGGGTTTGTATCAGTTGTCATAATAAAAAACTTTTGCTCTGAAAATACTTAGGTTGCGATCAATACTTAGAAATACCCCTCCTTCTTGCGGTCTTCCATGGCAGCTTCTGATCGCTTATCGTCGTACCTGCCGCCACGTTCCGTTGATCTTGCGGCAGCTACTTCAATGATGATGTCTTCCAGGCTGTTGGCCATGGAGAGCGTCAGCCCTGTACAGGTGATATCGCCGATGGTACGGCAGCGGACATCCTTGATCTCCGGAACCTCGGTATCTTTCATTGGCAGAAAATCAGCGGTAGCGAGCCAGACACCATCGCGGTTGAAGACCTCGCGTTTATGCGTAAAGTACAGGTTGGGGATCGGGATGTTTTCCAGGTAGATATATTGCCACACATCCATTTCCGTCCAGTTGCTCAGTGGGAACACGCGGAAGTGCTCTCCCATGCGCTTCTTGCCATTGAAAATGTTCCAGAGTTCGGGTCGCTGGTTTTTTGGGTCCCACTGTCCGAATTCATCGCGGTGGGAGAAAAAGCGTTCCTTGGCCCTGGCTTTTTCTTCATCACGCCGACCACCTCCCAGGGCTGCATCGAATTTCATTTCCTCTATTGCATCGAGCAGCGTAATGGTTTGCAGCACATTTCGGCTTGCATTGATCCCTTTTTCCTCCACTGCCCTGCCCGAATCGATGGAATCCTGAACATATTTAACGATACATCTTCCCCCTGTCTCCTCCATCAACTGGTCACGGAAGTCCAGTGTCTCCTGGAAGTTGTGACCGGTGTCGATATGCAAACAAGGGAACGGCACCACCTGCGGCCAGAACGCCTTGCGTGCCAGGTAGTACATCACTATGGAATCCTTTCCCCCGGAGAACAGCAGTGTAGGTTTTTCAAATTGTGCTGCAACCTCCCGTATCACGTACATTGCTTCCGCTTCAAGCTCCCGGAGATGCGTAATAGAATATTCACTCATAATCAGAAATTAAGGTACCTGTTCAGGTGTGCAAAGATAGAAAAACTTTGCCTAAATCAGATAAAAAGCTCAAAGCACAACTTCCACGATCAATCACAGGGTTCGAGGAATATATCAGAGACTTGAGCATAAAGATTCATTACATTTTATCATTTGGATCAACTTACTAGCATCTATAAAAGTAAAATGAGCCGTCCCTAAAGAGACGGCTCATTTTTTAACTTAAAATAAATTTTACGAATTTGAAATCTTGGTAATCGTAAAAGAAGTGCCTGAGTTCACCACCTTAATCACCCTGTAGGTATCATACGCATCATATGCTACATCCAGAGTATATTGATCGAGATTATCAACATCAAAGAAACCTTCGACCGTTTGCATGGTTCCATCCGGTAGTCCGAAGACAAAAGTATAATTGAACGATGGATTGCCCCAGTCAAAAATATTGACATAATAATCTCCAGCAGGATCAGCGAGCCAAATAGACATATCCATTTCGGGAACTGCGGTGGTAGCACCGCCCAGACTCCAAAGTGTCTGAGGATAATCATCTGTATCACTCCAAACTGCGATATCATTGTCATTCTCATCATCCCAATAGAAATTAATCGTCAAAAGCGTGGGATCGTTGTAATTAACAATATTCAGATCATGCTCCGGATATTCCGTACTGGGATTTAACAGGTATTTGTCAGCCATACTGATAGGACTAATCTCGAAGCTGATATCCTCTGTCTCTTCAACAAGATTTTCGGCGAGAAAGAAGATTTTCAACTCAACTTCAGTCGTATATGGCTGCAAAACTGCTGGTTCATACGTAAAATCATGGTCATCAACACTTCCAGCTTTCTGCGTTACATGAAATGTAATGGCGCGATCAATCATTTTATCCGTGGTTATGGTATAAACAATTGAATCACCTTCGGTTATTTCATCGGCGCTGAAATCTGTTGTGAACGTAGCTACCGGATAATCATCCGGGCTGATCACGGGACTTACCTCCTGTGAAGCGGTATCACATCCTGCGATCACCACCATCATCAAGGCGAGTCCGAACAAAAGATATTTAAAAATATTTCTCATTATATTCTGTTTTAATTATTTAGTAACCTATAATTCAAAACCTTGTATCAACTAGAAAGTAGGTGTGAACACTTCGTGGAAGATCCTTGCACCTCCAGAGCCCTCATAATGGTAATAGAGGAAAATCTGACGTGTATCCGGGTCGAAATGTGATACCAGTTCCGGATTGAATGGATCGCCAAGCTTCACTTCATAAGTCCATGTATCAGCCACTTCAAATTCTACCGAATTATCCGGGTTCACTGTAATCCAACAGAGGTCAGTTTCCGGCCATACGGCAAATCCGGTTTCGCATTTGCGACCTGTAACAGCTACCAGTTCTTTCTGTGAATTCCTGATTCCTCCATAGGGATCGTCCGGATCAAAGGCTGCTCCTAAAGAGGGATGCGATCCACCTGCAGTTGGGTGGTAGTATCGCATCTCGGTATCATAGACACCTTTGTATGGATTCGGAGCAGTAAAATTAAGTGTAAACTCACCAATTTTACCACTGCCGGTCACCTTGTCATCTCCGGTAGCGCTGATCTCCAGATACAATTCTGGTGCAATATATTTCTCATATTCTGGCGTTCCATCCATTGGAGGTGAGTTGCCTTCTGTAATCAAGGTAATAGAAAGAAGTCCCAAGTAATTATTATCAGCCGTCAGAGTCACGGTGGGGTTGTTAATCCTGTAGTGCTCTCCATCAACGGCTGTTGAAGCATCAGTTGCAGTAAATGTGACAGTTACATCATTTGTCAAATCCATCACAGTAGGCCCTGATATTCTGACTTTCACATCAAAATCATATTCTTCGCCATTAGCTTCAGCAGTTAAGCTGGATGCGATTCTCTCAAATGTTACCACATTTAATCCGTCATCATTCAGATCGAGCGTAGTATCATCTTCGAAACATGAGGTAACCATAACCAAAGTGATGATTACCATAAAAAGATATTTCAATTTTCTCATTGTTCTATATTTTTAAATTAATTACCAGCCCAGAAAATCTTATCTGTAAAGGCATCAGGCTGGGTTGGTACATTCTCACCATTTGAGGATATTTCACCAGCAGGATAGAATAGTCGTACAGGTCGGTCGGATGTACTTGCCAATTCGGAAATTGGTAATCCACTTGGAAATCCGGTACGTGAATAGTCAAACCATGATTGTTCTGCAGTGATACCATTCATTGCAATCCATTTCTGGGTTATAATCGCTTCAAGTTCCTGGTTGGTGGATGAATTCCATCCTACCAATGGGACAGCTTGACCGTAATATGCTGCTGCACCGCCAACACCAAGATAATCAAATGAGGCAGCGATTCCAGCTTCGTAATATGTCTTGGCATCTCCCGGAGGCAATAATCCCTTAAATGCAGCTTCTGCCCTGTTGAAGTATACTTCAGCAAGGGAAAGAATATTTGCACCCATTGTGGCGCCCTTCAAAATACCAGGTCCGATATTTGAAACTTTTTCGGGAACATATGCATCTACCACAGGAGAATCATACTGATCAAGACCCTGAATTACTCCAACATGACCTCCAAAGTTGTTCGGATCATCCGTATTTTCAGGATTTTCATAGATATAATCAATTCTTGGGTCGTTTCTAGTAAACAACCACTCCAGCACGTAGGGAGTTGCACAGGTAGCCTTGCTGCTTAAGGTCTGCGTACCACCAACATCCCAGCCAAGGTCATCCCAAAGTGGATTTTGTTTTTCTTCCTCCTTGAGGTAACCAGGATTCACGAGAACATCAGATGTTATAAATCCCGTTCCTTCAGCCTCAATGGCTGCAATCTCATCGGACACATCATCTACGTCAGAATTACGCACCAGGATCCGCAATTTAACTGAGTTTGCCATCCTGATCCAATCCGTCATCTCTCCCTCAAAAATAATATCTCCATATTCATCAGGAACGAGGGCAGCAGGATCAGCATTTTTAATCAATGTAATCGCTGAATCCAGCTCAACGATCAGATCAGCATAGATGGTAGCTGCGTCGTCATACACAGGAGTAGCTTCCTGGCTGCGTTGCAAAGCTTCAGTATAAGGAATATCTCCATAAAAGTCAACCAATAATTGGAAATGGTAGGCTTTCATTACCTTGGAGATCGCCCTGTAATTCGCATATTCATCACCAACAAGGTTATCTAGAATTTGGTATTGCTTCAGAGCATTCCGATACGAAACATTAAAGATTTGCTGATAGAAGGATGAACTCACCTGGTACAGGAATTCGTCGTTGTACCAAGAGAATCCGTCACTCTGGCTCCAGTTGTACATCATCATGTTACCAAGATGACTTACATAACGGTCCCATTGAATAATTTCTCCCGTGTATTTCTGTGCAACAGGCAATACAAGGTCGGGTGTTACTGAGGTGGGATTATTTGGATCCGTGTTGACATCCAAAAAGTCCTCACACGATGTCGTTAACAGCAATGTCAGCGTTAACAGACTAATGTATTTTAATATGTTTTTCATTGTTCTTTCATTTTTAGAATTCAACATTGACGGTAAATCCGAAGGACTTAACAGGTGGCGACTGGAAATAACCGCCAACACCGATCACATTGCTGTTAAAGTTGTTAAATTCCGGGTCAGAGAACCTGTTTTCTTCAGGCAACCAGGTAAACGGATTGGTTGCAATAAAACCAACAGAAAGTTTGGATACCGGAATATTTGCCAGCATTCTCTGCGGAAGTGCATATTTCACGGAAAATTCCCTGAGCTTGGCAGCAGAAGCATCTTTTACGTAATTGGATTTAACCTCGTTGTAGACATTCTGCCAGTAGTCCATTTTCCCTCCGGAGATCATGATATCTGTGTTCTCTTCATATACTCCGTCGCTCACTTCGATCACAGAATTGGGGATCACAAAGTCCTGCCTGTTGGAAGATACACTGGCCATTGACCGACCGGTAAATTCCATAGCATCTGAACCCTGCTCGTAATACACATGACCTCCCCTATAGTCGAAAGTGGCTGCGACTGAAAATCCTTTGAATCTCAGAACAGAATTCAGGCCAACGATAAAATCAGGCGTCGTTTTGCCCAACGGTGCCAGTCCTGTTTCGGTTTTCGGATAGCCGGAAGCAGGATCAACAATGATCCTTCCCTGTGGGTCCCTCTGGTAGACATTGGCTTTCAGTTGGGGGAACGGCATGCCAACAATTGCATAGATACCATACTCACCGGTTGATCCAATGGATACTTCATCCAGTCCTTCGTAAATCTCGTCAACGATCGTTTCAAAATGGGTGTAGTTCACATTCAGATCCCATGAGAAATCTCCTGCTTTCACAACAGAGCCACCAAGTGACAGTTCAATACCACTACCAGACAATTGACCGATATTGGTAAGGAACGCAGTGGATCCTGAAGATACAGAAGGTGTCGTGTTTGTAATCAGGTCGGTAGTATTGGTCATAAAGTATGATCCGTCGAACCAGACCCTGCCATTCATTAAGCCAATATTCAGACCAAACTCTGTGGTGTTGATCTTCTCCTTGTTGATGTTGGCATCAACTGCTGTATTGGAAAGGGCAAAACCGTTGACTGTACCAAACGGGAAACCACTTGACTGGCTATAGATCTCATTGATCGCATAGGCGCCTAGGTCGTTATAAACAGTTGAATTCGATGCGGTCAGTTTACCGAATGTGATAAAAGAATTATCCTGCAGTGCCGGGATGGCATCTGTAAATACAAATGACAGACCGAAACCGGGATAGAAGTAGCTATTGTTACCAGGTGCAAGGGTTGAAGTCCAGTCCTGGCGTCCTGAAACGTTCAGGAACAGGAAGTTATCATATCCCAGGGTCAGGTCTCCGTAGAAACCAAAGTTCCTGGTCTGTGATTCATTCTTGGAAACCTCCGGACTTCCCGTACCGTTGGAGATATCATAAAATCCAGGGATGGACAGGTTATTGGCCCTTACATACAAGTAGCTGTAATCATATGCATTCACGTTATACCCCAGGATACCTTTCACTGAAATCAGGTCGAAGTTATGCTCTGCGGACAGGATAGCGTCTGCAGTGTAGCTGCTCGACTGGAATTTGGTATCCTCAACAAAAGAGCTAACTGTTGAGTGCGCAGGCTGAAGGGCAGGATCATAGGTCTGTCTGGCACGCCAGTTTTTACCATTACCCCAGGTAGTGTTCGTACCGGCACGGGCAGTGAAATTCAGCCAATCGAGGATCTCCCAGGAAACGTTCAGGTTACCGTTGAAACGTGAAGTCTCGTCCATGTTTCTGTTGGTACCGATCGCCCAATAGGGGTTCTGATAGTATGCATTGAAGTAGTTATCAGCATACCCATAGCTCAGCGGGTTGTCCCAGTCACTGTATTCTGTCAGCGGAATATTCGCCGGGGTATTCAGTACAAACCAATAAAGCGGCCTGTTCTGGTCCCCGATGGTACTGCCTACAACATCTGTATAGTCATTAAAGAAACTGGTGTTTGCAGAAACCTCGAGCTTGCCCAATTTCTTGCTTGCATTGAACCTGACCGTATTTCTTCGGTAGGAGTCATTCGGGACGATACCATCTGTTCGCTGGTCACCGAAGGAAGCGTAGAATTTGCTATTGTCTCTGCTACCTGAGATATACACGGTATTCTGCCATGTATCACCGGTTTCATAGAATCCGAGCAGGTTGTCTTTCACCGGTGCATAGGGAACTATCTGTGTCTCCATAGGATGATCCGCGGGAAACGTCGGGCCAATCTGGCGCATGGTACCATCGAAACGGGGACCCCAGTTGGTATTCTCAATGTTGTCATAGGCTCCGGCCCATCCTGTCCCGTACTCCGTCTGGAAGTCAGGCATGTAAGCCACCTGCTCTGCGGTATAGGCTGAAGTAACGCCGACTGTAAGTGTTTTACCGGCTGTTCCTGCCTTCGTAGAAATAATCAATGCACCGTTACCTGCACGCGAACCATACAGCGCGGCAGCAGTTGCACCTTTCAGCACACTGATACCGGCAATGTCGTTCGGGTTCATGTCATTGAATGCACCCTCGCTAGAGATGGAACCATCGATTACGATCAACGCGCTGTTGTTTCCTGAAATGGAACGCAGACCACGAAGCAGTATCTGGTTCGAAGGATTCACACCATTGTCCTGCACGTTGATCTGAAGACCGGCAACTTTACCGGCAAGTGCAGAAGCAGCACGGGTAGGCTGAACAACTGTCAGATCCTCATCCACTACTTTCTGAGTCTGGTAAGTGACCTCGCGCCGCTCCCTTTTAATACCAAGAGCGGTCACGACCACCTCATCCAGCTCTGTTGTTGCAGCTTCCAGAACAACATTCAGCGTGGTAGCTGCATTTACCTGCAGGACCTGGGTGGTCATACCGATAAAGCTGAACATAAGTGATTGTTCTCCATCTGGAACGGTGATTGAGAATTCACCGTCGTAATTAGTCACGGAACCAATTGTAGTACCTTGTACCACAACCGATACGCCGGGTAATGCAGATCCATCTTCAGCAGATGTCACCTTACCCGTCACCTCGTATCCTTGCGCGTGGAGGTTAAAGCCCACGAACACAAATAGAAGAAAGGTTAGAAAAACATTTCTTTTCATAGATAAAAGTTTAGGTTAATATATAAAACAAATCAAGATTGACTCTCGATGTCAAAACTAAAGAAAAAATTGAATAACAAAAAAAAACAGCATTGAAAAATCTAGATTTTACAGGGTATAGAAGTGTGTTTTTAATCACATATACGATACGGGCCAGTCCGGAATCCTGACCAGCTATATGGTAATAATTTTTGAAAGCATCAAGCTTATGAAGGCTGCATTTTCGGTAACTTTACATGGTTCCTTTGAAAATAATTGATTCTATAGTATTATGCATGAGGTACATAGAATTAGAACTACAAATTACCCTTCACAATTCCCAAACCTTCTTCTTCAACCTTAATATGTCCAAGAAAGATTGACACATCTTTAGAAATGTTATTATTCAGAATTATTCTAAATTAAAGATGATTCAAAACTGTCTGAAAGCATTCATATAAAATAAACAAATCCTGATTAATCTTATATTCACTTAACAATCTACAAGTTACATAAATTTCTACCGTAAACGTATCCCAACAAGTAGTGAATGCCTATGGCCAGTTGTACCAGAACTGAACACATGATTTTTTTCATTATGCTTTATACAATGAAAGGTTAAAAGTCATTTTTTCTGAAAAATCACTTTAGTTTTTAATCAATTACTTATTTTTGACCTCCCAATTGAGAATTTAACCAGTTTATAATTAACCTAAACAAAATTTTATGAAAAGGATTCTAATGAGCATTGCCTTTTTTGGTATCAGTCTGGGGCTGTTTGCCCAGGCGCGTTCCATAACAGGTAACGTAACACTTGCAGAGGACGGTTCTCCGCTGCCAGGTGTAAGTGTTGTTGCTGCCGGTACTACGGTTGGTGCCATTACCGATTTCGACGGGAATTACGCCATTGATGTTCCTGCCACAGCAACAGTATTGCGATTCACTTTTGTCGGTCTCCAAACCGAGGAAGTTGAGATTGGCAACCAAACTGTTATCAATGTTGCTATGGTTCCCAGTACGGAGCATATTGAAGAAGTATTGGTTGTCGCCTATGGTACTTCTACAAAAGAATCTTTTACCGGTTCTGCCGTTGTTGTTGATGCTGATGAGATCGGGAGACGCCAGGTATCTGATATATCGAATGCATTAGCAGGCGCAGTTTCTGGTGTCCAAACCCTGAATAGTAACGGTCAGCCAGGTACCTCTTCAACGATACGTATCAGAGGTGTTGGATCAATCAATGCCGGTACAAGTCCGCTGATTGTTCTTGATGGTGTTCCATTCGATGGTGATCTGTCATCTATCAATCCGGCTGACATTAAGTCCACTACGATTTTGAAGGATGCTGCTTCAACGGCCCTTTATGGTGCGCGTGGTGCAAACGGTATTATTATGATCACCACGAAATCAGGGGTTCCCGGAAAATCAAAAATATCGTTAGATTACAAAAGAGGTGTCAACTCGCGTGCCGTTAAGAACTACGAGGTTCTGACCAGTCCGCAAAACTATACCGAAACAGCATACCAGGCCATATATAATGCTGGTATTTACAATCTTGATTATACTCCCGCTGAAGCACATGCATATGCGAATAATAATATCATGACCGAATCAGCCGGCGGATACGGATATCAGATATATACGATTCCTGAAGGAGAGTATCTTGTTGGCAGCAATGGTAAACTTAATCCCAGTGCAACATTGGGTTATAGTGATGGAGAGTATTATTATACGCCGGATAATTGGGCAGATGAAACCTTCATGAATAATCAAAGAGAAGAAGTTAACCTTGCAGTGTCCGGAGGTAATGAAACAAGTACCTACCGTATTTCACTCGGAAACTTAAGAGACGAGGGTATTGTTCCTAGTTCCGCATTTTCAAGAACTTCAGTCCAGTTTAAAGGAGATCACCAGGTAAAAAAATGGTTAAAAGTTGGAGCAAATGTTAATTATAATAACATAGTAAGTGATTATCCCGGTGAACAAACCCGTACTACATCCAGTGGTAACGCATTTTTTGTTGCAAATTTTATTGCACCTGTTTATCCTCTCTATGTGCGCGAAGCTGAAACGCAGGATATCTTGTTAAACAATGGTCGTAAGGTGTATGATTATGGAGATGGCGTGAGTACTAATTTTGACAGAACATTTATGTCTATCGCGAACCCATCAGGGGACTTGCTTTATAACAAGACAGATTACCTCATGGGCATTGTGAACAGTAATGCTTATGCTGAGCTAACTCCTCTCCGGGGATTAACCATTACTGCACGCTATGGTTTAAATGTCGACAATACACGTTACAACGACATGGGGAATGCATATATGGGACAGAGTGCTGCTTATGGCGGTACTGCATATCAGAGCCAGACAGAAGTAAAAGGTTTTAACCAGCAATATGTAGCAAATTATGTGGCAGAGCTGGATGGAGGTCACGGCCTTGACCTTACTGCTGGTTACGATGGATATAGCTATAATTTTACCCGTATAGCCGGTAGCGGTCAGAACTTATATAATCCCGAAAGCTATTTTCTAAGCAATGTAATTGATGCAAAGGACCATAGCGGATATAAGAATGAGTATGTTACCAAGGGTTATTTTGCCAGGGCAAATTACTCATTCATGTCTAAGTACTATGCCAGTTTAACTTACAGACGGGATGCATCCTCACGCTTCCATCCTGATAATCGTTGGGGTGACTTCTGGTCATTAAGTGGAGCCTGGAACCTGAGCTCAGAATCATTCATGTCGGCTTCCTGGATTAACCTTTTAAAATTAAAAGCTTCTTACGGAGAACAAGGTAACGACAACCTGGGTGGTGGTGCTGCATATTATGCCTACCAGGACCAGTGGAATGTAACCGGAGCTGATGGCGTTTTTTCTGATGGATCACTGGCATACAAGGGTAATCCTGATTTAACCTGGGAAACATCAACATCTTACAACATCGGAGCTGATTTTACATTCTTTAATTATGCGCTTTCAGGTACAATAGAATATTTTGGCAGAACTGCAAAAGACATGTTGTACTATAAACCTGTACAAGGTAGTGTGGGTTATCCTGAGCTTCCAATGAATGTTGGTTCGATGACAAATTCAGGTTTAGAAATATCCGTTCAGGCAAACCTTATCAGAACGGAGAATATTACCTGGGAGATTAACGCAAATACCAGCCTGATTAAGAATACAATCAATGAATTGCATCCGGATCTGGAAGGCGAGTTAATTGATGGCTCCTATATCTATAGTGAAGGTGAATCCCGTTACAGAATGTACCTGGTGGATTATGCCGGGGTTGATGCTGCGACAGGTGAAGCGCTTTACTGGGCCCAGGATTCTACTGGTGCAGCTATCACAACTACTGATTACAGGACTGCAGAAGACTATAAAATTGCCTCTGAAGATTTGCTGCCAAAAGCATATGGCGGATTTGGTACCACAATAACGGCATTTGGTTTCGACGCGTCTATTCAGTGTTCGTACCAGGTGGGCGGATTAATCTATGATTCCGGATACAGGAGATTAATGCATGGAGGAACAACCAGTTTTGCGGGAAATAATTGGCATAAAGATATCTACGATGCCTGGACGGAAGAGAACACAACATCTGATATTCCTCGTTTGAATTCAAATGACAGGTTCGCAAACTCTTCGTCCACCCGTTGGCTGACAAGCTCGAATTATCTGAGCTTGAATAATATAACCGTCGGATATTCATTGCCAGCGACCATGCTTTCAAGAGTTCAAATCACACAACTGCGTGTTTATGCGGCTGCCGATAATGTTGCATTACTTTCAGCACGTAAAGGGTTGGATCCTCGTCAGAGCTATACCACAGCTACAACAGCGCGTTATACGCCGATTCGAACGATTTCTGCCGGTATTCAATTAACATTTTAATTAAAATCGATGATAATGAAGAGAAATTATATATATGCTATAGTAGCATTATTTGTCTTTGCACTAGTTGGATGTGAAGACCTGGATACACTTCCGGAAGGAGGTACAGTTACTTCCTCACAGAAGGAAGAGGTACTTGAAAATAATTCTGAAAGGGCTGAAGCCGGTGTGAATGGAATTTTTGCAAAATTCTCGGAATACATGCCCAATGAAACCGCTTTGGGTGCAAGTCGTCATAACGACTTCGGTTATCCAAGTGTGATGTTTTTTACCGATGCCAATGGCTACGATATGGCTTCTGCCGATGTTGGTTATAACTGGTTGGGCAATAGCCTGGAGTATGCAGACCGTAGTTATACATCTTATGAAAGTCAGATGGTCTGGAATAACATGTACGCGATTATCAGTACTTCAAATAATGTTATTGCTTCAATTCCGAGGGATACTGAAGATCCGCTCGCACAATTCTACCTGGCTCAGGGTTTAGCTGTCAGGTCTTTTAGCTATCTGGTATTGGCGCAATTATATCAATTTAACTATGTTGGTAATGAAACAGAACCCTGTGTACCGATTATTACCGATAAGAACATGGAAGAGGTTGCGCTGACAGGTGCTGAGCGTGCGACAGTAGAAGAAGTATATACCCAGATTGAAGGTGATATTGACGCAGCGATAAGTTTATTGGATTCTGCAAGTACTGCAGGAGTGATACGCGCCGACAAACGTTATATAAGTCTCGCAGTAGCTCATGGTATTCGTGCCAGAATGAATCTTGCTATGCAAAATTGGGTTGAAGCAGCGACCGATGCAACGAGTGCAATTGAGGTATCATCGGCTGCACCATCAAGCATCGAAGACGCCAGTAAACCTGCCTTCATGTCAGTTGAGGAATCAAACTGGATGTGGGGAATTATTATTGCAGAAACTGATGATGTGGTAAATTCAGGTATTGTAAACTGGATTTCTCATATGGGTTCACTTAACTGGGGCTATGCCAACTATTCCGGAGGAATGTCCATTAACAAAAAGTTATTTGAATCAATTCCTGAATCAGATGCAAGAAAGGGTTGGTGGATTGATGAAAACCTGGAATCACCCAACTTAAATGATCAAGAAGCTGAATGGATGATTAATACGGGTTACCGGCCTTATGTACAAGTTAAATTTGCTCCCTATAAATACGAAGTAGGTACCACGGTTAATGGAAACGATGTGCCTTTGATGAGAATCGAAGAAATGTATTTGATAAAGGCTGAAGCAGAAGCAATGTCAGGTGGTGGATCAATAGCGCTGGTAGATTTTATTACCACTTATCGTGATGAATCCTACATTTGCCCAGCTATAACACCGGAAGAAATCCAGGAAGAGGTATTTAAACATCGTAGAATCGAGTTATGGGGCGAAGGCTTAAACTGGTTCGACGTGATGCGTCTGAACAAGGATGTGGATCGCAGGGGCGGAGCATTCCCTGATGCTACCATGGTATTTAATATTCCTGCAGGAAGTGATATTCTATTGTGGAGAATTCCAGAAGCTGAAATTCAGTCAAATCCACTCCTGGACGAAAGTGATAACAACCCTGCTGCACCAGCTCCAGAACCGGTTACAGACCTTTAATGTTTAACATTTTAAATTTGAAATATGAAATCTAATAGATTATATATTGCAGTTATTATTCTTGCTGCAGCCTTTTTTACGGGCTGTGAAGAATATGTGGACACCGTTACTCCCGGCGAATCATTTGATGATGATTATGCCGTAAGATTTCTTTCAAGCAACCCTAAAGTCTGGGAATTAGATCCAATCGGAGATTTAACGTTTGCCCTTACGGTAACCAGGGATAATAAGGGTACAGCTATTGAAGTTCCTTTGACAGAAGTGGCAGATACTTCAGATGTTTTTACGGTACCTTCCTCACTTTCTTTTGCAGCCGATGAGGATACAGTAACTCTGGTTGTAACAATGGACGCTTCTGCCGATAAAGGTGTGGTGTATGGTTTGGAGATTGAAGTTGCTGAGGACTTCAGTAAAAATCCCTATAAAATTGACATGCCTTCATACAGCGGAGAAATCGCAATCTCTGTTTGGTCAACTCTGGGTACTGTGCAGTTTTACGACGCATTCTCCTTCTATTCTGTTGCCGAAGTTACTTTGGAACAAAATGGCGATAATACCAATGTATATAGAATTACATCACCCTATAAGGAAGATATCCTTACAGAAGCAGAATGGGGTGATTGGATCGGTGGTACCACACAGGATAAAATTGTCTTTACTGTAGGTGATGATAATACTGTTACCTGGGAAGGGTTCTATTATACAAACCTGATCTATCAGGCAGTTAGTGGCCAGGAGATCAAAGCCTATGAAGTTGCAGAATTAGGAGCTGACCCGGTAGATCCTAATGTTGCTGTTTACGATGGAGCTGATATCCAGTATCTCGAACTGCATCCATATTTCTATATTGACGGAGTGGGTGGATATGGAGAGTATGCTGTTTACCTGGGCATGCCCGGATACGACCTGGCAGGCGCAATAGATGTTCCTCTATTTGTTAGTACTGATTAAGAAATCTTCGTTTTAATAAAACAGGAGGAGAACATTACTGGTTTTCCTCCTGTTTTTTTTACGACATCTTACAACACTGATCAGTAGACTACTCTAACAACTTGTTTGCTCCCGTAGCCAAAGAAATGCAGTAGGTAAATGCCTTGTTCACTAAACGGTATTTCATTATGCCCGGGCTGGACTTCCCTGACATACATCACGCGTCCAAGCGATGAAATAATGTTAACTTCCGCTGCCACCTCCAGGGTGTTCTCGATCACGATGGTGGTTGGACTGTTCCGGAAAGAGACAAAGGTAAAGTCGCCCCTGCTCATGGTGTATCCCTTGTCATCGCTGATCCTGTTAATGCATTGGTTTTCACTTACAGAAGCAGCAGTATACAAGCCATTTCTCGAGATGATCAGCGGACTGACCAGGCCTGCTGCACCCGGGATCGGCTCCCCGTTTCGATACCACTGAATGCCGGCAAAATTATTGCTGTTCTCCACTGTAAGTACCGTATATCCGAAATCATTCGTCGCAGCAGTGAGTTTCGGCGCATCCGGCAGCTTCTCAGTAAGAAACAACCGGTTGGATTCCCTGCTGCCACATTGATTTTCCGTCATCACTTCTACAAAATCGGCGTTGTCCCCCACCCTGATCAGCACTGTATCCTGTTCATCGTCTCCAACAATATCCCAGTCGTTGTTGACCGCCCAGCGATACGTGTGTCCGGGCAAGGGATCTATATAAAACTGTTGCTCCGAATCCTGGCAGGGCGGCACTTTATCTGTCCTGATCTGTTCTGGTTCAGGCACATCCAGTACCTGAACATCCAATGCGAGCTGGTTCCCTGTACCACAGGCATTCTGACCCTCTACCGTCACCACACCTGAAACATCACGTGCCTTCAGTGAGATTGTTGGAAGATCGCTGATGCCGGTCCAGAGCGCCGGTTTCCCCCAGGTATAGGTGGCGCCGTCCAGGATATCCGTGGCGAACGAAGTTGCAACACCATCGCAGATAATGGAATCCCCTGTTATCATCGTAAGCTCGGGAGGTGCATCCAGCGGACGAATCAACTGTTCGGCCACCAGACCTTCACCGCACCTGTTATGGGACTGTACCTGCAACAGATCATCCGCTGTTTCAACAGAAAGTTCAATCCCATTGAAGGTAGTTGACTGGGTCATCCATTGCTGCTGAGAACTCCATTCGAACTCAGCTCCCTCTTCACCCAGCGCAAAATAAGGTGAAACCGTATTCTCGCAGGGAAAGAGATTACCAAGCAATTCCACTTCCCCCCCAGGTGCCACGGTGCAGTATCGTGCCATGAATCCTGCCTCTGTATTGGCATCATCAGATCTGAATATGACCAGCATGTTTCCTCCCGTTGATTGAATCAACGTATCTGTATCAGTAAGTGCACCACTGAATTGGGCCAGCAACGGATCACTCTCTTTGTCTCCATCATAGATTGTTAAAAGATCCTTGCCTTGTTCCGTGTTGAAATGGTCGAAATAGAATGAGACAGGCAGGCCATTCTCCGGTTGGATCATCCATTTTACGTCCATGTTATCCAGGTACCGGCTCGCCGAGGTCAGCAACACCTCACCGTTGGATCCTGTCTTGAGGATTTCACCACTGGCAACATACTCATTTGTGAGTCCCGAAACGGTTACTCCATAAGACTGTGTTTCATTTTCAAGAAAAAACTTATGGGAAACTTCCAATGTGTAATAGCCCTGCAGTGGTGTTTCCACCAGGATCTGTTCCACATTGTCGAGGTTATTGTCACCCCGCGTTGCAGGTTGTCCAGGATTGGCAGGGTCGAGTCTGAAAGGCCGGAATACCTGTCCGTCGATTTGTCGTACAAGTCTTATATCCAGATCATTGACAAGTATTCTGCCAACAGGATCCAGTGCAATACCGGGTACTTCTCCGGCCGGATCGGTCCAGGCCATGGTGATTTTCAGGGACGTCTCTCCAGTAGAGTAATATGAATATTCATTGACTGAAGTTTCCTGCAATGTGTCGGAAAAGAAGATTGATGTGTCGGACCCGGAAATCAGATCTGCAGCAGATGCTGCATTTATCAATCCCCATCCGTACTGGTAATCCGGTCCCGGGTTTCCTGCATCGTCGGCAGTGTGCAATACAAGTGATTTCAGCATGGAAGCATACATATAGGTGCCATACAGATCATGGTAATGTTCCTGCAGCAAGGCAAGGGAGCCTGCGACATTGGGGCTTGCCATGGAGGTACCGGTGCTCGCGGCATAACTGTCATCCCTGCTGGAACTCGCCGATAGCAGTCCTACACCATTGCCGACAATATCTGGTTTGATCCTCCCGTCATCGGTGGGTCCGAACACTGAAAAGGAGGCGACCGAAACATCAGAAGGTTTCGAATAGCCAGCGGGTATATCGTCCACCGCGCCCACCGTAAGAATATTTTTTGAAGTACCCTGTGTCCCGATACAGTCATAACTTCCGTTTCCATCCCTGTCACGTACCTCTGTACTTGATACCCAGCTGCCTCTGGACCATACGAAATGAGTTGTACCGGATGCTGGTCCTTCTCCCCTGTCGTTGCCGGCAGATTTGACGATCAGGAACTTCGGGTAATCGTAAGCAATCTCGTCCCAGAACCGGGCATCCTGACCGTAAAATCCAAAATTGTAATCTTCTGTCTTGCTGATGCTTTCGTCACCGTACCATTCCCACCGGTTCTTTTCGTTGTTGTATTCCCATCCCTGGATATAGCCATAAGAGTGGTTGGAAATCAGCATCCCCATTTGTGCAGCAGAACGCATCTCGGAATTATCCCCGTCCCAGTCGTAACTGTCAATAATACTCTTGCCGGCCATTCCCCGCGCGTCGCTGCGTATTCCGGCAGCAGCAATGGTACCTGCCACGTGGGTGGCATGGAAAATCACTTCTTCTGCATTGTCAATGGTACGGGCCCTGGATTCAAATTCTTTGTGCGAAGTCCGCACGTGGCCGCCATCCCACACCCCGACAACGATTCCGGAGCCATCCAGGTCCAGGCCTAGTTCCCCGTCCTGCCACAATTTGTTCGTGGATGTGGTTTTTGCGGCATTCAGGTTATGGGTGGTGTAATATTCAGGCTGACCCAGTTTTGATATCCGGCGTATCTCATGGATGGTCCCGTCTTCATACACAACCCGGATGGGGATGCCATTTTCCCGGGCGAATGCTTCTGCATACTGTTTGTCGGAATCCGGGGGTGTTTGCTGAATGGTCGCCCTGCGCTGCATTACGGACTGCGCGCCAATGATTCCTTCCTGACCGGATACCAGTATCGCGGAGAACAGGAATGCTATAATAAGATTAATTTTGTTCATCCTGGAATTCGTAACTCGCCACATGTGACATCTTTCAGATACACTGTCCCTCCTATCTGTCAACCCTGACTTTTCATCCTGCAGATATCAACCTGCCCTGCTTCACTACAAAATTAATCATTCCCAGTGATCTTGCGGCAACGCTTCGTTATTATTTACCTGACAATTTCTTTTCCAGGTTGTTCATCAGCTCCTGCTCTTTCGCATCCGAGTCCCTGTTGATTTGTGCCCCCTCGGCAAGGAGGTCGTTCACATAGGGATCATCCTGCACCTCCACAGCGTTGATCTGCACATTGAGCCAGGCACCGCGGATGCTGGTCCGAATGGCCAGAACGCCCACTCCGGCGTCTGTCAACGAATTGGGGTTGCCGTGTTCGATCATTGCTTCAGCAACTTCGTAGCCATTGAAAGCCGTTTTCATCACTTCCATGGGCACTTCGATGGCCCCGATGGTGGCTGCCCTGATGGCATTGTTCCTTGCCTCGGTCTCCTCATCTGTGGATTTAGGCATGCCGTATGCCGCCATGATCCGGTTAAATGCATCTGTATCTTCATCCACCAGGTCAATAAGCCTTTCCTGGATTTCTTTTCCTTTCACTGCCCAGTCTGAAAAAAATTCCCATTTATCGTCCCAGCCACGCTTGTGAGAGGAGATGTTCGCCACCATGGTAGAGAGTGCCACACCGAGTGATCCGATGTACGCACTTACAGATCCGCCGCCGGGAGCAACGGATTCGGAAGCTGCTTCCTCCATGAATTTCTTCACGGAAAAACCGGCCAGTCGCTTCGGCATTCCTTTGCTCATTTTGTACTCGATGATCTTTTCCTCCGGGTTGAAGGGGCCGAGTTCGTCGAGTCCCATGGATTTGACAGCGATCTTGATCAGTTCCGCATCGGAGACCCCCAGGGAGCGCTGTTGCTTGCGCAGGAAATACCTACCGGCATCCAGCATGGCATCCAGCGGCACGAGCCCGACGATCTCGGAACCGGTCGCCCTGATCCCCCGCTCGTCTGCTTTCCTGCACACCTCATCAAAAGCTTCATGGATCGGTGTAACGGAGATGTTGGTCAGGTTCATGGATATCTGCGCAATACCATATTCCTCGATGAACCATCCGATCCCTTTCACCGCCTTGAGCGAACCGGGTATCATGACCGGGTTGCCCTGTTTGTCCTTCACGACCTTCCCTGTCAGCGGGTTTCTTTCCCGTTTTACCCGTCCCCTTTCACGTACATCGAATGCGATGGCATTGGCGCGCCGGGTGGACGTCGTATTCAGGTTCACATTATATGCGACCAGGAAATCCCTTGCGCCTACTGCAATGGCTCCTGTACGCGGCACAAAATCCGCCGGACCGAAGTCGGGTTTCCATTGCGGGTCCCGCAGCTTGTCCGCCAATCCTTCGTATTCCCCGGAGCGCACTGAAGCCAGGTTACGGCGTTTCTCCTGTGTTGCTGCATTTTCATAGCAATAGACAGGAAATTTCAGTTCCTCCCCGATCCGTTCAGCAAGCTTCCGGGCCCATGCCACAGTCTCTTCCATGGTAATGCCTGCAACCGGGATCAGCGGGCAGACATCGGTGGCACCGAAACGAGGGTGTTCTCCTGAATGTTTGGTCATATCGATGACCTGCGCAGCCTTTTTCACAGCCAGGAATGCTGCATCAATTACCTGCTGCGGCGGACCCACAAAAGTCACCACTGTACGGTTGGTGGCCTTCCCGGGGTCCACGTCCAGGAGCTTCACTCCTTCTACAGATTCAATTTCGTTGGTTATCTCCCTGATCATTCCCATATCGCGTCCTTCGCTGAAATTGGGAACACATTCGATGATCTGGTCCATGGTATATTTCAATTTTACATTTGATCAAATATTTCGTATGATCCGAAGCGCTTAATTCCAGTTTTCAACCCCTGGTCTGAATATAATGTTGCAGCATTAGATTGGCTTTGTCAGCTTTCCCTTGCCTGCCGGCAATTTTGACTGGACGGAAAAAGCAAGTATTTTACTTACAACAACTGCTGAAGCTTCTAAGAGCGGCTTGCAGCAACCCTGCCGTTCAGGATAACTTTTTCCACCAGGTCGCTCCCGTATGCATAGGGCAGGTAATTGATCCCGGGAACAGGTTGGGTGATCACCAGGTTCGCCACCTTTCCACGGGTAACCGATCCATGGGTTTTTTCAAGTCCCATTGCATAGGCCCCGTTGATGGTGGCTGCATTGAGCACTTCCGAAGGCAACATTTTCATTTGCATCATGCCCAGCGACATGATCAGTTTCATGTTTCCTGAAGGGGACGATCCCGGGTTGTAGTCTGACGCCAGCGCAACAGGCAGTCCGGCGTTGATCATTTTTCTTGCCGGCGCGAATGGCATTTCCAGGAACAGCGAAGCACCCGGCAGCAGCGTGGGCATGGTCTCGCTGGTCAGCAACACAGCGATCTCCTCATCGCCGGTATATTCCAGGTGGTCCACCGAAAGCGCATGGTTTTTTACGCCCACCTGTATACCCCCGGAACTGGCCAGTTCGTTTGCATGTATCTTGGGCTGCAGGCCGTGTTTGGCCCCGGCGCGAAGGATCCTGCCGGTTTGTTCCGGTGTGAAGAATCCCCGGTCGCAGAAAACATCGATAAAGTCGGCCAGTTGTTCCGCAGCCACAGCAGGCAGCATTTCATTGATGACCAGATCGACGTAGGCATCCCTGTTATTGCGGTATTCCTCCGGGAACGCATGTGCCCCCAAAAAAGTGGTCCGCACGGTCAGCGGGGTTGTCTCCCCGATGCGGCGTGCCACCCGGAGCATTTTGAGTTCATCGTCGACGGTGAGTCCGTACCCGCTCTTGATTTCAACGGCACCGGTACCCATGGAGATGATTTCATGTGTGCGCTCCATCGATTGCCTGAACAATTCCTCTTCGGAGGTTTTGCGCAGCAGTTTTGCTGAATTCAGGATCCCTCCTCCCCGTTTGGCGATCTCCTCGTAGCTGAGTCCCATCACCTTGTACATGAACTCATCCTCACGGCTTCCGGCATAGACCAGGTGGGTATGTGCATCGCAGTAGGCGGGGAACACAATCCCCCCACCGGCGTCGATCACCTCAACCGCCTTCTTCTCAGGTGCATTGCCTTTTCCAAAGTCCGCCACGAGTTCATTTTCAATCAACAGCCATGCTTTCTCAATTGTTTCGATCCGGGACATGGCCTTCCCTGCACGCCAGTACTGTTCCTCGTCGAGGATTCCCGCAAGTACTGAAATATTTTTGATCAGTGTTCGCATGCAACGAAGATATGAAAAAGGGAGGAATGGGAAAATGTTTTGGGGCAGTCATTGATCGGGCTGATCTTGTTCCTGACATGCCGGTTTGCCTGTTCTCAGGTCCACCTGTTCGCCTGTTCCTCTATTCACTTATTCACCTGTTCACCTGTTCTTCTCTCAACTGTTCGCCAATTTGCTACAAAAGTTCCAGGATCCCGGCCACCAGCACGCCCAGGTAGTTGCCGATGGCATAGCCGATCACCCCGATGATCATTCCCGGTACCATGATCTCCTTGTTTTTCAGTGCAGCTGCGACCACGGGGACAAAAGGAGGTGAATTGGACAGGGCCGTGGAGGTAATGATAAAGTCATCGTTGGTGATTCCGAAAATTTTCGAAAGGATCGAATGCAGGAACAGGGACCCGGCCATGGCCAGGGCAATATAGATGGCAATATTGGCCAGCAACCCGGCCGATTCGGGTGCAAAGATCTCCTGCAGGTTGGCCTTGGAAGCCACGATCACGCAGAACACATAGATAAAATACATTCCCAGCTGAAACGATTTGCGATTGCGGTTAACTGCCGGAACCAGGGAAAGCAGGATTCCAAGCGTGGTCACTGTGAGAATGGCTGCCGTATCCTTGGTCTCGCCTTCAAACAGGAAGGTCATCCCATATCCTGCCGCAAAAACAAGCACTGCAAACCCAAAGGCACGCAGCACCCCGGGGAAATTTTTCCGGTTGAAGAACCCGGAGTAGGATTCAAAGGCACTGACGGTCTGTTCGGCATCAAATCCGTTGTAGTCTGCTGTGTGTTTGTAAGGTTTCAGGTACATCCCGAAAAAACGTTTGGCCCCGGTGATAAGAAAGAGCAGCACCATCGCTCCAATGACCAGGTCCACTGTATGTGTGAGGATATATATGTCCTCATCCACATTCAGTCCCCTTGCAAGCGCTGCCAGGTTGGGTGTACCGCCGGTATAGACACCGATCAGCAGTCCTCCGATCTTGTGGGCTTCGGGGATGCTGTCTTTCAGCAGGAAATATCCCACAAACACCATGATCACGACCGAGACAACACCCAGGATCAGGGATAGGAACGTATACCTGGCCATTTTCAACCATTTCAGGATGTTCTCAGAGAACAACACCAGTGGAATTCCCAGCAGGATAGCCACTCCCATCAGGTCGCCCTGGAAGCCGTTCATGGTTTCCGGCACGAGACCTACATTGCCAATGACAAGTCCGCCCACGTAACAAAAAACGATCACGCCGATCCGGTTAATAATGGTGTATTTGCCGCTGAGTGCCAGCAGCAAGGCAGGGAACAGGAAGTAGAACAGTACAATAATGACAGTCATTGTATTCGGGTTTGGTTGGTGGCCAAATATAAAGAAAATATTGAATATGATACGGGGCAGTTGCTATGATTCAGGATCATGGCTTCCGGCACGTCAGGGATGCCGGGGAAGGTTACCTGAACCGTTCCACGTCTTTTTCATCGAAGGGGATATCATCACCCACCGGGGGACAATCCTCGAAGCTTTTTTCATATTGCTGAATGGCGCGGAGGCTCATACCCATGCTGGAGAATCCACCATCGTGGAAAAGGTTCTGCATGGTCACTTTTTTTGTCAGGTCTGAGAACAATGTAACACAGTAGTCTGCACATTCGTCTGCCGTGGCATTGCCGAGGGGCGACATCCTGTCGGCAAAATCCTCCAGTTTATCAAAACCGGCAATCCCGCTTCCTGCGGTGGTAAGTGTAGGTGACTGGGAAACGGTATTGATCCTGATCTTCTTTTCCCTTCCGTAGATGTACCCGAAACTACGGGCGATGGATTCCAGGATCGCCTTGGCATCGGCCATGTCGTTGTATCCCACGAAAGTACGTTGGGCTGCCACATAGGTAAGCGCCACCACGGAAGCCCAGTCATTCAGGGCATCTTTTTTCCGGGCCGTGCTCAGTATTTTGTGCAGGGAAAAGGCAGAAACGTCGAGCGTTTTGTGATAGTATTCATATTTCAGCTCATCGTATTCGATTCCTTTGCGGACATTGGGTGACATTCCGATTGAATGCAGCACAAAATCAAGCTTTCCGCCCAGGATCTCCATGGATTTCTCCACCAGGTGATCCAGGTCTTCCAGATTGGTGGCATCGGCAGGAATGATCTCTGCGTTGCATTTTTCGGACAGTTCGTTCATAGAGCCCATGCGCATGGCAATGGGCGCGTTGGTAAGAACGAATTGGGCACCCTCTTCGTGGGCACGTTCAGCCACTTTCCAGGCAATGGATTTATCATTCAGGGCACCAAAGATGATCCCCTTTTTTCCTTTTAAAAGATTATAAGCCATAATACAAACGTTGTGATTTGGATAAATTCAATACCTTAACAACTCAAGCCGGGATTTGTGCGAACGGGATGGCTATTTATCGCAGGTTCGATAGTCATGTCTTTTTCTGCAGGGCAGCAGGTGATGGGTACAGCAGCTCCCTGGCATTGGAGATTGCTGCATCCGTCAGACGCTCGCCCGAAAGCAGTTTTGCGATCTCGGTAACACGCTCATCAGCTGTCAGTTTCCTGATTCTTGTTACCGTTGAATGTTCCTCTTCCTCCTTGTATACCAGGAAATGTTCCTCTCCCTGCGCCGCTACCTGTGGCAGGTGCGTAATGGCAATTACCTGTCTTCCTCCGGACATGCGCTTCATGATTGCACCCATTTTCTCGGCAATTTCCCCGCTGACCCCTGCGTCGATCTCATCAAAGATCAGCGTGGGCAACCCTTTGAAATCGGAGAGCAGGCTTTTGATCGTGAGCATCAGCCTGGAAACCTCTCCGCCGGAGGCAACTTTTGAGATTTCTTCCGGGGGGGCCTGTTTGTTGGCTGAAAACAGGAATCGGATGTCGTTCATCCCGTTTCTGTCGGGCGCTTCGGTCTGATCAACCTTCACCTTGAAAGAGGCATTGGGAATGCCCAGCTGCGTGAGCTGCGCGGATACTTCCTTCTCAATGAATGTGCCGGTTTTCAGCCTGGCTGCATGCAGTTTGCGTGCCATCTCCACCAGTTGCCCTTGGAGCTGGTCCACTTCTTTCTGCAACTTTTTCAGGAGCTCATCCGAAAAAGTGATGGCTGTGATTTTATCATTCAGCGATTCCTGCAATTCCAGCAGTTCACCCACCTCCTTCATCCTGTGTTTCTGCAGCAGGCTGTGCAACAGGTCGATCCGGTCCTTCAGTTCCTGAAGTTGCTCCGGATCATAGGAAATCTTTTCTGCCACTGTGGCCATTTCAGCAGCGATGTCCTTTAATTCGATGTACACCGATTGCAGTCGTTCTGTGAATTCAACTGAGGGTGCGTGTACATCGCGGATTTTCTTCTGGAGTTGCAGTGCTTCATTCAACAGGTTGAGTGCCTGTCCCTCGCCTGCGAGTGCCTCACCTGCCCCTGTCAATGACAATTTGATCTCCTCGGCATGTTCCAGTTGCTGCATTTCCTGCTCCAGTTCCTCCAGTTCCCCGGGCTTCAGCCTGGCAGCTGTCAGCTCATCGAACTGGAACTGGTAGAAGTCCAGTTCCCCGCTTATCTTATCAATCTCTTCCCTCTGTTCGCGGAGGGCTGCCTTTGCCTCCAGGTACAGTGCATAGGTTTGCCGGTAGCTGTTCAGCTCACTGCCATGACCGGCAACATAATCGACTACGTTGAGCTGGTAGATATGGTCGCTCAGCTGCAGGCTCTGGTGTTGCGAGTGAATATCCACCAGCTGGTCGCCCAGTTCCCTAAGCACCGGCAGGTTAACAGGCGTATCATTGATAAAGGCGCGCGATTTTCCGCCGGGAAGGATTTCCCTCCGTACAAAGGTATCTTCATCGAAATCCAGGTCGTTCTGGTCGAAAAAGTCTTTGTGCTGCCTGCCGACCCGGAACTGGCCCTCCACGATGCACTTGGCATCTTTTTTCAGGAGCACGGTGGAATCGGCACGCTGGCCGAGAATGAGTGAAAGCGCACCCATGAGGATTGACTTCCCTGCACCGGTCTCCCCCGTAATGGTGATATAGCCCGACCGGAACCCGATTTCCAGGTTCTCTATCAGTGCATAGTTACGGATTTTCAGGTTACTGATCATTAGAAATCAATAGCGTTATTATCACGCAGGATTGCTTCGTATTTATTTTTATTGCTCTGGTCGATTTCGGTCAGGATTGCAAAAACCCTGTTCTTCTCTTCCGGGTAAGATTCGGAAAAGACCTTCACAAACTCATCCGCCTTCGCATCGAAAACGAGTCGGAGCACATGCATATAGGGATCCGGTCGGTCGCGGTAGACCTCCTGCAAAAGCTCCAGTGATTTGGCGATCTCTGCCCTTCCCTCGGCCACCTTCGCATCCATCGCATCCAACCCGTGCCGGTGGTACCTGTAGTAGAACTCCCGTACCGGTGCATACTCCCTGTCAATGATGTCCTTCACCAGCCAGTACCTGTTCTTGTGGGACATGTCATCCACCGGTTTCCAACCTTTCTGGTTTGCATTCTGTGCGTTGATCACGATCTTCTCTGCATTATCGTAAAAAGGTGTTCCTCCCTCGAATGAAAAGGAATCGTAGTCGAGTGCGAGGATAAAATATGCATAGAAGGCCAGCAGGGAAGTCAGGTTGGAGGTATATGAATTCAGGTCGAACTCCAGCGGTTCAAATTCAATGTACCTGAACTGGATATCGTTATCCACAAAATTGAACATCGTGGTGTAGTAGTTCGTGTTGAATACCGGTCTGCGCGACTGAACCTGCAACGTACCGCGGAATTCGTCGGCGGACAGTTGTTCGGTGATGTTGAACATGATGTTGCATTCGATCCGTTCCTCGATGTCGTACACATGGTCGGTCCACACACGGTTGTTCATGAATTCAAAGATCGCATTCTGCATGGTCTCAAACACCTGCTTGTTTGAACCCGCCACCTTCTGGCTTATGACCTGCACGTTACATTTCAGTTCCTGTGCCTGTGCTGCCCCGATCATCATCATCAATGATATTGTCAATAGTATTTTACGCATCATTCAATAGGTTAATGGTCTTTTCGACGATATCTCGTGCAACTTCCCGCTTTTTTTTCAGATCGAATGCCTCGACCCTCCCCTTTTTATCGATCATCGTGATCCGGTTTGTATCTGTCCCGAACCCGGCGCCTTTATCTTCCAGGGAATTCAGCACGATAAGGTCCATATTTTTCCTTTTCAATTTTCCTTTTGCATGCTCCAGGGCATCATGTGTTTCAAGTGCAAACCCGATAAACAGCTGATCAGCGCGTTTCTCTGCGCCCAGCGTCGCAGCGATGTCGGTCGTGGGTTTCAGCCGGATCACCAGGTCATCTGCCCCCCGTTTCACCTTCTTGTCTGCAACATGTTCAGGGGTAAAATCAGCAACGGCTGCAGCGAAAACTGCGATATCGGTGTCGGCTATGCGTGCTGCACATGCGTTGAACATTTCATTTGCAGAGGTTACCAGCACCACCTGCACACTATTGTTCTGCGGCTGCATGCTGACGGGCCCTGACACCAGGGTCACCTGTGCACCTGTTTCAGCGAACGCATCCGCAATGGCAATTCCCATTCTCCCTGAAGAATGGTTACCAATAAAACGGACGGGATCGATGGCTTCGTGTGTGGGACCCGATGTTACGAGGATTTTTTTATTCAGGACTTTTTTTTTTCGTCCGGCAAGGCAGTAATATAGTGCAGTATGGCTTCGGGTTCCTGCATTCTGCCGCGTCCTGAAAGGCCGCTGGCAAGGTCGCCTTCGGCAGGTTCGATGATGTGGTTGCCGTCGGCCCGGAGGATTTCCATGTTCCGCTGGGTGGATGGATGGGCATACATGTCCATGTCCATGGCGGGTGAAAGCACTACCGGGCAACGTGCCGACAGGTAGGTGGTGACCACCAGGTTATCGGCAATACCGCAGGCCATTTTCCCCATGGTGGTTGCTGTAACCGGTGCGATGATCATCAGGTCTGCGTTCACACCCATTTCTACATGGCTGTTCCAGTCACCACCCGCGTCATTGAAGAAGTCGGACAGGACAGGTTTGCCGGACAGTGCCGCAAAAGTGACAGGCGACACGAATTCCTTTGCTGCGGGAGTCATGAGCACCTGTACATCGGCACCCTCTTTGGTAAGCAGGCGCAACAACAGTACTGCCTTGTAGACAGCTATACTTCCCGTTACGGAAAGAATGATCTTTTTGCCGGAAAGCTTCATGGTCAGTGTTATTCAGCCGGTGGAATTTCCTCGTTGATCCTGTGGTAGATATTGTCCTCATCCAGTTCCTGGAGCGCGATCAGTGTCGGCTTTGGCAACCGTTCGAAATACTTTGAGATCTCGATTTGCTCGGGGTTTTCAAACACTTCTTCCAGGTTATCGGTATAGGATGCGAACTCCTCCAGTTTCTGGTTCAGCTCCTGTTTCATCTCCACGCTGATCTGGTTCGCACGTTTTGCCACTACCATCACAGCTTCGTAAATATTCCCTGTTTTCTCATCATTGTCCTTCAGGTCACGTGTAACAGTGGTCAAAGGTGCTTTTGTCTTCTTGTAATCCATATCAATTGTTTGTTGAATACATTTCTAATGATTCCTGTGTGCTTCTGAACATGCGCTCTGCTTCCTTATCGTACTTGCTATCGGGAAACTCTGATTTAAAGGACAGGTATTCGTCAACGGTAGACTGCAGGCGTTCCTTTTTCTTGCTTTCAATGCTGTTGTCTGCAAGAAGGAAGCTTGACCTCAGGATCAGGTAGAGCAGTTCTTCCCGGTATTGCGTATCCGGGTATTGTTCCAGGCTGTTTCGCAGGGCGATAATCGCAGACTTGTAATAGCCCAGGTCGTAATAGAGTTTTGCACTGTTGTAGGATTTCTCAACGAGTTTATCGCTGAGTTCGGCAATCAGCTCCCTTGCTTCGTTCACCCGCTCAGATGCGGGATATTTCGCAATATACATCCGCAGGGCGCTGATGGCTTTAAAAGTGGCTTCCTGGTCGAGGGAAGGCCTGGGTGACATCTTGTAGTAGCAGTAGGCGGTCATAAATTCTGCCTCCTCCACGAAATCACTGCTGGAATAGGTCGTCGCCAGTTCATTGAAATAATGGCCGGCCAGGATATAGTCGCGCTGACCATAGTAACTCATTGCCTGGTAATATTTTACAGTATCAGCCTTGGTGGTTCCCCGGTAGATATTTACCACCTGGTCGAGCAGTGTGGCGGACTTTACGAATTCTTCGGCATTGTAATAGTCGATTGCCTTCTCAAATTTCACCGGGTAATCCCTGCTTTTGAGAATTTGTTCATACTCCCCGCAACCCACTAGTAACAAAAATGTTACCAACAGCAATCCGACCGTATATGTTCCTGATTTTAACATGGCGCAAAAGTACAATAAATGAATGAATAATTAAAACAAAAAAACGCTTTAAAAGGCAGTTCTGAATTTACTGTGAATGAACCGGTTGATCAAAACGGGCATTCCGCGAAAGCAAAACTACAACTTATAACGGTTAAATTATTATCAAATTTCAGGCCATATGTTAAAAATTGTCAAGTCATGAAAATTAGCTACATTTGCCCCATTATTAACCTTAAAACATTAGAGTAGTGGATATTTTCGAAAGAATTACTACCGACAGGGGCCCGATCGGGCAATATCAGAAAGCCGGGCATGGCTATTTTGCCTTCCCCAAGCTTGAGGGAGAGATTTCTGCGCACATGAAATTCCGCGGCAAGGAGGTATTGACATGGAGCCTCAACAACTACCTGGGTCTTGCGAATCATCCGGAGGTCCGTAAAGCTGATGCTGATGCTGCAGCCGAATACGGTATGGCGTATCCTATGGGAGCCAGGATGATGTCGGGACAGACCAAGAAGCACGAGGAACTGGAAAGAGCCCTGGCAGCATTCGTACAGAAGGAAGATGCATTCCTGCTGAATTACGGGTACCAGGGAATGGCGTCGATCATCGATGCTGTTACCACGAGGAACGATGTAATCGTATACGATTCTGAATCACATGCCTGCATTTTAGATGGAATGAGAATGTCGCTGGCCAAGCGTTTCGTCTTCCCGCACAACAACATGGAGAACTTCGAGAAGCAGCTGGAGCGTGCTACAAGGCGTGCCGAGCAGCAAGGCGGAGGTGTACTGGTGATTACCGAGGGTGTATTCGGAATGGCAGGAGACCTTGGTAACCTGAAGGCCATTGCGGATTTAAAAGACAAATACAAATTCCGTCTGCTCGTTGACGATGCCCATGGATTTGGTACGATGGGAGCTACGGGCATGGGAACTGGTGAGCATTTTGGTATCCAGGACAAGATTGACCTTTACTTCTCCACGTTTGCAAAATCAATGGCCGGGATCGGCGGATTTGTTGCAAGTCAGACGGAGGTTGTGGATTTCCTGAGGTACAATATGCGTTCGCAGACATTTGCGAAATCGCTGCCTATGCCGATGGTCATCGGTGCACTGAAGCGGCTGGAGATGCTGAAGACCATGCCGGAGCTTCGGGAGAACCTCTGGAAAGTTGTCGATGCACTGCAAAGCGGACTAAAGGAGAATGGTTTTGATATCGGCGTGACCGAATCACCTGTTACCCCGGTGTACATGACCGGTGGTATCGTGGAAGCAACGAACCTCATCCTCGACCTGCGGGAGAATTACAATATCTTCTGTTCGATGGTGATCTATCCCGTGATTCCGAAGGGTGACATCCTGCTGCGGCTCATCCCGACGGCCATGCACACCCTGGATGATGTGGCAGAAACCATTGCTGCATTCAAGGAGTGCCATGAGAAGCTGAAATCGGGCGAGTACAAGACCGAGACCTTCCAGGACATCAGCAAGCTGAAGGTATAAGGACGTATTATACTGAATATTGAAGAGGGTGTTTCGTAAGAGACGCCCTTTTTCATTTGTACCAGGCCTCTTTTCTTTGGGGTATTTCTTTGTGAAGTGGTTATTGCTGCGCAAAAATCCCGGTTCACTTCAGAAACACCCAAAGAAAAGAGGAGATTCAGTTAGGTTTCGGGTGTCAATATACTAAGGAACCAGCATCTTCGCTGTTCCTGCTCTCCAGGATGGCGTTCAGCATCCAGTTCAGGCATGTAGCCTGTCACAATGATGGAGGTTGTACAGGTAACTCCTTCCTATTCCAGTTCACCTAAGTAGTGTTCAGCATCCAGGGCTGGCGTAGCCTGTCACAATGATGGAGGTTGTGCAGGTAACTCCTTCCTATTCCAACTCTCCCAGGTATCGTTCGGCATCCAGGGCGGCCATGCAACCTGTTCCTGCTGCAGTTACAGCCTGGCGGTATACGTGGTCCTGCAGGTCGCCTGCGGCAAATACTCCGGGCACATTGGTCTTCGTGGTACCGGGGATGGTCTTTACATACCCTGTTTCATCGGTATCGAGGTAATCTTTGAAAATGTCTGAATTGGGTGTATGTCCGATGGCCAGGAAGAATCCATCGATCGGGATATTCACGATCGTTTCATCTGCCTCGCCCTTGTTTTTGTAAAGGTCGACCGATTCCACCACCTTGTCACCCTTCAGTTCTTTGGTCTGGTGTTTCCAGAGCATTTCAATATTTTTTGTATTAAAAACGCGTTTCTGCATGGCCTTGGAGGCACGCAGTTCGTCCCGCCTGACGATCATATAGACTTTTTTGCAGAGTCCTGCGAGGTAGGTTGCCTCTTCTGCTGCGGTGTCACCACCACCGACGACAGCAACAACTTTGTCCTTAAAGAAAAAACCGTCGCATGTGGCACATGCCGAAACGCCATTCCCTTTGAAGTGTTCTTCCGATTCGAGCCCAAGGTATTTTGCCGTGGCGCCTGTGGCGAGGATGACAGCATCTGCGGAGATCACCTTTTCATTGTCGATCGTAACTTTTTTCACTTTCCCGCTGAAATCGACGGCGGTTGCCATTCCGAACCGGACATCCGTCCCGAACCTGGTTGCCTGCTTTTCCAGGTCCCCCATCATGGCGGTTCCGTCCACACCTTCGGGATATCCCGGGAAGTTGTCCACTTCAGTTGTGGTGGTAAGCTGTCCACCCATTTGCATCCCTGTGTACATGATGGGTTTCAGGTTCGCCCGGGCTGCATAGATAGCTGCGGTATACCCAGCCGGTCCGGACCCGAGGATCAGGCATTTGACATGTTCAGCAGATGCGCCATCCGTACCCGTTGTTACAGCCTTTGCTGCTGTGTTGTCCATAGATTTAAAAAGTTCCATATGATTATATTGTAGGTTTTATTTCTGACAGGTCCCTAAATTACAAAATCAGTACCAATATTGGTTGGTCGTCTGAAAAACAATATCCTTACGACAAAGTTACTGTGTTTTTTATTCCGTGTGATAAATATCACCGACAAAAAGGCAGCCATCGGAAAATGACGGTTCGCATTGGGTGGCTTCAGCAACAAGCATTTTCGTGATAAAATTTACCGAAAATATCCATTGAAATTCAATACATTTAGGCAATAATAAATGGCAATCTAAAATGAATTACGACGAAACGAAAAAAGGAATACTGGTGCTGATGTTTATTCTGGTCGTCACATTTAATGGTGAAAGTCAGTCCCCATGCACCTGGCATCCCGAAAAACAAGAATTGGAGTTTTCTTTATCACAAATATCCGGTGTGCTTAATTGTGATATGCAACAGGGGCATGGCAAAAGTCATCATTTCAACAATGTAATTTACAAGCCAACAGGCATGAAGATTAGTCCTGATGGAGAACGCATGGCAGGGGCAGGTATGCTGAATTTTTTTCGCGTGCTCATCGAAGGTGGGTACCTGACCGAGTTGCGCGTTGAAGAAGCTTTGTTGGAACCTTCAGCGGATGGCATTACGCTGACCTGGATGCCTACGATTCGGCGACAGGCCAGCGTAAAAGTGAAATTTACTTTCAGGGAACCGAACATTATTGATATGGATATGTGGGTAGAAACACTGGCCAATTACCCTGGATTCGAAATCCTGTTGTCGGCATACCTGGCACCCGGATTTGCGTCCGGAGTATACGTGGCAAAGGAAGAGTTTGGCGTGGTTGAACCTGAGCAAATACGGTTGGTTGATCAACCGATGATTCATGGAATCTGGCCCTTCTTTCCCCGCGAAGAAGCAGGTGCAAACCTGCTTACCGATGGTCGTCACCAGAAAGGACGCTGGTTTTGGAGAATGGCAATAGGAAGAAGATACGGAATGCCACTTGCATTTTTCAGTAAAGATGGAGTGGATGCCATACTGATGGGACGTCCGGAAGATGTGTATGCGGTCGGGGCTACCTATAAAGGAGATGAGATGAACGATAATGTGGCCGGACACAGAAGCATGTATTTATCACTATTTGGTGAAGATTTTAAAGCAGGAGAAGGCAGGCATACCCAGATGAGGATGATCATTGATGATGTTGGCAGCGATCCTGAAAAACACAAGGAATTATACCAGTCATTTTTGAAAGACATTGAGTCAAAACCCCGGTCATTTCAAATCAACCCCGAGGTTAAGAAGAATTAAATTAAAACATTTTGAATTGGAAGCAGACCTTCGTCAATACTGCTGATCATGTAAAAATGGTGCGGTAAAAAAATCATATTCCGCATTATTGTTTGTATTTTTCTACCTTAAAATTGTTTCACAAAAAAACCAATTAAAATGAACAAACCAGTGAAGATGCTATGCACACTCGCGATCCTGCTGATGATCTTTGCTTCGGCAGAGGCAGCTCCGGGTGGGGAATATTACCAGTTGCGCATGTATACGATTGAAAATGCATCGCAGGAATCCGCCATGGACCAGTACCTTCAAAACGCATATATTCCTGCTTTAAAGCGTGTGGGAATCAGCGATATAGGTGTATTCAAGACCATTGAAGGCAAAAATGAAGGACAACAGCTGATCGTGGTATTTATCCCTTTCAGTTCAATGAAGCAGCTTGAAAAGGTGTCGGGAAAGCTGGAAAAAGACAGTGAATTCCATTTGGCCGCAAAGGATTTCATAGAAGCGCCTTATGACAAGCCTCCTTACCAGCGACTGGAGACAACGTTGATGAAAGCCTTCAGCGCAACTCCAAAATATCACCGGCCGGAACTTGCTTCCCCCGCTTCTGAAAGGGTGTATGAGTTGCGAAGCTACCAGAGTGCCACTGAGGAACTGCACAGGAGAAAAGTGAAAATGTTCGATGAGGGCGAATCTGAATTGTTCATTCAGCTCGGGTTTGAACCGATGTTCTTTTCGAAGGTGATCGCAGGTGCCGATATGCCCAACCTGGTCTATATGACCTGTCATGAGAACGAGGAGGCGCAGGCCGCCAACTGGGCATCATTCCGGGATCATCCTGAATGGATCAGGATGAAGGCAATTGATGAATACCAGCATACGGTATCGCAGAGTGATAAGTGGCTGCTTTACCCGACGGAGTATTCGGACCTGTAACATGGTTTATCTCGACATGGACAACCGGGGCCGCGGCATCAGAACAGGCCGGAACGAGCTGGAATCCTACAACAAGCCGGTTACCGTTGCCGGAGTGTTGATCCGTCCGGGAGACATGATCGTTGCTGACGGTGACGGGGTGATCTGTGTACCCAGGGAGCAGGCGGAGAAAGTGGCAGTATTTGCCCATGCCATATTGAAACAGGACAAGGAATCCAGGAAGCGGATGTACGAGATCCTTGGCCTGGAACCGGATGAGACCATTGAATAGACAAGGTCCAAATAGCTGTCCACACCGCTGATACGGCATCCCGAAGAAATATAAATGAAAATGTCGTGCTTCTTTTTTCTGATTTAAGCAGAATTAACTAAATTCGCACCTGATTTTGTTCGGGGTGTAGCTCAGTCCGGTTTAGAGTACTCGTCTGGGGGGCGAGGGGTCGGAAGTTCGAATCTTCTCACCCCGACTAACAGAATCCAAAGACCTTGTAAATCAATAATTTACAAGGTCTTTTTTTTATAGTAGTAGAAAAAATTCACCTCCGATCCCCCTTTTAATGCCCTCCCATACCAATTTTGATCCCTTTGTTCTGACATAATGGACACCACCAAAATTTCCTCCATTAGTATTCTAATGTGTATTCTCTGCCCTGACAATTCGTCTGATCGCATCTGAAGTGGATTTCCAACCCTTTATATGAATCAGACACCTATATGATCAGGGTCAGAAATGATACCAGTTCTATAACCTCCCTGGGAATGTACTTGGCCCAACTTGCAGTTGTTAAAGCGTAATACCCTGTCATATTGTACGGTACGGTTTTGATTTTCATATTTCGGGTACAACGGATTTTTTCATACTAAAGGGTTGATATTTGAAGCCTAATGCATTATAAATCTCCTTCACTTTCACTTTGGGTAAGCTGCTTTTCTTTATCCTGATGATCTTACCTGTTTTTGTTTTCATGCTGGAGGTAACCAACTTCTGGGTGTTCATTATACGGACAATATTTCTCCAATCATGATGAATATCATGTATCTTCAGTTGGTACCTGACAAAAGCAACCAGTTGGTATGCAAGCAATCCCAAAAACAAATGGGCTTCGGTGTTTTCA
>JARGFP010000080.1 GCA_029210585.1 Bacteroidales bacterium
ATGGTAACCAGTTCAGCCTGTTCATCGTGGATGCCTGCGGTAAGCCTGAGCCTGACAGGACCAGAGATCCCGCGGGTTTTCATCACATCAATTGCTGACTGAAGTGTTTCATATGTTTGCCCGGGTCCGATCGTGTAATCGCCCGACAATGGAGGCAGGAACATCGTTCCCGTAGAAAACTCATCCGCCCCGATGTCGGGGCGTAAAGTGCTCCTGGGATCCCCGTCAATATCCTCTGTTACTTCGGAAAGTGGCGATCCCTTGCCGGCCATCCATCCTGTATATACATGCAGGTCCGTATCTGAAAGGTGACCTGGCCAGACGGATATGGAATGCTGGTCATGCGCTCCCAACATTTTCAGATCAGCCAGGTCATATGCCTTCTGTCCGCGATAAAACATCATGCTTGATGCGGAATAATAGTTGTTGTGGTCCGACTGAAGGAGTGTTGCAGGATACTGCACATAGCTGGCGTACCCTTCATTCATGCAGGAGAAGCTGTTGTTGATAACGTTAATGGTTCCCGCAGTGTTGGAGCTGCAGTTGAAGGCGCGTGCGGAGGCCATATGTGTATTAATGACCACCGTATTGTGGTACACATTCATCCAGGAGGAGTTCTGGATGTCGAGACCGTAACTTTCAGACACCCCGTCTACCCGGATGAAATTGTTGGCGATCAGACCCGGAACAAGGTTCCCGACATAATTGAGCCTGATTCCATGGCCGCTGACGGATACACTGTTTTTAACAAGTGTTAAGCCAGCTCCGGATGTTACATGGATTCCAAAATAACCGCCCTGGATGGTGTTTCCGGATATCAACGGATTGTTTACCTGGATCAGATTGATGGATGCATAACCGGTGTTTGAAAAGATATTGTCAAGGAACCTGAGCCCATGAATGTAATTGTTAAATGCCCCTTGCAGGTATACACCGAAGCTACAGGATAAAAACCGGTTCCCGATGATATTCAGATTTTCCAGGTTCGGATCCTGGGAGAATATCAGTGCCGGATCGGCAACTGCATTGGTATTATAGATACCGGAAAGGGTACACCCGGCAACCACAATATTTCCGGCAGAAGCCTCCAAATAAAAAACTCTTCCCAGTCCTGTCGCTTCGAAAGTGATATCCCTGAATTCAATATGTTGACTGGCCTGGAGTCTGACTATAAAATTTTCCTCTTTCGAAGCAGCTGCAAAACGCAGGGTCACATCCTCCGGGTTTCCCGATTCGGATCTGAAAATCACCCGCAAGTGTGGGGCGGTATTGTTAATGAGCCCCAACGTAAACTGCTCTTCATAAATGCCGTTCTGAACAGAAAAGGTAACGGGACCAGAGACGCCGGTCTTATTGAGTTCAGCGGCAGCCCCGGTGAATGTTTTGAAATCACCATCTTTTCCGATGGTATAGGTTCCGTTAAGCTGCGTAAAAGCAGTTTGAGTGATAAAAAGGGACAGGAGCAGGTTCAAGAGGCAGTACCTAACCGCCGGAACGATCGAAGGAACAGTAGCTTTTGACATGATATTCAGGTTTATGAAGTTTTGTCAATTGAAATCTTATGAAAGAATGTAACATTTTGGTTACTGTCTGTTATTAAGTCCACTACGATGGATCGCAGGGATTATGGACAGACATTAATTAAAATTACGCTATTGCTTTGATATCAGTCAACAGAGAATGAGCCAACCTCCCTTTTCAATGAGAATCGGGACTGTTCTGTAGCAGGTTTCGAGGATAAAATGACTAAAAAGAGAATTTGGAATATTTCAGAAAGCACAAGTGCGAATATTTCGGAAAGCACAGGTCGCCGGGAACAATAATGATCTGCCAGCCCCTCCGGCAATAACAACAAAGAAAGAAAAGTAAAGCTTTATTCATACAAGTACTCCTGGATCATCAGGAGCACCTTTTTTTTAAAGGTGGGGGAGACCGGCACCGTGCTGCCGTCCTTCATCTGCAGGTGTCCGCCGCCGCGTTTTACGAATTTGTCGATATGGATGATATTTACCAAAAACGACTGATGAACGCGGATAAACCCCGATCCGGCAAGCATTCCCTCAAACTCCTTGATGGTTCGTGACACCATGATCTTTTTCCCTGCTTCAAGCCGGAATATGGTATAGTTGCTGTCGGCCTCTGCCCGGATAATATCGTTCAGGTCCACGATGTGAAGGTTTTCGGCGGTTGGCAGAATGATGCGCCTCAGTCGCTTTTTCTGATGAAGGTTCCCGTTCAGTGTCTCGAGCTGTATATGCTGTTCTTGATGATTGATTGCCTGCCGGGCTTTCTCCACCGCCTCACGTAACTCCTTGCTGTCGAATGGTTTTAATATATAGTCGAGCGCGCTGAATTTGATGGCTTCGACTGCATATTCCAGGTGCCCGGTAATAAAAACCACCTTGAATTGAACAGGGGCGATTCGTTTCAGCAGGTCGAAACCGGTTCCGTCCGGTAGTTCGACATCCAGCAGCAGCAGGTCAGGAGGATCTTTCTGAATGGATTCAAACCCGGCCCTGACGGTCCCGGCAGATGCAAGAACCTTTATCTCCGGAAATTGCTCCTTAAGAATCTTTTCCAGTGCATCTCTTGCTTTGAATTCATCATCGACAATGGTCACCTTCATGCCTGACAATTTTTATTTATCCACTTTTATGTCTCATAAACCTTCCTGTACGGAAGCATCATCACCACCCTGGTCCCTGCTGCCCGCTCCTCCTGGTACAGGTCAATAATCTCAAAACCGATCCCTCTTTTCTTTAATGTCTTTTTAAAATACTCCAACCGTTGCACGGTTAGTTTTGTAGCAAGGGATTGCCTGTTGGCCAGGTTATCCGCAGCTCTGGCCGCCCGTTCCCTGCCTACCCCGTTGTCGGCTACCTCGAGCTTCATCAGCCCGTTGCTAAGGATATAGCTGACATTGATCTTCCCGTTTTTATCCCCGGGCATCAACCCATGTTCTATGGAGTTTTCCACGCATGGCTGGGTGAGCATCGGCGGCACGGCATAATTTTCCGGATCGATAGCCGGATCGATAGTTATGTCGTAATTGAATCCGCTCTCGAACCTGAGCTGCTGCACCTCCAGGTAGAGTCTGACAGTCTCAATCTCCTTTTCGAGGGAGATGAATTCTTCCCGGGAGTTCTCGAGAATATTGCGCATCAGCCTGGCGATCCTGGCAAGAAATTCGTTGGCTTTTTCCGGTTTGCCCGAAAGAATCAGATCCTGTACG
>JARGFP010000081.1 GCA_029210585.1 Bacteroidales bacterium
TTGGAAAAATTCCCGCTGTAATATGAAGATGGTACCAGCGGATCAGGGGTTACTGCATCGATCGTGACCTGGTCTGCACTTTGATCGGGAATAAACAGGTCCTCAACGATAATTTCTACCATCTTACCTCCCGACCTGGTTTCTGCCTGGAGCAGCAACATGGAAGAATCGCGCAAAAAAAGCCTGTTGAATCCGAAACTGCCATCTTCTTCTGTAGTGGTTCCTAAATAACTCAATCCCCCTGCCAATGGACCAAGTACCACCCTGGCATCGCCAACCCGGTTGTCACGGAACAGTCGCTTAACATATCCCCGGATATCAATTCCCACATCTTCCCAGCCCTGCAAACTGTCAGGTTCCATCGCTATGATCTCCGGCCAGTAGTAGCTTCTCCACCCCTGCACCATCATCAGTAAATCGAGCTTTTGGGCCACACTCAATCCTGGAGTATCCCGGAAATATGCAGCCGTAGACTCAACCGGACCTTTCAGTTCAGAATCAAGCAACAGGTAACTCCTGATATCCGAATCATATCCGTCGTGAAGGAGATAGTCGCTGTTGATAACAGCCACCGACAATCCCCCGGGGATACTGTCCGTTTCACTATCAGGGTATGAAAAACCAAGCTCCACCTTACTGCGTGAATTGTACGCTTCCTGTGAAGTTTCGATCCGCACTGCAGGAGGCTCATCCACCCTGATAAACACCAGTCTTTCAGCCAGGATCCTGCCCCCTGTGTGCTTCAGCGTAATTTTGGAAATGCCCAACGGGAATTTTTCCTTGGATATTTCGATCTCACCATAAAACGAATCCAGCTCCATCATTGTGCTGAACAGGAGGATCCCCTTGTGACTGGCCTCAAGCCTGAATACTTCACGGCTGTTCGCATTAAAATTCCTGGCTATCCCGAATTTTACCGCAGCTGGACCATCCCTGAACTGCAGGCTTACACCATTTTCCTGAATATCCCCGAAGGCGTAACTGAAATCCGGATACGCGTCCAGGACTGCAACATATGCTCTTCCGGGTTCGGGCATCAAAGCAAATTTTCCCATTCCAAGGAAAGATGTGCTGAACATGGTAAGGGTATCTCCCTGGTCATTGATGATATTGCCGGAAACCGGGATACCGCGTCCCTTTTCGTTCACAGCCTTGAATGCAATGCTGTTGGAAGCATTCATCACAAGGTTACCTCCCTCAGGATAGAAGGATACATCAATCTCCTCCAATTCACCGGGGCCGGTCTGACCTTGCTGACGCATGGACTGGGAGATCCATATTTTTTTGTGATAATAGCTTTCTTCACCGAAGTTTTGCTGGTATCTGGTAAATGCCTGCAGGGTATACTGCCCGTCACCGATTCCATACGGTATCCTGATATCCCCGTCTGCAACGCCATTATGCACCAGCAGCAATCTTTCACGGACCACCCTGCCACTGTCATTTACCAGGTGAATATAGACGTTCTTATATCCACTGATCAGTTGGTTACTGATGCCGCTCACCAGGTATACCTTGAACCAGATATCCTCCCTTGGGGCAAAGGTTTCACGGTCGACATGCAGGTATGCTTTTTCGTACACCACATGACTTATCAGGGATCCACCTCCGCCTTCCTGTGCCAAAACAGCAGGGTGCATGACAAGATACAATACGCAAAAAACAAGAAACCGCTTTCCCATGCTGCACAATTCAGAACTCCAAAATAATGAATTTATTCAAATATCCATCTTTATTGCATTAGCCCGCTCCCCCCGACCCGGTCAAGCCGCACCAGGCTTCATCTAATCCCCATGTCCAAAGAGTCCAGCCATTAACAATCAGTAGCAGGTTGCATATCAAAATTATTTCAGAATAAGAAGCTGCCGGAGCATTTATCGGAATGAATTTGTATTTTTACCTGAAACCTTTAATGCCTGCACTTATGAAATTCAGAAAAATCCTCGCTTTGATGCTGCTGGCCTTCATTTCCACAGCCTGTACAAATACAAAAAAGGAAGAGGCTGAAACAACCGATGCATCCATAGTAACTCCCGAACCCCAGCCCATAAATACCCTCTCGGAATCTGAGCGATCCGCCGGATGGGAGCTTTTGTTTGATGGCAAAACGAGCCATGGGTGGCGCGGATTCAAAAAAGAAGCGTTTCCCGCAGAAGGCTGGCACGTGGTGGACGGAAGCCTGATGATCGAGTATTCCGGTACCGGCGAAAAGGGTTTTGCCGGCGATGTGATCACGGTTCAGGAATTTGAAAATTTTGAACTGTCCATCGACTGGAAGATTTCGGAAGGGGGGAACAGCGGCATTCTTTTTTATGTGACCGAATCGGATAGCTACCAGGCTTCGTGGCATACTGCCCACGAGATCCAGGTACTCGATGATTTTGGTTACGATGATATCCACGATTATGTCCCGAACCTGCGCCAGATATCAGGCGCCCTGTACGATCTGTATACACCTTCGCGGGCTGCATCAAAACCGGTGGGAGAATGGAATACCGCCCGGATAAAGATAAAAAACGGACACTTGCAGCACTGGCTGAATGGCATCCAGGTACTGGATCTGCAATTGTGGTCCGAACACTGGAAGGAACGGGTGGCCGGAAGTAAATTCAGCGAGTATCCCGATTTTGGACTGGCACGACGGGGAAGCATCGGACTGCAGGACCACGGACAGCAGGTGTGGTTCCGGAATATCAAGATACGTGAACTGTAATATGCCCCCACCGATAATTACTTAATTATCATTTTATTGCAGAATACTCTAAATCAAAACAACCATGGAAAATCTAAGAAACTATTTGAAATTTATATCCCTGATACTGGTATTTTTTAGCCTTTCATTACATGCACAGGTGGAGGTGCAAAAGAAATCGATCGTGACCAAAAATGACGGAACCGATTATGTGGGCGTAATTTTGAAACAGGACGCACGTGAGATCCTCCTGC
>JARGFP010000082.1 GCA_029210585.1 Bacteroidales bacterium
TTTACAAATCCTTCCTGCAAAATATCCTCCGCTTCTTCCACACTTCCGGCATATCTTATACAGATACCGAGCAGGAGACGGGAATACTTTTCATAGAGCTCCCGCTGCGCACCCGGTTTGCCTTTGATACATCCTGAAAGTATGTGTGAATCACTGTTCATCCGTTGGTTCGAAGTTAAGACCTGCAGGTTATTTTTATGGTTGCATGAATTTTATTAAAAATAGCTATTTTTTGCATCCTCATGCAGGTTTTTATTCACCGTCGGGATCAAAACGTTACCTTTGAAGCCTGAATAATATAATCCGCATATGATATTAGTTACCGGGGGGACCGGTTTGCTGGGTTCCCACCTCCTGTATGAACTGGTTAAATCCGGGAAAGAAGTTACTGCAATTCGACGTTCCGAGAAGCACATGCCGGAGGTGCTGGAAGTATTTAATTATTATGAGGACGATCTTACAGCAATGCTCGAAAAGATCAGGTGGGTGGAAGCGGATATGCTGAATTTCCAGGACATGCTGGAGGTTATGGAGGGAGTGAAGGAGGTTTATCATTGTGCGGCGATTGTCTCATTCGATCCCAATCTGCATGCACAGATGATCAGAAGCAATACCGATGGTACAGCGAATCTTGTGAATGCAGCACTTGAAAGCGGCGTCAGAAAATTTTTACATGTATCCAGCACAGCTGCCATAGGGAAACCGGTAGGCGACAACCTGGCCGATGAAACATTGATCTGGACGGAGTCCAAAGCGAACACTGGTTATTCCATTTCCAAATTTCGTTCTGAGATGGAAGTATGGAGAGGGATCCAGGAAGGACTGAATGCTGTGATCGTAAATCCTTCCATCATACTTGGACCCGGATTTTGGGATCACGGCAGTTCATCTATTTTCAAAAAGATCGACAAGGGATTGAAGTTCTATTCACATGGTGTAACCGGCTACGTGGGTGTATGGGATGTCGTCAGGATCATTAGACAACTCATGGAATCTGATATCTCCGAAGAACGGTTCCTGGTAACAGCTGAAAACCTGACCTACCGTGAGGTGTTCAATATGGTGGCAGATGAAATGGGCAGGAAACGGCCCAACATCGAAGGAACTAAATTTATGTCGGAGCTGGCCTGGCGCGCCGACTGGTTGAGGAGCAAGGCACTCAGGATAGGGGAACATACGTTTACCAGGGAACGGGTGCGGGCCGCCAGGAACGTAGTACGGTATGATAACGCGAAGGTCAGGAAGGCACTCGATTTCGAATTTGAACCAGTAGATAGTGTTATCAAAAAAGTAGTTGCATACTATAGGAGTTAGTCAGATGAGGGATCTTTACAATGTTGCAATCAGGGCAGCTGTGATGGCTGGCAAGGCCATACTTGAGGTATACAACAGTAATGATTTACAGGTGATTGAAAAAGAAGATAAGTCTCCGTTAACGAAAGCCGACAGGGCCGCTCACCAGGTAATTGTTTCACACCTCGATAAAACCGGTATCCCGGTTCTTTCTGAAGAGGGAAGGGATATCCCTTTTGAGGAGCGTTCCGGCTGGGATCGATTCTGGTTGGTGGATCCCCTGGACGGCACCAAGGAGTTCATTAAGCGGAACGGGGAGTTTACAGTGAACATTGCACTTGTTTCAAAAGGCAGGCCGGTGTTTGGTGTTGTCTATGCCCCCGTGTTGGGAAATCTATATGTGGGTATTCCGGGAGAAGGATCCTGGTTGACTGAGGTGCCAAGGGATAATGAAATGCTTGAGAATGTGAAGAATGATGGAACATCACTTCCGGTTTCCAGGTCCAAGTTCAAATCACCTTATAAAGTGGTCGCCTCCCGGAGCCACCTGAACCCGGAAACAGAACATTACCTTGAGCAGATTAAGGCAGCAGAGGGAGAAATTGAAATCGTGACTAAGGGATCCTCACTGAAGCTTTGCATGGTAGCTACAGGCGAAGCAGATATCTATCCAAGACTGGGACCTACGATGGAATGGGATGTCGCAGCGGCGCATGCGGTGGTATCAGGCGCAGGAAAGCATGTGTACAGGCTGAAAGAAGGGGAGAGTGAGAAAGGAAAATGGGAAAAGGACGGAGAACTGCGCTATAACAAGAAAAATCTTTTAAATCCTTATTTTTTAGTCACTTAAGAAAATATATATTAAAAGAAATATATTAATCCCTATTTTAATATATATATCCTTGTAATCACAATTCCTATCAGCAATCCCAGGAGATTGAACAGCAGGTCAAGCGGGTTGAAGGTTCTGCCGTCAATCCAGAGCTGGACCACTTCCGTGAAGGAAGCATAGATACTTCCCATAATCAGGAAGTACAGCAGTTCCCGGTTCATTTCCCCGGTGGTTGAACTCCTCCAGAATCCGAACAGCAGTGCAAAAACGACAAATACTCCAAAGTGCTCCAGGTAATCCCACCGGAACGTACTGTCCTCATTACTTTTTTTGATCATCTCATTGGTTGGCAGGACAGACAACACCAGGATAAGAGTGGCCCAGCTAAAAAAGCCAGCGGCCCAGAAGTATTTTAATCCGGGATTTGCAAGGAACTTAGAAGCCATAGTTTAATCCAATATTCAGCGTACTT
>JARGFP010000083.1 GCA_029210585.1 Bacteroidales bacterium
AACAGAAAAAGAAAACCGCCCTGCAGGATCACGGAATTTCCATATCCCATCAGGAGGTCCGGACGCTTCTGACTTCGTCCTGACAAGTGGCGCAGCAGGAACCCGGTTCCTATATAGGCAATGTCCAGCCCGGCATTGATCAGGTAAAGATTTTCATAACGGATATGTGCATCCATCAGTTCCTGCGGTGACATGCGGAGCGGCGTCATCTGGGCCGCAGAATAGAAGCTGAACCCGGCGATCCCGAGGTTGATGGTATTCCAGAAAAAATTCATCTGGTGGAAATATTTGGCGGATCCGGTCGTATTCGCCCAGCCGTAGGCCCCGGAAGCCAGGTTGGCCACTGCCCAGCCGCCCAGCACATACATCCCGGTCTTGTTCGTGGACATGCTGGTGTTGAAGAATTCATTGAAGTTGCCCTGCCCGTAAAGTGTCACAAAACCGAAGGCAAGTAAAACGATGATCGCTGATCTTTTCATACTGTCCTGGATATGCAATAACAGCAGGATAACAATTCACAAGACCAGGATGTTTGCAAGGTGCCCGAAATAAGTATCCACGTGACTACGACCGGAATCAAGGCAGGCGATCACTAACCGCCATAGCAGACAAACAATGCCACCATCACAGTCAAACTCTATTGATACAGCAGATACTTTTCCCGTATCCGGCGATATGCTTCCAGTCCCGGTTGCCAGGAACTCCTGATCTCTTCTTCGGTCCACCCGGCAATGATCTGTTCCCTGAACGCATCGGTACCGGCAAGCAGGTCAAAGAATGGCCTGAAGAAGTTTTCCTTGTCTGGAAATTTCCCATATGCATCAAGCACCCATTTAATTTCCAGCCTGTTCCATCCCGCTGCAGGAACATATCCCCTGAGGTCCTCACCATGGCAGGTGATTCCTTTGAATTTCGGGTGCATCTCCATACCCTCGATACTTTCGGGAACAAATGAATAGGATCCGGGCAGGTCAGGATGCCCGTACACTTCGAAAGGATGCTGTGTACCCCTGCCCTCGCTTATCACGGTGCCCTCAAAGAAACAGGTTGAAGGATAAATCTTAATGGTATGGTCATTGGGAAGGTTGGGTGATGGCTTCACAGGCAGGGAATAGGTGCTGTCATGGGAGTAATTCAGACATTGGATGACGGTCAGGTTGCATTTGATTCCTCCTTCCAGCCATCCCTCACCATTGATCATCATCGCCAGCTCCCCGATGGTGAGTCCATGCACAACGGGAATGGGATGCACTCCGACGAAAGAACGAAAGGCAGTATCAAGGATCGGACCGTCGGTATAGTCTCCGTTTGGATTGGGACGGTCGAGGATGATCACGGGAATATCCTGTTCGGCACAGGCTTCCATCACGTAGTGCATCGTGGAAATAAAGGTATAGAACCGTGCGCCCACATCCTGGATATCAAAGATCACAAGATCAATATCCTCCAGGAGCGCTGGAGTGGGCTTCTTGTTCTTCCCATACAGGGAAACTATCGACAGACCAGTCCTGGTATCCACTTCATCGTGGACGGTCACGCCATCATCAATTGTTCCCCGGAATCCATGTTCAGGAGCAAATACATTCTCAATGGAAAAAGCAATCCCTGCTTCACTCATGGCCAGCAGGGTATCCACCAGGTGCGTGTTATCCACCATGGTAGTCTGGTTGGCAACGATTGCGATGTTTTTTCCCTTCAGCAATGGAAGATAGCTGCTGGTCTGGTCTGCACCTGTTTCAATACTTTTCATCTGTCCGTTACAGGAATAAAAGATTACAATGGTAATAATGATCAACGCATTTCTCATGGTCCGTATGATATCTGTCCCAAAGATAAAAGGTTTTAGAGGATTTAAAGTGCCGGGCGAATAAAGAAACATCCACCTGCACCCTACTTTCAGTGCAAGATGCACAGTAAACTCCTAAAAGATGACTATTTTTGGATGATCCGGAATTTTTAACCAGACAGAAATACCGGATCAACCAGGAACTGTAGATTGTCAACCAGCAATTGCATTTTGAACACCGAACTATTCATAGCCAAGCGGATCATCGGACACAAAGGGGAACGGAAAAGGTTTTCCAGCTCCATCGTGGGCATTGCGACATTCGGCATTGCACTGGGACTTGCTGTGATGATTGTAGCCGTGGCCATAGTAACGGGTTTCAAGAATGAGATCTCCAACAAGGTGATCGGGTTCGGGTCGCATATCCAGGTGGTGAACATGGATTCAAACACCTCCTATGAAACCTCACCAGTGGACAGGGATTTGCCGGTAATGGATGAGATCAGGAGAGTGCCGGAGGTGAGGAAAATACAAATGTTTGCCATCAAAGCCGGGATCATCAAGACCGA
>JARGFP010000084.1 GCA_029210585.1 Bacteroidales bacterium
GTTCTCCCAAAGGCAAGATAGAGATGGAAGGCAATTCCATCCTGGCCAACGCCAATAAATTCTTTACCCCGATCATCGAATGGGTGGAGGAATACATCAAGTCGCCGGAAAAGCATACCGAGATCACCCTGAAGTTCAATTACGTTGACACCGCCTCTGTGCAGGGTGTATTCGATGTGCTGAAGCGGTTCCGGGAAATTCCCGACTACGAAGACAAGGTGGTGGTGAACTGGTACTTCGAATTCGACGATCCCGAGCTGCTTGAGGTGGGCGAGATCATGGAAGGACGCCTCAAGATCAGGTTCAACTACGTGGAGTTTAATGAATAGACGATCCACAGATTACGTAATACCTTTTCGATAAGCATACTCCCTACTATTCAATTTCTTGCGCTGCTTCTCGCTGAAATGGGATATTTTTAACAATTCAGGATTATATTCACCAAAAATCCTTACTTTTGGTGAATATGTTCACTAAATGTCATAAATTACCCCAAAAACATGTATAAAAGAGACCTTGAGGGAAGAATTGAGCAAAAAATGGGTACTGGAAAAGCGATAATTCTCATCGGTCCCAGGCAAGTGGGTAAAACAACCCTGCTGAAAAATATATTGCAAAACAAAGCGTACTTATTTCTTGACGGGGACGATCCGAAAATAAGAACGTTGCTTGATCATCCAACTACAGCCGAAATAAAAAGTATGCTGGGCAACTTCAAATATGTCTTTATTGATGAAGCTCAGAGAATAAATGGTATCGGTCTTACCATGAAGATTATTACCGATCAGTTCAAAAATGTCCAGTTACTGGCCAGCGGCTCTTCCTCATTTGATCTTTCAAATAAATTAAATGAACCGCTTACCGGCAGAAAGTGGGAATACCAGTTGTACCCCATAAGTTGGGAAGAATATGAAAATCATCATGGATATCTGTATGCAGAGCAGCAGCTGGAGGACAGGCTCTTATATGGATTTTATCCCGACGTGCTTAATCATCAGGGTGAAGAAGTCGGTATACTGAAAAACCTGGTGAACAGCTACCTGTACCGCGATATCCTGGCATATGCCGATATACGTAAACCTGAAGTACTGGACAGGTTGGTCCAGGCGCTTGCGTTGCAGGTTGGCAGTGAGGTGAATTATTCTGAAATGGCTCAGCTGGTGAATGTGGATAAGAATACAATCATTAAATACATAGAGATTCTTCAAAAAGGATACGTGGTATTCAAACTGGGTAGCTATAGTAAAAACCTCCGTAATGAAATAAAAACAAATAAAAAGATATATTTCTACGACAATGGTATCCGAAATATGGTAATCGGTAATTTCGATTCCCTTGCACTGAGGAATGACAAGGGAGCGCTCTGGGAAAACTTTTTAATCTCAGAACGAATAAAACAAATTGAATATAAACAACTTCTCTCTAAATCTTATTTCTGGAGAACCAGGCAACAACAGGAAATTGATTATGTTGAAGAAAAAGCAGGCAAGCTAACCGCATACGAATTTAAATGGAGCGACAAAAAGAAACCAAAATTTCCCGGGAAATTTTTAGAGACCTACAATGCAAAAGGTCATGTGATCAACATAAAAAACTTCCGTGAATTTGTTATTTTGTAACACCCTGTTTGTAAAACTACAACATCTAAATTACTGCTAAAATGAAATACTATCCGACACTGGGCCTGCTGGTCCTCTTACCGCTGTTTGTCAACGCCCAGCAACTGCAACTCAACGACAAAGGCTACCTGCATACCCAGGGCCTGGATGTTACTTTCTTCAGTGATTTCTATCCCGAAGGACACCAGTCGGGTGTGACAATCATCCAGCATGGCAGCCGCGTGGCAGCCAATGGCGATGTGCGGCTGGAAGCTTCACCCGGACAATGGTCACCGATTCCCAAAGGGGAGGATGTGCAGGCGGACCCGCAGACGGGCAGGCTCTCGAAGCGGCTCTCCTATCCCGATGAAAGCCGCGACCGGAAAGGATTCAACCCGATCATCTATCCCGACCTGGAACTTAACTATGAAGTCAGCGTGGAACCGCTCACAGGCGCTTCCTTCAGGGTAACCGTCGACCTGGACGAACCGCTTCCCGCCGCATGGATAGGCAAAGTGGGCTTCAACCTGGAACTCTTCCCGGGGGAACTGTTCGGAAGAAGCTGGATCATGGATGACCAGTCGGGACTGTTCCAGTTGCAACCGGAAGCTCCGCTGGCACTTTCAGATACCTCCTGGATTTCGGCGCCCATGGCCACCGGGAAGCAACTGG
>JARGFP010000085.1 GCA_029210585.1 Bacteroidales bacterium
ATCGGTATCACCCTGGCAATCATTGCCGCGATGCTTATTGCTTTGCAACCGGAGGATGAAACAACTACTGAACAAATCAACCTAAAGAAATAGACATGAAACAAATCACTCACATATTGAAAATACCCCTGTTATTAGCCTTGTTGGGAACAACGGTAATGGTTGCCGGACAAACTTCCGTGATCACATACACAGGTACTGAAGCCGAACTCCCCAATCCCGAACGCGGTTGGTACGATCAGTATACCACCCATTCAGGAGGCGCCTCACTCGGCACAACCTACAACACCATATCAACGGAGGAACTGAGAAATAAAAGGGAGAATGATAACATGACCCTGGTCTTAAGGCTTTTCATGCTGCACCAGTTCCTGGAAGATCCCGATGTAAGTGCGGAATACATCAGCAATGTGCAGGCCGACTTTGATACCATCAGGGCCGCGGGAATGAAATGCATCGTCAGGTTCGCCTACAGCCGCTCACAAAGCGCTGAAGTATGGGATGCAACCCCGGAGATCGTGTTCTCGCATATCCTTTCACTGGGCGATGTGCTGGCGGCCAACAGCGATGTTATTGCAGCTGTCCAGGCAGGCTTCATAGGCGCCTGGGGAGAATGGTACTACACAAAGAATTTTGCCAGCCAGGGGTATGTTCCGGATGCAACGGACCAGGAAAACAGGCGCAAACTTGTGGAACACCTGCTGGACGTCCTGCCTGAAAATATTGTTGTGGAGGGCAGAACCCCGGCAATCATGGAAAACCTTGTCGGTTCAGAAGATCCTATCTCGGCTGACGAAGCATATGATGGATCATACAAATCCAGGATCGGCCACCACAACGACTGCTTCGTGGCCAGTGCAACCGACTACGGAACCTATACCAACCTGGAAGAAGACCTGGCTTACCTGCATGAAACCACCAAATACACGATCACAGGCGGGGAGACCTGTAATGGTTCCACCGCAGACAGTGATTGTGACAATAGCGTGTCGCGCATGAGTACGCTTCACTGGACCTACATGAACCGGGGATACCATCCGGATGTCTATGAAAAATGGGAAGCCCAGGGATGTTTCGATGAAGTAAATATTTCCATCGGTTACAGGCTGAGACTGGTGGAAGCAACCATCGACAATGCTGCAGCACAGGGGGACAACCTCAACCTGGTACTTAACATCCAAAACGACGGCTATGCAGCACCTTCACAGTACAAACCTATACAGATCGTTTTGACTCATACAGTTACAGGAGATACAACATTGCTGAAATATTCCGGAACCAATGATGACATTCGGTTCTGGCTGCCGGGCGCGGTTGTCACTGAAGGCTCCGTCGAGGTACCTGCAGATCTGCCGGATGGAAATTACCGCATGGCACTGCGCCTGCCGGACCGTGACACAACACTGGCGGAATTTCCGTGGTACGCTATCCGGTTGGCCAATCCGGGTGTCTGGCATGAAGCAACAGGCAGCAATGACCTGAACCACATCGTTGAAATCGGAGCAGGTGGTACAGGTGCATTGCCCGAGGCACCTTCCGGTCTTGATGCCACCACTGTTTCTGAAACACAGGTGGATCTCAGCTGGACAGACAATTCCATGGATGAAACAGGCTTTGAACTGATGCGTGCCGGGAAGGGAGGCACAGCTTGGGAACCACTTGCAACACTCGGTCCGGACGTGAACAGCTACCAGGATGTCACGGCCAGTAAAGGCACAGATTACAGCTATATTATCCGCTCAATGAATGCGTATGGGTACTCTGCATGGTCCGACAGCGCTTCAGCAAGAACGCTGGGGGTGTACCTGGTCAATGAACAGGCCCCTGCATTCGAAATGTATCCCAATCCCCTGGCAGATGCTGATCTCACCATGCGTTTCAATGACCAGGACGAAAAGACCATTTTGATCCATGATGCCACAGGGAAGAACATCTACACGGAAAGCACCAGGGAAAATTACCTGAAAATCGCTTCTGCACTTTTCAATCCCGGAATGTATATAGTAAAAGTGCAAGGTAACGCAATAACGAAGGAGGAGATCCTGATCGTATTATAGACGGATCGTGGCGTGCACATCCATTGGTGATACACCAGGTCGTTGTGAAAGTTCGTATCGTTAAGTAGGGTTTGCTGAAAAAGTCTTTATTTATTCACATGATGTTGATAATGAGAGTAATAAGTTAATAACTTTTGTTGTA
>JARGFP010000086.1 GCA_029210585.1 Bacteroidales bacterium
TAGCGTTTTGGTTAAGTGTATAAGATCATTTGAAATAATTTCGTTCACATAGTTCCCAACGTCTTTATACGCACCCATCTCCTTATCCCCGGGCATAAAATTCTGACTCTTGACTTTCAGTTAATCCAACCCTGTTGCCTGACTTTCATCAAGTCTCCTCTTTACCAGATCTTTTTCGATCTGTACTTCCGTTTTTTTATCGATCGCGTAAAAGAACAAACAACCTGCTGCGATGGTAAAAGTGATAAAAGGATAGAGACTCATCAGAAAGCGGATCCCTTTAATCACCCCGGGCGACTGTACCGCGATGCTTTCATCGTATCCGTAGCCTGCCAGGATCCCTGCAACGAGCGCTCCCCCGATACTTAATCCGGCTTTCAGACCAAAAATCATTGCTGAAAAGATGATTCCTGTAGCCCGGCGATTGTTTTTCCAATCCGAGTAATCGGCCACATCGGCAATCATGGCCCAGAGCAGCGGAATGGTGAGACCGTAAAAAAATCCGTGTAGAACCTGTGTTATAAACACGATCCCAATGGATCCGGGGGCATAAAAAATGAAGGAAAGTTGTGCCAGACCGCTAAGGAAGAGCGCAATACCGAAAACGTTCCGCTTACCGTATTTGTCGGCAAGACGCTTGGAAAAAAAGATTCCCAGGATCATGAAGATGATTCCACTGGCATTGAACAGGCTGAATCCCGAGGTGGCGGCATCTTCCGGCCATTGAAATCCGTGCAGACCCATGCTGGTAAAAACATGGTTCAGTCCGTCGATAAAGCCCAAGAAACCAATGTCGACGAGAAAGACTGAAAGACTTGCTTCATCCAGGTAGTTTTTGAAATAATATACATACGATCCTCCCTTGAGCGAGAGTGTGATAAATACGAAAATGGTGATGATCAGCATGGCGATCCATGGACGGTTCTTTACAAGGTCACCCAGATCCTCCTTCAGGCTTGAACGCTGTTCCGGTTTTGGCACGATGCGTTCCCTTGTTGTAAGGAACGTAATGATGAAGAAGACTACGCCAATTCCTGCAAACAGCCCCATTGTGTTTTCGAATCCCTTTGTTTTGTCACCATCGCCCAGGATAAGTACCAGTGGAAGCAGCAGCACCTGCACGATAAACTGGGCGATCATCACAGCCGTGAAGCGGTAGGAAGAAATGCTGTTGCGTTCCGCAATATTTCCCGTAAGTACCCCGCTGAGAGCCGCATAAGGGAGGTTGTTGGCCGAATAGACCAGCACCAGCAGGATATAAGTGATCAGGGCATATGCTATTTTTCCTTTATCGCTGAAATCAGGAACGGTGAATGCTAAAATAGCCATGATGCCAAAAGGGACAGCGGTCCAGAGTATCCATGGACGGAATTTGCCCCATCGGGTGTTGGTACGATCGGCAATGGCCCCCATGATGGGATTGAAAAAGGCACCGAGCATTCCACCGGTGAATATGACGGCCGAGGCTGCAGCAGGTGGAATTTTTGCCACGTCGGTGTAGAAATAGGCCAGGAAGGTCATCAGCGTCTGGAAAATCAGGTTGGCGGCGAGGTCACCCAGACTATAACCTATCTTCTCCCTCACGGAGAGCCTCACATTGGTTTCGGACATGTTAGTATTAGAATTCGTAGTAGGGTTTATAGTTTATCACAGGTAAATATAACAGGAAAAATTTACCCGAAAAATTATTTGCGTACATTTTACGCTAAGTATGCAAAAAAGAAAAAAGGGAAACCACTCGATATATGGTTTCCTTGCATTAAGCGGGAAAGGGAATACTAGCTGCTCGATGGCTCGTTGCATGTGAACTCATGCCTTCAGGACTCCTCGTTTCGAATCCCCGTCTGGTGCGCTTGACTGAATGGAAATAAAGAAGGGATACCATTCGATGTATGGCATCCCTGATTATTGAGCGGGAAACGGGGATCGAACCCGCGACCCTCAGCTTGGGAAGCTGATGCTCTACCACTGAGCTACTCCCGCTTAAACTTCTGCGAATTTAATAATTTTTGTGATTATACCTTTCAAATAAAATATTATATTTGCACCCCGAATACGGAAAGTCAGGAGATCCCTGGTGCGCGTTAAAACACATAATGGCGAGGTAGCTCAGATGGTTA
>JARGFP010000087.1 GCA_029210585.1 Bacteroidales bacterium
GTAGACAGAAGGCGTCCACCGATCGATCCATTCCTGGTCCCCGGTAACGGTCCGGATTTCATAACCAAAACGCAGGTAGAGATCGTGCACGATCTGCATGGAGGCAGAGATCCCATACCGTTCACTTTCCCATACCACTGGATCCAGTGGTATGTGGGTGGTGCGCGGCATGGTACCCAGCAGGGTATGGTCAGGACCTTTTTCAGAAAAATTGTACCAGGCCTTCAGGCGCAATGTGCGCCAGGGTCTGAATTCCACTGCGGCATAGATGTCCCGGGCATTGTCTTCCAAAAAGTGACCGAGATTGTACTGGTTGGATTCAAAGGTTGTTGTAGGGACATTGTGCCGGAATACCAGGGAATTGGACCAGGTATATTCGAAGATCAACTTGATATTGCCGGCAGATCTGTGTATAAATGCCGGGATGATGCTCGTACCGAATTTTACTGAGGTGAAATTGTATTCCCCGTCCCTGAAGATCCGGCCTACCTGCACTTCATCGATAAACGCGGATCCATACAGGTGCACCCCCCGGAGGTTCCTGGAGGAAAGCGTCATGAACATCTGCGAGTTCATATTGTTGATCCGGGCATTCAGTGTATGATCCAGCGGTTTCCAGAACATCACCGGGATAAAGAATGCGGCATGCGGCGACCTGTAATCATAGATCACGGAGTTGCCTACCCCGACATACAAATGTGGAAAGGGACGGAAAGTAAACATATTTGCCGCGAGGAACTTGGGATGGTAGACTTCCCGGTAGTCAGGTCCGTAGCTGTTGTTCACCCAGAAGGAGAGGGTAGAGTCCACCACCTCCGATATCAGCCAGCCATGCACATAATTGAACCTGAGCCATTTTGCAGGATCCAGTTGCAGATCGATCCTTGAAAATGCGGGTGTCCTTCCCGAAAAGATATTACTCCCATGGTGTGCATCACCCCAGGAGAACTGGTCCATCAAAAGACCAATATGTCCCCAGTTCCATTCGTAGGTAATTCCTCCCCTGATCTCCCAGTAATCACGTTTGGTTGTGCCACTGAATCCTTTGTAATTTGATAAACCGATTCTCTGGTTCATGAAATCCCGGTTCGTAAGATAGTCAGATTCGTGGTTATCCCTGATTGAAGCAAACAGGGCAAATTTCCCGTACGATGCCTCGGTTTGCACCCCGTTCCACCAGTGATGGAAGGTCCCATGCTGGTTGGACCATAGGTTGCCACCGAGGATGGGATTGGCTGTGATCCTGAAGATGGTATCGGAGTAGCTGAAAAAATGGAGGCGCTGGTCTTGGGGTCTGTTGATCCAGAGCCAGGAGGTTTCAGGTTGTGTATTTGGGGCTGTAGGCTGCAGGCTGTAGGCTGTAGGTTTGAGGGGAGTGCCGGAATAATCTTTCAGGTAGAATGCAAGTTCAGAAGACTGTCTGGCGTTAAGCTGATCCTGGTGTGCTGCGGCCATCATAAGTTTTTCTGAGATCAAAGACCTGGAATAAGGTTTGATCGCGCTGTTCAGCTCAATAACCTTCAGAGCAGCCAGTTCATCCATGAATTCGTAGATGCCCGTATTGGAAAGGTGTGTTGGAATATATTGTCCCCTGAGGGGCGCAGCAAGGAGCAGTCCTGCAAGAACAACAAAACCAACTTTGATTAACCGGCTGAACATAATGGCAACAATATTAAAGCGTGATGCGGTCAATGACCGTGTTAAAGATCTTGTCCACGCACTCCCTGACCGTATATTTTGAAGTATCCAGTTCAATGTCGGGGCAGGCCGGTTTGTCAAACGGTGCGGAGATCCCGGTGAAGTCCTTGATCTCCCCGGCGCGGGCACGTTTATACAGCCCTTTTGTGTCGCGTTTTTCGCATACGTCGAGCGGGGTACTCAGGAACACCTCGATGAAATCATTCGGACCGATGATATTACGAGCCAGTTCGCGGATATCGTTGG
>JARGFP010000088.1 GCA_029210585.1 Bacteroidales bacterium
AGGTATGATGAATGTGTAATACAGTCTTAATCCTTATTCTTCTGGATATTGGTTTCGGTCTTAATAGGTTCAATTACCAGTGGAATTACTCCGCGGTCTTAATCCTTATTCTTCTGGATATTGGTTTCGGTCAGACAATCTTGACAGCTATGATTACGACATTTTTTTGTCTTAATCCTTATTCTTCTGGATATTGGTTTCGGTCTACAGCCTGAATTTAGGAAGGATAGTGAAAATGTTAACGTCTTAATCCTTATTCTTCTGGATATTGGTTTCGGTCGCAGACTTAAGCGGCGCTAACTTGAAGGATGCCGAGTCTTAATCCTTATTCTTCTGGATATTGGTTTCGGTCGGAATACACTTTTTTGTCACATTTGAAGAGGCAAAAAGTCTTAATCCTTATTCTTCTGGATATTGGTTTCGGTCGGTGAAGTCATTGATGCTCCGTTTGAGTGTGTCAAGGTCTTAATCCTTATTCTTCTGGATATTGGTTTCGGTCGTGACACTCATCCGTGTATGCGTAAAGGAGATACTTGTCTTAATCCTTATTCTTCTGGATATTGGTTTCGGTCTGTATTGTGGTGTGCTAGTACCACTGAGTTGGTGTCTTAATCCTTATTCTTCTGGATATTGGTTTCGGTCTGTCCGGTGAAATCTTGTACGAACACAAATCAGAGAGTCTTAATCCTTATTCTTCTGGATATTGGTTTCGGTCGGTAAAGATCAGTACCGCATCAGCTCTTTCCACAAGGCGTCTTAATCCTTATTCTTCTGGATATTGGTTTCGGTCAAGGACGACCGGTACACGGAGGTGGACGGGTATGCCTGGTCTTAATCCTTATTCTTCTGGATATTGGTTTCGGTCATGACCCTGAGCAAGGCCTTACAACTGCTCATCGATGTGTCTTAATCCTTATTCTTCTGGATATTGGTTTCGGTCTCTGCAGGAAATCAAGTATTACGCGCTGGGCCAGTAGTCTTAATCCTTATTCTTCTGGATATTGGTTTCGGTCACGACGGTAAAGATCAGTACCGCATCAGCTCTTTCCAGTCTTAATCCTTATTCTTCTGGATATTGGTTTCGGTCAAGTGGAACGAACTCACCGAGGAGCAGCGTAAGGACGTCTTAATCCTTATTCTTCTGGATATTGGTTTCGGTCACCGGTACACGGAAGTGGACGGGTATGCCTGCTGCATGTCTTAATCCTTATTCTTCTGGATATTGGTTTCGGTCAGTTTTAGTCACGATGACAATCAGTACATGCCTGACTTGTCTTAATCCTTATTCTTCTGGATATTGGTTTCGGTCTGCATGCACTCTCAGGACAAGCACGGCAATTGGGTGGTCTTAATCCTTATTCTTCTGGATATTGGTTTCGGTCTTGCCATTGAGCTTGACGTAGATGTCATCGCCTCCAAGTCTTAATCCTTATTCTTCTGGATATTGGTTTCGGTCAGTACACCGAACACGATTACAGCGGTAATCCTGTGTCTTAATCCTTATTCTTCTGGATATTGGTTTCGGTCCCTCAACGGGCTTGGTTATGCCAAGTGGAACGAACGTCTTAATCCTTATTCTTCTGGATATTGGTTTCGGTCTACACAATTTAATCCGAATATAAATCCAAAAATCGTCTTAATCCTTATTCTTCTGGATATTGGTTTCGGTCACAGTCATAGTTCAACATGGAGTCTCACGAGTTCAGTCTTAATCCTTATTCTTCTGGATATTGGTTTCGGTCTACGATGAACTAAAAAGTTTAGTTCAAAAATGGAAGTCTTAATCCTTATTCTTCTGGATATTGGTTTCGGTCATGGCAAAAATTCGTTTGCATTTGTCGAAAGACAGTC
>JARGFP010000089.1 GCA_029210585.1 Bacteroidales bacterium
GGACAACCCATCACGGTTTCCGACAGTATTCGGACTGACAATGTGCTGATCTCGGAAGCGGTTGCCAGCATGCTGGGACTGAAAGTGGGCGACAGCTTCAACATGTATTTCATCCAGGACCCTCCGCGTGCCAGGAAGTTTACCATTGCAGGCATTTACCGTACCAGTCTTGTTGAATTCGACAAACTGTACATCTATGCGGATATCAAGCATGTGCAACGTCTGAATAACTGGGAACCCACCCAGGTGAGCGGTTACGAGGTCATGCTGTATTCCATCCACGATGCGGCAGCTGCCACAAAAAAGATACGTGATATCACCTCCCTGGATTTCACACAGGACCTGTCCAGGCTGAAGGTGGTGCCCATCCAGGAAAAGTACAGCCAGATTTTCGACTGGCTGAATCTGCAGGACATGAACGTGATCATTATCATCCTGCTGATGGTGATCGTGGCCGGTTTCAACATGATCTCCGGTCTGCTGATACTGATCCTGGAACGCACCAATATGATCGGAATCCTGAAGGGACTCGGGGCCGTTGATGCCTCCATCCGTCGCATCTTCCTCTACCAGTCGGGCTACCTCGCGCTGAAGGGCCTGGTGTGGGGAAATGTTATCGGCCTGACGATCTGTTTCCTTCAGTACAAATTCAACCTGGTTACGCTGGACCCTGAATCCTATTACCTGGATACGGTACCCATCAATTTCAGTGCATTGCATGTCCTGCTGCTGAACCTGGGCACACTCGCTTCCACGCTGCTTTTCCTGCTGATCCCATCCATGATCATTGCCCGGGTGAGCCCGGAGAAGAGTATCCGGTTCAATTGAGGGACCTGGAGAGGGGGAGAGAGGGAGACGTGGTGAGGGGGAGACGTGGTGAGGGGGAGAGGTGGTGAGGTTCTGTCCGGGCTACTTCTTCCCGGACTTTTCTTTTCCTGCCTTTTTCGTCTTGACCTTGGGCACTTTTTCCATTTTCTTTCCGTCTTTCCCTTTTAGCTTTTCCCTCAGTTTTTTCACCCGCTTTCGGAACTGATCCGACAGGTCGGTGCGCGTTTCCTCGATCTCAGTATAGGTATACTTTTTCAGGGCATTGATCTTGAAGTCCGTAGACTCCTGCTGGCGCCTGATCAGCAGGAAGAACAACACCGTGGAAAGCAGGATCAGTGTCAGCAGGGACGGACCGGCGATCAACAGCAGCCGGGCGAATCGCTGCCTCTCCGCTTCGAAAACCGCTGTATTCTGTTCCAGGGCCTGTTCCAGGGCATCCAACTCTGATCTCAACTCCAGACCGGCAACTGCAAGATTCCTGATTTCCCGGTCCATTTCCAGGATACTTTCTTCCAGGGAATCAACAGCGGCGCGGTTGGATGCAGCCTCCTGCTCTGAAAGTTCCCTGTACCTGTTCAGCTGACGCGCATAATCATTGGCCAGCACCTTCCGGATACTGTCGAGAGACTGTGCTTCATGCAGGGAAACCGAATCCTGTGCCGAAAGCAGCAATGAAGGAAACACCAGTGCAAAAAGCAATGCCATGGATTTGATTTGCCGGATCATCGGTTATCTTTGTTTCATTCAAAAATCTGATATTTTTCGCTGAATACCTAGTGATAAAGCAATTAAATAAAGAAGAGTTACTGACAAAATTACAGGGGAAACTGCCCGGAGAACAGTCATGGCAACGGATGGCCCCCGAGGGACGGATGCACTTCCCACACGAGGAAAAATGTCCGGATGCGGGTGTGATGCTGTTGCTTTATCCCGAAGCAGCGATGACGCACATCGTTTTCATCAAGCGAAACGAATACGCGG
>JARGFP010000008.1 GCA_029210585.1 Bacteroidales bacterium
TATTTTCCGTCCGGGAGAGAATCCCGTATCCGGAGTGAACGTGAACGATCTTTCGGATGCGGAGCGGAACACCGTCTTCTTCCCGGGTGTGAACAAGCAGGTACAGGAATACCGTATGTATATCTACAACCGCTGGGGAGAGCTGATTTTTGAGAGCGATGATATCAACACCGGCTGGGACGGGTTCATCCAGGGACGGAAAGCCGCCCAGGGCGTGTATATCTGGAAAGTCACGGGTATCTACAGCAACGGTTCACCCTTCAGTGATGCAGGTGATGTAACGCTGGTGTGGCAGTAACGACATGCCGCCCCTGGTGTACTGCTGAACAATTCGCAAAACCCGCGGAAAACGTAACCATTCCGGCAAATTCACGTTTAATTTAGTTGTAAAAACGGTTGAAAAAGGTCTCCGAGGGGATGGAATTTGACACATTGTAAGGCAAGAACCAATGAAATGGCGCACCTGCTTGTTCATTTGGCAAGGAGACGTTTTTTTATCATGAAAGCATGGTTACATTGGAGAAAAACCGTTAAATACCATAAAGTAAGGGAAGTATTTTCAAAGCAGCAGGGACGGGTGTGAATAAGATTCCATTTATGTTAGAAAAAAGTTACTAATTTTAATAAAGATTTAAAGACGCCGGAGTGAGAACGCTGATCATAGCTATATCGATGTTACTGATTTTTAGAATTTCATCTGGTCAGGATCCGCACTTTACCCAATTCTATTCCAACCCGTTGTACCTCGCGCCCTCCTTTGCCGGCGCCACCCAGTCGGACCGCATTGCAACGGTATACCGCAACCAGTGGGCCTCGCTGCCCGGTGCATATGTCACCTACGCCTTCTCCTACGACCATTTTTTCGAAAATTTCAACAGTGGTGTGGGTGTGCTGCTCATGCGCGATGTGGCTGGAACAGGCGACCTGGCCATGACCAATGCGGGGCTGCAGTATTCCTACGACATTAAGATCAACAACTACTGGCATGTCAGGCCCGGGGTACACATCAACTATACCCAGATGGGCATCGACTACTACAAGCTTACGTGGAACGACCAGTTGAGCTCTTCGGGCACGGGGGGCGGTACGATTGAGCAACCCGGCGAAGAAGTGAAAGCGGATGTGGATTTCTCCACTTCCGCATTGGTGTATTCTGACCGGTTCTGGGCCGGATTTGCCGTGGACCACCTCCTTACGCCCAACTACGGACTCTGGAACAACAATGCCGAGTGGCCCATGAAATTCACAGTCTTCGGCGGTGCCCAGGTGATCAAGCGCGGACAACTGTTCAATCCCATCGAGGAATCCCTTTCGCTGGCATTCCTGTTCCGTCACCAGGACCTCTTCAACCAGCTCGACCTCGGCGTGTACTGGTACAAGGCACCCCTGATGCTTGGTCTGTGGTACCGCGGCATTCCCGTCGTCAGCATGGACCCGCGCGGAGATGCCGTGGCATTCCTGGTGGGGTACAAGATGGAGGACATCCGCGTAGGCTACTCCTACGATTTTACCATTTCCAACCTCGTCTCCTCCACCGGCGGCTCGCACGAAGTATCGGTTGTCTACGAGTTTTCAACAACACGCAGGAAGAGCAAACGAAGAATGGTCCCGTGTCCGGAGTTTTAGGATTCCCCCCGCTCCGAATACTGCAACGATACCCCAGAAAACCCAGTGTGATAAGAGAAGATCGCAGGTCCCTGTACCTGAGAATCTTCACGGCACAAAGAGAAGATCGCAGGACCCTGGTCTATAGAAACTTTATCTCACAATACACGGATTGATGATCCCTGGTCTGTAGAAACTTCATCTCGCAAAGCGCGGATGGATGGTCCCTGGCCTGCAGAAATTTCATGGTACAGCAAAAAGATCGCAAGTCCCATTTCTGCAGAAAGTTCAATGTACAATGTAAGGGGTTTCATCGTTCAACTAAATTCCTATCTTTGTAGCCGAAAAAACACAATTGACACCAATGAAAAACATCAATTACATTATCCATGGTATTCTTGGGGCTGCTGTAATCGTGCTGTTCGTTCTGTATTTTACAGGCGGCTCAGCTGACTCGCCTGCCCAGGATCAACACTCGTCTGATTCTGTTGCGGTACAGGGTGGAGGGAACATCGCATATTTCAAGATCGACAGCGTGCTTGCCAACTGGGAGCTCTATTTCAATGTGCAGGAGAAGCTTTCAGCAAAACAACAGGAACTGGAAACAGATTTTGAAAGCAGGTCGCAGAGCTTCATGAAGCGCGTCGAAGATGCACAGTACAAGATGCAGCGTGGTCTGGTTACCAGGGCGGAAGCCGAACAGCTCCAGCAGCAACTGGCACAGGAGGAGCAGAACCTTGCCGGGCTGCAGAACAATTATGCCATGCAGCTCCAGGAAGAAGGTGTTGTCAAGAACCGCCAGATGATCGACAAGATCGAGCAGTTCCTTGAAACATACAATAAAGACAAGGGATACGACTATATTTTCAGCTATTCCTTTGGGGGCAACCTTCTTTACGGAAACGATGCACTGGACATCACTGATGAAGTGATCAAGGGGATCAACAAGGCATATCCTCCTGAAGAGGAATAGCACATGGGCTTTGCAGACAGATACCTGCAAAAGCATGCGACCGGGAATCCGCTGATCCTTTCAGCGCCCAATCCCGGTTTACATAGTATTATTGCCATTCCGGCGTACAACGAATCCGGGCTCACCAACTGCCTGGATTCGTTGTTTTCATGCGTACTCCCCGATGCACCTTCGGAGGTGATCGTGCTGGTCAATTCCGGGGAGCAGACGCCGCACGAGATCATCGCGCTCAACCGCAACACATACCGGGATATTCTGAACTGGTGCGCCTCCCGACAGCGTCCCGGGCTCACTTTCCATACAATACTGCTGGAAAACCTGCCCGGGAAACATTTCGGCGCCGGACTGGCACGCAAGCTGGTCATGGATGAGGCAGTGCGGCGGTTCAACCAGGTGGATCATGCCGCGGGAATCATTCTTTCCCTCGACGGCGATACCCTGGTGGACCAGGATTACCTGGCGGAGGTAACCGGGCTGTTCGACCGCACACATGCAATGGATGGCTGCTCTGTCCGGTTTGCACATCCCCTGGACCCGCCGGCCGTTCCGGAAGACCAAAAGAACAAGGAGGACCAGGAAGATCAACAGGATCATGGAATTCTGAACGACCTGGAAGTCCAAAAGATCCAGGAAGCTCAGGACGTTCAAAAGACCCGGCAGGAACAGGAAGATCAAAAGGTTCAGGAAGCTCAGGACGTACAAAAGACCAGGAAGGAACAGGAAGTCCAAAAGATCCAGGAAGCTCAGGACGTTCAAAAGACCCGGCAGGAACAGGAAGATCAAAAGGTTCAGGAAGCTCAGGACGTTCCGAAAGACCATGAGGTTCACCCCGCTGCCGTGTACGATGCGATTGTCAACTACGAACTACACCAGCGTTATTACCTTGAAGCAGTGCGTTATACAGGATACCCACATGCGTACCATACCGTGGGATCGGCATTTGCCGTCAGGGCCGGGGCCTATTGCCGACAGGGAGGAATGAGCAAACGGCAGGCAGGCGAAGATTTCTATTTCATCCAGAAAGTCGCCATGCAGGGAAATTTTTCCGAATGCAACACCACCACCGTGCATCCCTCCCCCCGGCCGTCAGACCGCGTCCCGTTCGGTACCGGTCCTGCCATCGCCAGACAGCTTGAAACACCGGGCGAACCTTTTCTCACCTATGCACCACTGCTGTTCCAACACCTGCATGATTTTTATGCCCTGATTCCGGGCTTTTTTGCCACTGGCCCTCCGGCCGGGAATGCCCGACAAAGTACTCCGGCCGAAACTGCCCGACAAAAGCCTCAGTCAGACACTGCTGAAGAAAACACTACAATTGCGGGGCGCCCTGCGCAGCATAATTTTCAAGCAGGTCTGGGTCAGCGGGAATTTTACGAAGCTATCCAGGCAATGCTTGCCCCCCTCTCACCCCTGTTGCAAGACTACCTTGAAAAAACAGGCTTCCTTCCGGCACTCACCGAGATCCATTGCAATGTCGCCAGCGAACCATCATTCCGACAGCGTTTTTACAGGAAATTCAATATGTTCTGGATCCTCAAATACCTGCACTTTGCAGTGGAACAGGGGGTGAACAAGGAGGAAGTGGGTGAAGCAGCCCGCGAACTGCTGGAAATGAAAAAGAAGCAGATGAATCGCAATGCAGCGCAGGGCAGCTCAGAAAGTAACACAGCGAGAAAACTGCTGGAAATGAAAGGGGGAAAAGTTGCTGCGGATGCGGACCGGGAGGGCCTCCCGGGGGAGACCCCCCGCGAATTACTGGCAATTTACAGGAAAGTTCAGGCGGTTCCATCGAAAAAATGACATCCAGGGGAATTGTTGGCGATATGCCTGCAAGTACAGGCAGTTCCTTCGAAAAAATGACGTTCCACATTTCGGTCCCGGTGCGCCTGAGCATCCTGTAATTTCAGTAAATTTCACCAACCGGCTGAGGTCGAATCCCGGCTTGCACCACCGACAGGCAGCTGCCGCCAACATCCGTTTTCGAGTATCAGGAAATGCGGTTCAAAAGGCTGGTAACCGGGTTGACTTTTGGTGTTGTACAATATCTTTTCCAACCATAACATACCCACTATATTTGTAGGAGAAATGCGCGTTGCAAGGGACCTGCTGAATGTACCGTAGTTGTAACAATGAATGTGCCGCGGTCGTCACACTGAATGTGCCGGAGCCATCCCGGCCCCGCCCGTCCCGAACAGCGCAAACAGGCAGGGGACGAACATAAAACAATAAAATATAATCATTTAATTCAAATCAGTATGCCAAAAGGATTCTTCAAAGTACCGATCGCCAAAAACGAACCGGTAATGAGCTACGCGCCCGGCTCACCAGAGCGTGCCGAACTTAAAAAAGAGATTGAAAGAATGCGGTCCGAAGTGGTCGACATCCCCATGGTCATTGATGGTAAGGAGGTACGCACAGACAATACCGTCTCGATGCATCCGCCACACGAACGCAAGCACCTGCTGGGGCATTTCCACCGTGGTGATGCGAGTCATGTGCAGATGGCCATCGATGCCGCGCTGAAAGCCCGGAAAAAATGGTCGGAGATGTCGTGGGAACACCGCGCATCGGTCTTCCTGAAGGCTGCCGAGCAGCTCTCGGGACCTTACCGCATGAAGCTCAATGCCGCCACGATGCTCGGACAGTCGAAGAATCCATTCCAGGCGGAGATTGACAGTGCAGCGGAACTGATTGATTTTTTCAGGTTCAATGTGCAGTACATGACCGACATCTATGCACAGCAGCCCGCGTCGCCCATTACGATCTGGGACCGCGTGGAGTACCGTCCGCTGGAAGGATTTATTTTTGCACTCACCCCCTTCAATTTCACCTCCATCGCGGGTAACCTTCCCTCGGCACCCGCCATCATGGGCAACACGGTGGTATGGAAATGCTCCAATACCCAGGTGTATTCTGCCAAAGTGATCATGGATATCTTCCGGGAGGCCGGATTGCCGGATGGGGTGATCAACCTGGTGTTTGTATCCGGACCGGTAGCCGGGAACGAGATCTTTTCACACAGGGACTTTGCCGGTATCCACTTTACCGGCTCCACCGAGGTGTTCCAGAACATCTGGAAGACCATCGGGAACAACATCCACCTGTACAAGTCCTACCCGAGGATTGTCGGGGAGACCGGCGGGAAGGACTTCGTGTTTGTGCACCCGACAGCGAATATGGACCATGTGGTGATTGCCCTCGTACGCGGCGCTTATGAATACCAGGGACAGAAATGTTCCGCGGCCTCCAGGGCCTACATACCTGCCGGTGCATGGGAGAAGATCAGCGAAAAGCTGGAAAGCACCATCAAGGGCATCAAGATGGGTCCGCCCGAAGATTTCACCAACTTCTTCAACGCCGTCATCGACGAGGCATCGTTCGATAAGCTGGCAGGGTTCATCGACCGCGCGAAAGCTGACAAGGATGCCGAGGTGATCATCGGCGGTGGCTATGACAAATCAGAAGGCTTCTTTATTGAGCCCACCGTGATCCTGGCCAAAGATCCGAAATATGTGACCATGGAGGAAGAGCTGTTCGGACCGGTGCTGACCATCTACGTATACGATGATGACAAGGTGGAAGAGACCCTGGATATTCTGAATGATACTTCTGCATACGCACTCACGGGAGCCATCTTCGCGCAGGACCGTTACGCGATCGAGCACATGTCGAGGAAGCTGGTGGATTGTGCCGGCAATTTCTACATCAACGACAAGCCGACCGGTGCCGTTGTGGGTCAGCAACCCTTCGGCGGGGCCAGGGGTTCCGGTACCAACGACAAGGCAGGATCGTTGCTGAACCTCATCAGGTGGGTATCAGCGCGGACCATCAAGGAGGAGTTTGTGCCGCCAACGGATTACAGGTATCCGTTCATGGATGAGGCGTAACCGCAGAGACATATAAAGAAACCAGAGTAGCGCAAAGTGGAACGCGGAGGAACGAAGTAACCGCAGAGGAATGTAATGTGGAACGGAGAAACCTCCATTTTATCATGGCGGTTTTCTAATTATAAATTGATCACAACTCTCTTGATGCGAGATTTAAACGAACGGACATTGAAATTTAGTAATAATCCCAGCCTGCAATGAACAGGATAGTTTTGAAAAGTGTCTGCAAGTTATTCAGCAGATACTTTATTTCAATTTTTTCTATTCTATGTCACTAATTTATCTACTTCCTGTTCAATACGGTGTACAAAGTAAAAAGGAAGGTTCAGAAGGGTGAACTCCTTTCCTGCTATGGTTCTGGCTTTCTGTACCAGATATTCACCCTGATAGATTCTAACAGCAATATCATGAGGTGTGCGGTCCATAAACTGGTGCAGCGAACGCAATTTGCCCACACTGCCTGATTTCACCTCTACCGGGATAAGCTTGCCTTGCCAGGATAACACATAATCCACTTCAGCGTCGGATTCTTTTTTTTCCCTAATCCAGAAATTCAACTTGTTGCTGATTGAAAATTTCGATGCAAGCAGTTCCTGTCCGGTAATATGTTCGGCAATAATTCCTCTGTGTGTATCCCCTATATTTTCGGTAAAAACGAGCTCCCCTAATAATCCCCGGGCATGATTGATCAAGCCTGTATCTACAACATGAAGACGGGGTTTCCGGGTTAAAGACGGTATAGCGGGGACTTCTGTCGATGTACAGGGATATACCATTTGAATCAGCATCGTTTTTTCGAGAGAAAGAAAAGCTTCTTTCATTTCTCTGGAGCGGTAGTCCGAGTCCCCAAATTTTTGAAAAGTGATTTTCGTACCTCCTTCGGCAAATGCATGGGTAATAATGTGCCTGATGTATTGTGCCTGGGAAGAGGAAGAATATTTCTCCACATCGTCTGAAAAAGACTGGATAAGACTGTCGTAAACCGTATTGAGTGATGAAATATCAGTACCGCTCGCATAATGCTTTAAAATCTCAGGCATTCCACCAATGGTGGCATATTTTCTAAATAAGGCGGTTAGCTGATTATTTAAAAATGAAGGAACTTCAGGTTTTTCAAGTTCAGCAGTCAGCTGTTCATGGTCAGTAGCATAAAGGAATTCCCTGAACGATGCAGGGTAAATGGCCATGTATTCCACTCTCCCAACCGGGAATGAAATTTTTCTGTCCATAATGCTCTCTAAAAGGGAGCCAGCCGTAATAACAAAAAGTTCGTTTGCTTCCTCGTAAAAGTACCTCAGAAGCGCAACGGCTTTGGGCGAGTTCTGTATTTCATCAATAAAAATAAGTGTTTCACCTCCATCTCTTCTTTTTCCGGAGTAAATAAAAAGATTGGTTACCAGGTCGGGAAATGGGTAATTTTGCTCAAAAATGATCCGTTCTTCTTCCTTTTCAAGGTTCAGGTATATATATTGGTCAAACTGGTCCGAAAACAAATGGACAGCAGTGGTTTTCCCAACTTGCCTGGCTCCCCTGATAACCAATGGCTTTCGAAACTTCTTTCCCTTCCACTTGGTCAGTTCTTCTAATATATCCCGTTTAAACATGACAAGCTTGTACTAAAGTGAGGGTTAAATATACATATATCTGTATTAAAGTGAGGGTTGATTTTACTAATGCTCGCGACTTAGGGCGTTTAAGTCCATAAAATTAACATTTGCTTTCCTTATTAATGTGATGGTAGACTTAAATATCTGTGTGGTTTTGAAAAATTAATTACGTTCTCTGCGCCCAACAATTAAGCATCGTTTTTGGCGATAGCCAAATATGTGCTTTGTGTTGAATGAAACCGGGGTTACCTTATATACTATGGAATCAATTTTCAGAGTATTTTGCCAAAAAGCTCTTTGACGTATTGAAATGGACAAGATGCTTAAAGGAACTTTGGGAATCTGTATCCCGGTTGACAATGAAATAGAGATAATTATCAATCTCATCCGGCTCCAGATCAAGTGGGTTTTTGCCACAGTGTAAAGCCATTTTGGACATCTGCCTCAGGTAGTTCTCGTGAGTAGATCGGGTCTTTCCGTCAATCACCAGACGCTTGATGAAATGTTCGGCCATCTTTTCAAAGCCTTCAACCTTGCGGCAGGCTTCATCATAATAAGTTGTACTCATAATAGAATCATTTAGAAGGTTAAATAATTCATATTACGAAAAATCTTATTTTTGATGAAGCACTGCCGTTTTGGTGAAGCTACCGACCGAAAGGGAGGTTTAGTTCAACAAGCGGTATATATAATTGCTTTGTCACGCCTTTTGCACTGTAGGATTTCCGGATTCTGAAAAACTTCATACCATCAGACACAAGTCTTAAAATACAAAGTCTCCACGATACAAACACACAACCTCACCTGAACCTGCACAAATTGTACCCAATTTTACTACATTTGATGCACAAGAAATGTACCTGAATGAAAGTGTTCTCTAAACGAAAGAGAAATCAACGGAACCAGTATTCAGTGGTGCACCTCGCAAATTCAACACGCGAAATCGCACTGAATCCCATACCCCCAGGCTCTGCGGGCGGTAATATTGATCACTACTATCACTTTATCTTCGATTTGCTCCTGCCGCTCAGTTTGATAATAAGAAAAACTCCGTCAGATGTAATTTTCCTGTTACAAGAAACCGGTATACTCACACCCATATTGCTGAAATTGTTTGGCAGCCGTGTTCGAATTCAACATAATTTTGAAACAATACCCGAGGAAAAGATGGTGGATTTGATGGGATTGAACCCTTTGAAAACCAGTATTCAACATTTCCCATATCATTACTTAAAAGAATTAATTTGTGACAAATATTGTATTGTTCCTACGAATGCCCCAAATAAGATATTATTGATTGAGCGCGCTCCTCCCGACCCCTATTATTTAGATGTCTCAAAAAGCAAGGGCTCAGGTTCATCGAGAAGATCAATCAGGAACCATAAAGAACTCGAAGAATGTATCAGGTCCAAAATAGCTCCAGGGTACGAATTTCACAATCTGCAACTGGAAAATATGCCTTTTGAGGAACAAGTCAGGTATTTTGATTCTGCAGTCGCAGTGATAGGCCAGCACGGAGCCGGCCTGGCCAATATAATCTGGATGCCCCAACAATCAATCGTTATCGAATTTGGTTTCCAATCAAAAAAGCATTTTAAGAAATTAAGTGCATCACTGAAGCATCAATACTTTTTATTTGATTACAAAGAATCGCATATCGAGGTCAATTGCGAAACATTTACCAGCTGGTTATCGAAGAACCGAACTACCCGGCACGTGTTTTCAAAGCAACCTTAATATCATCAGTTCTTGACTGAAACCTCGCACGTTGCTTAGTTATACCGCAATGTGCTATAAGGTTGCTTATCCTTTAAAATCAAACCCTGCCCTGGTCTGCAAATCAGTGATCTGCGAAAATATCTTCTTTAGCATCGCAGCCTCCATGCGGGTGAGCCTGTTCAAATCGATAATATTTCCCGGCTCTTCGTTATGCGAGATGCTCTCCACCTGGAACTTCAGGCGCAGGTGCATCATGAGCTCAAAGGCCTGCACCATCTCTTCATAACTGTTGCTATCGAGAACCTTCCGCTCTGCCAGTGCAGCCAACCGCTCCATGCTGTTGGTCGCCACCAGGTTCTCCCTGATCACATAGAGCCTGATAAAGGCAAGCACAGGCATCATTGCCTTCTTGATATCTACCTCGAGTGCATCGCCTCCTGAATCCCGGCTAACGATCCTGCCGAAAATATTCAAGGGCGGTTTGAACTTCAGCACCGACTGGGCCATATGGTAGAAAAACACAGATTTGTTTGCCGACGCAATGTGCACATGATCGCGCAACTGCTGTACCAGGTGCTGGTCGCCATAAATGTACCTGAAATCAAAGAAGATGGCCACTTCAAGAATATCCTGCGGATTGCTGTTGTTGATCCATTGGGTGAAATACTGTTTCCACCGCTCCAGCGGCTGGCTCCATTTTGGATTACCGGCCATCACATTTCCCTTGCAATACCTGTACCCGATGGTATGCAGGTCCCTGTTCACTCGTTCTCCCAGCTCCAGGAAGTATGACCGGACCTCGTCGCCGGATTGGTTTAGCTCCCCGACCCCCGCCGCGCCTGACTTTTCCCTGGTTTTTTCGTCTGCCCTTTCGCCACCACCTTCACCTATCCCTGTTATGGGTCCCCCAACATCCTCATACACAATGGCATTGGCCTGGTCGGTCGCAAGTGTCTGCTCTCCCCGACCTTCGCTGCCCATCACCATAAAGGCAAACCTGCAGGGCACGTGTCCCATTTCCTCGCTGGAAAAACCCACCACCCTCCTGTGCATCGTATCGGCTACCGAAGTGATGATCCTGTTGATATTCTCAGTCCTGTCACCACTCTCCAGCAGCGCCTTCACCAGCACAGGCGCGCGCTTGTATATCTGTGCCAGTTGGTTCACATCCTCAGCAATCTCAATTTCGCGTATCAGGAAACTGATGGCGTTCTGTTGCATCACCATGATATTCTCATATCCGATTACTCCGCTGATATTCCCTTTTGAATCAAGGGTTGCAAGGTGAGAAACATTCCTGTTCTTCAGGGTCAGCAACGCTTCATACAGCAGCACTTTTTCATAGATGGTCTCCACGGGAAAGATCATCACCTCCATCACAGGTCTCGATGGATCAATCCCTGCTGCCACCACCCGTTTTTTCAGATCATTGCTGTTCACTACCCCAATTACCGACTCCTCCTTCGTAACAAAAATGATGTTCCGTATTTTCCGGGTCATCAATTCTGCGGCATCTCTAATCGAGGCAGTTGCCGGACACCGGACCAGGTCGCATACCAGGGGTTTGATCGGCTGATTCATCAGCAAAAGTGAGGCCAGCAGCTCTTCGGTGAGGCGCTCCGTATCCCGCTCAAGTTGCCGATGCGCGCTCACCTCCTTCACAACAATAATATATCCGTTCGCCTCCGCGTAGGAGACCATGAATGCCGACAGCACCACCTCCTTGTCAATGCCATCCTTGCATTTCAGGGAGGTCTCGTGCGACACTGACTGCCGGGGATCCCTAAACAGGTCGACCATTTTTTCCCACTGCAGGCTAAACAGCTCCTCAAACAGCATGTTGCGCACCTCGGCAGGATCGTAGCCGCTTAGCTTGCTGAATTTTACATTGGAAAAGATGATCTCCTCCTCCAGGATCATCAGCGTCCCCTCGGTCGACGCTTCGCCGAGCGATTTATATTTCTGTCGCGAGAGTCGCAGCTTCTTTCCAGCACTGCACCGGCGCCGCTCAATTGCCAGGCTCTGTCGTATTATAAAAGCGAGTATCGCACTGATCTGCAGTGCAAAAACGAGGGTGATCCGAAGCAGCCTGTTTGTCAGCGCCCTGATCTCAGACCAAACATCTTCAAGGTAAATTCCTGTACCAATGATCCAGCCCCATTGTTCGTAGCCCTTCACATACGACAGTTTCGGCACGATGCGCGTCGAGTCATCCTTCCACTGCCACATATAGTTGATAAACCCTTCATCTGCATCAGCTGCGGTTTTTACCGCCTCCACAAAGAGTCTCTTTCCATCAGGATCCTGGTAGTCAGACAGATCTGTCCCATTCAATTAGGGTCTGTAGGGGTGAAGGATCATCGCCGGCCGTTCATCGATGATCCAGAAATAGTCTTTGTACTCCTCTCCGTACCGCATTTTTCCTATTCGCTCCACAGCCATCATCTTTGCGCTGTCGGCCGACATGCGATTCCCCGCTTCCTCCTGGTGGTACTCATCCAGCAGGCTCCATGCGATATTAATTAGCTCGGAGATCATCTCCTTTTTTCCCTCCATGATGTTCCGCTCTAAAGCAGGTTGGACAATGTTTTGCGTCTACTTTCCTCCAGCTCGTACCAGTCGGAAGGAAATTCAAACGCCGGCGAATTTTGCGGTAGCATTCCCGCTGCGTGGTAGTCGTGATTGCCTGGAACGATTACAGCGTTCTTCTCCCTGAGCAACGACAGGCATTCGTGGGCATTGTGCAATCCCTGGTATTTGTAATAGGGAACACTGAATCCGCAGATATCACCCGGACATACAAGCCGGTCGTATCCTGCCTTTTCGATCCGGCACATCACTTTCCTGAGGCTTTCTATATCCTCGCGGATGTCAGATATAATTGCTATACGCATTTGCCGCAAGTTAAAATAAATGCTGAATTTACATAATTCTGACTTCTCCGGCACAGGAAATTCTTCCATAATAACCTCCCGGCACCTGTCGAACCTTTGAGTGAACCACTGGGCGAACCTTTGGGTCGAATCTTTTAACGATTCTTTGGACATACCTTTGGTTGTAACTTTAGAAGATTTAATTAGCGAACCGCAGGGTGAGCCTTTGGACATACCTTTTGAAAAATCTTCGGACGAACCTTTTTGCGAACTTTCGGGTGAACATCAGGACGGTTCTTCGGTCGAACCTTTGGTCGTAATTTTTAGCAAACCTCTGGACAAACCTTCGGTCGAACCAAAAAGAAAACCCTGGTCGAACCACCGGATGAACCTTTCAGCAAACCTTAGGGTGGATTTTGGACGAACCTAAGAGCAAATATTTGGGCGAACCGTTAATGCCCGGCAGCCGGAAGTGGTGATTGCCATACAATACATGTACCTGCAAACATTGCTGTGCTGAATTTTGCATTGCCCCCTTGCTTTTGTAATTTTGCCATGCAAAAGGATACCATCACATGCATTGTACCGTTGAGCCAAAAGAAATACCAGAAATATGCACTGGCAACATTGTCCAGCAAACCTCTTTCTGGGCCAATGTGAAGCACGAACAGGGACTTGAGCCTTATGCATTCGGCTACCATGCATCCGGGGACCTTTTCTCCCCCGAACAAAGCAGCAGCAAAATTTATCACGACGACCTGCTCATCCTGGTCCGCAATTACAATATGTCGCATATCGATGACTGGTACACCCTCTACCGGAAAACGGCAAAGAGAAACAAGCGCAATTATATGGCAAGTTATGCGATCCAATGGGAAGCGATCAAAACAGCCCGCAACAATGGTTGTAATGAATACGACATGTTCGGTACCGCTCCCAATGCCAACCAGGCGCATCCCATGGCCGGACTCTACCGGTTCAAAAGCGGTTTTGGGGGACATCTCTATCACAGGATGGGCTGCTGGGATTACCCCCTGAACGAAAACCTGTATAATAATTTCAGGGCAAGTGAATTGAACATGCAGGGCTACCACATGTAATCCTGTGGCAAATCCTGGAAAAATCTTGACTTCCGACATAAAAAACCGTATTTTCAGCAGATGCATCTCAGAAAAAAAAGCTATGAAAAACATACTCGTCAGTATCGATTTTGACAATCTGACCAGGACGCTCATTGAACATGCACTGGACCTGGCTGATAAGAAAACATCCCGAATATGGCTCCTTCATGTGGCAGCACCGGATCCCGACTTTGTAGGCTATGAAGCAGGGCCCCAGTATGTGCGAGACAACAGGGCTACGGTACTGAAAGAGGAGATGGCGCAACTTACTGAACAGGCCGACCGCATTGAAAAAATGGGCTACCAGGCGGATGGTATCCTGATCCAGGGAGCCACTGCAAAAACCATCATCAGAGAGTCAGAAAAGCTCAATATCGACCTGATCATCGTGGGCAGACAGCATCACAATTTCCTGTATAATGCTTTTTTTGGGAGTACCCCTGATGAATTAATCAAGCGATCGAAGATCCCGGTCATGGTAATTCCGGAACAGGAATAATACACCTCGCTGCAGCGCTGAAAACACATGTCGGCAAATCAATGAGAATAGAAGCAAAGCTTCGGGGAACGAGACCCACAGCAACCAGATTTGGAAGAAACCAGGGATTTCATCGCATATTTTTGTTACTTTGTGATCGAAATGATATCCGGGATGAACACCAAAATTTTACTGAGAAAACTGCGTAAATTAAGATTCCTGTTCGTTCAGGTAGTCCTGTTTTCTTTACTGTTCTCCTGTAATGACAAGGAAAAAGCATCCTACAATTATTACAATACCCTTGTGGATATCAACAATGACCTGCTTGTACAGGTATATGAATCCCTTTACAAAACAAAATTATACATTGCCATTTCCAACGATTCAGCACTCACGCCCCCAGCCTACGAGTCCTTGCGCCAAAGCTATGCATCCATCTGTGACATCTGTGAACGCAACCTGCAAACCCTTCAGCAGACCGGCCCGTTCTATAAGGATTCTATCCTCCTGAAAACCTACACATCATCTATCAACAAGCTTAACACCCTGTATGAGGATGAATTTTCCACCATCCTTTCACTTCTCCATGAAGGCGTTCGAAATGCCGCGATCACAGAGGCATTATACAATGCCTCACTCAAACTTGCAGAGAATCATATTTTTGTCCTGGATTCTGTTGCTGAATTCGCAGACAGGTATAACATTGCTATTGACAGCCTGCAGATCGATTACCATAAAAGGAAAGCTGTTAAATTCAGGAAAGATATTTCCAGGATCAGCAATTCAATATGCATTACCGGGGATTGTGTCAATGGCTTCGGACAGCAGGAGGACCACCTTGGAAATATCTACACAGGATATTTCAGGAACGGCCTGTTCCATGGGAAAGGGAAGCTCGTGCTGATGAACGGCGATACCTATGAAGGGGATTTTGTAAGGGGAAGTTTTGAAGGTGAAGGACTGTACAGGTGGCAAAACGGGGATAAATTCAGGGGGGAATGGCGCGAAGACCAGATCAACGGTATTGGAACCATGATCAGGACCACAGGCGATACAATTTTTGGCTATTGGGAGAACGGAGTGGTAAAGAAATTCTGATCACTCCAACAAAAGAACAGCTGACGCCGCTGAAAGTGAAGGAAAATGCTTCATTCAAATTTACAGCAGCAACATTACAGACCAACCTTACATCATATCTTTCAGCAACACCCGACAAGACTACTACCCGCTTCAAATCTTCAGCAACACTGCAGAACAGGATGTTTCCAATAAAAAAAACAGCCGGCGACTGGAAAACGGAACGGAAATGCCCACCGCTATTTCAGATTTTTCAGCAATACCAGTGAACGGGCCTGTATCTGGTAGACATTCTGCACGACCTCTTCCTGTGCCGCCCGGTCGTCGCGGTCCGTATCCACCAGCACTTTCCATTGCGCCCCCACCACCTCATGGGGCAAGGTGAAAGAGATGGGCTCCCAGTAGCTATTCACCAGGATCAGCAAAATATCTGCACGAAGGTTGTTCCCGTATTCATCCATCTCCTGCATCAGCTCCCCGTTCAGCAACATCCCCATGCAACGGATAAAGCTGGTCTCCCACTCCTCCCTGCTCATGTCTATTCCGTCGGTATTCAGCCACCTGATGTCCTTGATCCCTTCGCCCTGGATCTGCCGGTTCTTGAAATAGCGCCTCCTGTGGGTTACCGGGTGTTCTTTCCTGATTGCGATGATCCGCCTGGTAAATTCAAACAACTGCTGTTGCTCCTTTGTCCAGTTCCAGTTCATCCATGCAATTGTATTGTCCTGGCAATAGGCATTGTTGTTTCCCAACTGTGAACGGCCATACTCATCGCCATGACTGATCATGGGAACACCCTGACTCAGCAACAGCGTACTGAGAAAATTTCGTTTCCTTTTCTCCCGCAGGGTCTGAATTTCAGGATCATCAGTGGGCCCCTCCTCACCACTGTTCCAACTGAGGTTATTGGACTCGCCATCCTTGTTGCCCTCCCCGTTGGCTTCATTGTATTTCTGATCATAACTCACCAGGTCGTGCAACGTAAATCCATCATGCGCCGTTACAAAATTAATGCTTGATGAAGGCAGCTTGCCATTGTCCTGGTACAGGTCACTGCTGCCACTCAGACGGTATGCCAGCTCACTTACCTGGCTTTCGTCACCGCGCCAGAATTTTCGTACCGAATCGCGGTATTTTCCGTTCCATTCTGCCCACAGCACCGGGAAATTACCTACCTGGTATCCTCCCTCCCCCAGGTCCCATGGTTCGGCAATCAGCTTGAGCTGCGAAATGGTAGGGTCCTGGTGGATCGTATCCAGGAAAGTGGAAAGTTTTCCAACATCATACAATCCCCGGGCCAGTGCCGAAGCAAGATCGAACCGGAACCCGTCTACCTGCATCTCGTTGGCCCAATAGCGCAGACTGTCCATCACCAGCTGCAAGGTGCGGCTGCTGAGCATATTCAGTGTATTTCCCGTACCGGTATAATCCGTGTAATAGAGCGGTTTAGAAGGATCCATACGGTAGTAATTCTGATTGTCGATACCGCGGAATGCGAGGCTGGGACCGAGGTGATTTCCTTCCCCCGTATGGTTATACACAACATCCAGTATCACTTCGATTCCATTCCTGTGGCAGGCCTTGACCATCTCCTTGAACTCGTTCACCTGTTCACCATGCATGCCTGATGCACTATATTCGGCATGCGGGGCAAAAAAACCAATGGAATTATACCCCCAGTAATTGGAAAGTCCCTGGTCCAGCAGAAATTTATTATGAACAAAATGATGGATGGGCATCAGTTCAATTGCTGTTACTCCAAGGTCCTTGAAATAATCGATGATCTTCGGATTGGCCAGGCCACGGTATGTACCCCGGTCCGCTTCCGGAATATCTGGGTGTGTCGCAGTAAACCCCTTCACATGCAGTTCATAGATGATGGAATCATGCATGGGAATGTCAGGTTTCTCCACCCCTTCCCAGTCAAAGGAAGTATCAATCACAACACATTTATTGATTTCAGCAACACTGTCCAGTGTATTCTTCTCAAATACATTCCTCTTCAGATTCCGGTCGAAAGCATAGTCGAACATGCTGTCCTTCACCTCCATCCTTCCCTCGATCGCCTTGGCATACGGATCGACCAGCAACTTCTGCGGATTGAACCTGATCCCCTTTTTGGGAAGGTAACGTCCATAGACCCTGTAACCATAGCGCTGACCGGGCTTCAGTCCCGGAACATACACATGCCAGACATAATCTGTAACTTCGTCTATATCGATTACATCATACACCTGGTCATCCTCTTCCTGACCAAAAAGACAGAGTTTGACACCTGTTGCATTTTCACTGAAAAGGGCGAAATTCACACCATTGCCATCGAAGGTGGCGCCGAGCGGGTAAGGTTTGCCTGGCAATAGTTTTCCTGTATATTTTTTCACTGATTATCCGTATTAATTGATTACTAACAAATTTACTGTACCACACTTCATGCCAACAGAGATATACTGCCCCTGGCAATACCTAATCTGAACACCTGCAAACAATAGGCCATGGAACCGAACATTCATTGCTCCGAAGATGCAACCGGCCGCCCATTGCTTCCGGGAAACCGATCGTTCAAAGTTCCGGGAACCCAACCGGCCGCACATCGCTTCATAGTAACCGACCATTCACTGCTCCCCGGGACCGATCGTTATCCCAAATCCAGGAATGCTTTGCGCTCCCTCCTGGTGCCTGCAAGGCATCTTCATATCTCAAAACAATACCAGCATTCTTTTGTTTACTTACTACAGGGTTCATATGGTCCTATTACCGTGAATATTCCGGATTTCGGCGTTCAACCCTGCCTGCAAACTTCAAAAATGGAAATTTTATTTGCAACTGTGCATGATTGTTGCGTAAATTCCATAGTGAAAACAGAAGTCAAACCAACAAGCGAACAGAACCACATATGAGTCTGAAAAAAATCTTTCCATATATCAATCCCAGGGGCACATGCGAGTTTCGTGTATGGGCACCCATCGCCCGAAACCTCAAGCTTCTCGACATCGCGAATGACCGGGAGATCGCGATGGACAGGAAGGATCACGGGTACTGGGAAACAGAACTGGATGACTGCAGGCCGGGATTCAGGTATATGTATAAGATCAATAACGGGGATGCATTCCCCGACCCTGCCTCCCTTTCGCAGCCCGAGGGGGTGCATGGACCCTCTGAAGTACTTGCACTGCAGGACTATACATGGAATGATCAGCAATGGAAAGGCATTCCCCCGGAGGAAATGATCCAGTACGAGATCCACACCGGGACCTTCACCCATGAGCAGAATTTCAAGGGGATCATCCACAAGCTGGACCACCTGGCCGAGCTGGGAATCAATACTATCGAGATCATGCCGATAGCCCGTTTCAGCGGATCACGCAACTGGGGATATGATGGTGTTTACCCGTTCGCAGTGCAGGATTCATATGGAGGTGCCGAAGGACTGATGGAACTGGTGGATGCATGTCACGAAAAAGGATTTGCCGTAATCCTGGATGTGGTCTACAATCATTTTGGCCCGGAAGGCAACTATGTGTCCAAATTTGGCCACTATTTCGCGGAAAATTATTCCACACCCTGGGGAAAACCGATTAATTTCGACGGGCCCCACTCCGATGAAGTGCGAAATTTTTTCATTCAGAATGCACTCATGTGGTACCGTGATTTTCATATAGATGGATTGCGTCTCGATGCTGTGCATGCGATCTACGACATGGGATCAGTGCATTTTCTGCGCGAACTGGCAGGACATTTGGGCAGACTGGGGGAAGAAACTGAAAGAGAATACCATTTAATCGCCGAATCAAACCTGAATGATGTAACAGTCATCACTTCACCCGGCAAGGGCGGATACGGCATGGATGCACAGTGGTCGGATGATTTCCACCATGCACTGCATACCCTGGTTACCGGAGAAAAACGTGGTTATTATATGGATTACGGAAACCTGTCTCATCTTTCAAAGGCGATGGAACAGGCCTTTGTATATGATGGCGCCTATTCTCCATTCAGAAAAAAAACATATGGATCCCCAACAGACGGAATACCGGCAAAAAGATTTGTAATTTTCAACCAGAACCACGACCAGGTAGGCAACCGCAAATTTGGTGAACGCCTGATTGAGCTTACGGATTTTGAAACAGCAAAAATGGCAGCAGGTGCCATGCTGACAAGTCCATATATTCCCATGCTGTTCATGGGAGAAGAATACGCGGAACGCAATCCCTTTCTATACTTCGTCAGTCACGAAGACGAAGGACTGAACAAAATGGTCAGGAAAGGACGACAGCAGGAGTTCAGGTCTTTTTATGATGACAAGAAGGAAGCCCCCGATCCTGCAGCAGAAACGACCTTTGAACAATCAATGCTGTCATGGCGCATCGGCACTACACAAGAGAAACAGTCCATGTTTGCCTATTACAAGCGGCTGATCGAACTGCGCAAGAAGCACCCTGCAACCAGGAAGGGCGACAGGGATACCATGCGTGTCTCGGAAGCTGGTGAAGCCATCGTGGTAGAAAGGTGGCATGAGGAGGATTTCCTCATTGCATTTATTAATCCCACAAAAGATTCGGTGGCTGTTAATATTCCTGCCGGAGTTAAAGGTAAATTCAGCAAACTCCTGGATTCATCAGACGAAAAATGGCATGGTCCGGGGAATATCTGCCCGGAAAAAATCACAGCCAATGATCAGATCGGTGTACCGGAAAAATCGATAATTATCTATTCAAATACAGAACTTTAAACCAGTCACCAGGAGAAAAAATGAACCAGTCACCAGAAAAAAAATGATCCGAGCCATGACAACTTTACTGAAACATCCGCATATGAATATTTCGCTCCTGACATTGGGTAGCTTCGATAAACAGTCGTGACAAACTCCACCTGCCCGCTGTACAACCCTGGCAGGCGGGTGTGACTAAAAAAAAGTGCAGGCAATATTTATAGTAAATTAAATCATAAAATTTTAACTAAGTCAAATGCACATGAACGGGAAAGAAAGAGTTATTATCGAACATATACAACCACAGGTCGATGGCGGGGCTTTCCCTGCAAAACGCATTGTAGATGAAGTGGTACAGGTGGAGGCTGATATTTTCAGTGACGGCCATGACCTGTTAAGTGCCGAAATACTATACAGGCATGAGCAGGGAAGAAAATGGCACGTAGCAGAACTGTTGCCGGATGTGAACGATCGCTGGGAAGGATCATTCAGGGTTGAAAAGCCAGGCACCTACTTCTTCACAGTGCAGGCATGGGTGGATAAATTCAAGTCGTGGCACAACGATATGCTCAAAAGGCTGGAGGCCGGTACGGCGAATCATACCGACCTGCTGATCGGGGTTGCACACATCACCGGCATCCTGGAAACCTATCCCGACATGAAGCAAAAAGACAGTGCTTTCCTGCAGCACGTCAGCAAGGAGATCAGTGCAAAGAACAGGAAGATCGAAACGCGGGCAGCCTCCCTGCTGAACCATACATTGCTGGAGACAGCTGTCAGATACCCGCTGAAAGATAACATGGTAAAACATCCGCAGGAACTGGCCATCATTGTCGACCGCAAAAAGGCATTGTTCAGCAGTTGGTACGAAGTATTTCCCAGGTCACTTGGCGAAAACGGAAAGCACGGCACTTTCAATGATGTGGTCAGGTTCCTGCCTTATGTAAGCGAACTTGGATTCGATGTGCTGTACCTCCCACCGATCCATCCCATCGGCATCACCAACAGGAAGGGGAAAAACAACAATGTGGTTGCGGCACCCGGAGACCCCGGTTCTCCCTGGGCCATTGGAGGAAAAGAAGGCGGACACAAGGCCATCCATCCCGAACTGGGGACGCTGGATGACTTCAAACACCTGATCAGGGAGGCCGCTGATGTGGAAATTGAGATCGCCATGGACATTGCTTTCCAGTGCTCGCCCGACCATCCCTGGATCAGTGACCATCCCGACTGGTTCTATAAAAGACCAGACGGAACATTACAGTATGCGGAGAATCCACCCAAAAAATATGAAGACATCTACCCGCTCAATTTTGAAACAGACGATTGGAAAAATCTCTGGAAAGAGCTGAAAAGCGTTTTCACATACTGGATCGACCAGGGAATCAGGATTTTCAGGGTGGACAACCCACATACCAAGTCGTTCCGTTTCTGGGAATGGACAATCAGCGAGATCCGGAAAGACCACAAGGACATTATTTTCCTCGCCGAGGCGTTTACCAGGCCCAAGGTGATGGCAAGGCTGGCAAAAATAGGGTTCAACCAGTCGTATACCTATTTTACATGGAGAAACAGCAAGCAGGAACTCACTGCTTACTGCGAGGAGCTGACTACCTCGCATCTGAAGGATTACTTCAACCCGAATTTCTGGCCGAACACGCCCGATATTCTCCCCTTCCCGCTTCAGGGCGCAGGGAGGAACCATTTTGTACAGCGACTGATACTTGCAGCCACCCTTTCATCCAATTACGGCATGTACGGTCCGGCCTACGAGTTGATGGAAAACGCCCCTGCATTGCCCGGGAAGGAAGAGTACCTTAATTCCGAGAAATACGAAATCAAGGACTGGAACTTCCACAAGCGAAGAAGCCTGCGCAAGCTGGTCTCCCGGGTCAACAAGATCCGAAGAGAGAATGAAGCACTGCACAACATGCAGTCACTCAGGTTTCATCCCATTGATAATGATGCGGTTATTGCATACAGCAAAATGTCTGCTGACGGGCGCAACATCCTCCTTGTGGTGGTCAACCTGGATCCCGAGCACAAGCAGGGCGGGTGGGTAGGACTGCCGTTGCATGCTTTCAGGATTGATCCTGATAACATATTCGAGGTATACGATCTGCTCAGTGGATCCTTTTATCGATGGAAAGGTGAATACAATTTCGTTGAACTCGACCCGCATGTAATCCCGGCGCATATTTTCAAAATCAAAAGATTGTAATTACAGAAATACATCATGACGAATAAAGAAACACATACTTCCAGGCAATGGTACAAGGATGCCATCATCTACCAGGCACATGTCCGCTCCTTCCTCGACAGTAACGGGGATGGCATCGGGGACTTCAGGGGACTGGTCAAAAAGCTCGACTACCTGAAGTCATTGGGTGTGAATGCGCTCTGGCTACTCCCCTTCTACAAATCACCACTCAGGGACGGAGGCTATGACATCTCCGATTTTACCAGCATCCACAGGGATTACGGAACCATGGCCGATTTCAAACGGTTCATCAGTGAGGCACATAAAAGGGGATTGAGGGTAATTACGGAGATGGTGCTGAACCATACTTCCAGTGAGCATAAGTGGTTTGAACGGGCACGCCGCGCCCAACCCGGAAGTGTGTACCGTGATTTTTACGTCTGGAGCGACACTACCGAAAAGTACAAAGACACACGTATTATTTTCCAGGATTTCGAAACTTCCAACTGGTCATGGGATCCTGTTGCCCATGCTTATTACTGGCACAGGTTTTACTCGCATCAGCCCGACCTCAATTTCGATAATCCAAGCGTGCACAAGGCCGTTACAAAAGTGCTGGATTTCTGGTTTGAAATGGGTGTTGACGGACTGCGGCTGGATGCAGTGCCTTACCTTTACGAGCGCGAGGGCACCAACTGCGAAAACCTCCCGGAAACCCATGAATTTCTCAAAAAACTTCGCAGTCACATCGACGAAAAATACGAAGACAAAATGTTGCTTGCCGAAGCCAACCAGTGGCCGGAAGATGCTTCTGCATACTTCGGCGATGGCGACGAATGCCACATGTCGTTCCATTTCCCGCTGATGCCCCGACTTTACATGTCCATGCGCATGGAAGACAGGTTCCCGCTGATCGATATACTGGACCAGACGCCAGAGATTCCGGAGAACTGTCAGTGGGCGATTTTTCTGCGGAACCACGATGAACTGACCCTTGAGATGGTATCCGATGAGGAGCGGGATTACATGTACAAGTCTTTCGCAAGCAATCCCAAGCAGCGCATCAACGTTGGGATCAGGCGCAGGCTGGCGCCACTGATGGGCAATGACAGGAAGAATATCGAGCTGATGAACATGCTGCTTTTTTCGCTCCCGGGAACGCCCATCGTTTATTACGGCGACGAAATCGGCATGGGCGACAATTACTACCTGGGTGACCGCGACGGGGTTAGAACGCCGATGCAATGGTCGGCCGACCGGAATGCCGGGTTTTCTGAAGCAGAGCCGCAGCAACTCTACCTGCCGGTAATCTACAACCACGATTACCACTTCGAAACCATCAATGTGGAGAACCATGAAAAGAACCCCTCCTCGTTGCTCTGGTGGATGCGCAGGGTCATTTCCATGAGAAAACAATTCAAGGCATTCAGCCGCGGTTCCATCGAGTTTATTGATACGAATAATTCAAAAATACTGGCGTTTACAAGAAAATATGAGGATGAAGCGATCCTTGTGATCATCAATCTTTCCCGGTATTCACAGCAGGCGGAACTTGATCTGGCTGAATATGCAGGCTATATCCCGACCGAAATCTTCAGCAGGAATGATTTCCAACATATCGATGAACATCCCTACGTTTTTCCGCTCCAATTCAAGAACTACTTCTGGTTTGAACTGAGAAAACCGGAGGAAGGAGAATCTGCAGGGGTACTGTCGCTCGACTACGAGTTGTCGCTTTCCACGCGACAATGGAACACGATGAGTGATGCCACGCAAAAGTCCATCCGCATGCTCCTGACGGAGTATATTCAGAAAAACCGGTGGTTCAGGGGCAAGGCAAAACGGATCAAGGATATCCGGATCATTGATACCATCCCGTTCAGGGGTGAAAACCTGCATTCCTTCCTGCTCATCATCGAAACAGATTACATTGAAGGAAAGAACGAACATTACATCGTTCCCCTGTCCATCACATTCGGAGATGAAGCCCATAGCCTCAGGACCAACCGGCCGGAGTCGGTCATCTCTGCTGTGCTGATTGACGGCAGGGAGGCATTGCTCTATGACGGATCGTACAACAAGGCGTTCAGGGATTCGGTCATGCGTATGATCGTGCACCGGGGCAAAATTAAGCATAAGAAAGGCGAACTGGCCGGAATTCCGGGGAAGAAGCTGAATACCAAGCTCGGGAAAAGTGAATTGCCACTTCCTTCCAAGGTACTGGGCGCCGAACAGTCCAATACATCGATCCTCTACGACAACAGGTTCTTCTTCAAGATGTATCGCGGGCCGGAGGAAGGGAACAATCCCGAGTTGGACATCATCAAGGCCCTGACTGAAAATACCACTTCGAACTTCACCAACTTCCCCACCTTTGCCGGATCGCTGGAGTACAGGCCGCTGAGTGGTGACCAGGTATCGCTTGGCATCCTGGTGGATTTTATTCCCAACGAGGGAAATGCATGGGATTTTACACAGGATGCAATCGAACGGTATTTTGACAAGATCCGGGAAAGCAGGGAAGACCTGATGGACGGGTATACCGAAACCAGCGGGGATATTTTCAGGTATATTGGCGAGGAAACAACCAGTGAACTCTTTGATCCTTTCTTCCTTGAAATGATTGAATTGTTGGGGAAGCGTACTGCTGAAATGCATCGCGCCCTTGCTGGTGTCAAAAACAACAAGGACTTCCAGGAGGAACCCTTTTCACTGTTGTACCAGAAATCACTCTACCAGTCGTTCAGGACACTGATGAAGCGCACCGTCAGCCAGATGAAAACATCGCGCAAAAAGCTCGACGATGCCCAGAAAAAACTGATCGATGACATCATCGGCAATGAGAACCTGTTACTGAGTACCATCAAGAAAACCCTGGAAAAGAAAAAGATCCATACCTCCAGAATACGTGTGCATGGTGATTACCACCTCGGACAGGTACTCTTCACAGGCAAGGATTTCATCATCATCGACTTTGAAGGCGAACCCACCAGGTCACTCACAGCGCGGAGCCTGCGCTACTGTCCGCTAAAGGATGTTGCCGGAATGCTGCGCTCCTTCCACTACGCCATTTACATGGGCGCGCTGGAGTACAACGAGAAGATGCCTGAATCCACCGACTACCTGGAACCGTGGCTCGAAGCCTGGTACAGGAAGGTACGCGATATTTTCATGGAAGGATACCTCAACGCGGCCGGGGATGCTTCTTTCATTCCCGAAGAACGGAAACAGCTGGATGAGCTGTTGTCCGTCTACATCATCGAAAAGGCAATTTACGAGGCAGACTATGAATTGAACAACCGTCCTGACTGGCTGCATATACCATTGAACGGACTGAATAAAATACTGAATGATCTGCTGGATCAGAAATAGAAACAACAATATAGCATGAGTGCACAACGAAAAAAAACAAGTATACCAAAGACCGCATCAACACCAGGGTCGAAGCCAGGAAAAAAAGAATCCGTAACCAAACCTGCTGCAGGACAAACAAAACCGAAGCAGCAGGCAAAGAAGAAAACGGAACCGAAAACCACAACCAGGTCCACGGCGAAGTCAGGACAAAAAAAACCTGCGCCGGCGACACCATCCGTTCTTCCTTTTCCTGACTTCATCACAGAATACGACATCTATCTCTTTCGCGAAGGAAAGCATTTCTCCCTGTACGAAAAACTCGGTGCCACGGTGGTGGAAAATGCGGGTGCGAAGGGTACTTTCTTTGCCGTCTGGGCACCCAATGCGCAGGCAGTAACCGTCATTGGAAATTTCAACGGGTGGAACAAAAACGCCCATCCACTGCGGGCCCGGGAAGATGGCTCCGGGATCTGGGAGGGTTTTATTCCTGGCATAGGGAAAGGAGAAGTATACAAATATTTCATTACCTCTTCCTTCAATAATTACACGGTGGAGAAAGCCGACCCTGTGGGAAAATTCAGTGAGCATCCGCCAAAAACTGCCTCCGTGGTATGGGAATACACCTACCAGTGGAAAGATGCAGCATGGATGAACAACCGGCCGGAAAAGAATGCACTGGATCAACCCATGTCCGTTTACGAAGTACAGCTGGAATCATGGCGAAGGTCAGTGGAAGAGGGTCTCCGTCCCCTCACCTACCGTGAGCTTGCAGAACAGCTTACTGCCTATGTGAAGGAGATGGGGTACACACACATTGAATTGATGCCGGTAACCGAATACCCCTTTTCAGGGTCCTGGGGCTACCAGGCTACAGGATATTATGCACCCACAAGCAGGTTTGGAAACCCGGATGAATTCATGTACCTGGTCGACACCCTCCATCAGAATGACATCGGTGTGATCATCGACTGGGTGCCTTCGCACTTTCCAGGTGACCTGCATGGGTTGCATCTTTTCGACGGAACGTACCTTTACGAGCATGAAGATCCCCGCAAAGGATACCATCCCGACTGGAACAGCTATATTTTCAATTATGGCCGGAACGAGGTCAGGAATTTCCTCATCAGCAGTGCGCACAGCTGGATGGAGCACTTCCATATCGATGGGATCCGCGTAGATGCTGTGGCTTCCATGTTGTACCTCGATTATTCGCGGAAAGACGGGGAATGGATCCCGAATGAATATGGTGGCAGGGAGAACCTGGAGGCCATCCAGTTCCTGCGGGATTTCAACGAATCGCTTTATACAAAATTCCCGGGTATCCAGACCATTGCCGAGGAGTCGACCGCCTGGCCGATGGTCACCAGGCCGGTGTACACGGGCGGACTCGGTTTTGGCATGAAATGGAACATGGGATGGATGCACGACACGCTGGATTACATGTCGCATGAACCGATCCACAGGAGTTACCACCACAACCAGATGACATTCAGTATCATGTATGCATTCAACGAGAATTTCATGCTCTCATTGTCGCATGATGAAGTAGTGCATGGCAAAGGCAGCCTGATCAACAAGATGCCGGGCGATATCTGGCAGAAATTTGCCAACCTCAGGGCGATGTTCGGTTATATGTTTGCCCATCCCGGGAAAAAGCTGCATTTCATGGGCATGGAAATCGGGCAGTGGAAGGAATGGAACCATGAATCAAGCCTCGACTGGCACCTGCTTGAGAATCTCAACCACCTCGGGCTGCAGCAATATATACGGGACCTGAATAACATGTACAGGCGGTACCCGGCCCTGCACCAGGTGGATTTCGATCATGAAGGATTCAGGTGGGTGGATGCCAATGACTCCCAGAATTCAATTTTCAGCTTTGTACGGTACGATAAAAAGAAGGAACAGCAGGTGGTGGCTGTTCTCAACTTCACCCCGGTACCCCGGTATAACTACCGGATCGGGGTTCCGGATGATGGATACTGGGTGGAAATCCTCAACAGTGATGCCTCGCAGTATGGTGGAAGTGGTTCAGGCAATATGGGAGCCGTGGAATCTTACCCTGTCCCCTACCACGACGAGGAACATTCCATCAATATCCTCATACCACCTCTTGCAATTGTCATGTTTACGAAGGAATAACCATGGGAAATACTTATAACCCGGTCGCGACCTACCGGATTCAATTCAACCGGGAATTTACTTTCGGGGATGCAGAAAAAATCATCTCCTATCTCCGGAAATCGGGCATACGCACCATTTATGCTTCCCCGGTTTTCAAAGCTGCCAGGGGCAGCAATCACGGCTATGATGTCACCGATCCGCACCAGCTGAACCCCCTGATCGGAAGCGAGGAAGCGTTGAACCGGTTGCTAAGCAAATTAAAAGCTGCGGGCATAGGCTGGATACAGGATGTTGTACCCAACCATATGGCTTATTCCCCCGAAAATCCATGGGTCTTTGATCTCCTCAGGAAAGGAAAGGAATCGGCGTATGCCAGGTATTTCGACCTGATGCTTGCAGAGCAGCAAGTGAAACGTGGTCGGGATTCGGGGCATGGGGATGAGCTCAAACCGGGACCGGAAAGAAAGACAAAACCAATGGATCAACTCATGCTGCCCTTCCTCGGCAGCAGCCTGGAAGAGACCATTGAACGCAAGGAGCTGGTGCTTTCCTTCGGTGAAACAGGATTCGTGATCAATTACTTTGACAATGCCTACCCGGTCGCGGAACAATCCTTCGACTGGATCCTGGAACAGGCACATGAAGCGGCTCCCACCCTTTCTGCAGAGATCCGGAAACTGCTTGTGGAGACCAAAGGGAATATCGGGGAACGCACCCGGCAATTTCATTCCCTCTACCTGGCAGACCAGGATTTCAGGGACCATGCAGACAGCTGCGCTGCTTTGATCAACGGAGACGCTGCACTGATGCAACAACTGATCAGACTGCAACACTATCGCCCGGCACACTGGCAGGAAACAGAACACCGGATCAACTACCGCAGGTTCTTTTCCATTAACGGACTGATCTGTCTCAACATGCAGGAACCGCAGGTATTCACAGACTATCACCAGCTGATCGGAAAATGGATACGTGAAGACAGCATCCAGGGGCTCAGGATCGATCATCTCGACGGACTCTATGACCCTGCCGGTTACCTCGAGAAAACCAGGCAACTCGGTGGTGAAAAGCTCTATGTGATCGTGGAGAAAATCCTGGAAGAAGATGAAAAGCTGCCTGAAGCATGGCCCGTACAGGGAACAACCGGCTATGATTTCCTGGCCCTTGTCAATAACCTGCTCACCAACGCGACCACGGAGGATGTTTTTCACGACTACCTGGAAGAATGGATGGATCAGCCGGAAGAATACAGCACACTGGCCATCCGCAAAAAAAAGTTCTTTTTAGAACACAGGTTCCGGGGTGAGCTGGATCACCTGCTACAGCAATGCATATCCATTGGTGCGCCCGAAACAGGGGATTTGTCCGACACAGAACTGCGGAACTCCATTGCAGGATTCCTGGTACATTTTCCTATCTACAGGATGTATAGTGTTCCTTCCCGGTTCACTACAGCAGACCGGGAACTTCTCGGCAAGGTATTTTCAGATGCCCGCAATGCCGAACCCGGTCACAGCGGAGGCCTCTCAGCGCTGGAAGCATTGTTTACCAGCAATCGGGAAGATACAGTCGGGAAACAACCATCAGGAGAGGACACAATCAAAACACCTGAAAGTCTGCAGGAATCTGGGGATGCAGCAGGTGTAAGTTATGATACCCGGTCGACACTTGACATGGGGGACAACCTGCAGCAGGATATCGACGGATTTTTCAGGCGGTGCATGCAGTTCACAGGGCCGATCATGGCAAAGGGGATCGAAGACACCCTTTTTTACTCCTACCTTCCCTTCCTGGCGCACAACGAGGTGGGTGATTCACCTGGCTTTTTCGGGATCAGGAAGGAAAAGTTCCACGCTGTCATGAAATACCGCCTTGCGCACTGGCCCCTGGCGATGAATACCTCTTCCACGCACGACACGAAGCGGGGAGAAGATGCAAGGGCCAGGCTGAATGTACTGAGTGATATTCCTGCAAAATGGATGGAGATCACGCGTACATGGAATGAAATTAACCGGAAAAGCAAAACGAATGCCGGTGCGGTGCAGGTCCCTTCCCGGAATGATGAGTACTTCATATACCAGTCGCTGGTGGCACACGTGCCAATGGAAGGAGCCATAGACGAAACATTCACAGAACGGTTCAAGACTTTTATGCTCAAAGCGCTCCGCGAAGCGAAACTGAACACCTCCTGGAGTGCTCCCAACAAAGCCTACGAACAGGGTACAATGGCTTTTATCGAATCGATCCTCACGCTTGAAACTGATTTCCTGGGCAGCCTGTACCAGTTTGTCGGGGAGATCAAAACCCACGGCATGATCAACTCCCTTGTACAACTCATCCTGAAGAACACGGTCCCCGGGGTCCCTGACACCTTCCAGGGGAATGAATTGTGGAACCTGGATTTCGTGGATCCGGACAACCGGAAACCAGTGGATTACAGCAGGCTTTCGCGGCAACTGAACAGAATGCAGAAGGAAGGCGGGAAAGACCGGAAGCAGTTGTTATTGAAATTATGGAATGCACCGGAAGATGGAAAAATCAAACAATGGATCCATCACTTGTTGCTCGCTGCGAGATCGCGGTCTGAGTCGCTGTTCCTGAAAGGCGATTACACCCCTCTGCGCATAAAGGGGGCGGCCAGGGACCATGTCATCGCATTTCACCGCCATTACAAGGATGAACACCTTGTGGTGATCCTGCCGCTGAACCTGGCAGCCATGTCAGGACCCGATGCATGGAAGAAAACGCGCGTGGAATTGCCGGAATTGTCTCCCCTGCACTGGAACAATCTCTTTACGGGTGAGGAACATGGTTATGCAGGGCCCATTGCCGTGCAGGAGCTTTTCAAAGAGGTTCCCTTTGCTGTGCTGAAGGGCGTCCGGCATGCTCCCGCGCGGAAGTCCGGAGTCCTGATGCATATCTCTTCCCTGCCGGGTGAATTTGGCATTGGTGACTTCGGACCCGGCGCAAAGCGGTTTGTTGATTTCCTGCATCGCACCGGGCAGCGCTACTGGCAGATTCTCCCGCTAAGCGTAACGGAAAAAGCCACCGGTTATTCACCCTACAGTTCAGCATCTGCCTTTGCAGGCAACAAGCTGTTCATTAATCCACACCGGCTTGTCCGGGACGGACTGCTGCGAACGGGTTCGTTGCGCAAGTACCGGTACAAGGCAAAAAACCGGGTAAAATTCAAAGCAGCAGCCAAAGCCAAACTTGCATTCATCGGGGAAGCATTCAGAAGCTTTAAAACAGGCAGCAACGAAACCATGAAGCAAAGCTACCTTGCATTCCTTGAAAAAGAACGCTACTGGCTGGACGACTTTGCGCTGTTTTCCTGTCTCAGGGACCAGTTCAGTGATCAACCCTGGAACGAATGGCCGGCTGAATACCGCGACCGGGATGCGAAAACCCTGGAGGAATTCAGGAAACTTTATGATGAACAGCTGGATATCATACGCTTCACACAGTTCCTGGTCAGCAGCCAATGGATGGAAACAAGGCAATACGCAAACGACCATGGGATCGAAATCTTCGGAGACCTTCCCATTTACATCGATTTCAACAGTGCCGATGTATGGGCACACCAGGAATTATTCGAGCTGGACAGCAAGCATCGCATGAGCTCCGTGGCCGGCGTACCTCCCGATTATTTCAACAAGGAAGGACAACACTGGGGCATGCCCCTGTTTGACTGGAAGGCCATGGAAAAAGACGGGTTCACCTGGTGGCTCAGGCGCATTGAAAAGAACCTGGAGTGGTTCGACCTGCTCAGAATGGATCATTTCAGGGGATTCTCAGCCTACTGGGACATCCCTGCTGATGCAGCCAGCGCCATTGATGGCACATGGAAACCTGGTCCCGGCATGAAGCTGTTCGACGCCATTAAGAAGCGATTTCCAGAGATGCCCTTTGTTGCGGAGGACCTGGGCTTGATCGACCAGGATGTGTACGACCTGCGCGATCATTACGGGCTGCCGGGAATGAAGGTCATCCAGTTCGGATTCGGTCAAAACATGCCGGAATCGGAACATAATCCACTGAATATCAATTATAATTCGATCGTGTATACAGGTACGCACGACAACAATACCCTGCTGGGTTGGTACAGGCATGAACTGGATAAGGCCACCCTCAGGAGGATCCGGAAATTCCACGGAACAAAACCGACCGGAAGGAACGTGCACAATGAAATGATTCACATGGCCTATGCCACGCAGGGTAAACTCGTGATTATTCCGATGCAGGACTGGATGGGACTGGATGAAAAAAGCCGGATGAATTTTCCCTCCACCACTTCCGGTAACTGGAAATGGAAACTGGCGGAACTGCCGCAAACTGACCTGCTGGAAAAAAGGATGATTGATTTCGGAAAAACTTTTGGCAGATTTTAACTGTGAATGTGCGATACCGGTTGCAAAGCTGAATTCAGTTTCAACCGAACAGCAAGGCAAGGAACAGGCTGCAAAGTTAAATGAGGATTCACCTGTATAGTTCTGCAGGAATCTCTAATTTTGAAGAAAATATGATCAAGCATGGACTATAAATACCTGTTCGGACCTGTTCCCTCAAGGAGACTGGGGAATTCCCTGGGTGTGGACCTGGTAACCAGGAAAGTCTGCAGCCTGAACTGTGTCTATTGCGAGTCGGGCAGGACCACCAAACTGACACATGACAGGATGGAATACGTACCGTACAATTCCATTATCCGTGAACTGGAAGATTTTTTTTCCCGGCAGGAGGATCCGGATTACATCACATTTTCCGGTGCGGGGGAACCTACGCTGAACAGGCGGATCGGTGAGCTGATTCAGTTTATCAAAGCACGTAAACCCGGAATTCCGGTGGCTGTGATTACCAACGGAACACTACTCTTTGACGCCCGGGTGAGAAAAGAACTGTTACCGGCAGATCTTGTCCTGCCCTCACTTGATGCAGCCACCCAGGAGGTTTTTGAGCAGATCAACCGCCCGGACCCCAACCTGGATATTATATCCATCATCGATGGCCTGGCCACATTCAGCCAGGAATTCGATGGAAAGATCTGGCTGGAAGTGTTCGTCCTTCCCGGCTACAACAATGATGAAAAGGAATTGCTGGCCATCAGGGATGCCATTAAAAAAATTTCTCCTGAGCGGGTGCAACTGAATACGCTCGACAGGCCGGGCATCGTTACAGGACTGCGCGCTGCATCCCTGGCTGAGATGAAGCAGGTACTTGCACTCTGGAACCTCGACAATGCAGAAATCATCGCCTCCGCGCCAAGTCGAAAAAAGATCGGGGCTTACAACGCGTATGCAGAAACATCCATTATCTCCACTATTTCCAGGAGACCCTGCACTGTGGATGATCTTGTGAAAATGCTTGGATTGCCCATCATGGAAATCAACAAGTACCTGGATGTACTTGAATCAGAAAACAAGATTACCCATGTTGTGCAATCGAGAGGTATCTTTTATCAAATCAAAGAATAAGCAACTATGTCTGTATACCTGTGGCAACTGAACATACTTCAGATGGGCGACAAAAGCCTGGTCAACGGCACGATCCTGAGGGGCAGAAAGAAACTCCGGTCCAATACACGTACGATCGCCGGTAATTCCTTCCAGGTGATGCGCTCCTATTTTCATGGAACCTATGCTGATAAAGAGATATCATTCCGCATGGGCAGTTTTGAAAGGGAAATCCTGACCACGGGAAAAGGGCACTTTTCTTTTATGGCAGATGCCGCTCCTGATGAGAATGTTGAGATTATTGCAGGTGGCAAAAAGCTGGAGATTCCCGGCCATTATCCGGCAATCTTCAGGCAAAACGGAACGAAGCTGGAAATCATCTCCGACCTGGATGATACGGTGATGATCTCCCATACTGCTTCTGCCCTGAAAAGAATCACGACGATCCTGTTCTACCGGCCCAAAAAACGCAAATCAGTCGCCTATACCCACGAGCTGTTCAGGGATTTTCAAAAACGCAGTTACCGGATCACTTATCTTTCCAAAAGTGAAAGCAACCTGTTCGGACTGATCACTTCAGTGTTGAATTTCCGGGAATTGCCACAGGGAGCGCTGCTGCTCACCCCCTTCCTGAAATTCAGGCAACTCTTTGATCCGAAAAAGGGCCAAGACTACAAGCTGAATTACCTGCGCAGGATCATCAGCAACATGCCTGATAAAAAATTCATCCTTCTGGGCGATGATACCCAGCGCGATATGGACGCATATACACAGGCAGTCCAGGAATTTCCGGGAAGAATCAGGAAGATATTCATCAGGCAGACAGGCCTGATCAGGAAACCGGCCCAGGAAGAAAAATGGAACAGGCTCCTGGCAACCGGTGTTGAAGCCGTATATTTCCAGGACACGGACGAACCCGGAGAAGAGAAGACAGAAAAAACGACCTAACTTTTGAATTGAAATGAAGTTACTGATAGTGATCAACCCGGTATCAGGAGGACAGGACAAGCAGTCCTTTCTTGAGGAAACAGATGCATTGTGCAGTAAATATGCAATCAGGCACAGGATTTTTGAAACCAGTGGCAAAAACGACCGGAAAAAACTAAAGAAAGAGATCAGCAACTTTAAGCCGCACAGGGTCATAGCAGCCGGTGGTGACGGCACCGTATTGCTGGTGTCCATCGCCCTGATGAAATCAAAGATTCCCATGGGAATCGTCCCGCTGGGGTCAGCAAACGGTATGGCTGAAGAACTCAACATCGATCCTGATCCGCTTGAAGCACTGAAAGACGCCATCATGTCATCCTGGTTCACCGGAATGGATCTCGTTGAAGTGAACGGCAAACACTACTCTGTCCACATCGGCGATGTAGGCAGCAATGCCAGGATCGTGGAAAAGTATGAAAAGGACCCGAACCGGGGCATCGGTACCTATGCGAAATACTTCCTCGATGAATTGGGTCAGGTCTCCCCTTTCAGTGTAAAAATCAAAACCGAAACAGATGAAATTGAAAAAGAGACCCTCATGGTTGCCATCTGCAATGCGAGAAAATATGGAACAGGTGTGCCCCTTACACTGGACGGCAATCCGCTCGATGGGAAATTCGAGATCGTACTGATCGAAGACATAAATTTCAATTCGCTGGTAAAGATTGGTTTATCCAAATTCGACGAACGGTTTTTCAAAAACAGGGACAGCACGATCATTTCAACAAAAAAAGCTGAAATTTCCTTTGACAAGCCCAGGTTGCTGCAGCTGGACGGTGAGACCATCGGGAAATTCAGGAAACTCAGGGTGAAGGTTATTAAAGGAGCCGTGAAGCTTATCACCACTGGAAACAACAGCTACCTGCAGGACTGAAGCCGAATATTTGTTGCGCGTTATCTTCGGTAGCCGGAACAGCTACCTGCAATAGCTTCCGACTACAGCATCGGCATATTTCCGTAGCATCGGTATATTTCCGTAGCATCGGTATATTTCCGTAGCATCGGTATATTTCTTTAGCATCGGCAATATGCTGAAGTATTGGCTGCATACTGAACATTCGGTTGCGAAGAACGTTACAATTCCATGTATTTAATCAACCTGATAACATTGATGATCATGCCCTTGCAGATGACCCTGTTCGATTTTACTGAAACGGCCGATATTTCCGGCTGGGAGATCGTGGATGATGTGGTCATGGGGGGAAGATCAAACGGTGCTTTCTATCTCAGTCCCGAGGGAAAAGGGGTGTTTTCCGGGAAGGTGTCGCTGGAAAACAACGGTGGGTTTTCTTCAGTCAGGTATGATTTGAACAGTCTGAACCTGGAAGCATTCGACACCTTTCTGCTGAAAGTAAAAGGTGACAGAAAAAGGTACCAGTTCCGGGTAAAAACCGGAAAATACGACCGTCAGTCCTATATCAGCTATTTTGAAACCAATGGTGAATGGCAGGAGATCGCACTTCCGATGCATGAAATGGTACCCACTTTCAGGGGAATGCGTCTGAACATGGAGAACTATCCAGGGAAAAAACTGGAGCAGGTCTCGTTCCTGATAGGCAACAATCGTCCCGAAGAATTCATTCTGAAGATCGACGAGATCGCTGTAACCAGGAAATAATAACCGGAGTCCGGTCAGAAGGCAGGGAGAAAGAAGGCAGGGAGAAAGAAGGAATAGCTGTGCAGATGGCACATAATTAATAATTATTCATCACAAAAACGTAACCGATATGTTTGGAATAGGAAGCAATCCCGAAAAGAAATTAGTGAAAAAATATGACCGTTTAATGACCGAGGGATATAAACTCTCAACGTCGAACCGTACACTGTCAGATGAAAAATATGCGGAGGCAAACCGGGTCCTGAAAGAGATCGAAAAACTACGGGAAGGAAAAAAGCAGGACTAGCAGGATATCAGTCAGAATGAAATATTTTCACTATCTTTTAGATGCGATTTTCTGAACCCAGGTTGAACATAATCTATATCCAGTGAAACATATCCTCCGTACTTTTCTTTTGTTTTTCGAAGTTATACTGCTGGCGCCCAATATCTTCGGACAGGATACCAACACATTTGCACACACCTTTTCCATTGTCGCCACGGACCCTGTAACGGGTGACATGGCGGTGGCCGTTCAGAGTCACTGGTTTTCAGTTGGCACCATCGTCTCGTGGGGAAAGTCAGGCGTAGGTGTGGTAGCCACCCAGTCATTTGTAAATCCTTCATACGGACCAGAAGGTCTGTTACTTATGGAAAAGGGAGTGGCTGCACCCGAAGTCCTGGAGCAACTGGTATCAAAAGACGATGGCCGTGATTTCAGGCAGGTAGCCATGCTGGATGCCAACGGCACTGTGGATGCATTTACGGGTGCCAGGTGTGTTGCATCAGCGGGTCATTTCGTTGGCGAACATTTCTCCGTGCAAGCCAATATGATGCTGAACAACCGGGTGGTCCCGGCAATGGCGCAGGCATTCGAAAAGCACAACGATCTTCCCCTGGCAGAAAGGGTACTTGAAGTGTTAAAGGCAGCGCAGGCGGCCGGAGGTGACATCAGGGGCAAGCAATCGGCTGCCCTCATCGTGGTGGGGCCTGAAAAAAAGGAAAATGCCTGGGAAGACAGAAAGGTTGATCTGCGTGTTGATGACCATCCTGAACCGATTGCAGAGATGGAACGGTTGCTGACAGTGCACAGGGCTTACGAATATATGAACCGGGGGGATCTCGCTGTTGAGCATGGCAATATGGCCCTCGCCCTGCAGGAGTATGCCGCAGCAGAGGCGCTGATGCCCGAAAACCTGGAAATGAAATACTGGACCGCGGTGACACTGGCAAGTAACGGGCGGCTGGAAGAAGCGCTCCCCATCTTTAGGATCGTATTTAACGGGGACAACAACTGGCGTGAACTGACCAGGCGGCTGCCTGCATCAGGTCTGATCGATGTGTCGGACAATGAATTGCAGCGCATCCTGGAGTTGAAATAAGCCCTTTTGAGGCACACCGTTAGCTTCCGGAATGGTCCCGGGGAAACCACCCGGCACACAAACTGAAAACATTCAACGAACCTCATAAAACACAACACGCTCATATTGCTGCTCCTCCTGAATGTCGGCGCAATGGCACAGGTAGCACAACCTGAACTTATCACCGACCGGCCCGATCAGACAGAGTCCGCGGCCATTGTGCCAAGACACGCGTTGCAGGTGGAGACCGGTTTCCTCGTGGAAAATGATGCAAATGACCTGTTCTCCACCCGTTCATTTACCTACAACACCACCCTGCTGAGGTTTGGCCTGCTCAATAATTTCGAATTGCGCGCCGGCATGGATTATTTCCGTGCATCCACCACCCTGAACAATACCAGTCTTTCAAGCACTATTTCAGGGATCAGTCCGCTGTATACAGGGTTCAAGATTAAAATCGCCGAGGCGCAGGAATGGCATCCGCAGGTGGCGTTTCTCGGTGGACTTGTCCTCCCGTTTACTGCAGACAGCGACCGCAAGCCGAATTACACTGCCGCCAATATCCGGTTTGCCTTCTCCCATAGCCTCTCCAACCGGTTCTCACTTGGATACAACCTGGGAGCGGAATGGGACGGAGATTCCCCGGTGCCGGGCTATTTCTATTCTGCAGCCCTGGGTTTCGCAGTGACAGACAAGCTTGGAGCTTTTTTTGAAAGCTACGGCCTGATCCCTGAAACGGGTAATGCCGAACACCTGATGGATGCAGGTCTTACCTACCTGCTGCTGCCCACGCTGCAACTGGATATCTCGGGAGGAATAGGACTTAACCAGGCCGCCATCCGGAATTTTATCAGCCTGGGACTCAGTTTCCGGATTCCCGGGAGAAAGCTTGAAGGACAACAGTATGAGCAATAAGTAAAAACTACCATTATTCAACTATGAATAAGCAATTTAACCACTCTCCTTCAATATTCATTTCTCAGTGCTGCCCCTTGAGGGAGCACAGCACGACCATTTCCGGCAAGTTATATTCCATATTATCTGTATATTTGGTATCACTGTACCGGAAAATCGCCCCGAAACCAAATCCGATTAAAGATGATCCACCGCAACTTCGTGATTCTCCTGCTATCCCTTTCCATTACTGCCTGGTCGCAGGAATATCATTTCAATACCTTCACCTACCAGGTTGAAGACACCACTGCAATTGAACTGGACTATTTCCAGCCTGACAGTGCCCCGGAAAATGCACCACTGGTGATCTTCCTGCATGGCGGGGGATTTTCGGGCGGAGAAAGGAGTCACGGGCACCCCTTCTGCCAGGCACTGGCCGACAGTGGCATTCACGCAGCATCCATCTCTTACACCCTCTCTATGAAAGGCAAGAGTTTCAGTTGTGACGGGGTGCTTTCTGAAAAGATGAAAGCCATTCAGCTCGCGGCCTTCCAGGCACAGCTGGCCACCAACTGGTTCCTCGATAAAGCAGAACTTTCTGGTATTGATACCACCCTGGTTTTCCTTGCCGGAAGCAGTGCAGGAGCGGAGGCAGTGCTGCAGGCAGTATACCAGGGTACCAGAGGTAAAAATTTCTATCCCGACACACTCCCCAGCAGCTTCAGGTATGCCGGGGTGATCTCCGGGGCAGGCGCCTTGCTTGACATCAACATGATCAATGAACACACGATGGTCCCGACCATGTCTTACCACGGGACCTGCGACCCGCTGGTCCCCTACCACATCGCACCGCACCATTACTGCAACCAGATTGCCCCGGGTTACATGATGATGTTCGGGGGCCTGGCCATTCATGAAAGGTTAACCGAGCTCAATGGCTCCTCTCACTTAATGAGCTATTGCGGGGATGGGCACAAACATGCAGGCACACCCTTTTACGGTGCTGAAATACAAACAGTAACAGAATTCATACGCAGAACGGAACGGGGTGAAAAATTCAACATCCACAGGATTTTCAAAAACAGTGAACCCTGCGAACTGGGGATCGACTTCGTGTTCTGCTTCTGATTTGTGCGGTATTAGATTGAAAAATGGTATAAGTTCCATTTTTTAGACTAATTTTGCACGCTTTTAAACAAAGATTCGCATAGATAAGAATACAATGGAAATCAGAAATATAGCAATTATCGCACACGTTGACCATGGAAAAACCACCATGGTGGATCGCATCCTGCACCAGTCCAATCTGTTCAGGGACAACCAGGAGGTAAACGACCTGATCCTCGACTCCAATGACCTTGAAAGGGAAAAGGGCATCACCATTCTCTCCAAGAATGTCTCGGTACGTTACAAGGATACCAAGATCAATATCATTGATACGCCGGGACACTCCGACTTCGGTGGTGAGGTGGAAAGGGTGCTGAACATGGCCGATGGAGTGTTGCTGCTCGTGGATGCTTTCGAGGGCCCCATGCCCCAGACCAGGTTTGTATTGCAGAAGGCATTGCAGCTTGGCCTGAAGGTGATCGTGGTGGTCAATAAAGTGGATAAACCCAATTGTAATCCCGAGGACACCAACGAACGGGTATTTGAGCTGATGTTCTCCCTGGATGCCACGGAAGAGCAACTGGATTACCCGGTAGTGTATGGTTCGTCGAAAAACGGGTGGATGGGTGAAGACTGGAACACGCCCACAACGGATGTGACTTACCTGCTTGATACGATCCTGGAGCACATACAACCACCGAAGGAGCATCCCGGCACACTGCAGATGAGGATCACATCGCTGGACTACTCCTCCTATACCGGGAGGATCGCTGTGGGGCGTGTCCATCGAGGCAGCATCCAGATGGGTGACCAGGTCGCGATCGTACAACGCAACGGGGAACTCCACCGGTCAACGGTGAAGGAATTATACCTTTTCGAGGGACTGGGAAAAGTAAAGACCCGGGAAAGGATCGCCTCCGGTGAGATCGTTGCCATCGTGGGATTCGAGAATTTTGATATCGGGGATACCGTGGCAGACCCGGAATTCCCGGAAGGGCTGACCACCATTGCAGTGGATGAACCCACCATGAGCATGCTGTTCACCATCAACAATTCACCTTTTTTTGGCCGGGACGGCAAATACGTTACCTCGAACCACCTGCGGGAACGGCTGTTCAAGGAGATCGAGAAGAACCTGGCGCTGAAGGTGGAGGAAACCTCTTCTGCAGACAGCTTCCTGGTATACGGACGCGGAATCCTTCACCTCTCCATTTTGGTGGAAACCATGCGGCGTGAAGGCTACGAACTGCAGCTTGGGCAGCCCAAGGTTGTCACCAAAGAGGTCAATGGTTTCCGGCACGAACCGGTGGAGCTTTTGTATGTGAATGTTGCTGAAGAATTTTCAGGAAAGGTGATTGAGATCGTTACCAGGAGAAAGGGTGATATTATCAATATCGAGAAGAAGGACGACAGGGTCAACCTGGAGTTCAAAATCACTGCGCGCGGACTGATCGGCTTGTCCAACCCCATCCTTACAGCCACTGAAGGAGAAGCAGTGATCTCCCATCGATTCAAGGATTATGAGCCCTGGAAGGGCGAGATCGTGGAAAAACGCAATGGTGCACTGATTGCCATGGAGACCGGAACGGCCATTGCCTATTCGATTGACAAGCTGCAGGACAGGGGAAAATTTTTCATCGATCCCAATGAAGATATCTATGAAGGACAGGTAATCGGCGAGAATACACGCCAGGACGACCTGGTGGTGAATGTGATCAAAACCAAGAAGCTTACCAACATGCGCGCCTCCGGATCGGACGATAAAACGGCGATCGCTCCGGCCATTAAGTTCTCACTGGAAGAAGCCATGGAATACGTTGGTGAAGATGAATACGTGGAAGTGACCCCGAAACACATCCGTCTGCGGAAGATCCAGCTCAAGGAGCACGAAAGGAAACGGCAGAAAAACGCGTGATCCCCATGCAGACAGGTTGGATTTGACTTCCTGATCCATTCATTTATCGTTATATTTGGTCCCGGATCCCCCGGAATTGTTCCGTGTGCATCCGTCCAATACCAACTTCATGCGACCCATGACCAGGAAAATACTCATACAGCTCCTTCTTGTCATCTTCTTATTTCCAAATGCACGCGCGGGAAATGGCTATGACCTGTGGTTGCGTTACCCGGAAAAGGAGGACGCGGCCTACAGGCAATTCATCATTGGCCTGTTCAGTGAGGTTTACGTCAGCGTTAAAACTGAAACCGGGCGTGTGATCTGCGAAGAACTCGTCCTCGCCGGCAAGGGAATGACCCAGGTACCGCCTGTATTCAGCAACCAGGTTGACAGGACAACCTCCCTGTACATTATTTCCCATCCATCGGAATTGCCGCCGGCATTCAGTCACATGGCCAGGGAACTTCAGGCCGTCGGACCCGAGGGGTTCCTGGTCAGATATATTGACAATCAGCCAGAAAAAATGATGCTGATTGCAGGAAACACACCTGCGGGTGCATTGTACGGCACTTTCCTCCTGCTAAGGGAGTTGCAGATGGGTACTCCCCCGGAAAAAATTTCCACCCAACAAGCCCCGGCCATCACACACAGGCTGCTGAATCACTGGGACAACCTCGACAGAACTGTGGAGCGTGGATATGCAGGGTTTTCCATCTGGGGACTGGCACAGGCTGCCCGGGTATATAGACCAGCGTTATATCGATTATGCACGTGCGAACGCATCCATAGGAATCAACGGCACGGTGCTCACCAATGTGAACGCCAATGCACTGGTGTTAACTCCCCGGTACATTAAAAAAGTGAAGGCACTTGGCAGTGTGTTCAGGCCCTACGGAATCCAGGTATATTTTACCGCCCGGATCAGTGCACCCATGGAAATTGGCGGACTCGAAACCGCAGATCCGCAGGATCCCACTGTAAATAAATGGTGGAGGGAAAAAGCGGCAGAGATCTATGCAGCAATCCCTGATTTTGGAGGATTCCTTGTAAAAGCCAATTCTGAAGGACAACCCGGGCCGCAGAATTATGGCCGTTCACATGCCGAAGGAGCCAATATGCTTGCAGATGCCGTGGCCCCCTATGGCGGGATCGTCATGTGGCGCGCCTTTGTATACAGCAATGAATCCCCATAAGACCGCGCAAAACAGGCCAACCTGGAATTCGAGCCCCTCGATGGAAAATTCAGGGATAACGTGGTAATACAGGTCAAGAACGGTCCCATTGATTTCCAGCCCAGGGAGCCATTCCATCCACTGTTCGGTGCCATGCCCGAAACCGCGCTGGCACTGGAATTGCAGATCACCCAGGAATACCTCGGACAGGGAACCAGCCTCGCTTATCTTGCCCCGATGTACAAGGAGACGCTGGAAGCGACTACCTTCAGACCAGGAGAAAACACTACCGTTGCAGATATCATCGACGGATCGGCATACAACAGGGACCTCTCTGTGATTGCGGGTGTATCCAATATTGGCAACGACATTAACTGGACCGGTCACCTGTTCGGACAATCGAACTGGTTTGCGTATGGACGACTGGCATGGGACCCCCGCCTGGGGGCAGATGAGATCGCAGAAGAGTGGATCCATCATACTTTTGGAACATATCCCGGTTTAGCCGGACCGGTTCTCCAAATGATGATGGCATCACACGGGACAGTGGCAGACTATATGACACCATTGGGACTGCACCATATCATGGGGTGGGACCACCACTATGGTCCGGGGCCCTGGGTCACCGGTGGAAGGGCCGATTCGGCCGGGATTGGATTCGACCGGACCTCCACCGGAAGCAATACCCTGGCACAATATGCACCGGAAATCAGGCAACAATATTCCGACCCGGCTACCTGCCCGGAGAAATACCTGCTCTGGTTCCACCACCTTCCATGGGGCCACAGGATGCCGTCGGGAAATACACTATGGAAAGCACTTTGTTACCGGTATGATGCAGGCGTTCATGGTGTGGAGGAAATGGTTGCAACCTGGAAGGACCTGGAAGGACAAACCGACTGGCAGCGCTACCACCATGTGGCACAGCTGCTGCAGGTGCAGCTCAACGAAGCCGGGTGGTGGAGGAGCTCCTGCCTGTTATATTTTCAGCAATTTTCAGGCATGAGCTTCCCGGAAGACTTCGTGCAACCCGAAGGCAACTTGCAGGAATACATGCAAATGCAGTTTCCCTATGCGCCCGGGATCCGGCCGACGTGGTAAATGGATACCCGGGGATTCCGGCCGTCGAGGTGAAAAGGCACACAGGTTTTCTTGCTGCCCAGTTGAAAAGGTACCCGGTGGACCAGTCCCTGCTGCAACCAGGATGCAATATGGTTATATTCTCTGTGCAGGCGGAATTATTATGGCAAACGAAGCGAACAACACTGCGCCTCATCCGTTAGAATAATCAAACAGGTAAACAATCATCCTTGCAAATCCAACCAAAAGAGACCTATGAAAAATTCAATCTTCGATCTGACCGGAAAAACAGCAATCATCACCGGGGGAACCGGTGTACTGGGAAAAGCAATGGCAAAAGGGCTGTTGCAGCACGGGGCCTCGGTTGCCATTCTGGGCCGCAATCCCGAAAAAACCCAGGATACGGTGGAGGAATTATCCGGCAGTGCCCGCAACGTGGAGGGGTTTATTGCGGATGTGCTCGATGAAGTGGCCCTGGTGGAAGCGCGTGATGCGATCGTAGAGAAATTCGGAAAAATCGACATCCTGATCAACGCCGCCGGGGGTCACGTTCCTGAAGCTGTGCAGCAGCCCGGACAAACTGTCTTCGACCTTCAATTAAAGAATATACGCAAAACGATCGACCTCAACATGTTCGGAACACTCTATCCCACATTGATTTTCGGGAAAGCGATGGTAATGGCAGGTAAGGGTTCGATCATCAACATCTCCTCCATGGCTGCTGAACGGGCGGTTTCCCGTGTCATATGATATTCCCTGGCCAAATCGGCGATCGACAGTTTTACAAAATGGATGTCCATGGAGCTCGGCACGATCAACAAGGACAAAATACGCATCAACGCCATTGCCCCGGGTTTTTTCCTTACAGAGCAGAACAGGAATATTCTTAGGAACGAAGACGGTACACTTTCACCGAGGGCAGAAAAGATCATTGAACACACGCCTGTTGGCAGATTGGGAAAACCGGAAGAAATTGTCAGTACAGCGATCTGGCTCTGTTCTGATGCATCGCAATTTGTTACCGGCACCATCGTCCCCGTGGATGGTGGTTTCAGTAAATTCAGCGGAGTCTGATCATAAAACATACCTTGAAATGGAACGAATCAACATTACATCAGGCGCCTCATATGAGCTACACAAGGAGTGGCTTGTGGAAATTGAGGCAGATTGTATACCCGACGCCTGAGCGTTGCCTCATCAGATTTTATATTATATTTGGTCAGATGAAACCTGTTTACCTTGACCATAATGCAACCACGCCCATTGCCCCGGAGGTTGCCGATGCAATGCGGCCCTACCTTGACCAATATTTCGGAAACCCTTCCAGTACACACAGTTACGGTGCATCCACCAAGATGGCCGTTGAAAAGGCCCGCCGCCAGGTTGCCGGACTGATCAACTGCGATCCTTCTGAGATCATCTTCACCAGCGGGGGCACGGAGTCCAACAACTATGCCCTCAAAGGGGCTGCGCTGGCCCACCGGAAAAAAGGCAATCATATCATCACCTCCTCCATCGAACACCCGGCGGTATACGAAGTATGTCTTTACCTTCAGAAACAGGGTTACGATATCAGCTTCCTGCCTGTGGATGAATATGGCATGGTGGATCCCGGGGAAGTCCGGCGGACCATCCGCCCGGAAACGATCCTGGTTTCGATTATGCACGCCAATAACGAGGTGGGAACAATCCAGCCCATCGAAGAGATCGCAGCCATCACACGGGAGCACGCCATTGTCTTCCATACAGATGCCGCACAATCTGTTGGTAAGATCGAAACAGACGTTAAAAAACTCGGGATCGACCTGCTGAGCATTGCCGGTCATAAGCTCTATGCACCCAAAGGTGTGGGCGCACTGTATATCCGGTCGGGTATCCATCTCGAGAAACTGATCCACGGTGCCGATCATGAGCAAAACCTCAGGGCCGGTACGGAGAATGTCCTGGAAATCGTGGGACTGGGGAAAGCCTGCGAGCTCGCACAACAGGGTTTGCAGGATCATTCCGAACACTACCGACGGATGCGGGACCAACTCTACAATCTGATCCACCATGCCATCCCGGCAGTGAAGCGCAACGGACATCCCGAACAATCACTTCCCAACACCCTCAGTATCTCGTTCCCCAACGTGGAGGCCAATACACTGGTATCAAGACTCGAAAACGTGGCTGTTTCGGCAGGTGCCGCCTGTCATTCAGAAAGCATCGACGTCTCGGCCGTACTGGAAGCCATGAAGTTGCCGATCGAATATGCCATGGGAACAATCCGGTTGTCTACGGGTCGTGACACTACCCTGGATGAGATCAGCAGGGCCGCGGAAGAGCTCATTGCCACCGCCCGGACCCTCATGCCTGAAACTGAACTGCAATCCGGTACAAGCCGCTCCATTAAGCCCGGAACCATCAAACTGACCCAGTATACACACGGGCTCGGGTGTGCCTGCAAGATTGAACCCCGGCAACTGGAAAAGATCCTCGCTTCTTTGCCTCACAGGGACGATAACAGCGTGATCGTTGGCACCGAGACATCAGATGATGCTACCGTTTACAGGATATCGGACGACTTTGCGATCGTGCAGTCACTGGACTTCTTCACACCCATTGTCGACGATCCCTATGAATTCGGCAGCATCGCAGCAGCCAATGCATTGAGTGATATCTATGCCATGGGCGCCACTCCCCTGTTTGCCATGAATATTGTGGGATTCCCTGAAAACACACTTCCCATGTCTGTGCTGGAGGAAATCCTGCAAGGTGCGCATGCCAAAGCTGCTGAAGCCGGTATTTCGGTACTTGGCGGACATACCATCGAAGACCCTGAACCCAAATATGGCATGGTTGTTTGTGGCGGGGTACATCCCGACAAGGTGATCAAAAATTTCGGAATACAGCCAGGCGATGTATTGATCCTGACAAAACCCATCGGAACGGGTATTCTCAGTACCGCCATTAAGCGCGGGCTGGCCTCCCCTGAAACTGCACGGAAGGTAATCCTGCAAATGAGTACGCTGAATAAAACAGCCGCAGAAGTAATGATCCGGTTCCCGGTGAATGCCTGCACGGATATCACCGGTTTTGGATTGCTCGGACACCTTCGTGAAATGAGCAGGGCCTCTGCAGCGAACATAGAGATCAGCTACAGTGCCGTACCCTTCCTCGATGAAGTGGAAAGCCTGGCTACCGCCGGTGTGGTCCCGGGAGGCACATTCAATAACCTGGACCACGTAAAGGAATATGTTGATTTCGGTGCGCTGGGAAGGACAAAACAGCTGATGCTTTGTGATGCCCAGACATCAGGCGGTCTGCTGATGGCACTACCTGCCGAAAGTGCAGGGGATTGTCTTTCTGCCTTGCACAAGGAGGGTTTGAAAGATGCTGTGATCGTGGGCAGGTGCAGTGGCAAGGGAGAGGGAAGCATCAGGATTACTGATTAGTTTAAATGGGACAAACCTGCCAGATGATATAGAATCTGCTAAGAACGGCAGTTCTGGCTCTTTAACAAGGTATGCAAACAACAAAGAATAAAAGACCAACTGACAACTGAATAAACCTGCACACCATGAGAACGATATACATTGTAAGTATCGCTGCTTTGACAATCCTGCAGCTTGGTTTCAATACCGGCTGCCAGTCCGGCCGGAACCATCAGAAACATCCGGAACGTCCCAATGTAATACTGATAATTACAGATGACCAGGGGCATGGGGACCTGGGGTATCACGGTAACCACCACATCATTACACCTGCACTGGATTCCCTGGCAGCAAACAGCATCCGGTTTACGAACTTTTATGTTTCACCGGTTTGTGCACCTACCCGTTCCAGCCTGATGACGGGAAGGTACTCCCTTCGAACCGGGGTACGCGATACATACAACGGGGGCGCGATCATGTCTGCGGACGAGGTCACCATCGCTGAAATGCTGAAGGCTTCAGGCTATACCACCGGTATTTTCGGCAAATGGCACCTTGGCGACAGCTATCCTTCGCGTCCTATGGACCAGGGCTTCGACGAATCGGTGATCCACCTGTCAGGTGGCATGGGACAGGTAGGTGATATTACCACCTGGTTCAAAGGGGACAGCAGCTATTTCGATCCTGTGCTCTGGCACAACGGGGAGACGGAACCCTACCGGGGATACTGCTCCGATATCTTTGCCTCAGAAGCCATCCGTTTCATCGGGGAGCACCGCGACAAACCCTTCTTCTGCTACCTCTCCTTTAATGCACCGCACACACCCCTGCAGGTCCCGGATGAATATTACCGTCTATACAAGGATACCGACCCTTCAGCGGGCTTCGAAAATGTACCGATGCCCCAGATGAGCGAAAAAGATAAGGAAGCTGCCAGGAAGGTGTATGCCATGGTTACCAATATCGATGACAATATACGCAAACTGCAGTCAAAACTTAAGGAACTGGACCTGGTGGAAAACACCATCCTGATTTTCATGACCGACAATGGTCCCCAGCAGCGGAGGTATGTCTCAGGTATGCGAGGCAAAAAAGGGGATATATACCTGGGTGGAATACGTGTACCATTCTTTCTCTCCTATCCCTCAAAATACGAGGGGAACCGGGATATTTCAAACTATGCTGCCCATATCGATCTCCTTCCCACCCTGGCGGAGTTATGTTCTGCAGAGGTGCCTTCTGACCGCATTATTGACGGCAGGAGCCTGGAACCTGCTTTGCGCGGGGAATCCTGGACAGATGAAAGAACGCTGTTTTACTACTGGACCCGAAAGTTCCCTGAAATTTACAACAATATCAGCCTCCAGAGAGGCAACATGAAGCTGGCAGGACAGGGTGACTATGATGCTGATTCCGCTGCGTTTGAACTCTTCAATCTTGCGCTGGATCCGTTTGAGCGGGTTAACCTGGTCAAAAAACAGGCTTCGGATTATCGTGCTTTGAAAGCGGAACTGGATGCCCACATCGCCGAACTGACGCAGGAAGAGCACCTGGTCAATCAACCACTGATCATTGCCGGTAGTCCTTATGAAAACCCTGTATACCTGAACAGGAACGATGCTGCCGGAGAGCGTGGCGTATGGAGACAGGAAGATATCTATGCCTACTGGAACGTTAAAATCCTCGAAGGAAATTACAACATCCGGTTCAAATTCATGGAGCCGGTACCTGTACCTGGCGTCCTGAGGCTGGAGGCAAATGGCTTTATACTGAATAAGGAGAATACCACCGAAACGGATATCATCGAGATGAAAAACATTGACTTCAGGACAATGGAATGTCAGCTCAGTCCTTTCTACCAGTCCGGCGGGAAACGCATCCTGCCCTTCTGGGTGGAGCTATATAAAACGGATGATCACCCGAATGAAAACGGTACGGTGCAGCTGCGCTCATGGCAGTAAACCAGCCGAATGAGCAGGTTACCCGGAAATCAATCACAGAATAGCGGATAATAATTCTCATATGCAAAAAAAGTTTGTAACAGTGAAGCCACTTCTGGAATGGGAAATACCACACCACCCGCATGAAATTCCACACCATTTATGGAAATTCCTTCCTCTACGCACAACCATTTGTCACCATAAATCCACTTAATCATGACAAACAACAACACTGATCCAAAATCGAGAAGGGCTTTCATCAAAACTGCCGCACTTGGCGTTGCGGGCACGGCCTTTCTGACCGGAACTGCAGCCTTCCCCTACTATAACCGCGGAGCGCAAAAGAAAATCGGTTACGCACTCGTCGGCCTGGGCTACTACAGCACGGACCTGCTTGCTCCTGCACTCCAGGAAACTGAAACGGCATATCTGGCTGGCATCGTGACCGGCACACCTTCAAAGGAAAAGGTGTGGGCAGAAAAGTACGGGATTCCGAAGAAAAACATTTACAATTACGAGAACTTCGATGAGATTGCCAGTAACAAGGATATTGATATCGTATACATCGTATTGCCCAATTCCATGCACAGGGAATTCTCCATTCGTGCTGCCGATGCAGGGAAGCATGTGCTCTGCGAGAAGCCAATGGCAATGAATGCGCAGGAATGCCGGGAGATGATCGATGCCTGTAACCGAAACAACGTATTGCTTTCCATTGGGTACAGGTTACATTATGATCCCTATAACATGGAAGCCATGCGACTGGGTCAGGAGCAGGTTTTCGGGAAGGTTGTACACATATCCTGCGGAGCAGCTTTCAGAAATTCCAGCAAGGACCACTGGAAACTGCAGAAGAAGATGGGAGGCGGTTCCCTGATGGACATGGGAGTGTATCCCCTTCAGGCGGCACGCTACGTCACAGGAGAGGAGCCAATTTCCGTCACAGCACAAGGGTACAGCATGCGAGATCCCTTCCACGAGATCAATGAAGCTGTTTACTTCCAGCTGAATTTTCCAGGCGGTACCATCGCCAACCTGTCCACCGGGTTTCATGCCTCCTTCAACTTCCTGCTGGCAGCTGCAGAAAGAGGTCGTTTCGAACTGCAGCCCTACTCCGGGTATGGTGGTATCAAAGGATCCAGCAGCAATGGCGAGATGCAGTTTCCCGAAATCAACCAGCAGGCAGCCCACATGGACGATTTTGCCTTTTCGGTAAGAGACGGCAAAGAGGTAAGGGTACCGGGCGAGGAGGGTTTGAAAGATATGATCGTCGTGGATGCTGCCTATCAAGCCATTGCACAGGATTGTTCCGTTACGATTTAATTCAAATATTCAACAGGGTTTATGGACAGAAAGGCCCACCAGTCATATGTTACAGGAGTACTCCAGGTACACATCATATCAGACCTGCACAGACCGAACCCCGGGAAGCGCTGCACCTGGTCTGAGGAAGTGTCAACTAAAATTTACGTAGATCAACTAAAATTTACGTAGATCATCTAAATACAACGTAAATCATCTATATTTTAAGTTGACCTGCGAATTGTACAGTGAATAAAATAAACCAACCATGAAAACTGCCAGATATCCTTCGCTAATGACAATTGTGTCAATCCTCTTTTTCACACTTCAAGCCACCGGCCAGGTAAGCAGCGACAATCAATTGCCGGTCAGGGGTTTCTGTATCGCAGCACCGCGTCCTGCTGATGTGAACAGGTTTGTTACATTTATCAATGACGAGCTCGTCCCGCGGAATGTCAACACGCTGATCCTGAGGGTGGATTATAACTTTGAATACACGTCACATCCAGAACTCAGATCTGGCAACCCCCTTTCGGAAAAAGATGTAAATAAACTGGTAAGGGCCTGTGATAAACACAATATCCGGCTTATTCCACAGGTGAACTTACTGGGCCACCAGTCATGGCATTCCACTCCTTCAAAACTGCTGGAGGTATACCCCGAATTCGATGAAACACCGCATATACCGCTGCCGGAAACTTATGAATGGCCCAATGAACACGGGCTCTACTGCAAGAGTTATTGTCCGCTCCATCCCGAGGTACATGAGGTGGTCTTCGCTATTGTTGATGAAATCTGCACAGCATTCCAGGCGGATGCATTTCACGCGGGAATGGACGAAGTTTTCTACATCGGTGATGACAAATGTCCCCGCTGCAGCGGAAAAGACAAATCAGCACTGTTTGCAGGAGAAGTCAGCAAAATCAGGGACCACCTGTATGCCGATGGTCGCGAGTTGTGGATCTGGGGCGACCGGCTGATCGATAGATACCACCTTGATCCGAAGATCCCGCTCCCCTTCATTAGCCTGGGTAGCCAGAAAAACTTCATTGCCATTTACCATATGGGCATGTATACCAATCAGGAACTGGAGCATTGGTTTGTAGCTGAATACCCGAAACACAGCAAAACCAAACTTGATATGGGGAAAAGCTGTATTCGCCTTAAAAACCCGGATGCCATACCATACGATCTCATTGCTGAACTGGTAAAGAAAATGACTGTAAATGAATGGATCAGTGCCTATGAAAAAAGCAAACCAGATAGGTAATAAGGACGTGCAATAAAAAAGAGTTCACAAGTTATATGTTCCGTATGTCTCGGTAAAACACCTTTCTCCACGTGTTTTTCAGCTATTTTTTCTCTAGATTTGTAAATATCCCACAGTTATGAAAACCATTCTTTACATCGTGCTTGCAATGATGCCCGGCTGCCGGACATGTGATCCACAGACATTTGATATGGGAGAAATTCCACAGGATGTGCTGGATCAGCTGCCTTATACAGATGGCAACGTCATGCAGCTGATCCATTCAGCCGGACATGTGATCACATTCAGCATAGACCACCATGTTGAGGCGATGGAAGATGTCATGTGCGATGAGTGCTGTTACACATTTCTTTATGAAGAAGCCAGGACCAGCTTCTATCCGGATCACCCGGTCTTTGACTGCAGCATGCGGCTGAACAATATGGACACCATCATGTATTTCCTGAATATCTCGATCGGAAGGGCATACTACCAGGTGCCTGTCACCGACAGCGCCTGGACATATTACGAACGGGTAGATTCCATGCGGATCGGCGATCGCTTCTACCATGAGGTATACAGGCTGGGTGACCAATACCAGTTCGGCACAGGTGATCCACAAGCGAGTGTTATCGCAGTCGACAGCCTCTATTTTAATTTCGCGGAAGGAATACTGAAAATCACGATGACCAATGATGAATATTACCAATTGGTGGAGTAAGCTGCTGCCGGTGCTCCTGGCAGTGATCCTGTCCATCACCGTGGTCGCCTGCGGGGAAGACTGGGCCTTCAGGGAAGAGACCTACACCATTGAAGCGAGAAACGACAGCTGGCTGCCTGTGGAGCAGGTGGATGAGGTATTCCTCATGGAAGATAATTACGGGATCAGTCAGAGTTTCGCGTTACAGTCGGAGTATTATTACCTGGACAAAAGCTGGGGAGGTTATTTTGGCATTACTACCGACATCACATACACAGAATACAGGTCCCGCCACTACACGTCCACCTACGGTGACGAATTTTCAATTTCCATTCGGGCCTCCACATGGGATCCTTACGGAGATGTGTTAAGGGTGGAGGTAAATGAGGTGGTATTCCGGTACGACCTCGGGCAGGAAATTGTTACGGAAATCTCCACTCCCTTTCTTCACATCGGATCATCGCAAACCAGCGAAGGGTATGACTTTGAAAATACAATACAGTCTGCATGCACATTCCTCGATACCGTAGTTCTGAATGGCACAGCGTACAGGGATGTGTTGCATTTTGAGCTTCTTGATGCACCTGAAAAATGGAACCAGGAAACCGTAAAGGAGATTTTTGTTGCCAGGGAAACCGGGTTGGTAAAATACATCCTTAATGGCCGGACCTATTATGTGAGAAAAACAGAATGACCCATCTGGAGGACTGCATTGGGATTCAGCATAAATGACCTGACTGGAAGCGTATGGTGGAAAAACACCTGGAAATGGCCTGTCCTGAAACGCTTTCGCAGATCATCCCTGCACTGCTTTCAGTACCGTGTTCTGCAGTCTGCCGGGACCATTGTGCACTATCCGGGATAAATGAACCTGATTCCGGGATGTTCATACCCATGCGGGTACAGGTAAAGATACAGCCGGTCTGCATTGGTCATAACTTTGTAAAAACAACCTTCCATGACGCAATACACTGAAATATCGAGGTTCTCAAAAAAGGAAGAAATGGCCAATGCCCTCTCCCATTTTGTTGGCGCACTGCTTGGGACAGCAGGGCTCGTGCTGCTGGCTGTAAAAGCAGCCAGGCATGGTGACGGGATTCACCTTGTCTCATCAGTGATCTTCGGGGCGTCCATGGTCATATTGTACCTCTCCTCCACCATGACCCATTACCTGAAGCAGGGCAAGGTCAAGAACTTTTTCTTCAGTCTTGACAAGATCGCCATCTACCTCCTGATCGCCGGCACCTATACCCCGCTGGCGTTAATAGCCATCCAGGGGGCATTGGGCTGGACAATCTTCGGTATCGAATGGGCCTGTGCAGCAGTGGGTTCTTTCATGGTTCTGCGTAATCCAGTCAATTTTGAAAAAGGGGTGGGTACGTTTACAGTGTTCATCTACGCCGCCATGGGATGGATGATCCTTATCGCCATCGTTCCCGTGATCAGGAACCTGCCCACTGCTGGCTGGATACTCATCTTCCTAGGAGGCGCCTTCTACTCTGCCGGTATCTATTTTTACAAGAAATGCAGCTTCACCTACCATCACCTGGTGTGGCACCTGCTTGTTATTGCCGGAACCACCGCACACTTCTTTGCCATTTACCTGTATGTGCTGCCCGGATAATTTGGGAGCGGTTGAGCGGATGAGCGGGTAAGCGGTTGAGCTGGTGAGCGCGAGAAAGAAAAAATTGCCTGCAGCATTACATTTTAATTATGAGAGCAAGAATTGTCTGCAAAGCTTCATTTTAATTACATTTGCCGGTACAATTACCAGCTATATGAGCAACTTCACAACGATTCTCAGCGCAATGCTGCTTCTGCTCTTTCAAGGCTGTAGTCAGCCCGCCGCAGAGGAACCACCACCGAATATCGTGCTGATCAACGTTGATGACCTGGGATGGGCCGACCCGGGATTCATGGGCAACAGTTACTACAGCTCACCACAGATTGACGCACTGGCATCAGAGGGCAGGGTCTTCACCCGTGCCTATGCTTCAGCAGCCAACTGTGCTCCCAGTCGCGCCTGCATGATGACAGGTCTGAACACTCCGCATCACAGGATTTACACAGTTGGCTCATCAGAAAGAGGTGCAAGCAGGGACAGGCGTATCATTCCGGCAGAAAATACCACTACCCTCCACGACAGTCTGACAACACTGGCAGAGGCGCTGCAGGTATTTGGCTACACCACCTGCCATGCCGGGAAATGGCACCTGGGCGATGATCCCAGGGAGCAAGGGTTCGATTACAATATAGGCGGCGGGCACAACGGGCACCCGCGCTCTTATTACCCCCCATATGGCAATGTGAAACTTGAGGGAGCCGACAATAAATATCTGACAGACAACATTATGGACCATGTCCTGGATTTCCTGGATACATGGCAGGGGAACCCGTTCTTTCTGTATTACGCCCCGTACGCTGTGCATACACCCATTCACAGGGTCGACAGCCTGATGTATCTTTTCGAAGACAAGCCTGGTCCTCCCGGAATGTCCCATCCGGAATATGCCACGATGATCTGCAACCTCGACCGTAATATCGGCCGTCTGTCCGGTAAACTGAAAGCAATGGGTATATATGACCAGACACTGATCATCTTCACCTCGGACAACGGGGGATTGTATCGCATTTCGCAGCAAAAGCCGCTGCGGGCAGGGAAAGGAAGTTATTATGAAGGGGGAATCCGAGTACCCACTTTCTTCGTGTGGAAGGGAAAGATTGAACCCGGAACCAATCACGAAGTACCTATCGTGAACCTGGATTTCTTCCCCACCCTGCTGGATATCATTGGCGCACAGCTGCCAGGGAAACCGTTCGATGGCATCAGCCTGGCCCCGCTCCTGCTTGAAAAAAAGCAACCTGCAGAAAGACCATTGTTCTGGCATTTCCCGGTGTACCTCGAGGCAGGCAATGATGATACGCGTGATTCGATTTTCCGCACGAGGCCTGGCAGTGCGGTCATTTTCGGCAACTGGAAATTAATGGAATATTTTGAGGATAGTGCCATTGAGCTGTTCGACCTGTCAGAAGACCCGGGGGAAAGGGTGAACCTGGAAAAATCGAAACCAGAAAAAGCAAAGGAGCTGCAGCGCATGCTGGAACAATGGCGGGAGGAGCAACATGCCCCGGTTCCGTCGGAACCCAACCCGGAGTTCGCTGGCCGGCAACAGGTTCATTGAAAAGACGCTTCTGAACAATAACATTAAAAAAACAAAAGCAACCCGTTCCATGATCACCGGGGAAATCATCACTGCAATAACACTTGGTTTGATTGGCGGACTTATTCCAGGTCCGGTGATCACGGCTGTCTTCACCCAGATCCTGCAATCGGGATTCAGAAGTGCGTTGCGGATTATATTTATTGCCCTGGCCGTTGAAACACTCGTGGCACTTCTCAGCCTGCTGCTGATCACTTCCCTGGGTTTGCAGGAATGGGTATTCAGGCTCCTCTCCTTTGCGGGTGCCGCGGTACTGGCATGGATTGCATCCGGACTCTGGAAAATCAGGATGCTGGACACCGATGAAAAAGTATTTTTCGGTCCATGGAAGATCACCATCATGATCCTCACCAACGGAGTGCTGTGGACCTACTGGATCACCATCTGTATTCCCCGTGCCATATTGCTGTCCGAGGCAGTGCCATTCGGAGACTACCTGTTCATGGCGCTGGTGCAGGCAGGCTGGCTTGTTTCCACACTCCTCATTTCGTATATTTTTTCACATTTCAGGAACCTCCTTTCACAACCACGCGTCATTCCTTTTGCCTTTAAGGTTTTCGCTATTGTTTTTGTCTATTTTGCTGTCGACATGACCTGGAAAAGCATTCATTTCTTCCTCCATACCTGAGAAAAAAACCGGATACCTGATCACCATGCAAAATATGATGTGATGGAAGCACTGTTATGGCACAGAATTTGGTAAAAGAAATAACAAACCCAAATATTCTAATCTGTTTAATTAATTTAAACTTCAACAACAATGAAATACTTTCAACTCTCAGCAATACTTGTGGTTGCCGCGTTCATGAGCAGCTGTGCAACCATCCTTACAGGTACCACCCAACGTATTACCATTGATTCAACCCCGCAGGGCGCTGATATTATTGTGGATGGCCGGATGATGGGAACCACTCCTGCAAAAGTGAGACTAGACCGGGACCTGAACACATTTATTGATGATGCAAAGGATATCCGGCTTGAACTGGATGGTTTTTATCCCGATGGCTATTACCTTGGTACTGATATTGAACCGGTGGTGATCCTGAATGTTTTCTGTCCCATCGGTTTTGCCCTGGATGCTGTTACCGGTGCGATCATGCGTTACGACAACGACTATTACAATTTCAGAATGGTCCCTGTTGATCCCGCTGCAGGTCCCGTACAGCCCCCGCTTCCCTCTTCCGTTCAGCCAGTTGCATCCGCCAGTACACAGCAGTCGTTGCCATCTGCCAGTGATGAATCTGCCGCTGATGAAACCAATGCAGAAGAAGGCCCCGACGATTATGAGAAGCTGATGAATCTGGTGGAACTCTACGAAGATGGGGTGATCACAGAGGAAGAATTTGAAACAGAGAAAGCAAAAATTTTCAAGAAAAAAGAAGAGTGAACCGCTGCTTAACCTACATGCAGTCCCGGTAACGGAAAACTGGGTTCTGCAAGGCGGGATTAAGGAAGGTAGCCGCAGTTCCTTCCAATTACCGGCAAAAAGTTATCTTTGTGTGCTGAGTCAAACCCATGTTCAAACGCATTTTCATACCCGCAATCAACTGGATGGGTAGCCGCATTGAGAAGCGCCATTTCACTGCGCCACCGGTATATATCGGTGGTTGCGGAAGATCCGGCACCACCCTGCTGCTTTCAATTCTTTCCGCACATAACGAGATATTTGCATGTCCGCGGGAACTCAATCTTTTTGAGGGAGCGTGGGAGCGGAACCAGCGACTGACAGTTCCAAAATTTTATCGACTCTACCGTACATTTATCAGTGAAAAGATCAAGCCCACAGCCAACAGGTACTGCGAAAAATCACCTTCCAACATCCGGCATGTTGAATGGATCAGCAGGCTACATGGGGGAAATTTTAAAATGATACAGATCATTCGTGACGGGCGCGATGTGGTCCTTTCCAGGCACCCCAGGAATCCGGAAAAATACTGGGTAACTCCGGAGCGCTGGATTGATGATGTTGCTACAGGGATGAACTACCTGGAGCATCCGAACGTGCATACGATCAGGTATGAAGATCTTGTTTCAGACTTTGACAACACCATTACAGGTATCTGCAATTTCCTGGAAATTGAAGTATCGGCGGAGATCCTGCACTGGCATGATCACACCACGGTACAGAAAAACAAAGCACTCTTCAGCAACATACAGGAAATCAATAAAGACGCTGTCGGCAAGTGGAAAAAAACTGGTTTTGAAGACAGGGTAAAACAGCTTACGGAAAATCCTGAGGCGATCGGTTTGCTTAAAAAAATGAATTACATTTGATATTTTTCCCCTTACCCCTTTAATCAATATTATAACCATATTCAATAGAAATACAGCAAATGAACAAAGTGAAATTCATAAAAAAAACCAAGGCCTTCCTGGTCATGATCAAAATACACAAAGCCTTCGGCTTTCTTGCCAACTTACTGATTTATACCGGCTACCTTTTAAAAATGTCAAAATGGATTGATCGCAATAAGTCAGTCCTGCACTATAATGATTTTTACAACAGGAACGTATTGCATAAGGACCGCGAGCAACTGTATGCTGCCTTTGCCAGCGACTACCAGTTTGGCAACCGGCAGATCACCTATCTTGAATTCGGTGTGGGCCATGGAAATTCCCTGCGCTGGTGGGTCGAAAATAATCTGCACCCGGATTCCAGCTTCTGGGGTTTTGATACTTTTGAAGGACTGCCTGAAAAATATGGAAACTATGATGCAGGCAAATTCTCACTGGATGGAAATTTCCCTGATATACAGGACGATCGGATAAAATTTATTAAAGGACTGTTCCAGCATACCCTGCTTAAAGTGCTTCCGGAGATTCATTTTGAAGACCCGCTGATCATTCACATTGATTCAGACTTATACTCTGCTGCACTCTTTACGCTTGGTATCCTTTATCCTTATCTAAAACCGGGAGATTACATCATTTTCGATGAATTTGTTGTGCCCGGCCATGAATTCAAGGCGTTTGAAGATTTCACCAGGTCGTTTTATCTTGACCTGGAGCCCGTCGGAGCTATCAATAACTATCTGCAGATGATCTTTCGTGTAAGGCATGGTGCGCATACAAATTGACCTTCCGAAATTGCAGGAGCTGAGCAAATCCGTATACTTTATTTATCTTTAATTGCTGAATAAAGAAAACACTCCCTAAAAATTGGGACGCATGTCAAAGATCATCTATATCGCCGGTTTAGGCCATTCAGGTTCCACCCTTCTGGATATGTCACTGGGAACACTTCCCGGGGTGATCGGATTGGGTGAGCTGAAAACGATCCTGGATGACCGGACAAGGAGCAATCACTATACCTCTTTCTGCTCCTGCGGCAAAAAAGCAGCAGAATGCGAGATCTGGAGCCGGGTGCCGGATCTTTTCAGCGGGATCAGCAGCCGGGTTGAAAGGATTGAGGCCATACACGCGCTGCTGGAAAAAAGCTATGGCAGGCCGATCGTAATGGTTGATGCATCGAAGAACAGTTATTCCTATCTTGGTGAACTGCTGCGTACACACGATGTGAAAGTGATATTCCTTACCCGGGACGTACGCAGCTGGAGTTATTCCAGGCACTTGTCCACCGGCAGACCCGTTGTGTATTTTGTCCTGCGGTGGGTCCTTGAAAACCATAAACTGCGGCGCAGGTTCAGGAAGATGGGCATTGATCCGATGTGGACGGGATATGAAGAATTGTCGCTCTACCCCGAACTTCTCATGCAGAAGATCTCGGATTTCTGTGGTCTTACCTATGCCCACTCCATGCTGCACCCGGACAATACGAACAGTCATATCTTCAGCGGGAATGTGGCAAGGGCTGATCCGGAAAAACGTTCAGGATGGAAATATGATGCACGCTGGATGCTTTCGGGCCGGATCCTGCTGCTCTCCCCCCTGATTGTCAGTCTGCTGCGGTTGCATAAAAAATATGTGTACAGCAATGTGTTGCATGGTGCCATGAAACACTTTTACCTGTTCGGCACCGCCAGGAAAAAGGAACTGGACAAAAAATTCAATTGATCATCTTCGCAATATCCGCTAACGGGAGAAAGCAGGAACGGCACAATAGATACAATTATTTCTGTGCCATGACCGGGTACCTGAAGGAAGAAACAGCCAGGCAAGGAAATAGTTGACTTTCTCGGAGTTGTTCCGTACCTTTAGTAAACATTCCAGCGTATTATCATGAAGCAATTATTCTTTGTGCTTTTATTCATTGCCGGCATCAGTGCCTGTGCACCATCCGATAAAAATATGAATATCCCCGACACTACTCCTGTCACAGGATTTGAACTGGACAGGTACCTGGGTACCTGGTACGAGATCGCGCGGTTTCCCCACTCTTTTGAAAAAAACCTGGTGGGAGTCACTGCCACCTATTCCATGAAAGACAACGGCATGGTAAAAGTCGTTAATGCAGGTTACAAAAACACGCTCGACGGAAAACACAAGACTGCCACAGGAAAGGCAAAATTTGCCGGCGACCGGGATACCGGGTACCTGAAAGTATCTTTCTTCCTGTTTTTCTACGGGGATTATAAAATCATAAAACTCGACATGGAGCACTACCAATGGGCATTGGTTGGCAGCTCAACCAGCAACTATCTCTGGATACTGGGCCGGGAACCGCAGATGGATGAGGATATATACCAGAACCTGTTAAACGAGGCCGTCTCCAGGGGCTATGATTTGTCCAATCTGGAAAAAGTTCCTCAAAAAAACACTTCGCCGTAAACAAAACCTGATCTTATGTGTTCCTATATAAGAACTATTCTTAACTAGGAACATGTCTGAAACTGATTTTCATTCGCTGCTCAAGGATGCCGGGCTCAAAGTCACCCCGCAACGGGTCGCTGTGCTGGAAGCTGTTTTTAGTATTGAAGGACACCCATCTTCGGATGAAGTGTCAAAATATGTCAAAAAACGTCATCCGAATATTGCCCTGGGAACGATCTACAACATTCTGGATTCACTCACTGACAAGGGGATTCTCAACAGGGTCAAAACAGACAAGGGAGTGATGCTCTACGATTCAGTCGGCAAAAAACATCACCATCTCTACTGTAACGAAAGTAACAGGATAGAAGACTTTTACGATGATGAACTTGATGCAATGCTCGAGGCATATTTCACGAAGAAAAAGATATCCGGCTTTGATATCAGGGACATCAAGCTGCAGCTGGTGGGAAAATTTAAAACATAAGATTCACAATCAATAATCAATAATCATATTAGTTAACCTTTAATCATTTTTACAATGGAAGAAAAAGAAATACAAGAAGTAGTATCCCTGCCCAGGATCGGTGATCCGGCACCGAGTTTCAAGGCTGTAACAACCCAGGGAGACATCAATTTCCCCTCCGATTACAAAGGAAAATGGACCATTTTATTCAGTCACCCCGCCGATTTTACCCCCGTTTGTACTTCAGAATTCATGACTTTTGCCTCGATGGAGGAAAAGTTTGAAGAACTCAATTGCAAGCTTGTGGGCTTATCAGTCGACGGGCTCTACAGTCACATTGCCTGGCTGCGTACCATCAAGGAGAAAATCGAATACAAGGGAATGAAGGATGTGGAAGTTACCTTTCCCCTGATTGAAGATATCACCATGGAGGTGGCCAAAAAATATGGAATGATCCAGCCGGGCGAAGCCACGACCAAAGCTGTCAGGGCCGTATTCTTCATCGACCCCAAAGGCATTGTCAGGACCATCATCTATTACCCGCTGAGCCTTGGAAGAAACTTCGATGAGTTGCACAGGGTACTGGTCGCGCTTCAGACAGCCGATGAATTTGGTGTTGCAACACCGGCAGACTGGAGACCGGGTGACGATGTTATCGTTCCCACTGCAGGTTCATGCGGAACTGCAAAAGAGCGGATGGAAAGCAAGGACGAGATGCATTGCTATGACTGGTTCTTCTGCACCAAAAAACTGGATGAAGAAAAAGTCTGGAAAGCAATCAAAAAGTAAGGATTACCTGATTAAATGTAGAAGGGGGTGTCTCAACAGGGGCACCTCTTTTTTTTGCTATTTTTTTTGTAGTGTCTCAAAACTGAAGTTATGGCTGTTCCTTTTAATGGAATGATTACTGCACATCGAAGGACCATCGGCTTGACAATTCCCCGGTTTTCTGTTAGCTTTAAGTCAAAATTTAATTCTATGATCAAAAGAACAATACTGCTGGTTCTCACCGTTTTCATCACATGGGGTTGTGCAGACAAAGGCCCCAACGGAGTCAGCACACAGGACAGCAACTTCCCCTTTACATGGAACAATGCAAACGTCTATTTCCTGCTTACCGACCGGTTCAACAATGCAGATCCGGGCAACGACCTGAATTTCGGAAGGGCCGAACGAACCTCTGTCAACCGCGGATTCCAGGGGGGTGACCTGGAGGGCATCACGGAAAAAATCGAGGAAGGCTATTTTACCGACCTGGGGATTACAGCCATCTGGATGACACCATTTTTTGAGCAGAACCATGGCCTGGTCGACGAAGGAACCGGGGCGACCTATGGGTACCACGGTTACTGGATAAAGGACTGGACGGCGCTGGACCCAAACTTTGGCACCGAAGCGGACCTGGAAGAACTGGTCAGCACTGCCCATGAACATGGTATCAGGATTGTGATGGACGTGGTCATCAACCATACCGGTCCGGTCACCGAGCAGGACCCTGTATGGCCGGAAGAATGGGTAAGAACATCTCCACGGTGTACATACGAAGGATACGAAAGCACCATCGAATGCACGCTGGTGGATAACCTGCCTGACATCCGGACAGAGTCCGAGGAAGACGTGTCCCTCCCGCCGCAGCTGCTTGAAAAATGGAAAAATGAAGGAAGGCTTGAAGAAGAACTGGCCGAGCTGGATGCTTTTTTTGCAACGACGGGATATCCACGGGCACCAAAGTATTACATCATTAAATGGCTGACGGATTATATCCGGAAATATGGCATCAATGCCTACCGCCTGGATACGGCTAAACACACTGAAGAAGGTGTCTGGAGCGACCTGAGGAAAGAGGCTGACCGTGCCTACAGCGAATGGCTGGCAGCGCATCCTGGTTTGTTACCCGAAGACGATACATTCTACATGGTGGGTGAAGTCTATAATTACGTGATCTCCGGAGGCAGGCTGTTTGATTTCGGCGATACACTGGTGGATTTCTTTGGTGAGGGCATCGATCACCTCATCAACTTCGAGTTCAAATACGATGCAAGGAACCATTACGAAGATATCTTTGCAAAATATTCGTCGATCCTCCATCATGAACTCGCAGGGAAAGGGGTCATGAACTATATCAGTTCTCATGATGATGGTGATCCCCTGGACAAAATGCGTAAATATCCGTTCGAGGCAGCCACCAGGCTGCTATTGTGTCCCGGGGCCAGCCAGGTGTATTACGGGGATGAATCCTCCAGGTTGCTTTTCGCCCCGGGGGCCAATGGAGATGCCAATCTCCGTTCCTTTATGAACTGGGATAAGATCAGCGAGAATGCAGATGTGAACGGGCATCGCGTACAGGAGGTGATGGAACACTATGGCAAGCTCGGGAGATTCAGGAGGCAACACCCGGCGGTCGGTGCCGGGCTACACGAAATGATTTCCCCGGACCCTTATGTTTTTGTGCGTAGATACGCTGTTGGGGAACAGTCTGACGACGTGGTCATCGGGCTGGACCTGGAAGCTGGTGAAAAGAAAATCAACGTGGAAGGTATATTTCCCGATGGGACCAGCCTGACGGATGGCTATTCAGGAGAAAAAACAACGGTCAGAAATGGATTCGCATCGTTCCGTTCTGACGCGACCATCGCACTTCTTGGCCAATCATACAATCAGTCCAGCCAGTAACATTGTGTATATGAAACCTTTTTTATTATCAGAAAACAACCTGCGCAGTATCACCGACACGGAGTTTGACCTGGCGTTGCTGCCCTGGGGGGCCACCGAAGCGCATAACCTTCATCTTCCCTATGGTACAGACAATTATGAGACCGGGGCTTTTGCTGAAAAAGCCGCAGCCATGGCCTGGGAGCAGGGAACGAAGTGCCTGGTACTCCCAGCAATCCCGTATGGTGTGAACACTGGACAGCAGGATATCCCCGGGACCATCAACCTCTACCCTTCCACCCAGTCGGTCATCCTGCACGACATCCTGGAATCTGTCTCCAATGCCGGTATCAGGAAATTCCTTATACTGAATGGTCATGGGGGCAACGATTTCAGGCAGATGCTCCGGGAAGCAGGTCGTGATCATCCTGAATTGTTCCTGGCTTCGGCCAATTGGTTCCAGGCGGTGGATAAAACCAGGTATTTTGAGCTTGCGGGAGACCATGCCGATGAAATGGAAACTTCCCTGATGTTGTACCTCAGGTCTGACCTGGTGCAGCCCCTTGAACAGGCAGGTGATGGCCGTCACAGGTCGTTCAGGGCTGCTTCGCTAAATGAAAACTGGGCCTGGAGCGAACGCATGTGGACCCGGGTAACCCGGGATACCGGGATTGGCAACCCGGAGAAAGCCAATGCTGTAAAAGGGGAAGACTATTATAACGCGGTATGTGAAAAACTGGCTGGACTCATCAGTGAATTAGGCAGGATGAAAGTCGATGATGCCTATGTATAATAAAGGAACCCGGCGATGCATGGCAGTATGCACCCTCGAACATAGCTGCCAACCAAACAACCAAACCCTACTCGCACTATTTGCACCGCCGGGTGTAATATTTTCAAACAATCAGTCGAAGGAAAGTTCCATTCCTTACACCTGTTGCAGTTAACATTCAAGCGGTAATCTCAGGGAAATAAAATCACAATGATTATCGAACAGGAATCAGTCAAAATCCGCGCATATTCAAAATTCCCTTTAAATACCTGCTCATATATATGACTTTTATTTAGCTTTAAATGTTCAAATTAAATACGTTAAAAAATGATAAAAATATCCAGGTTTTTTATGTTGCTGGTGGTGGTGGCCACCATTTCTGTTTCAGCAGACGGACAAAAGAAATATTACAACGATCTCAGCGAAGCGATGTTTTCCGCGGGAATGCTCCGCGGCAGTAGCGGACCATCTAATGTTGTATGGATCAGGGGCGGCAGCCAGTATTCATTTACAAAAATGAACCAGGGTGCGCAGGAGATCTGGATCCACGATATCAAATCGGGTGAGGAAACACTTGCATTCTCTGCTACCGGAAAATCATTTGAAGATGGTTCAGACTTCAGGTACAGGTCCTTCCAGTGGGCGGGTGACTACAATTACGTTCTATTCCAGACCAATTTCAATCCCATCTGGCGCTACTCAGGGAACAGTGATTATTACTACTACTCCACCGAAAATGAGGTGTTGGAACTGCTCGTCGAACAGGCATTTACTGCCGAGGTATCGCCCGATGGCACGAAACTGGGATATGGCAAGGACGGGGATCTCTATATGTATACCTTCAGCACCGGAGCAACGGACAGGTTTACAAACGATGCAACCGAACATTTCTACAACGGCCGCTGGGGCTGGGCTTACGAAGAGGAGTTTGGGCTTGTACAGGCCTGGAAATGGTCACCTGACTCAAAGTATATTGCATTCTGGCAGTCCGATGAAAGACATGTTCCTATTTACAAGCTCACCGACTTCTCAAGGATGCATCCGGAATACATGGAAGTGCCCTACCCGAAAGTGGGTGACCCGGCCCCATATGTGAAACTGGGTGTAATCAACACGGAGACCGGCAACAGGAAATGGATCGACTTCGACCTGGAAGGAGGTTACATCCCCCGTATTTACTGGACTTCTCAACCGGGAAAACTGGCCATCGTGTTCATGAACAGGCCGCAAAACCTCCTTGAGCTTTATATGGCAGATGTCAATTCCGGGGAAAAGAAGATGGTATACAGGGAGACATCCGACACCTGGATCGATATATTTGACTTTTTTGCCAATGAACCGGACCATTTTTATTTTCCGGAAGGAATGGAGGAATTTTTCTTCGTTTCCGAAAAAGACGGCTGGGCGCATATTTATATGATCAGTTACGATGGCAACAGGATCACGCAGGTTACCGATGGTGCCTATGAGGTCATCGGGATCAAAGCGATCGATCCCACCAGGAAAACGTTATATTATGTTTCGGCCGAAGCATCTCCACTGGAGCGTAACCTTTACTCGGTCAAATTCAATGGCAGGTCAAAAAAACGCATTACAGAAGCGGCCGGTAACCACAGGGTGAATGTTTCCCCGGATGGAAAATACTATTTCGACAAGTATGCATCGGTCGATGCTCCTACCAGGGCAGAATTCAGCAGCACCGATGGTAAGACAACTATTGATTTCACTGACAATACCCGGACAGAGAAGTTCCTTGAAGAACACATGTATGCACCCAGGGAATTGTTCAGCTTCACCACCAGCGACAGTGTTGAACTTGACGGTTACCTGATCAGGCCCATGGATTTCGATCCTGAAAAGTCTTATCCCCTGCTCCTTGATATCTATGGAGGTCCGGGCTCTCAAGGCGTATACAATACATTTGGCACCAATGGATGGCACCAATGGATGGCACAGCAGGGATTTGTCATTGCCAGCGTGAACAACCGCGGAAATGCCGGCTATGGAAGTGCATTTGAAAAAGTGGTACACGGGCAACTGGGCAAGATGGAGGCCCGGGATTTTGTTGAAACAGCAAATTACCTGGCATCCAGGCCCTGGGTAGATGGTGAACGGATGGCGATCAGGGGCCACAGCTACGGCGGGTTTATGTCGGCCTACACCATGGTCAACCATCCTGGTGTATTCAAAGCTTCCATTGTAGCGGCGCCCAATGCAGACCACCGGTTGTATGACTGCATCCTCACGGAACGGCTTATGGGACTCCTTGAAGACAATGAGGAAGGATACATCAACAGTGCTGTATCAACCAATGCGGGGCAACTCGAGGGTGAAATGCTGCTGGTGCATTCCCTGAGGGATGAAAACGTTCATCCGCAGCACACCTTCCAGCTTGTTAAGGCGTTTATTGATGCCGGCAAGGATGTGGACCTGAAAATCTATCCTCCCGGCGACCACGGCGTGGCTTATGACATGGTGAGCTATGTCCTGATGATGACACAATACACCGACTTCCTCATGGAGCACCTGGCAAAATAACCGACGTGTGCTCCACGGGATAAACATTTTCCGTAGATTGCATGTTATACTTGAAATTTCAATACTATGAAACGACGGCATTTCATTAAGCGATCGATTGCTGCGGGTACCGGCATGGCAGCCCTGTCTGCTTTTCCCTACCACCTGTATGCACGTGACCGGGCCCTTCATCCATACGACAGGGTAAAGCTGGGCAACACGGGTATCGAGATGTCGCGCATGGCAATGGGAACCGGTTCCAGCGGATGGCGTGGCAGTTCCAACCAGACGCGCAAATTGGGAATCAGGGGACTTGCTGACCTGCTTCATGCTGCCTATGATGAAGGAATTAATTTCTGGGATGCCGCAGATCAGTACGGTACGCATCCGCACCTGAAGGAAGCACAGAAAAAAATCAAACGCGAAAACGTGGTCATTCTCACCAAGTCTACCTCCATTACTGCTGATGGTATGAAGAAAGACCTGGACCGCTTCAGGAAAGAACTGGATACCGATTACCTGGATATCGTATTGCTCCACGCCGTCACCAACGGCAACTGGCGAAATGACCTGAAAGGTCCCATGGAAGTACTTTCAGAAGCAAAAGAGCAGGGAATGATCAGGGCACACGGAATCTCCTGCCACTCCCTGGAGGCACTTGAACAGGCAGCCGAAGAGCCCTGGGTGGATGTTGACCTGGCAAGGTTCAATCCCGCCGGGGCGCGCATGGATGCAGATGTAGCCACGGTTACAAAAGTGCTGCGGAGAATGAAGGACAATGGCAAGGCAATTATTGGAATGAAGGTGTATGGTGCCGGGCTGCTCCTTGACAACAAGGATGAATGTCTCCAGTTCCACACCGGGCATGATTTCATTGACAGCTTTACACTGGGTATTGAAAGTGCAGAACAGCTACAGGACATACTCACCAGGCTGCCTGCTGCAAGTGTGCGGGGTTAGTGCATTACATGACCTTATTACCGGAAATTGCATCAGAATCCTGATTCTGCTTGTGGTTTCCGGTTCTTTCTTGTAATTTCATGGTCAAATTCAACAATTATGGATTATACACCAGACCATGCACGTTATAAGCAGGTGCCCTACAACCGCTGTGGCAAAAGCGGGCTGAAGCTCCCGGCCGTTTCACTCGGCCTCTGGCACAATTTCGGGGAGGACCAGTCATTCGAGAGCAGCCAGAAATTGCTGTTACATGCCTTTGACAAGGGCATTACACATTTCGATCTTGCCAACAACTACGGTCCGCCCCCGGGCTCTGCTGAAGAGACACTCGGGAAGGTCCTTGCCGGGCCACTGAAAGCATACAGGGACGAACTGGTTATCTCTTCAAAAGCAGGGTATTATATGTGGCCCGGACCTTACGGGGAATGGGGGTCAAGAAAATACCTGATCTCAAGCATCGACCAGAGTCTGAAAAGGCTTGGTGTGGAGTATGTAGACATATTCTATTCCCACCGGCCCGATCCGGATACACCATTCGAGGAGACCATGATGGCCCTCGACCAGATTGTCAGAAGCGGAAAAGCCCTGTATATCGGACTTTCCAACTATTCAGCAGAACAGACCAAAGCTGCTGCTTCCATACTTAAATCGCTGGGCACACCCTGCCTGATTCACCAGCCCCGTTACAATATGATGGACAGGTGGGTGGAAGACGGGTTACTCGATGTGCTGGAAGATGAGGGAATCGGTTGCATCCCCTTCAGTCCGCTGGCCCAGGGGCTGCTTACAGACAAATACATCCATGGGATTCCGGAAGATTCGCGCATGGCCGGAAGGAGTGTTTTCCTCCGGACCAATGCACGCACTGATGAACTGGTAGATAAAGTCAAAAAATTAAATGCGATCGCTGCGAGTCGCAACCAGACACTTGCACAAATGGCCCTGGCATGGCTCCTGAAAGATCCCAGGATCACCAGTGTACTGATCGGTGTCAGCAAGATCGCACAGATCGATGACAGCCTGGAAGCTGCCGCAAACAAAAAATTCGGTTCCGCAGAGCTGGAGAAGATCGAGCTGATTCTCAAAGATGAAGCCACCAGATAACCGGGGTAATGAAACAGATCAAATGGGGGATTCTCGGGTGCGGGGGTATCGCACAAAAATTTGCAGAAGCACTGCAGCATACCGAAGGTGCAACGCTGTATGCAGCTGCAGCCAGGGATGGCAAGCGTGCTTCAGCCTTTGCACACCAGTGGGGATTTGAAAAATCCATCCAGGGATACAGGGCGCTCGTATCGGATCCGGAAGTGGATATCATCTACATTGCCACCCCGCACAGTTACCATTATGCCCACACCAGGCTTTGCCTGGAAGCCGGGAAACACGTGCTTTGCGAAAAACCTGTGACCATCAACGCCGGCCAGCTTGATGCATTGATCGAATTAGCCAGGAAAAAGGAGCTTTTCATGATGGAAGCTATGTGGACCAGGTTTCTTCCCGGCATCATCAGGGTAAAAGAGATGATCAGCGACGGGCTCATTGGAGATGTTGTTACGCTGGATGCTGATTTTGGCATCAACTTTCCCTTCGATGCAGCACATCGCATATACAACCCCTTCCTGGCGGGAGGAGCGCTGCTCGACATCGGCATTTATCCCCTCTTTTTTGCCCTCTACCTCTTCGGAGAACCAGTAGTACTCAAGGCGCATTCTATTTTGAATGAAAGCATGATAGACCTTACCACCTCAATCATAGCTCAAAGTAAATCCGGAACCATTTGTAACCTGCAGTCCACCACACAGGCCAATACTCCCGTGAAGGCGCGGATCTCGGGGACAAAAGGTTATATTGAACTGGCACAGTGGTGGTTCACACCCATTGATATCGCCCTGCACATCGAGGGAAAGGATGAGCAAATCCTGGCATTCCCCCCCATCTCCAACGGATATGAGTATGAGGCCATGGAGGCAGTCAGGTGTCTGAATGAAGGAAAAACTGAAAGCAACATCATGCCACTTTCATTCAGCATGATGCTGATGCAGCAGATGGATAAGATCAGGAAGATGACAGGTATAACCTACCCTGATCCGATCGAAAGTGTGGATATTCCATACGGATGGAATGAACTGTAGTCCTACGGTTTGCCGGATCATATTTGTCCGTTAAGTCCTTCGGTATACGCATGTAACAATAATCTCAGCGGTATGCACGCGTTCGTTTTGCCTTGTCCCTGCTGGTATTAATTCTGCTTTGCGATGGTCTGGAACTGCTTGTAGGCATTTCCCCAGGTTTGTGATTCGGCAGGCTCAAAATACTTCAGTTCAAATGAGTTTTTCACCACTTGCCGGGCATGTTCCAGGTCACGGAGGTACCCCAGTCCGATGGCCTGCATGAGCAGATTTCCTGTCCCGGTTGCTTCCACCGGACCGGTAACCACCTTTTTGCCAGTTGCATTTGCCGTAAACTGGCAAAGCAGTTCATTGCGGGATCCACCACCAATGATGTGGATTACATCATATTTTTTACCGGTAATCAGCTGCAGCTGATCCAGCACCATCCTGTATTTCAGTGCCAGTCCCTCAAGCACAGTCCGCGCCAGGGGACCAATTCCGCGGGGGGATACCTGTCCATTCTGGCGACAAAAAGTATCAATGGCAGCAGGCATATCCAGGGGATTGTAGAACCCCGGATAGTCAGGATCGATCATGGCTGCAAAAGGTGGTGACATACCGGCCATTTTCACGATCTCTTCGTATGAAATCTTACCTTCGGTCTTTTCCCAGGAGCGCTTGCATTCCTGGAGAAGCCACAGTCCCATAATGTTTTTCAGGAACCTGAATGTTCCATCGGCCCCGCCTTCATTGGAGAAATTGTAGAGCATGGACCGCTTATCGATGATTGGCTGCTTGTTCTCCACCCCCATCAGCGACCAGGTACCTGAGCTGAGATACATCCAGTTATCTCCCTCTGCCGGCACCGAGGCAATGGCAGATGCGGTATCATGTGAAGTGACGGCAATTACTTTGATGCCCTCCACATCGATGGCCCTGCTGATGTTCTGGTTCAGCACACCGATTTCCGTACCGGGCCTGACCACTTCCTGGAACAACGACCTGTCGATACCGAGCTTCCTGATAATATCCTCATCCCAGTTCATTTTTGTCGGGTTGAATAACTGGGACGTGGTGGCAATGGTAAATTCAGACCTGGCCTCTCCTGTAAGCAGGTAATTCAGCAGGTCGGGCATGAACAGCATCTTATCCGCGATAGGCAAGACCGGGTCATTCGCCATGATCATGGCATACAACTGGTAGATGGTATTGAATTTATGGAGTGCGATCCCGGTTCTTTCATAGATATCATCTCGTCCCATACGCTCCAGGAAAGCGGGCATGGATGTCTCTGTCATCGGGTCCCTGTAACTATAGGGAGTTTTCAGGATAGATCCATCCTTTCCGATCAGTCCGAAATCGACCCCCCATGTATCCACGCCGATACTTTCCGGGATGATATTGTCATCGATCACGCATTGGTGAAGGGCCCTGGTCATCTCTTCAAAAAACCGGAATACATTCCAGTAATAATGCTTACTGATTGATATCTGCCCGGTGGGGAACCTGTGGATCTCCTTAAGCTCCAGGCGTTCCCTGTTCAGCAGGGTCCCAAGTATTGCCCTGCCGCTCTCCGCTCCAAAATCAAAGGCTAAAAAATGGTGTTTTGGCATATTATTGCTTCGTTAAAAAATTCCATACACATCCTGGTCCATTGTATTGCAATAAATCGAGGAATAGATTGAATATCCCGGTCTGCTTGTATCAAAGTGCCGCTCCAGGTGCAATACCGGCATTCCCTCTCCGAGACGAAGATAGTCACTTAATTTTTTATCAGATAAAATTGCCCGCAATTTTTGTTCTCCACCGATGATCTCAATCCCATAATTCACCCGGAGTATGTCGAACAGGGATTTGTTTTCAAATGTCCTGGAGGTAAACCTGTTGATATTGATGTTAGGCAGGTAATTGATGTCATAAAAGATCGGCCGGTCGTTGAAATACCTGATTCTGCTGAGTTGCACGCATCCGGCACGCTTTTCTGCATCGTTGAGGGGGAACATGAACGGGTCAGGCCATTGCCCTACCGAAGGCTTCTCCAGCATTTTGCTCTTGATGTTCTTTGCACCCAGGGCACTGGTTGTTCCGGCGATGGAAAGGATCCCGATACCTTTCGGCAATTTATGAACAATACTGCCCTTTCCCTGGTGTTTTTTGATAAAACCGTCACTTACCAGGGATGACAAAGCCTGCCGGACCGTCGGACGTGTCACGCCATAGAGGCTGCACAGTTCATTTTCAGAAGGCAGCAGGTCACCCTCCTTGAAGATGCCATCCACGATCTGCTTCCTGAGGTCCTCATACAATTTTTTGTACTGGGGAAGTTGCGGGTCCATACGCAACGGATTTTTTTAAACTTGTCTATACAGGGTATATAAAAATATGATTAATACACCATCAAATATATTATAATTCTTGCAAAAAAGAAAAAAATGCATTTTCTTTGACCCAACATGTATTTACAAGTTGAACTTATCTAACATGACAAATTATGGCTGAAGCGGTAGTAATGCCCAGGCAGGGACAATCGGTAGAAACCTGTGTGATCACCCAATGGCTTAAAAATAAGGGGGAACAGGTGGAAGAAGGAGACCTGCTGTTCTCGTATGAAACGGACAAAGCTGCCTTTGACGAATCTGCGCCGGTCTCCGGCACCCTGCTCGAAGTGCTGTATGGGGAAGGAGATGAGGTGTCGGTATTGCAAACGGTTGCCATTATTGGCGAACCGGGCGAGGATATTGCTGCGTTGCTGGGTGATGCAGTGACAGGTGCAGCGGCAGGTGCAACAGCAGCAGGTGAGCCAGGGGGTACTGCGACAGATGCAGCGGCAGGTGCAACAGCAGCAGGTGAGCCAGGGGGTACTGCGACAGATGCAGTGCAGGAGGCAGCAGCAGCAGGTGAGCCAGGGGGTACTGCGACAGATGCAGTGCAGGAGGCAACAGCAGCAGAGGCAGGAGCAGCAGCCGCTCCCGGCAAGCAGGCTTCCAGGACGCGTATTTCTCCACGGGCGCGGAACATGGCAGAAGCAATGCAGGTAGACATCGCTTCGGTCCGGGGCTCAGGACCCAACGGGCGCATCATCGCCGATGATATCCGGGCTGCGGCCGCGTCAGGATCCCGGGAAATCACTGCGGCACAGGCGTCATCAGACGGAAGAACAACTCCTGCAGCAACCGGGGTTCCAGGTACCCGCCAGTCACCAACCCAGGCAACGCCAACCGAACCCTATACCGATCGGCTGCTGAGCAACATCAGGAAGATCATTGCAACGAACATGAAAGCTTCGCTGGACAATTCTGCCCAGCTGACGCACCATGCAAGTGCGGATGCCCGGAAGATCCTTTCCCTGCGGAAAGCGATCAAGGAAGGAACAGAACAGCGACTGCCTGGTTCGACCACGCTTAACGACATGGTCTGCCACGCGATCGTCCAGGCACTGGTGGAAACCCCGGAAATGAATGCACATTTCCTGGGTGACACAACCAGGACCTTTTCCGGTGTACACCTCGGCATGGCCGTGGACACGCCCCGGGGACTCATGGTTCCCGCACTGAAAAATGCCGACCGGTACACGCTGGGCGGCCTTGGAAAATCGTTGCGTGAACTTGCCGAAAGCTGTAAGGAAGGGCGTATCGATCCTGACCTGCTGTTACCTGAGGCGGGTTCCTTCACGGTATCCAACCTGGGTGCTTTCGGGATCGAGATGTTCACACCGGTGTTGAACCTCCCCCAATGCGGGATCATAGGTATCAATACCATTACACACCGCCCGGCGGATATGGGGGACGGGAACATCGGATTCATTCCGCATATTGGAATCTCGTTAACCTATGACCACAGGGCCATTGATGGTGCCCCGGCTTCAAGGTTCCTCCAGAAAGTATGCAGGAATATTGCCGATTTCACTCCAAACTTTTAATCATCCATTAACAGAATACATCATGCCAAAATCACAATTCATAGATCCCGCACAAGCAAGAGCCAAAGGAAAGATCACTTTCGGAGAAATACCTGTTAACGCATACGACATCCCGTTTGAAAATGCAATGAAGCATTACAGCAGCGAACAGCTGGTAAGGATCTACCGCGACATGCAGGTGATCAGGGAATTTGAAACCATGCTGAACCTGATCAAGACAACCGGTGAATACCAGGGTATCGCATATAACCATCCCGGACCCGCCCACCTGTCCATCGGCCAGGAGGCTTCGGCTGTGGGAATGGCACATGCACTGGAGGTTGATGACCATATTTTCGGTTCCCACAGGTCACACGGTGAGATCCTGGCCAAAGGACTTTCTGCCATCCACCAGCTGGATGACAAATCACTGATGGGGATCATGGAACGGCACTTCGACGGTGCAGCACTGCGCATCGTGGAAAAAACGAACAAAGGTGATGTGAAGGACCTTGCCATTGATTTCCTGCTCTACGGGACACTCGCTGAAATATTTGCCCGGGAAACAGGGTTCAATAAAGGACTTGGAGGCAGCATGCATGCATTTTTCACGCCTTTCGGTGTCTATCCCAACAACGCCATTGTCGGTGGCTCCGGCGACATTGCAGTGGGTGCCGCATTGTACAAAAAGGTCAACCAGAAGAATGGTATCGTGGTAGCAAATATCGGCGATGCTTCCATGGGTTGCGGCCCGGTATGGGAAGGCATCTCCTTTGCTGCGATGGACCAGTTCAGAACACTCTGGGAGGGTGCCCACCAGGGAGGGCTGCCCATGATCTTCAACTTCATGAACAACCAGTATGGCATGGGCGGGCAGACCCGGGGAGAAACCATGGGCTATGACCTGCTGGCACGTGTGGGTGCCGGTGTGAACCCGGAAATGATGCATTCAGAACGCATTGATGGCTACGACCCGTTGGCCGTGATCGACGCCTTTAACAGGAAAAAAAAGGTGCTGGCTGACAAAAAAGGACCGGTGCTGCTGGACACCCTTACCTACAGGTTCACCGGGCATTCCCCGTCCGATGCTTCTTCATATCGCACCAAAGAAGAAGTGGAAGCCTGGCAACAGGTGGATTCCATCAGGTCTTTCAGAACACTGCTGGAAAAGCACAAGGTAAGCAGTGCAGGTAAACTGGATGCGTTGGATGAAAAGATACGCGGGCTGGTAAAAAAGGCAATGGAACTATCAATAAATGACGAAATCTCGCCGCGCATGGATATTACACGCCAACCCGAACTGATTGGTGAAATGATGTTTTCGAATGGTTCGGTTGATGCCATGGAGGACCGTGCGCCTGATGTCCTCATGCCCATCGAAGAGAATCCCCGGGTGGTGGCACTTAAAAATAAAGAACGTTTCGCCCTGGACAAAGACGGGAAACCGTTTTCGAAGGTCAAAACCTACCAGCTCCGCGACGGGTTGTTCGAAGCGATCATCGACAGGTTCTATAAAGATCCGACGCTTGTGGCCTATGGCGAGGAGAACCGTGACTGGGGCGGTGCTTTCGCAGTTTACCGCGGACTGACCGAGTCCCTGCCCTACCACAGGCTGTTCAACTCCCCGATCTCGGAGGGAGCCATCGTTGGGACAGCGATTGGGTACGGGATGTCCGGTGGCAGGGTAATTGCCGAGATCATGTACTGTGACTTCCTGGGCCGGTCAGGTGACGAAGTATTCAACCAGTTGCCCAAGTGGCAAAGCATGAGTGGGAATATCATCAGGATGCCGGTGGTGATAAGGGTATCGGTAGGATCCAAATACGGTGCCCAGCATTCACAGGACTGGACAGCCCTCACGGCGCATATCCCGGGCTTGAAGGTGGTATTCCCGGCAACACCTTATGATGCAAAGGGGTTGATGAACGCGGCATTGCAGGGTACCGACCCGGTCATCTTCTTTGAAAGTCAGCGCATCTACGATATCGGCGAATTGTTCCATAAAGAAGGGGTACCGGAGGGTTATTATGAAATACCCATCGGGGAACCGGATGTGAAACGGGAAGGTGGTGATGTGACCATTTTGTCGATCGGCGCCACACTGTACACAGCTGTTGAAGCGGCAGATATCCTGGCCTCGGACTATGATATTTCAGCGGAACTTATCGACGCACGCTCCCTGGTTCCTTTCAATTATGCGCCGGTGATTGAGTCCCTGAAAAAAACCGGCCGGATCGTCATTACCGGGGATGCATCGACACGTGGATCCTTCATGAAGGAGATGGCACAGACGATCTCGGAGCTTGCATTCGATGAGATGGACGCACCCCCGGTGGTGGTGGGATCCCGCAACTGGATCGTGCCGGCCCATGAACTGGAGCAGCATTTCTTTCCGCAGGCAGCCTGGATCGTGGATGCCATCCATGAAAAGATCCTGCCCCTGCAGGGCCATACCGTCACAACTGACTGGTCGGACGAGAAAATCCTCTCCAGGAACAGGAAAGGCGTATAGTTGGAAGTTTATTGCAGCAGAGCATTTCTTTTATTACTTTCACGTGGGATAAGTACACCTGCTGCATCGCCCGGTCACCAAACCGGCAAGTGTTGCTGACAGGTATCTCTGAAGATTGAAAGATGAAAACACTTCTCCAGTTTGGTGCGGGAAAAATAGGACGGTCCTTTATCGCCCAGATATTCAGCAGGGCCGGATACAGGATCATCTTCGTGGACATTGATCCCTGCCTGGTAAAATCCATCAATGAGAAAGGAAGCTACCGTGTGATCATCACGGGGAATGAGGGAGTTACAGAGGAATACCTCGTTGAAAACATTGCTGCCATCGAAATCTCATCAACGAAAAAGGTGATCCACGCCATACAGACAGCAGACATCATTTCTGTCTCTGTAGGTAAGAAGAGCCTTCTGCCCCTGGCCCGCATTTTCGCCAGGGGCATTAAGAACCGGTACCAGGAAAAGCGCAAAGCGCCGGTGGATATTATTCTTGCAGAAAACGTAAAAGGGGCTGCAGAACTGCTTTCCGGAGAAATCCGCAGAAGGATTCCGGAGGTTCCCCTGTCATCCTATGTGGGTTTCGTCGAAACCAGCATTGGAAAGATCGTCCCCACGATGACCGAAGAACAGCTGCATCAGGATCCCCTGGGGGTGTACGCTGAACCTTACAACCAACTCATCGTGGATGCATCCGGGTTCAGGGCCGGAATCCCCGGGGTGCCCGAACTCGACCCCAAAGTCTACCTGAAACCATATGCTGACCGTAAGCTCTTCATTCAATATCTCGGCCATACCGTGCTTGCCTGCCAGGCGCATGCCGCATATCCGGAACTGAAATTCACATGGGAGGCGCTGGAAAAAAATGACATACGCAGGATTACCCGCCTGACGATGCTGCAGTCAGCAGACATCCTGCAGCGCATGTACCCTTCTGAATTCTCGATGGAACAACTGGAAGCGCACATTGCAGACCTGCTGAAGCGGTTTGCAAACAGGTCCCTGGGCGACACCATCTTTCGTGCAGGGTGCAATCTGCCGGAAAAGCTTGGCAGGGAGGACCGGTTGATGGCTCCCATTGTGCAGGCCATGGAACTGGGAATGAAATACAACCTGATCCTCGAAGCATGGATCAGGGGTTGTTTCTTCAGCGCTACAGACGAAAATGGAAGAAATTGTCCGGAAAACCGCAAATTTAAACAGAAGTTTAACGCCGATCCCCTGAGAATACTCCGGGAACATTGTAATTTTGATCCAACACTTGACGAAGAAATATTCCACGCTACTGAAAGCATATTAAAACAATTTTCCCATGAATACAGCTGAAGTCATTGATAAAATAAAGGGCAAAACCGGATTTATCTGCGACATGGATGGCGTTATATACCATGGCAACAAGGTTCTGGATGGCGTTCCTGAATTTGTCGACTGGTTAAAAAAGGAAAACAAGAAGTTTGTTTTTCTCACCAATTCGAGCGAGCGTACGATCAAGGAATTGCAGAGCAAGCTGGCACGCATGGGAATCGACGTGGGGCCCGACCATTTTTATACCAGCGCGCTTGCCACCGCAGCCTTCCTGCAGAGTCAGAAACCCGACGGAAGCGCATACATTATCGGGGAAGCAGGACTGATCAATGCCATATACAATGCAGGGTATTCCAGCAACAACATTGATCCCGATTACGTGGTTATGGGAGAATCGCGTTCATACAGCTACGAGCACATCGAAAAAGCAGTGAACCTGGTAATGAAAGGAGCAAAACTGATTGGAACAAACCCGGATATCTCCGGACCGATTGAAAATGGCATCGCGCCTGCCACCAAGGCATTGATTGCCCCTATTGAGCTGGCTTCGGGCAAACAGGCCTACTTTGTTGGCAAGCCCAATCCGCTCATGATGCGGATCGCACTGCGAAAGCTGGGTGTGCAAAGGGAAGACAGTATCATCATCGGTGACCGGATGGATACGGATATCGTGGCAGGCATTGAGGCTGAGATTGATACATGCCTGGTATTGTCGGGCATTACCGACGAGAAGGCGATGGGGGAGTTTGCGTACCAGCCGCATTATGTGCTGAAGGGTGTCTTCGAACTCGTCTGAATAGTAACAGATTACCAACAGAATACGAATGTGTATGAAAATAGCGGCGGTACTTTTTGATATGGATGGCGTACTCCTTGAATCGGAGCGGTTCATTAACGAAGCAGGCGTTTTGATGTTCAGGGAAAAAGGATATGAAGTGGATCCGGACGATTTCCTGGAATTTACGGGGATGGGTGAAGACCGATACCTGGGGGGAGTGGCTGAAAAGAACGATATCCCATTCGACAGGGAAAAGGACAAAGCACGCACCTACGAGATTTATGGATCACTGGTAATGAACAATATTGACCCATTGCCCGGGGTCCGGAATTTTATCCACAAATGCAAAACCATGGGACTGAAGATCGCGGTGGCGACCAGTGCGGATCATGTGAAAATGATGATCAACCTGAAGGAGATTGATATCCCGGTTGCCACTTTTGATGCCACGGTAAACGGGTTGGAAATTGAACACAAGAAGCCTGCACCGGATATTTTCCTGAAGGCTGCGGCCAAACTGGATGTGGATCCGAAGCATTGCCTTGTTGTGGAAGATGCCGTCAGCGGTGTAAAGGCGGCCAAAGCGGCCGGTGCCAGGGTGCTGGCCCTCACCACCACGTTCAGCAAAGAAGAACTGTCAGAAGCTGACTGGATCGCAAAGAACCTCGCCAGAGCCCCTGCCGAGGTGTTGCTGTGGTAGTGCAGATGGGTCCTAACGCAACATCACCTGTCCGCCGGTGACAGGCACTGCCTGCCCCGTTTCATATTGCTGATCAATGATATACAGGATCGCTTTCATAACATCCCCTACCCTGCAGCCCCGTTGCATGGGCACTTTGGATTCATAAAACTCCTTTACATCCTCAATGGTCTTTGCCCCGGGTACTTTTTCAGCTTCCAGGTATTGCACGAACAGGCCTCTTTCCGGATCCGACCAGAGCGGTCCCTCGAAAAAATTGCCCGGGCAGACCGCGTTCACCTTGATTCCATAAGGAGCCAGTTCGAGGGCAAAAGACTGGGTTAGCCCGATGCCACCAAATTTTGCCCCTGCATATGCAAAATTTCGATTGGAACCCTCAAGGCCGGATTTTGAATTGACCTGGATGAGATCCATTGTATAACCGGGTTTGGCTTCCGCCTGCAGCTTCATGATTGGCGAGGCTGCACGCACACAGTAGAACCAGGCATTATAGTTGACCTGTGTCATCTTTTCGAACAGCCCGGGATCCATTTCATCCACCCCTCCCGCATACAAAATGCCTGCATTGCTGATGAACACGTCCAGACCGCCAAACCATTTCACCGTCATATCAACCAGCTCCTGCACAGATTCAGGATCAGACACATCCACCTGCCGGAACATCACATTGTTCTTGTTGCACAGCAAGCCAAGCCTTTCAACCGTCTGCTTCCCCTTTTCCTCGTTCAGGTCGGCCACCACCACATTGGCACCCTGTTGAACCAGTGCTTCAGCAATGCCTTCCCCGAAGCCCTGGGCCGCCCCGGTAACGATCACGACACGCTGATCAACGATACTTTCACTTCCAGCACCCCGTGAAATACTGCGCCTGTAATTTTCCACTTCCCAGTTGTCGATAAAGGAGATCTCGTCGGTTGTCATGAAGTGGGGCCCTCCGAACGATTCAGAGAAATAACTGATCTTCAGCAGATCCTCGTATACCTCCAGGGCGGTTGCTGCAGAGGTCGCATTGTCTTCCACCGCAATGATCCCATGATCACGGATCACGATGATCTTTGGGGGATAACCATGTGTGCTGACAAAACCAGGCAATTGATTCCTGAAGGATTCCAGGACGGAAGCCGGATTTTCATTTTCCTCAATATACATAAAGGCTGCCTTGCAGTATACGATCATATCGGGTGTAAACGGAAGACTGGCCTTCATAAAAGCTTCCGATGACTGGTCAAAATGCCTGTAAAGGGAGCTGTTGTGCATTGCGGTTGTTTTGGGCTTTTCATCAGACAACAGCATCCTGATCACCGGAAGGTATCCGGCAGCCGCATCCGGAACCGGCAGGCATTCAAATTCCTCGTAATTATGGAGTTCCGATTTTATCGTTTCCGTAATATATGAATACAGTTTCCTGACCTCTGCGGTGGTATCCGCACTCACAAAAACCCCGTGGTTTTCGAGGAAGATAATGTGCGGATCACGCTTATATTTCTTCCTGTAGTCTGACAGCTCCGATTTCACCATCATAAACAGTGCATAGCCCGGAGCATAGGGAATATACATCGCCTCATCACCAAACAAGCGCCGGGTTATCTCCTCGGCGTGCTGCGAACACATCAGTGCATTGGTCAGTGTGGGATGCATATGGATCACGTAGGCATATTCGATCACTTCATGGAACGAAGTTTCCACGGAGGGTCGCTTGCCTTCTCCAGGAAAAGCATTGGCAGCGATCAGGTCGGCTTTTACTTCCACTTCCCTGAGTTGTGGATCCGCGCTGTATTTTTTCTCGCCAACGAGATGCACCTTGTCCCTGAATAGCTTGGCGAATCCGTCTTCGGTGATGGTTGCAAGTTCTGCACCACTGGCCTTGATCCAGATGAATTCACTGTTTTTGAAGGAGGTATTCCCGCCCCCGGCGAGCATATAATTCTTGTCCTGACCGTAATACCTCGAAATTTCTATAAGTTCCCAGAGTTCGTTCATATGTATACCATTTTAAAGTACTATCCTTTATTTCGTTATAATTAAATTCTTACGCTGGATTATTCGTCTCCCCCAGGGGATCCGCCAGATACATTTCGTTCCGGAAGTTGCACCACATCCTTACCCGGTAAATTTTTCAATAACCAGGTTACCCAGTTGGATCAGTTCATTCCTGTCGGCCGTCACCTTTCCCTCTGCATTGACGAATCCTGTCTCACCTTTGCAGCGCCTGAACTGGTGGGCAGCAATAATGCATGCACCCTCATAGGAAACCTTTAACAGGTATTCATCCAGGGGTGCGTTCGCAGTGCTGACTGTAAGCGGGTCCATTGCCGGGGTATTGTGTTCTGTACCGAACGTGATGACGCATCCCCTTTCATGGAAGTATTCCACGAAAGGCACCAGGTGCTCTATACGGTTCCTCCCGGGAATCAGTTCGAGTGAGTGGATATTTAGTGCGGTAAGTTTATTATACAACACCTCCCTGTTTGCCTCGAACTCCGTATAATTACCGTCCTTGTCGTCCAGGAGCACCGGGTAACATGGAATGCCTCCTGCATCGAGGATGATGCGGACCACCTCCCTGATGTCGGGAAAAGCCTTCGGATCCTCCTTTACAAATGCGATGCCGCCTGATTTCAGCAGCATGGACCGGATCTCCCCCTCCACTGCGGCAGGGTTGTTGATATCCGCCACGGGCTTCCTCTGTCCGTAGATCTTATACAGCAACTGGTTCCTGGATACCTCATCCTTATATTTGGAAAAGACTTTCAGCCTGATGACCCTGGCGATGTGCCGTTCACGAACCATTCCGTTGGTGTGGTACCTGAGGATTTCATCGTAATCCAGCGCCAGGTCGGGATCGAGGATTACGAGGTGGGCGGAGGCCTTTTCCACCATCTCGCGCATTTGCCTGTCAGATTCCCCGCGCACACTTTTCAGTTTTTCGAGGGAGTCGCCCTTCAGGCTGACCGGGTAATCCAGACCTTTGCCGCTCAGGTAGGTCCTGCCGGGATTGCCGGGATCATTGACCCGGATGCCAGCCTCCTGTTCTTCTTTCAGCAGGCCCATAAATTCGATATTGAACAGCGGGAATTTCCTGTACCGGTAAGCAAGGGTGGCGAATTCATCATACCCATCTGTTGTATAGAAGTCGTTGATGCCGATGACATCCACTGATTCCTTTTCTGCCATCTCCATCACCTGCTGCATGTCATTGAAAGCGCTGAAGGAATAGGGTGTGTGAAAGTGTCCGTTTACTTTCCGGATGGTGATCGGGCTTTGCTTTGCTTCTCCTGCTAATTGCTGCAAGGAAGACATGTTTGCGTAGAGGTCCATAGGTCTTATACAATCAAATGTCCAGTTCGAGTTCGTCCAGTTTTGCAGTGATCTCTTCGATTTCTTTCCTTGAAAGCCTGAGCTCCATGGCTCCTGCATTGTCTTCCACCTGTTTCCTGTTTCTTGCCCCTGCGAGGGCAACTGTAATCCCTGGCTGTGCGATCGTCCATGCCAGCACCAGCTGGCTCAACGTTGCATTTTTGCCATCGGCGATGGGTTGTATTTCTTCCAGGAAAGCATTCACTTTCTGAATGTTTCCGGGCTGGAAATAAGGTGTATCCGGGCGGTTATCACCCTCTCCGAATTCATAATCAGGTGTGATCTTCCCGGTCAGCAAGCCCCGCTGCAGGGGACTGTATGCCAGGATTGACACGTTTTCTTCCCGGCACCAGGGTACCAGGTTTTCTTCGATATCCCTGCGCACCATGCTGTAGGGCACCTGGACGCTTGCCAGGCGAATGGTTTCATTGGCTTTCCTGGACAGTGTGGCATCGTAGTTGCACACACCTGCTGCCCTTACTTTTCCCTGCTGAATAAGCCGGTCAACCGCTTCCATGGTCTCATCAATGGACGTGGTGGCATCGGGCCAGTGGATCTGGTACAGGTCGATATAGTCTGTATTCAGTCTCCGGAGGCTGTCTTCACATTCAGCAATCACACTATCCCGTGATGCATGCTTGTATATCTTTACAGGGTAGCCATCGTTGTGCACGGATTCGAAATAGAATTCTCCCTGTTCCCCTTCCCATTTCATCCCGTACTTCGTAAGAATTTCCACTTTGTCGCGTTTTCCGCGTATGGCCTTTCCGACAAGCTCCTCGCTTTTTCCGAATCCATAAATCGGGGCTGTATCGATGGAACTGATCCCCAGGTCCAGGGAGGTTTCCAATGCCTCAATGGCATCTTTCTCATCTGCACCTCCCCACATCCAGCCGCCAATAGCCCATGCACCAAATGTAATGGGTGTAACAGATACGTCTGATTTTCCAAGTTGTATTTTTTTCATCTCTTTATATTATAATTATTATTGGACAGACCCGCCTTTTAAAGCTGTACGGCGGACAGGAGGAGCCCGCCATTACTACAACATACGCATGTATTCAGCCGGTGTGCACCTGTGATGATTGTGTGTGTCAGTACGATCGCCATAACCCGGTTCATTTGCACCTGTGATGTTGGTATTTAAGGTCCAAAGATAGTGAAAGGCAGAGAAAGATGAAAATCTGATTCCATCCTGTACGGTATCTGCTTATCAGACTTCACGTTACAGAGTGCCCGGCTTTTCACTGTTCAATTCTTTTATTCTGATGAAGGCTCCCTTTTTCCTACGTAATTATCATAACTGAGGCATACTTCACGGGAAAAACCGGCCGCAGTCTGCAAAATATCCCTCCACTCCGCCTCCCCGAGCTGGTCCAGGTTGCGCCTGGTCACTCCCCTGGTATACAAACTATACAGGATCCCGGCATTAAAAGTATCGCCGGCACCTACGGTACTGACAGGCTCGATACGGTCCACATCGACATGCAGATGGATCGATGGGGTGAACAGGTCGACCCCTTGTGCATTGGCAGTATAAACGAAATACGCACACCGGGGAGCTATCTTTTCCCATGCTTCGCTTGCGGATGCAACACCATAAATATTCTGCATATCTTCATCCGAGGCCCTTACAATGGTGGCGACCCTGACATTCTCCTCAATAATTGATTTCAGTTGCTCCAGTGAGGCCAGGTGGCTGGACCTGAAATTCGGGTCATAATAGACCAGTGCATTGCTTTCATTTGCGGCATCCAGCAGGGAGGTGATCTGTGGACGCAACACAGGGTTCAGTCCATAAAAAGATCCGAACAAAAGGTAATCATCAGGGCCGAATTGAGGCATCACCTCGTTCAACCGCTGGTTCGGATAGTCTTTATAAAAGTCATATTCGGCATCGGAAGAGGCATTCAGAAAAGCCAGGGAAAGCGCAGATTTTCCATCTTCAAACATAACGACGTATTCATTGTCAACCCCGTTGTCAGCAAGGAACTGAAGAATGTAATTCCCGACACGGTCGTTGCCTACCTCGCTGATAAATGATCCGGGAATACCCAGTCTGCCAAGCGTGATCATGGCGTTAAATGCGGAACCACCGGGCTTTGCTGCCTCAGGATGGAAGTCTTTGAAGATGATGTCAAACACAGTTTCCCCAACTGCATAAACCTTTGGCGTAGAAGGAGTTTTTGGCATTATTTCACCAGTTTTGAGATTGCCTTGAATTCCGGGGTTCCTGAGATCCGGGTAAGTTCAAATAAAATGGATTCACAACTCGAAATGATCGCACCTTCCTGGCGCATCCGCTCAATGGCTATTGCTTTATCGCTCAGTTTCCTGGAGGAGGTGCAATCCTCAACAACCACCGGCTGGTATCCTTTCCCAAGTAAATCGATTGCAGTCTGCAGCACACAGACATGCGTTTCGATTCCGCAGATCACCACATTTTTCTTTGTATGCGTCTCCAGCGCAAGTGAAAATGCGTTATCGTCGCAACACGAGAAAGCCATTTTTTCCATAGGTGCGTATTCTTCCAGGTGGTCCCTGACATCCCGGACGGTTTCCCCGAGTCCTTTCGTGTACTGTTCAGTAAGATAAACAGGCACCTGCAGCGCCTTGATTCCTTCCAGCAGGATGCCCGTGTTTTTGATCAGCTCAGTATGGCCGGCCATGTGTGGCAGCAGCCGCTCCTGGATATCGATGACCAGCAGCATGGTATGATTCCTGGCTATTCTCATTTGTTTTCGTTGTTACGTAATTTTTCGCCCAGGTAGCCCCCATGGTGCCGCCTGGCATAATCTGATGCCTTAAATCCTATTTTCTGCATCAGGAGCACAGTCAGGGCATCGCCCATGACCATCATCACGGTAGTGGAGGTGGTTGGGGTGAGCCCCAGCGGACAAACCTCCTGTGGGTTGCCGGTATGCAGTGTAATGACGGATTTATCCACCAGGTCTCCCTCCGTGTTCCCGGTGATCAGCACCACGGGCAGCTTGGGATGCAACTGGTGGGTAAGCGCGACCAGTTCCTGGATTTCGCGTGTTTTTCCTGAATTGGAAAGCACCAGCAATACATCATTTTCGCGGACCACCCCAAGGTCACCGTGTTGCGCCTCACTCGGGTGCAGGAAAATGGCAGGTGTGCCGGTTGCGCTGAAGGTGGTGGCGATGTTATTGGCCACCTGGCCGGCCTTCCCCATTCCGCTGGCGATCACCTTGCCGCCTTTCTGATGAATCCTTTCGAAGAGCAGGGCGACTATGTCTTCAAACGCCTGGTCTTCGGGAATTGATCCTACCGCAGCTGCTTCAGCCTGGAAAATGGATTTTACGGAGATACTCATAGCAAATGCTTTAACCGGAATAATAATGATATAATGACTTATAAATTCCTGGCGACCAGTTCCTCCAGTTTCTCAATATCGGCTGTGAACTTGCGGATCCCTTCACTCAGTTTTTCAACGGCCATGGCGTCGGTGTTGTGCATCCAGCGGAATTCCTTTTCATCCAGGTGGATTTTTTCCATGTCCATCCCGGCTGCTTTTTTCGGATCAAGTTTCACCTCCAGTTTTCCTTCCATGTCCTCCATCTCGCCAAGGAGTGACGGCGAAATCGTCAGCAGGTCGCAGCCGGCCAGCTCCATGATCTCTTCGGTATTCCTGAAGGAAGCACCCATCACTTCGGTTTCGTAACCGAATTTTTTATAATAATTATAAATCTTATGTACGGAAAGCACCCCGGGATCCTCATTGCCCGGGATATGGTCCACCCCCCGCTCTTTTTTGTGCCAATCGTAGATTCTTCCGACAAAAGGCGATATAAGCTGCACATCAGCCTCAGCGCAGGCCACCGCCTGGGCAAAGCTGAACAACAGGGTAAGGTTGCAGTGGATTCCCTCCTTTTCAAGTTTCTCTGCTGCTTTCACCCCTTCCCATGTGGATGCGAGTTTGATCAGTATCTTTTCCCGCGAAATACCATGGTCCTCATACAGCCTGATCAGTTTTCTTGCTTTGTCAATGCTGCCAGCGGTATCAAATGAAAGCCTGGCATCCACCTCGGTACTCACACGTCGCGGAACAATATTCAGAATCTCCGTACCGAAGAGCACAGCCAGCAGATCCATGGTTTCGCTCACCTTTTCTTCTGAAGTTCCCCCCATCTTGCTTCCCATCTGGATTGCCTTGTCGACCAGGTGACGGTACTCCTCTTTTTGGGCAGCAGCAAAAATCAATGAGGGATTCGTTGTGGCGTCCACAGGTTTGAACCTGCGCATCGTTTCAAAATCACCTGTATCGGCCACCACCTGGGTATGCTTTTTTAATTGTTCTAAAATATTCATATTCTGTCTGTTAAAGTTTTACGCACAAATTATAGAAGGACCATGGAAACACACATGGCGGAACATGCCTGTCCGAACAATTTGTTCCCATAGAAAAAACAGGTTCAAATATACTAAATTGCTGCGCTACCAAAGAATTTTTCCGGTTCACTTTTGGGAACCTGAAATGATTCCGTGACATTCTGCAGGTTGTACATTTTCCATGGATTTTAAATATACATGAATAAGATAGATGGATTTTATGTAGGTTTACAACAGGAAAAACAATACTGATTTACCATGAATGCGATGATGCTTACAGGGATATGGCAGATGGAGATGCGCCAGGTCCCGGACCCCATGATAGTGAACGACAACGATGTACTGATCAGGATGAAGGTGGTTGGGGTATGCGGCTCTGATGTGCACTACTACAAATCCGGAAGAATCGGTTCCCAGGTAGTGGAGTATCCCTTTCCCGTGGGTCACGAGGGTGCAGGGGAAGTCGTAAAAACCGGCGCGGCAGTGACACGGGTCAGGCCGGGTGACCGGATCGCCATTGAACCTGCCATGCCCTGCTGGAAATGCGACCAGTGCCTTGCAGGGCGTCCACACACCTGCCGGAAATTACGGTTCCTTGGATGCCCCGGGCAGGCCGAAGGATGTCTTTCAGAATATATCGTGATGCCCGAGACCAGCTGCTTCCCTATTCCGGATCACATGAGTTATGACGAGGCCGCCCTTTCCGAGCCCCTGGCGATTGGGGTGTATGCCGTCAACAGTTCGATTCCGATGGAGGGGGCAAAAGTGGGAATCCTGGGATTTGGTCCGATTGGTATTTCAGTAATGCTTCCCGCCATTTCCAGGGGTGCGGGAAAAATATATGTCACAGACAAAGTGGATGAGCGGGTTCAGATTGCAAAACAGCACGGTGCTGCCTGGGCCGGGAACCCGGACAAGGAAGACATTGTGCAGGGGATCACTTCACTGGAGCCCAACCTGCTGGATGTGATCTTTGAATGCTGTGGACAGCAGGAGGCTGCCGACCAGGCCATTGAATTGCTGAAGCCGGGCGGCAAGCTGATGGTCATTGGCATTCCTGAATTTGACCGGTGGTCTTTCCCTTCAGATCAAATGCGCAGAAAGGAGATCACCATTCAGAATGTACGCCGCCAGAATGAAACCCTTGATGAAACACTGGAAATGATTGCCAGCAGCAGGATCAATGTAAGGCCTCTGGCTACCCACCGCTTTGCACTTGCCGATACAAAGCAGGCCTTTGACATGGTGGCAGGCTACAGGGATGGCGTGATGAAGGCAATGATCGATTTCTGACCGGCATTACATCGCACAGGAATGCGGCAAACTTACCCTGCTTTTCCTCGTTCGTCCCATCGCCTGGCCGGTATTTTCAAGATAGGAAAGTAAACTATTGGCGTTATTCCTCTTTCGTCTTTTTCCCCAGCCAGGGAATGGCGCCGATAAACCAGACCACCGTGCCCACAAGCATCAGGTTTTTTATCTGATCCAGCTCCATGCTGCCCGAGAAATGCAGAATGGCGGGAATAAGCAACAGCAGCAGTCCTGCCCGGTAAAACGTCGGATTGGCGGTGGTCCACCCCGCGATCACCACACAAATGGCACCTGCGATCCCGATTGCCTCGTAGGCAACTACACCCGGAGCATCTGAGCTGGCGGCTGCCTAAAGGATACCCGATGCGATCCATGCAACATAATGTCCCAGGAACATTCCTACTGCGGAAGCAAACCCATATTGCCATTTTTTTGCATACCGAAGGATGGTAAGGTCCGACATCCCCAGGTGCATGGCCGCATTGGCAAGCCATGTGAAAAAGATCACGTGCCATATGGTGAATTGAGCCTGTCCGGGTTTCGCCACGCCTGTCCATATGTGTTCATTGGCCACCTCCCAGAAGTTACCGGAACCGGCCTCAACGCCAAGTTTCGGAAGTACTGCAATTGCAGCCGTTACGAAAATCAAAAACATCCACGGTGCAGCAACCTTTGCAAACCTGGCCAGGGCGTCACCCCCCCGGCCAGGCACAAGTTGCGCAGACCGGTTTCCTTCACTGCGGTGCGCACCATCTTCAGCACAATTTCTTCGGTCACCTTTTGAATGGCATAAGCCAGGTTACAGTGATGCTGCCTGATCTCTTCTTCAGGCCGGCGCCGCCGGAAACCAAACAACTTTTTCCATGCTGCATCCGGAACCATCCGAAGCCCGGTGGCATACTTAAACAGTTTGGGATTAAGCCATACACTGCCATCCTCTGTCACCTCCACGAGGTGTGCATGGATGACCTGTTCAAACCTCTTTGTCTCTTCCGCATCAGGCACTCCGTAAGGGGCCAGACCCATCAGTTTATACTCGCCCGAATTTACCCTGAATCCCAAAAAGTATGTGAATGCAGAATAGAGCAATCCCACTGAATGGGGGAAATACAACTCACGGATCACTTCTATACCTGCTCCGGAGCCTTTGCAGATGGAAGCCGTGGACCACTCTCCCACCCCGTCAATGGTCAGGATTGCCGCCTCACTGAAAGGTGATGGATAAAACGCACTTGCAGCGTGTGACAAGTGATGCTCGGCAAACAACAGGGATACACCCGATGCGCTGTTCAGCCCAGCTTTCTTCAGCTCTTTCTTCAGCAGACTTTTCAGGAAAAGTTTCTCTTTTACCCATACCGGCATGGAAGAGACAAACGAAAGGATCCCCCTGGGAGCAAAATGATAGTAGGTCTCCAGCAGGCGCTCAAATTTCAGGAAAGGTTTATCGTAAAAGACAATGGCATCCATCTCGTCCAGGCTGTAACCCGACGCCTCCATGCAGTATTTCACAGCATGGGCAGGAAAGGAAGGGTCGTGCTTTTTACGTGTGAATCGCTCCTCCTGCGCAGCGGCAATGATCTTCCGGTCACTGATTATGGCAGCTGCAGCATCATGATAGTAGGCAGAAATTCCCAGGATGATCATCGGCTTGTATTCAGACCAACAAAAATATAATCTTTTTTAGTTTTTCGTACATTTACAGCACAAAGACCCGGTGAATGCTTTATTCTGTGTCTCAATTCTTTGCTGCTGACTTATATATATACGCTGATGTGCATGCTGTATCCCTATGCACTGACCGGTATCGTGTGCATGCCGGTGATGTAATTACCTGTCACAAGGAAGCGGTGAATTCGGGACATAACTTCATACAGACAGGCAGTCCGGTTGGAAACAGTCCGTACACATTGACAATAGCCGGTAATTTCCCTGAAAAAACAACCCATAAAATGTATCATTCTTCCAGGAAATACGTTAGAAGAATGGGTGGAGATGCAGCAAGTACTGAAAGAGGAAAAAAGGAAAGTCAGGGTTCCCGGTAAAACACCAGGAACCCGGAACATCCGGTGAATTGAAAATAATTCCAGTAAAACCAATTGAACTGAACCCATGAAAATAACTGTCCAACTCATCATTGCCGCAACAATCCTGATCTTAACATTCTCATCATGTGACCGCACTGGCACCAGGTACACGAGTGCATGGGAACACCAGCCCGACCGTGTTTGGGCCGGACCTGAATTTTGGGCCAACCGGATGCAGGACTGGCGCATTGAGGACGGAAAACTGAAATGTATGAACACCTCGCTGGGGTTACGGACCGTCCACCTGCTCACCCACCAGGTGGGAGACCAAAACGGAAAACTCGAAATTGATCTTTTCCTGGGGCTCGACCAACTGGCAACCAGGCAGGGCAGTGAAGGATGGGCAGGTATCCTGGTTGGTGCCGGAGAAGGAACAATGGACTACAGGGGAAGTGCACTGATCCACCATTCACCAGGAAAAGGAGGAGGCATCATCATTGCTGTAAATGAAAACGGCCAGGTGGTTTTCCTCGACAATACCAATAACCGGGAACTGATCGGGTCCATGCAGCAGCTCCCCGAACAGGACTATCCCGATAGCCTGATCCTGACCGTTGATATCTACCTGAATGAAGACAGTACCTACACGATCTCGGCTTCGGCGGTGGACCAGCACACCAGGGACGAGGTCAGCCACAACAACCTCACCAAAATATCGCCGGAAAGGCTGCAGGGAAATATCGCCCTTGCAGCCAATCATATTGAAAAGGGGCTTGCGGGACCCGGCTACTGGTTCGGGAAACTGAACATGAAAGGCGATGCACTGGTTGAAAACAGCCACCAGAGGTTCGGACCTGTCATGGGTACAATGCATACCCTCAGTGATGGTGTGCTGAAGCTTACTGTCCAGATGCCCCCGATTGGTGAAGAAGACCAATCATATGTGCGGATGTGGTTGCGCAGGAAAGGTGAACGGTCATGGACAGAGAGCGACTCCGTCGTTATCGACCGGGATGCCTTCATCGCACCGGTACGGTTTGATAACTGGCGGGATGACCTGGAGCAGGAATACCGGTTGGCATACAGGATCCCTGATCATAAGGGCAGGATGCGCACCTACTATTACACAGGCGTGATCAAACCCGAACCGGTGGACAAGGAGGAACTCGTTGTTGGAGCATTTGCATGTATCTCTCATATGGAAGGCAACATCAATGGCCAGAACTGTGATTATCCCGACCGGTTGTGGTTCCCACACCAATCGTTTGTGCAATCGGTCACAGCACAGAAGCCTGATATACTGTTTTTTACAGGTGATCAGATTTACGAAGGCCGGCCTACCCCTCCCGACATGTCCACCCCGGAAAATACGGAACTGGACTATCTCTATAAATGGTATATGTTTCTTTGGTCAACCGGGGAATTAATGCGGAATACACCGACCGTTTGTATGCTCGACGACCACGACGTTTACCATGGCAATATCTGGGGAGCCGGCGGTAAGGCTGCACCTGCATACCCTGAAGACTCCATTTACCCGGATCACTACCAGGGTCTTGAATCACACTGGCAACAGGACCAGGGCGGCTACAAGCTGCGTCCTTCCTCTGTGAATATGATCCAGAAGACCCAGACCAGCCACCTCCCCGATCCCTATGATCCTTCTCCCGTAAAGCAGGGTATCGAGGTTTATTACACAGACCTGAATTACGGAAGGATCAGTTTTGCTATCCTGGAAGTCCGCAAATTCAAATCTCCCCCCTCTGTGATGCTTCCGGATGCCAGGGTCGTCAACGGCTTTGCGCAAAACCCGTGGATCAGCGGAAGAAGGCTGGACGATTCTGAAGCAAAACTGCTGGGCGACAGGCAACTGGCTTTCCTTGAGGACTGGACCTCTGACTGGGAAGGGACAGATATGAAGGCCGTGGTCAGCCAGACGATTTTCGCCAACCTGTCGACCTACCCGGATACTTTCCGGACAGATGCAGGAACACCCAGTCTGGATGCTCCTCCCCCCGGAGTTATTCCGGAAGGATACAGGGTTGCCAAGGATATGGACTCAAACGGATGGCCCCAGACCGGAAGGAACAAGGCATTGAAGGTGATCAGGAAAGGATTTGCCCCGATCATTGCGGGCGATCAGCACCTTGGATCGCTGATCCATATGGGAACAGACAGATGGGAGGACGCCAGCTATTCATTTTGTGTACCTGCCATCGGAAACCTCTGGCCGCGCAGGTGGTTTCCGCAGGAACCGGGACTGGATCACCAGGAGGGCATGCCACCTTATACCGGCAAGTATTTCGACGGCTTCGGCAACAGGATGACCGTCTGGGCAGTTGCAAACCCGGTTGAAACAGATAAAGAACCAGCTGCATTGTACAATCGTGCCGTTGGTTACGGGATCATCAGGTTCAATAAGCCAGCCGGCGAGATCACGTTCGAAAACTGGCGCAGGGATGCCGACCCGACCCGGGGAGCAGAAGACATGTTCCCGGGATGGCCAAAAACCATTTCCATGCTGGACAATTACAGCCAAACCGTCCGTACCTGGCTTCCCAATTATGTCGTGGAAGGACTTGACAAGCATCCTGTCTTCCAAATAATCGACCCTGACACCGGGGAGACCGTGTATACCGTAAGGGTGCCTGGCAACAGCTACCAACCGGGAGTATTTACCTATGGAGGGACCTATACCGTCAGGATCGGGGATCCGGATACTGATAATTTCCAGGTTTTTGAAGAAGTACAGGCAAGATATACCAAGAATGAGACACCGGTGATCGTCACATTTTAGACTGCTGTCACCCGGTTTCACTACCTGCACCGCGACCGGAATACGAACTGACCGGATTACCTAAGCAAGGCTCATGTTGTAATATATGGTTGACTGTATCAGTTCAGCGACCAACGATTCACGGCTTCATTCCAAATTCCGGATAACTCCTTTTTTACTGTTTCCGGGGTGATTACTTCATTCCGGAACAGCATACTTACGGGCCATTCGGACCTTCTATTGACCAAAGACACAACATTCCCAACCACACAGCTGCCTGCTGAAACAATACCTTTTACCGCACCACGTTCCCTGGCAAGCTTTTGCACTGTGTAACAGGGTGCACTGCAACCTAACCTGCTGCACTGCACCACGTTCCCTGGCAAGCTTTTGCACTGTGTAACATTGGACTGTCAGTATCGAAAGAAATCCAGATCACCGAAAAATTTGCATTGCCCCTGAGCGGGTCTATGATATGGAATCCTGACAGGGAGCAATATTACGTGGTTGCAGGCATATCATTCTAAGCAGATCATTAACAGAAAAAACAATACACAATGAAAAAGATAGAAGCGATTATCCGGAAAACCAAGTTTGAGGAGGTGAAAGACGCTCTTCATGACAATGGCATTGAGTTTTTCTCATTCTGGGATGCAAGGGGCGTGGGAATGGCACGCCAGAGCAGGGTCTACCGTGGTGTAGCCTATGACACAAGCACCATTGAAAGGATTTACCTTTCTATTGTAGTCAGGGACATCAACCTGCAAAAAACCATCGACACCATCACAGCGTCGGCCCGAACCGGGGAAGTGGGAGACGGGAAAATATTTATCTCCAACATTCATGAGAGCATACGGATCAGGACCGGGGAAGCGGGAGATGAATCACTGTATATCAAGGACTAATTGTAAACAATAAATAACTAGATCATGGAAGGATTAACAATTTCTATAGATACCATTTGGATCCTGGTTGCCGCGGCCCTGGTGATGTTCATGCAGCCCGGTTTTGCCCTGGTTGAATCAGGATTCACGAGGTCCAAGAACACGGCGAACATTTTAATGAAAAACCTGATGGACTTTTCCATCGGATCCATGGGCTTCTGGCTGATCGGGTATACCATCATGTACGGTGAAGATGTCGGAGGGTTCATCGGGAAGATGTCCTTATTCTTTAACAGTGATGCCATCAACGGGGTGCCCGACAAGGCCTCACTGATGTTCCAGACAGTCTTTGCGGCTACAGCGGCTACGATCGTTTCGGGAGCCGTGGCTGAGCGGACCAAATTTTCAGCATACCTGATTTTCAGCGTGGCGATCACAGTGATCATCTATCCCATATCAGGACACTGGGTATGGGGAGGCGGATGGCTCTCTGAGCTTGGATTCCACGATTTCGCCGGATCCACAGTGGTCCACTCTGTGGGTGCCTGGGTCGGCCTCATTGGCGCAGCAATGGTTGGCCCCCGCCTGGGCAAATACGGCAAAGCAGGCGAACCCAAAGCGATCCCCGGATCCAACCTGGCGCTGGGCGCGCTGGGTGTATTCATCCTCTGGTTCGGCTGGTTCGGATTCAACCCCGGTTCACAGCTGGCTGCTGCGGGTGAAGAGAATGCGGTCGCCATTTCGCACATCTTTATCACCACCAACCTGGCTGCTGCTGCCGGTGCAGTTACTGCCATGTTTGTTACCTGGATGAAATACAAGCGGCCCGGCCTGTCCATTACCCTGAACGGCGCACTTGCCGGATTGGTTGCCATAACGGCAGGTTGTGATATTGTCAGTCCGGGTGGCGCAGTCCTCATCGGCATCATCGCAGGTGTGATTTTGGTATTCGGAGTGGCATTCATCGACAGGGTGCTGAAAGTGGATGATCCCGTGGGTGCAGTATCTGTACACGGACTCAGCGGAGCTGCAGGCACACTTCTTGTCGGACTATTCAGCACCACCGAAGGTCTCTTCTATGGCGGCGGAACCACACTCCTGGGCATCCAGGCCATTGGTGTCCTCGCTGTGGCAGCATGGGCCATGGGCCTCGGTTTTATCCTGTTCTTTATCCTGAAGAAAACGATCGGGATTCGCGTCAGCAGGCGGGTTGAAGAAGAAGGCCTGGATGTATACGAACATGGTGAATCCGCTTTCAATTAATACCTCCTTCACGCACTTTTATATAAATGGTTAGTTTGAGAGGCGGTATCGGAAACGGCACCGCTTTTTTATTGCCATGCTCCGGTCTTTTGCACAGTGCCCTGTTCACATCATACAGAGCTTTGCCGTATTGCAGCTGGTGTGAGACAGACTTTTTCAACAGACCTTAAGTAATTCAGGGCGGCACCTGTATAATGAATGCCCTTTTGCATGTTCAATTCCGAAAAATGCCTAATAAACAGGAAGTTCCTGCAAGGATACCGACCCGGTTCAAAGGCCAATTTTTTGTCGTTTATCTTTCAGTTTTTAAGTTTTGAAGCATAAAAAGGTGTTAATTTATAATTATTAAGCATTTTACACTTTTGATTCGTAATTATTAATAATTATCTTTGCAACGCATGACGAAAACAAAACACGATACTGCCAATCATCTGATAAGGGTTGTAATGAATATGCGACAATCCGGATAGGAATGGTATAAGTGAATCAAAGCAGACCGTTTCCGGAAAAAGACCAGAGGAACGGTCTTCTTTTTAATAGGAGAAAAAGAGATGAGAAGAGAACGCCCAATGCAACAAGGACTGTACAGTCCTGAAATGGAACACGACAATTGCGGAATTGGTTTTGTTGCCCACCTGAAGGGAGAGAAGTCACATTCCATCATCCGGCAGGGACTGGAAACTCTGAAGAATATGACACACCGCGGGGCAGAAGGGGCCGACAGCAAAACCGGGGACGGTGCAGGAATCCTGATCCAGGTCCCCCGCGACTTTTACCTGATGCAGGGGTACGCCATTCCTCATGAAGGACAATTCGGGACCGGGCTGGTGTTTTTCCCGCAGGATAAAAATGCAGCCAAGGCATGTGAAGACATTCTTTTACAAATCATTGCCGAAGAAGGTGTTGACTTTATTGGCTTCAGGGAAGTGCCCACGGACAATTCAATTCTGGGAGACATCTCGCGCGCTGCGGAACCGGTGATCAGGCAAATCATGTTGGGAGGAAAAGAGCCGAACCAGGATGTACTGGAGCGAAAATTGTATATTATCCGCAAGCGGGCGGAAAAACAGATCGCATCCTCAGGGATCAGCCAGAAAAACTTTTTCTACCTCCCAAGTCTTTCCACCAAGGTACTGATCTACAAAGGCATGCTTACCAGTGAGCAGCTGAGGGAGTATTTCCTGGACCTGCAGGACAAGCGGCTCGAAAGCGCCATTGCACTGGTTCATTCCCGGTTCAGTACCAACACTTTTCCCAGCTGGGACCTGGCACAGCCGTTCCGCATGCTTGCCCATAACGGGGAGATCAATACAGTGAAAGGCAACCGGTTCTGGATGGCGGCAAGGGAGTCCATCCTGAAATCGGACAACCTGGGTGACCTGTCGAAGATTTACCCGGTCATTGAACCCGACAAAAGCGATTCCGCATCGCTCGACAATGTACTGGAATTCCTGGTGATGAGCGGAAAATCGCTGCCCTATGCCATGTCGATCCTCATACCGGAATCGTGGAACGAAAAAAATCCCATTTCCCGCGAACTGAAAGCGTTTTACCAGTACCATTCCACATTCATGGAACCCTGGGACGGTCCGGCATCGCTCCTGTTCTCCGACGGGCGGTATATCGGGGGAACGCTTGACCGGAACGGATTGCGTCCTTCCAGGTACGTGATCACCAGGAACGATATCATGGTGATGGGATCCGAAGTTGGTGTGCTGACTTTTCCCCCGGAAGATATCCGGGAGAAGGGACGACTCCGTCCGGGTAAATTGTTGCTGGTGGATACAAAGGAGGGTACCATCAAATACGACCCTGAAATCAAAAAGGAACTTGCCGGCGAGTATCCTTATATCGACTGGATCAAGGAAAACATGGTGAGCCTGGAGAAAATCGAAACGGGCCAGAAAGCACCTGTCGGACTTGGTGAGGCTTACAGTATTTTTGAAAAGACCTTCAATTATTCAACGGAAGACATTGAAAAAATCATTCTTCCCATGGCCACCGCAGCAAAGGAACCCACAGGTTCCATGGGGAATGATGCTCCTCCGGCAGTGCTTTCAGAGAAACCTTACAGGTTGTTCAATTATTTCAAGCAGTTGTTTGCCCAGGTCACCAATCCTGCCATCGACCCGATCAGGGAAGAGCTGGTGATGACCCTCACCGGTTACCTCGGCTCCACCCAGACCAATTTACTGGAAACCCATCCTGACCATGTCAAACTGGTGAAATTCAAAACACCGGTCGTCTCCAACACCACTTTTGAGCTTATCAAACGACTGAGTTATAAAGGATTTGCATCCACCACCATACCCATGCTGTTCAAGGCGTCAGAAGGGGCCGGGGGTCTCGAACGGATGGTAGATGAAATTTGCAAGGCTGCTGAGAAAGCAGTGGATGAAGGCAAGAACTATATTATCCTCAGCGATCGTGGGATTTCAGAAGAACAGGCTCCCATCCCCTCTCTTATGGCAGTATCGGCTGTACATCATCACCTGATCAATACACGGAAGCGTATGCAGATCGATATCGTGGTCGAATCGGCTGAGCCCAGGGAAGTGATGCATTTTGCCCTGCTATTCGGGTACGGTGCCAGTATCATTAATCCATATATGTGTTTCGCCGCAATCGAAAAGCTGGTGAAGGGAAACAAGATGCAGATGGATTATGACCGTGCCGAGTGGAACTTCATGCATGCTGTCGAGAAGGGATTGCTGAAAATCCTGTCCAAAATGGGGATCTCCACGCTCAGGAGTTACCGTGCCGCCCAGATTTTCGAAGCGGTGGGTATAGATAAAGCTATCATTAACAAATACTTCGAAGGAACCCATTCGCGAATTGGAGGTATTGGCATGGAAGAACTGACCAGGGAAATCCTGATACCTCATAAGAACGCATACGCCCCGGAGCCGCTTGCTTCGCCCCTTACCGAGGGTATCTATCAATACCGCAAACATGGCGAACTGCATGCCTGGAATCCCGAATCGATCTCCCTGCTGCAATGGGCCACGCGGAACAATGATTACAGTAAATTCAAGGAATACAGTGCCATTGTTGACAGGGATACAAAGTTACCAGGATTCCTGCGGGGAATGCTGGACTACAAAAAGAATCCTATCGCTATCGAAAAAGTGGAACCAGCTGAAAATATCATGAAAAGGTTCGTTACCGGAGCCATGTCTTACGGATCCATCAGCAGGGAAGCACACGAGGCGCTGGCCATTGCCATGAACAGGATCGGGGGCCGCAGCAACACAGGTGAAGGAGGTGAGGACCCGGTGCGTTTCAAACCCCTTGAAAATGGCGACAGCGCGAGGAGCAAAATCAAGCAGGTCGCCAGCGGACGTTTCGGTGTTACCGCGGAATACCTGGTGAATGCCGATGAGATACAGATCAAGATCTCCCAGGGAGCAAAACCCGGAGAAGGGGGCCAGTTGCCGGGCCATAAAGTGGACCAGATCATTGCCAAAACCAGGTACTCCATACCGGGAATCACGCTGATCTCTCCCCCGCCGCACCATGATATCTATTCCATTGAGGACCTGGCGCAGCTGATCTTTGATCTGAAAAATGTAAATCCCGATGCCAAAGTAAGCGTCAAGCTGGTCTCAGAGACCGGGGTCGGAACCATTGCCGCAGGGGTAGCCAAGGCATCTGCCGACCTGATCACCATCAGTGGTGCAGAAGGAGGTACAGGCGCCAGTCCAAGCTCCTCCATTAAACATGCAGGCCTGCCGCTGGAAATGGGACTCAGCGAGACCCAGCAGATACTGGTGATGAACAATCTTCGGAAGAAAGTGGTGCTGCAGGCAGACGGGCAAATAAAAAATGGCCGGGATGTCATCATGGCGGCCCTCATGGGTGCCGAGGAATTTGGTTTTGCCACAGCGGCACTGATCGTCCTGGGATGCGTGATGATGCGCAAATGTCACCTGAATACATGTCCGGTGGGCGTGGCAACGCAAGACCCGGAACTCAGGAAACGTTTCAACGGCAGCGCTGATTATGTGGAGACCTATTTCAGGTTCATTGCCGAAGAGACCAGGGAACACCTGGCAGAACTTGGATTCGAAAAGTTTGAAGAAATCGTTGGAAGAGCCGACCTGCTGGTAAGGGATGAACAGGTGACCAACTGGAAAATCAAAAATCTCGATCTCTCCCCGCTGATGTTCATGCCGGAAGAAGCGAAAACCAATGCCATGCGCTGGCAGCAGCCCCAGGAGCATAAGATTGCAGATATCCTCGACAGGGAACTGATCAGGAAAGCCGCACCGGCACTTGACAACGGTGAACAGGTAACTATTCAACTGCCGATCAGGAATACTGACCGGACCACCGGAGCCATGCTTTCGGGTCAGATCACAAAAAAATATGGCGCAGAAGGATTACCTGATGGTACCATCAAGTGCAGGTTTTCCGGATCTGCCGGACAAAGTTTTGGTGCATTTCTCTCAAAAGGAATGGAATTCCACCTGGAGGGTGATACCAATGATTACCTGGGCAAGGGTCTTTCAGGCGGACGCATCATCGTGGTTTCGCCGCCGGGATCCACTTTCGAGTCGCATAAGAACATCATTATCGGCAATACAGTGCTTTATGGGGCAACCCGTGGTGAGGCATATATCTCCGGAATGGCCGGCGAGCGCTTTGCCGTACGGAACAGCGGTGCCATCGCAGTAGTGGAAGGTGTCGGCGACCATGGATGTGAATATATGACCGGTGGACGGGTGGTCGTGCTCGGTGAGATCGGCAGGAACTTCGCAGCAGGCATGAGCGGTGGAATCGCCTATGTACTGAATGAAACCAGAAACGTGGATTATTACTGCAACATGGGCATGGTGGAGCTTTCATTGCTCGAAGAACAGTCCGATATCAGGGAACTGACAGAACTGATCTCCAAACATTATGAGCACACCGGCAGCCTGATCGCCGAAAAGATATTGTCGGAAATGCATTTATACATACCTAAATTTTTGAAGGTTATCCCGTTTGAATACAAGAAAGTATTACAGGAGCAGAAGCTGGCAGAACTGAATAAACGTATTTCGGAAGTGGAGAAGGATGTGGAGCATGTATCCTCCGACTGACAGGAACCAGGGTGACAAGTAATTTTAAAGGAACTTATCAGAAAATCAGAATATTATGGCTGATCCTAAAGGATTCATGAAGGTTGCAAGAAAGAATGCGGGGAACCGGCCCATTCATGAGCGCACATCAGATTACAGTGAAGTTGAACAAACACTGAACAGTGAAGACAGGGCATTGCAGGCATCCCGGTGTATGGATTGCGGCATTCCCTTATGCCAGTGGGGATGCCCGGTAGATAACCTGATCCCTGAATGGAACGAAAAGTTATACAAGGGTGACTGGAAAGCAGCCATCGACCTGCTTCATTCAACCAATAATTTCCCGGAATTCACTGGACGGATATGCCCTGCCCCATGTGAGCACAGCTGTGTGCTGAATATCGGTGAGGAGCCGGTAACAATCCGGGAAAACGAAGTGGCCATCGTCGAAAAAGCGTTTGCAGAAGGATACATCAAACCCAGCCCACCGAAACAGCGTACAGGAAAAACAGTGGCTGTGATAGGTTCCGGACCTGCAGGGATGGCAGCAGCTGATCTGCTGAACAAGGCCGGTCATACCGTTACCTTGTTCGAAAAAGATGAGAAACCGGGCGGTCTGCTGCGGTATGGGATTCCCGATTTTAAACTGAATAAGTATACCATTGACCGCCGGATCCGACTGATGGAAGAAGAAGGCGTGGTAGTGAAATGCAATATGCAGATCGGCCATGATATTTCAGTGCAGGAGCTTGTAAGCTCCTTTGATGCAGTGTGTCTTACGATCGGAGCCATGCAGCCGCGTGATCTGCCCGTGCCCGGAAGGGACCTGGATGGTGTCCACTTTGCCATGGAATTTCTCGGACAACAGAACAGGATCGTATCGGGAACGGAGATCCCCTATGATGAGCGAATCATTGCCAAAGACCGGCACGTGCTGGTGATTGGCGGAGGGGATACCGGGTCTGACTGTGTGGGAACCTCAATACGTCAGAAGGCAAAGAGCGTAACACAGATAGAGATACTGCCCAAGCCCCCGGAAAAGCGAACGTCAGACAACCCGTGGCCTTACTATGGCAAGATTCTGAAGACCTCCACTTCGCACGAAGAAGGTTGTGAACGCCGCTGGAACATTTCAACAGTCAAATTCAACGGGTTGCAACAGAGGGTCATATCGGCTGATATTGAGCAGGTTGAATGGGGACTCGTCAATGGGAGCTACGCCATGAAAACGGTTCCCGGAACGCAGGAAACCATACAGGCAGACCTTGTGCTGCTATCGATGGGATTTGTGCACCCGGTGCTGGAAGGATTGGTAACGGACCTGGGACTTGATCTTTCAGAAAGAAAGAATATCAGGGTGGGGAAAAACCACCAGACCAATATTGAAAATGTGTTTGCAGCCGGTGACGCAATCACCGGGGCAAGCCTGGTGGTAAATGCCATCGCCAGTGGCCGAAGGGTTGCCAAAAGCGTCCACAGCTACCTGGCGGAAAAATAGGGATTCGGCCCATGGTCAGTTTGCAGTAAGAGGCATGAATAAATGCTTCCGATAAGCTCCTGCAGGTTATGCAGTGCCGGAGGGTCTTATGATTATGGCAGTTCCATCCTGAATGCTTCGCCTTCCTCCAGTGACAGCGTGCCATTGAATGCGAGGATAAGGGACACATTTTCGTAATCGACATTCACATCGTGAGAAGGAACAAATTCCCGCAACACAAAGAAGGATCTCCCTTCAAACACCAGCTCATCCAGGTCCAGGGTCCCGTGCAGACACGTAAGCTGTATCTTCGCCCGTGATACCTCCAGCGTCCCCCACCCTGTTCCTGCCGACCAGAAAAAGCGGACCGGCAACACATCTTCCGCAGGTGAGAATTTCATCCTGTCCTTTGTCGCGTCGTACTGGTACCCGGCCATCGCCTGGTAGACTCCCCAGCTCGACATAGCTCGCGCATAATAGCGGCCAGATTCGATTTCGGCAAACGGATTCCTGTTGGCTCCACTGTACCTGGAGCGTACTCCCTCCGTAATCTTCAGTCCTTCGTCCACCAGGTCTGCAAAAATCAGCGAGGTGGCCACCTGGTATTCAACGCCGGACCATACCTCATCTGAGTAAACAAATGGCAATACCGGCCTGTTTCCATCGGGCCAGCTGCAGTTGACCAAACCGGGTTCGCCGTTGGCTGCAAAGATTCTCTGAACGTTTTCAACACTGCGCATCTCCTCCCTGAAATTGTATTTGAACACCGCTGACAGGGCTTGCCGTGTTACAAAAGTATCCATGAGATATCCCATTCCCGATACAAAGGCAAGGTATTGCCCCAGCAGCTGATCGGAGAGACACCCGTCGCCAACCTGGTATTTTGGCAGCACATTTCCGCTGGCATCCGGGGGTGATTTTAACCGGTCGGGCACCGTCACACCCTCAACCACTTCCACCTGTTGCGTAAAATACTCCCCGTTCCAGAGCAGGTCCATGTATCGCTCCCTGCCTTTCAGGTAGAGCTCCCCGTACTCCACCGATTTCTGGGGCGCATTCATCGCAAGTGCCATTTCTGAACAGGCCTTCAGGGCACCAAGGTAAAGCGACCCTGTCATCATGTTCGGACCAAAGAAAGTGATGTCATACGTATTGTGCTGGTCTCCGCGCATCACCCCCTCCTTGTTGGGATCCCATGGAACCTGGCAATTGTCCATCCATGGATATGTTTCCTGCAGTTCTCCCACGCCTTTCCATGCAAACTCCAGTGCATGCTGCACATCGGGCCACATCATTCCCAGCCATTCCGTATCACCCGACATTTTCCATTCCCGGTAGACCCGCATGATATTGCCCATCTGTCCGTCGGCGGCCACATTCATGAAAAAGTTGTCAGACAATGGAAATACCGTCCTGAAACACTGGTACCCGTTTTCATGCGTGGAGTGGTTAAACCCGGTCTCCCGCACGTTTCGTTCAAGAGAGGGAAAGAGCACGGCCATGGTCTGGGCATAGTTCCAGACATGTGTGCAATTGCCGGCACAACATCCAAAGTCATTGCCCAGTCCCTCGTATCCATGAAGATGACCTGCCTCGTTCTGCATCAGCAGGTTGGTCTTGAGCGATGCCATGTTGGAGATGGCAGCATCAAGGACTGCAGGCGGAACGGAAGAGGTGCTCATTGCCTCGCTGAAACGATACGTTTTCTCTTTCAACGCCTCCATGTTTGCAGTAAAGTGTTCCGTTACCCTGTCGATGTCTTCGTACAACGTCGTGTAATAATTCCTGGTGATCGTACCGCGCACCGCGTCATTGCCGAAAGCCATATTGTCCTCAAGCTGACGGTAAGGGATATGCCATGCGAAGATGAATGGCAGAACGGCAGTCTCCCCGGACGCCAGTGTTCCTGAAATAGACATCACAGCTGTTTCTTTGCCAGTGCGCCGCCGGGTAGTAGTATCGCCGCGCACTTCAATTTGTCCGTCATCAGCGAAGTCCTCCCAGAAGAGATGGGCCTCATCCCACCAATCGCTGCCTGAAAGGAGCGTTGTGTTGATGCTGTCCCCGGTAAACAGGATACGGAAATTCCCGGCATCCGGCTTTCCGGTGGCAGCATCGGGACTGCTGAAAGTGAAGCCTGTCCACTGACCGGAGGACGCAGGCATTACGGTGCAAGCGTCGTTGCCCGGTCGTTCTCCTGCTGACAGCGCTTTCATGGGGTTTCCCATGGTGAAACCCACCGAATATTCTACTATTTCGTCTCCGGGGTTGGTCAGTTTCCATTCAATCACTGCTGCCGGCAGACTGCTGCTCCTGGTATCTGTCGGAATAAAAGGACTCCAGGCCGACATGGTCACGTCCAGGGGCACTACTTCATCGATCAGATCGAGATGCACCATCGGGTAGGCATTGTGGAAAACAGCTTCGCGGAAACGGGGAATACCACCGAGTTGCTGCCTGGGTTTACCGAACGGATTGGGATATTCATCCAGGAATTCCCGCTCGAGTATCCGCACAACGGGATCCTGTTCCGCTTTTTTTGTGTATAGCGAGAAGAAGGTCATGTCGGGCGGAAGTTCAGCCATGGACGGCCTGTTGAAAATCTCGATATCCCGAATGGCCCCATACCCATTGATGAGGATGTTCCCGGTACCGATCCCTCCCAGGGGACAGCTGATATACCGCAGCTGTTCACCGGTGTAGGTAATATCGATATGGTAATCGTCCTTTTTCAGACAAGATACAGCCACCAGGGCTGCAAGCAGGAGGAAAGACATTTTTTTCATGAATTCAGTTGAACCTGTGAATATCAAAGGTGTGTTTACAAAACTGCTTAAAATCATCCTCATTCACAAAATAATTTATCTTTACCGGATGGATTGCAGAATCGGTTGCGGGGCCTGCTGTATCGCCCCGTCCATCAGTTCCCCCATCCCGGGGATGCCCGAAGGGAAACCTGCGGGTGTGCGGTGCATCCACCTCACAGAACAATATACGTGTGGAATCTACGATCATCCCGATCGTCCGCCCGTATGTGACCTGTTCAGGGCCGACCCGGCAGTGTGTGGTGAAAGACGCGAAGAAGCGATTATCCTGCTTTCGATGCTGGAAGGGTAATTCCTTCTCCCATTAACTGACAGTCAACGCATTGCGCCGGGTAACCAGCACCATGGGCCGGTTAAATAATTCACCGGCAACTTTCAGGATGTGTTTTAAGCAGGAAGCGCAACAGCGTTATCCTTTATTGCCCATGGCAAAAAAGTAGAACCCCAGTGAGGCTGGCACAATATGTTTAAGCAGCATATCAAAGCTAAACCCATCCACCAGCAACATTATTACAGACAACCCGCAAATGACCAGTCCGGCCACAACCGTCATCGTATGTTTTTTCATAAAACCTCCGATGATCAATGCTGCAGCACTTAAAATCATTGCAAAGGCAATAAAGTATTCGAATGAATCAAAGCTAAACTGTGTGAATTGATCGAAATAATAGTCGAATACCAGTATAGCTACCGAGATTCTCAATAACCATTTGGCCAATGGTGCCAGTACTTTTTTTGGTTTCATAGTAGTTTAGTTTTAGATGTTATACAATATATGTTTAATTTTTTACTTTCAAAAAAGATTCGTGAAACACTTATCATCGGGCACAGGTTTTTCAACGGTGTAATTGCAGAAGGAAATGCATTTATTCCAGTGCGAAAACATCCTGTCAATTGATGGGGGTTACACATACGATTGATTGATATTAACGCTATTCATGCGCATATTGAAGAAGTTGGAATTTTCATGTCCTCTGGAAAAGTGCATTGCTGAACATTCAAACTGGCGTGGTGTTTTATCATATAGAACCGGTATAATGTAATCGCCTGATACAATATGAAAAATACAGCACCATCATCCGCCAACCAGTTGATCCACGAATCCAGCCCCTACCTGCTGCAACATGCCTATAACCCGGTGAACTGGCATCCCTGGGGTGAACAGGCACTTGAAAAAGCCAGGCAGGAAAAGAAACTTTTACTGATCAGCATCGGTTACTCCGCCTGTCACTGGTGCCACGTGATGGAGCATGAGAGTTTTGAAAATAAAGCGATAGCTGCATTCATGAACGACCATTATATCGCGATCAAGGTGGACCGCGAGGAGCGTCCGGATGTGGACCAGGTATACATGCAGGCGGTCCAGCTCCTTACGGGACGTGGTGGCTGGCCATTAAACTGCATCGCGCTTCCGGATGGCCGGCCGATCTATGCCGGCACCTATTTCCCCCCGGCAGAGTGGCTTGAAATGCTGAAACAGGTGCTGGAATTTACCAAGACCCGCCCGGAAGAGACGGAGGAACAGGCGAGGAACCTGACACACGGGATCAGGTCACAGGAATCCATTTACAACGCCGAAGCACGAGAAGCATATGCGATGCGGGACCTGGATGAGATCTTTGAAAAATGGGTTCGCCAACTGGATACCGAAAATGGAGGGACCAAAGGGGCTCCCAAATTTCCATTGCCATCGGGGCACAGGTTCCTGCTGTTCTACCAGCTTCTCAGTGGTAACAAGGAAGCCCTTGAGGCTGTCAGGCTGACCTTGCACAAGATGGCAGCAGGAGGAATCTACGACCAGGTTGGTGGCGGATTTGCCCGTTATTCCGTGGATGCCGAATGGAAGGTCCCGCATTTTGAAAAAATGCTGTACGACAATGCCCAGCTCGTCACCCTCTATGCGGAAGCGTTCCGTGTCACGAGGGACCATGAATACAAGAGGATCAGCCAGGAAACCCTGGCATTTATTAAACAGGAAATGACTTCCCCGGAGCGCGGCTTTTACAGCGCGCTGGATGCCGACAGCGAAGGAGTGGAAGGAAAATACTATACCTGGAGTCACGATGCTTTTATCCAGGCACTCGTCAATCCCCAAATTGCGGGAGAAAAAAATGAGCATAATAAGCATACTATCCGGGAAGATTCCGCTGCCATCATTGCTGAATATTATAGTGTGCTGCCGGGCGGTAACTGGGAGGATGGAACCAACATCCTGCATACAGGAAAAAACAGGAAAGCGTTCGCCGCCAAACATGGTATCACTGAACAGGAACTGGATGCATTGCTCAGACAAGCAAACCAACACCTGCTTGCATCGCTTGAAACCAGGGTCCGCCCGGGACTGGACGATAAAATTCTTACTTCATGGAATGCATTGATGGCCAAGGGATTTATCGAGGCATACCTTGCTTATTCCCAACAAGACTACCTCGATGCGGCACTTGCAAACCTGACGTTCATTCGGACCCACATGATCCGTGAAGACCATCGTGTGCTCAGAAATTACAAGGATGGTAAAGCTACGATCAACGGGTTTTTGGACGACTATGCCTTCACCATTGCCGCGATGATCGCTGCCTACCAGGCAACCTTTGATGAAGAATGGCTGATGCTTGCCAGGCAGCTGACGGAATATGTGCTTGCCCATTTCCATGATCCTGCCAGCGGAATGCTGTTTTACACTTCCGACCTTGATCCGGAACTCGTGGCAAGGAAGATGGAGGTGCCCGATAACGTGATTCCCTCCGCCAGTTCTGAGATGGCGAAAAACCTCTTCCTGCTCGGAGCATATTTCGATAACAATGACTATACCATGCGGGCCAGGCAAATGCTGGACAACGTTAAAGAGCATGCTTTACAGGGAGGTGCCTATTATTCCAACTGGGATATCCTTATGGCATGGTTCGCAAAAGACCTGTTTGAAGTGGTGATCATTGGCAGGGATGCGGAAAAAATCCGCAGGGAGTTAAGCATGGAATACCTGCCTGATGTGTTGCTGGCCGGAGGAGAGAACGGCAGCTCCCTGCCCGTGCTTCAGCATAAGCATGTTCCCGGCCAGACAACCATCTATGTCTGTGTCAACAAGACCTGTCAACAACCGACCACGGAAGTCAGCAACGCACTCAGGCAGATCAGGGAACTGCGAAAACATTCGTGAGCAGCATTTCGATGGCCACAGAAAGCATTGGTGGTTCATTTTTCGGTCACCGCACCGGGAATCCCGGGCAGTTGTCACAAGCTGCAGCAAGCGTTATGATCAGACTTTCAATCGTTGCAGCAGGATCCCCTTCAATTCTTCCCTGATCTGCTCCATGTCCTGTTTTTCACCCAGTTCCTTTTCCATGGAGGTCACCCCTTTTTCCTGGAATCCACACGGATTGATATAGGTAAAGTAATCGAGGTTTGTATTTACATTGAATGCAAAACCATGCATGGTAATATACCGGCTGGAGCGCACCCCGATGGCGCATATTTTCCGGGCCTTGCGCGGATGACCCTCATCCAGCCACACACCGGTGGCTGTTTCTGAATGGGTCGCTGCAATGCCGTGATTTGCACATAATTCAATGATGGAGTCCTCGAGGAATTTAATATAACCCTTCAGGCCCATTTCATGGAATTCCAGGTCGATAATCGGATATCCTACAATCTGTCCTGGTCCGTGGTAGGTAATGTCGCCCCCCCTGTTGATCTTGTAATAAGTAGCATCGATCTCCTTCAGGAAATCGGCATGGATGAGCATGTTTTTTTCATCTCCGCTTTTACCCAGGGTGTACACATGCGGATGCTCAACAAACAACAGGTACTCCTTTGGTGGCGTTCCCTGTTCGCCATCTCGCTTGAAATCCATCCATTTACCGAACAGTTCCTCCTGGTAGTCCCAGGTCTCCTTGTAGTCCTTTGACCCCAGGTCCTGAAATACTAATTCTGACATTTCCTGATATTGTTATAACTTATTTCGACGTATCTGATTGATCATGTACATGCCACCTGCTGGCATAGTGCCATTCCATCATTTCCTCAATTGTTGTTCCGCACGATAGGAAGAACGTACGAGCGGACTGCTTTCCACGTGCCTGAAGCCTTTCAGCAGTGCAATTCCTTTGTATTCCGCAAATTTTTCAGGTACAATATACTCCTCCACCGGCAGGTGGCCGAGCGTGGGTTGCAGGTACTGGCCGATGGTTAACACCTCGCATCCAACCTCCAGCAGGTCATCCATGGTTGCAATGATCTCGGGTTCGGTCTCCCCGAGTCCAAGCATGATCCCTGATTTTGAGATCAGTCCTGAACTGCTGATTTGACGTATTACCTCCAGGCTGGTTGCATATTTTGCGCGGCTCCTGATCTGCGGAGTAAGTCTTCTTACAGTCTCGAGGTTATGGGAGATCACTTCTGGCGCTGCATCGATCACCTGGCGGATCAGTTCCGGTCTCCCGTCCATGTCCGGGATCAGTGTTTCCATGGTCAGTTCCGGCAGTTCGGACTTCAGCACACGTATGGTTTCGGCCCAGTACCCGGCGCCCTTGTCATCCAGGTCATCGCGGTCCACCGAAGTAATCACCGCATGTTTGATGTTCATTTTTCGAATGGATTCGGCAAGTCTCCGTGGCTCATCCGGATCCGGCGGCAGCGGCCTGCCGGTATGGACGGCACAGAATTTACATGAGCGGGTACAGGTATCACCGAGGATCATGAAAGTGGCTGTTCCTTCTGCCCAGCATTCGCCAATATTCGGACAGTTTCCACTGGTGCAGATGGTATGAAGCTTGTTTTTTTCCACCACATCTTTCACCTGCATATAATTCTTCCCTCCCGGCATCTGCATGCGCATCCAGTGCGGAAGCCGCTTTCTTCCCTTCAGGTCATGACCCATATGTTTTCAGTATTGATTTGAAGCTACAAAACTAATAAAGGACAATCAATTGAGACAGGCTGAACAACATAAACATTCCGGCATCACCCCTCTGCTCTGACGCCGGCCACTTCAGCGACGGTGATGTCTGCCGGGGCGGAACCAAATCTTTTTCTCACATAATTCAGGACATCCGCTACCTCCTGGTTGCTGAGATGCGGCAATGGAGCCATGATGGTATGGTAAATTTCCCCGTTGACCTCGATTTCCTCGTCCATTCCATGCAAAACGATGCTGATGAGGGTTGCATTGTCCCCATTGACCCACTCGGTGTCGTGCAGCGGAGGAAACATGCCGGGAACGCCATTGCCATCGGCCTGGTGACAAACCAGGCAATGCTGTTTGTATAGGGATTCACCCGGATGACTGGAAAGGTCATCAGCAGCATCAAGTATTGCCGTTTTTTCCGGAAGCGGACTTTTGTCCATGGTATTTGTTTTTTCACTGCTTCCCCCGCAGGAAACCAGCAGTACAAAGGCAACTGAAAGTACAATCAATAATTTCATCCGTTTGTTTTTAAATATAATAATGGTCATAAGGAACCCAGTCTCACTTCAATTGTTCCATTTGTCAAAATTAAGTTTTTCTTAGGATTACGCTAGCCGGAATAGAAAATTTTCCAGATACGTCCTTGTCTTGAATCGTTCACATACAATGATCCATCCGGTCCAACCGCCAGACCGCAGGGACGATACACTGCATCACCCGGGTTTTCCACTGTCTCCTGTTGTGAAAACCCATTGGCGAACACTTCCCAATCGCCTGAAGGCAATGCACCTTCGAAAGGTACAAAAACCACATTATAGCCTTTTTGCTGCTCCGGCGCCCGGTTCCAGGATCCGTGAAATGCGATGAATGCACCATCCCTGTATTTTGCGGGAAATTGTTCCGCATGATAAAAAAGGATTGGGTACCAATGATTATCCTGCTGCTGAAGAAGTGGTTGATTCCGGCGACCCTGCCTTCCGGCAGACAGGAAATGGTATATGCGAATCCTGGTCAGTGAAATCGTTTTACAATACATGAAAAGCCTGGATCTTTCGTATCCTGAACTTTCCCTGAGCGGTGAAAAGGAAGTATAAGAGATAAGGGCTGCGCTGAAAAGGAAGATTCAAGGGGATAAATAATATCTTTGTGACGGAAATGAATCACACGAAATTTTCACCTTTACTATGAACACTACCTCCCTCCTGCTGAATTTTGCCAAGCGCGTCCATGCCCTGGCTGAAACAGGTCAGCATTTCTCAGAATCGGATTACGACATGGACCGGTACACGGAACTGGAACAGATCGCACTGGAAATGATCTCCCTGGTTACCCAAAATGATATTTCACTTGTCTCCTCAGGCATCCAGGAAAAAAACGGCTACCGGACGCCCAAAGTGGATGTCCGTGCCGTGGTATTCAACCAGGAAAAACAAATCCTGATGGTGAGGGAGCAGATCGACGGCAACTGGTCGCTTCCAGGTGGTTGGGCCGACGTGGGATTCACGCCAGCTGAGATTGCAGTAAAGGAAACAAGGGAAGAGGCAGGCGTGAAAGTGCAGCCGGTCAGGCTGCTGGCAATCTTCGACAAAAAATGTCATAACCACCCCCCGGATGTGCATTATGCATATAAGATTTTCATTGAATGCAGCATCCTCGATGCAACGATACGCACTGGTTATGAAACCACGGATGCCGGCTTTTTCAGCCTTGAAGCACTCCCGCCCCTTTCCACCCCCCGAAATACACTTGAACAGGTTGAAATGATGTTCCGCTTCCGGGACAACCAATTGCGCTGGCCGCATATCGACCTGGAGTGTAATCATGGATTGTAATCCCTGGTTATATGAAAGGGCTTCCATTCATTGTGGAATTTCAGCAGGATCGTACGCAAACACAGATGAATTTTTAATGAGGGATTCCACTTACTTTTAACCTTCCCGAAACCGGATACGCGTATTCATTCTGTTGTGAATTAAAAAGTTAGCAACGCTGTCGTTAAATGGACAGCACAGCTTGTTGTATTAGGCATCACCTTTCTGTTATTCTTTTCACAAAAAGATTTTGTACCTCCCCTTTTTAGCAGTATTTTTGCACGAAAGCTGCATAAATGAGAACTGAGAAGGATTTCCTGGGAGAAATAAAGATACCAACAACTGCCTTGTATGGTATCCATGCTGCCCGGGCAGCGGATAATTTTCCGAATAAGGACCTGTTTCACATTGAATGGTACGAAGCGGCCGGCAAAGTCAAACAGGCATGCTATGAAACTGTGCTGATGTTCAGGGAGGCTGTTGAAAAGGAGCATCCCGACCTGTTGCCGCAGTTGCGCATTCCCGAAGAAAAACAACTGGAGGTGATGATTGCAGCTGCCAAAGAGGTATGTATCGGTGAACATTTCAGTCATTTTATCATCCCGGCGGTGCAGGGAGGTGCAGGCACAAGCATCAATATGAACATCAATGAAATCATCACGAACCGTGCACTGCAGCTTCTCGGAAAAGCACCCGGTGATTACACGGTAATTGATCCTGTTGAAGCAGCCAACATCTACCAGTCCACCAACGATGTGATCCCCACTTCCCTTACCGTTGCAGTAATGGAACTTCTGAAAAAACTCGAAGAGGCAGTGAATGCAACCCGGCTGCAAACCGAAAACCTGGAAAGCAAATACAGGAACTCGATACGGTTGTGTTACACCCAGCTCCAGGAGGCGGTACCGGGGACATACGGACAGCTGTTCAGCAACTTCAGCGATGCCTTTTCACGCGATTGGTGGCGGGTATCAAAAGCATCCGAACGCATTAAACAGGTCAACATCGGCGGGGGTGCCACGGGAACGGGTGTATCCTTTCCGCGTTTCTATATCATGGAAGTGGGCAACCAGCTCAGACGAATCACAGGGCTGCCCCTGGCACAAGGTGAGAACCTGGCAGACAGTACTTCCAACATGGATTCGCTGGTCGAGGTACATGCGATCCTCAAGGCACATGCCGTAAACATGGAAAAATTCGCATCGGACCTGCGCCTGCTGGCTGCCGGGGTACGGGGTGAGAAAGAGGTGTTACTTCCTGAAAAGCAATCCGGCAGTTCCATCATGCCCGGCAAAGTAAACCCGGTAATACCGGAATTTGTGATTTCATCGGCCCACCAGGTGTATGCAAATGATCAACTCATCACAGGCCTTGCAGGACAGGGACAACTCGATCTGAATGCCTACCTGCCCTCCATCGGAAACGCACTGCTCAGCAGCCTGAAGTTACTGATCTCCATCAACCATACATCCAGGGAGCATTTGCTCAAAGGCCTGGAAATCGACGAAACTGTTGCTGCCTCCAGGTTGTTCAGGAGTCCTGCTGTCACTACTGCCCTTTCTCCGCTTATCGGATACAACAAGTCTGGTGAGCTTGCCAGAACCATGAAGAAGGAAAATATAGATATATTTGAAGCCAACGACAGACTGGAACTGCTTCCGGCCGAGAAATTGAAAAAGATCATGCAACCAGAATACCTGCTCAAGAAGGGATTTTCCATGAAAGATGTCAGGGACTTACAAGAAGAATAATGAAGCGGAGCTAATTGTGATGAAAGGCAGAGACACGAAACCACATATCGGGATCTTCGGACGCAGGAACAACGGCAAGAGTTCATTGATCAATTCACTTACAGGTCAGGATGTTGCAATCGTGTCTGAAGTACCCGGCACTACCACCGATCCTGTTAAAAAATCGATAGAGATCCCGGGGATCGGCCCCGTGGTGATGATCGATACAGCAGGGATGGATGACCTGGGAGAACTGGGGACCAAACGTGTGGGCAGGACCAGGGAAATCATCAAACGCATTGACCTGGCCGTGCTGGTCCTGGCAGCAAACCTTTTTGGTGAGCCCGAGGAGCTGTTGATCAACGAACTGGAGAAATGGGAAGTTCCATGGATCGTGGTTCATAATAAATCTGACCTTGTCGGGGCAGACCATTCGTTAAAAAAGCAGTTCGATGGCAGGCTGGTCGATTATTCAAGCATTTCACCTTCCAACAAGGAAATGCTTACCAGCCTGATCATAAGGCACATGCCCGAAACGGCCTATCTTACCAAATCCCTGGTCGGCGACATCATCCGCCAGGGAGACCTTGTTTTGCTGATCACCCCCATCGATGAGGAGGCCCCGGAAGGAAGACTGATCCTTCCGCAGGTGCAGGCCATCCGTGACATCCTTGACAATAACGCTGTTGCCGTAGTGGCCAAGGAACGGGAAATTGATTCCCTGATGAAAAAATTGCATCCCCGACCGGCCCTGGCAATCTGCGACAGCCAGGTGTTCCTGAAAGCAGATGGGTCCATTCCCACTGACATACCACTTACCAGTTTCAGTACGGTGCTCGCACGCTACAAGGGCGACTTCGAAAATTACCTGAAAGGCACACCCAGGTTATCTGAACTACAGAACGGGGACCGGGTACTTATACTGGAATCCTGCACCCACCATGTATCCTGTGACGATATCGGCCGGGTGAAAATTCCCAGGTGGCTGTCGCAATTTTCCGGGAAAGAACTGGATTATACCGTAGTGAGCGGTCTCGATAACATTCCCGGGGAGATTACCGACTACAGCATGGTGATCCAGTGCGGCGGATGCATGATCACCAGGAAGCAACTGATCAACAGGCTGAAACCTGCTGTAGAGGCCGGGGTTCCGGTAACGAATTATGGGATGGCGATCGCATATATGCAGGGTATTTACCGCCGGGCCATCGCGCCATTTGTAAAATCAGATGAAACGGCCTCCGACTATTTGTAATAGCTAGTATTACTGGTTATGGCGTCCAGTTTGAAGGGCAGGGCAATGCAATAACCACATTGAACACTAAACAGAAAGCATGAAATTTGAAAAACGTATCAGACAAGCGCAATTGGGAAAGACTGATCTTGTTGCAATGCTCAATGCCACCGGGGAAGAACGAACGTTATTGTTCCGGGAATCTGCAAGGATCAAGGAAGCGCATGTGGGCAGGAAAGTGTATTTCAGGGGACTGATCGAATTTTCGAATATCTGCAGCAAGGATTGCTACTATTGTGGTATCCGGAAAAGCAATAAAACTGTTGCCAGGTATAACCTCTCCGATGAGGAGATCCTTCGGGCAGCAACCTATGCGCATGAGCAAAACTACGGCTCTGTTGTGATCCAGGGTGGTGAGATTGCATCCCCTGCATTCACCCTTCGGATTGAAAACCTGCTGAAACAGATCAAGCAGTTATCGGGAAACAGCCTGGGAATCACCCTTTCCCTCGGTGAGCAATCACCCGAGACCTATGAGCGATGGAGGGATGCCGGGGCGCACCGCTACCTCCTGCGCATTGAAACATCCGACAGGGAACTGTATAAAAAAATACATCCGGAAGATGCGCATCATGATTTTGACAAGCGTTATGAATGCCTGCGTACACTGCAGGAACTGGGCTACCAGGCCGGGACAGGAGTGATGATCGGCCTGCCGTTTCAAACCACCGAACACCTGGCTGACGACCTGCTTTTCATGCAGTCCTTCGATGTGGACATGGTGGGCATGGGTCCGTATATTGAACACCATGATACGCCACTGTATGCATTCAGGAATGAATTGCTGCCTATCGGAGAACGTTTCGATCTTGCACTTAAAATGATCGCGGCGCTGCGGATACTGATGAAGGACATCAACATTGCAGCCGCCACCGCGCTGCAGGCAATCGACCCGCTGGGCAGGGAAAAAGCGGTGAAGATCGGTGCCAACGTGATCATGCCGAATGTAACTCCCGGGCTGTTCAGGAACGACTATGCCCTTTATGAAAACAAACCCTGCACAGACGAAAATCCGGACGACTGCAAAAACTGCCTGGATGCAAGAATTCAGCTGGCCGACGGCGAGATAGGATATGGCGAATGGGGAGATTCAGTTCATTATGCAAGGAGGATGGAGCGAACCCGGCAACTGTAAAATCGAACAGCACCGGAGGGTATAATTATGAACTTCTCAGGGCAGTGGATTGAAATCAACACTACCTGGTGAATAAAATCAGTGCATTTATGGATAAAAAGCAGATCAAAGAGATCATTCTCAAAGAGATCAGTAAGACTGAGCGGCTGATCAGTGACTACAGGGATATGAGCCAGCCCGTTGAACCGGACAATGCCATCGGGCGTATTTCCAGGATGGACGCGATCAACAATCAGAGTGTCACAGAGGCTTCCCTCCGACAGGCTGAGGAGAAACTCAGGAACCTCAACAGGGTGTTATCCAGGATCGACACCAATGATTTCGGCATCTGTCAGAAATGCGGAAAGGAGATTCATATACGACGCATCATGATACGACCCGAGAGTTTGCTTTGCGTGAACTGTGCCCGATAGAGAGATACAATTCATATATTTGCACTGTACCTCTCGCAAGGCAGGGAAAGCATCTATAACAGTATTTCCGGAACAACGATGGTAATAAAACAAGTCCAGAATGCATAGAAAGAAAGCAATGATGCAGAAACAACTACTGGTTCTTTTGCCGCTCTTCTGGTTGCTGACCGCTTGTGCACAACCATCCCTGCTCACGCCAGGCCTAGCGAAAGCTGAAATAAATGGTGACACGATCTGGTACCATGTCGTTGGTGACGGAAACTCCACCCCGATCCTCATGCTCCATGGCGGTCCGGGAGGCACCTCCTATTCCATGTATGCCCTGTCTCCGCTGGCAGATGATTACACGCTGATCCTGTTCGACCAGGTCGGAACCGGCAGGTCAGGGAATCTGCAGGATACATCACTGATGCGCATGGACTATTTTGTGGACCAACTGCACGCATTCGTGGAAAGTCTGGGACTGAAAGATTACATTGTGTACGGTCACTCCTGGGGCACCATGCTGGCGCTTGATTATTACCTGGAACATCCTGAAGGGATCCAGGCGATGATTATGAACAGCCCGCTTGTGAGCACCGATTACTGGATGAAAGATGCCGATACACTGATAGCGACATTGCCTGACACTGTTCAGCAGATCATCAAAAAGAGCAATGCGGAAGCACAATATGATTCCCCGGAATACCAGTATGCCAAGTGGGTGCATTACAAAAATTTCATTTCCAGGGGAGAACGGGTTGCAGGCCCCGACTCGTTGAAGCGGGTGCCGGGCAATCGACTGATGTACTTGTATATGTGGGGACCAAGTGAATTCCGTTCCACGGGAACCCTGCAGGATTATGACCGGCTGGACCGGCTTAACGAACTGGTTGTTCCCGTCCTCTGGATAACGGGTGAATATGATGAAGCCCGTCCTGCCACAGTGAAGTACTTCCACACCCTGGACCCCGGATCTGATTTTGCCGTGATCCCGGATGCAGGACATGGCACCATGCATGACAACCAGGCGGATAATGTCCGGTTGATCCGTGAGTTCCTGGGGAAACACGGATGGTAGCAATTGAGCAGGGGAACTACTCCCCTTCCCTTGAGCTGGCATTCAGGATCGCCAGGCAATTCAACACACCGCTTGAAAGAGTCTTCACATACGAAAAACCAGGTCCTGACGACGTTGTAAAATAATTGTGTTGGTTTTTACTGCATGCAGTGCCACATTTCTGCAAGAATGCTTATTTTTAAGGATGTGCAGAAACGATGTACAGAAAAATATAATATAATAAAACAATTAATACTGGCTGCTGCCGTCGAGGATTTCAAATCGGTACGGTGGTTCATCGATTGCGGCGACGACGATTTCCTGTACGAAGGGAACAGCCTGATCCACATTGCCATGAAAAAGCGGAACATTCCCCATGAATACAGGGTAAGGGACGGCGCACATAACTGGACCTACTGGCGCGAATCACTTCCCGTGTTACTGGCGTTTGTTTCGGATGCTTTTCACCAGCACTGACAACCGGTAAGATAAGAACTTGCCGTTTGGGAAAACCCGTCGCCCGCATGATTCCATACTTATGCAAACTTCCCATGATCTTCTGTTATTATCCTGATTTTTTTCTATTTTAGGATATCATAAATGCAATGGAATTCAATTAACCGCCACATCCAATAAATTATGCATACCCAAAAACACACACTGTTCCTTGGTGGTGGGATCATTTTGATCTCCAGCTTGTTTTCATTTGGCATATCCGCCCAGGTTAAGGAACCGAGCAGAGCTCCGGATGCTGATGCCGTCCCAGTCTTCTTAAATGGCGAGGCACAGATAGTGGAAGCGTTCAGTGATCCGGACAAATGGATCCGGCATGACCTGTGGGTAGAGACTGAATTTGATACCGACGGTGATGGCAGACCAGACCGTATGCATGTAGCTGTCACCCGCCCCTACCAGACTGAAACCAGCGGATTGAAATTACCCGTTGTATATAATACGAGTCCGTATTTCGCAGGCACCGCTTCAGGTTCCTCAAAATATTTCTGGAATCCAAGGCACAACCTGGGGGAACAACCTCCCGTGCGGATTCATCCCCCGGAGATAAAAAGACGCGGTGAACGTCCTGTCATCTCCCGCGGACATGTGGGTACATGGGTGCCGAGGGGCTATATCGTGGTCCACTCCTCCTCACCCGGAACCGGTCTGTCTGACGGCGCTCCCACCGTAGGTGGTGACAATGAATCGCTTGCTCCCAAGGCGGTGATCGACTGGCTCTGCGGGCGTGCCAAAGGCTATACTGAACGGGAAGGTGGTGAAGAGGATCTGCCTATTGGTCAACCGGCAAGGTGGGTATGACCGGGACATCATACAACGGGACCCTCCCGCTGGCTGCAGCAACCACCGGTGTGGAAGGACTGGAGGCCATTATTCCGGTTGCACCGAATACTTCCTATTATCATTATTACAGGTCCAACGGGCTGATCAGGCACCCGGGCGGATGGATGGGTGAAGATATCGACGTATTGTATGATTTCATTCACAGTGGTGATGAAACAAAGCGCGTGTACAATAATACCGTGGTCCGCGACAAGGAGCTTATTGAAGGAATGGACAGGATTACCGGAGACTGGAACGAGTTCTGGGCAGGAAGGGACTACCTGCTGGACATGGAACAGATGAAAGCAGCCTTGCTGATGTCCCACGGTTTCAATGACTGGAACGTGATGCCGATCCACAGCTACAGGATCTACAGGGCTGCAAAGGAAAAAGGCATCCCGGCAAAGATATTCTACCACCAGGAAGGACATGGCGGTCCTCCCCCGCTCTGGCTGATGAACAAGTGGTTTACGCGCTACCTGCATGGTGTTGAGAACGGGGTGGAGGACCTGCCGGATGCTTGGATCGTGCGGGAAGATGATGACAGGTCGGATCCCACACCTTATGAAGATTTTCCCAACCCGGTGTCAGAGCCAGTTGCATTCTTCCTTTCTCCCGGCGCGCCGGAGCAAGGTGCACTGACCCCTCCGCAAAGAAAGGAACCAGGGTACAGAGACGCTTACAGACAATTTCTCATTTTCCGGGTCGGCGCTTGCACAGGCAGAAATAACGGAACATCGTCTGCTTTATGTCACAAAACCGCTCAATGACAGCGTACATATCTCAGGCCTCCCGGAAATGACCGTCAGGCTGGCCAGCAGTGAGCCCTATGCCAACCTGTCGGTCTGGCTTGTTTCCTTGCCCTGGAATGAAGGAAGAAGGGCAAAGATCACTGACAACATCATCACACGTGGCTGGGCGGATCCGCAAAATTACAAGTCTATCTCAGAAAGTGAGCCTTTGATCCCGGACAAATTCTACGAGGTCACCTTCAACCTGCAGCCCGATGACCAGGTGATCATGCCCGGACAACAGATCGGACTGATGATCTTTTCCAGTGACAAGGACTTCACGCTCTGGCCCGATCCCGGCACCAGGCTGACCATCGACCTGGACGGAACGTTCATGACCCTGCCGGTTGTGGGAGGAGTGAAAGCCATCGAAAAGGCAATCAGATAACCCTGTTTTGAAGTAATGCAATATATTTGCATGAAAACAAGGGCATCAACCCACCAGTAGACATCAACTTTAATCAACAAAAAACAATGACGAAATACTGTATTTTCTCCGCAGTGGTGCTGTACCTTTCTGCGACACAACTGAATGCGCAACCCGACTCCATATTCAACAGGATCATTGAAACCGGCACCACCGACAACCATACCATGGAGCACCTGGATGTACTGAGCAATCGCATCGGAGGCCGGCTGATCGGCTCAGATGCATATGAAAATGCGGCTGTATGGGCGGCTACTAAGTTCAATGAGTGGGGTATGGAGGTCGTTTTTGATGAAGTGGGGGAACTGCCCGTGGGATTCAACCGGGGACCCTGGTTTGGTAAGCTGCTTTCGGAAAACGGGACAAACCTGCATTTTGCCACACCCTCTTATACCTCGGGAACCAGGGGAGTGCAGCGCGGACATGTGCTGATTGAGCCAAAAACAGAAGCAGAATTCGACCGTATGAAAGGTAAACTGAAGGGCGCATGGGTCCTGATCTCGGGAGAAAATGAAGGATGGCCCATCGACTGGTCGCCAACAGGCGACAGCATCAGGGATTCCATCAGGGAAGAGAACATCCGTATTTCAGAGGAAAACCGAAGGATTCGCAGGGAGAACAGTGAAAATGAGGGCAAACGCAGGTACGAAGCGCAGGAATTGCTGGAACCGATCGTCGCGCCTGCCCTTTTCTACCGGGAAATGGTCGATGCGGGCATCCTGGGGATCATACAGTCATCGAAAGTTCCCATCCGCGTCATGTACGACAGGAAAAACCTGTTTAAAATGACATTTGACTCATTGCCGCCGGTGCCCGACATCAAACTGGAGGAGCACCAATACAAGTTGATCTACCAAATGGCCAGTGAACGGCGCTATTTTCAGCTGGAATTCGATATCAGGAACCATTTCAAGATGGGGCCTGTCAAATACCACAATGTAATCGGGATTATTCCCGGGACTGAATATCCAGAGGAATATGTGATCATGGGTGGACACCTGGATGCCTATGATGTCGCCACGGGAGGAGTGGATGACGGATCAGGTGTATCTCCCACGATGGAAGCTGCCAGGCTGATCATGGAAGCCGGGGGGAAACCGAAACGAACCATCCTCGTGGTCCTGTGGGCCGGGGAAGAGTTCGGATTGTATGGTTCCAGGAGCTGGGTTACCCGGTTTGAACAGGATCTTGACAAAGTTTCCAACATGATCAATCGAGACGGCGGACCGACCGTTCCTGCATCCATCACTGTTTCTGAAGCCATGAAAGCGGATTTTATTCCCATCGTGGATGCCATCAACAGGATCAACCCGGAATTTCCCCTGGAGCTAAAAACCAGGGAACCGCTGGAACGTCCCAAACGTGCGTGGGGAACCGATAGCGGGCCCTTCGCTGTAAAAGGCGTCCCCACCATTGGTTTTCAGAATGCAGATCCGCGGGGTTATGATTTTGATTACCGGGAGATCTGGCATACGGAGCGTGACCTGTACAACATGAGCATCCCCGTGTACCAGGAACATGCAGCGATCGCCACTGCCATCCTGGCTTACGGTATCGCAGATCTCGACCATTTGCTCGACCGCGAAGGGTACTATGTTGAAGAAACATCCGGAGAAAAGAAGAAAAAACAGGATTGACCAGCGGGTTTTTCGGGCTCCCTGAAGATATAATTGCAACATGATTGATGGTATATGCAGTAAAATACGGGACTGATCACATCAGGTAAATTTTCAATCGGGTAATAAACGTAGTTAAAAACGTGTTTAACTACGTTGTTTATAAAGCCGGGGGTGTTGTTACGCGGTACCTGTTTTTCGATCTCTCAGAATGAAAATGATAATTGCCATACGGGCAATCAGGAAGGCTGTTAGTCCGGCAAGGGGACCCAGGAGTGCCATCTTTAATCCGCCAGCCATCAGGCTCGGCGTTATCTCCCCTGCTGCCGCGATTTTATCAAAGGCCAAGATCAGACCATAGGTGCGTCCCAGGTAACCCCATGCAAGAGCGAACCATCCCAGGGATGCGATCAGTGATTTATTCCTCGGGGTTTTGTCACTTTCAAGCAATGTCCATATAAAAAGAGCAAGGATAATCAGAATCAGCAGCAGAATCGTATAGGTAATCAGTGGTCCGCCATCGTTCATTTTTTCAATAATTGATTTCATGTTAATCTGGGTTTTAGGTGAATAATACATCTAAGATAATCCACCCTTCAATGCAAAATATTTTTTTACGATGAACAGTCGATCCTGCACCTGATTTTACCTTTTTTCCGATGCAAATTGTAAAATATCCCCCAATTCTGCAAAAACAGCCGCTAAAAGTGCAATTGGTCTATATTTTCGACCTGAAAGCGTTAGATTTTGTAATATTGTTCCCATGAATGCGCATCGAATAAGGCGCTGTCGCACGATCGCGATACACCTGCTGTTCTGGACGGCCGTATGGTTCCTGTATTACTACTTTTTCAGCTACAACTCAGAAGACATGGAATACGTGATCTGGTTCTCCAGCCTGCTGGTCCCCCTCACCATAGCCGTCACCTATTTTGCAGTCTATTACCTGATCCCCAATTACCTGCTGAAACAGGACTACAGCAGGTTTTCACTCTTCAGCTTTTACGTCCTGGTGGCTTCTTCCTATTTCATTGTTCTGATCATCTATGGCTGCCTTATTTTCCTGAAAAAATGGGATGCTACCAATATCCCGCCTATGATGAAGAATTTTTTCTTTGTACTGATGCTGGTCTACCTGGTCGTGGTCATTGTCGGCTTTATAACAGTGTTGAACCATAATTTCAAAACCGACAGGATGAACAAGGAATTGCAGAACAAAATCCTGACTGCACAGCTGCAGTTGAAAGACCAGGAATTGTATTACCTGAAGATGCAGATACATCCGCATTTCCTTTTCAATACACTGAATACGATTTACGGATTCGCCATCAGGCAATCGAAGCAGACCCCTGAGATCATCCTTCGGCTCTCCAACCTGTTGGATTACATTCTATACCAGGTCAACAAGCCTGCGGTAAGTATGAAAGAAGAGGTCCTGCACATCAGGGAATACGTTGAACTGGAGCGCATCCGCTTCCAGGAAACGCTTCGGGTTGACATTGATACCAGTGAAATTGCAGACCAACTATTGATCCCCCCCATGTTGCTGATGCCCTTCGTGGAAAATGCATTTAAGCACGGCAGCATCCGTGACGGATTTTTGCGGATCACCATCGTTATCGAGGTTACCGGGAACAAATTATCTTTCATGATTCGAAATACTGCTGATCCTGAAATATCCCGGGGCAAGGGGATCGGGCTGGAAAACATCAGGAAAAGACTGGATCTTCACTATGCCGACCTTTACAGGATCGACCAGGAACAAACTACATCAGAATACATTATACAACTGCAGATCGATAACCTAATGCAAATAAAAAATGTCTGAACCCATTCATTGCATCATCGTCGATGATGAACCGATCGCCAGGGATATACTGAACGAACATCTTGGGAAAATTGACCGGATCAGGGTCATCGCGAGTTGCAAAAATGCATTGGAAGCGTTCAAAGCCATCAATGATTATCCGGTTGACCTTGTGTTCCTTGACATTAATATGCCGGAGATCGACGGTCTTGCCTTTGCCAGGTCCATGACCAGGCAGATCAAGGTAATTTTCACTACTGCATACAGGGACTATGCTGTGGATGGATTTGATCTCAGGGCAGTGGATTACTTGCTGAAGCCGGTCTCGTTTGAAAGGCTTTTGCAATCCATTAATAAATACCTGGATGAATCGCAGGTTGAAGTTCACAGTACCAACAAGGAGCTTGTTTCAGAAAAGGACGATTCCCTCTATGTGCGGTCCGATCGCAAAATGATCAGGATCCGTTTTTCAGAGATTCTTTACCTGGAAAGTATCGGCGATTACCTGAAAATCCATTTGCAGAACAGAACCGTTGTCACAAGGGAAACAATGACTACACTGGAAGCAAAGCTGCCGGCCATGGAGTTTATCAGGATCCACAGGTCCTTCCTGGTTGCAAAAAAGGAAATTGATTCTTTTACGGCAGAATATGTGGAACTCGGGGGGATTCAGCTCCCCGTAAGCCGCAGCTACAAGGAGGATGTACTGACCAGGTTACATGAAAAAGACCGGTAGGATCTCAGAGCAGCGTATCTTCATCTTCCAGCATCGGGTTGTCGTAGAAAATTTTGCGTTCAACCTCAAAATCGTACAACGTGAGGATCCTGATATAAAAAAATGATTCCCAGTAGTCTTCGATCGAACGTATATAGTCCCGCTTGGCAGACTCCCGTTCACTCAATGAGATTTTCAGTTCCGTGATACTGATCTCCCCGTTCTGGAACTTTTTCTGGGCGATCTTATAACCGTTTTCTGCTACCTTATCGGCCTCTTCTGCTGTTTTCAGTTGTTCTTTTAACAGGTTGAAACGTTCCACCTGGACTACGACCCTGCGATCGAAATCCTTCATATCCCTTTCCACATCGTAGAGCACCAGGTCGCGCTGCGACTCTGCCAGTTTCACCTGTGAGGCAGACCGCCCCCAGTCGAGGATCGGAACACGCACAGAAAGCTGAACGAACTGTTGCTGCTCGGGCTGCTCATAAATGCCGCCCAGTACTTCTGAAGAGTTAGACAAACCATAACTTCCACTCAACGTAGCACTCAGGCTGTTGTCCCTTTTCGCCTGTTCGAGTTCCCTTTCTGCATTGAGCAATCGTTGCTGGAAATTGATCACATCATCCTTGTTTTCCTTTGCTTCACTAAGCGCTTTCTCCGGATCAATGTAAAACAGGGTCATCTCCAGCGGGATCATTAACTCGATTTTAGTGGATTGATCCAGGTTGATATAGGATTTCAGTTCAAAATCGGCATTCCGCAGGTCCATGTCTGCATTCCGTACAGATTTCTGTGCATTGAGCACTGCCAGCCTGATGCGGGAATAGTCGTTCTCAGAGATCGTTCCCAGCCCCCGGCGGACTTCGGCTATTTCCAGGTTATCCTGGCTGTTCTCCAGGTTGCTCCTGGCCAGCTCATAATTTGTTTGTATACGCAAATAGCTAAAAAACAGTGCCGTAGAACGGTGTGCAATCTCCTCGATGGTCTCCAGGTAATCCCGCTGTCCCCGTTCATACTCCAGGGGAGCGGTTTTCCTGTACCACTTTGCCCAGTTGTACTGAAAAATGGGCTGATTGATCCCGATGTAAATGGGGCTGCTAGAGAACTCCTGGTCAGCGGACAGGATATTATTGATCCCATAGACTGAAGTGGCTGCATAAATGGAGGTATTGGTCTGCGGGATGGTTTGGTTCAATGAAAGGTTTGCCGAAGCAGAAAGTCGGCGGATTCTCCGGAAATTTATACTGCCATCTTGCTGTGTAATAGGGTTATTGGTATTCTCAAATTCTGGCAGTTTCCCTTTCAACAGCAACTGGGGCCGGAAACGTGTCTGGTAATTCCTGAACCGCCAGTAGGAATTCACATTGGTATTCTGGGCATATTTGATGGCAGATGACTGGGTAATTGCCAGGTCGATCACATTCTGAAGACTCAGCTTAAAGGCCATCGTATCTTGCTGCAGTGCCGGTTCCTGGGCAGAAACAGCTGACAGCATCCAACCTGACAATATTAAAGCAATAAAGGTCTTTGAAATCATTTCAACATCGACATTAATAGATTTCCACTTTTTCCCTGTTCCTGAAGAGCGATACATCAGAAAGGATCACCTGGTCTCCTGGTTCCAGGCCGGACCGGATCTCCATATAGTCATCCCCCATTACCCCGGTGGAAATTCTTTGTTTCAGGGCCACATTGCCTTCCACCTTGTATATATCAAAGTTGGAAGTGCGTTCAAAAGACGATCCGTATTCAACACGCAGGACGCTATCGGCCCTGGCCACAACCACATGCATGGGCACCGTCATGTTGGGCCTGAGCCTGGAATGGTTACTCTGATCCAGGTACACGTCGAATTCAACTTTTTTATCCTTGATCGCCGGGCTCACAGTACCGATTTGCCCATCCAGTTGCTCGTCTCCGAGGTTGACAATTACTTCTGAACCTGTTCGTATATATTCTGAATGCTTGTCATCGGCATTTGCCCGTATCTTGAAATTCGACAGGTTGGACATTTTCACCAGGAGCTTGTCCTTATTGACCTTCTCCCCCACCTGTCCGTCGAGCGACAGGATGATCCCGGATGACGGAGCGCGTATGATCATCTTTTTCAGCAGTTCTTCCTGCTGTTCCAGGGCTTTTTCCTGGATAGCAATCTGGAGCTTGAGTCCTTCATCTTCGGTTTCAAGTTGTTGCAACCTGATTGAATTCCGGGCACTGACCGTTTCCAGGTCTTTTTCTGCCAGCACAAGCTCCTGCTTGGTCTGTTCATAGCGTGCCGGTGAAATCCCCCCCACTTCCAGCAGTTGTTCCTGGTCTGCAAGCTCCGATTTCAGGGAAGCGATCCGTAGTTTCTTCACTTCAATATTGTAATCGAGATCCACCCGGATACTTCGTGCATTCAATTGATTTTTTCGCAGGGCGTTGCGTTTAACCTCCAGCTGGTCCTCGATCTTTTCAATTTCTTCCTGGACCGGCTGGGGGTCGAGGATAATAATGGCCTCTCCAAGTTCCACGCGGCTTCCAACGTCTTTAACAATTCTTTGTATAATGCTGGAAGCGGGACTCAGGATCAGCACCTCACTTTCCGGTTCGACGGTTCCTTCGGCTGGAATCGTGGAAACAACGGATCCTACTTCCACCTTTGAAATTACGAAATCACCTGAATTGATTTTCCCGATGGGAACATATTTAAGTATGACAAAAACAGCAGCTGCAAGAACTACCGCAATCAGCAGAATAACAATGACTTTTTTCACAGATAATGAATTAGTAATTGGTTAACGAATGATCCGCACAAAAAAACGTTCTCCGGTTGGTTTCCATCTTGCTGCAACGGTCATAAATTGCAACGAACAAAATTACATAATATTACCCACCAAAAACAGGAAATCCACAATATTATTCCTTAATATATGTGGCTTTCCCGGGTACAATTTTAGCTGAACATGACAAAATTCTACATGGCACGCTGCCGGGTAACAGCACTTCGTACGGGATTGAAAATACGTTGGAGCAGTCTCATTTTATCGGTCAGTATCTCTGCTTCTCCAACCATGTTCTGGTTGAAACCGATCTCAATTCCGTAAAAAGTAGTCAATCCGTCGGGCAGTATTACCTCCACGGTATAAAAGTTATCCTGTGGAACCTTTGAGACATTTCCGACCCTGCCCCTTACCATTCCATATTCCAGGTACGGATAGCTATCGAACTTAATATTTACCTGGTCGCCTTCATCCACTTCACCTGCTCCCTGCATTGGAAGTTGTATCTTGCCTATGAGTACACCTCCCTGTTCCGGAACGATGGTCATCACTTTTTCGCCTGCCTTCACATTCTGGTTTTCACTCCAGATCTGGTTAAATGTTACCTGCCCTTCGATAGGTGCAATAATCAGGTATTGTTTTCTCCAGGTGGCAATCTCAGCAACCAGTTTGTTCAGGTTTTCTTCCAGCAACGTGGAGAATGAGGTTACCTGCTCCTGCTGACGCAGCTCCATTTCCAGGATCTGTTCCCGGATGCCTGCTGTCTGGATGTCATTTTCAGCCTTCAGGCTTAACATTTCCTGCCAGTTGGCAAGGCGCGACAGCATTTCCGATTTTGTATTCTCGTAATCTGACTCAGACACCACACCCTGGCGGAACAGGATGGAATCGCGCTGGTATTGTTTCTGGTACAATTCATATTCTTCCCTGAGTGTTGCGGCACGTACATCGAGGTTCTCTGAATAGGCCAGGTATTTCTCATATTCCTCCAGGAGCAGTTCAATTTTTCGCTGGTGGTAATCGAGTTGAAGAAACTCCCGGTAGTCACGGTAGTTTTTATAGAAAGCTGCATAAACCGGCTGAATGGGGCCCAGGTCTGCGTTGCCATTCACAGGGAGGTTCAGTTCGGGAAGTGTATCAGCAGGAAGGAACAGTTTCCTGATTTGAGCACTGAGATTTTGTACATCTTCAAAATCTGCCGGATTCTCAATTACTGCGAGTACCTGTCCTACTTCAACTTTTTCATTGTCGGTCACCAACAGTTGCTCCACCTTCCCATCGGTCCGGGCTTCAATGTTTGCAGGTGGTTGGAGAGAGGTCACGTATATTTCTGCCTTTTTAACATCCGGTACTTTGAACATCCATGCGCCCAGCAGAAGGATTGCAACGATGGCAAAAAGCATCACGATTCCGTTCCGGGTGACCCAACCCGGAACTTTCCCTAATATATCCTCGACCTCTTCACTTCTGAGTTCGATTTTTCTGTTTTCTTCAGCCATGGCAAAGAATTGATATTGAGCTAATATAGAAAAAAAAACGAATCCGGTTCTGAAGAGTAATCAACAATGCAAAAAAAAACGCCGGGCGTAACACCCGGCGCTGTTTTTTTGCTTGCGATGCTTTACGCATCGATGTTTGCGTATTTTGCGTGTTTCTCGATAAATTCCCGCCGTGGTGGTACTTCATCACCCATCAGCATGGAGAATATCCTGTCGGCCTCCGCTGCGGAATCGATGGTTACCTGCCTAAGGGTGCGGTTTTGGGGATTCATGGTAGTATCCCACAGCTGCTCGGCGTTCATTTCACCAAGACCTTTATAGCGCTGGATATGGATGCCCGATTCTCCACCGTATTGCTTCACCAGTTCCTTCCGTTCCTCCTCGGTCCAGCAATAGTTTTCGTTTTTCCCCTTGCGGATCAGGTAGAGGGGCGGAGCCGCGATATAGAGGTACCCGTTCTGGATGATCTCGTTCATGTACCTGAAGAAGAATGTCATGATCAGCGTGTCGATGTGCGAGCCATCGACATCGGCATCCGTCATGATGATGATCTTGTGATACCGTAGCCTGGAAATATCCAGTTCCTTGCTGTCATTCTCGGTTCCGATCTTCACCCCCAGCGCGGTAAAAATGTTCTTGATCTCCTCGTTCTCGAATATCTTGTGCAGCATTGCCTTTTCCACATTCAGGATCTTGCCACGCAGGGGCATGATCGCCTGGAACGTCCGGTCACGGCCTTGTTTTGCAGTACCGCCTGCTGAATCTCCCTCCACGAGGAATATTTCTGTTTTTGCAGGATCTTTCTCAGAGCAGTCGGCGAGCTTGCCCGGCAGTCCTGCTCCTGACAATACATTTTTTCGTTGCACCAGCTCGCGTGCTTTCCTTGCTGCATGGCGTGCCGTAGCTGCAAGGATCACCTTGGAGACGATCTGGCGTGCATCCCTGGGGTTTTCTTCCAGGTAATGTGCCAGTTCACTGCTGACCGCCTGGTCGACCACGCCCATGATATCGGAGTTACCCAGTTTTGTCTTGGTCTGTCCCTCGAACTGTGGTTCGGCCACTTTCACTGAAATGATTGCAGTGAGCCCTTCCCTGAAATCGTCCCCGTTGATATCAAATTTCAGCTTTGCCAGCATCCCTGACTTCTCTGCATAGCTTTTCAGAGTTCGCGTAAGGCCGCGCCTGAATCCCGAAAGGTGTGTTCCTCCTTCAATGGTATTGATATTGTTCACATACGAGTGGACATTCTCAGAAAAGGAAGTGTTGTACTGCAGTGCGAGTTCGACCGGTACATCATTCTTTTCGGTATCGATATGGATCACCTCTTCAATGAGCTTTTCCCGGGTAGCATCCAGGTAGGCTACAAATTCCTTCAGTCCATCTTCAGAGAAGAACTCATCGGACCGGTAGTGTACTTCGCCATCAGCCTGCACTTCGTCACTGTTCTCATTTCCATTCCCGTTCCCGTTCTCTTCCGTCTCACGCTTGTCGATGATCGACAGGCGTATACCTTTGTTCAGGAATGCAAGCTCGCGCAGACGTGATGCGAGGATTTCGTATTTGTAATCTGTAACAATAAAGATTTCTGAATCAGGTTTGAATGTAATGATGGTACCCGATTTATCGGTGGTACCAACCTCCATCACCGGGGCTTTTGGAACACCCCTAATGTATTCCTGCTCATACACTTTTCCATCGCGGTGCACCTCTGCCTTGAGATATTGTGAAAGTGCATTTACACAGGAAACGCCCACACCGTGAAGACCACCTGATACCTTGTAGGAATCCTTGTTGAATTTGCCGCCTGCATGCAATACCGTCATGACCACCTCAAGTGCCGACCGTTTCTCCTTTTCGTGTACATCTACGGGGATCCCCCGTCCGTCGTCCGTAACAGTAACTGAACCGTCTTCATTGATGATTACATCAATATTACTGCAATGACCGGCCAGGGCCTCATCTATGGAATTGTCAATAACCTCGTATACCAGGTGGTGGAGCCCTTTTTCACTCACATCGCCGATATACATCGCGGGCCGCTTTCTCACGGCTTCGAGTCCTTCAAGTACCTGGATACTCTCTGCTGAATACCCGTTCACAATACTTTCACCAATCTTCTCTTTCTTGTTATCCATTTCTTATTCTTTAGCTATATTTTTTTCACAATACACTCCGGTTCCAACAAATTCACCTTCGTTGAATTCCGAAAAAACAGTCATTAAATTTTACAGAATAAATGTGATTTCCCGACGGATCTTCCAGCCGCATTTTCAAACCACTTTAAGAGGGCATGTAAAACTCCTTCCAAAATATTAAAAATCAAACGCTTACAAGTAAATATTATCTTTATTTCCGGCACAACCAAAAGTAGTCAAAAAAGCCGGAAAAACCATGAATAAAAGCACTGAAAATCAGTCGAGTTATTAACATTTAAATGTTTGAAATATGCATGATTCCGGATGGTGGGTACAGACGTAAAATATGGTTTTTCTTCCGGTCAGGATTTTGCGGGACATTGGCCGTTCGTCCGGCTGGTTTTGATGGACCGGTGTAAACGAAAAAGGAGATTATTCAAAGAAATCCTCCAGCTGGTAAACAAAGTCGCCCAGGCTTTGCATTTTGTTCGCCAGGCGATGGGTAAAGAAGTTGAAGTCAAGCCTGGCGACGATACTGTTCAGTTTTGTCCGTTTCTTGGTATAATCGTGATCGGCCAGGCGGTAGACTCTTTTCAGGTCATAGGCAGGCTGTTCGCGGTATTCCATATTTTCCGACTTTGGATTAAAACCCAGTCGTTTCTGGATAAATTCCGGGGTGAGTTTCTGCGAAATTTTCCTGAGATGGGTATATTCCCCCAGGAACCAGGCTTCTGTCTCCATCACCGCCAGGAAAATGGTTGTGGTTGCCCCTTTTTGCAGCACCTTAAAATTCAGCCCTTTCTTCAGCCTGGGAATCTCTTCGCGGGTAAAGTTCGGGTACACATCCCGCAGCCCGAGAATACAGGTGTATCCTTTGTCGACCAGGCTCTGCCGTTGCATCATCAGGTAACCCTTCACGTTGGTCTCGCCCCCGCAGTCATAGATCAGCACGTAATAACCCGTATTCCGGTCGACCCTGGCGGCCTGCATGACGGTAAATGACATACGGATGTTGTGGCCGCCGGTGATCTTGACCGTTTGGATGGCGACACCCTTCTTCTCCATAACGGATTCAAGCATGCGCCTTACCAGTATCTGCTCCGTGAGTCCTTCAACAAAGATGGCGATGCGCTTCATAGGTGCATTTCAGGTTGGCGAGGAGGGTTCATTCTTCTGATTGGTCTGAGAATCCTGTTTTAAAGAATTCACTGGCATAGAAGTCGAAGTTGTTCAGCCCTGTAAACTTGAATTCCTCGAAGATTTCCCTGGAGTTTTCGTAGTTGTACAAACTGATCTTGTTGCCGTTGCGTTGCAGGACCGCCCAGTTCTCAATAGCCACGGAGTTCATAATAAAAGAGTCGTTGGTGGACATGATCAGCTGGATCCCGGAAGATTTCGCCTTTTTCACGAGCAGGCTTACCAGCAGCTTGGCGCGGGAAAAATCGAGTCCCTCCCCGATGTCATCAATAACCACGCACCCGGTTTTCCCCTTCAGGATATACCTGTCGAATCGCGCAAGCACACTGAACGCCCTGAACATTCCCTGGGACATGTCGGATTGGGTAACCTGCTTCTCCAGTCCTGCCTCCGTGGTATACACCGCGTAACGGTCGAGCTGTGAAGGATTGTGCTTCTCGGAATACTGAACGACACCGGCATCTTCAAGTTGGTAACCGATCTCCCGCATATCGGAGATCAGCTGGTCGCGGAAACCGGTGAATTCTTCCATGGCATACTGAAGCACAGGCACGAGTGATGCGCTGGTATCACTGAAATCGATCTCATCCTCCGTAAATACACTTTTAAGAGCATAGCTGTTCTTTCCCAGGTTGCCGCTGAAGTCGAACCTGCGCATGTTGGTGGCCCACTCATGCAATTCTTCCAGGAACGGATGCTGCAGTTTATCTCTTTTGGCATAAGAGGCGAGTTGCTTGGGTGGTATTCCGAAATCAAGCGAGATGTGTTCTTTTCCGCCCATATAGATGATCCAGCCGGCTCCGTCGGCACCTCGCCCGAGTACTTGTTCACCCTTCCAGATGAGCTGTTCATTCAGGATAACGCCATTGTCGTACTCAAAATCAAGCAGCACCTCCTCTTCACCGGTAATGAAGGTGACTTTGTACTTTCCATGTATCTTGGGAATATTGCGGCCTCCCAGGAGCATCTCCACCAGCTCGGAGATGGCATTGAGTGTCCGGGTCTTCCCGCTGGAATTCTGCCCTACGATGAGGTTGATCTTTCCAAGGTGCACGTTATCGATCAGCCATTCGATGGCCTTTCCTTCGTTTTCACTGAATGTAAGCTTTCGAAGGTACATATTCATCTGAAGTTGGTGTCTTGTAAATATACAGCAAATGGCAGAGAAAGCGGCACATTTCCCATGTGAAAATGCAGCGCCTTATTTCTCCGGGAACGCATCATATATTGTGCCCGTGCAAATTTTGTACACTTGCATACTGTTCGCAGCTGTCGACGGCAACCAACAGGTGGAACGATTTACAATCCGTACGTGAATCCCAGCATCAGCCGGAACCTGTGCGAGGGATAATTGTTCCAGATATAATAGGGCTGGGCCGTCATGTTATTGAAACGGGCCCAGAACGACAGCAGCCTGGTGTACCTGTATTCCACGCCCAGGTTCAGGTCCACCGTGGCATTCAGCTTTTGGGGATCGCCTCCCTGAACCACGGAAGGATAGTAGCGCGGTCCGATCACGAACAGTCCGGCATCCGCCAGTATCTTGTCGCCCAGGTTATAGCGTGCCTGCAGACTGGCATCAAAATTCGGTTTGTACCAGGCATATGCTTCACGCGATGTCTCGTAGCTGTAATAATTACCTTTCAGGAATACCCGCATTGATTCGGTAGGCGCGATGTTCAGCTCACCATACACATTCAGCACCGTCATATCGTCGTATCTCACGGTAAATTGGTTGTGCAGGTAATTGGTTGTGTCGGTTACGAAGAAATACTGGTCATCGACAGCCTCGTAGGTCCCTTTGAAATTATAGGCGAGGTAATCCGTTACTTTGCCTTTCAGTCCGGCATAGGCAACCAGTTTGTGGTTCGTTGGCGTAACCACCAGTCCGGGTACCGCGTAAGGATTCTCTCCCACGATCTTCATGTAGTTATTGGTTTCCTGGAAACCATCAACACCAAAATAGGGCACGATGACTTCCTCGACGATATTGAAGGAGAATTTACCGCGGACATAGAATCGCGGCTTCACATCTCCATTCCGTATTTCGGTGTAGGTATTCAGTCCGGCCATGAAGCTCCACTGTGCACTGGACTTGGAAATATAGGGGTTCAGCTTCACCATGAACTGGTTGGTGAGCAGGGTGTCCCATTCGGGCTGATGACCAAAATATTTGAGACCCAGGTCGCCACCGATCCTGAAATCTCCAAACATCTGGTCGACGGATCCGTCGAACACCACGCCATGCTCCATCTGGTCAAAATCGTGTGTAAAGAAATTGTATTCCAGTGTTCCGTCGTATTGCATGTGGAATGAATCGGGCCTGGCGGACTGGAAGCCCACGGCACCATGGGCATTGAAGAACGGGTGGGTCATATCGGGCCTGTTCACCGAATCGGCATGGGCAGTATCCACGCCGTAGTGCATATAGGTGTCATACGATGCACCGGCATTGTATTCAAAAATGGTGTAGCGGCCAAACCGCTTCCCGTAGATCTCCAGGTCGTTCTCATTAAAGCCCGCATCCACTTTTACATCATTGGCCAGTCTGACCTTCCCATTCATGGAATGGTGTTTCAGCAATACCCCGAACGTGCCGTCGCTGGACCGCACCTGGTTAATACGAAGTTCCGCCAGCGGTGTGAGGTAGTTTCCGGCGCCCAGCTTCAGTTCGCTTTTGTACAGCTTGTCAAGATCTGGCTTCACCATCCTGGCCGGTTTGATCGGCGTCACCCTGAAATCGGTTTCGTAGCGCTTGGAAAAGATCGCGTATTCAAATTCGGGTTTTTCATATGCCACGGAATCGCCGATTTCAGGCAACAGCTGAATCTTTTCTGCCCCTGAAAGGGTCGGGGTATACGGTTTTACCACCCGTACCTCTTCCTGTTGCGCACTGAGGGCAACAGGCAGGACCAGTGCGGCTGTGAACAGTATGGATCTGAAATATCTCATGCTATATGGTTTTGCAGGCATTATTGTAAATCATTGAATGTATCACTGTCATCGTAGATCTGGCTGTCCACTTTGGCTGCCAGGTTCTCATGACGGCGTTTGGCTTCGTCCACGATCCCGTCGTCGGGTACGGTGTAGTAATCGATAATACTCTTGAGGGTGTGGATCGCCTGGAATTCATCGTCCAGCGAGAGGTATACATCGGAGAGGAGCAGGAATGCCTTCCCCATCCAGTACTGGTGCGGGGTATTCATTTCTATGAATTCGAAAATCTCTTCCTCGATTTCCCGGTAGGGTGCAGGATCATAGGTACTCTGCAGCACGGCCCTGTCGTACATGATCTTTGCCACCATGAACTTGGACTCTGCCCCCTCTTTCGTACTCACATCAAAGGCGTTTTTCCTGAAGTATTCGTAGGCCCTGTCCACCTGGCTGAGCGCCATGTAGGATTTTGCCATCTTGTACCAGGCCTCCCTTTCTATTTCTGTACGCAGTTTTTCAAGGTTCAGTACATCGGTTGCCGCATCGATGGTGTTGGCATATTCTTTCAGGAGGAAATAGCAGCGCATTACGCCGATACTTGCCTCGGTGATGTTGGCAGGTTCGTTTGCGATCTCCAGCAGGCGCAGGTATTGATTGACAGCCCTGTTGTAGCTTCCATTGTTGAAATGGATCCTGGAAGAGGCCACCAGGGCCAGCTCCGAGAACATGTTGCGGGGTTGTGCTGCGATATAGTCCAGGGAACTCAGCGCTTCATCCGGCTGGTTCAGTTTCAGGTGACAGTCGGCTTTGTAGTAATGTGCATTCAGCAGGTAATTCCCGTTGGGATGGTTCGCCAGGTACTTTTCCAGTGAGCTGATCGCCTCTGCGCAGTTCCCTCCTGCATACACATTCTCAGCGGCGACATACATAAGGGAATCCTGCTGCTTGTTGGAAATGTCACGCCCAAGCTCGTTCACGAAGGCCAGGTAGCCATCGATATTGTTGTTGCGCACGTAAATTGTTTCCAGGCTCTGCAATGCATTATCAGCTTCAGGCGTACCCGGGTAATCGCGTGCCACCCTGGTGAAATAGGAAAGGGCCTCGTTGTATGCATCCTGGTTGAAATAGATCAGTCCCACCTGGTTCAGTGCCTTGCTCAGGTAGCTGCTGTTGGGATGATCTCTGATCAGTTCCCTGTATACCTCAACGGCTGCATTGCTGTTTCCAAGGGACACATATGTCCTTCCTGTTTCGAAAAGGGCATCATCAACGTAAGGTGATTCCGGCAGATCGGAAACAATGTTTTTCATTACCTCCAGTTTTTGCTCCAACCTGTTGAGGATGCCATAGGTGAATCCTTTCTGGAAATAGGCATAGTCTTTATCCGATCGTCCAAGCCGGATGGATTCATTGTACTGCTCGATGGCCACCCAGTAATCTTTCTGCACAAATTTACAGTCGCCCAGCCTGTTGTAGGCATCCGACAGCGTTTTCGAGCGGGTATTGTCCTCTGTCCGGACATAGGCTGCGAACCATTTTGCCGCCTCGTCATAGTCCTCCTCGTCGAAAGCGATATATCCCATGCTGTAATTGGCCAGCCCGTATTCCTCCTGTCTCACGGCCAGGGGTTCCTCCAGGAATTCACTGAAATAGGTCCGTGCCATGACCAGGTCGCCAGACCGATAGGCCGCCTCACCGAGCCAGTAGTAGGTACGCGCCCTGATGGCTTCGTCATACTGCCCGTATTCCAGCGACTTTTCGAGAATGTTCACCGCCTCGATGAACCGAAGGTTGTTATAGAGTTCAAGTCCCCGGTAAAATGCCACTTTCTGGTAGGCCCGTTCAATCTGTTCATCCCTGTACCTGATCTTCTCCAGCGAGGCCAGTGCCATACTGAAGTTCCTGGTTTGCAGGTAAGCCATTACAAGGTAATTATATGCTTCGTCGATCCGGTCCGAGGAGGGGTAATAGGTGATATACTGGTTGAAAGACTTGATGGCCTCGTTGAATGGATTATAGGATAATTCAAATGTGAGTTTGGCATAGTTGAACAGGGCATCTTCCTGGATCTTCTGATCGTAGTCCATCTTGGAAGCTTCCCCGAAAGCCGTCATCGCCTTATTTTTGTTACCAAGGTTCAGGTAGCAGTCAGCCAGGTGGTACAATGCACTTTGCGCAATCTCTGACCTGCGGTAGGTAATCTTTTCAAATATTTCCCTTGCTGCATCATATTGTCCGTTCTTATAGTAAGCAAAGGCCATCTGGTACCTGTCCCTGATGGAGTAACCCGAAGTATTTTCCTTGTATAACTCCAGGAAGGGCACTGATTCCGCATATCTTTCCAGCATGAAATAGCTCTCCCCGATGATCTTGGCCATCTCCCCGATGCGTTGGTCCGAGATTGAGTCCATCAGTTGCGGGGCATAATCGAGGACCTCTTCGTATTTCTTCTGCAGGTAGAGGATCTGAGAGATATAATACGGTGCAATAGTGGTAAACAACGGGTCTGTATCGATCTTCCTGAACCCCATCAACGCAGTTTCATAATTCTCTTCCACGTAATGGATGTGGGAATAGTAATAGGTCGCGGGAGCAGTATAGGGTGAATCCACTTCCAGTATCTCGTAGAAATTTACACGCGCATTCTCATAATCCCTGCGCATATAAAAGGCATATCCCTTCCTGAAATAATATTCGGCCCTTTCGTCCCTGGCGAGTTCCTGGCGATCGACCTTGTTGTACCACATGATCGCCCGGGGCCAGTTCATGTTGTAATGGAAGTAGTTTCCCAGCTGGAAGCACAGATCACTGACATGGGGACTCTCGGGGTGTTCTGCGATGAACCTGTACACCTGGTACTCAGCGTCGCGGTTGTAGAGGTTGACGGCGCTCATGGCAAGGTAATACATCGCCTCGGCACGAAGCTGGGTTTCCTCTCCTTCCGTGGCTTCAATAACCTTATCGAACTTCAGTCGTGCTGCCCCGTATTTCTCCTTTTCAAAGAGCTCGATGCCCTCGTAGAGATCACGGTCGCTATATTGGTATGCGGCATTCTTCTGTCCGGCCAGGCTGGTGGCCACGGCCATGAAAAAAACCGTACAAAAGATAAAATTTCTTTGCTTCATAATCCTTGCATTATCCTGTAAAAGTACTAAATATGAAAGGGTGCTTTCCGGGATTCTCACCTTTTTAATTAACAGGGCCATGTTAATTTTTATTTCCCTGATTTTCACAGTTATTCCACGACTTTTGTTTGCCCGGATACCGAACAGTACCGGTAACCCACACTCTAAAAACGTAGCGGGACGCTGATTATTTTTGTATCTTCAGCAGATCGAATCAGGTTTCGGGAGTACCGGGGTATTTAAAACGTTCATCGTCACACTTTTTTGTCTAATTTAGTCCCCGGAAAACACTATGATTTCATCAATAAAAAATGCAGCTATCCTATGTCAATAGACACTGTCATATCATTTGAGCATGCCAGCATCAAGGTGGAAGATCACCTGGTACTGTCCGATGTGAACTTCAATGTAAAAAAGAACGAATTCGTATACATCATTGGAAAGGTGGGCAGCGGCAAGACCAGCCTGATCCGCACAATCAATGCTGAATATCCCCTGAAAGAAGGTTTTGGCACTGTAGCCGGTTTCCATCTGCATCAACTGAAGCGCAAGGAAATTCCCATGCTGCGCAGGAAGCTGGGCATTGTGTTCCAGGATTTTCAACTGCTTAATGACCGGAACATCAACAAAAACCTTGAGTTTGTGCTGAAAGCCACAGGCTGGAAGAACAAGAAGGAGATCGACGAACGGATCGCCGAGGTGCTTTCGAAAGTGAACCTTGGCTACAAGGGGTTCAAGATGCCCCACCAGATCTCCGGCGGAGAACAACAGCGCGTGGTCATTGCACGGGCGTTGCTGAATAACCCGGATATTATCCTTGCGGATGAGCCCACGGGCAACCTTGACCCGGCCACCTCCGAAGAGATCATGATCATCCTGCACGATATATGTAAAAGTGGCCGCGCCGTGGTGATGGCAACACACAATTACAACCTGATCAAGAAATTCCCTTCACGGACGGTGAAATGTGAGAAGGATAGCGTCATGACCACCAACCTGAGTGAGGCCGACCTGGACCGGCTGATCCAGAATGAATGAGGTGACTTGGTGAGGGGGTGACTTGGTGAGGGGGAGTTTTTTCAGGTAAAGATATAATCGCCGTCTCCGTCCCGGAACCTGGTGTTGTTTTCGAGTGTTTCTTCCAGGGGCAAACTGAGTGCCGTGTACCTGGTTGCTTTCCTGGCATGCACCGCCGGGAATTTCTGTTTTTCGACAAACCCTGCAAATCCTTCATGAAAGCTCACGAGGGTATGGCTTCCCGGAATGGTTATAAGATAGTTTAACAACGATTGATAAAACGCCTGTTCACTGTCACTCCTGAAATACAGGTAATGCGTCTTCAGCACACCGTCCCTGTTGCTGATGATCGCGAATCCTGCCAGTACATCATTGCAGGTGCACTCGGGGATGAACAGTTCGTTATGCACTGCCAGTGCACTGAAATAATACCGCCGGGCAATCCGCCGGGTGTAACTGTCGGGTGGTACGAGCCATGGATGGTCCCGCCACCAGTTGAAACGCTTTATCGACGGCAACGTAATGTCCCCTTTTGAATGTTCGCGTGCAAAGTCTACATGCGTATCATGAAGTTCCCGGCTTACTGTAATCCTGCAGGGCGCGGGATGTTCCCTCAGCCAACGCTCCGTTCGCTTTTTTCTGCCGGTATTCAGTATACCATCCGCCAGCCGGAATATACCGGTTACAGCGGCCACCTGCAATACACGGGGAGCCTTCCTGCTGGTCCGGATGCGCTTGTTGTATGCATGCCTGAACCGCACTGCCATGCCTGTCCGTGACGCCACGTGGTATCCCTGCAATCTGCGCAGGATCCCGGCCGTTTTTTCGGTCATGTCAGAAAATGCCACCCTGTTACCGGTAACTTTCAGAAAACGGGAAAAGAGCGACAGGGACACGCCCGCACCGGCACCAGGAGCCACCCACCAGCAGGTGTTCCATGAAATTCTTTCCGTCTCATTACCAGACAGTTGGAACGGAAGCAAACCAATATACCCTGCAATCTGCCCGGCATTACCGATCGCAACGATCAGCAGCAGATCATCGGGCCGTGCATCCGGATTCTCAGCCTGGCTCCCGGCCCGCCAGGGGGTTACAGGGAGTACGGGAGACGTACTTGCTGCCACCTGGTTTGCGAAATCAACAATTTCAGAAGCCTTGATCTCCCTGATTTCCATCATTGACCTGTTTTTTTCTCCACTGCTGCACATATTTCACCAAAGCTTTGCATGGTAAGCATTTCATCCAGTTCAAAGCTGATTCCAAATGTTTCTTCGATTTTACTGATCAGCACGATGTGGTTCAGGGAATCCCAGGCATGGATATCTCCTGAGGACAGTGCGTCCTGTAATGGAGGGGTCACCCTGAATGTTTCGGCAAACACCTCCCCGATCCTTTTTCTGATGTCATCCATAAGTATACATTATCTTTTCCCGAGCAGCCAGTAGATATCATAGCGGTTCACTTCGCGGAAACCTGCCCGATGATAAAGCTTCATCCCCTGGCGGGTGGCATGCAGCACTAACCTTTCTGCACCTGCCGTCTTCAACTCTTTCATCGCATAATCAAAGATTGCGGTGCCATACCCCCTCCCCTGTTGCAATGCATCGGTCGCTACAAAATAGAGACCGGCTGTCTGGTCATGCACAAAGATAAGGGTTGCCGACAACAATTCATCGTTCTTCCACAAGCCATAAAAATGAAAGTTCTTGTCAGGCAGCAATTTCCTGAACAACGCCGGGTGCAGACTGGTGGATGTCATGATCACCCGGTTGACCAGTCCAAGCCACAGGTCCAGTTCGTTTTCGCCTGATATTTTCCTGATATCGCACTCCGGGGCGGGTTGCACATTCATCTGCATGTCCCTGCCCTCAAGGTACATACCGGTCCAGTAGTTGATCATTCGGATGCCGTGGGACGACAATAGCTTTTCAGTTGCCCCGGACCCGTCAGACTCCAGTATCCAGAACGCCGGCACACTGCCTTGGGCCATGCTGGCTGCGATCTGCTTCACCTGTCCTGCACCCGGGGCTCCACCTCCCAGCAGGTATCCGGGCCAGCCTCCCGAAGGACGCCCTATCCAGGGAATCCCGCCGATGATCCCACTTTCGAGCTCACCCAGCCGGGACACTTCTGAATAGAATGTGAACAGGTTCTTTGTGATGTGTGCTGCTTCGTTCATAGAGAGGTAAGGCTAATCATTGTTCGCCGAGTGTGCACCAGGTTGTTTGTTGATGGAATTTATGATTGTTTATGACTGAACTTTTGGTTGTTATAATTCTCATTTTCTATCATTTATTCAATTTTTTCAATTGCATATAGTCTGGGGCTCAGTGCAACGGAATTTGTTTTTTCAGGGCAGTCCGGTTGATCTTGCCCCCGGCAGACTTGGGAAATGTCTCCAGGTTGATGACTTTCCTGGGCACCATGTAGGCAGGCAGGCTTTTTTCCAGGTGCTGACTGATCTCATCGGCGGACCGGGAAGTATTTTCCACAAAAAGGAATAATTCAGTCACATGGTTTTCATTGACACGGGGAATCACAGCCACATTGGCTCCTTCAAGGAATTCAATCGCATGCTTTTCGATCTCGCTGAGTTCCACCCTGTATCCCTGGATCTGTACCTGCGAATCGAGTCTCCCGATATACATATAATCACCGTCTCCGTCGCGGTAGACCAAGTCGCCAGTCCGGTAGAACCTGCGCACCTCCCCTTCCACCTCACGTTCAAAAAAAGCCGCACTGGTCTGGTCGTCATCCTTCCAGTAACCGCGTGTCTGCTGGTTTCCTGACAGGCACAATTCTCCTTTTTCAACATCTCCCAGCGGTTCCAGATCCTTTCCGGCCACCATTGCCACCGTATCTCCAAAACACTTCCCGATGCTGACGATCCCGTTGCTGCTTTTGTCTTTATTGCGTGTGCTGTCCCAGTTGTAGATATGGCTGTTGATCGTAAACTCCGTTGGTCCGTATACATTCTGGATCTGTGCATTGGGTACACATGCTGCCCAGCGCTCTGCCAGTTGCGAGGAGAACGCCTCCCCTCCCAGCAAGCAGTAGCGCAGGTGCTCCAGGTTGATGGAACTGAAATATGGTTGCAGGTAAGAAAGCGTTGAAGGGGGCATCTTCACGAATGTAAGTTGCTGTTCCTTCATCAGTTTATAAGCATAGAGGTATTTGATCTGATCGCGGGGGACCGTATAAACACAGCCTCCAACTGTAAGGGGTACCGTAAAGCAATGAACCGAGGCATCGAAAGAGAGATCGTAGATTTGCAGAAACCGGTCGTTCTCGTCCAGCGCGTATCCTGCTCCAAGAAACGCGCGCACAAATGTATCCAGGTTCCGCCGGCTGATGGGAACACCTTTGGGTCTCCCGGTACTGCCGGAGGTAAACAGCACATAACAGGCATCGTCACTTATATTTTTCAGCGGCTTCAATCCCCCTGCAGGCATAGCAACCTCCTGTCCTGCACCTGTTGATGTTACCTGAATGTTTATCCCGGCATACGAAGCAGCCTCCTGTCCTGCTCCGGATGAAGTATCGACAATATTCGCTTCAGCAGCCGGCAACAGAGATACAACAGCATGTACCTGGGAGGTCAGTATGGTCCGGATTCCCACCTGGCTTATGATCTCCATGTTCCGCTTCCGCGGATTGTCGGGATTCAGCGGGACATATGCCTTGCCAAGGAACCATAAAGCATATATGGAGGCGTAGGTCTCGAGGTCATCATAGGTGATGATCCCGAAGTATTGCTCACCGGCACCGGCACTGTTTGTTACCTGTTGCCTGATCGATGCAATCCGGGATGCGAACGCCGCATAGGTATGGAAACGGTCCCTGATGTAAAACGCATTCCTGTGGGGGAATTTTTCGAAATTTCTAACCAGGTTATCGAGCATGTAAAGCATATTCCTGCTTGGCTATTATTGAATTTGATGTATTTTAACACTCCTGTATGCTGCCCCTTTATCGTTTGGTCAGGTTGCTGCCAGCCAGTATACGGACCCTTCTCCGGTTGATTTCACCGCGAAGGGTGGTCCTGGCATCCTTGTCCAGCAACTCCATCGGAATGCGCTGGAAATACCCGGGCCACTTGTCATCCTTCAGCCCGGCTGTCCCGAATCCTGCATCGATGATGTTGTTCCTGAACAGGTGCTCTATCGTACTGTCCTCCACACCGCTGTCGGTGAAAGGAAAGGCAAAATATTTATGGTCCAGGCCGTATCGCTTCCGAAGTCCTTCCACGCTTGACCTGATATGGTCGATGGTGACCTGTCGCTTCAGCAGTGCAAACAGGGGGTGATCGATGCCATGGGAACCAAACTCAAATCCTTCGTCCAGCATCTTTTTGATATGGATCGAAGTAAGGTAGACCGGCTCCCTGCGCATGTATTCCGTATAGGAAAAACCCCATGAATCAGCCACCTGGTCAGTGATCTCCCGTTCCACATAGTTGACGTTCATCAGCCTGGACCGGATTTCCCTCACATCGCAATGGAGCAATTGTGCGGCCCTGTATTTTTTCTCAGGCGTTATTTTTCCCAGCTCTTCCACCAGGAGGCTCACCTTGAAACGAAAAAACATCGACATGTTGTCTATAAACGCATTGTTCAGGAAAAAGGTGGCAGGGACACCCCTGGAAATAAGGATCGGCATCACATCTTCATAGCACTGGATGAGCCCGTCGTCAAAGCTCAGCACCATGGGCGGACGGTTCGGGTCTGCTGGAATATTTCCCGAAAGGTATTCACTCATTTTCACCGGCTGAAAATACTGCAGCATGTAATCCAGGTCCAGCTTGAACTGCTGCACCGTGCGGATGGGATACAGGTGTTTCAGGTGTGGCAGTTCCCTGTCGGATACTGCATGGTAGAAAGGGAAAATCACGTCCAGCTTAGACTTCCGGATGTGCCGCTGCATATTCATAGGTCCCGGGATCAGGGATGCGATATGTTTAAAAAGGTCAGACACTCCGGATTTTTTTTGCCAGTCTGGTTACTGAATTTTTAAACGTAAGACGCTGATACTCTTGTGGTTTTGCTCCGAATCCCCTGAAAAAGCGTGCAATTGAAGGAATATTGGAACCTTCAAAATCAAGTTTGGGCAATTTTCCGGCATACATCTGTATGAACTGATCCACTACCATGAACATGGCCCTGTGTTCTTTTCCTGCTTCACTCGATACGGACAATAAAAAGATTCCCCGCTGTTCGCTGAAAGCAAAAACTGCTGCTGCCACGAGGTGATTCCCCTCACGTGCGCCGAAGATCCGTATCCGGTCCAGCGATTTCAATTTGAGCAGCAGGTGATTGATGTAGGTATAATTGGCGGCTGTGCCGGCGGCTTTTGATGCGTTCTTCTTCAGCGAAATGAACGCATCAACAGCGATTTCATCGTCGAATTGAAGGTTGTGTCGTACTGTGTGCTTCAGGTTGCGCCTGCAGTTTTCGCTGTAACCGGATTGCAGCGTAGCATGATCGGCGATCAGTGGCAGGACATAGTTCATATTATCGGTTACTTCAAACCCCGGCTCTTCCCCGATGACAATCCCTTCATTGAGGGCATAATCGCCCATGCTGAATTTCTTTTGCATGGCATGCAGGAACATGCGTGTGATTTCGACATCAATTCTTTTTGCTGAATAAATCCCCAGCTGCTGGCAGTACACTGGCTGGTAGGTGTACCGCATTCCAATCTTCTTCCTGAAGGCCACCGGCATCACACACTCATAACTGTTCATTACGAACGCCCCCCAGTTATCGGCACATGTATCCAGGTACCAGGCATACGGGTAAATGGTCTCATGAGCGGAGGATGCAATTACCCTGTTCCACTGTTCCTCGTCTATATTTCGCCTTCCGACGTATCTGATCATTTTTTCAACGGTAACATGCTAAAATGTGTTCAAAGATAGCGTTATGGTCCGAACTGCACAACGGTGATTCCGGCACCTCCCCTTTCCACGTGTTCATCAGCATAGGAGTCGACCACATCACTTGTTTGCAGGAAATCACGTATCAGCTGACGCAGGATTCCGTCGCCTTTCCCGTGAAGGATGTGTACTTCAGAAGCCCCGACCATGATGGCTTCATCGATCAGTTCGGTTACTTTCTGCAGGGCTTCATCGGCACGCTTCCCGCGAACATCAATCTCCGGCCGAAACAATACGCGCCGTTTGCTGACATTCCAGTCACCGAGGTTGACACTGCTTTTTTTCTCTGCTGATGGCTTGTCCCGGCCTGACTCTATCCTGGTTAGTTTAACCAGTTTCACACGTGATTTCAGGTTTCCAAAGGCCACCACCGCATTGTTCCCCCGCAGTTCCATGACTTCCCCCGGGGGATCCTGTCCCTCGACGTGCACCGTATCACCCACACGTATGGTGGTATCGGCCTCCTTTTTGGGCTTTCCGGTTGTTTTCTGTTGTGTCTTTTTGCGCAGGTCGGGACGAATTTTCTTCAGTTCTTCTTCCCGTTCCTTCAGTTTTTTGTATTCCCTGGCCAGTTCGTTTTCCGCAGCCGTCTCATCCTTGTTGACCACCTCCCTGAATGCTTCCAGCTTTTTCCGGGCCTCGCGCGTCTGCTCCTTCTCCGCATTGGACTCCTTGATCTCCCTGATGGTGTTCTCGATCTTCCTGTTGGCCTGTGCCAGCATTTCTTCTGCCTGTTTTTTGGCCTCGGCGATCAGCACCTTGCGTTTCTTCTCGCTCTCTCCCAGTTCCTGCTCGTATTTCAGCATCAGGTCCTCAAGCTTTTTTTCCGACAGCCGGATTTTCTGACGTTTCCGCTCCCAGTATTTCTTGTCACGCAGGACATCGCGCAGGTGCTTGTCGAAGTCGATGTGGTCCTGCCCCACCTTTTCAGAAGCGTGCTGCAGCACCTCTTCCGGCAACCCGATTTTACGGGCGATTTCAAATGCAAAGGAACTTCCCGGTTTGCCGATCTGCAGCTCATACAGTGGCTGCATTTTGTGATTATCGAACAGCATGGCCCCGTTGACGATCCCTTCGGAAGATGCGGCAAAATGTTTCAGGTTCGTATAATGTGTAGTGAGCACACCGTAGGTTCCTGCACCGTTCAGGTTTTCAAGAATGGATTCTGCAATGGCGCCTCCCAGCATCGGCTCCGTACCGGTACCAAATTCATCAATTAAAATCAAAGAATCTGCTGAAGCATGTTTCAGGAAATACTTCATGTTTACCAGGTGGGAACTATAGGTACTCAGGTCATTGTCGATGGATTGCTCGTCGCCAATGTCGATAAATATGGATGAGAAAACACCAAACCGCGAAGCCTCTCCCACAGGAACAAGCATGCCGCACTGAAACATATACTGGAGGAGTCCCACTGTTTGCAGACAGACCGATTTTCCCCCGGCATTGGGTCCCGAAATGAGCAACATCCGTCCCTCCACGTTCAACGCGAGGTTCAAGGGAACCACTTCGCGTCCCGACTTCTGAAAAGACAGGAACAACAGGGGATGTATCGCATCGAACCATTCGATCGACGGGCTTTCGGAAAGTTTGGGACGAATGGCACGGATACGTATGGCAAACAGCGCCCTGGCCCTGATCGCATCGATCTCTGCAAGAAAGCCATGCATTGCAGTGAGTTCCTCAAGGTACGGACGGATATCGTTGGTAAAGACCGTGAGGATACGTATGATCTCCCTTCGTTCGGCATATTCCAGTTCGCGGATCTCGTTGCTGAGTTCCACCACCTCAGCAGGCTCAATAAATACCGTTTTTCCCGAAGTGGACTCATCATGCACCAGTCCGCCGATGCTTCTTTTGTAAGATGCCGAGACGGGGATCACCGGACGACCATTGCGGAATGTTGCGCCGATATCCTCTTCGACCCAACCTTCGGACTGCGCCTTTTTTACCAGCTTGTTCATCAGGCGGGTAACCGATGACTGCCTTGCCATTATTTCCCGCCTGACCTGCTGCAATTCCGGAGAAGCATTGTCACGCACCTGTCCGTGTTTGTTCAGGATCTTCCCGATCCTCTCGGAAACGAACGGGTAGAGCTTTACAGATTTGGTAAGTTCCCGTAATCGCGGATATTCATTCTCTTCCCTGTCCTGGAAGAAATTGATAATCAGCCTGACAGATTCCAGGCTTTTTGCCAGTCCTGCCAACTCGTCCACTTCAAGAAAAGCACCTTCAACAGCTGCTTTTTTCAGTGCTTTCCGGCTGTCGTGGAACTGGTGAACCGGAAAATCCTCGTCACCCGTCTGGATGTGACGGAACTCATCCACCGGTCCGAGCTGGCCCTCAATCTCTTCATCTGACTGAAGCATGTGCAACGCTTCGATCAACTCACGTCCGGGCTCAAACAGGCAGTGATCCTTCACCATTTCCCGTATCCGGGAAAATCCTATTTTATCTTCAAAATTGGATGGATATATCAAGGTTTTGTCAAATTTTACGACAAATTTAACAATTTGCTCCTCATCTTGAGGTCCTCGATATCATTTGGTTCTTCAAAGGAAGATTCTGCCATATTCAGCACCATGGTTGCGTGGTTTTTCAAAGCCTCTTTATGTGAAGAATTT
>JARGFP010000090.1 GCA_029210585.1 Bacteroidales bacterium
AGGATAGGGGAGAACATCATCGTATTCTATCACTTTTTGCTGGAGCCATTCAAAGATCTGGGTACGGATTGAGGCTGACTTGGGGTCTTCCATTGGTTGTTCTTTCGAACTAAGGTAATGATTTCTGCTGTTAAGATGAAAAATTCACCTCATTCTCTCCTGGAAATACGCCTCCACTTCCTTGTCTGCAAAATAAACGTAGCACCCTTTCATTCCCCTGCTCATGAGCACGCGGTATATGTTCTTCACGTATTCTGAAGTGCTCGGCGTTTCGTTTCAAAACGGGGTCCCGGGTCGCGGTGATGTCTGCTTTCAGCCTGTCTGAACTGCTATCATATACCAGGTCGGGTCCGATGATGACGCCGATATAATCGAATTCGAATCCCTGGGCGGTGTAGATACAGCCTACCTGCTCGAAGCCTTTTTCCTTGATGGCCCACTGGTGCCAGGGGGGATATTCGCCTGCCCACTGGTCGCCCTTGGTTTCCCATGGCATGACGAAATCACCGATCTTCACATCGTTCACCAGGGTGCCATCGGGATTGGGGTTGCTCCAGGGCCAGCAGAATCCTGCCACCAGCCGTGCCGTTCCGGATTTTTCTTTCTCTTTCTCCTCAAGTGCGCTGTATAATGCGTCCGGACTGTCAAATATCCTGAAATCGAACTGGTCATTCTCCCGGTACATTCTCTTCTCATCCCGCAATCCCAGCACAGATTCAATCCACAAAAGGTAGTCATTGGATCCCATGCACCTGAACTGGGAAACCAGTTCCACTTCTTCAACCGTTGCACCCATGCGGGCGGCAGCTTCCCTGACCAGCTGTGAATTTCCGATTTCCAGGTGACGCACACTCTGACGGTCATCAATGAAAAACACGGATGTCCTTGCCGACCGGATAACCTGGTCCACTTGCGGCAGTTCCGATCTGTTTTCAGGCTTCATGTACCTGTGGGTATTGCTGCGCTCGAGAAGGTGCGGTATATCCTGTCGAAGAGCCCGGCATGATCGGTCCTGCTGTAATTATGACAATAGGCACAACTCACCAGGCTCATCGTCGGTTCCTTCTCGAATTCCTCCACGAAATCCAGCAGGTAATTGTGATACCCTTTCACCTGCTGTGAAGGATGAAGCACGGTACGGTGACCTCCCCCGGTGAAGGTCTCCACGTAGTTGCCTTCGATCTCCATGGCTTCAACCTTGCTCCATTGCTTAAGTTCCACCAGGAATACAACTTCCTGCCCGTTGCTTTTTCTAAATAGCAGGCAGTCGATGCGACTCTGGTTGTTGTAGGGGACAGAGTATTCCAGCGCGATGTAGTTCTCTTTCAGCTCAGCTACTTCCACGAGGTCCCGTACACGCGTCAGCGAGTTCTGCCATGAATTGTATTCGCTCTGACCTGCATGTCTGCCGGTGAACGAAAAAAAGGTTTCGTCCATGACATCCGCGATCCGGTTCATGCGGTTCAGCCGGACAAATTCATCGGTGGTTCCCTGGTAGATCAGCATCTGTTAGAGGTCAGTATATTTAGTGGCGTTGCCTTTGGATTTTGCAACCGGGTATTTTTCGGCGTTTTTCCGGATCTTCTCCAGCACGATCTCTTTCACATCCAGTCCGTGTTTGCCGGCCAGCAGGAAGGCAAAGGCGAAGACATCGGCCAGTTCTTCCCTGAATTTTTCCGGTTCTGCAGTTTCGCTCTCTTCGACTGTTTTCCAGAGGAACAATTCATTCAGCTCCGCGGCTTCGATGGACAAGGCAAGCGCCAGGTCCCTGGTGTTATGAAACTGCTG
>JARGFP010000091.1 GCA_029210585.1 Bacteroidales bacterium
TGTCCCCAAATTTTGATATTTCCTATGGCCTTGGTCAGATCAACATCCTAAAAGCCCAGGCTGAAATTAACCTTTCTGAAACCACACAGGTATTTGATGGCAATGACAAGAAAATAGTTTATAACACTATCCCTGAAGGATTGCGTTGCGGTGTGTCCTACGACGGTAACGAGGTGCCTCCTGTGAATACCGGTACCTATGAGGTAAAATCCTGGATCATTGATCCGAATTATACCGGTTCGGTCACAGGAATCCTAACCGTATTGCCGGCAGAGATTACTGTTACAGCGGATGACAAAAGTAAAACTTATGGAGATCCTGATCCTGAATTCACCTTCACAGTTACTTCGGGTTCTCTGGTAAATGGAGATCAAATCAATGGAATGATGAATAGAGATCCGGGTGAGGATGCAGGGCAATACATGATTTCAAAAGGAACCCTGGGTGCAGGGGAGAATTACACCATACAGTTCACCCCGGGCACTTTGCAAATCGACCAGGCTGAACTGAGTGTGACATCCGGTACATACTGGATATATGAGGGAGATGCGCTTCCCGACATCTCGTTTACTTTTGATTCATTTGTGAACGGCGACAATGAATCCGCCATTTTCGGTACAAATCGTCCGTATTACCTGTTAACCCCGGAATATGCAGGGCTGGAAGGTGTGTACACGGTAGCTCTGCCTGCAATACAAAATTACAGCATCGCCTGGCCTGAGGAAGTCAAGCTTTACGTGAACCCCAACGGACCTGGCACCAAGGCAATCATGCCATCACTGCTCTGCATAGAAGACCTGGTGGATGATCCTGACGGATTTACTTATTTAGCTCATTTCAAGTATGAGAACAAGAACGAGGAGGTGGTATATGTTCCGGTAGGCGAAAATAACAGGTTGATCGCTGAGGGAGAATATTTTGTCGAAAAGATACCGGAAGTATTCTTCCCGGGAGAAGGATTCTTTGATGTGCTGTTTGACGGCGAAAAACTGATCTGGGAAGTCTCCAGCCGTGATGAGGGCCATCCCAGCTCCGTGGCTTCGGAAGCCTCCTGGAATTCTTCCAGGTGCAGCAGTCAACTCAAATCGCTTGGAGTGACCGGTGGTTTAGAAGAGGAAGAACATGAGTTCGGCGTTTATCCGAATCCGGCAGATGAAAGGTTATTTGTCCAGCTGGGCGGACTGGAGGTATCCGGGGAAGTAACAATTATTGATTTCAAGGGCAAGATCCATGCAGTCCCGCAAAGAAAAACAGGTGACGATGCGTTTGAAATAGACATCTGCAGTTTCGCATCCGGGTTCTATATACTGAGATTGAGATCGGGTAAAAACTATCACCATGTTCATTTTATTAAGCGTTGACGAATACTGGTAATCCTATGATTATTTAGATGCAGAGACAGATTTACGAATATGCCGAAAAGAGCTGCGATGTAACATGAAGCAACTAATTTCTGGACTGGCATTAATCTTTATTATCGTGACTATTCGGGGGGGGAATTACGACCCGGAGGTTGACAGCCTCAGGGCCATGCTTTCACAAAATGAAAGCGATACTGTAAAAGTCAACACCCTTATTGCGCTGAGCAGTAAACTATTTGTAGAAAATCCGAATGAGGCCATTGCTTACGGTAATGAAGCAAAAAAATTGTCAGAAAAATTGTCCTAT
>JARGFP010000092.1 GCA_029210585.1 Bacteroidales bacterium
AAATATCCGGGAAGTTGACCAGGCTGCACTTACCTCCCTGTTCCATGAAATTGATATTGATAAAACATCATTTTACTTCCGGAATATTAAAGAACCGCTGCAATTCTTCGATGCGCTCACTTCTTTCATCAACACTACTGGGGCACAACACAGCAGTTTCAGCGGTTCAATGGGAATGGACCCGATTGGAGACCTGGTCAAAACCGGGGAGTTCGATCCATCCACCTACGATGCGATCGCCGGGATGATCCAGACTGCTTCCAAGCTGTTCCCGCAATTCAGGATCATCACCATCGATGCAGGTTTTTTCCAGGACGGGGGATCCACCCTTTCACAGGAACTGGGTTATGGACTGGCCATGGCCAACACCTGCCTGGATGAACTCACCCGGCGCGGTCTGGAACCGGGGACCATCGCTTCCATGATCTCAGTCAGCTTTGCCACGGGTCCCGATTATTTCCTGGAAATTGCCAAGCCCAGGGCAGCCCGGCACTTATGGAATGTACTTATTTCTGAATGGGGTGTGGATGCGCCTCCATCCATGCATATACAGTCGCGATCAGCCGCCTGGAACCTCGCATTATACGATGTGAATGTAAACATGCTCCGCACCACTACCGGGGCAATGTCGGCAAGTCTCGGGGGCAGTGACGTGATCTCGGTACTGCCGTTCGACTACTGGTCAAGGGAACCGAACGATTTCTCAGCAAGGATTGCCCGCAACACCCAGATCGTCCTCAGGGAAGAGGCCTGGTTTGGCAAGGTAGCCGATCCTGCCGCCGGCTCCTATTACATCGAAAAGCTTACGGAACAGCTCGCTGAACAGGCCTGGCACCATTTCATGGAGGCAGAGGAAAAGGGCGGTTTCACCGAAGCATTCAGACAGGGAATCATCCAGGATGCAGTGGCCGCATCGCGGGAGTACAAACGCGCAAGGGCTGCATCACGCCGCGACACCATCCTTGGCGTGAACCAGTATCCCGCGTTCTCCGAAGTGCTCCTTTCACAGGACATCCTGCTCCCGGAAGATCCTGAGGAAAAACAGGCCACCTTCAGACCCATCCGTCCGTTCAGGATAGCAGGAGAGATCGAGAAACTGCGTCTGCAGACCGAAAAGCGTGCCAAAAGGCCAAAAGTGTTCCTGCTGAAGTATGGAGAACCCGCCTGGCGGAGTGCACGCGCCATGTTTGCAGGAAATTTCTTTGCCTGTGCGGGATATGAGATCATCGATAACCTGGGGTATGACCAGGTTGAAAAGGGCATCGCTGATGCAAAAAAGACAGATGCAGACATCGTAGTGCTTTGCAGCGCAGATGCAGCATACGGGGAAACCGCTCCTGTTGCTTTTGATGCCCTGCATGAAAACGCGGAAATTGTGATTGCAGGATATCCGCAGGATGATGTGGCAGCACTTGCAGAAAAAGGAATCTCGCATTTTATACATGTTAAAAGCAACCTGCTGGATGAACTCAGGAAATTCCAGGAGCTGCTCAATATAAATGAATAATACCATTGCAGCAGTAAGCACCGGGAAATTACAGATCACAACGCGACATTGCGGTTAAACCAAGAAGATATGAAACCTGATT
>JARGFP010000093.1 GCA_029210585.1 Bacteroidales bacterium
GTGTTCCGACGGGTTGTACAGTTACCAATGGGAAGAGCGCCGGCTCGAAAGGATCTGCAGCACCCCTGATAACAGCGAATTCAGGTCGGTAGTGACCGATCCTGTTTCCGGGCACTGGATCAGTTCGACCAACGGGTTGCTGTACACCGATCCGGCCCGGGACCTTACGAAAAGATACAACAGGTATGACGGACTTCCGGAGAACCAGTTCAATTTCAATTCTGCCTTTGTATCCTCCGCCGGAAGGGTATATTTTGGCACCTACAACGGGTTGATCTCATTTGTTCCTGCTGAATTGAAACGTCTCACCACCAACATCCCGCCGGTCAGCTTCACCGGCTATACCCTGCTGGGGGAGGACCGCAGCACGCTGGAGTCGCATTTCCTGGACAACACCGTGAGCGAACTGTATCTTGAACCCTACCAGTTGTTTATCTCCATTGAATTCTCTACCCTTGGGTTTTCCCGCACACGGAACGTGGATTACGAGATCAGGATGGCCGGGGAAAGCATGGGCTGGGACCGCATGGAAAACAGCAGAACGCTGACCCTCACCAACCTGGGAAAGGGCTGGCACACCCTGGAGGTCAGGGCTGTCATGGACGGGCTGATGTCGCCGGAGATCAGCACATTGCGCATCTACCGGCAGCCGGCCATCTGGCAGACCACCTATGCGTTCATCTTTTACCTGCTGGTATTGGTGACCATTTTTTTCTTTGTGCGGCGCGAATACCTCCGCAGGCAGAACGCCAGGCACACACTGGCCCTCGAAAGGTTTGAAAAGGAGAACCAGAAGAAGCTGAATGAACAGAAGATGCGGTTCTTCCTGAATATTTCCCACGAATTCAGGACACCGCTCACCATCATCGGTGGTACGATCAGCAATATTATCAACAAATTCAACGTGGAGAAAGAGCTGGAGAAGAAGCTGGATATTATTCAGAATACTTCGGAAAACCTGAACAAGCTGGTCAATGATTTCCTGGAATACGGGAGACTTGAATCCGGGTTCAAACCCCTTGAGCTGAAAAAGGGCCCGGTAATGCTTTTTATCCGCAAAGCGTGCGATATGTTCGACAACTGGGCGGAAGTCAACCAGCTGGTGTATCACAAAGCGATCGACGACAATCGCGAAATGGCCTTTTTCGACCAGTTCAAACTTGAACGGATCATATACAACCTGCTGTCCAATGCCTTCAAGTTCAATAAAAGTCATGGCGAAGTGAAAGTGGAAGCCAGGATACAGCAGGGCGAAGAGTCGTTGCTCGAGCTGGTGGTCAGTGACAGTGGTTCCGGTATCGACAGTGCGACCCTGTCGCGTATCCGCAGGAAATTTGCTGATGCAGACGCATCGGGCATGAGCGAAAAAGGCATCGGGCTGACCTATATCGCGGGACTGGTCCGCCAGATGGGCGGCAGGATCAGCGTGGAGTCGGAAAACGGAAAAGGCTCCGTGTTCAGTGTCGGGCTGCCGTTGCTGCTTTCCGGTACCGAATACGACAGCGACATCTCCCACATGGCGCCTGTTTTTGAA
>JARGFP010000094.1 GCA_029210585.1 Bacteroidales bacterium
TGTCCCCAAATTTTGATATTTCCTATGGCCTTGGTCAGATCAACATCCTAAAAGCCCAGGCTGAAATTAACCTTTCTAAAACCACACAGGTGTTTGATGGCAATGAGAAGGAAATAGTTTATAACACTATCCCTGAAGGACTGCATTGCGAGGTGACCTATGACGGTAGCGAATTGGCGCCAGTGAATACAGGTACCTATGCGGTTGATTCCTGGATCATTGATCCCAATTATACCGGCTCGGTCACAGGAAGCTTAACCGTGATCCCGGCAGAGATTACTGTTATAGCGGATGACAAAAGTAAAACCTATGGGGATCCGGATCCTGAATTTACACTCACAGTAACTTCAGGTTCACTGGTAAATGGAGATCAATTCTCCGGATTACTTTCAAGAGAACCTGGTGAGAATACAGGGCAATACCAGATTACAGCTGGAACCTTGAATGCAGGGGAGAATTACACCATACAGTTCACCCCAGGCACTTTGCAAATCGACCAGGCTGAACTGAATGTGACATCCGGCACATACTGGATATATGAGGGAGATGCGCTTCCCGATATATCGTTTACTTTTGATTCATTTTTGAACGGTGACAATGAGTCCGCCATTTTCGGTACAATTCGTCCGTATTACCTGTTAACCCCGGAATATGCAGGATTTGCAGGTGTGTACACGGTATCTCTGCCAGCAATACAGAATTACAGCATCATCTGGCCTGAGGAAGTCAAGCTTTTCGTGAATCCCAGCGGACCTGGCACCAAGGCAATCAGGCCATCACTGCTATGCATAGAAGAGCTGGTGGATGATCCTGACGGTTTTACATATTTAGCTCATTTCAAGTATGAGAACAGGAACGAGGAGGTGGTATATGTCCCGGTAGGCGAAAATAACAGGTTGATCGCTGAGGGAGAATATTTTGTCGAAAAGATACCGGAAGTATTCTTCCCGGGAGAAGGATTCTTTGATGTGCTGTTTGACGGCGAAAAACTGATCTGGGAGGTCTCCAGCCGTGAGGAAGGCCATACCAGCTCCGTGGCTTCGGAAGCCTCCCGGAATTCTTCCAGGTGCAGCAGTCAACTCAAATCGCTTGGGGTAACCGGTGGTTTCGAAGAGGAAGAACATGAGTTCGGCGTTTATCCGAATCCGGCAGATGGATGGTTATTTGTCCAGCTGGGCGGACTGGAGGTATCCGGGGAAGTTACAATTATTGATTTCATGGGCAAGATCCATTCAGTCCCGCAAAGAAAAACAGGTGACGACGCGTTTGAAATAGACATCAGCAGTTTCGCATCCGGGTTCTATATACTGAGACTGAGATCGGGTAAAAACTATCACCATGTTCATTTTATTAAGCGTTGACGAATACTGGTAATCCTATGATTATTTAGGTGCAGAGACAGATATACGAATATGCCAAAAAGAGGTGCGATGTAACATGAAGCGACTAATTTTTGGACTGGCATTAATCTTTATTATCGTGACTATTCG
>JARGFP010000095.1 GCA_029210585.1 Bacteroidales bacterium
TCACGGAGATGAATACCAATTTACCTCCTGTATCCCGCGGTTGCCTCCGTACAGCTGACTGGACCGGAGCTGGTGCACTTGATCTTATTCTTATGGGAGATGGATTTGACCACCTGAGAACGTATCAGAATAACATTCTTTTAAAAAACAGTGCCCCCTCAGTACCTGAAAAATTAATGACTACGATCGATTCTAAAGATCTGATTCTTCAGTGGAACCATTCCTATGATAATGAAACTCCGCGCCGGGGTCTTTCTTATAACTTAAAAATTGGCAGCAGCTCAGGGGGTGAAAATATGAAATCACCCATGTCGAACAGCGATGGTGTCAGAAAAATTGTCAGAACCGGAAACGCAGGCCAGGTAAATAACTACGCTATAAAACTTGCAAATTTCGTTAAAGAAGATATGAAGAGTGATCTGTATTGGAGTGTTCAGGCTGTAGATAATGGATACATGGGCTCACCCTTTGCTCCTGAAGACACTGTAGATCTTTCCGGAGCGATATTTTCAGTATCCGATGTTCCGCATGACCAGGGTGGGAAAGTTACTGTAAGGTGGAGGGCTTCAGACCTTGACCATCACATTGATTTCCTGCAATATTACAGTATCTGGCGTGCGATTTCCCTGGAAAAAAAGTCAGCTTTTTCTATTTCAGAACCGGCAGATCTCACAGCAGACAATGAACAACAGTTTTACCGTAAAGCATTGAACAATGGAACATCCTATGCCTGGGAATGGGTCGCCAACCAGCCTGCCCACAAACTGCCGGTCTATGCCTATACCTGCTCCACGGTCAACGACTCTATGGCCGGCTGCGATGGCATGCATACTTTTATGATCTCTGCCCACACCGGCGATCCCAATGTTTATTTCGACTCCGATCCGGAAACAGGCTACTCGGTTGACAACCTGGCACCTGCGCCGCCGCAAAACGTGAAAGCGGAAAAGAAAAGCGCCGGCATATTGCTCTCCTGGATGGACAACAGTGAACCCGACCTGAAAGAATACCTGCTCTTCAGGAGCGCGTCACCGGGCATCAACCCTAAAACAGCAACCCCCTACGCCACCGTTCGCGGAACAGCTTTCCTCGACGAGAACCTCTCCGGCGAGCTCTCTGAATACTACTATGTGGTCTGCGCCACTGACATCCATGGCAACATCAGCGAACCGGGCGACGAGGTGATGGCTTTCATTACCGGACTCATCAACAGAGCAACAATACCGGGATCCTTTGCCCTGCATCCGATCTATCCCAATCCGATGAATGACCATACCCTTATCCGCTTCGATCTGCCGCAAAACGCAGATGTAACCATAGAGATATTCACCCTGCAGGGAAAGAAAATAGCAACCCTTTTGCAACAAAACCTCACTGCCGGAAACTACACATACAACTGGGAACCCGGGGAATCGCTGCCACCATCGGCGTACCTCTGTGTCTTCAGGGCTGGTGCATTCAGACAGGTACGAAAAATCCT
>JARGFP010000096.1 GCA_029210585.1 Bacteroidales bacterium
CATACCAGATTTAGATAGTTGTGGATTGATGTAGAATCAAAAGGATATCCACCTGTAGGCGAAGGGAAGCAGGGAAAGCTCATGTTGTGGATTGATGTAGAATCAAAAGGATATCCACCTACCTTATCAGGATCAATTGCAGGTTTGATGTTGTGGATTGATGTAGAATCAAAAGGATATCCACCACAATTTATAGTAAACAATGGTAATAAGTAGTTGTGGATTGATGTAGAATCAAAAGGATATCCACCGTACTCTCCGTTATCCATTCGGCCCGACGGGTTGTGGATTGATGTAGAATCAAAAGGATATCCACCTACACTATGCTCGCCGAACAGATCGTTCAGGTTGTGGATTGATGTAGAATCAAAAGGATATCCACCGGAGGGAAGGACAGCGTAGAGATCGATCTGGTTGTGGATTGATGTAGAATCAAAAGGATATCCACCGGATCGAATACCTTATCAGGATCAGTTACGTTGTGGATTGATGTAGAATCAAAAGGATATCCACCATTATTCGCTTAGTCGTTCGTTTTTTCATTGTTGTGGATTGATGTAGAATCAAAAGGATATCCACCTCGACATACGCCGTATACGACTCGGTTAACGTTGTGGATTGATGTAGAATCAAAAGGATATCCACCAAGATGACCGCGTTTGGACTGAACTGGCAAGTTGTGGATTGATGTAGAATCAAAAGGATATCCACCGATGCTGACTTGCAGAACGTTAACTTGCGTGTTGTGGATTGATGTAGAATCAAAAGGATATCCACCATTCTGTTTTTCCCATGTTTGCGTTTTGTAGTTGTGGATTGATGTAGAATCAAAAGGATATCCACCTCAGTATGAATTTATGATTTCCGAAATTGAGTTGTGGATTGATGTAGAATCAAAAGGATATCCACCCCTACTTATATGTTAAAGGAACCCTCGGCGGTTGTGGATTGATGTAGAATCAAAAGGATATCCACCTTTACCATTGATTGTTGTATCAGTAGATGTGTTGTGGATTGATGTAGAATCAAAAGGATATCCACCGATTTGGACAATCTGAAAAAAGAGATGAAGGTTGTGGATTGATGTAGAATCAAAAGGATATCCACCTATCCACCTGTCATTGATTGTGCTGTAATAGTTGTGGATTGATGTAGAATCAAAAGGATATCCACCACCGGATCAGCTTACCCGCTCTACCTTCTTGTTGTGGATTGATGTAGAATCAAAAGGATATCCACCAAATCCGATCAAAAACCACCCCCAAACAGGGTTGTGGATTGATGTAGAATCAAAAGGATATCCACCAGTATCATAAGAATGGCCCGTGCTTAACGGGTTGTGGATTGATGTAGAATCAAAAGGA
>JARGFP010000097.1 GCA_029210585.1 Bacteroidales bacterium
AGCGGAAGCGGAAGAATCTCATCAGGCTTGGTGTTAATCCTCGCGATGCGTTTAGGTGGAGCAGAAGCAGATTGGGAGGATGGGCTATAGCCCAAAGCCCTATTCTGAATACTACAATCACCGTTGAATTGCTTTGCAAAAGGGGTTATGAGTCCATGTTATCATGGTATCAGAAAGTTGTCCCTCATAAATTTACTCCTACGCTTTTCCCTATTGTTTGATGAACCGCCGTATACGAGGCCCGTACGTGCGGTGGTGTGAGAGGCGCACTCCGTCAGTTTTTACTGGCGGAGCCGCCTACTCGATTACCTGCTGGGCTTATTGTTTCTTTATAATCCAAATATCTTGTGGTAACCATTTTCCTTTCTCAGGTTTAGTCTCAATATGTTCTAATATCTCAACATTACTGAATAATTTTCTCATAAACCCTTGCGGATGAAATGCTGAATATGTCCTATGACCCTCTTTTACTTTTCCTCTAACAACCAATTCGTTATTGTTATATTTGTTCAATTCCAAATCAGTTAATTTAACCTTGAAATTATCACCTTGAGTAGTCAGGAACATTATCCCATTTGGTTTTAAAATCCGGTATAACTCATTGTACCAATCATAATGTAGCTGTTCGGAAAGATGGGTAAAAATCGAGATGCCATAAATCACGTCTACAAAATTATCATCATATGGTAATTGAGCATTTAATGAATTCTTATTGAATTGAATATCAGTCAAGTTTTTTGAACACCAATCAATAGATTTATTATTATAATCAGTGCCAAAATACTCGCAACCATTACCAATCACGTTTGGTAAGTGTCTAATTATCCTACCAGGGCCGCATCCCCAATCCAGTATCCGTTTATTTTTTAAATCAATGTGTTTTTTAAAATGGTCAGTCAACCACTTAGCTGTCTCAATGCTCTCAGTATAATATTTTTGATAATTTATCTGGAATGATTCATAAATCAAGTAATCAGGCGGTAATTTTACCTCTGGATTCTTTAATTTAAAATCCCTATTAATCTTGCGATTTTTAAATTTTTGCATATAATATCTCACCCAATCCGTAAAATATATCAATCCAAGTCCTCTTAGTAAATTTGAAATCTGTCCTTTTTTCATTTTTCTGTTATCAATCCGTTTATGGCTCAAATATTAGTTTAATTGTTATCGTGTTAAAATCATGTTTATGGCTTGCAGGATGTTCTCACACTGTTGAACTAAACCTCCCTTTCGGTCGGTAGCTTCACCAAAACGGCAGTGCTTCATCAAAAATAAGA
>JARGFP010000098.1 GCA_029210585.1 Bacteroidales bacterium
TTGCTGTTGACCAGTGGCATTCCATTGACCAGAGGCATTCCGTTCTCCAGGGGAACACCATTGACCAGTGGCATCCCGTTGACCAGTGGCATCCCGTTGACCAGCGGCATCCCGCTCAACAGGGCGAGGTTATTCACAAGGGGCATTCCATTGACCAGTGGCATTCCGTTTTCAATGACAGAACCATCTGCATTCAGTTTTAAAACCGAATTAAGCAAGGCTTCCGTGGGAACATTTTCTGCAAAGCTGTTGACCAGCGGCATTCCATTCTCAAAGGGCATGTCATTTACGAGCGGCATACCATTAGCAATGGCTCCACCACTTGCCATGAATGAAATGTTCTCCAGGTTGATAAAATACAGCGCTCCCAAGCTGTTCGTTAATGCCAGGCCATTGTACGACGCCATGCCGTTAACAAGTGGCATCCCGTTTTCAAATGGCATCTCATTTTCCAGGATTAAATCACCATTGACTAACGGCATTCCGTTTTCAATGGTGATGGTTCCGTTCACCAGTGGCATCCCGTTGACCAGCGGCATCCCGTTGTTAATACTGATGATGGCATTCTCAAGGACGATGAATCCGTTGACCAGTGGCATTCCATTGACCAGCGGCATTCCGTTTTCGAAGGTGATTTGTCCGTTGACCAGTGGCATTCCATTTACGAGAGGCATTCCGTTTTCCAACGGAGTCCCGTTGACATAATACGTTCCGTTCAGTATTTGAACGTCATTCTCAAGTATTAGTGCTCCATTGACCAGTGGCATTCCGTTTTCAACAGAAATCTGTGCATTGACCAGCGGCATTCCATTGACCAGCGGCATTCCGTTTTGAATGGTAATGATCGCGTTTTCGGTAATAATGATCCCGTTGACCAGTGGCATTCCGTTGACCAGTGGCATTCCATTCTCAATCGTGATTTCACCGTTTGTAAACGTTTCACCATTCACCAGCGGCATCCCGTTCACCAGTGGCATTCCATTAACCAGCGGGATTCCCTCGGTGTAGGCAATGCCATTGCTGATGGTCCCTGCATGCTCTGCATTGATGACGTTGAGGATTTCCAGGGAATCCAGAAGCGAAATGGTTCCTCCCTGGCTGCTAAACGCGTAAGTAAAACTAATCTCACCGCCCGTTACCGAATCTCCGTACGTTTTTTCAAGATCATTGGGAATAATCGTCAGTGGAAGCCTTGTAATCTC
>JARGFP010000099.1 GCA_029210585.1 Bacteroidales bacterium
ACTATGTGTGGCATTGCAGGGATCATCCATTCCGCAGCACCGGCCGAACGCAAGGAGCTGGTGAAGCGCATGCTTTCCAGGATCCATTACAGGGGTCCGGATGAAAGCGGCATCTACCACTCGGCAAAGGCCACCATCGGCAATGTACGGCTCAGCATCATCGACCTCGCGGGCGGACAACAACCCATATCAGACAATTCAGGACGGTACTGGATCGTCTTCAACGGGGAGATCTTCAATTATATAGAGCTGAAGAAGGATCTCGAGGAGAAAGGGTGCCGTTTCCGGACCACTTCCGATACCGAGGTGCTGGTGCAGTTGTATGCTGAATATGGCAGCCGTTGCCTTTCGATGCTGAATGGCCAGTTCGCATTCGCCATCTGGGACAATAAGGAGGAACATCTGTTCATGGCGCGTGACCGGGTGGGGATCCGTCCGCTGTTTTACCATCATGAGCATGGTGTCCTGACATTCGCTTCGGAGATCAAGAGCATTTTTGAGAACCCGGCAGTGGAGCGGCAGTTCAGCAAAACGGGATTGCTGCAGATGATGACCTACTGGACCACGATCACCCCGGCATCGGTGTTTGAGGGGATCAGCGAAGTGCCACCCGGACATTACCTGGTGTGGAACCGGAACGGCCTGAAGGTCGAGCGGTTCTGGCAGCTGCGGTTCGATACACAGCGGACCGGCCGGAGCCTCGATGACCTGCTGGAGGAGTTCCATGAGCTGTTTACCAGCTCCGTCCGCCTCAGGCTGCGTGCCGACGTGGAGGTGGCGGCCTACCTTTCAGGCGGGATCGACTCCGCAGCAACGGTCTCCTATATCAAGCAGGTGGAGCCCAGCGTGCTGAACACGTTTTCCATTACTTTTGGGGAGAAGGATTTCGATGAAAGTTCCTACCAGGGCGATGCCGTAAAATATTTCGGTACGAACCACCGGTCCATCAACTGCACCGCGAAAGACATTGCCGAACATTTCCCGAAGGTGGTGTGGCACTCCGAGATCCCCATGATCCGCACCGCACCCACACCCATGATGATGCTTTCCGGACTGGTACGCGAGCACGGGATCAAGGTGGTGATCACCGGGGAAGGGGCCGACGAGATGCTGGCCGGCTACAAGGCCGCCGGGAACATCAACGCCAAGCTATTCCTCATAGACATG
>JARGFP010000009.1 GCA_029210585.1 Bacteroidales bacterium
GGGGATGAGCAGTCCCCTATGAAGGAAAAAGAATTAACCGTGGTTTGATAATTTTACAGAAAATAAGTTGCACAACTATTGTAAACATTGAATTCCTCTGTGAGAATTCAATGTTCAGTTAAAAAAAAACCAATGTTATGAAAAGGATGCACCCCTTCTTTATTTCAGCATTGACGGTGGATTTTAATATCGAAGTCTTCTCATATCCTGATCATACAGGAGCACCCTCAGGAATGACGGAGTTGTGCCAGGGAAGTAATACAACGACATATATATTACCTGACAATGAGCTGATTATGAACTATACCTGGCATGTTTTGCCGGACACTGCTGCATCATTACAACCGAACGGCGCCACAGTTTCCGCAGTATGGAATGAAAATTTTTACGGAAACGCTGAAATATTCGCAGAGCCACAACTGGCACATTGTCCGGGAGAAAACTCTGATACGCTTCAGGTATGGGTTACCGGTCCGCAGCATGTCCCTGAAATATGCATTGTAGGCAATGATGAGACATCTGGAAAGTATATGGTCGTCTGGAACAAGCTGGATGATGCAAGTATTGTGGCATATAACATCTATCGCGAATCAAATCAGGCCGGTGTTTACCTGGAGTTGAGAACACAGCCTGCGGGTGATTTCAGTGTATTTGTCGATGAAACCTCCAGTCCTGATGTTTTTCCACATTCATACAGGATCAGCCATACAGACACCTGTGGTAATGTGTCTGAAATGAGGCCACCTCACAATACGATTCATCTTTCTGCCAACATTGGAACCGGTGGGGAAAATAACCTGAACGGGAGTCCATATACCGGAATAGCATTTCTGACATACGACATATACAGGGGTACCGAAAAGAACGCGCTTTCACTGCTTGCGCAGATCAACAGCAACGTGACTTCGTATTCTGATTTTGATCCACCGGGAGGGATGGTCTATTACCAGGTGGTTGTAGAAAGTGACGGTCAATGTGCGCCAACCAAAAAGGCACTCGATTATAACCGGTCAAGTTCAAATATTGCCGAATCGGGAATCATCAATGTGGAAAATCCGGGCATACAGATGGTGCAGGTCTGCCCAAACCCCTCAAATGGCTCATTTACGGTATCCCTTCCGGAATCAAACAGTTTTCCGGGTTCCTTGAATATCATCAGCATGACAGGACAACTGGTCAGCACGGTTACATTTGAAGGTACAACCAAGACATTACACATGGATGATCTGCCGGTCGGTGTATACACGCTAATTCTTACTTGTGGAGAAAGGCATTTGACTCAACGCCTGGTGATTCTCAAATAAATACCATCATATCCAAAATAGTGGGCAGTATCTGCCGCACGATAACAGCCCCCAACGCAACGAATGACGGATCGGTTTCATCCTTATCCTGACAATCGTTGTTTTTATTCACTTAACCCCAATACCTATGAAAAAGAACATTATTATTACCTGCCTTGTGATGGCATTTACCTTGTTTCATATTTCTCACAGCGCAGCACAGGAACCGGGCAAACAGGAAGCAGAACTTATCGACCTGAGGATTGACCTGGCTGCTTCCAAACTTGAACTCCTGGATTCCAGGATGAAACTGCTGGAGGAAAAACCTGTCGTGCTGGATGGAAAACTGGCAGATATTGAGGATCGCATGGCTCAAATTGAATCGGTCCCCGCTCTTTTGCAGGAAAAATACACGGCTTTGGATTCACTGGAAGTAGTTCAGCAGGAACTGCTTAAAGAATTAAATGAAATAAGCAACCGGCTTCAATTGATGGAGAAAAACACCTCTGCCGGCCCTGGCACAATTTCTTTTACAAATGCGGGTGCGTACACGCCCGGGAAATATGTCATCTCCATGCTGCCGGTCAGGCTGTTTGAAGGTACAATGGAGCTTGCTGTTGAGCGCGTACTCAATAAAGGAAATGCACTCGAGCTTTCCGCCATGGCTACCTATGCTTCGAAAAAGGGTTTTGCCCGGTACTACCTCGCCAACCAGAAACTGGAATATTACAATGCAGACCGTGCAGATTATCTTCCCTACAGCAGTGAAAACATCACCGGTTTTGGAGGATCAGTTGCATGGAAAAACTACCTGCTGGCAAGGACCGATGTTTCCTACTCCGCACCAGGCGGTCCTTACGTAGCCCCGATGGGAATGTTCCGCCGGCTCACCCTTTCAGGTTTCGATCATATCTATAATGAAGAGGAGGAAATCTATGAAACAGTTGAAGTGATACAATATCTGAATGTTTTTTCAGGTGGCTTCCTTGCCGGCTGGCAATTTGTCTTCTGGGATGTGGTTACGGCGGATGTATACCTGGGCGGAATGATCCGGTTGAGTAAATACGACGGGGAAGAGGGATTTACAAAGTACAAGGCACTGCAGAATGTGGATTTCTCAGGCGTCCTGCCAACCATCGGAATTAAGCTGGGTATTGTAAAATAATAATGACTGTAACCGGTTGATTTTCGTCACAGGACCCTGATGACAACCTGCGTTCAGATCTCTTCTTCCAGAAACAGTTGAGGTTCCTGGAAGTATTCGGTTGTCAATACCAGGCGATCATTGGGCTGTCAGGATCCGTTTTTCAGTCTGCATTTTTATGTGCCCCGGGGTCCTCAAACTGAAGCCGCATTTTTTCAAGACTTTCCGTTGACCCAACGGCAGTTACAATGTCTTTCTTACGTAAACGCGTGTAGCCATGTGTTACGACCATGTGCCCTTTGCGTTTGACAGAAAGGATCAACAGGTCTGCAGGTAATTTCAGATCACGAATGGCCATTCCGTGAAACCGCTTGTCACGCACTTCAAAATCTTCAGCGTCCTGCCGGGCATCCATTCCCAGTATCAGCGAAGTAGCAATTGGAGCGCGGACAAAATGATCCAGTAATCCAATCACTGCAGTATAGGGTTCCACGATCTGTGCCCCAAGATCATTAAAATGTTTAAAGTATTTTCTGTCATTTAATCTCACTACAATTTCCTTTGTCCCCACATGTTCGTATACGATATCACAAATAGACACATTCTCCTGGTCAGATAGCATCAGGACAATCACCTCGGCCTTCGATGCGCCCGCCACATCCACGGATTTGATATCCAGGCTGTCGATAAATTCCAGCTGTATTCCTGGTATTTCCGGAACTTCATCCCATTTCTTAAGGGTTGCGATCTTTACTTTCCAGTCGTTCATCTGAAGCTGACGAGCCAGGGCCACTGATTGATCTTCCAGTCCAAAGATGAGCGCATTGCGGACCCCGTCAAAGACTGTAATTTCACCTCTTCGATGCGATTCTCCAACCATCTGTATAGCCCATTTAAACAGGGGAGGGCCAACCAGTTGATTGAGCACTATGACCGCAATAATTATGGTTGCAAATTCCCCTCCCCAACCACTAAATTCCCCCGCAACTTCTGTAGCAAGTCCCAACCCGACTCCCGCCTGGGTGACATAGGGCATCCAGCCGATTTTTCTGTATAGTCGTGGATCGCCTGCCAGGAAAGCACCCAGTCCGGAACCAATGATGACCGAAATCAGCCTGACAAAAAACAAAATCACTGCAATCATCCACACTTTTGCCAGGATATCCAGGGAGAGCATGGCTCCCACAAGGGTAAAGAAAGCCACGTATACTGCAGGCCCGGCCTCATCAATCATCTTTTGAAACTGCATCCTGTGCTTGCTGTAATTCGTGACCCAAAAGCTCGCCACAATTGATATCAGCAAAGGCTCAATATGAATGTCAATATTTGCATTACCCGGGTTCAGGGCATTTATGGAATGGGTGAAGAAAAAGGTCGCATACCCTGTTGCAAGGATGATCATCATTTTAACATAGGAATTCATCCCTACTGACAGTACTAGAGAAATCCACCTGCCTATAAAATAGCCCATGAGAAAAGCCAATGCAATTTCGGCAAGAAGAAGAAGGATGATCATCATATTGAACGCTGCTCCTGAAATAATATTCACGGCGATTGAAAGAGAAATGGAAAAAAGCAGGATCACCAGGACATCCTTTAATATGGTGACACCCATTACAATCTGGGTGAAAGGACCTTTTGCCCGCAACTCACTGATAATTGCAATTGCGGATGAGGGTGAGCGGGCAACAAAAATACTCGCAACAAGCATGGCGACCGCAACTTTATTACCTGAACTCATATCTTTCATAAAAGGAATAAAGTCCGATAGGAGAAGTACACCAATCGTTCCGAATACGAAGGTAATCATCACCTGTCCGAAAGTATTCCAGGCAATACTCCTGACATGGATCCTTATGTCTTTCAGGTAAAGCTCTGCACCTGCAGCATAAGCTATGAAGGCAAGCGCCAAATCATTTACAAAGCCAAGATTTTTCAGTGCATCTGCTTCTATCAAATCCAGCACATGGGGACCGCAAATGATTCCTGTGACCAGGAATCCGGTGATTAAAGGCAGCTTTAGTCTGTTAAAGAATTTGGCAAAATACGACGATGAGAACAATATAAAGATGAATGCAAGGACATAATATAGGATTTGTTGATACGCGTGCATAAATATCAATTCAATGAATAAAGGGATAAGTTACAAAAAATTCCTTCCCTCCAACAGATCGCCGCCTTTCCGGAGATTTCCACCAGCTGTTTTTTCATTTACTACCTGTTCATTTCTTGTTATATGTCAAAACCTTGTATATTGCAGGGGCGTATATTTGTATGTGACGGATCAGCTTGTTCTGCAAGAGGAAACAACCGGGGTCACCGGTGGAAGTGAAAAAAGATCAGGTTCCGGCAAGCATGTTGATGCACACTCAGCCTGCACAATTGTGCAGGTTCAGTCTGCAGCGTGCATCTGCCCGGTGAGGCGGGCAAAAAGGGGATCATGGAAACAGACCTGCTGGATTATACCAGGGCATTTTTTCCAACGGCGCTGTTTGATACAGCCTGGATCGACGGGAGATATGTATTTGGAAAGAAAGGAGACACGTACTGTGCCATGATCGCTTCCGACACCCTTACTTTCAGGGATGAAGCAAAGGATGACATCATTCTGCACGGCAAGCAATCCTTCTGGATCACCGAAGCCGGATCGGCAACCGAAGACGGTGATTTCGGCACTTTCACCAGGAGGATCCTTGAAAACCCGGTTACATTCAACAGGAAAAAGCGCGATTTGACGTATATTTCACGGGGAAAAACCTATAAGCTTACATTCGGAAAGGATTTTTCACTGGATGGCGACGTTGTGAATACACAGTACCCCAGGTATGATGCTCCTTACGCTAAGGCCGAAAAGAAGGATCCGACCCTTACCTTTGAACACAACGGGGAATCCCTGTTCCTTGATTTTGAAAACCTCGTAAGAAAATATTAAAACATGGTAATGATGAAAGGCTATCAGAAAATCATCTTACTCCTGGCAACTGTCTTAATAGTTCTGCCGGAGCAGCAGGCCAAGGCCGTTGAGAACAGATCTCCGGGACCGGTCCCGGGATTTTCGTTTCACATACCCTCCGATCCGGGTTCCTGGTCGTTAACAGGACTATCCAACCCGTTTTGGGAACCGTCGGAAACGCATCACTTACGTTTATTTACGGATCCGGACCTGGACCCCGACCTGGACCTGGACAACTCCCCGGAGGAGATCGGGAACAAGATTGCAGCGAACATCATCGACCGCAGGTTTGGCTGGCGGTACCAGAAAGTGTGTGCCTACTATGGTGCACTGAACTTCGCTGAGGCCAGCGATAACAAGGAGATTGCCCGGCAGGTTGAAGAAGGTTTCCAACCTTACCTGGAGGGCAAAAGGAAGTACCGCAGGGGACATGTCGATTTCAACGTTTTCGGAATCTGGCCCCTGGAGCTCTACCAGCAAACCGGGAACACGGATTACCTGGAGATGGGAAAGGAGCTGGCGGACCATGAATACATCAACCCACGGCCTGATGGCCTGACAGCGCTTACCCGCTTCTGGGTGGACGATATGTTCATGGTGGGCGCGCTCCAGCTACAGGCATACAGGTCGACAGGGGAAGAGAAATACCTGGACCGTGCCGCTCTGCAGATCATCACCTATATCGACAGCCTGCAGCGTCCGAACGGATTGTTCTATCATCGTCCGAAAGCCCCGCATTACTGGGGCAGGGGCAATGGCTGGGGTGCGGCAGCAATGGGGGAGTTGCTGAGGGATCTCCCGGAAAACCATCGGTATTACAACCGGTTGGTGACCGCTTACCGGAAGATGATGCAGGGATTGCTGGAGTTCCAGGGAAGTGACGGCATGTGGCACCAATTGCTCGACAATCCCGAAAGTTTCGCCGAACCATCATGTACCGGGATGTTTCTTTTCTCCATGATCACGGGAGTCGACCTGGGCATCCTGCCGGCAACGGAATACCTTCCTGCCATTGAAAAAGGCTGGAAGGTCCTCTCAACGGATTTTGTGAATGAAAAAGGGGAGGTGATCGGTGTCAGCATGTGGACCAACGCCAAAAAACGGGTCGGGTATTACCTGCGAAGGCCCCGCATCACCGGGGATTACCACGGACAGGCAGCAGTGTTGTGGACCGCCACGGCATTGATCAGACTACAGGAATAACACAAAACAGGTTGTTGAATATCTCCGGCAGCAACAAGTTCCCATATTATTCATATTTTTGGAAAAATCCATCCGGGATATGTTGGTACGCAGGGACACTTTTCGGTATACGTCTTACATTGGTGTGGTAGCTTTTCTCCTCTATGCAGGGAATAGTACGTATGCCAAAGCACCCTTGGCATTTCAATTCCCGGACACCCTTACCTCGGGCAATCCCATTATTACGCATATACGCAGTGCTGATCCGGCAGCCGAGGTGTGGAACGATGGAAGGGTCTGGATCTATGCTTCCCACGATCCTGAGGATGCAGTCGACTACAGTACGATGGAAGATTACCGGGCGTATTCTTCCGCTGACCTGGTTAACTGGACCGACCACGGGACGGTCCTGCATGCAAGGGATGTCTCCTGGGGAAACTCCGCGAACGCCTGGATGTTTGCCCCGGATGCAGCCTACAAAGAGGGCACCTATTACCTCTATTTCCCAACCATGTCAAACGATTGGCAATGGAGGGTGGGGGTGGCCACCAGCCCCGGGCCTGAAGGCCCTTTTACAGACATCGGCCGCTCTATTAAAGGTCCGGACCATATTGACCCCACCTGTTTTATGGACGATGACGGGCAGGCATACCTGATCTGGGGCGGGGGAGGAGATGGGGAAGGCGGGGGAAGCGGACCCTGGATCGCGAGGCTGAAGGAAAACATGACAGAACTCGCTGAGTCCCCCAGGCCCATCGCGTATGGTGCGGAAAATTTCGGGGAAGGCGGATACATGCATAAACGCGACAGCATCTATTATTTTTCCTGGACCTGCAACACCTGCTGGCCCTACCAGGGGTATTATGGTATGGCTGATAACCCATACGGACCTTTTGAATACAATGGGGAATTAAAAAGGATTCCGCCGGGCGCACAGGATCACCATTCAATCATTGAATTTCACGGACAAAGTTATTACTTCTACCATGTTGGAAATTTCGGAGCAGATGGCAATGCTTACCGGAGGAACATCTGTGTCGACTCTCTTTACTACAATCCTGACGGAACCATGCGGGAGGTGACCGGGACCGGGGTGGCCATGGACCTGGTCGCCCGCGAACCCGGCACGTGGATCCCGGGACGAATCGAAGCTGAAGATTATTTTCGTAAACAGGGCCACCTGGTTGTTAGCGAAGGAGATACAGCAACCCGGTTAACCGGGATTCGTGACGGCGACCATGTGGAGTATATACTGAACGTTCCGGGCAGTGAGACCTATGAACTGGAAATGCAGATCAATACTCCGTTTCCGGGTACGGAGGTGCACCTGTACATCGATGATCAACCTGCCGATACGGTCCGGCTGGATACACAGGAAGCTGCTCCCCGGGATTCTGTTTTCCTGCATAAAGGCAGGCATGTACTGAAACTGGTGTTCAGCAATCCTGACACTACGGCTGAATTACTGGAACTCTACCAATTCAGCATCAGCAGCAAGACGGCTTATTTTTCAATCCAGGCCTCCGCAAGCGAGGGAGGTAAAATTTCGCCCGAAGGAATTTCTTATTACAGCAGCGGGGATTCTGCCGAATTCAAAGTCTTTGAAGAAGAGCATTTTTTCCTGGAGGAGGTGCGTATTGACGGGGTTGCGCAACCCCTGGCCTCAACTTTTGTATTCAGGGATATTGCCAACGACCACAGTATCCACGCGCAGTTTTCACCATGTAGTGACATTGTGTTCACTCCCTATTACCAGGTCAATAACGAGCAACCTGTACCAGGAACTGAAATTGTTGCCACTGAGGGTGATACCCTGAAGTGCTGGCTTGAAATGGAGCAGTCCGTTGGCCTGTCATGGACAGGCCCGTTGGGGTTCACCAGTGAACAGGCTGAAATCAATTTTGAAGGTATCGGTACAGGACAGTCAGGAAACTACATTGTGAAACTTGTGAACAGCCAGGGATGCACTTCTGAGGTTATTTTCAAACTGGAAGTCAACCTGGCCGAACTGGATGTATTTGAAGCCGAGGATTTCTTCAGCCAGAGCGGTGTCCAGTTGCAGCAATCGACCGACCTGGGTGGAGGATGGATCCTCGGAGCCATTGAGAATAATGACTGGTCGTATTATCGGGTAGAAATTGATACCTCCGGTATCTATGATCTTACCGCAAGAGTTGCCACCGCTACAGAAGGGGGAACCATCGAAGTGAGTAATGCCGACAGTATCGTGGCACTTGTCGGTGTAACCGGAACGTTTTCAGGCAGCTGGCAGGACTGGTATACCACTGCACCGCTGGAAGTGCCGTTTGATTCAGGATCCCACCGGCTGAAATTTACATTCAGGGGCGGAACGGGATACCTGTTTAATTTCAACTGGTTTGACCTGGAATTCAACCGGCTGTTCGAAACGGATACAACCACAACATCCATTCACTTGCCGGACGCATACGAGGGACCGGAGATCAGGGGAAACAGGGTTGAATTTGCTTTGTCAGCCCCGGCAGTCGTTGAAATGAAAGTGATCAGCAGCAATGGTACGATTGTCAGTACCCTGCTCCCGTCGGAAAGAAGACCCCCTGGAAATTACGCGGTTGATTGGTACCGGGTCCTGGAAAACAGCGGGAATCTGGCAGAGGGCCTCTATCTGCTTTATTTCAGATGCAATGAAAACGTGCACGTTAAAAAAGTCATGGTATTCTGATCGCATGCAGCTATTGACCCGTTCGTTCCGCAGAGTTCGTAAACCCGGTTCTTGCAAGCCCGTTATTAATTGAAATATCTTTGCTCAATAATGAGGATTTCGTTTGGCAGGGTGTGCTTCTCCAGTTTATTATTGGATTGTCCCAAGCCGCTTCAGTAACCATTCCAAACCGCTTCAATATATATCCACCCCTGATCCGATATATATTACCAATAGTAATAACGAATGGTTGTCAGCTTTCAACTTGTTTAAAATCAGTCTCAATTAGTATGTATTTTGCTGTGAAATGTTCCTTTTTCAAAAAAATCGTTAGATTTAAGCTCAAATTCTGAAAATGGAACGGAATACTCACAGGGTGATCTGGCGTTGGCGATGGCAATGGCACTGTCAAAGTGCCTGATGATCTGTTGTATTCCTTGAATGTGTAATTTCATTTAAATTATATTCGGATCGTCGGGGCTTGTGTACATAAGCCCCTTTTTTATGTTGGATATATTCACCTGAAAAAATAGAAATCATGCGTAAACAGACCAAGATCACTCTTGATGAAAAGGAGATGCCACGACAGTGGTACAACATTGCTGCGGACCTTCCCGGAACAATGAATCCGCCGCTGGGACCTGACGGAAACCCCATCGGGCCGGAAATGCTGGCCCCGGTATTCCCTATGAACCTGATCGAACAGGAGGTAAGCCAGGAACGGTGGATCGATATACCTGAAAAAGTGCTTGAGATGCTGTATCTCTGGCGTCCCACACCGTTGGTACGGGCATACAATCTTGAAAAGGCCCTGGGAACTCCTGCCCGGATCTATTACAAGAACGAAAGCGTATCTCCTGCCGGGAGTCACAAGCCCAATACGGCGGTGGCACAGGCATATTACAACAAAGAATTTGGTATTAAAAAGCTGACTACCGAGACGGGTGCCGGACAGTGGGGGAGCGCACTGGCCTTCGCCACTTCCCTGCTGGGAATGGAATGCAAGGTATTCATGGTGCGGGTGAGCTTCGACCAGAAACCATTCAGGAAAATGATGATGCGGACCTGGGGAGCCAATTGCATTGCAAGTCCGAGCATGGAAACCCAGGCAGGCAGGGACATTCTTGAAAAATACCCCGACACCCCCGGAAGCCTGGGTATTGCCATTTCGGAAGCCATTGAGGCGGCTGTAACGGATAAAACAGGTCAGACCAGGTATTCACTGGGAAGCGTACTGAACCACGTGATTCTCCACCAGACCATCATCGGGCTGGAAACCAAAAAACAACTGGCCAAGATCGATGAGAAAAAAGTGGATGTGGTCATAGGTTGTGCCGGCGGCGGAAGCAACTTTGCCGGGCTGGCGTTCCCGTTTGTACTTGACAAGATCAACGGGGCCGAGATAGATGTGGTTGCCGTGGAGCCGGCCAGCTGTCCGACCCTCACCCGCGCACCGTTTGCCTATGACCATGGCGATGTGGCGAAAATGACGCCCCTGATGGCCATGCATACGCTGGGACATAATTTTATACCACCCCCTATACATGCCGGCGGATTGAGGTACCACGGGATCTCCCCGCTGATCAGTCATGCCGTGAACCACGACCTGATCAGACCGGAAGCAATCCACCAGATGGAATGCTATGATGCTGCAGTGAAGTTTGCACGCACCGAGGGAATCATTCCTGCCCCGGAAACCAGTCATGCCATTGCTTCCGCCATCCGCGAAGCCAACAAAGCCAAAGAGGAAGGGAAAGAGAAGGTGATCGTCTTCAATTTCAGTGGGCATGGTCTGATGGACCTGGTGGGATATGATAAATTCTTTAACGGCGAATTGTCGGATCACTCCCTCCCGGAAGAGGACCTGGCGAAATTCACGGAAATCCTGAAAGGGTACCCGGTGCCGACCAGGTAATTTCAGCATGAAAACGGACCATCTTTGGTGGTGCGTGCCAAAAATGCGCTTGTCGTCTTAGTTTCACTGAGGACACAAACTACAACCTTTGCGTAGTATTGCGAAATGCTATACTGCGTAGAGGTTGTTGTGCGCAATTAAAAGGCTAAAGGTCGTCCACTATAATTATACCAGGCATACGTACTTGTTTTTGCATCCTTTTTTCGCTGCAATCAAATATTCCCCTAATTTTATAAAAAAATATGCCACCGCTATGATCGACGCAAAAGACTTCCGGAAACATGCCCATGATTTTGTCGACTGGATGGCCGACTACCTGGAACACGTGGAGGACCTTCCCGTGAAATCACAGGTGAAGCCCGGTGAAATATTCAGTCAGCTTCCCGATGCGCCACCTTCGGAAAGTGCGGATATCTCAGCCATCTTCAGTGATTTTAAACACATCATCCTTCCGGGGATGACCCACTGGCAGAGTCCGAACTATTTTGCTTATTTCACCGCCAATTCCAGCTACCCATCGGTGCTCGCAGAGATGCTTACAGCAACCCTCGGGGCCCAGTGCATGGTATGGGAAACCTCCCCGGCAGCAGCAGAGCTGGAGGAGAAAGTGATGGCATGGCTGCGGGAGATGATCGGTCTGCCGGCAACGTTCGAGGGAGTGATCCAGGATACCGCTTCCACTGCAACGCTGGTTGCGTTTCTGACGGCCCGGGAGAAACATTCCGCATACAGGATCAATGAAAAAGGTTTCTCGGGGAACGAGCACTTCAGGATTTATTGCAGCACCGAGGCCCACTCGTCCATCGAAAAGGCGGTGAAGATGGCCGGTTTTGGCAGGGAAAACCTGGTGAAGATCGAAACAGATGCGGTGCTTGCGATCCGTCCCGGCAAACTCAAAGAGGCGGTGGAGCAGGACCTCGCGAACGGGCATACCCCGCTGTGTGTGGTGGCTGCCCTGGGTACCACCGGCACTGTGGCGATCGACCCGCTGCAACCGGTTGCCGAAATCTGCATGAAGCACAACATCTGGCTCCATGTGGATGCCGCCTATGCCGGAACGGCACTGGTACTGCCGGAACAACGGTACATGATCGAAGGGATCGGGGATGTGGACAGCTTTGTATTCAATCCGCACAAGTGGATGTTCACAAACTTCGACTGTTCGGCCTATTTTGTGAAGGATGTGGGGGCGTTGCTGAAAACCTTCGAAATCCTCCCCGAATACCTGAAGACCGGTACACGCGGCCAGGTGAATGACTACCGCGACTGGGGCGTGCAACTCGGCAGGCGGTTCCGTGCCCTGAAGCTCTGGTTCGTGATCCGCGATTACGGTATGGAAGGGATCCGCAGCAAAGTAGGGGACCATATTACCTGGGCTGGGGAACTGGCAAAAGAAGTCCAGATGGAACCCGGGTTTACGCTACTTGAACCCCAACACCTCGGGGTGGTTTGTTTCCGATACACACCTGAGGGTGTTAAGGACCAGGAAGCGCTGAATGCCATCAACCAGCGGCTGATGCAGGCATTGAATGGTACGGGAAAAATCTACCTGACACATACCAAAGTCGACGGGTACATCATCCTGCGCATAGTGGTCGGCCAGACCAGCGTCACCCGCGATCATGTGATGCAAGCCTGGAACCTGGTGAAAAAGATGGCTCCCGGAGCTCTGAAGCAGCCCTGAGGTGAATCTGGCACCGGGCAGTATCCTCCGCCCAGCATGCGCATAGAACTTATCTTTTCAATAGTGCGCTGTTACTCTTCCGGCCATTTATGCAAATGGAGCACATCTGTTGTATATCATTGATTTATAAAATCTTTACATATTTTTTGCAGTTTGTTGGTTAGTTGTATAACTTGTTGGCTCTAAATTCCCCGGCGATGAAAAAAACAAGTCTGAAATGGTGTATATTGGCCGCCCTCGTGGTCTTGCCAGGTTGCCAGAAGCTTTTCAATAAACCCGATGATGTTGCAAAAATAGATATTACCGATGCGCGGTACCTGGGTGTGGATGCATCTGCGAATTTTCAGGAGGGTGCTACGAACAGCCTGGTGAAGATCAAAAAAGGAGATGCCCTTGACAATTGGCAAACGGTTGATTTTCTCGACAGCGAGGAGAATTTTCTTGGTGAGGATTTCATTTATGCCGATGCCTGGTCCATTCACCCGGCCTCTGAGGATTTTTCAATCATCGCCGGCGAATTCAGGTTCAATGTGAAAGGGGAAGAGCAACGGCACTTCGGACTGGTAGTGAACAATCATACCGGGGAGATCTTCGGACTGGGAGATCGTTATTGGCCGGAACCCCCGTATGGACTGCAGGGAGCGTATTACTACCAGACCGATGGAGAGGGGAATATCTATTATGTTAAAAGCGACCTTTACCGCATACTGGTCAACGATGGTGAACAACTCCAGCTTGAAATCTATATGGATGGCGCTGCAGGTATTTTTGACCAGCGCTACCTGGTGGATCAGCAGGGCAATGTTTATTTTCAGCAAGGCGGCCGGGTGAAGATGCATTCAGGAGGGATCGCCGAAACCAATATGCATTTTATTGCCGTGAACGGTGCAGATGGCAAGTGTTATGGATTCAGACAGGACTGGGAAGATATGGAAATCCCGGAAAATGTTTACGTGATGCAGCTTGAAGTGAAGGACGGGGAATTCGTGGCCACGAAAATAACCGATGACGGTTTTTATTTTGAAGGAGGAACCCACCAGGCATATCAATACATGGACACTGACAAGCAGTGGAACGTGATCATTGCAAACGGTTACCTGGTTCCCGACCGGAATTTCGGAACGGAATGGTGCATGGGTGTCATTGTGGATGAAGCGTCCCATGCGTTAATCCCTATTTTAACCGATGCTTCCGTCTATTTACAGCCGATGGGAATTGAAGGAGCCTACCTGTGGGTGGAAAGGAGCGCGGATCAGTACGCGGCACTGAACCTTTCTTCATTGGAGGTCGACACCACCAGGAATGTTGCACATATCACCGAATCCATTGTGTTTGATTTGCCAGCTGAATTTGATAGTGGCGGGGCAACATTCCATTATGGAGGAGCCGGACTCAATATTTCAGGCTTCAACCTGGCAACCGAAACGAAATATAAAGGTAAGATCACCATTGAGAACGGGGTGGAGTTTTACGAGACAGACAGTGTTCCTTACCTGGAAACACTCACCCGCATTCAATAGTCACCCGGCCCTGCCCTGAACCAGTCAAAATCAACATATCCTCCCGTTTCCCTGGTGGCATAATTAAACAGGCAGAATTTGTTACCGGTGAATACAGTCAGGTTGAACTGCATGTTGAGCTGATTTCCAAGTTGTCGGAATTCTTGGTTATCAGTGCTGTAAAAGAAGGTAGCCTTACTGGTGGCATAATCAGCTTTTGCTTGCAGGTAAAGGATGGAATCAGGTTCAATCGTTGCATTATGATCCCCGCCTGTTGTATTCTTCCCGTTCGCTGCATTCTTCCCGAAGGTTGTGTTTTTCCACGCTTCTGAAAATTCTAAGGCTGTCGAATCCACCACCTGCCCGTTGTTAACCATGATCACATGATGCTGGTCGCCGGATTTCCTGATCCCAATATACGCATAAGGGTCCTGGAATACGGCGAGCCCTGCAATGTCACCGTTTTTCATGTGACGTATATCAAGCCGTGTGACCGCATTTGAAGTAACACTTTTAGAATAGTAAGCAAAAATTCTTTGCGTTAGCGTATTACGTGCCATGCGTAATGACCCTGCAATGCTAACGGTATGCAACCTTAAATGACCCGGACGCTCACTAAGTGACCATTTTTCATCTGAGGGATTATGGTTCCAGCCCCATTGCATCCCAAGCCTGGTGTCAGAAAATTCATCCGATGTTTGTAAGGCGGTGACAGCCCAGGTTCTTCCGACATCCGGTTTCGGATAGGTTCCCACCCCTTTACCATCCACACCCACCATCGGCCACCCGTCGATCCAGGTAACAGGTTGCAGGGTAGGGAACCTGCCAAAGGCACCACCGTCCTGGAAAATCACCGACCACCATTCCCCGCCTGGTGTCTCTACCAAAGCGCCCTGGTGAATGCCGGATCCAAGGTTGCCGTTGTCGCGGATCACGATCTTTTGTTCATAGGGACCGTAAATATTCCTGGACCGAAGTGCCACCTGGAAACCGTCGAAACCGCCGTAAGTACAATACAGATAGTAGTACCCATCAATCTTGTATACATGCGCACCTTCAAGTCCTCCCCTGATATCACCTGAGAAGACGAGCACATCCTCATCGATTGCTTCCAGGTCCGGGTTCAATTCTGTAATGTAAATATCATTGTACCCGTGGGCCACATAAATGCTGCCGTCGTCGTCGAAGAAGAGTCCCGGATCATAAAATCCACGCGGGAGCTTCCTGATCTTCCAGGGACCGGCAGGGTCTGCTGCAGTACATACAAATCCTCCTTCATCCAGGGTAATAAACAAAAGATAATATGTTCCCTCATGGTACTTCATACTGGTGGCCCACTGACCATGACCGTAGCGATCGCAGCCATCCAGGTCATAGCACTTACTGAAATCCATGCGCGGTACGGCATTGCTGCAGTATTCCCAGTTCACAAGATCGTAGGACTTGAGAACGGTGACCCCGGGGAAAATGAACATGGTGGTGGAGACAAAGTAATAGACAGAGTCTACGCGGATCACATCGGGATCGGGAAAATCGGCATAGATCACCGGGTTGGTATAGGTCCCGTCGCCATTGTCACTCTGCAGCTGCGGTCCTGTTAGCTGCGGTCCTGTTAGTTGTGGTTCTGTCAGCTGCGGTCCTGTCAGTTGCAGTCCTGTCAGCTGCAGTTCTGTCAGCTGCGGTCCTGCTTTAAATGGCGATGCAGGCAGTCCCTCCCTGTTATAGAGGTTGGCCCCTTCAGGATTGTCTGCCCAGGCGTAACGCACAGCAACAGGATGCTTTACCTTCCTGCTCCACACGACAACATGGTCTCCCCTGATCCTGGCTTTTGCCCGGACATATGTACCGTCTTTCCCGGTAACAAAGAAATGTTGCAAACGCTTTCCTCCATTTGCCACCAGTCCGCCGCCTTTATTCCTGAAGGAGAGCATCACTCGCTTTCCCTTGATTTGTGCAGATTCCACGATCGGGCCTGCAGGAACGACGGAACGATCTCCGTATGCAATCCATTTTGCTGTCAGGGCCAGTCGTTCACCCACATCTTTCTTGTTCGGGGGATGGATGTCATTCCATTCCCCGAGATCAATATTGACAGATAAGCCTGTATTTTCCACTGATTTGTGCACCATCAATTGCGCATGACGAAGTTCGGCCCAGTTGCTTTCCGTTGTCTCTTCCCGCGCCTCCAGGTAGTTAGGGATCTGTGCGATAAGAAAGGGGAAAGCACCCTGCCCGCGCTTGGCCCGCCAGTCATGGATGAGCGCGGTCAGCAATTCCCGGTATTCTCCAGGCCTGCTTTCGTTCGATTCTCCCTGGTACCACGCAACACCCTTTATCATGTATGGATTGGAGGGGGCGATCATCCCGTTGTACAACCCGGTAGGCTTCCATTGTACGAACGTCTGCCTGGGTGTGGGAGGCATCCTGCAACCCACTTTGTAATGCCATTCTCCGCGGAGGTCCATCTCCCCGTTTTCAGTCAGGATCCGGTAAGGCTTGTCCGGGACAAATCCACCTTTCCCCGAGTTATTGATTACCCGTATCACGATTACATTTTTACCCGGCCTGAGTACCCCGCCGGGGATAGCATACTTTCGCTGCGGATACTGGTAGGAGGTGGTGCCCACAAATTGACCGTTGATAAATACCGAATCGGCATCTACGATCCTTCCCAGTTGTATCCAGGCTTCTTCGCCTGTGCGTTCCGCAGGAATTTCCACCGTTTTTCTGAACCATACGGATCCATGCTGATCCTCGTCACCCTGGTCTTCCCAGTATTCCGGCACCTGCATTTTTTTCCAACCTGAATGATCCAGCTGCGGATCTTTCCAGTTGGGTTCCAGTTGTAAACCAGGGTCCGCCTTATCCAGGTTCCGGTACCATGCACGGATCGCTTTCTGCTCATTGTATTGCTGTTTCCTGACAAAGGGTTCATCCGAATATTTCTCTGCTTCTGCGAGGTATTCCGGGAATGCTACGAGTGCTTCGCGGCTCATCCACGATTCGGCCGGGCTGCCGCCAATGGATGCATTGATGATCCCAATGGGAACGTCATAGGTTTCATGCAGTGATTTCGCAAAGAAATAGGCCACTGCTGAAAATGTGGAGAGGGACTCCGGTGCTGCTTCCACCCAGGAACCGGAGGGATAATCCTCAAGTGGCCCTGTGAAATTATACTGCTGCGGAACCAGGAACTGCCGGATCTTGCTGTTCCTGCTTGCTGCCATCTCTTTTGCATATATATCGGTGAGCCTGCTGAACGGGTATTGCATGTTGGACTGCCCTGAGCAGAGCCACACATCGCCGAAAAGTATGTTTTCCAGCGTGACCTGGTTGCTGGCAGACAAATGCATCTGAAATGGTCCTCCTGCAGGCTGTGGGGGCAATGTGACCTCCCATCTTCCATCCCTGTCTGCGGTTGTTGCGAGCGAATGACTCGTGAAGGTCACGCGAACCAACTCCCCCGGGGCGGCCCATCCCCAGATTCTGACGGGGGTATCTCGTTGAAGCACCATCCCGTCACCGACAAGGGCAGGAAGATGAAGCTGTCCGGTTGTTGTCTCTGTGACAGCCAGCAGGATGAAGAATAAGATTGATTTGAATCGCATTTGAGTGAAATTTACATATCCTGAGAATAAAGTTACCTGTTTGAAGCATCAATATAAGTCAAATAGAACGTTAATCCACATGCTGCGCAACCTGATCCTGAAGATCAGAATGTAAAAACATGAGTGATATTTCATACTTTTGATTATTATGATGCATAAAATGAAATACGAAACCATTCACTGGGGCATGATCGGGGTGGGAGATGTCACCCGGAAGAAAAGCGCACCTTCATTTAATAAAATCGATCATTCCGAACTGGTGGCCGTGGGCAGCCGGACCCCTGCAAATGCGCGAAAGTTTGCCGCGAAAAACAGGATCAACAAATGCTATGATGATCCCCTTCAGGTAATCTCCGATCCGGATGTGGATGCAGTATATATCGCCACCCCCCCGGGTGCGCATGCTGAATATGCACTCAGGGTCATCGAGGCCGGGAAACCGGTGTATATCGAAAAACCAATGGCACCCACCTACCAGGAATGCCTGGTGATCAATGAGGCTGCTGCCCGGAACAATGTGCCGGTATATGTAGCCTATTACCGGCGATCCCTGGCGTATTTTCAGAAGGTGAAAGAGATCCTCGCACAGGAAAAGCTTGGAAGGATCCTTGCCCTGCACACCGACCAGCACTTCAGGGCCAGGCCCGAAGACTTTAACCGCGCATCGCCACCCTGGCGCGTTGTCCCGGAAATCTCCGGAGGCGGGTATTTTCACGATGTGGGATGTCATGCCCTCGACATCCTTTTTTACCTGTTCGGCGACCCGGTATCAGTTACCGGCAGTGCTGCCAACCTGGCAGGTATATACGGTCCGGAAGATACCGTAACGGCATTGGTTCAATTACCGGGTGGACTGCTGCTTACCGGCAACTGGAGTTTCGTGGTTCCCGAAGCGCACCAGCGAGATCGCGTGTATGTTACCGGCGAGCACGGGAACCTCTCCTTTTCCGTTTTCAGCTTTGAACCCATCAGGCTGGAGATCCGCGGCGATGCCTCCCTGATCAGCGTCGAACCGCCGGAACATATCCAGATGCCGTTCATACAAACCATCGTGGATGAACTCACCGGGAAAGGTACCTGTCCTTCGACGGGCATCTCTGCAGCAGCGACTTCCAGGGCAATGGATGAAATCCTGGAGGGACATGGTTAATCTTCTGTTGCTCGAAATCACTTAAAACCGGATCCCCATTACCAGCACATCATCGATCTGTATCGTACCGTCCATCCAGGATAAAAAAGCAGACTCCAGGTATTCCTTCTGGTCGATCATGGGTTTGTCGGCATGTTTCAGCAATAATTTTTTGAAGCGTCCGGTGGTGAATTTTTTATCATGCTTGCCCCCGAACTGATCGCTGTATCCATCGGTAAAAAGGTAGATGATATCGCCTTTTTTGATCTTCAGTGTATGTCCGTTGAAATCTTTTTTCACAGGGAAATAGCCTATGGGCATCCTGTTGGGTTTGATGATATGCAGTTCTTCATCCCTGACCAGGTACAACGGGCAGTTGGCCCCTGAGAAGTTCAGCTCCCGGGTTTTCCTGTTGTAGATGCACATGGCTATGTCCATCCCGTCGTCGGTGTTGTTGCTGGCTCCGGATTGTGAAAGAGCATTGGTGATCATTACACGGAGCTGGTTCAGTATGCCACTGGCAGTAAGTGTCTTTTTCCTGCTTTTCGTGATCTCGTTCAGGAAAGAATTCCCCAGCATACTCATAAGTGCACCAGGCACACCATGGCCTGTACAATCTGCCACCGTGAATATTACCTGGTCATCGCGTTCGGTGATCCAGTAAAAATCACCGCTCACAATGTCCCTGGGCCTGAAAAAGATGAAGTAATCCCCAAATGCTGCTTCAAACAAAGCCGGAGAGGGAAGGATTGCCCGCTGGATGCGGCTTGCGTAGGTAATGCTTGCCGTAATTGCATCTTTCTGATGCTCGATCTGTTTTTTCTGTTCACTGATCTCAATGGTGCGTTCTTTCACTTTTTCTTCCAGGATCGCTTTGTCCCGCTTGATCTTCCGTTCACGCAGGGAGAAGAAAATATATAACAGGACGAACAGGATCGGGCTGAGCGACAAGTAAAACCATGGTTGCTTGTAAAAGGGTGTTTTGATGGTGATGGAAAGCGACCTGGTCTGGCTGATTTCGCCCAGTACATTCCGGGCACGCACCAGGATGGTGTTTTCACCCGGCTCCAGGAACAGGAGCAATTCAGGAGATTCGCTCCAGTCGAACCATTCTTCCATGCGGTGCTCAATCCTGTACTGGAAACGGGTCTGTTCACCGCCGGGGAAATAAGGGGCACTCAACCTGATCTGCAGGGGTGCCTGTTCAGGTAAAAACGTGAGATCTGACATGTCGGCATAGGCTCCCGAAACAAGACGTATATTTTCAATATTTACTTTAAATGAACCATGCGAATGATCTGTTATGCTTCTCGATAACTGAAATAATCTTTCATTACTATCGATGATCCAGTATCCCCTGTCAGCATCCCGGACCAGAGCAGTGATGTTTTTGAAAAGTCCGAAATGCGCAAGGTATTGCTGTTCAGGACTGCTGTTGCTGGCAAACAGATGCAATTCATTATCTGCCTTCAGCCATTGGTATGTGCCCGTGGATTGAACAACTGAAAGAGAACTATATTGATCCGGCAGAAAATTATTATCATACCGGAGGAAGGAATCAAGCGTGGAAGCATAGAACTCAACAGACCTTTCCGTGAAAAGAAAAAGCGTATCCCTGAGGTATTTTATATGAAGTTCTTCCGGGTAGGGCGATTCAAATGTATAGGAATTGATCAGTTTGGAATCATGGGAAAGCCGGTATACGGTGTTGTATCCGCTTACCCAGATAAAATGCTGATCATGCGTCACACTGAAAAGGGGTGCACCGATCAGGTCTGACTTTTTCTCCCTGAGCCAGCCGCTCTCAAGTAAATGAAGGATTTCCAGGCCGTTTTCGCTGACGACGTAAAAATTTTCATTGTCAAATTCATGGATCGCGCTGATGTTTCTTGAATCCGACAGACGGACAGCGATGCTGTCATTCACCGCAAATAATCCCGATGAGGAGCCGGCAAGCAGCGATGAATTTGTGGGAAGCAAATGAAGGCATCCGCTGTTGATTCCCTTTACTTTTTTGAATACATGCCGGACCGATCTGAGCTTGCGCACGGTTTTCCTAACATACCGGGGCTTTTGCCTTGTCGACGCGGCAGGTACTTCGATCTCTTTCAGGACCTCTTCAATATCTGGTTCTTCAACGTTTCCTTGCCGGGGGGAAGCTTCATTCGGCAACTGTTCCTGTTCCTGCTCCGTACCACGCCGGTCCCTCCTGAAGATGCGTTCAAAAAAACCCCTTTTATCTTCTTTTTCCCCGGCCGCCTCTTCCCCGGCCACCCGTGGATCTTCAGAACGTTCCCCGGGCAGGGTTGCTGCTTTTTCGGATGCATCGGTGGATGACTGACCAGTGGCTGTTCCGGGAGAAGGCAATGTTGCAACTCCGGAACCGACCGGTTGACGTGCCACGGATTGCTGGCGCACCATGATCTCTGTGACACTGTAATCTTTCACTTCCTCCAGGAAAAACAGTCCCTCGGTGGTTGCAACATATAAAGTGTTGTTGTACCATACTGTATTGGTAAGCAACCCTTCCAGTCCGGGATAATTACTGTATTCCCGTACAGGCAGCAAGGGGTCCACACGACAGATTCCATACCTGTAGGTGAGCCACACGCCGCCATTGTGGTCCTTACCGATGGCAAATACTTCGTCATCCGGCAACCCGTTCTGGTAATTCAGAATGGTCAGTACTTTCCCGCTCTCCCGGTCCACGATCATTGCGCCACCATAATAGGTTGAGAGCACATACAAAGAATCATTGAGTGCAATTCCGTCAGAGAGGCCGTAGTCATTCAGGTAGGAACCTTCAGAAATGGGATAATCCCGGAACCCGTCGCCATCAAAGAGCTGCAATGTTGAATTATCAAATCCGACCAGGACCCTGTTGTTGTCGTACGGCAGCCAGAAAAGCACCTCCACGCTGCCGGTGGCCTTTCCATTCGGCAGTTGTACAAGTGAATTGTCCTTCAGTTCATGGAGGCCGGTATTTTTGATATTGACAAATATGCGATCATTCAACAGGAGCATTCCTGAAAAAGGAGCCTGTTCCCCGGCGGTAAGCCTTGTTTGAAGCGTCTGGTCATCGAGGGAATGAAAACTGATGTGACTCATTCCATAAAAGACGACGCTCGTATCCATAAAATGAAGGGCTTTCAGCGTCCGGTCGAGCTCTCCCTCGTAACTAAGCGGTTCATAACTGATGCTTCCGGTTCTGCTTCGATTCAATAGCCCGTAGTTCCTGTCCGAAAGCACATAGATATCGCCGCTTCCCTTTGCAGTGCCTATTTCCAGGGGAACATAGGGGAGTTTTACAGACTGCCAGTTTTGGCCATCGAAAAAAGTAACACCCTGCTTGTTGGCAAAAACCATGGAATAGCCTGTATCCTGGCAAACCGACCAGTTGTGCGACTCAAAACCGGAGCGGGAATCATAATACGTTATATAGGGTATGCCCTCCTGGCCCGCAACAAGCGCCGGACAAATCAACATGCTGACCAGTAGAAAACAATGGGTTAATGACCGCATCATATAGTGTACAAGCTGTTTACTCCAGAGAAAAACCTTTTTAAATTGCCACTAATGTAATCAATTCGTATGATATGGCAACAGGCTGCATGCTGTTCTCCCTGTAGGGTTAACGACCATTTCATTCTAAATCCGATTTTTCATTTGTCATTCCCGGCGGACGTACCCCGACGGGAGAACGTGGTGTTTAACCTGGCCATCGGGTACCCGTTCTGACCTCCAAACACTTCCTATTCCGTCAACGCGACCCGCCGGATAAAACGGTTGCCATTCTTCGAGAATTCAACCATGTATATACCGGGCTTCATGCGTTCATTCACAACGAATTCGGCCGAAAATGCAGGGACATCGAAGGAGCCCAGTAACATCCCGGAAACAGTGTAAATGCGCAGCACGCCTGGTCCGGCAGCAGGAGCCATATTCACCCTTATTGTACCATGAGCTGTGCCTGCCCGGAAATGAGTACCGGTCCTGTCCCGGGCTGAGATCTCCTGGCCGACAATAGCGATATATTGTGTTGTAGATATGCCCGATCCATCTGTGGCCGAAACCTTCACTTCTGCGGTTCCGTTTGCATTGCCCATTGCCTGCAGTAACCCGTTCTGGTCGATGGTGGCAATGTCCGATCCTGTGGTCAGCTCCCAGGAAACGACCTTGCTGGATGCTGATTCCGGCAACACCTCCACTGTGAATTGAAGACTTCCCTGCGGGGTGCTGATGCTGTCTTCAGGTGCATCCAGTCTGATCTCCTCCACCAGCACCTGGTTCTTTATGGTGATCTCCTGCACTGCAGCGACGTCCGATCCATCTGTAGCAGCAACCCGGACCACAACTTTCCCATCGCCTGTGCCCAATGCCTGCAGCAACCCGTTCTGGTCGATGGTGGCAATGTCCGTTCCACTGGTCAGCTCCCAGGCCACGGTCTTGTTGAACGCTTCTTCCGGTAATACCTCGGCGGTGAACTGGATGTTGCCATGGTAGGTGTCGATGATACCCGCGGATGCAAAAAGTTTGATTTCCACCACCAACACCTGGTTGATCAACGTGTACTCCTGTTCTGCAGTAATGCCTGACCCATCGGTGGCAGAAGCCTGTACCACGACCAACCCATCGCCGGTGCCACGGGCTTGCAGCATGCCCGATGAAGTGACCGTTGCAATTTCCGATCCGGTTAGGATCTTCCAGAAAAGTGCATCGTTGGTTGCATCTTCCGGAAGCACCACCGGCTGCAAATCCAGTGTTCCCTGCCAGGTATCAATGACAGTATCGGATTGTGAAAAAGTAATGCTTTCCACTGGAATGAATGACTGGTCATCAACAAGGGTCATCGCAACAGTGGTGATGGAAACAGGCGGACAGATTACTGCTGAAGCCGGTATGTTTGTAATCGGCGCACAGTTCACTTCAGCCGATGTACGGTAAATTTCAGTTTCGGCCACGGAAAAGCCCCTGAAGGCAATGGCCGCGGTGAGCTCTTCGCTCTCCGATGTATTGATGATGACTGTAGCGGCGGAGTCCCTGCCGGGGCTCACAAAGGTGAGGATCTTGTGTGCATCGGCCGATTGCCCCGTCGCCACTCTCTGCCACCCGGGATGAATGAAAGCGGAATACTGTTTGAATACATAGAAATCCTTGGTTTTTGTATATCCTTTTTGCGGATCCTGCCACTGAGAACTGTTCCATGGGAAATCCAGACTGACCAGTCCATCGCCATCCCAGATCAGCTCCCAGTACAGGTAGGCTGCCACATTTTCATCATGAAGGGATTTGTACATCAGGCCAGCAAGGGACCACCAGTCGCCCAGCGAATATTCGGTCTGGTAATGCGGTACCTCCGGGTAAAATGTCCCCACCTTCTGAAAATCAGAGGAGGCATAGGGATCATTCGCATTGACCCCATGATACAGGTGATGGGCAATGCCGTCCAGCAAACTGATATCCAGCGCGTTCACGTATTTTTCCACTGCATTGTACCCGATGCCTACCGTTTCCGGTCCGAGTATCTTCGGTACGTTGGTGCGTGTGGTTATTGAATCATGCACTGCACGGAGTGCTTTATTGTAGCCCGCAATGGTGTCGGAGGTGGTAATTTTTTCTGAAGGATCAAATCGACAGGATTCATAGCTGGCAGTGAAATCCGGTTCATTCTGCAGGCTGATATAGGCTGGGTAAATGCCATTGGTATTGTATTCATCCAGGGAACGGTTCCACCAGTGGGCAAAACCGGCATAGTCAAACTGAACGGTTCCATCAACGATCGTGTACCGAAGGGTTCCCCCGTTCGATTTGTCCCCGTTGCTTTTCAGGTTTCCCGGCGGTCCCCAGGAGCTGACCAGCACATCGATGGGTTTGCCCAGGGAAGACTGTGCGGCCGTAACGAATTCCTTTGCACGATTGATCATTTCCGGATCATATTCAAATGCGTTCCGGAGCCTCAGGATATCCAGGCTCAGTTCACCAAAAATGGCCTCATAGATCTCAGCCTTTTTCGGATGTGCGGTCAGCCAGCCCTCGTAGTAAGCCAAAGCTGCCCCGAATCCCCGCATGGTCTGGTAAGATGTGTCGGGAGAAACCGCGATGATCATGTTGTCCTGTGGCTGGGCAGAAACATGGAACAGTAATGCAAGGATCACTGTTGCCAGTCTCCGCATGGGAGTGATTTTTTGTAGCAGGCAGCTCATTAGTGTTCAATTTACACCGTAAATGTAATAATTCTTTCAAGCTAATGGAATTCTTTGTGTTTATGGAAGATTTCCTCGTTGGTGCAGCGGTGAATGTTGGACCACTGCTGAACGAAAGATGTTGTAGTCGTCACTGGTGAATGAACCAGCAGGAAATCCTTTCCCTGCCGGTAAAAGGTTCACCAGTATACCATGAGGAAATTCTTACGTTCAGGGTATAGGGTTCACTATGATACCATGAGGAAATCCTTGCCTTCCAGGTATCCTCTTTGGGTTAAGAATTCCCGGATCCGGTCGCGGTTGTCCATCTGCCGGATGTAGGAGAGGATGAACAGTTCCCCGGCCGGGGGCAGGTCTTCGTAATAGATCACATTTTGCCCCAGTTGCCTGCTTTTTTTTGTATCGATATAATTGGCAAACCGAATCCCGAAGGGTTCCAGCAACCGCGCCCTTCTGCGTGAAATCCGGCTGGCACCCCAGACCGACACATCAGGATGGAAGGGGTTGTTTTTTTGTAACCAGGAGGCCAGGTACTGGCTTTTGATCCCGTAGAATGCCTTGTCGCTGTATGCCGGATGTGTCCTGGTGAGCCGCGTATCGGAATCATACCACCTGAGTACCGTTTCGGGGATTTTTTCAATCCTTACCCCGGCATCCAGCCACCTGAGGATCATCTCGTAATCTTCCGGGAAACTGCCTGAACGGTAGAGTCCATATTTTTCTCCGATCTCCCTTCGCCACATGAGTGTCGGATTTACCACGGGCAGTTCGATAAAGCGGTTGTGATAGATCGCTGTACTGCTGCAAATGGAATTGCTCCATTCCACGAACCGCGAGAAACCCTTTGTTTCCCCTGTATGGGGCACATGTTCAACCAGTCCGGCAACCGCATCAGTGCCTGGATGGGATGCAAGGTAGGCCGATTGCAGCAGCAGCCTGTCCGGTGTCGCCTCATCGTCCGCATCCATCCTGGCAATGTATTTTCCGTTCGCTTCCGCAGCACCCCGGTTGGAGGCGAATACCACCCCTCTCTCCGGCTCGACGACGATACGCAACCGGTTGTCGCCATCCACCCACTTTTCTGCAACAGAACGACTGAGATCGGAGGAAAGATTGTCGATCAGGATCAACTCAAAATCCCCTTCTTTCTGCCGTACAATGCTGCCGATCGCCCGGTCGAGCGTTCTTTCAGCATTGTAAAAGGGCAGGATCACTGATATTTTTGGTGATATTGACATCGTAGCTTCCTAAATGTACATAATTTTTCCAGAATGAATGCAGCGGAGACAGGATGCCGGGATTTTATTCAATGCCGGAGTGCACAAACAAGGTACGCCAGGGCTTTTTTTCACTGCCTGCAGGATGCGCACACCAGGCCTGCAACACAATGTTATTAATGTTAAATTTTGAACCTTTCATGGCAGATATTTGTTTTTTTGCGGATGTAAGGAAACGACGGCACCTGCGACTAAATAAGCAAATCCGGACAAAATGGAAAAAGAGAGATTTATGAGAGAGATTATTTGCCCCATATCGACCCAAAAAGCCAATGAAAACGTTGTGCGGATCACCGCATTCTGGGTGATCATGCTTACCGGGTTATTCATCCTGGAACCCAATCCCTATATCCCGGCGTATCTCGCAATTGATTTCTATATCAGGGCGTTTACAAAACTTAAATACAGTCCGCTGAGCTGGCTGTCTGCAGGTATTGCACGCTGGCTGAAACTGGAACCCCACTGGATCGATAAGGCTCCGAAGATCTTTGCCGCAAGGGTAGGATTGTTGTTTTCCGTTCTCATGGGCGCAATGGCACTCTTCGGACTCACGATCCCCGCTGTGGTCACCGCCTCTGTGCTGGTACTGTTTGCATTTCTTGAATGCGGACTGAATTTCTGCGCCGGTTGCTGGGTCTATACGTATGTCGTTATCCCGCTGTACAGGGACAAATAACCGCTTGAATTCATTCCTGCCCGGCTGATTTTAAATTCCTGCTGTCTGACAGATTGTCTGAATGCAATCCTGTGGCGTGATATTTGGAGCAATTTCATAAATTGCATAGATGATCAACGTAAAAAAGATTAATTCACAATACAATCAACTTTGTTCCCTGATCCATTCCCGGAAAATCAAGGATGCCCTGGATATCCTCAATCAACTCATCTCCGAAGCCGGTTTCAGCGATTTCTTCGTGCAGCAGGAACACCTCGAGTCGACCTATGAACAGATGCTGAAGTATACCCTGGAGGGTGTGCACGACCCGGAGCGGGACAAAATCTACATGAAGTTGCAGAAATCCATTGTTGAACTTGCTGACAAGGTAAGGTTTGTGCTGTTGAAGAAATACTCAGGCTGGCTGACCCTCAGTCTGCAGGAAGAACTGGAAAAGCGACAAAAGCTTACCGGGAAAGGGGTGATCGAAAGCCTGGACGATCTGGCGTTCAGGTCCGAACTCGATGAGATCATCAATGAAGACAAAACATCACCCAGGACTGATGACCTCAAACGCCGGGAGCTGATCATGGAAATTTTCAAGCATCTCTGGCTCACCAATGAATACGGAGAAGCAGAGAACAGCCTCGTGAATTCGCTCATTACCTGTCGTGATTTTGCATGGTACGAACAGGCACAACAGGTAAGTGCCGTCCTGCTTTCTGCACTCAGGTATTTTGATGAGCAAAAGATCCAGCGGATGATCGATTTAACAGCAGTCGAAGACCAGCAGGTTTCGGGCAGGGCGTTGGTGGGACTGGTGATATTGCTGCATACCTACGACCAGCGGTTGTACCTCTATCCTTCCCTGTTGAGCAGGCTGGAACTCCTGAAGGACCAGGTGGACCTGGACAGGGTACTGGAGCAGATCGTGCTGCAGCTGATCCGTACCGAAGACACCCTGGAGCTGGGGAAAAAGCTGCACGAGGACCTGATCCCGGAGATTTCGAAGCTGAAGCCCAAACTGGAGGACAAGCTGAAAATGGAGGACCTCAAGGAGGAAGACCTGGCAGAAGACAAAAACCCCGACTGGGAAAGTGTGTTCAAGGAATCAGACGAACTCTACAAGAAGGTGGATGAGTTCATGAAACTCCAGATGGAAGGGGCCGATGTTTACATGACCACGTTTGCCCGACTGAAAAGTTTTCCTTTCTTCAATGAACTTACCAACTGGCTGGTTCCCTTTTACGAGGAAAATCCTGACCTGAAAGAAATCTATAACCAGGAATCAGACAGCTTCAACCCGGAACTCTTCATTGCCGGACTCAGGAAAATGCCTTTCCTGTGCAATTCCGACAAGTATAGTTTTATACTTAATGTCAAATTCCTTCCCGACGCGCAAAAACAGATGCTCACAAGTGCCTTCTCCATGGAGATGGAGGGGCTGTCGCAGATGATTTCGGATGAAGAACTGATGAACGAGCAATTCGCACGCAGGGTGGTATTTGTTCAGTATATACAGGATCTTTACCGGTTCTTCAAACTTTCGCCCTTCAGGAATGAATTCGAGGATGTGTTCCGCGGAAAACTCGATATCTACAATTCCTGGTTCTTTGGAAAGCTGATCCAGGACAACGGAATTTACCGGAACATTGCTGAATTCTATTTCGAAAAAGGACACTATGCAGAAGCCCTCGATATCTTTCGCATGCAACTCAAAAAGGATCCTGTGAACGTGGAGTTAATCGAAAAGGTGGGCTATTGTCATCAACAAATGGGTCAATACGAACAGGCAGTAGCATATTACAGGCAGCTGGATCTTCACGGTACTTCAGGCGCCTGGGCGATGAAAAACCTGGGTTACTGCTACCGTAAAATGGAGGACTATGAAGCAGCCCTGGGAATATATATTCAACTGGCCGGGCAACAACCGGAAGATATTAAGAATGAATCGATGATCGGGTTTTGTCACCTGAAAATGGAACATTATGATGATGCCCTGAAACACTATTACAAGATAGAATACCTGAAACCGGAAAATACCAGCGTGATCAGGCCCATTGCCTGGTGCTGTTTTGCAACAGGAGCCTTCGAAAAATCGGAAAAATATTACCAGAAAGTGTTCGGGCTGGAACCCGATTATTACGACTATGTCAATTACGGCCACCTGAAATGGGCCACCGGCGACAGGAAGGCAGCCATAGAAAATTACCTGCTGTCTATTTCGGAATTCAGGAAATTTACCTTCAAGGACCTTCAGAAAATCATGGATGAAGACGCTTCCATATTGGTGGAACGTGGCATTGAAAAGGAGGAGCTGTCACTGATGATGGATTACCTGCGGTACAAGCTGAGGTAAGGAAAAGAAGCTGAGGCAGGTACAACGTTAAAGAAGCTGCAGGTATCTTGGGGCAGGTACAAAGAAAAAGCGGTCCGATTTCGAATGTTGAAGAAAAAAAGCCATGGAATTCAACCCGTCTCTATGAGAATGGAATTTGAAGATCGGACCGCTTATCGGTCAAAGAATTCAGTTTCTGAATCCTTCATATGTTTTAAGAACGCTGTTGTCTTGAACAAATATATGTAAACCTTTTTAAAAAAACTAATTGAAATAGGAAAAAGATGCATCTTTTTCAAAAAATTTTCCGATCACGTTATTTGCAAGCCGGCTGGCACCTATCCTGAACTTTTCAGGATCCAGCCATTCCTCACCCAGGATATGGCGGACAATTCCCAGGTATTCGTAAGCTGCCGGAACATCTGAAATCCCGCCGGCAGGTTTTATCCCTACTTTTCTACCGGTTTTTTCATAGAATTCCCTGATTGCACGGCACATGACTGCGAATGCATCCGGACTGGCACCTTTCCCGGTTTTGCCTGTGGAGGTCTTAATGAAATCGGCACCGGCGTCCATGGACAGGAACGATGCCCTCCTGATTTCCGTAAGGTCCTGCAATGACCCGGTTTCCAGGATCACTTTCAGGTATACCGGTCCGAGTTGTTCCTTGATGGTTTTGATTTCCTCGAATACCTCTTCAAACAATCCGAGTTGCAGCTTTCCAACAGACATCACGATGTCAATCTCATCGGCGCCGGATTCCACGGCCAGTTCCACTTCCCTGAGTTTCACTTCCATGAAGGTTTGTGAAGACGGAAAGCCGGCACCGACGGAGGCGATGTTTACCAACGGGTTACTTAGTTTTGCCCTGACAATGGGTACAAGTTCGGGGTATACACAAATGGCAGCTGGTGATGGCAATTCGGGATAGCTTTCTGTAAGCAGGTTCAGCTGATCACACATACGCCCGATATTTTCAGCATTGTCACGCTCACTGAGGGAGGTGAGGTCGATCAGACTGAAAATAAGCTTCAGGGTATCCTTGTCAGGATGTTCGGGATATCCCGATTTACAGCTTTCCAGGAGATCATGGATCGTATTGTCATCCACGTTGTACTGAAATTCATTGTAGTATTTCATGGGGTTTGGTTATTTCAGTTTATGATTGTCGAGATGCCTGGTGGCATCCCTTTTTGTTTTCTTTTCAATATTTTCCCTGAATGCTTCCTCCAGGTCCACTCCTGTCTGGTTGGCGATGCAAATAAGCACGAAAAGAATATCTGACATTTCATCCTTCAGTGAATACTCCTTTTCGGATTCCTTGAAGGATTGTTCTCCATACTTTCGTGCAATGACCCTGGCAAGTTCGCCTACCTCTTCGGTAAGCAGCGCCATATTGGTTAATTCGTTAAAATAACGCACGCCGTATTTCCTGATCCACTGATCTACCTGCTGCTGGGCATCTGCTAAGGTCATGTGTATTTATTTGTTGTTCCGACAATGTACAAATTTCCGGGCAATGGTGAACTGTTCCAGCATCTCCTGGCATTATTCCCTGTTTTTGGTATCAATAAAGATGGTAACCGGACCGTCATTCAGTAATTCAATATTCATGTGGGCACCAAATTCACCGGTGGTGACCGGTTTTTTTAAATGATCCTGTAAATGTAAAACAAACTGCGCGTACATCGGTTCAGCGATTTCAGGAACCGCAGCCCTGATCCAGGAGGGACGGTTCCCCTTTTTAGTGCTTGCATGCAGGGTGAACTGACTTACCACCAGGGCTTCACCATCAATATCCTGCAAAGAGAGGTTCATTTTTCCATCCCCGTCATCAAAGATACGTAACCGCGCAATTTTTGCAGCAAGCCAATCAATATCCCCGGCCTGGTCTTCATGTTCAATTCCCAGGAAGATGCACACTCCGCAGGTGATCGACCTCTGGATATTGTCGTTGATCGTGATCCTGGCGTATTGTACCCGTTGAATGATTGCTCTCATCGTGTGAAAATACAAAAATCCGTACGAAAAATGTAACAGAAACTGCGCATGGAACAATTAGAAACTCCATTTAATGCGCAGGTAACCGATAAAGGTGTTCTGTCTTTCGGTATTGCCCTGCAGGTCTTCCAGTGCTGCGGAAAACCCATGGAAAATCATGGAGGCTTTCAGGTTATTGCCCAGGGAAAGGTCCACGGAAGGTCCCAGGAAATAACCTTTCAAGTCGGGAAAGTACATCCCGGCGAGGGATGCGTTCAGCAGCAGGTTGATGGGGTAGGAGAGACTGGCGAAGATGGACCACTCGGTAAACCCGATACGCCTGATGTTCATGTCTGTTCCGAACAGCTGCATGAAATTGTAGATCTGCATCTCTTTTGCAAAGGCAGAATAGAGCATTTCGGTTTGCAGCCAGAGGGAATTCCCGAAGGTATGGTCTGCACCGACAGAAAACAGCAGGTTCCCGGCAGTGTCAGCAAAATGTTCCAGGTTCCTGAAATAGCTGGCTTCTCCGCGGAAAGAGGTATTGACAATGTTCCCGCTCCACCCGGTTCCGAGTACCAGGTCTTCCCCGGCAAGGACCCCGCCGATCAGCTGGAAATCATAACCAAACGTGTTGAAGCGAAAATACCCGGCTGCAGTGACCTTGCCGGCACTGTCGGGTTTGGCTGCCACTTCAATATTGGAGGCGATGCCCGTGTAGTATTGCAGCCGGACGGCATCGCTGCCCGGTCTTTCCGGGTAATCCACGTCAAAATAGGAATATGCATTGAATATATCGTTGGGATTCCATACAAACGTCTGTCCCCAGTTGATGCGCTGACGTCCGACCGTACCCACGAAATCACCAAAGGAAAATTCAGCATACGCGCGATCAAGCATCAAGGTAAACACATACCCTGTGATATTGTTGTAGGTGCCCTCGGTGGAGAGGGTCATATCCACCCAGCCGGCATCCCTGCCGAGCATGTCGGCATATCCCGGGAAATTTGAATAGGTATTTCCCTGGATGAACCTTGTCCTGGCCTGGAGGGAAATTTTCAGCCAGCCAGCCGGGTAGAGGTCCAGGTTGAGCCGGTTATGTACCTGGTTTTCCCACAGCCAGCCTGTTTCTTCCATATGGTACAATGTCTGCATATCGTTGAGGTAGCCTGAAAAGGAGACCCATGACTGGGCGTTCCCTGACAGGGAATATACAAGTAAAACAGATATGAATAAGCGTTGAAACATTTCTGGTCTGAGCTGATTATCGGGTTTTCTGAATCGGGTTTCGAGGTTTTCCGAGTTGGGTTTCGTGAATTATTGTTTGTTTTCGTCGCTGATCACTTTGCCATCTTCGATCGTGACCACCCTCCTGGCTTTTTTTATCACCCGGTTGTCGTGGGTGGAAAAAATAAAGGTGATCTTCTCTTCCCGGTTAAGTTCCTCCATAATATCCAACAGGGTCTCCGTGGACTTCGAATCCAGGTTTGCGCTGGGCTCGTCGGCAAGTATGAACTTTGGTTTGGAGGCAAGTGCACGTGCAACGGCGACCCGTTGCTGCTGTCCGCCCGAAAGTTTGGCGGGCCTGCTGTTTGCCCTGTCTCCCAATCCAACGGCCTTCAGCATCTCCATGGTCCGCTGATCACGTTCTTTTTTAGGACGTTTCTGAAGGTTCATGATGAACTCCACATTTTCTTTTGCAGTAAGCACGGGAATCAGGTTATAGGACTGGAACACAAAACCGATGTTCCACATCCTGAAATCGATCAGGTCGGACGTTTTCAGTGTGGAAAGGTCGGTGTTGTCCACCAATATCTTTCCTTCTGTGGGGGAATCCAGACCTCCGATCATATTCAGCAGGGTGGTTTTCCCCGAACCTGAAGGGCCAACGATGGCGGAGAATTCTCCTTCCTCGAAATCGATGGTGATGCCATTGACGGCATGGACATTGACTTCTGAGCCGTTGTAGATCTTGTGAACATTATGTAATTCCAGGACTTTCATGATTGTATTATTTTTTGATTGTTGCTATTCAGTTCTGAGTGCATCTGCGGGATCCAGTTTCAAAGCTTTAATGGCCGGGTAAACCGATGACAGGATACCGGTGATGATGATCAGGGCAGTTACGGTGATGAAAAATGTATTGGATATCGTGGGATAGATGTGCGCAGAAAATCCCATCGCCTCGAATCCTTCAGCAGCACTGGAAAAATTGATTCCGTTTTGATTGGTTAGCATCAGGATGATCTTGCTGACGATCATGCCAGCCACTCCCCCTACCAGCGAAAGAAATACCGACTCGGACATGATCATGGTAAATACCTTCTTCTTGTTCATCCCGATGGCCGTGAGCATCCCCAGCTCTTTGGTTCGTTCCAGTACCACCATCAGCATGGTGTTGACAATTCCAAATGAGAGTGCAGCCAGGATGATGATCATGAATACCGCATTGAATTTTTCGATCATGCTGGTCATCATGGCCAGGTCAGGAGATATCTCCTTCCAGTTCTGAACCTGCAGGGCAGGGAAGGCATCCCGCAATGCTTCGGTGATCTGTTTGGTCTGCTCCCTGTCCGCAATCCGTACAATAATTTTATGGGTTGCCTGTGCTCCCAGGCCTGTCAGTTGCTGCAAGTCTTTTTTCTGTACAAAGACATGCGACTTTTCGTACATGCTGTTCTTGATATCATAAATCCCGGCAATCCGGAACATCCCACCGGTCTGAACATTATCTTTATCCAGGAACGTGAGGGTGAGCCGGGAGCGTTCCCTGAACGTCCAGGCATGCTCCATGATCTTTTGTCCATGCGCTTCCAACATTTTTTTGGTTAAATGCTTTTTGAGGTCCTTGACAAACAAATCCTGGCTCGCATACCTTTTGTCGACCATGGGATTGAGTTTTTTCAGCACATTTTCGGGAATACCTGCTGACCTGAGGCTGTCCATTGTGGCATTATGCAGTTCATACCGGATAATATTCAGTTCCTTGGCAAGGTCCTCTCCAACCAGGGCAAGGTTATGCCTGCTTTCCCTGTTGAAATAGGATCCGGTCCCGGGAATGACCGCTTCATGCAGGTTAAATGCCTTTTTATCCTGATCCGGATTTATTCCAATCAATTGTATACCAGTGCTCTTGCTTGCTGTATTTGCGATGGCATTCACCACCAACCGGTTGGTGATTGCCTCGACTCCAGCCATATTTCGTATTTTCCTGTTTCGTTCCCGTATGCTGTCGAGGGTCAGATGCAGATCATCGTTGTCCCTGAATGTTTCCCGGTTCAGCTGGATGTGTGAGATCTCCTTATTGATGGCTGCATCCACACGCTGTTCCATGGTGCCGTTCATCAGGCCGACTGCAAAAATGCCCGCAAATATTCCGATGGTAACGGAAGCGATGACCACCATGCTCCTTGTCTTGTTCCGCCAGACATTCTTCCATGCTGTCCTTAGTATCATTGCTTTACTTTTTTATGCCCTCAGGGCGTTTACAACTTTCATTCCCAATATTTTTCGCAATGGATTCAGCAACGATACCAGGACCATAATCCCGACAACGAAAGCTTGCCAGAGGAAATATTTGTTGACAGGTTCAAACACCAGTTTGGGTTCGAAATCGTACTGTTCCATCATATGGGCCAATTCTCCCTTGAAAATGATCGGATGATGCACTCCGTAGAGGATGATAGGGATACACACTATCATTCCGGAAATCACGCCCATTAATCCGATCATCATCATTTCATAAGTGATGATGCCTGCCAGTTTTTTCTTCTGCATGCCGATGGCCACCATTACCCCGAATTCCCTTCTTCGCTCTGTAGTCAACATCAATATGGTCCCGAATATCCCGAAAGCGATAACCAGGTACAGGATACCGAGCATGAACATCCCGCTCATATTGTCGGCTTCCATTTGCTGAATCATGACTTCATTCATCTCTTTCCAGTCAACCATGCGGGTGTTGTCAGGAATCTTTTCGGCCAGTCTTGCCGCAGTCTGCTGTAAAAGCTTATCCCCGGTTTCTTCCAGGTGTAACGCAACGGAAGTCAGCATGCCTGGTGCATTATACAATTGCTGCGCAATATCCACAGGAAGGTAAACGACCTTGCTGTCAATGTCAGGAGAGGGTTGGCGAATGATTCCTTTCACTTCGTATTTCCCTGCTGCTGTGGTACCATGGTATCCCTGTCCCATCAATACGAGTGTATCACCAATGGAAATTTTGAGGTATTGTGACAGGCGGTCGCCGACCCAGGCACCGGGCTCACCCATATGAATATCCCCGTTTTCAAATTTGGCATACCTGGCCAGCCTGGGCAGCAGGTCACTGTCTTTTTCGGGATCCAGTGCCAGGTCAGTAAGGAACCGGTTTTTGGAAGTAAAGGATACATGTTCAAATTTCTCCACGATCTCCCTGGTCTTCTTCGGCAGGGATGCTTCTGACCTGATCTGGGCTACCGCCTCCGGTGTGAGCCTGTACTGTACTTTTTTATCTGCCACCCCTGAGAGCATGTTTTCCTTCACCGGATCGATACCCATCACCATCACACCTTTCGTGGTGGGTCCATAGGCCGCCAGTGCAAAGGATTCAAACCGGGGAATTGTGCCGTTCACATTCGGATCCTGCAACAGCTTTTTTTCCAGTGTGTCGGTGTATCTGAAAACATTATTCACAGTTTTGTTGTCCCACCACTCCTGCTGCTGTACCTGCAGGTACCCGCTGTAGGATTCGATAGCCGTTTTATACATGTAATCGTAAGACCCCAACTGCAGGGAGCGCATGATCAGGGCAAAGAACACGGCAAAGAACACGGATGCCACTGTGATCAGCGTGCGACGCCTGTTCCGCCATAAATTTCGCCATGCAAGTGTTAAATTTTTCATCTTCTGACCTGTTTCATGTTCTGTTGAGAGAAAAACTGGTCCGGGATCGACACGTTGAATTCAATGTCCTCAATAAGCAAAATGGTTTTGTGGCCTTCTTCTTCCTCCGGGATCACTTCCAGCCTGGTGGGGATCATCCTGCCGTCCATTTCCTGTATGCGGCCGGCCGTTTCGGTTCTGACCAGGTACCCGTCAAAATCGTACAATTCTGCCTTCAGGAACAGGAACTCATCTTTATCAATCCACCGCAACTGGTGCCCCCAGATCACTGCCGCATCTTCCCTGGCTACCAGTTTGATCTTGTAGCAACTCCGCCCCTCGATGGTGTCTTCACCCACGATTTCATGGGTGTAATCATTCACGATCGAAGACTCCTGTAAAATGTCATCATTGGTATAATCTGAGCCCATCCAGCCCTGTGACATCATGGAGGGAGGAAGTTTGATCAACCTGCTGATCGAAGGATTCCAGCTCCACATTTCGTTCCCTCGTTTCAGGAATGTCTGTCCTTTTTCGTTGGCAGGGGCAGTGATCAGGGTAAGGGATTTCCCGGTTCCCTTATTCCAGCTTTTAAATTCGACGGTTCTTTCCCAGGAAGGCCGGACAATGGTCATTTTCATCTCGGCAACGGAGGATTCCTCACCGTAGAATTTATCATCTGCTTTTTCTATCACCTCTCTTGCCGTGAGCCCCTGGGCAGCCAGGTTGCTGCATATTGCTGCGATCAGCAATGTTAGTGGTATCAGTTTATTTTTTTTCATGGTGATTGCGGGTATATTTATTAATGATCCTTTCTTCATATTTTTTATACAGTTCCGGCGGAAGATCCACCAGGTCATCGTAATAGATCATCATGATGCCGAATCCTTCCAGGATGACCGAAAGTTCGAACATCTCCAACATCGGATCTTCACATCCCTGTTCCTTAAAATACCGGATGAACATGCTGAAATAACGGTCAATGAATGGGACCAGCGAGCTCTCTCTCAAAAAAGCCTTCACGTTCGGCTGGATGATCAAGCTGAAGAATTTCGTGAAGAAAGCACGCTTGTCATGCATCAGCTGGAAAGTCCTGCGGATAAAATGTTCAAATTCTTCCGTGGTCAGTTTGCCATCCTGGTTCGGATCCAGGGAGATCATGATCTGTTCGATGCCTTCGTTGAGAATCTGCTTCAGCAATTCTTCCTTGCCGGAAAAATAGTTGTACATGAGCCCTTTTGAGATGCCGGCACGCTGGGAAAGCGCTGCAATGGAAACATGACCGTATCCCTCCCTGGCAAACATTTCCAGCGCTGTGGCCATGATCTGCGTTTTGCGGTCCTTCCGGATCTGATCGTATTGTGCTTTCGTCCTGGGCATTTATTAATGATTGAACGTTCGGTCAAATATAAAACATGAAAAAGCAGGTGTCAAGTTTTTCCCAATTTTTTTGTAAACGATTATATCCATGTGCCTGTAACTTTTCATAACTTGTGTCGTCTTACACACGGAACCCTGAATTTAAATGACGATAGAAGAGTACAATAAGGCGGTTGACCTGTACGCTGATAATTTATTCCGCTTCATCATGAAGCAAAGCAGGAACGAAGCACTGGCGCAGGATGTGGTACAGGAATCATTTGAGAAGATGTGGCTGAAGCTGGATTCTGTCAATGGCGAAAAGGCAAAGTCATACCTCTTTACAACGGGGTACCATACCATGCTGGATGTCCTGAAAAAAGAAAAAAGGGTGACCTCGATTGACGGTGAAAGTGAACAGGAACCAACACATCAGCAACCGGAGCAGTATTCAGACATCAGCGAAGTACTGGAAGAGGCACTGGAACGATTGCCGGAAATACAGCGCACGGTGATCATGCTGCGGGATTACGAGGGTTATACCTACGAGGAGATCGGGGAAATTACGGAATTGAATGCGTCGCAGGTGAAGGTGTATATTTACAGGGGAAGGATCAGCCTGAAACAATACCTGGTCAACATAGAAAACGTTATATAAAGGAACAGGAACATGAATATTAACAGGAACAATTACGAAGCATATTTTCTCGATTTCATCGAGGGAAGGCTTTCTCCGGAACAGGAGGCGGTGTTGCGACGGTTTCTGAAATTCAATCCTGATCTGGCTCAAGAACTGACGGCATTCGAATTACATACGGTAGCTGCACCCCACCTTCCATTCCCCAAAAAGGAATCCCTGAAAAAGGAGTTGCCAGTCGGGGAAACCGGCGTAAATGATGCCAGTTTTGACATGTACTGTGTTGCTTTCCTGGAAGGCGACCTCTCAGAAAATCAACGGGAGGCTTTTGAAGCTTACCTGGCACAGCATCCTGTCAGGAAAAAGGAGCTGGAAGCCTTCAAAGCGACTTACCTGGTGCCTGCCAGGGTCGCGTATCCACACAAAGGAAGGCTGAAACACCGCAATATCCGCCTCACCAACTGGAGGATCATGTTTCCTGTTGCTGCTGCTGCAGCCATCACACTGATGATGCTCCTGCGTGTTCCCTATATGCAGCCGACCGTTGAGGTAGCCTCCTTGGTGGAGCCAGAACAGGCAGAGAAACAGCCGGATGTGGAAAAGGAAGAAAAACAGCCGGAAGTGAAACCGGTCCAGGCCACTTTCAACATGGTCAGGAAAACCAATTCCCCGGTTCCGGTATCTGATTACAGTGAACGGCAGCAGGAACGCCTGGAACAGCAACAAAAAGAGGCAGGGGAACAACAGGAACAGACTGGCGATTCCCGCAGGATCGCCGGCGTTGATCTCAGGAAACAACAGGCGGATGATGTTGATGTTCAATATGACCAGCTTCACCCGGAAATCATCCGGCCACCAGCCATCAACAACAGTTCTCTTTCCCTTTTTGCGCTGGCCCGCTACCAGGTGCAAAAAGCAACCCGGATCATGGAGGAAGAGGATGCACTGCTCTGGAGTATTGCAAGTTCAGGCCTGCAGGAGTTAAACCGGATCACCGGATCGGAAACACAACTGATGGCCAGCCGGAATGAGGAAGGTGCAATATCGGGAATCCAGTTCAAATCAAGATTCCTGAATGTCACTACCCCGATAGCACAGAATGAGTAATTGCCTGGCCTTGCGTGTTTTTCCTGCCTTTTTTTTCCTTTCCCTGGCTACTGAATGGACAGGTTTAAGTAAATTAGCCAAAAATTCGTTTGTGAGGAAAGGACTTGTTATAAAATCCACCGGCAGCTGGTACTATGTGAAAGACACGGATGACAACGTGGTACCCTGCAAAATCAAGGGAACATACAGGATCAAAGGAATCCGGGCAACCAATCCGGTAGCTGTTGGTGACCATGTGCAGTTTGAACTGACCGACTCCGGTAACGGAATCATATCTCATATCGGTGAGCGGAAGAATTATATCATCCGCCGTGCTGCAAATCTTTCCAAAGAATACCAGCTCATCGCAGCCAATATCGACCAGGCGGTCCTGATGGTCAGCCTGGTAAATCCCAAAACCCACCTGGCTTTTATTGATCGCTTCCTTGTTTCGGCTGAAGCATTCAGGATACCGGTTGTCCTGGTGTTTAATAAAACGGATATCTACAATGAAGTCGAAATCAGTGAGATGGAAGCGCTGGCGGCAATGTACGATATGATCGGCTATACGGTCCTTTCAATTTCAGTAAAGGAAGGTACAAATATGGATCGCACCGAACAATTGTTTGCAAACAAGGTATCCGTGGTGACCGGGAACAGCGGTGTTGGAAAAACCACCCTGCTTAACCACCTGGATACCTCGCTGGACCTGAAGACCCGCGAGGTGTCAGCATACCATAAATCCGGACAGCATACCACCACGTATGCCGAGATGTTCTTCCTGCCTGGGAATGCCAGGATCATTGATACTCCCGGTATCAAGGGATTTGGCATGGTGGACATCGCGCGTGAGGAATTGTTTCATTTTTTCCCCGAGATATTTAATGTCAGCCAGGACTGTAAATTCCATAACTGCATGCATGAGAACGAACCGGATTGTGCGGTCATTAAAGCGGTTAAAGATAACAGAATCAGTGTTTCACGCTATATCAACTACCTCAACCTCCTGGAGGACATGGGGGATAAATACCGCAAATAGGATACTTATATACTGATAAATATGTACTTTTAGTCTGCTCAAACCGTTCGCTGAAAAAATTGAGGATTTTCATTGATAATAGTGCAATTACATAATATATAATTCTACCGGCTGTGAAAAGGGTAACTACTACTTTGGTTTTGGTTTTGCTGGCATTCATTTTGTTATTGAGTGCTTTTTCATTTTTTAATATCAATCAGCGTTTCATCTCTTTTCTCCATTCAAGCCTGGAGCAACAGACGATCGTCTGTGGCTCACACATGGAAGAGGAACTCCATGAATTCGAGAGTGACCTGAACAGGTTGCTGTTCCAATATAATTTTTCTGAAATATTTTCCAGCCAGGCAGCGCTGGAAAAAAGCCAGGATAGCCTCGAGGTACTGTATTACAGGTACCAGGACCTGATCACCAATGTATTCGTTTTCGATAACAAGAAGAATTATTTCGGCCTGTATATCAACAAGGAAGGTGAGTTTGTTGTGGACACTTTTCCCAGACAGCGACAACAGCATTTATCGTCCAGGCACCGGGTAGAAGAAAGCAATGGGAAATACCTGTATCATTATCCATATTTTGAAAATGACCAGGTAAGCGGAAATATCATTGTAGAAGTGGATTTTGAAAAATTTGCCAGGGAGCTATTCTCTTACTATCCTGTCGGCAAAACCATTTCCTGGCAGTGGGTGCTGAGGGATGACGAAATTATTGGCTCCAATTTTCCTGATAGTACCACTATATCATCGCTTCAGGAAATTGCCGACAGTATTGAAATGTTTTCTGTGGGTACCATTAATCATATCCTTGCCCTCCCGGGCGGAAGAAAACAGAAAATACACTCAGTCTATTACCCGATGAGTATCCTGGGAAAACACGTGGGTATCGTTTTTTCCACGAGCCAGACGGAGTTCAACCGTATGTTTCTATTCAAGAATATGCTGGTTTCAGCTGCTGCTTTCCTCATTACCCTTGCGGTGATCATCTATCTGCTGGTGGTCATCGGACGCGGATCAAGATCTCAGGAAAAACTAATGATGTCCGAGATTGTTTTCAGGCAAATCCTGGAAAAATTCCCTGTCGGAATCATCATCCTGGATTCCGGGAATATTATACGAAACCTGAACAGTGCGGCCCTGAAGATGATGGGCATTGATAAAAAGGAAAACCTGGTTGGACAGGATTACAATAAAAATTCCCTTTTCTCAAATAAATTTCTTCTTCATAGTGGTTCAGACAGCATGAGCGGGGCTGATTATCTTTATTATGAAAGAGACGGGATAGAAACCATTCTGTACAGGCTTGAAGAAGCTACCAGGATCGGGGGAGAAGATCTTCGGCTGATCGCCCTGGTGGATGTGTCTTCCATTGAGCGATCCAGGAAACAGGAGGTGGCAGCAAACCGTGCAAAATCAGATTTCCTGGCCTCCATGAGCCATGAGATCAGGACACCAATGAACGGGATACTGGGAATGGTCGAGCAACTGATGCTCTCAAAAATGCCCCGCCCGGTAGAAGACAAAGTGAAAATCATCAAAAAATCATCGGATTTACTGATGACCATTCTGAACGACATCCTCGATTTTTCAAGGATTGAAGCAGGGAAAATGATCCTGGAAGAGATTCCCTTTCAACTACGCGAAGAGATTGCACACACCGTGGAACTTTTCAGACCACTGGCACAGAAGAAAGGGTTGCTGCTTGAGCAGGAGATCAAACCTGTCGTTCCCGAAAAGCTTATCGGTGATCCTTTCAGGCTCAGACAGGTGATCTCAAACCTGCTGAGTAACGCCATCAAGTTTACCGGGAAAGGAAAGGTGGCATTGTATGTGGATGTACTTGAAAATGTGAAGGGACGTTTGCAGCTCTTGTTCAGGGTGGAAGATACTGGCATGGGCATTCCTGAGGATAAGATCGCCACTATTTTTGACAACTATGCCCAATCGGGGAGTTCCGTAACCCGGCTCTATGGTGGAACAGGTCTGGGAATTGCCATTTCAAAAGAGCTCGTTGAGCTGATGAATGGTGAGATCTGGGCGGAGAGCCCCGCAAGATCTGGCGCTCCCGCAGAATCCCCGGGATCCAGGTTCAGTTTCACCATCGAAGTGTTTTCAAATGAAAAACTGAATAAAAACTATGCCTTCGACCACATTCAGCAGCTGAACCAGGTCACGGCCCTGCATGTTACCAAGGAACCGACACCGGAAAAGAACAGTATCAACAAGCTCTTTAACCAGTTTGGAATCAACATTGTTACGAAAATATTCCAGGACAGCAACATGGATTCGGTGGTGCATCACCTCACCATGAAAAAGAATCTCTACCAATTCCTGGTGATTGCCGACAAGGCTGGAATGGAGGGTTTTGGGATTGCTTCCAAGCTAAAAGCGGATGGTTTGATGGATTTATTTTCTTCCATTATGGTATGTAACAACGACAAACCTGGAAATTACAGGCTTGCCAGGAAACTGGGTATCGATTATTACCTGATTGAACCTTTTGAAAGTAAAGAGGTATATGACATTATAAGGGAGATATTTCCGAAGCTCAAAGATCACATGAGTATCCTGCCCATCCTGCAAACCCTGCCAGCCGACCTTTCCATTTTACTGGTTGAAGATAACCTGATCAACCAGAAGGTGGCACAATCCATTTTCAAGAACATTGGTTTTGAAATCGATATCGCGTCTGATGGCGCAGAAGCTGTCGAAAAATCCACGGCCAATGAATATGATATTATTTTTATGGACCTGTATCTGCCAAAACTGGATGGATTTGAAGCAGCGGAAAAGATCCGGAAGAACGGGTTCACCGCGCCGATCGTGGCCATGTCAGCTGACACAGATGATCAGCAGAAGGCCAGGACCGTACAGTATGGCATGGACGATTTTGTTACTAAACCGGCACGTGTTGAGCAAGTGAAACAGGTGTTGATAAAATACTTTTCCTCCTCCATTAAACAGAAATGACATGAATGCACACGAGTTCGATTACAGGATCATCGGGGATGATATCCAGCTGGTTGAAATTGAACCTGACCGGGGCGAAACATGTTAGAGAGAAAGGAGATAGAACTGATGGCCCCGGCCGGATCCTGGGAATCCCTTGCGGCAGCTATCCAGGGAGGGGCAGATGCAATCTATTTTGGCATCGAGCAGTTGAACATGCGCTCCCGGTCATCGGCCAATTTCACTGCCGAAGACCTGCCGCGTATCGTGCAGACAGCACAAGAGCAAGGACTGCGGACCTACCTGACGATAAATACGATCATTTATAACCACGAGTTGCTGCAGATGCGTAAGATCGTCGGCCTGGCGAAAACGCACGGGGTGACGGCAATCATCGTATCCGACCAGTCGGTGCTTGATTATGCCCTTCAATCAGGAGTAGAGGTGCATCTTTCCACACAATTGAATATCAGTAATATAGAATCTTTAAAGTTTTATGCCAACTACGCCGACGTGGTGGTGCTGGCAAGGGAACTGGACCTGGATCAGGTAGCCGAAATCCATAAGGGGATTGCGTTGGAAGACATCCGTGGTCCCGGTGGAGAGCTGATCAAAATTGAGATGTTCGTGCACGGCGCCCTGTGTATGGCAGTGAGCGGAAAATGCTACCTGAGCCTCCACGAACACAACCATTCTGCCAACAGGGGCGATTGTTTCCAGGTATGCCGGAGTTCCTATATAGTTACAGACAAGGAGCGGGATATTGAACTGGAGATTGACAACAAAAACATCATGTCGCCCAAAGATCTTTCCACTATTCATTTCCTGGATAAAGTGCTTGATGCCGGTGTTCGTGTGCTCAAGATAGAAGGAAGGGCACGCTCTCCGGAATACGTGAAAACCGTGACTTCCTGTTACAGGGAAGCCATTGAAGCATGGCTGTCGGGAAGTTTTACAAGGGAGAAGACCGATGCATGGACCGAAAGGCTCCGCAAGGTATTCAACCGCGGATTCTGGGACGGATACTACCTTGGACAACGCCTGGGAGAATGGAGTGAGGTATATGGGTCAGCCGCAACGACCCGTAAGATGTATATCGGAAAGGGAACCAATTATTTTGACCGGATCGGGGTGGCTGAGTTTGCCATAGAGACGGGAGAGATCAGTGTTGGTGATGAGGTGCTGATCATCGGCCCCACTACTGGCGTCATTGAAACAAGGATCGAAGAGATCCGGGTGGATGAAAAAAACACGGACCGGGCCGCAAAGGGCGACACCTGCTCCATTCCTGTCAGGGAAACAGTCCGACGATCTGACAAACTGTACAAGGTCGTGCCCAAAACGCCCCGGCTCGGGGAGGCCTGACCGTTTACTGTTCTACCTGTTCAGTATGATCCGGAATACAGTTTTGATACCGGGTTCAGAGGAATGCACAAAAATCTTCCCGTCGTGGTTTTCCTCTATGATCCTCTTTGTAAGTGATAGTCCCAGTCCCCATCCACGCTTCTTGGTGGTGTACCCGGGTTTGAAAATGGTAGTAAACCTGGATTTCGGAATGCCTTTTCCAGTGTCTTCAATGTCAATGGTCACATGCTTGTCGGCGGGCGTGCACCTGATGGTGAGTTCTCCTGCTCCTTCCATGGCATCCATGGCATTCTTGCAGAGGTTTTCGATGACCCAGTCCAGTAAGGTCTCGTTGACCGGTACGATCACAGGCCCCTCGGGGAGCAGTGTTGTGAACCGGACCGACTTACCCCTTCTCGTCTGGATATAGGACAGGCTGTTTTCAATGACACTGATCACATCCATCTCCACAAGTGATGGTTTGGATCCTATCTTGGAAAAACGGTCGGCGATCCTTACCAGGCGTTCGGAATCTTTCTCCAGTTCCTTCGTGGCCGAAGGATCTGCCCCCGATTGTTTCAGGATTTCAACCCACCCGCTCAGGGAGGAAATAGGCGTCCCCAGCTGGTGGGCAGTCTCCTTCGACAGGCCTGTCCAGACTTTGTTCTGCTCCGCTTTCCTCGACACACTGAAAGCCACGTAGGAAACACCGATGAACAGAATGATCACGGCCAGCTGGAAATAGGGGAAAGCTGCAATTTTCCGTAGCAGGTTGGAATTTCTGTAATAGAGGTACTGGTACTTGTTCCTCCCCAGTTCAATGACGATGCTGTCATTCTCACTTTTCATTTTTTCGAGTGATTTCGCCATGTAGACTTCCTGGTTGATCCGCGCGGTATCCAGGTTGCGCGAGGCCATGATGTTCCCTTCTGCATCGGTAAGAATGACAGGTATATTGGTGTTGTTTTCCAGGACCTGCAAGGGAAAGAGGATGTCATTCCCTGAAGGATCGGGATTGGCCAGGATGCGGGTGGCTTCGGCCCATAATTCGATCTTCTCCCGTTCATCCTCGGCAATGGTCTTCACCAGCCGGTTGGTGTAAAAAAGGGATCCGGCCCCGATCAGTACAGCAGAAAACAAAAGGATGAACTTCCAGCGTTGTTTTTTTTCGTATATATTCATCTATGAAATATTAGAGATCGTTGTCATCAATAATGAATTTAGGTCCAGGCGCACTGGTAGTGTCTTTTTTTCTTTGCCACCATTTGCGCTTTTCTTCCACCGGCGGTTGGGTATCCTGCGGCTCCTCTCCCGGGAACTCAAATTTGAATACCGGCTGTTCGGTCTTCCCCGTATTTTCCCGATGCTGCTCCTCTTTACCGGTATTACCGAATGCATCTTTCAATACATTCTTTAATTCCTGCTTCTCCTTCCTGAGGTCCTCCTGTATCTTTTTCATCGCCTGCTCCTCGTCAAATTTGATCATCATCCCGTCTCCCTCGTCGAAGAGAACCAGGAAAATGGTTCGCCTGTCTTCCTTGTCCAGGGCGATATTGAATTCCTTGTCAGGATTGCTTTTCGCCTTATTGAAAAGCAGTTCAGATAAACGTGTTGCCAGGTGGTACTCATAGGTTTTATCGAAGCTGTGATATCCTGAAGCCTGGAGGTTGAGGGCATTTGACCTGATATCCATGGCGGGAATGGTAATCATATTGTTGTTGATCAGGATCGTGTTGCTGATGTTGGAAAACTGGACCTGGTCCATTTTGTCGATCTTAAGGAAATCTGATAGCGCAATCAACGGTTGAAAATCATTCAGTTCACCATCCCTGATAACAAAGCTGTTCTCAGAAATAATGCCGCTGGTATTGATGGAAAAATCATTGTTCAGTGGCGCAAGGAATTCTGATTCACCTGAAATGCTGCCTTCAATATTTTCATACGTAAGGAAATCCTGTCCAAAATTATTGAATGAGCGGAAAACATCGCTGATTTCCACATTTCTGAAAGTGCTGTGCATATTCACCTGGTAACGCGGCTGATGCAGATCAAACAATGCCACCCTGCCGTTGACAGACCCGTTCATGGTTTCCAAGTAAAACGGATCCACCGTCAGCCCGGGGTATTTGTAGGTGATGTTTCCTGAAACCTGTTTGGTGTGGAGTTGTCCCTTGGTGATCCGGTCAAATTTGAAATCCAGGTCCAGGGCAAGATAATCGGGGAAAGAAAACGGCCCGGTTTTTTTCCTGTCCTGCTTCATCTCCCCTGACAGCTGATCGATATTAAGGTTGCTGCTGGAAAGGGTTCCCCGGATATCGATCCGTGGATCTGAAGTAAACGCGGCAAGCGGATTCATCAGCGAAAATTCCAGGTCGAAATCCGTATCATTCATGTAGCCGGTAAGACCGGCATTCAGGGTTTTTGAATCAACGAAAACGTTTCCGCCAATCTCCCTGAAATGAAGATCCGGCCCGGTGAGCAGGAATTCCACATCATTTACCCCGAGTGTGCCGACCGGGTCAAAGGTAACATTCCTGGTGGAGTCAGACAGGTCACTGATGGTGCCGGTAATACGCAGGTCGGGATAAATTTTGCCATCGCCGGTATGCAGCGGAAGTCCCTTGAGCCATGGATCCAGGTCGGTCAGAGACACATCCCCTTTGACCACGATGTTAAATGAAGGCCTGAGAAGGTCTTCCAGCCTGACTGATCCTGAAACTTCAGATGCTCCCGACCTGGCTGAAAAAGAGTGGAGATTGATCACCGTGGAGCGAACACTCATGAGGTTGCCATTGGTGTAAGTTCCTTCTGCTGACAGGCTTTTCAGTTCAAGGGGAATCCTGTCGGATTGCAGGGAGGCATTTTTGGTCGAAAACCGGGCGGTGATATGGGGAGAAAGCGTGGGACTTGTAAGTCCTGTAACGTCAACTGCGAGGTTGATGTTACCCCTGCCAGTTATGCCCGGAGATTTCTTGCTGCTGGACAGGATACGGGATACCCATTCGATATTGATCTTCTCTCCTGAAAAATGCAGATCCAGGTCCGCACCCACCTCTTTGTCTACCAGGAATTCCCCCGTGATGGCAGCGGTAAGGTCCCCGATCATCATTTCACCGCGTGAGATAGTGAAGTGGTTGTTGTTCACCTCCAGGAATACATTTGTGCTGACGTCCTGCCCTGACAAATAATACACACCGTGGTTGATGATGTTTTCCACGTAGGCATTGCCACTGGCTTTCAGCATGTAATCGCGGTTCCCAAAATTTCCTTCCAGGGAGATTTCTTCAAGGAGGATGTGGGAACGGATCTCTTTTGCAACATTGATATACTGGATGTCCAGGTCTCTTAGCGTGACTCCTTTCATTTCAATGGGCCGGCCTGCTCCTGTATCATCTTTAGGGTCCCGGACCATAAAATTCCCGTTGCCGGCACCATCGATAAGGATCCGCAATATGCCTTCCCGGGCTTCAAGGCTCTTGATCGTGAATTTTTTTCTCAGCAGATCCGGAAGATTGAACTGCAGGTACAGCCGGTCAGCAACAAAAAGGGTATCGGGAGGAACATCCCCGAAGACGGTGCGGTCGAAGCGGTGACCTGACCAGACCGTTACATCGTTGAAAAAAACGGAGGTATTGGGGAACCTCCTCAGGACGCTTATCCCCATCTCTCCAACCGATATTTTGGTATCCAGCTGGTCGTTGATAAGGTCCATAGTATATTCCTGCACGTCGTCGCCGTAAAATTTTACGATAACTATGCTCGTGATCACTGACAGCAGAACGAATATGATCAGGAATGCTGCCAGGTATTCCAGGAAAATACGGATCTTCCTCACAACTTCTTTTCCCTCCTTAGTTGACGTGGCTACAGGAATTTACTGAAATCCTCCCCGGGTTCCATCTCTGCAGGCGTTTCGCTATACCTGAATACACGTACCGGCTTGTTGCCGATAAGCTTCATTATCTTGTCTTCAATGCGTAACATACATCCCTCGCGTAATCCAAGAACAGTGATGTCCTTGTTGGCGACCAGGAATTCCATGATCCTGTCTTCCCTGGTTTCTCCTGCATGCCCGTCAGGATTATGATCCAGGTAGTGGGGGTTGACCTGGAAATCGACCAGGTGAAATGCATCAAAACCATCGGGCTCAACGATCGGCATGTCATTCGTCGTGCGGATCGTGGGACAGGCCATGTTTGATCCTGCACTCCAGCCAATATAGGGTATTCCGTTCATGACTTTTTGCCTCACAGGCCCGATCAGGCGGTTGTCGCGAATCATTTTCAGCAGATGAAAGGTGTTCCCGCCACCTACAATGATCGCTTCGGCATCATTTACTGCCTGTACCGGGTCGTCAAATTCGTGGACCGACCTGATATCATGACCTATTTCGTTAAAGCGGGACCTGACCTTCGCGGCATAATCATCAAATGACATGGTTACACTGGCATAAGGGAAAAACAATCCGGTGATTTTTTTATCGCCAAGGAATTTCCTGATCTCCTCTTTGGGATAATCCAGGTAAACTTCTCCGGCATTCGTTGAATTACTGATCAGTAACAGTCGCATACGTTATGGTTATAAATTCACTGTAAAATTACAATAATAAGGGAAAGCGGCCTGCAAAGTTTTCAAGAAAGAAAAACAATAACAATAGGGACACAATTGTGTCAGGACAATTTAATTTTCCGGTCGGAAATATCTATGATTGCCCCACGGAATCCCATCAGTTTGTTATCACGGTGGATACGGTTGGTATATACAAGTACCGGGAATGTGGTGCCGTCTTTTCTGCGGGCAATATATTCAACCGGGCCCGCCGATTCATTTCCCAGGACAATGGGACCGTTTTTTGCCTTCAGGATGGTAATGATGTTTACCCCATTCTGCACCTCCTCCCTGGTGTAGAAAAACGACTTTTGCCAGTTGCTGTTCACATAGGTAAGGTTGCCAAACTGATCTGTTTCAAATACAGACTGCGGAAGATTATCGGCCAGCTGCCGGTACTTTTCTTCGTTCTCGATCAATGCCTTCTGTACCTTATTCAAATCCTCTTTCTCCTGCCTGATCTGCTCGATCAGGGACCTGAACTCCTTATACAATACGGAAGTCTCATAGTTGCTGAAGTTCTGTTCCAGCTGATCATCCTGCTTCAGGTTGTTTTCAGATAACTTCCTGATGTGACTTGTCAGTGTGGTCAAAGGCGCAGAGATGTAGCCGGATATCACCCGGCTCAGGAGGATGCTGACAAGCAGGAATACCAAAAAGGAAAATATATAGAAAATTTCCAGGTACCTGAACAGAACGGTCTTCCTGGATTCAGCGGTGCTGATCACGTGATTGAAGCGTTTTTCGATGTTGATTTCAAGTTCATCGAGCTGGCTTTTCGTTCCTGTTTCCGGTGTCTTGAGTCCAATTTGCCGGTCCACTGCAACCAGGTTGTTGAATTCCTCCATGTAATTATCAAGAATCATAATGATGGAATCTTTCCGGTAACGGCTGATCCGTGGGTCATCTGTGATCATCTCCCGGAAACGGCTTCCCAGGTCGTTCAGCTTGCCTACATATTGTTGTTCATTGCGGATAATGTAGTCTTTTTCATGTCTCCTCAGATTCAATACATACGTCTGATCCAGTTCACCGAAACCCTCCAGCTGGTGGGCAAATGCCCGCATTTTACCCACAATACCGTAATCTTTGAATCCCCGTACCAGTATCAGTGCTATGATTTGATCGACAGAGGTGACATACGTTTCAAAATCCGCTGCCAGGCTGTCAACAGCCCCCTGGATATTCATCCTTGCAACCATGGAATTGTGGCGAAGTGCTTCCAGTGTTGCATTGATTCCCTTCACCCGTTGTTCATGATCTTCAAGCAACGTACTTTCCTGTGTATCGAAAAACGCAAGGTTGCTGGTTTCATAGGTAAAAAAGACATCTGTAATATTGAAATCCTTTTGTACATCAAGGTGCAGTTCATAAATCTGTCCGATCACATTTGTGATCCTGGTCTTTTGGTGGATATACAGGGCATTGAATGCAATAAACACCAGGATCAGGACCACTGAAAATCCCAGGAACCAGACCAGGAGCGTATTGCGCAATGTCTTTTTCATGTGAACAGGCTTACCCATATTGCGGCTACAAAGGTAACAAGTGGATCACCGTTCTGTATGAAGAGATTATTAAATAATAGTAAAGTAATGGATACAAAAAAGGACCGCCGGTGCCGGCAGTCCTTTTCGGTAGTATTTTGTGCAGCCTGTCAGAAGGAAACCAGGTTCAGTCCCACGCTGAACGGGTACAGTTCCGGTGTGTCAGTCTCTCCGAAAAGCGGGGAAAAGTAATAATTTGCGAACAGGTTGATGGCCATGTAACCTACCCTGAAAGTTGCCCCGTAACGGAAGGGCGCGAGGCTGAAGTCGTCTTTCCTGACCTCTTTCTGCCTGCCACCGTCCTGGTATTTGATCTTGGTCCTGGACCCGAGCTTTACGCCACCGGTCATCCCGGCTGAAATATGAACGCGTTTCTTCCCTGCGGGAATCTGAAATTCCAGCAGAAGCGGCGCATTCAGGTAGGTTGTTGCCAGCTTGGATTTTGTAACGCCGTTGTATACGGGGGCCGGTCTTTCGAAGATATCGCCATTTTCCTCAACAATGGAGTTGTTACCGTCGAATACATAATTGGACCACTCAATACCCATGCCGGTAACCAGCCCGACATAGGAGGTCCCCAGCCCTATTCCGTATTCCAGGAAGTTGAGATTGTAGTTCCACGATTTGGCGGTATTCAAATTCATGAATGTACCGGTATGCAGGGTATTATCAGCATTCAGGAAATTATTAAGCCCTATCTCAAAACCCGCATAATGGGGCTTGAATTTTTTCTTCTTCTGCTTCTCTCCTTCATCATTTTCATCATCTTCCACCTTGGCTTTGTTTTTGTTTTCATTCATTTCGATGATTTCGATGGTGTAACCGTCTTTTCCTTCAACGATGCTCATTCCCTTGGATCCAAGCTGGAACTTCGTGGTGTCGCCATTGTCTTCAATGATAAAAATCTCGTTTTCACCCACTTTCACCTCGGTCTTCTCCGGTGTCTTAAAGGAGATGTCTTCCGGAAGATCCGGAACGTCGGGAGCATCAGGAGCATCAGGAACACCTGGTACTTCTGCGGGTGTCGCGACTTTTTCCTGTGATTGGGGAGCGGGGATCGTATCCTGCTGTGCCAGTGCGGGCGATATGATCGCAAGTGCCAGGATAATTGCTGATAATTTTTTCATGCTATTGTGTTTTTATCGGTTCAACTGCTGTTTTGCTGTAAGACGACAAAGGTGCCGGAAAAGTTACAGGAGGGTTGAAAACTTGAAAAATACCTGGCAAAGCGGCAGGTATTATGTTCGCTGATCAGGAGCATTGCCCGGCATTCAGAGACAGCATCCGGTTTTCAGGAACATCTTCCGGGATTCAAAAACGGACGCCTATTACCACTACGTCATCAATCTGGTCAATGTCTCCTTTCCATGCGGCGAACTCCCTGTCAAGTATCTCCAGCTGTTCCTTCATGGGCTTGTCGGAGGCACCCAGGATCAGCTCACGAAACCGTTTCGACATCAACTTTTTGGATGCGGGACCACCGAACTGATCGGCATACCCGTCGGAAAACAAATAGACCACGTCACCAGGCGCCAACCTGATTGATCCGAGCCTGAAAGGATCCATTTTATCATGGATCGCAACCGGCATGGGCTCGCCCTTGATGCGGGTCAATTCGCTGTTCCTGACATGATACAATGGATTGTTGGCCGCTGCATAGGTCAGCATCCCTGTAGTACGGTTGTATTTGCACATGACCATGTCCATGCCGTCCTTGTTTTCACCGGATGTTCCTTTCTGGTGCAGGGTAGCAATGAGGTACAACCGTAATTCGTTCAATATCTGGTCCGGCTCAACAGACGCATGTTTGGTGATGATTTCGTTCAGGAAGCCCATTCCGAGCATGCTCATGAATGCACCCGGCACACCATGACCGGTGCAATCTGCCGCAGTGAAATATACATGCTCGTCCTGTTCCGCTGCCCAGTAGAAATCACCACTGACGATGTCACGGGGTTTGAACAGGACAAAATGATCGGGCAGTATGGCAGCAAGGGCTTCGGGGGAGGGAAGCATGGATTCCTGGATGCGCTGCGCATACTGGATGCTGTCCATGATCTCCTTCTGCTGAACGGCAATCCTATCCCGCTGTGTCGTTGCGATATCCCGCTGAGCTTCAATCTCTGTGTTGGCTTCTTCCAGTTCAGCGGTCCGCTCCTTTACAAGTTGTTCGAGTTTTTTCTTCTGCAGCTGTATGGCCCGGACCCTTCCCTTGTAGAAGAGGGTTGCCAGGAGGATGATAAGCATTACCAGGCAGATCCGGAACAGCCAGGTCTGGTACCAGGCTTTGTTGATGGCAAAACTGAAACTTTCGGCATATCCCCACAGGTTGTTCTTTCCTTTTGCCTTGTAAATGAATTCATACTCTCCCGGTGGAAGGTTGCTGTAATAGGCCCTGAATTCTTCGCCCCTGTGGTAGGAGGAATAGTTGTTGCCGGTTCCCCGGAGGTAAAATTCATATTCAACGGATTGTTCATCGGTGAACGAGAGCGCCGAAATCTCAAACACGAAGTTGTTCTGGTTGTGCCTGTATGTTTTTCCGGAAACCGGGTCAATGGGCTCGCCATTCAGCGTGAGGCTCTCGATGTAACATACCGGGGCGTAAGAGCGGAAGGATTTTGCCCTGATGTTGAAATTGGAAATACCGTGATAGGTACCTATCCAGAGCAGATCAGACTGGTCGAGGTAGAGTCCCCCGGAAGTGATCTCATCGCCGCTGAGTCCGTCTTTCGTGTCGATCCTGAATTCGTGTTCGCGTGTGTTGGTGTTATAATAGGAAAACCCCCTGTTGGTTCCGACCCAGAGGTAATTCTTGTTTTTTGCAGCTACCAGGGCTTTGATCACCACGTTTTCATCGTAGTTTGCCATCTCGAGGCTCTCAAACCTGTTGCCGGAAATAAGGCCGATACCACAGTCCGTACCCACCCATAACACACTGTCGCCCGGGTGCAGGGACCATACATTGCAGGAAGTCTCCATGACAGGCACAAATTCCTCACCGTTGAAAGACACAATTCCTTCATTGTTCCCCCCCAGGATACGTCCCTGGTATTCACAAAGCTGGTGAATATTCGACGTGTTGCGGTTCTTCAGCTGGCGGGGCTGACTGTAGAAGTCCTCCAGGTAATATACTACGCCGTCGATTCCGGTCAGCAGAAAAATTTCCCCGGAGGAGGAGACATACACGTTTTCCGGTGTCATCGAAAGCTGTGGAAATTGCGAAAACCGGATGATCTGCAGGTTATTTACATAGACCTCATATACCCCGAATGTATTTGAGAGCAAGATGTTTCCGTTGTTCAGCAGGGTGGCAAGAAAAGTACTGTTGTCAACCCCAACGGCGGGATGGTACTGGATGAGTTCGTCCCTGAAATGAAAAATTCCGTTGTTGGAGGTGATCCAGATGCGCCCGGTCTGGTCCTGGAAAACAGAGTATACAAAGGAATTGATGGTGTTCGGATAAAAGTTTCTCAATCCCTTCCGGTTGGTAAGCCTTTGCATACCTCCCGAGAAACCGATCCAGATATTGTCTTCCATATCTGCCAGGAAGGAGTGGATCTTATTGTTCCTGATGCCGATTTCCTCCTCGTAGAGCACCGGTTTCTGATCGGTGGAGTTGACCTGGTAGATCCTGGCATCTGAGATGAGCCATACGGATCCGTAGTTGTTGGTTTTGATCTCTGAGAAAATTTCGGTGGGAAAATCCAGCCGTTGATTTAGGTTGTGGAACTGCACTTCAGCGGCATTTTTCCGAAGCTGTTCAAAATCGGCTATCAGCAGGCCGTCCTTGGTGGAGATCCAGAGGCTGTCATTGATGTCGATAAATACTGAAAAAGCATCCTGTTTGCTGATTCTTTCGGTGAAATTCTCTTCCGGGTCGATCAGGAACACGCCCATGGAGGTGGCCAGGAGGATGCTTCCTGACTTCGGATCCTCACTGATATTGTAGATCAGCCTGGGCAATTCGGGAAACCGGCTGTTGATATACCTTTCCTTACCGCCTGAACTGAGCTGGTACAACCCGTCTTCGCCAATGAGCCATTTATTGTTCCTGCGATCCACATGGATTTTCTTGAATGATGTCCCGCCAAACCGTGTGGCGGTGACCGAATCTCTTCCGAATTCCGCTATCCCTTTGGTGGTGGCAAGAAAAATGGTTCCCGTGGAATCCTGCTGTATGTCCCTTACAGAGTTGGCGGGGAGCCCGTGATTTTCATTATACACATACATTTCACGGCCATTGTACCTGACTGCCCCCGAGTTGGTGCCGAACCAGATGTACCCCTTCCGGTCCTGGAAGATCGAAAAAACATCTTCCTGCGGCAGGCCGTCGTCTGCCCCGTAATTTACATAGGGAAGCTGACCGGTCTGGAAGGATTCGTAATAACTGTTGATATATGCATCAGGAGTCTGAAGTGTATTGCCCTGGAGGGACTTCATCAGGATGCGGATGAGTCCGTTTTCTGAAGATGTACTGATGAATTGTTCCAGTTCGGCCTGGAGCTCCGGCTGGTCTTTCCTGATGCCCCAGCAGACATTCAGTGCACCGAGTGTAAGCTTCACTTCCAGTTCGGGGTAATTGGATAACTCGTAGAATGCGTTGTACAGGATGGTATAATCTGCATTTCCGGATCTGACCTCCGGGAGAAAATTGTTGACCTTGTCAGTATAATAATAGTTCTCCAGGTCGTAATCGTCCAGGATATCTTCATACACGGTTTCCGGGGCAACGACACAGTTCAGGTTTTTCAGGTCACCGGGTGCTTCAATTTCGGTCTCTTTCCTGGCAATGACAGCATATTCTGAAGGGTATACAGGGACCATGTTGATTTTCCTGGTTCTCCATTCAAGCGGGGCGAACACCTCGCAGGCAATGTCAAAACGCGTGAACCAGTCGGGGGTGTACGACGAATCCCGGATCACTGCCCCGTCTTCGGTCTCCCAGTATTTTGAAAAATAAGGGGTGATGATGATCTCCAGGGATACACCCAGGTGATCGGCAAATTCTTCAGAAAGTGCATGCATGAACTGCTTTTGCCCGTCGGAGCGATAGATGAAATTCCGGTCACGAAGCGCCACTACCAGCTTTTTTGATGCCAGGATACCCGGCAGGTCACGGGTCAGCTCCTCGTACCGCAGGTTCTTGTGGATATTGTCGACGAAAGTGGAGTACTGTACTTCGAATTTTTCATAGAAGATTTCATCCAGCACACCATTGTTGGCGATGGTCTTAAAAAAATTTTCCACTTCCCGCTTCAGCCGGTTGTTTTTCTCCACCGCCCATGCTGTCCTGGAAACATCGCTGACCGGGAAGGCAATCCGGAAACGGTGGTTATTCAGTGCATTGAAGTTGAGTGCTTCATCTGCATCCAGAACGATCCCGTCGGCTGCGCCGCTGAGAAGCAATTCCTTCGCCATGTCCCCGTTTTCAGTGGGAATCAGTTCAATTTCCCCGCCGATTTTATCATTGATTTCGTTGAGATGCTTTTCAAAAGTGGTGGACCGGTGGAACGTGATTTTTTTGCCCGCAAGATCCTGGAATTCCTTCGGGGGTTCTGTACCTCTTTGCACCATTAATAATTCAGCAGAATAGAGGGTTTCGGCAAAATCGAAGAGTTTTTTTCTCCATTCCAGGATGGTGAACGTGGAACAGATAATGTCCGCTTTCTTAAGGGCATCGGGGGTAAATGAAACCGACGGATCGGTTTCAAGTCCGGGAGGGATCACCCCATCTTTCATGAAGACTTCCTCCCATTCTATTTTCACTTCCACCAGCTCAACATTCAGGTAGCTGGCAAATTCCATGGCCAATGGGTAATTGATGTTGCGAATGTCGTCGCTCGTGAACGCAACATAGATCCTGCCGCTTCTTTTTATTTCATCCAGTCCCCGCCCATGCGCTGAGCACCACAGTGCCAAGACAAGGACAAGGGTGAATATCTTCCTGGGACGCATAACCTGAATTGCTAGATAATCTCTAAAAATAGTAAATATTTACGGCGCTGCTCCGATGCCCGCTGATGTTTTAAACCATGGCGGCGCCTCAGACCTTTTTCGGCAGGACAGTGGAGAGCATGTCTGCACGCTTATTCAAAAAATTCCTTCAATGGTCCGAAATAAGATACATCCCAGCCTTCAGCGATGTCCTCAAAGGCTTCATCAGGGATGTTGGTGTGCAGCAGCTCAATCTTCGTGAAATATTTATCCGCGGTAAGGGTGATGGTCACCACAGATGGTTCAGGTTGTTCACCGAAATACCATTCCTGTACCAACTTGCTGTCTGGTTCAAACTGTAGGTTCCTTCCCATGATGTCGCCGCTGAAAAGGGAAAACTCTTCCCCCGCCGTGGTGCTCATCACTGCTTCTTCCCCGGTCCACAATTCGATGGAAAAGGAATTCGTAAGTGCGGCATACACCTCCGGTGGTGTCGCCTTGATCTTGTAGAATTTTTTCAGATTTTTCATACGTTGCTTTTGATGCTGCACAAGTTACTTATATTCCATGAAAGTACAGATGGATCGGGGAAGTTTTCGGCACCTGAACGCAACCAGCAAGGGGGTGTTTATGTCTTACTATTGAGTATCAGGTTATTTTACATACATTTGTAAAAACCACGACAGCTATGAAGCACTTTATACTTGCAGCGATGGTTGGCATCCCTGTGATGTTGGCCGGACAAAGTGGTTTTTCACCCGAGGCATATATGCAGTTCAGGCAGGAGAACAGGGGCCTTACCACCGCGGAACTGTTGCAGCAGCATCCACCGCAAACCACTTACTATTCTTCCAGGAAATACCCCGTAGACCTTTCACAGGTTGCATGGTTTGACACGATCGACCAGGCATATGCCTTTACAAAGGACGAAAGAGCATTGCTGGAAACCAATAAATTCATGGTCACGGAACGCATTTCCAGCGATTCCTGGCTGGATGCGTATGTGGGTGTGTATAACCAGGACCTGCCATTGTTCCTGGGAACCGATTTTATCCTCTTTACCCTCCACCAGTCGTACGATGAGATTCTCAAAACGCTGGAATACAAAATGCTCGAACCCAACCTGCTCGAGCTGCTTCAGGCCATGTATGCCACATTCCCCGATACCTATACACAATATAAGGACATACCGGAGCTGGCGCTCTCACTGGGCGACGTGGACCTGTACATCTCGGTGGCCCTGTCGTTGCTCACGGGCGAAAAATACGCTCCCCGCTACAATGCAACCTCTGATTACACGTCGGTCATGGAAGCAATTGCATCAGAACAAATGGTGGTGATGCCGCTTTTTACGCGTGAGGACCTGGACCGGAAGCTGGATTTCAGCCAGTTCAAGCCGCGGGGACACTATACCGATGAACTGTACTATTCCCCGGAAGGCAGCAGGACTCTTGAAAATTATTTCAGGGCAATGATGTGGTTGGGAAGGATCGATTTCCTGGTGACACCACCCCCTGAAAATCCATGGGAGCCGCCATGGAAGCGGGACGACATCCTGCGCATGAACCTTTCGGCCTTGCTGCTGAATGAAGTGCTTTTCAACTGTGGCAAAACGGAGCTGCTGGAAAAACATGAGGAGGTGATCAGTTTCCTGGTGGGAGAAGACGATAACCTGACACCCGCAGAACTCCATGCACTTTCTGACACGCATCTGTCGGGTGTTTCGGACCTGCTGGATGCGCAGCATTTTGATATGTTCCTGGAATTGCTGAACAGTTCGGATGATTACGGACAGAAGATCATGTCCAATTTCTTCCTGGCGGATCCCGACAGCTCAGATCCCGGGCACTTGCCGGTTTCCTTCAGGCTGCTGGGTCAGAAATTCCTGGTCGATTCCTATATCTTCAGTGAGGTGGTGTTCGACCGCATCACACACAACGGGGTGAAGCAATTCAGGATGATACCGGATCCACTGGATATCCTGTCTGTATTTGGCAACGAAAATGCCATGATGCTGATGGAGGAGGAGATGGTGAAGTACAAATACGCCTACAAGGTCAACGAGCTGAAATACCTCGTGGATGCCTATGACGAGGAGTACTGGACCAGGTCTCTTTACAATACCTGGCTGTCGGCAATCATGAAACTGAATCCACCCGCTTCGGGCAACGGGCTGCCCTATTTCATGCAAACCACGGCCTGGCATCATGCGAAACTGAATACACAGCTGACTTCCTGGGCACAGCTCCGGCACGACAATATCCTGTATGCGAAACAATCCTACACGGGAGGCACCGGGTGTTCCTACCCGTTTACGTACGTGGAACCCTATCCGGAATTCTACGCATATATATCCACGTTTGCAGCAAATGCCGCTGCTTTCTTCGAAGACCTTCTGGCAACAAGTGATCCTGAACTGGCACAGAAAATCTCCGGGTATTACGACCGGTACGGTGAAATCATGGACAAGCTGGAAGGTATCGCAGGTAAGGAGCTGGCTGGAGAAAGCCTGTCGGAAGATGAGCTGGTTTTCCTGAAGACCATGATCAATGATTACATGGCATCGGGACCCAGTGTTTCGGGATGGATCACGCATTTGCTGTTTCCCGCCATGGATGCCCTGGAGCCTGATTTCACAGTCGCCGATGTGCATACACAACCCACGGAGCCTGGTGGTGCCCCGGTTGGAAAGGTGCTCCACGTAGGGAACGGAAGGCTCAACATTGCCGTGGTCATCGCCCCATGCAACACCGGGTCGGGCGGACAGATGGCATTTGTAGGCCCGGTGGGATCTTTTCATACTGCGATCACGCGGGACTTTTACAGGCTCAATGATGATGAATGGGAACAACTGTTCATGGAAGGAAACCCGCCGGAACGACCCGGGTGGGCCTATGCTTACCTGGCCAATGCCAGGGGCGATACCATTGTGCCCGACCAGGTGCTGAAAGGGGTGCAATATACCGGGATCGACCATGTGCCTTCTTTTGACCGCGAAATGGAATACATGCTGCTGTACCCGAACCCTGCCACGGACAGGCTGCATGCCAGGTTCATCCTGAACAATACAGCCAGGGTTTCGGCCGGAATGTATGACATGTCGGGAAGACTGGTAAAATCCTTCTTCAGGGGATGGTTGCCTGCCGATGAGCACGACCTGGAGGTGCCGCTGGAGGGAACCACTCCGGGCGTTTACTTCATCCGCCTGGAGGTGAACGGACAGGGTTTTGTCAAAAAAGGCATCATCAACGGGGGCCACTGATGGAATCATACGTCATTGCTGTCCCATATTGCACTGGCAGCTCTGCCGGAGTGTGCAGATACATTTTACCTGGACTTTTCAACCAATGGTCAGGGAGCGATTTCGGAAATTTCGATATGTACGATCCTGTAAGCCTTGAAAATTTCTATCACTGAAAACACCACGCCATTAATGATCGCCAGCAGACCAGCGAAAAGAAAGCTGAGCGAAACCCAGTAATAGCCGTTCACTTCAAAACTGGAACGGATCCCCAGCAGGACCGCGGTAACAGAAAAGAACAGGAGCGAAGCAGAATAACTGATAATGATGATCCGGATCATGTAGATCCGGTGGATCAGGTGGCTGATCTGTAATTCAACCTTGTCGCGGTTGTTGCCGGAATTCCCTCTTGACCCGGGAATTTCAGGCTGGTGCCCCCGTTCGGATTTGAGTATCCTGATGCGGTCGATAATCGTTGTATACCTGCTGTTGGTTGAGAACAGCAGGATGGAGGAGGCCATGATCAATACCCCGGGAACCAGCAGGGAATGGATGAGTTGTGCGGCATTCGGATTCACATCGATACGTATTGTTTACCAGGCAAATGTTGTTATTCCTGTTGAAATAGCCAAGCATTGCGGTGATTCATGCGATGCAATGTGACCAATTTGTCCCGGGAGGTATGAACGGAAACCAACATCGCCGGATCACCGGTGATCCGGCGATGTGTTCTGACCGGGATTTGCTTTCCCGCTATTGCAGTTTAAACGTGATGGGCATGGTAAACAGTACATTTACATTTTTGCCCCGCTGTTTTCCGGGAACCAGGTCGGGCATCAGCTCGACCACGCGGACGCCTTCGTCCTTCAGTGCCTGGACAGCTTCCTCATCTGGTGTTTCCTGGTCAGGCGAAAGGGCCCTGTAGGTAACCACGACCACCTCATCTATCGTTCCGTCTTCATTCTTCAACGGAGGGGGAAGGATGTCGGGGTCGGGGACCACCACTTTACCGGTTGAGGTGACCATGAAATGCACGAATACCTTGCCTTCAACATTGTTTGCTTTGGCAATTTCCGGGTACTTGAGGTTTTGTGCAACGAATAGCTGCATGGCCTTTGCCATGTCATCACTACCAGGCCATTGCGGCATCTCTTCTACGATATAGAAAACTTCCTCCGCAATGGATTCAGAAACATCCCCGATGAGTGCATTTGAGTTTTCAGGGTTGGCAGACTCGTGCAATGGATCGTCTACCTGTTGATTCACTGGTTCTTCATTTCCGCAGGCCATGAAGAACAACAATACGATACTCACCGGAACGAGCATGAGCCCTTTCCAGGAACTTCCTTTTTTATACTTTTTGTTGATCATGATGATTCTGTTTTTAATTTGATTACTGAATTGATTGGATATTGAAGCGCTTCCAATATATTGGTTCAGGATGGTAAGCTGGTAGCTGACCTGGTCAGTACCGCGCTCGATCACCCTGATGTCTGCCTGGTATTCGTGGTTCACCACAATGGCTTTGCGGAGCATCCATATCACCGGGTTGAACCAGCTGATGCACAGGATCACCTCAGCCATGATCCTGTCCGCGGAATGGCCGAGCCGTGCATGGAAAGATTCGTGTTCGATGATGTGCTCCAGGTCTGCCTCACCGGCTTTTTCGGGATCAATGAAAATCAGGTTGAAAAAGGAACTGGCGTGCAATTCCTTGTTAACCAGCACCGCTGTTCCGTTGATCGTTGTTTTCTCAGATGTCGCTGATTGGATGAGAATACGACCCATTCCCAATGCAAGTCGTCCGGCGAAAAACAGGCCGACCGCGATATACAATATCGACAGGAGTTCCGGGATCCAGGTAGAATTATGGACAGCACCGGTTGCATTTCCCCGGAATACGACCTCCGGCAAAACGATCAGCACGGTGTTCAGGTTTCCTGTTGGGATAGCCACGTTAAAACTGAGCAGGGGGATCACAAACGATGCCACCATGGCCAAAAGCAGGAAAGCTCTTCTGACACCAAAATTGGAATCTTTCCTGAATAACATCAGGTAGGCACCAAAGAATACGGCGATTGTTATATTCAGCTCAACCAGGTAAGTGATTATTTCTCTCATTTCTGTTCCGATTTTTTCTTGATCTCTTCCAGCATGCTGATCATCTCATCAGCTTCATTTATATCCAGGTGATCGCCATCTGAAAAGTGGGAGAGCACCTGCTTCATAGAGTTATTGAAATATCCTTTCATCAGATCGGAGAACCTTTCGTTCCGGTATGCTTCCTTGTTGACGACCGGGAAATAGCGATGCGATTTACCAAATTCCTCGTGGGAGACGAATCCCTTTTTCTCCAGTATCCTTACGATGGTGGAAACCGTATTGTACGCAGGTTTTGGCTCGGGAAAGTGCAAAAGGATCTCTTTTACAAAAGCCTTTTTCTCTTTCCAGAGGACCTGCATCACCTGTTCTTCTGCTTTGGTAAGTTCTTTCATGCTTGCTACAATTCGATGTTCACAACAAATATATAACTAAAATATTAGTTTTACAACTAAAAAGTTAGTTTATTTATTAAACGTAACAAAAAAAATGTTATTGCAGCGGCTGTGAAAAAAATACAATTGCTTGATAATAAGGTTAGGTATGAAAGGGCCAGAAAAACAGATACCATGGCATGCCAACCTGTTTGCGACGGCAGCATGTTGGAGAGAAATTATGGAGCAGGCTATTTTTCCAGGATATAATAGGTGTGGTCGTAGGGATTCTGCTGATCCGCTTTTTTGTGGATCCTGGAAACGATCGTATAATCTGAATAGTCAATTTCCGGGTAATAAGCGTCCCCTTCCACCTCCGTTTCAATGACGGTGATATAGATCCGGTCCACCATGTCGAGGGTTTGCCTGTAAATCTCCCCGCCGCCAACGATAAAGACCTCTTTCGGGTGATCCGTCCTGGCAATTTCCAGGGCTGTTTTGATATCGTGGGTGACAATGGCATCGTCCGGTCTGAACGCCTTGTTCCGTGTGATTACGATGTTGGTCCTGTTTTTCAATGCCTTCCCGTTGGCTTCATAGTTTTTGCGGCCCATGATCACAATGTGCCCGTCTGTTACCTTGTGGAAATAGCGCATGTCCGCAGGCATCCGCCAGGGGAGGGTATTGTTCTTACCGATCACGAAATTTCTCGAAACAGCAACAATGTGGGAAACCACCATGATTTTTTATTTACAAGTTAAAAAGAATCTTTTTTTTTCCTGTAAGAAAAAAAGTAATTTTTAATCTGGCTAAATAAGCATATAAAACATTGAAAATAAATTTTATGTGTGCTTATTTTAATTCAGATTCAATAATAATTCCGGAATTGTTTGCTAAAACACCGCGTACTGTTACAGAAATAACAATAAAGAAATTATATTCGCCCTATAGTATTGTGATTTAATTCACAAAAGAAAAAAGGGACCCAATTGCACAAGTTTAATCTTTCAACGCATTAAATAAAACTGCTATGATAATCAATGAGGAACTGGTGAAAGAAGCCGTGAAAAAACATGGCAGCAGCCGGGCGGCACTGATCCCCGTTTTACAGGAGCTCGTTGCCGGGAAAAACTACCTGTCTGATCTGGACATGGTTGAGGTTGCCAGGGAAATGAATTTGTCAGCTGCTGATGTATACGGTACCGCCACTTTTTATTCTTTCCTTGACACCAGGCCAAGGGGAAAGTATGTGATACGGGTATGTAAAACAATCTCCTGCAGCATGAAGGGGAAGAATGCCATTCTTGCCACCATTGAAGAAACCCTGAAAATCAAGTTGGGAGAGACAACCGCCGATCGCAAATTCAGTCTGCTGGAGACCAATTGCATTGGCTGGTGCCACAAAGCCCCGGCCATACTGATCAACGATGAACCCTATACGGAACTTACTCCCAAGAAGGTAACGGAAGTTCTCAGAGAGTACATTAAGCAGTAGTAAAACAGGAAAAAACAGAAATGAGATGAGTAAAATACCTGTACAAAGAGTAGATCTTATTTTTGAAAAGATCACCTGTAAGGAGATCTTTGAAAAGGTCCTGCAGTCAAAACCGGAAGAGATCATCCAGTCGGTAATCGATTCCGGGTTGAAGGGCAGGGGCGGAGCCGGATTTCCTACCGGACTGAAATGGCAGTTCGCAGCCAGGGAAAAGGGAGCGGATAAATATATCGTCTGTAATGCGGATGAAGGGGAGCCAGGCACATTCAAGGACAGGGAAATCCTGGATGAAGTGCCTGAAAAGGTGTTCTGCGGAATGGCAATCGCCTCCCTGGCCATCGGGGCAAAGATCGGGTACATCTACCTGCGTGGTGAATATAAATTCCTGGTTCCGAAACTGGAAAACAAACTGGCTGAATTTCAACAGCTGATGCAGGACCTGGGACATGATTTCAGGATCGAACTGCGGTTGGGCAGTGGTGCCTATATCTGTGGCGAGGAAAGTGCACTGTTTGAGTCCATAGAAGGCAGGCGCGGGGAACCACGGAACAAGCCGCCCTATCCCACGAAATCGGGGCTGTTCCACAAACCCACATGTATCAACAACGTGGAGACCCTGGTATATACAGTGATGATCCAGAAATACGGTGCGATGCACTTCAGGGAGCTGGGAACCAAGGACTCCAGGGGATCCAAGGTGTTCTCTGTTTCAGGAGATACACCCACAGCAGGTATCTACGAACTGGAGCTGGGGATGAGCGTGCGTGAATTTGTCGATGTTTTCGGCGACGGGGATACCAAGGCAGTCCAGGTAGGAGGTGCCGCAGGATTCTGTGTGCCGCGCAAAAGATTCGATGAAACCATTATCGGTTTTGAAGGGGTGCCCACCGGGGGATCCATGAAGCTCTTCAACAGCTCAAGGTCCATGTACAATGTTTTACATAACTACCTTGATTTCTTTGCCGAAGAATCATGCGGTCAGTGCACGCCCTGCCGTGTGGGCTGCCAGCAACTGCTCAAGGGGATTGAGGCAGTAAAAAAAGGAGAAAAGAGCCACAAGTACCTGGATGAACTGGTGAAACTGGCTGCTACCATGAAGATCGCTGCAAAATGCGGATTGGGACAATCTGTGGGCAATGCCTTTAGTTCCATCGTGGAGAATTTCAAGGAAGAGATCATCTACTAAAATTGTAAACTGAAAAAACACCTGTTATGGTAAAATTATCAATAAACGGCTTGCTGGTTGAGGTTCCGGAAGGAACCACGATCCTGGATGCTGCCAAAAAGCTCAATTTCAGGATCCCTGTACTTTGTCACCACGACGACCTCTGCGTGGCCGGAAATTGCCGTGTTTGCGTTGTTGAACAGCTGGGGGGAAAAGCCCTGCTTGCCGCATGTGCCACACCTGTGGCCGAGGGGATGCAGATCCTGACCAACTCCCTGAAGGTGCGTACAGCAAGGAAGCATGTGATCGAACTGCTGCTGTCGGAACACAATGCCGACTGTACCAAGTGCTACAAGAATGGAAATTGTGAGCTCCAGGACCTCTCCAATGAGTTCAGCGTGGGCGACCACATCTTGCTGGACCTGATCAAGCACAAGGATTACACCATTGACCGTTTTTCGCCCTCAATCCAGAAAGATGACAGCAAATGTATCCGCTGTCAGCGCTGCGTAAGAACCTGTGAGCAGCTACAGGGCGTCAATGCGCTTTGTGTTGCATTCAAAGGAGCAGAACAGAAAATAAGCACTTTTTACAACCACTCCATGGCCGAGGTGATCTGCACCAATTGCGGCCAGTGTATCAACCGCTGTCCGACCGGAGCCCTGGTGGAGCGGACCTACCTGGATGAGGTATGGGATGCCATCCTGGATCCTGAGAAACACGTGGTGGTCCAGACTGCTCCCGCTGTAAGGGTGGGTCTTGGTGAGGACCTCGGCCTGGTACCGGGCGAACGTGTTACGGGTAAGATGGTGGCCGCACTGAAGCGGCTGGGATTTGATGCCGTGCTGGATACAGATTTCACTGCCGACCTGACGATCATGGAGGAAGGAACGGAATTGCTGACCCGGCTGAAAAAGGCCCTGGTTGATAAAGACAAGAACGTGGCCCTGCCCATGACCACCTCCTGTTCCCCGGGTTGGGTCAAGTTTATCGAACATACGTTCCCGGAGTTCCTCCCGAATGTATCCACCTGTAAATCTCCCCAGCAGATGTTTGGCGCCCTGGCAAAGACCTATTATGCCCAAACCCGGGAGCTGGATCCCAAAAAGATTGTAACTGTATCGATTATGCCTTGCACCGCCAAGAAATACGAGGCAGACCGGCCTGAGATGAGATCAAGTGGCTTCAAGGATGTGGATTATGTCATTACCACGCGGGAGCTCGCGCGGATGGTCCGCCAGGCCGGTATTGATTTTACCCTCCTGAAGGAGGATAAATTTGATAAGCTGATGGGAAAATCAACTGGGGCAGGAGTTATTTTTGGTGCCACAGGTGGAGTGATGGAAGCAGCATTGCGGACCGCTTACGAGATCATTACCGGAAGAGAAGTACCTTTCGAAAACCTGAACATCATGCCGGTCAGGGGCTTTGAAGGCATCCGGCAGGCATCTGTGAAAATCGAGGGTTGCCTGGAAGACTGGAAATTCCTCGAAGGCGTGGAACTGAAGTGTGCCGTTGCACATGGGTTATCCAATGCCAGGGAGCTGATGCAGGCGGTGAAGGATGGCAAGATCAATGTGCATTTTATCGAGATCATGGCCTGTCCGGGCGGATGCCTGGGCGGTGGTGGACAGCCGATTCCCACCAACCAGGAAATCAGGGAAAAACGTGCTGCTGCGATCTATTCGGAAGACATGAACCTGCCCTTGCGCAAATCACACGAAAACCCAGAAGTGCAGCTGTTGTACAGGGAATTCCTTGGAGAACCGCTGGGACATAAATCACACGAATTGCTCCATACCCACTACAAGGAAAGGGAGCGGTTTTAACCGTCCCCTGCTCTTTTTGCTGTTGTGTGTGAGAAAATTCCGCAGGATGAGGTTACCCTCATTCGAACATTTCCTGCACTTCCGGCTGCATGAGTGCCCAGATGGAATATACCCCGATTCCTGTGCCGATGGGAATGTTCAGGCAGTTCAGCACCGAGACGGCTATGACCAGCACCCTGGACCACTGCTTGTAACTGAACAGCGAAATCCCTGCAAACACATCCACGATGCCAAAGATTGCGATCACCGTGGGCAAAATCGAGAACAGGCTTGCAAGGACCTCCTGTGCGATCTCTTCTTCTTCCGGAATAAAGCCCCAGGCAAATCGAATACCGAGGTATACCACGAAAGCACCGACAAGCTTAAGCGCACCGTAACCGATGTGCAGTCCCGCCACCAGGGAGACATGACTTTTTGCGTTTTTTGAATCCATATTCTACTGTTATTTATGCGTGTTTTCGTTCAAATTACGAAACCTCTATAAAACAACACCAAACATTGGGCAATATTTCGGTAAATTATCGGTAAACCGTCCTGCATCAATACAATTCCAGGAATTCATAGGAGTTTCCGACCCGGTCCAGGTATTTTTGGAAATCCCCGAAGTCAATGACCACGGAAGCGGTATTCACATTGGGATGAAAACTGATCTTCTCAGCTTCCAGCAACTGCTTGTCGAGGAAAACATGGACATGGTTTTCCGTATCGTTGATCAGCCCGAACGGACTCACTGATCCTGCATGCAACCCCAGGTATTTGTCCAGGCGTTTTGGTGAGGCAAAGGATATTTTTCCCTGTTTCAGCCGCTTTTCCAGGTCGTGGATATCCAGCTGGTGGTTCGACTCGAGGATTACCAGGTAGTGCCGGTTCCCTTTGTGGTTCCTGAAAAACAGGTTTTTGCAATGGGTACTGTCGATGTCCTTCCATACCTCCATGGCTATTTCTATAGTGGGAAGGGGTCGATGTTCATGTACTTCATAAGCAATATCCAGCTGATCAAGCATTCCCAGCACTTTTTCTTGTTGCGTCATTGTAAAACCGGTTTTGAAACGCAAAGATAAAGAAATGTGAAAAAGAGTGCAGTTGTTGATGCCGAACCGTACTTAGAAAAAGAAAAATAAAATATATTTACGGTCATGAAACCCTCATCATTCCGCATAGATAAGAAATTTCTCCCATGTGCCTGGTGGCATGCTGCCACGTGGTGGATACTTTTCCTGGTGTCAGCTGTATTATTGATTGGCTGTGGATCGATCGAAGTAAACCGCGGGCCATTTGATATCGTTGTTCCAGGACAACAGCTTGTAGAAAAAGAGCAACAGCTGGAAAAAATCAGACAGGTGGGGTTCCGTGAGACCCCTCCAAATGTGCTCCTGATCCTGGTGGATGACCTCGGGAAACATGATATTTCCCTCTACGACCCTGACGGGGTCGAAACACCGCATATCGAAGCGCTGGCGGCATCAGGAAGCACGTTTATGCATGCCTTTACCTCCAGCCCGGTGTGCAGTCCATCGCGCGCCGCACTTTTCACGGGGAGGTACCAGCAACGTTTCGGGTTTGAACGGCAGCCCATGAACCGGTATTCAAGGAACAGGATTGAATATTTCTTCGTGGATCATTTTCTCAATACCGAACCGATGCGGCTCATCACACCCATGGCCGATGTGCCGGGAGAGGAAATCAGAAAACAGGGAATCCCTCCCGGTGAGATCCTGTTATCTGAGATCCTACAGGCAGCCGGATACAAGACAGGCCTTTGCGGGAAATGGCACCTGGGGAATGACAGTATGTTCCATCCCAACAAGCGAGGTTTTGATGAATTCTACGGTTTCCTGGAGGCCTTTACGCTGTTTGCGCCTGAAGATCAGGAAGGGATTGTGGAGCACAGGCACGATTACTTCGCCAACAAACACATCTGGAAACAAAAGCGCAAAGGAAGCTGCGCAATCATGAGGAATGATGCGGTTATTACGGAGGACGAATACCTTACTTTTGCCATTGCACGCGAATCTATCGGGTTTATAGAACAGCATCAGGACAGACCCTTTTTCCTGGTAAGTGCATTTAGTGCACCCCATACACCCTTCCAGGTACCCCGGGAATACTATGAACAGCTTGCGCATATAAAAGATCACAACAAGCGGGTATATTACGGAATGATCGCCGCACTGGATGATGCCATCGGGCAGCTGCTGTCTGCGCTGGAAACTAACGGGTTGAAAGAAAATACAATCATCATTTTTGCCAGCGATAACGGGGGGGCGACCTATACCGGGGCCACCGACAATGGCCCCCTGCGTGCCGGGAAATTCAGCCAGTTCGAAGGAGGAATCAATATCCCCATGATCATCAGCTGGCCGGGAGAAGTTCCTGCAGGTCAACAGTATACACATCAGGTGTCTTTGCTCGACGTGGTTCCCACCGTACTGGAAGGCGCAGGTCTCCCATCTTTGGGGCTGATGCAGCTTGATGGAACGAATCTGTTGCCTTTCCTTAATGGAATAACCCATGTTTCTCACATGGACAATCCCGTAAAAGGACCGCATGAATACCTCTGCTGGCGGACCGATTTTAACAAGGCGATCAGGACCGGGAAATGGAAATTGATATGGAATACCCGTGACAAAGAAGTGTTCTTGTTTAATCTTGAAGAAAATAATTACGAAATGGAAAATGTGGCTGCAATGTTTCCGGATGTGGTTGAGGAACTGCAGCAGGTCTACGAGGAATGGGAACAACAGATGCAACCCCCCTTATGGCCAGGCGTGATGGAGTTCAAATTTGAAAATTACGGTGAAACAACCTGGTGGGCGATCTGAGTTCTATTGCTGCTCCGGCGAACCTGCCAGGTTGGCCTGCTGTACCCGGTTCTTCACTCCGGTTTTCGTAAAAATGCGGTGCACATAGTCCTTCACGGTCTGCAACGAGATAAACAATGAATCACTGATCTCCTGGTTGGACATCCCTTTGCAGATCAGTGCAATGATCTCTGCCTCCCTTCTGGAGATTCCATGCTTTTCGATCATCTTATCGAGCTTCCCTTCAAAATTGCCGGCTTCCACGGGATGAACATAATAACCCGACAGGTAGAGGTTGAGAAATACCACAGGCACCAGGTGGAATGCAGTGGCTGCCAATGTGGTGGTAGGACTGATCATTGGTATCGGTATCATTATGCTGATCGTTCCCGGTATCATCTTCGCTGTCCGGCTGGCATTTGTGCCCTGCCTTGTCATCGACAGGGAGATGGAACTGACCGAAGCCCTGAACAAGAGCTGGGCAATGACCAAAGGATATGGCGTTCAGATCTTCCTGATGGGGATCCTTGCTTTCTTTATTGCGATCGGCGGTCTGATCGTATTGTTTTTCGGTGTGATCATCTCCATGATCTGGATCCGGACAGCTTTTGCCACCATGTACCAGACGGTGGTGGAGGAAGAAGGATATTTCCAGGAATACACCCCTGAATAGATATATCCGCTCTGAGAAGAACAAGCATATTCACTAACAGCGTATTGGTCCTTGATTGATACGCTGTACTTTTTATTGGAAGAATCGTTGAGCTATAATAAAACATTTCTTATTTTTGCAGTCGCGGGGTATTAGCTCAGTTGGTTTAGAGCGCTTGCTTGACAGGCAAGAGGTCACTGGTTCGAATCCAGTATGTCCCACATCAGCCCGCCGGGATCTTCCTGGCGGGTTTTTTCCTCCTGCTGTTTTGAATCAATAAGCTGAAATTAAACGATCGTAGGCCGCCATAATGGTCCTGATCACCGTGCTGCCGGTGTCGAATTTCAGATCGTCCAGCTGGCTGACCGGGAGCACTTTCGGAGAAGTACCCGAGATAAAACAACTTTCCATGTTTGCTGCCGACTCCAGGGAAAGCGCCTGTTCGATCACTTCATACTGTAGCTCCCTGCAGATCTGTAACACGTACTTCCGCGTGATCCCGGGAAGGATCATGTCTCCGGGGGCGGTGAAGATCCGGGACTTCGCATCTATAAAAAAGAGGTTGGAACGGCTGCCCTCGTTTAGCTGGCCCTGTCCGTTCTGTAAGATCGCCTCGTAAATATTTTCCTCGCTGATGAACTGGTTGACATTGTGCCTGAAATCTTCGTTCCAGCGTTTGATGGTGGGATCAGGACGCTCAAAGGCATAGGTTCTGGTGCGGACACCCGACAGGTAATCCTGGTCGGACGGATAAAAATGGGGGATAAAGAAACAGGCGATATGGATCTTTTCCAGTCTTTTAAACAGCACCAGTTTGATGTTCCCGTTGCGGATGGATGCATGTTGCAGCAACAGGTGCAGGTGTTCCAAAAGTGTTTGATGGTCCGGACAAACCGCGGCTGCCTGCCTGCACGATGACCCGAGCCGTTCCAGGTGGTCATCGGCAAACAGCAGTTTCCCGTCGATGAGACGAATCACTTCATAATACATGCCTGCAGCCGCATCAGGCACATAATCTGATACGGCTGCAGGTACTCCGTCGAGTATGAGGGTATTCCCCCTTATGTTTTCCATAGGTCAGTCGGCCTTGAGCGAGCGGGCCGGATCCATCCTGGCGGCCTTGATGGATTGCCAGCTCACCGTTAGTATTGCAATCACCAGCGATGCCATCAAAGATACGCCAAATGACCAGAATGGGAAATCTTTTCTGAATTCAAAATTTTCAAGCCAGCGGCTCATGACCAGCCAGGAGAGGGGCCAAGCCACAATGTTGGAGATGATGACCCATTTCGAGAACTGTGTAATGAACAGCAGGATAATCTGGTTCTGTGTGGCACCCATAACGCGCCGGATACCCGTTTCCCTGGTCCGTTTTGCGGTCATGAACGAAGACAGTCCCAGCAGCCCGATGGCTGAAATGAACAGCACCAGCACGGTAAAGGCAATGAACAGGCTAAAGACAATCCGTTCCTGGGTGTACAACTCTTCGATCTCGTCCTGCAGAAATGCATATTGTATCGGATACGTTGGATTGAATTTTTCGCGGGTCTCCTTGATCCAGTCCAGGGCTTCGGCCGCCTGGCCTTCGGCAAACCTCACCGAAAGCGTCTGCAGGAAAGCACCTTCGTTCACACGCAGCATAAGTCCGTCAACCGGGTTGTGCAACGAGGCAAAATGAAAATCTTCCAGTACCCCTATGATTTGTCCTTCAGGCGGTCCCTGGCCATCGATCGATACACCCGGACGGAAGCGTTTGCCGACAGATTCCTCGCCATGATTGAATTCACGGGCCACCGCTTCGTTAATGATAAAAGAGGATTGCAGATCCGATCCAAACTCCTTGCTGAATTTCCTGGCATTGGGCTGGTCCTTGAGTTTCATTCCGTATACATCGATGAAATCATAGTCCACAAATACGCTGTTCACTGTCTTTTCCTGCATCTCGCCTTCCCCTGATTCCACTGTCATTACCGACTTTCCAAAGAATCTTCCGGGTACGCTGGTGGAGCGGGCAGCACCTTCAATGACCGGGTTTCTTTTGAGTTCCTCCTTGAAAGCCTCCACGTTATTCACAATAGAGGTGTCATTCAGCTGCAGGGTGATGATCTGGTCACGGTCAAACCCAAGTGGCTTGTTGCGCATGTAGGTCAGTTGCAATGCCACGACGATCGTGCCGATGATCATGGCAGCAGAGACCACAAATTGTGCAACCACCAGCACCCGCCTGAGCCAGCCTTTTTCCCTCAGCCCGTCCGATCCGCCCTTCATGATGGCCACCGGGTCGAACGACGAAAGGTAATAGGCTGGGTACAACCCGGAAAGAATACCGGTAAGTAGCGTAAGGCCAACGATGAATAACAGGATGTCCCATTGGAAAATATCCCCCAGCCGGAATGCTTTTTCTGAAAATCCATTGAAGACAGGCAATAGTATCATGATCAGCAGCAGGGCAACGATACCTGCCATCAGTGCAGTAATCAGTGATTCGCTCAGGAACTGCTTCCTGAGGATTCCTCTACTGGCGCCTCCCACTTTCCTGATCCCGATTTCCTTGCCGCGTTGGGCGGCGCGTGCAGTGGTCAGGTTGGTATAATTCACCCCCGCAATAAACACCAGGAATATGGCAATAATGGCAAGGATATAAATGTAATTCATATTTCCCTTCGGCAGGTCCCACGATAATTCCTCCGGCAGGTAGTGCTGGTCTGCGACGTTGGTCATGCGCAGGTCAAAGGTGGCTTCCAGGCGGTCACCCAGTTCCTTCATGTATTTGTCATAGAATTCCGGAAATTTATCCAGTACCATCTGCGCAGTGGTGTTTTCGGCGAGTTTGACGTAAGAATATCCTGCCACGTTCCAGAACGAATTGGCAGAACGGTCGTTGAACCGTTCGGTTCCGATCTGCTCTTCGATGGTTTTGGCAGACATGAGCCCGTTGAACCGCAAGTGCGTATTCCTGGGCAGATCTTTGAATACACCGGTGATCCTGTATTCGGAACCATCCAGGTTCCTGAGGCTCTCATTGATGATATCCGGCGACCCGAAATACTTGTCTGCCATGCTTTCACTGATCACCATGGTCAGTGGTTCAACCAGCGCGGTCCGCTGGTCTCCCCTGATCATTTCAATGGTAAATACATTGAATATGGTTGAGTCGGCCAGGGCGATGCTGTCTTCCTTGAAAATGTCCTCCCCGCTGCGGAAATAGATGCCGGGATTGGGAAGGATCCTGGTCATTTCCTCAATTTCAGGATATTCATCCTTCAGGGTGGGGGCCAGGGGAATTTGTGTAATGGCTGTGAGATCCTGCTTGCCGTTGATGTAAAAATCACCTTCCAGGCGGTAGATGCGCTCATAATCTGTGTTGTGCTTATCGAACGACAATTCATCCTGGATGTAGAGGAAAATCATGATGGCCGAGGCCATGCCGATGGCCAGCCCGAACAAGTTCAGCAACGTGTAGAAACGGTCCTTGAGACTGAACCTGAACAGGGAAGAGAAATAGTTTTTAATCAGCGACATATCCGGTGTTTTTAAATTTCATTTCAGGGAGGAACAGCACATAATGCCCCGGCTAATGCAAACAACTGCTGTGCCAAATGCCTTAATTATCATCGTTTCAACAAGTAGTATAAAATTTCCCATAAAAAAAGTGTCTTTTTTTACAGATTCAATGTACGATAACGGACGTTTTTTTCAGTTTTTTGGTGTCCCGGCACTTTTGTTCACCACGCCCTGCAACCTTTTTGTCTGCTGATCAATCATTCATTTGTAGAAACTGAAATGAAGCATCAATCTCCGGGCATTTTTAAAAATATTGCTACTTTTACCGATCAAGTAGCGAATCGACAGACAGAGGTTGATTTATGGTGGTATTCAATCCTGAAATATGAGTAAACTGATCTTCCTTGTCGACGATGACAAAATGATCATCAACCTGATGGAATATACTTTCCACAGCAGGCCCCAATACCAGGTCAAATCCTTTTTCTCGGGCGAGGATTGCGTGGATGCAATGGAAGAGCATCCCGACCTCATCGTTCTTGATCACCAGCTTTCCTCGGGGGGAGATGGCAAAATGGATGGCATTGAAACCTTGGAAAAGGTCAGGAAAATCTCGCCGGATGTGCCTGTGATCGTGTTGACAGCGCACGGTTCGGACGAATTGTACAGGCGGTTTATTAAAGCCGGTGCCAAAAGGTTCCTTACCAAGGACAACTTTTTTGTGGATGCACTGATAGACTCCATTGGTGAAGTCCTTCATTAGCCCCGGTATCTGATTCATCGCTGCCCCTCCAACTCCCTGATGCTCTTTAAAATTGACTGGTCACTTTACAGGGGCAAAATATTTTTTTTATATCATAAGTTTTTTTACTTTTGCAACCCGAAATTCGACGTAGTGTGAAGAAGCATGGAGCATATGTGGTTCGGTTTTCTGAACTGAAGGAGGACACAGAAACGTTTGAGTATATACTGGAGGAGACGTTCTTTCAGATATTTACTAGCCCGGAGTGGGAGTCAGGAAAGATCAGGGCCGTTGTTACAGTTGCAAAACGTGCCGATGGCATTACCCTTGATTTTGATCTGAACGGAGAACTGACAGTGATTTGTGACCGGTGCCTGGATGCATTTCCAAACAAGGTAAGTACCCACCAGGTGCTTTTTGTGAAATATGGCCAGGAAGAGGAGGAACTGGATGCCAACGTTGTAGTGGTATCCAGGGAAGAAAACCAGGTCGATCTTGGAAGATTTATATATGAATACCTGGTGCTTGCACTTCCGGTCAGACGGGTGCACCCGGAGCTTGAAAACGGGCATGCAGGATGCAATCCTGAAATGCTGGAGAAACTGAAAAAACATATTGTAACCGAAGAAACAGGAAGTACCGATCCCCGTTGGGACGAACTGAAAAAATTAATGGATAAAAACTAAAAGCATGGCACATCCAAAAAGAAAAATATCGAAACAGAGAAGGGATAAGAGGCGCACGCACTATAAAGCTGTAGCACCTACACTTTCAACCTGCTCCACTACCGGAACAGTACACCAGCGTCATCGCGCCTACTATGTGGATGGCAACCTTTATTATAAAGGAAAACTGGTAATCGATAACGAGGCAGAGCTGGCATAACTTCCTTCAGGAAGCCCGTTAACGCATTATGCGTATAGGCATTGATATTATGGGCGGGGATTTTTCCCCGGGAGCTGCTATTGAAGGCAGCCTGCTCGCCAGGAAAGAACTACCCTCCGATGTGGAGATCATCCTGATTGGTGACAGGGAGTGCATTGAAAAACATGCCGCTGAAAACGCATGCGACCTGTCAGTATTTGAGATTATTCACACTTCAGATTGGCTCAGGATGGGTGATCATCCCCTCAAAGCCCTGAAAAAGACACCCGGTGCAAGCATCTTCCTGGGACAGCGTTTGCTGAAAAACAAGAAAATTGACGGATTTTGCAGCGCCGGAAATACCGGTGCAATGCTGGTGGGTGCCATGCAGATCGTCACCCCGATCCCGGGAGTGATCCGACCGGCGATTTCAGCAATGATCCCCAATTTTGAAGGTCCCGATTCGGTGCTCCTGGATGTGGGTCTGAATCCCGACGCACGACCCGATGTGCTTTACCAGTACGGAATCCTTGGCAGCCTGTATGCCAGGCTTGTCAACGAAATCCCGAATCCTCGGGTTGCATTGCTCAACATTGGCGAAGAGGAAGAAAAAGGAAACCTGGTTACCAGGAGTACCTGGCAGCTGATGGACGACAGCAGTGATTTCAATTTTATCGGGAATATGGAGGCGAATGCACTGTTCCTCAGGGCAGAGACAGATGTGCTGGTATGTGACGGATTCGTCGGTAATATTGTGCTGAAGGAAGCAGAGGCTTTTTACAGGCTGATTTCTTCCCGTAAAGTATGCAACGGATATTTTGAAATGTTTAATTTTGAAAACTTTGGCGGAACTCCTGTACTTGGGGTGAAGGCGCCTTTGGTGATCGGACATGGCATTTCGAACAACAAGGCCGTTAAAAACATGATCATTCAGACCAGGAATGTGGTTGAATCAGGACTGGTAAATAATATTACTGAAACTTTGAATAACTAGGTATGATTGCGGCAGGTATAACAGGTGTTCACGGCTGGGTCCCGGAATACAGGCTCACGAACGAGGAATTGAGTACGATGGTGGATACCACCGATGAATGGATCATGCAGCGTATCGGTATCAAGGAACGCAGGATTCTGAAAGGAGGGAAGGCCACATCAGATATGGGGACCGAGGCAGTGAAGGGATTGCTGGAGAAGACCGGTACCAAACCAGAGGAGGTGGAACTGATCATTACTGCTACTGTTACCCCGGATATGATGTTCCCTTCAGTATCCACGCTGATCTGCCATAAGGCAGGACTGAAAAATGCATGGGGATTTGACGTCTCCGCTGCCTGTTCCGGGTTTCTTTTTGCACTCACTACCGCGGAACAATTCGTTGCCAGTGGCACACATAAAAAAGTAATTGTTGTTGGTGCCGATATGATGTCGGTCATTACCGATTATACCGACCGGACCACCTGCCCGTTGTTCGGTGATGGTGCAGGGGCTGTTTTGCTGGAACCCGTTGAAGAAGGATTGGGGCTTATTGATCACATTCTTGAAGTGGACGGCAGCGGGTACAAGAACCTGCACATGAAAGCCGGGGGATCGCTTCGGCCCGCTTCACATGAAACAGTGGACAACCGTGAGCATTTCATTTTCCAGGAGGGCCAGGCGGTCTTTAAAGTGGCTGTTTCCAAAATGGCCGATGTTTCCGTGGAAATCATGAAACGCAACAAGGTGAAACCGGAAGAGTTGAAATGGCTGGTACCACACCAGGCAAACATGCGCATTATTGAAGCAGTGGCACGCCGGATGGGAATTGAAAAGGAACAGGTGATGATCAATATTCAGAAATATGGCAACACCACCGCGGCAACCATTCCGCTGTGTATGTGGGAATACGAATCGCAGGTCAGTAAAGGAGACAATGTGATCCTGGCTGCCTTTGGGGGAGGCTTTACATGGGGTTCCATCTACCTTAAATGGGCATACGATGTAAAATAAGATTGCCCGGCTCCATAGGAAATATTTGTTATCTTTATTCGTTGTAAAAAAATAGCGTTCATAAAATAATAACACGGGGAAAATATGGCAAAAATGGCTGAATCAGAGAACACTAATAAGATCAACATGATTGGCGTGGGTACGACCATTGAAGGAAACATCAATTCCAATGAGAACATCCGGTTCGACGGAATCCTTATCGGGAACCTTGTTACCAAGGGAAAAGTCTTTGTCGGACAGTCAGGTAAGGTAAACGGCGAGATCAGGTGCAAGAATTGCGAGGTGGAAGGACTGGTGGAAGGAAGAATCGTTATTGAAGAACTGCTTTCGCTCCGTTCCATGTCAAAAATTTATGGTGAGATCAAAACCAGCAAACTGGCCATCGAACCAGGTGCCATACTGACCGGTAAATGTGATATGGGCGGAAAAAAAGAACCAATTGGAGAATCATCCGGAGAACACAAAAAAGGAGAAAAATGATTCCCAGGGCCGCTCCGGCCTGAATGATTATTTCAAATATGCCGGACTGGGATTCCAGATGCTGGCCATCATTGGTATCTTTACCTGGGTGGGCGTAAAACTCGACGAAAGATCTGCCTCAGAATCATCAATTTATACAGCAATCCTGGCACTCCTTGGTGTGATCATCGGGATCTACATTGGTCTTAAGGATTTTATTCAGCGAAAAAAATGATTCGTAAATTTCGCCATGTGCTCCAGTTGCTTCTCCTCTACTTCCTGATGCTGGCGGGTGGATTGCTCCTCTTGCAGTATACAGACGCTGAACTCACCGGAAAGGTATATGCAAACCTTCTGACTTTCATGACCCTGATCACCCTGGGAGCCTACCTGCTTGTTATTACTGGAGCCAGGAAGGGAGCACAGGAACAGGGCATCCGCTTACTGGCAGGAATAGGTGGAAAATTTATCGCCTACCTGGTATTGATCCTGGTTTACTGGGCCGTAGGAAAAAAACTCACAACTGACTTTATCATTGCCTTTTTTGTGTTATATTTAGTGCTCACAATCTTTCTGGTAAGTATTTTATATAAAGCACTCAAAAACAATTGATTATAAGTGAATTCGCGGATTATAAATCAAGTACGACTGTCTTATTGCCTGGTATTAGCCCTCTTTTTCTTCAGCGGAATTTCCTTGTTCGCCCAGGATCATACCGATGACCATGCCTCCCCGGCTGGTCATGCAGAAGACCATACCGCTGCTGCCGACTCCCATGGAAACAGTTTCCATGAGGAGGAATTCGATGCTGCCACAGTGATCATGGATCACCTCAAAGATGCACATGAATGGCACATCCTCACAACCAAAGATGGTAAACACGTAAGCATTCCGCTGCCGGTGATTCTGTACAGTAAACATTCGGGATTCCATGTTTTTATGTCTTCGAAGCTCGCCCATGGGCATAACCATAAGGGTTTCGAGATGGGACACGGTACCATCCTTATTGAAAACAGGAAGGGAGCAACAGAGGAGAAAACCGTTGATGGCAAAATCATCGAGGTGGATACACACGGGGAACCTGTTGAAGCCGGATTGCCACTGGATTTCTCTTTTACGAAGAATGTCTCGATGATGTTCCTGGCCGTTGTCATTCTCCTGGCAGTATTCCTTGCTCTTGCCAGGTCCTATAAAAAAGTGGGCGTAAGTGAACCCAAAGGAATGCAGGGGTTTTTGGAGCCATTGATCGTGTTTGTTGAGGAAGACATTGCAGCACCCAACATCGGCGCAGAGCGGTATAAAAAATTCATGCCCTACCTGTTGACCGTATTTTTCTTTATACTCATTCAGAACCTGATGGGACTGATTCCCTTCTTTCCCTTCGGGGCCAATGTTACCGGCAACATCGCGGTTACCATGGTCCTCGCTGCCTTCACAATGCTGCTTACCAACCTGAATGGCAACAAGGCCTACTGGAGGCATATTTTTGCGTTCCCGGGAGTTCCCAAATGGCTGCTCCCCATCATGATCCCGGTGGAACTGATTGGAATCATAACAAAGCCGTTTGCCCTGATGATCCGACTTTTTGCAAACATCACAGCCGGGCATATCATTGTATTGAGCCTGATATCCATCATTTTTATATTCAAGAGCATGGTCATGACCGTTCCCTCGCTTGTGATGGTCATATTTATGGATATGATTGAAATCCTGGTAGCATTTCTCCAGGCCTATATATTCACTCTCCTATCAGCACTGTTTATTGGACTGGCGATGCCTGAGCATCACCATGAGTAATATGTTTCTTAATTAAATTTTTATTATTATGACAGGTACATTATCAGCAATCGGAGCAGCACTCGCAGTGATCGGGGCAGCATTCGGAATCGGTACAGTAGGTGGAAAGGCAATGGAAGCCATTGCACGTCAGCCTGAAGCTGCCGGTAAGATCCAGACCGCGATGATCATTGCAGCCGCATTGATTGAAGGTGTTGCATTGTTTGGAGTTGTGGTAGCACTGCTTACCAACAATGCATAGGAAATAACGACCTGCAACGGTTGGTTGCAGGTCGTTATCATTTGATTAACCATTAAAAACAAATAATATGGATCTTTTAACGCCTGGAATAGGAATGATCTTCTGGACCACCCTGTTCTTCCTGATCCTGCTCCTGATCCTCAGAAAATTTGCCTGGCCGTCCATTCTTGCCGCCGTGCATGCCCGGAATGAAAGCATCCGAAAGGCCCTTCAATCGGCAGAGAAGGCCCGCGTAGAAATGGCGAAACTACAGGCAGACAACGAAAAAGTGCTGGCCGAAGCAAAAGCAGAAAGGGATGCAATCATGAAAGAAGCCAGGGATGTGAAGGAAAAGATCATCTCGGAGGCAAAGGAAAAAGCATCTGAAGAAGCTTCCAAATTGCTGAAGAATGTGAGGGAAACGATTCAGAACGAAAAAGCAGCTGCGATCACAGAAATGAAACAACAAATGGCAGTGCTTTCATTAGAGATTGCTGAAAAGATACTCAGGCAGAAACTGGACAGCAATAAGGAACAGAAAGCACTGATTGAAAAACTGGTGGATGAAATTGACATGAATTGATGATCCCATGAACGAAAGCAAGATATCGGTACGGTATGCCAGGGCACTGTTTGAAAGTGCAAAAGGGAAGGATCTGCTTGACCAGACCAGGAGGGATATGGATACAATTCAGAAGGTTTCCCATGTAAAAGAATTCAGGATATTGTTGCTCTCACCAGTAATTAAACAGTCACAAAAGCAACATATGCTGGAGCAGGTGCTTTCCGGACAAGTCGGGGACTTGACATTTTCACTGCTGAAGCTTTTGCTCAGCAATGGAAGGGAGGAATATATTCCCGCGATAGCCAGGAATTATACGGAACTGTATAAACAACATAAAGGAATCGTGTCGGCGACCTTTACCACCGCAAAACCGGTTTCAAAAGAACTCAGCGACAAGGTGCGGAAAGCAGTGCAGGATGCATTGAAATCATCCATTGAGATGGCTACTGACGATAAGGAGGAGTTGATCGGAGGGTTTGTGCTGCGCATTGAAGATGAGCAATATGATGCCAGCGTCGCAAGAAGTCTGAAAAAAATCAAAGCACAATTATTACAATAATCGAAAAAGAATAACATATGGCCCAGATCAAACCTTCTGAGGTATCGGAGATACTGCAAAAACAACTTGAAGGATTCAAAATCGATGTAGAACTGGAAGAGGTCGGAACCGTCCTGCAGGTGGGTGACGGAATCGCACGTATATACGGACTGAACAAAGTACAGGCAAATGAACTGATTGAGTTCGACAGCGGAGTAATGGGTATTGTACTCAACCTGGAGGAAGACAACGTGGGAGCAGTGCTCCTGGGATCATCAGAGTTGATCAAAGAGGGAGATACCGTCAAGAGAACCAGGCGAATCGCTTCGATCAAGGTGGGCGAACAGCTCACCGGACGTGTGATCAACACCCTGGGAGAACCATTGGACGGTAAAGGGCCGATCCACGGGGACCTCTACGAAATGCCTATCGAGCGCAAAGCACCGGGCGTGATCTATCGTCAGCCCGTAAATGAACCACTGCAGACCGGTATCAAGGCGATCGATGCGATGATTCCCATTGGAAGAGGACAGCGGGAGTTGATTATCGGTGACCGTCAGACCGGGAAAACCGCCATCGCCATCGATACGATTATCAACCAGAAAGAGTTTTATGATAAGGGGGAACCGGTATACTGTATCTATGTAGCCATCGGGCAAAAGGGAAGTACTGTTGCGAATGTGCTTAAAACACTGGAGGCCCATGGTGCAATGGATTATACAGTGATCGTTTCAGCCACTGCGTCGGACCCTGCCGCCCTACAGTTTTATGCCCCCTTCGCAGGGTGCACCATCGGGGAATATTTCCGTGATACGGGTCGTCCGGCACTGATTATCTACGATGACCTTTCCAAGCAGGCAGTCTCCTACAGGGAAGTATCCCTGCTGCTCAGGAGGCCTCCCGGACGTGAAGCGTATCCCGGCGATGTATTCTACTTGCACTCACGGCTGCTGGAACGGGCGGCCAAAATCATTCAATCAGATGAGATCGCGGCAAACATGAACGATCTCCCGGATTCCATCAGACACCTGGTAAAAGGTGGCGGATCGCTGACGGCCCTGCCGATCATCGAGACCCAGGCGGGCGACGTTTCCGCCTATATCCCTACCAACGTTATCTCTATTACCGATGGCCAGATCTTCCTGGAATCCAACTTATTCAATGCGGGAATCAGACCGGCGATTAATGTGGGTATTTCCGTATCAAGGGTGGGCGGAAACGCCCAGATCAAGTCAATGAAAAAGATTGCCGGTACGCTGAAGCTTGACCAGGCACAGTTCCGCGAACTGGAAGCATTTGCGAAATTTGGTTCGGACCTCGATGCAGCTACCAAGGCAGTGCTCGACAAGGGAAGGAAAAACATGGAGATACTCAAGCAGGGACAGTATTCTCCTTTCCCGGTTGAGAAGCAGATCGCCATTATTTATTGCGGTACAAAGGGCCTGCTGTCAGGTATTGAGATCGGCCAGGTACAGCAATTCCAGGAGGAGTACCTCGAACTCCTGGAGTTGAAGCACAAGGATGTATTGCAACAGCTCGCTAAGGGGAAGCTCGATGACAAGATCACTTCTGTACTGGAAGAGGTTGCGAAGGATATTGTAGAAAAAATCAAGGGTTGAAAAGTTCAACAACTGACTGAGGCATGGCAAATCTTAAGGAGATACGGGTAAGAAGAGAATCGGTTGCGTCCACGCGGCAGATCACCAGTGCAATGAAAATGGTCGCTGCAGCAAAACTCAAAAAAGCACAAAATGCCATTGTGCAACTCAGGCCCTATGCTGAAAAAATGCAGGAGATCCTGGGAAGCCTCAGTGGCAGCATCAGGACCGATAAAGGGAATTTGTATGCGCAGGACCGGGACGAGGAGAACATACTGCTGGTGCTGATCACTTCCAACAGGGGATTGTGTGGTGCGTTCAACAGCAATGCCATCAAGGCGGCGATCCAGGGAGCACTGGATACATACTCCTACCAGATGATGGCCGGTCAGGTCCATTTTGTCGCCATCGGAAAAAAGGGAAATGATTTCCTCAAAAGGAATGGCTATAATGTTATCTACAATGTAAGCGATATCTTCGATGACCTCACCTTTGAGCGTTCCACCCTGATCGCTGAAATGATCATGAAATACTATGTGGATGGAGATTATGACCATGTGGATATTGTATACAACCAGTTCAGGAATGCAGCGACCCAGATCCTGACCACCGAACAGTTTCTGCCGATCAGGATGGATGAACTTGCCAACGAAAACGAAGTACCGGTAAACGTGGATTATATCTTCGAACCCACCAAGGATTACATCCTGCAGGAGATGATTCCGAGATCGTTGAAAATGCAATTCTACAAAACAATCCTGGATTCTTACGCTTCTGAACACGGCGCCAGGATGACTGCCATGCATAAAGCCACAGACAATGCCACGGAACTGCTCAAGGACCTGGCCCTGGAATACAACAAGGCACGGCAGGCAGCTATTACCAACGAAATTATCGAGATTGTTGGCGGTGCGGAAGCCCTGAACGGCTGACGGACACTTGTTAAATTCTGTCCATAAAGTAAAGTGTTTGGATCAGAAAGTTCGATATCAAGGCTTGCGAAGTCCGAAAAGGCGGAGTTTAATGGACGTAAATGAGCAATTTGAGGACGAGCATAACGCAGATAGCGGACTTTATGGACAAACACTATTTGTACTCTCTCCAGCTCTTGATGGGAATCTCCTCCAGGTCAATCTTGCAGAAGGCGTATATGAACGCGCTGGCGAGCCTTGCATTGGTGAGGAGCGGGATGTTGTAATCCACGGCCGAACGCCTGATGGTATAGTCGTTCGACAGCTCGTGTGAAGTGAGGTTCTTCGGGATATTGATCACCAGGTCAATTTGTCCCCCTGCAATATGGTCCAGCACATTGGGTTTCTTATCCTCGTCAGGCCAGGCCAGGTCGATGGAATCAAATCCGTTCAGCTTCAGAAACTCATGGGTACCATGCGTGGCAAACAGGTTGTATCCTCTTTCCACCAGCATCCTGCAGGAATTGATCATTTCCACCTTCGACCGCATAGGTCCGGTGGAAAGGAGAATGTTATTCTTTGGGATGGTATATCCCACAGAAAGCATTGCCTTCAGGATCGCTTCATAATAGTTGTCCCCGATACATCCCACTTCTCCTGTGGAGGACATGTCCACACCCAAAACAGGGTCTGCTTTTTTCAGTCTTGAAAAAGAAAATTGCGGCGCCTTGCAGCCAATGTAATCCAGGTCGAAGATCGATTTATGCGGCTTTTCCACCGGCATATCGAGCATGATCCGGGTAGCCTGGTCGATGAGATTGGATTTCAATACTTTGGAAACAAAAGGCATGCTCCTGGAAGCCCTCAGATTGCACTCTATTACCTTGATATCGTTGTCCTTGGCCAGGAACTGCATGTTGAACGGCCCGGAGATTTCCAGTGCCTCCGCAAGCTGCTTTGCAATCTTCTTGATGCGCCGGACGGTCTCGAAATAGATTTTCTGGGGAGGGAAAACGATGGTGGCATCACCGGAATGCACCCCTGCAAATTCAACGTGCTCCGAGATGGCATAAGAGAACAATTCACCGTGCTTCGCAACGGCGTCGATCTCAATTTCCTTTGCCTGCTCGATGAATTCAGAAACCACAACAGGATATTGCTTGGAGACCCGCGCTGCCAGCGTGAGAAAATGCTCCAGTTCCTCGCTGTTGGAAACAACATTCATCGCTGCTCCTGATAACACATAGGAGGGACGCACCAATACGGGATAACCCACCTCCACTACGAATTCCTTGATTCCTTCCAGGCTGGTGAGCTCCCGCCAGCGTGGCTGATCAATGTCCAGATCATCCAGCAGCATGGAGAATTTATGTCGGTTTTCGGCGTTATCGATCGCGACCGGGGAGGTGCCCAGTACCTTTACATCAGAGTTATGGAGACGCATGGCCAGGTTGTTGGGAATCTGGCCGCCCACGGAAACGATCACCCCTTTTGGCTGTTCAAGGTCGTGAATATCCATTACCCGCTCATACGACAATTCATCAAAATAGAGCCGGTCGCACATGTCATAGTCCGTTGATACCGTTTCGGGATTATAATTGATCATGATCGAGCGGTAACCCTGTTCATTGACCGTTTTCAGTGCGTTTACACTACACCAGTCGAATTCCACGCTGCTGCCGATCCTGTAAGCGCCTGAGCCCAGTACCACCACCGACTGACGGTCATTGAAAAATTCCACGTCATGTTGCTTGCCGCTGTAGGTAAGATACAGGTAGTTGGTCTGTGCCGGGTATTCAGCAGCCAGTGTGTCGATCTGTTTTACACTGGGCACAATCCCGCGCTTTTTCCTGTGTTCCCTGACAAGCTGCATCTCCTCCGACACGTTGCCGTTGAGAATGATCCGTGCCAGCTGAAAATCACTGAATCCTGCCACTTTCGCCTGTAACAGCAAATCGTCTTCCAGCTTTTCCAGTGAAGGAACTTTTTCCAACGTGTTTTTCAGATTAAATATGTTCCGGAGTTTGACCAGGAACCACCGGTCAATCTTTGTGAGTTCATGGACCTGGTCCACGCTGTAACCCTTTTCAAATGCCTTTTCAATCACAAGGATCCGCATATCTGTGGGTTCGACCAGCTCCTTTTCGATATCTTCAAATTCCAGGTTGTGGTTCCCCACGAAACCATGCATGCCCTGGCCAATCATCCGGATACCTTTTTGTATCGCTTCCTCAAATGTCCTTCCTATGGCCATGACCTCACCTACCGATTTCATGCTTGAATCAATCATCCTGGAGACCCCGGAGAATTTGTTCAGGTCCCAGCGCGGGATCTTGCAGACAATGTAATCAAGTGCCGGTTCAAAAAAGGCCGAGGTGGTTTTGGTAATGGAATTTTTTAACTCATGCAAACCGTAACCAAGTGCGAGTTTGGCTGCGACAAAGGCCAGGGGATAGCCCGTTGCCTTGGAAGCAAGTGCGGAAGAGCGCGAAAGACGGGCGTTTACCTCGATCACGCGGTAGTCTTCAGAATAGGGATCCAGGGCGTACTGGACATTGCATTCACCGATGATCCCGATGTGTCGGATAATCCGTATAGACAGTTTTCTGAGTTTATGGTATTCGCTGTTGGTGAGGGTCTGTGACGGGGCTACCACGATACTTTCACCGGTATGGATGCCCAGCGGATCGAAGTTTTCCATGTTACACACCGTGATACAGTTGTCGTACTTGTCGCGCACCACCTCATATTCGACCTCTTTCCATCCTTTCAGGGATTCTTCGACCAGGATCTGTTTGGAGTAGGAAAATGCATTGGCGGCCAGGATTTGCAACTGATCCGGATTGTTGCAGAACCCGCTTCCCTGCCCGCCAAGTGTATAGGCTGCCCGCACGATGATGGGAAAACCAAGTTTTTCAGCAGCCTTTTGTGCATCGGTAATCGTGGTTACCGCGAAACTTTTCGGGGTCTTCACATCGATCTCTCTCAGTTTCCCTGCAAACAGTTCACGGTCTTCCGTGTCCATGATTGCCTGCACCGGCGTGCCCAGGACTTTTACATTGTATTTTTCCAGGATCCCGGATTCGTACAGCGCCACACCACAATTCAGGGCTGTCTGGCCCCCAAAGGCCAGGAGAATCCCATCCGGTTGCTCTTTCTGAATGACTTTCTCTACAAAGTGGGGGGTCACAGGGAGAAAATAAATCTCGTCAGCCACATCACTGGAAGTCTGCACCGTGGCAATGTTCGGGTTGATCAGCACTGTTTTTACACCCTCCTCGCGCAAGGCCTTCAGCGCCTGTGATCCTGAATAGTCAAATTCGCCAGCTTCACCGATCTTCAGTGCTCCGGATCCCAGGATAAGTACTTTGTTGATTTTTTCGGTCATGTTATCGCAGTATTAAATTTTGTACAGGAACAGACCGGTCATTGCTGCAGGTCCGGTTCGCATCGATCCGGGAGCCAAAAATAGAAAAAAAAACATAATATCTTGCATTTGTGAATAAATAATGCATAAATTTGCAAGGAATATGTATAAATATACAATATGAGAGACAGGAATGAAAGATTGATGGCGATCAGGCGACTGATCAACGGTTCCAATATCTCTTCACAGGAGGAGTTGCAGGATCAGCTCGAGCGCCAGGGGTTTTCCATGACCCAGGCGACGCTTTCCAGGGATCTGAAATACCTGAAGGTGGCAAAAATGCCCGACAGCGAGAAAGGATATATTTATATGCTGACGGAGCGGCAGCTGAACGATCCTTCAGAAAACGAAGATATTCCGATCACCGGGTTTGTTTCCATTGATTATGCACAGGGCATGGCCATTATGAAAACCCTGCCGGGCCATGCCAGCAGCATTGCCTATGCACTCGACAATCTCAATTCGTACGAGATCGCCGGAACCATTGCAGGGGACGATACCATCCTGGTCATTCCGCGTGACGGGGTGACCAAAGGAGACCTGACCAATTTGCTGAAAACAAAAATGCCGGGATTCAGGCGGGAGGAGGTGCATTAGCTGCCAGGGGAATGGGCAGTTGGCTTCCGGAGTGCAGGACACAGCAAGAACGATTTTCAAACCTTTATTTACTAGAACAATGTCAAAGATCAATATATACGTAGCAACACAGGCAGACCTGGGGTACCTGGAAGATGTGGAAAAGGCCATTTACAATGCATCCCGGGTAAAGGGAACAGGGATCGCCATCAGGAGCAGGGAGTACCTCGCGCAGAAGATACTGGAAGGGAAATCTGTAATTGCCGTCCATGAGGACGGCTCCTGGGCCGGATTCTGTTACATCGAATCATGGGGGCACAATAAATATGTTGCCAACAGCGGACTGGTGGTGAATCCCGATTACAGGGGACTGGGTCTTGCCGGACAGATCAAGGCGAAGGCCCTCGAGTTGTCTGCGGTATTGTTTCCTGAAGCCAGGTTATTCGGTCTGACGACCAGCCTTGCAGTGATGAAGATCAACAGCAGCCTGGGATACCAGCCGGTTACATTTTCCGAACTTACCGATGATGAGGAGTTCTGGAAGGGTTGCCAGTCCTGCCCCTATTATGATATCCTGGTGCGCACACGAAGGTCCCACTGCCTGTGCACCGCTATGTTGAAACCCAGTCCGGCTGAAACAAAACGGGCAAAAAAGACGGGTGCAAAAAAGCAGGATGACCACAAAGGTGATAAAGACACAGGGAACAGCAAAGCAGCATAGAAAATCCAGAAATAGCATGAAAGAAAAAGAAAAAATACTGTTGGCCTTCAGCGGTGGGCTGGACACTTCGTTTTGCGCGGTGTACCTTGCAAAAGAGAAGCATTATGAAGTATATTCGGCCATTGTCAATACTGGAGGATTTGATGCAGAGGAACTGGAAAGGATTGGGGCACATGCCAGGCGGCTTGGCGCGATATCACACGAGGTGCTGGATGTGACGGACGATTATTACCAGCGTTGCATCAGGTTCATGCTCTTTGGTAATTCCCTGCGGAACAGGAACTACCCGCTTTCGGTGAGTTCGGAACGGTCCTTCCAGGCCATTGCCCTTGTGGAATATGCCAGGAAAAAGGGCTTCACCAGGATCGCCCACGGTTCCACGGCAGCGGGCAATGACCAGGTGCGGTTTGATTTGACGATCCATGTGCTGGCACCGGAGATCAAAGTGGTTACCCCCATCCGTGAACTGAAGATCTCCCGGGAAGATGAGATTGCCTATCTTGCCGAAAACGGGATAAAAATGGAAGCCAGGAACGTGGCATATTCCATCAACAAAGGACTGTGGGGTACCAGCGTGGGAGGAAAAGAAACCCTTACCAGTCACGAGGAACTCCCCGATAGTGCCTTTCCTTCCGGACCTCCGAAAAAAGGCACCGAAGTAGTGGAGATCATGTTCGAAAAAGGAGAACCGGTGGGGGTGAACGGTGAAAAACTGCAGCCCGTGGAGGCAATCCGTCAACTTGACAGGATTGGCGCTTCCTATGCCATCGGTCGCGATGTGCACGTGGGCGATACAATCATCGGTATCAAGGGCCGCGTGGGTTTTGAAGCCCCTGCACCCAGGATGCTCATTGATGCCCACCTGGCCCTGGAAAAACATGTGCTCACCCGGTGGCAGCTGCACTGGAAGGAACAGGTGGGAAGCTGGTACGGCATGTTCGTCCATGAAGCACAGTTCCTGGAGCCGGTAATGAGAAATCTTGAAGATTTCCTTGCCTCCACACAGGAAAATGTAACAGGAACAGTAACTTTGCGTCTCAGGCCATACAACCATGTGGTCACCGGTGTCACAAGCAAGTACGACCTCATGGATGCTGAATTTGCGGCCTATGGCGAAGAGAATCGCGACTGGAGCGCCGCAGATGTGGACGGATTTACCAAACTGCTGGGCAACCAGCAAAAGATCTGGCACAGGAAAAACAGCCGGTAAAAGAAATATAAATATAAATCGCTATTTAAATATATATTTCTTTGCAAAAGGTCACTGTCTGACAGGCGGCATCTTTTGGGAGCCGGCAACGGGCAGGAAAATCCCCACTCCATGTCCGGTCTGAAAAAAATATTTTTGGAACAGAATCCCTGGAACGGATGGACCACAACCCTTGAAAACATACAGCATACAATGAATAAAAAAACAGGAATCATAGGCGCCGGTAATATCGGCGGGGCAATCGCCAGGGGACTGGTGAATCATGGGAATGTTGAAGGGAAGGATGTGCTCATTTCCCGGCGTAAACAGGAACTGCTCAATGCATTCGGTGCGCACGGGCTTACGGTGAAAACGAGCAATACCGAACTTGCCGCAGAAAGTGATATCATTATTCTTGCTGTCCTGCCGGGACAGGCAGAGCAGGTTGTAAAGGAAATCGAACACGAACTGACTGCGGGGAAGGTACTGGTCAGCGTGGTTTCGGCAGTTTCCATCAGCGAAATCGAATCCTGGATTGGCAACAAGGTACCCGTGGTACGGATTATGCCTAATACTGCCGTGGAGTACGGGGAATCCATGACCTGCATCGCAGGGAAAGACCCGGCCGCAGAACAGGTGGTTATGGAACTGTTCGACCCGATGGGTTCCACGATGATTATTCACGAGAAGCTGATGCCTGCAGCAACGATCCTGGCCGCATGTGGCATCGCTTTTTTCCTGCGGTTCATCCGCGCCGAAACACAGGGAGGGATCCAGATCGGTTTTCACGCCGAAGAGGCTGGTAAGATTGCTGCACAGACAGCCAAGGGGGCGGCACAGATCCTGCTGAGTACCGGCAACCACCCTGAACGGGAGATCGACAAGGTAACCACACCCATGGGCTGTACCATCGCCGGGTTGAACGAGATGGAGCACTACGGATTGAGTTCCGCGCTGATCAAGGGAATCATCACTTCGCATGCCGGAATCAGTAACCTGAAATGACGGTGCTGGAGAAACATATCGACCTGTTGGTGCAGACCCTGGCCATTCCTGCGATGAGCAGAAACGAAGAGACCCGTGCAGCCTTTCTGGAGCACTGGCTCGGTAAGCAGGGTTTCACGGTGACCCGTCACCGAAACAACCTGGTGATCACAGGAGGCAACGATCCTGCAAAGGCCACGCTTTTGCTCAACTCCCATATGGATACGGTTGCGCCGGTGGCCGGATGGACAACGGACCCATACCTGCCGGTGAATGGCAACGGCCGGATCACCGGACTGGGCAGCAACGATGCAGGCGCTTCCGTTGTTTGCCTGATCGCAGCGTACCGTCACCTTGTTGAAAAAGGGATGGCCGACCAGGTGGTGCTGGTCATCTCCACGGAAGAGGAGGTCAGCGGAACACATGGCATCACATCTGTTCTCCCCCTGCTCCCCGGACTTGAATTTGCCGTGGTGGGCGAGCCCACTGGCATGCAACCGGCAGTAGCCGAGCGTGGCCTGATGGTGCTCGATGCTGCAGCATCCGGTATTTCAGGACATGCTGCACGGGAAGAAGGTGAGAATGCCATCTATCATGCCATAGATGATATTCAGAAAATCAGGGGACTCAAATTCAATGAGTATTCTGACTGGCTGTGGGATCCGTCGGTGAGCGTGACCATGATACAGGCCGGCACCGGGCACAACGTGGTGCCCGACACCTGCGAATTCGTTATTGATGTCAGGAGCAACGACAAGTATACCAACGAGCGCCTGCTGGAAATAATGAAGGCGGAGTGTGCTTCTCACCTGGTACCCCGGTCCATGCGACTCAGAAGCTCTTCGCTTCCAAGAGAACATCCGGCGTTCAGGGTGATTGAAACCCTTGGGATGCAACCCTTCGGATCACCCACATTATCAGATATGGCACTGCTTAACTTTCCCGCGGTGAAGATCGGACCGGGTGATTCAGCCCGCTCTCATACAGCGAACGAGTATATTTTCATATCGGAAATTGAAGAAGCCATCGATCGCTATGCAGCTTTCCTGGAACTGCTCATAAACGGCACATGAAGCACCCTTCGTCAGAATACACTAACTAAGATATAGAGTCATGAAACTGTGGGACAAGGAAAAGAAAACCGAGGAAGCGGTAATGAAATTCACCGTGGGCAACGACCAGTCGTTCGATAAACTGCTGGCTCCCTATGACATCATCGGTTCGATGGCCCACGCCATCATGCTGGGTAAAACCGGGCTGCTGAAGCAGGAAGAGGCGCAGCAGGTCCTAAGGGAATTGGCTGATTATTACCCGAAAACAAAAAGCCCGTCCTTCGCACTGGACCCGGATGATGAGGATATCCACAGCCACCTGGAGAACCACCTGGTCAACACCCTTGGCGACCCGGGAAAAAAGATACATACGGCACGATCGCGAAACGACCAGGTGATGACAGCCATGCTGCTGTTGATGAAGGAGGAGCTTCGGCTGGTCCTGGAAGATGCAGATGTACTATTCGATACGTTGATCAGTCAGGCAGCGCTATATAACAAATACCTGCTGCCGGGATATACCCATACCCAGGTGGCCATGCCTTCCTCATTCGCACTCTGGCTCGGAGCCTACGCCGAATCACTTGTGAACGACCTCCAGCTTATATCAGGTATCCTGAAGGTGATCGACCAGAATCCACTTGGGTCTGCCGCCGGGTATGGCTCCTCTTTCCCTATAGACCGTGAGCTTACCACCCGCCTGGCAGGATTCAGTGCACTCCAGGTAAGTGCCGTTTCTGCGCAGCTCAACCGTGGAAAAATGGAAATGCACATGGCCACCGGACTCTCGTCACTGGCAAACACGATGTCACGCCTGGCAGCAGATATGATCCTGTTCATGAGCCAGGACCTTCATTTTATTTCTTTCCGGGATGAACTGACCACCGGTTCCAGCATCATGCCACATAAGAAAAATCCGGATGTACTCGAACTGGTGCGGGCACACTGCAATACCATCATGGCGATGCCGGCAACCTTGAACGGACTGACAGCCAACCTGATCTCCGGGTACCACCGTGATCTGCAGCTGACCAAGGAAATCCTTGTGCCGGGGATCAGCAAAACCAAACAATGCCTGCAGATGATGGCGCTGATGACCTCCAGCATGGTTCCCCGGGACCACATCCTGGAAGATCCGAAATATGCCCTTGTTTTTTCCGTTGAAGCGGTGAACAGGAAAGTGATGGAAGGAACACCTTTCCGGGATGCTTACAGGGAAGTTGCCTCGGAGATCGAATCAGGAGCCTACAAGTCTTCCGGGAAGACTGAATATACGCACACGGGGAGCATTGGTAATCCGGGACTGGAGTTGATCAAGGGGAAAATGCATGCGGCCAGGAGTGCACTTCAGATCAGGCCCGCTGAAAAAATATTTGAAGAATTAAAACATTATGTTTAGGTTATCGCGGTAAGCATTCAATATTTAACAGGAAAAAATGAACCACAGAGTTATTTTAAAGGACAAACACAGGATTATTGTTAAAGTGGGAACAGCCCTCATTACGCAGGAGGATGGCAGAATCAACCTGCTGCGCATAGAGAAGATGGCACGCGTAATATCGAACCTGATCAGTGCCGGCAAGGAAGTGATCCTGGTGACTTCAGGGGCGGTAGGTGCCGGCATGGGCATCATGAAACTTGAAAAAAAACCAACCGGGATCGTTGAGAAACAGGCACTCGCATCTATCGGACAAGCGGCATTGCTGCGTATGTACGAGACTTTTTTCAATGAATATGACCAGGTGATCGGACAGGTGCTGCTGACCCGTGACGGGATAGAGAACGAAACGCGCCGTACCAATGCAAGGAACACCATCAACCGCCTGTTGGAGATGAACGTGATCCCCGTGATCAATGAAAATGATGCTGTTTCCACAGAGGAAATTGAATTTGGCGACAATGACATGCTGGCGGCCCGGGTTGCAGAGCTGATCAACGCCGATCTGCTGATCATCTTAACCAATACCGATGGTGTATATACTTCCAATCCACACAAAAACAGCGATGCAAAACAGGTTTCCACTGTAATGGAGGCAAAAAAAGATCTGAAGGGAATCGTGGCAGAGGGCACATCGGATGTGGGGTCAGGCGGAATGCAGTCTAAGATCAGGGCCGCTGAAATTTGCCGGAAAAACAATATTGATGTGGTGATCGCAGAAGGATCAGATGCCGATGTACTCTTCGACATTCTTGCCGGTAAAAAACAGGGGACCCATTTTGTAAGTAAATCCACAGGAATCAAATCAGCATTGTAGGATGTGATTGCAGTATCAGGCTGCCAACAGGCAGATCGATGAGGGTTCGCCGGGCACCTGTTAAAATATAAATATTCTGCGAGGCAACCAATCCCCCGGAGAAAACTGAAATTTATAACTGATTAAATTGTAAGACTTTAAATAAGATCTATAACCTATGAAACCTTCATCATTGAGCATTTTAATTTCAGAGGAAGCAAACACAAAAGGGCATGTATATATTGCACGAAGCGCATGGAGTATTGATGAAGGTTCGCCGAGCACCTTATTATCAATATTATTCTGCGAGGCAACCAGTCACCTTGAGTATAAACGAAATTTATAACATATTGTAAATTAATACTATAACTAATATATGTACTTGTGAAAGAGATTATTGAAATAGGAAAAAAAGCGAAAGAAGCAGCATACGAACTGGCCCATCTGGAGACCAGTGCCAAAGACAGTATCCTGAGGGGTGTTGCAACAAACCTGGTGAAGGCAACCGCTTCGATCCTGGAGGAAAACAGAAAGGACCTGGAAAATGCAAAGGAAATGGGTTTGAAGGGAGCGATTGTCGACAGGCTTACCCTGAATGAGGACAGGATCAGGGGCATTGCAGAGGGACTGGAGCAGATCGCCGGACTGGAAGACCCGGTGGGAGAGGTGCTGGAAATGAAAAAACGGCCCAATGGCCTCATGATCGGTAAAAAACGTGTTCCCCTGGGAGTGGTGGGTGTGATCTATGAATCCAGGCCCAATGTCACTGCAGATGTGGGCGGGTTGTGTATCAAGACCGGGAATGTATGTGTCTTGCGGGGAGGTAAAGAGGCGTTCAATTCCAACATGGCAATTGTCAGTATCTTCCGCGATGTGGTTGCCGGAATGGGGTACAACCCGGATATGATCCAGCTGGTTACCAATACCACCAGGGAAAGCGCCAATGCGCTCATGAAACTGAATGAGTACCTGGATATCCTGATCCCCCGTGGCGGAGCCGGACTGATCCGGGCCGTGGTGCAGAACAGCACCGTTCCGGTGATTGAAACCGGGGTGGGCAACTGCCATGTATTCGTGGATACATCGGCCGACCTTGAAATGGCAAAGGACATCGTGGTCAATTCCAAAACCCACCGTCCGGGCGTGTGTAATGCCGCCGAAAGCCTGCTGATCCATAAGGATATTGCTGAAAAGGCGATCCCGCTGATCGGCCAGGCACTGCTGGACGCCGGCGTTGAAGTACGTGGGGATGCGCAGGTCTGCAGCCTGCTGGAGGATGCCAGGGAGGCTACGGAAGAGGACTGGGCCACAGAGTACCTCGATTATATCATCAGCGCAAAAGTAGTCGGCTCACTTAAGGAGGCCATATCGCACATCCATACCTATGGATCATCGCACTCGGAATCGATCGTGACCTCGGATTACGGGAATGCCCAGTTTTTCCTTGATCGCGTGGATGCCGCTGCCGTATATGTGAATGCTTCCACCCGTTTCACCGACGGCTTCGAGTTCGGGTACGGTGCCGAGATAGGGATCAGCACCCAGAAACTGCACGCCCGTGGCCCGATGGGACTCAAGGAGCTGACCACCACCAAGTATGTGATCTATGGCAGTGGCCAGATCCGGAAGTGATAGGACCGCCAGGTCACTCGCCTATTCAGAGCAGCTGTTTTCGACAACGCCTATAAAATAAATGACCATTTCCGTTAGTGGCAGAATTCCACAATAATGTAGATTATCTGAACACGAAGTGGTTCGGATACCTGTAAAATCGCCATGCCGGCGCAGCAAATCCAGGGGAACTGTTTCCGATGGTTAACCCTGTTGTTTGGAAGCTTCGATCATTGCGATGAATTCGTCGAACAGGTGTGCCGTGTCTGTGGGTCCGCCCGAAGCCTCGGGATGGAACTGTGTGGAGAAGAACGGCTTGCTCCTGTGCTTCATTCCCTCGTTGGTATTGTCATTGAGGTTGATAAAGAGCGGTTCCCAGTCTTTTCCAAGGGTGTCATTGTCGATGGCAAATCCGTGGTTCTGTGAAGTAATATAGGCTGTATTGGTGCCTGCCTGCAGCACAGGCTGGTTGTGACTGCGATGTCCGTATTTGAGCTTGTAGGTGTCTGCTGCGGCAGCCAGCGCCATCAGCTGGTTCCCCAGGCATATACCGAATATTGGGGTATCCTTGCCGTAGGCAACAGCCAGCTGATCGATGGTGGCCTTGCATAGTTTGGGGTCGCCCGGACCATTGGAAATAAACAGGCCGTCGTATTCCTCTTTTGTAATATCATGGTTGTATGGTACACGGATCACGGTGGTATCACGCTCCAGCAGGTACCGGATGATGTTGTATTTTACCCCGCAATCAATCAGCAGGATCCTGTGCTTCCCGTTCCCGTATACTTCTTTCTTTTTTACGGTGACCTGCTCCACCAGGTTGTCCTGATTGGGATCGTACCATTCAGGCTCCTCGTTATTGAAAATCACCTTTCCGAGCATGGAGCCCTTTTCACGCAGCAGCTTGGTGATATGACGGGTGTCTACTCCAAAAATGCCGGGAATTTTGTTTTCCTTCAGCCAGTCGCCAAGGCTCTTTTGTGCATTCCAGTGGGAATATTCAGCCGAATAATCACTGATGATCAGTGCCGAAATATGCAGGGTGTGCGACTCAAAGAAAAGGAACATGTTGTTCTCTTCCTCCTCGTTAGGTACCCCGTAGTTGCCAACGATCGGGTAGGTGAGTACCAGGATCTGCCCGCGGTAGGAGGGATCGGTCAGACTTTCCGGGTAACCGGTCATGGCGGTATTGAATACTACTTCTCCGGCAGTGCTGCCTTCGTATCCGAATGAATAGCCTTCAAATTCATTTCCGTCTTCCAGCTTCAGCCGGATCTTTTTATATTCCATCATCCAGGGTTAAGGAGTTCAATTATTTAAAAAACGGTTCAATATGTCATCTGCCTGTTCCGGTGTCAGCTGCTTGGCAATAATCTTTTTGTCTTTGTCGAGCAGGAACAACTGCGGGAAACTCTGCAAATTGTATTGTTTCCTGAATTCATTGTCGTAGGGACTCCAGCAGTTGACCCAGTCATACAGCCCGTGTTCATTCACGAAATCGACCCATTTCACCTTTCCCTCCACCGAATTGATTACATGAACGGCCATTGCCTGTACTTCCTGGTCCTTGTATTTTTCAAAAACCTTGTACAATGCAGGCGTTGATTTCTTGCAATGTCCGCAGTCGGCTTCCCAGAAATACAGCAGGGTATATTCCGCGGGAATATCCGAGAGCATGAAATTGAATCCTACATGCGGGTCGCTTTTAATCGCGGTATCCATTTGTGCCAGGTGGAAATGATTGGCGGGCAATCCTTTCAGCTCAAAATCGGGTGCCACGTTCCCGATGAACGTGGGTTTGCTCTTCTCCAGGTTGTCGCGGAGCTTGTTGAGGAAGTCCTCGCTGCTCCAGGTAGCCTCGATGATGTAGTACTTCTCGGCGATATGAAAATAGACCTTGTCCATGCCCATCAGCTTGCTTTCGGCAAAATTGTTGAACAGGGTGATCAGCATGTAGCGGAATATGGTCTCTTCTGACCTTGATTGAGCTATCAGCATGTCCACGGCAGCAATCAGCGAATCGGGATGCTGGGGCACCACCCTGTTGATGTAGGTCTTGATCTTCGGTTCATACAGAGGCGTGTGCAGCAGCCTGACATCCGATACATTGAACGTGTTGAAATAATTGTCTTTGTAATAGACATACCGGATGGAATCCTGTTGCCTCCTGGTTCCCTTCAGGATTTTTTCCGGCGCCTGGTGCTCTTTCATAGCCAGCAGGAAAGTACTGAAAAAGGTTCCCCTGTTGTTAAAAATCATCCCGTCGATATACGCGGTCATCTGCTCGTTGAGTTCTTCCATTTTCCTGTTGATCCAGCTGGAATCGGAAATCGTTTCTGCGGCCGCCAGTTGCGCCTCGTATTGCTGTTGTACCTTGCGCTGATCTGCCAGGTATTGCTTGTAGGAGTAAAACAGTTGATTATCTTTACTTCCACTGAAAACAGTGTGTTTAACAAGATCGGAACTGTCGGTCGCAACACTGAAAAACTGGTCGCGGTCCATCAGGAAATCAAATAAATAACTGGAACCGAAATACATCACGTACATCCCCCCATCGAATGGCTCTTCCCCTTTAAAAACCGCTTCACCTTTCAGGCTGATCTGTGCGGTATCCTTGGGGACCATCCGGTTGGTAAAATATTCGGCGAGAATCACCTCTCCCCCTGCAAAATCAGGGGCCTTCAGCTTGATCTCATACCCCTGTGCGTATGATGAACCTGTCAGAAATATGAGCGCAAAAGTGAGAAAATGAACTATTTTACTTGTTTTTACCATCATTGTTTCGTTGAAAGCCCAAATTTAATCATAATAAGGCAATAACCTGCCTAATCAAATTGCATTTTAAACGTTAATTCCCGTGCCATTGTTCAAATGCCGGTTTCGGTAAAAATCTTTCTCAATTCTTGGTGCACCTGAAAAATGGAATTAACTTAGTTGATTCAATCGTTATTGGATTACATTTACATCAAATATGCAGCAGATATGTATACATTGACAGAAGCGCAGAAGCTGATTGAAAAGCACCTTGCAAACATAAAATTTCCTGAAGATCCCACGGAGCTGTATGAACCGGTGCATTATATCCTCTCCATAGGGGGCAAGCGGATCCGGCCTGCACTTGTGTTGCTGGCATGTGACATGTTTGACGGCTCAGTGGAATCTGCGCTCCATCCTGCCACAGCCATCGAGATTTTCCATAATTTCACCTTGTTGCATGACGATATCATGGACAAATCTGAACTGCGGCGCGGGAAGCAAACGGTACATGTTAAATGGGATGACAATACCGCCATCCTGTCGGGAGATGTCATGTCCATCCTGGCCAGCCAATTCATGAATGAGGCTCCGGGAGCAGTGCTCAGGGGCGTGCACAATGTTTTTACACGCACAGCCATCGAGGTCTGCGAGGGCCAGCAGCTGGATATGAATTTTGAGAACATGCTGACCGTTACCGAGCAGCAGTACCTGCGGATGATCGAGCTGAAGACGTCGGTGCTCATTGCTGCCAGCCTGAAGATCGGAGCCATGCTGGGCGGTGCCTCGGAGAAGGATGCTGCTGATCTGTATGATTTTGGCCGCGACCTGGGTATTGCATTCCAGTTACAGGACGACCTGCTGGATGCGTATGGTGATCCGGAATTATTCGGCAAGAAACCGGGAATGGATATCGTCGATAACAAGAAGACCATGCTGATGATCACGGCCTTACGGGATGCGAACCCGGAACAGAAAAAGGCGCTGACCGGCTGGCTGACTGCCCGGGATGCTGACCCGGAGGAAAAGGTACAGGCGGTTATGCAGCTTTTTGATGCACTGCATGTGAAAGAGAAGGTGAACCGAGAGATCAATAATTATTACCAGCAGGCACTGGAGAGCCTGAACCATCTCAATACACCAATGGAGCGCAAAACCGAATTGTTTGCGTTCGCTGAATACCTCATGGAACGACAGAATTAGCAAAAGGGAAAAGGCTGCCTGTGCCGCTCAATTCCCCGGCCTGTCACTTCAGTGTTAAAATCCCAGCTCCAGCAGCTTATCGTTCTGACCGAATTTACCAAGCAGCATTCTGAGTTCCTCCAGCTGTGCCATGGTTTCATATTGGTCCTGCTCAATACTTGCACGGATTTTCGGCTTCAGGGAATTGAAATATACCATGCGCTGGTTCAGGACATCGAAATATTCCGTAAGGAGCGCATTTGCCTTTTCGGTCTCCCCGCACATGTAGTACAATTCGATGATACCCTCGTGGTGCACGGTCCTGTCTCCCTGCGGGAAGGTCAGCCCGGCAACATACTGGTCGTAGGGCAAGACTGAATGGGGTGCCAACTCCATGCACCGGTCCAGCACATTCACTGCCTTCTCCTTGTCACCGCGTTGAAGGAGCTCAAGCGCAAGCCGTACGTGCATGTTTCTGAACCTGATCACGGAGAGTGTGCGGATGGAATAATAGTCCAGGTGCACATCCGGTTCGTTCATTCTTCCCCAGGTGAACGTATTCATCACCAGGTCATACATTTTATCAGGATCGATGCGTCCCATTACCAGGATGCTTTCCTGCGGGGTACGAATCGGCACCACCTTGTACGCCAGTCCATCGACCTGGTAATAGGGCTCCAGTCCAAGACTGCCGTCGAAACCGCCTGCTGTGAAATATACCGGGCGTTTCCAGTCGTTCTGTGCAAAAATATCCAGCTGCAACATGGCTCCCTTCATGATCTGGTCATTGGGCGCCAGCTCAATACGCACATCCTTCTCAATTTTGTCCGCATCATGGGGCGCAACGATTCCGTTCTCCAGAACGGCAGCACTGTCCAACTCGATGACGATCTTATTTGTGGGCAGGTGATCGACCTGTTCCCCGTTCCGCAAGGTCAGCTTGGTGCGTGGATCATCGCTCCTGATGAAGCTGGCGATATAATCTGCTGTTGCCCATCGTTCATTTTCCCTGACGTAGATGGAGTTGTTTGTGCCTTCCCGGTATTTTGCATTCGGCAGTGAGATGGGGAGAGGTTCCGATTCATAGGCCTGCATCTTCATCTGGTCGATGTGCCATTCCGTATTGAACAGCATCATATTCACCACCCTAACGTCGGTACGGATACCTTCCACTTCCTGCGCATACCAGAGCGGGAACGTATCGTTGTCGCCCACGGTGTAGAGGATGGCATCCTCATCGCAGGATTCGAGGTAATTGCGTGCAATGTCCCGTGTCAGGTATCGCCCCGAGCGATCGTGGTCGTTCCAGTTCTGGGCGGCCATCAGCAATGGTCCTGCCATGAAAGCGATAATGAAACTGAATACTGCGGCCAGTCGCATGCTCATCCAGCGACTGATGAATGCCGCAATTCCGGCAACTCCCATGCCTACCCAGATGGAGAAGGCATAGAACGACCCCGCGTAGGCATAATCGCGTTCCCGGGGCTGGAACGGCGACTGGTTGAGATAAACCACGATGGCAATCCCTGTAAGTACAAACAGGAACATAATGATCCAGAAATCTTTCAGGTGGTGTTTCAGGTGAAAGAACAAGCCGATGATCCCCAGTATCAGCGGCAGGAAATAATAGGTGTTGCGGGCAGGGTGGTTCAGCATATCATCCGTAAGCTCGTCCTGGTTGCCCAGCCAGATCTCATCGATCCCTTTGATACCGCTGACCACCCGTCCGTCGAGAATCCCTCCATGGCTCTGCACATCATTCTGTTTACCGACAAAATTCCACATGAAATACCTGATATACATGTGTCCCAGCTGGTAGCGCAGGAAAAACTCGATATTGTCGAGGTAGGTGGGATTGGCGGGATCATCTATGGTGCCGTATTCAACGTAGGCCTGCTTGTGCCGGGGATCCCTGCTGTACATCCGCGGGAACAGGATTTTTCCCTCCTTGTAGCTGATTTCAGGTTTCCGGGAAGCGATCTCGTAAGTATTGGTTTCCTTGTTCAGCACATATACGGGTTTTTTGTAATCCACGGATTCAAATTCTGCATTGTACTGGTTTCCAGTCACCAGAGGTCGGTCGCCGTACTGTTCCCGGTTCAGGTAGGAGAGCAGCGCAAATGCATTGTCGGGCCTGTTCTCATTCATCGGGGGTTGTGCCGTGGAACGGATGATGATCATGGCATAGGACGAATAACCGATGATGATCACCGTAAGACTGACCAGGATGGTATTCAGGATGACATGTTTCCTCTGGAACTGGGTACGGTAAATCCCGAATGCCAGGAGTCCAAGCAGCAGGATCACATAGATGATGAATCCGGTGTTGTAGTGTAAACCGAAACTGTTGGTGAACAGGAGCTCAAACCAGGTGGCTATTTTCACCAGGCCCGGAATGATCAGGTACATGATGGAACCCAGTATGGCCATCGCCACCAGTATGGCCTTGACCAGGCCGTTGCGCGAGACCGTGTATTTCCTGAAATAATATACCAGCACAATGGCAGGAATCGCCAGCAGGTTCAGCAGGTGAATACCAATGGAAAGGCCCATGAGGTAGGCGATCAGGATGAGCCAGCGGTTGGCATGTTTTTCGTCGGCGATGTTTTCCCATTTCAGGATGGCCCAGAAAACCACCGCGGTGAACAGGGAGGAAGTGGCATATACTTCTGCTTCCACAGCGGAGAACCAGAAGGTGTCGGAAAATGCATAGGCGAGGGCTCCTACCAGGGCGCTTCCCATGACAAGTATATAGTTGGTGGGGTTGTGGTCCTGCGCTGTTTTGATAAAGATCTTCCGGAGCAGGTGCGCGATGGTCCAGTAAAGGAACAGGATCGTGAAGGCACTGCTGGTCGCTGAAACCATATTATACATTTTTGCCACGGTGGCCGGATCGCTGGTAAAGAATGAGAAAATCCTTCCAATGATCATATAGAGCGGGGCCCCGGGAGGGTGGCCGATCTGCAGTTTGTAGGAACTGGCGATGAATTCGCCACAATCCCACAGGCTTACGGTGGGTTCGATGGTCAGGGAATAAACAAGCAGTGCAACCAGGAAACTGAACCAGCCCAGCAACAGGTTATATCTTCGGAAACGAGTCATGCGCATTCGGATAATATGGTTTTCAGGTTCCGAATTTACTTAAAAAAATTGACAGATTCCCGCAGGTAAACTATATTTGCGGTTCCACTAACCGAACTGTCATGGTACAAAAACGTTTGTCTGTTTCCGATATGGTGGTGTATTCCACCTACCCGGAATTTGAGTACGAGTACGCCAATGTTCATGAACCGGAAACACCCAGGCCGCGGGATCAGAAGCTGACCATTGCGCTCGGCAAGCGGAAGATCGACGGTGCACCGGTGACCACCATCACCGGGTTTAAGGGGAAAAGAATGGACCTGATCCACCTGGAGGAAGCACTTTCCGGGGTTTGCAGAACAAGCGGATCTACACGCATGTATGATATCGTCCTCGACAGGAATGTGCGAAAGAGAGCATATGTATATTTACGAAACCAGGGATTTGGAGTACAATTTGCAGCCTCGTAGGTTTTTTCTGAAGAGGCGGGCAGCCTCCTATTCTTTCGGTATCCTTTGTTTCCTGCTTTGTGCAATTTTGCCTGTGTCGGCCCAGTTCTATGAATATGGTCAGGACAGGGGGACGATACGATGGAACCATTTCTCCAGTACACACTATCAACTGATCTATCCACGCGGACTGGACAGCCTGGCCATGGCCTTTGCCGACCAGATGGAGTATTTTTATCCCCACCAGGCGAAGGTGCTGGACCACCGGCACACGAAAATGCCCGTGGTATTCCACCACGAATCGAGCTTTTCAAACGGTGTCTTTGTGTGGGTACCCCGCAGGCTGGAGGTGTTTACCAATCCTGATCCGAATGGTTATCCGCAGGACTGGATGACCCAGCTGGCACTTCACGAGGGACGACATGCGTTCCAGGTGTCCAGGCTCAACCAGGGGATGGGAAAGGCACTGTCGTATGCCGCCGGTGAACAGGCCGTTGGTGCTCTCTCCGGGTTCCTGCCTGTGTGGTACCTGGAAGGGGATGCCGTGGATGCGGAAACGAGGTTTTCCTACTCCGGCAGGGGAAGACTGCCTTCATTTGAAATGCGGATGAAGGCAATCCTGCTGGAGAATGACCAACGCTATTCCTTTTCCAAATCGCTCCTGGGTTCCTACAGGGATGTGCTCCCGAACCATTACGAACTGGGTTACCTGATGGTACGTTATGGAAGAAGGACCTACGGGGACCAGTTCTGGATCGATATGGAAAACCTTGTCGCACGCAGGCCCTACCTGGTATTTACCACCTGGTTCAGCATGAAGAAATACGGGGTGACATCAAAGTCGGAGCTCTATCGTTCGGCACTCGGTTTTTATCAGCAACACTGGTCGGAATCCCACAAAAGGCGCATGCCGGGCAATGTGCTCCAATGGAGCCCCGCCCCGGTGAAACATACCACCAGCTACCGCTTGCCGCAATGGCTCAGTGATTCCGCAGTTGTGGCCCTGCAGAGTGGACCCGACCAGATCCCGGCCTTCGTCCGCCTCAGCGAAGCAGGGGACGCCAGCCGGCTGTTCAGGCCCGGATACATGAATTCAGGCCGGTTCAGTTACAGCCAGGGAATGATCGTGTGGGATGAGTGGGTGCCTGACATGCGCTGGAGCAACAGGAATTTTTCAAATATCAGGCTGTATGACCTGAACAACAACCAGGTCAAGGAGCTGGGTAGGCGCACACGCTATTATGCACCGGCGCTCTCCGAAAGCGGTAATTATATCGCAACAATCGAACAACGCACCGACCATTCCTTCTACCTGGTGATCCTCGACCTGGACGGAAAGGTACTGCATTCGGTGCGGTCGCCCGGGAACGCATTCCTGCAGCACCCTGCATGGATGGACCAGGATACGGCACTGGTTGTCACGGTCAATGAACGTACAAAAGAATACCTCTACCGTTATTCCTGGTCGCACGGCAACTGGGAGCAACTCTTCCATGCAGGGTATGATGATATCTCCTATCCGGAAGTGGCAGGTGACAAGGTATATTTCAGCGCCACTTTTTCCGGGATCGACAATATCTACAGGTACGACCTGTCCCGCAAGGTGCTGGACAAAATCACAGATGCAGCTTTTGGTGCCTTTGATCCGTCGGTGAACCGGAATACCGGACAGGTGCTTTATTCCGACTACCATGCCAGCGGGTACCGGGCCGTTTCAGAACTTCCGGATCCTGGTTCGGTGATGCGGATCAATGAACCTATGGGTTCCACCGAACAGGTGGATGCGGACCCCACCCCCGCGGAACGGCAGATCATCGACAGCTCCCTGGTGGTTTCCCCCGGAGACTACTATCCTGCTCCCTACCGCAAACTGTTCAATACTTTTAAGATACATTCCTGGCTGCCCCTGTATTTCAATTACATGGAGCCGGAGGCAGCCCTCACCCCCGGGGAATTGCCGGCGAAACCCGGGGCGACTGTGCTGACACAAAACCTGTTGAGTACTGTTACAGGTATGGTTGCATACGAGTACCGGGATAAATTGCATTACCTGCATACGGGGTTCAGGCTGAAAGGCAGGTACCCCATTGTTGACTTCAGCATGGATTATGGCGGATTCCCGGTGGTGAACAAGCTGGACCAGACAGACCAGGTGCCGGTGCGGCCAGACCGGTTCGCATTCAGATCGAATATATATATCCCGCTGAGAATCAACACCGGTAAGTTCATCTCCTATGCGCAACCACTGGTGGGGTATTCCTATACATCAGACCTTTTTCCCAACGAGGACCGGTCGGGGTACGAAAGCGGCATCCACCGGTTGCTGTACCGCTTCTATTTCAGCTCCTATTTGCGGATGGGCAGCAAGGAGATCATGCCCAGGCTGGGGTTTTCGGCCTTCGCCGGGTTGCGGAACGCTCCCTTCGACCGGCATAATTTCGGATCGCTCAACTCGGCCGGAATCACCCTGTATGTGCCCGGACCGCTCAGGCACCAGTCCATTCGACTGCGGTTTTTTACGCAGAGCCAGGTAACCGACCGGTACCTGTTCGGGAACGATATTCCGCTGCCCAGGGGGTATGCAGATATCAGGGGACTGGAACTGGACCATTACAGCATCGATTACAGTTTTCCGCTGTTTTATCCCGACCTGGAAATCGGTCCTGTGATGTATATCAAGCGCGTTCGCGGGAACCTCTGGTCAGACTATATGCTCGGGAAAGATGTCCTGGTGTCGGATCCTGAACCCGGCCTGGCAGAAAAGACGTATTTTTCTTATGGTGCTGACCTGCTGTTCGATGTTCATTTTCTGCGGATCTTCTTTCCCGTTTCCATGGGGGCCAGGGTCGCTTACCTTCCTGAAACCGGGGACTGGAAACCTGAATTGCTCTTTACCATTGACGTCAACTGATCCTTCAAGCTGTTTGCTGTGCAGACCATCGATCAGATCGTTGTCCCGACCAATGCCCGGCTCAGTTCCCCGAAGAAAAGCTCTTGCTGATCGTAAAGTAATCCGGGTAGGGTACCAGGGTGCTGCCAACGTAGACAGAAGGTTTGATCTTCATGCTCAGCCGGGTGGGCTGTCCGCCGGCATCCACCAGGTTCAGGGCAAAATTCAGCATGGTTTTGGGATTGTCGCCCTGCAGGTATTCGAACAGGTCGCTTTCGATACGGATGGGTACCAGTGCGGTTCCACCGTTGCCCGGGATCTCCACCCTTTGTTCGATCCGGCCCGTGGAGATCTGGACATCATCAATAAAAGCGATCCATTCGATGTAGTTCAGCGCCGCGGTGACTACACCGGGATTGCGTACTTCCACGTTGGCCGTGATACCGAAGGGAAGGCGTTTCTGAAGAATATTTGAAACGAGCCGCTGGCCGTCAAGGAAGGTGAGGTCTGAATAGTTCTGTATACGCATCACGTCAATGCCTGCCAGCACAGGGTCCTGGGCGGAGTGGAAGCTGAATTCACATTTCGACAGTGCCGTGAGTTCAGAAAGAATGCTGCAGCTGGTGAGCGTGGCAAACAGGATGGCGATGGCGATGATTTTTTTCATGGGTTTCGGTTTTCGTTTTGTATATGTTTATTGTTTTATCTTCGTTATGTAAATGTACAATATTTCCTTGTTACGCAGAAGATCATAATTTTGCACCACGAACATGGCAGATCTCTTTTCATATGGCCCCCGCAATGCCAGGGAGTTTTTCAAAACCAACCTGGTGCCCGTCCTGTATACGGTGATCATCCACCTGGTCATTGCCATCGTGCTGGTATTGCTGAAGGTGGAGGGATTGAAGAAGGATCGTGAACTGGGAGTGATGCTGGATTTTACGGAAGAGGTAACCCTCGAAGAACTCATGGAGCAGGAAGAAGCGGAATTGCCTCCTGAATGGATCGAGCATGTGCTGGAAGCAAGGGAACAGGCCAGCAACAGGGCAGTGAATGTGAATGACGATGTCAACAGGGAGATCTCCACGGAGGATTATGTGAATGACCTGCTGGAAGAACTGGAAGCGCAGAAAGATGAAGCATTTATGAAGGACCGTGAAAAATGGAAGGAGATCATCTCGACATATGTGTACGAGGAGGATGCGCCTTCACCGGCAGAACCAGAGGCAGAGGATACACCTTATACAGGACCCACGCGCATTACCTATGAATTCCTGGAGTCCCCGCGCGACCGGCAGCAGCGGCAACTCAACATCCCGGTATACCGGTGCGAAGGTGCTGCGCTGGTGACTGTGGACATCGAGGTGCTGCAGGATGGTTCTGTGGGCAGTGCCCGGGTGGTGCGGGTAGAGTCGGCAAGGGATTCACAATGTTTTACAGATGCTGCCGAAGGTGCGGCGCTCACTTCCACGTTCCGCGGCAATTACAATGCCCCGTCGAAGCAGAAAGCACGGATTACCTACCAGTTTGTGGCACAGTAGAGTTGAAAGCGCAGAACACCGATCCAAAACTCAGAAAAGCCTGTTGGCCGTTGCTGCAATCTCATCGGTGTCCTGGTCCATCATGCATTTAAAGTGCTTTTTCGGGCATGCGGTTTTACCGAGCTTGGAACAGGGACGGCAGGACAGTCCGGGCACCTCGAAATCAACCGAAAGCGGATCCGGATGGTAGGCGTACATTCCGAAGTGAGGTATGGTATTTCCCCAGATGGTGATGATCTTCTTGTTGAATGCCGCGGCAATATGCATCATGCCGGTATCGTGCGTGATCACGCAATTGGCCTGCTGAATGACCGAGGCGGACTGGTTTACCGACCATTTACCGCAGCCGTTCAATATCTTTTTTTGCGGGAGGGAGGCAACAAGCTGCTTTCCGGTTGCTTCATCTTCCGGACCTCCCAGCAGGATTACCGGATGGTTTAATCCGGCGATCAGTATAGTCATTTTTTCCACCGGAAGTTTTTTTGTTACATGCTTTGCCCCGGTCACAAGTGCAATATAGCCGCTCCTGAATGGCTCGGGCAACTCACCCGGAGCCACATGTTCCCCTTCAGGAATAAAATAATCCAGTCCCTGGCCATCATCTTCCCCGCAGAAAAGCTGCACCGTCTGCAGGTACCGTTCGACGATATGCAGATCGGGGAGCCGGTTGATCCTGAAGTTCACCAGCAGCCATTTTTTCAGGTTCAGTTTGTGTACCGTGAAATACATACGTTTGAGTGCACGCTTGATATCCAGGGAACGAAGGTTGTTTTGAAGATCAATGACATAATCAAACCCTTCCTGCTTCAGCAAACCAACGGTTTCGGCCTGGTTTTCGGAAAGGGTGTGCACTTTCGTGATGTGGGGATTTGCCTTTAGCAGCGGGGCATAACCGGGTTTGGTGAGATAATGGACCTCCGCACCTTCCACCTGCTGGTGCAGTCTGCGAACGACAGGCGATGTCAGTACGATATCACCAATGGAACTGAAACGGATCACCAGGAATTTTACCATTACTTAAGTTCCTTGAAAAAAAGGAGGATGGCCAGCCAGTACTCACTTTGGGAGGGGTTTTGCGCGGTCAGGGCCCCTGTTCCCCTCTGCCCTTCATGGGTATCGGGCGTGAAGAGTTCCTTGTATTTTACATCCACCCCGGAGAGCAGTTGTTCCATGTATGGAAATTCCATGCGGCTGGAAACCACCAGGATAGGTTTTTCAATTCCTGCAATGGTGTCTTCAACACTGAACTCGCTGCGGAAAAATTCTCCTGGGCTCAGGGCAATGGCCGCTTTAACAGAATCCAGCTCCTTGCACGCTTTCAGCGCAAGGGAGCCATTTGCCCCACCACCAACCAGCACCACGGGGCTGCCGGATTTCGCAACTGCATAATTGATGGCGGTCCGGATATCCCCTTCAATATCTTCGGCTTTTTTACCATATTTTCCGTTGCGGGTTCGCTTTGCTGTTTCATTGGCTACAAAACCGGAATTGCCTCCGTTGCGCAGGTCGGGTACAAGGCAGTTGAAATTCATTTTCTGGAAACGGTGTATGATGCTTGTGAATTCTCCCCTGCTGGAACCCTGTTCATGTAGCAGTACCAGGTAGGGAAGGGTGTCCGCCAGCACATATTCGTCTGCCGTGAGCATCAGGCTGTCGTGGGAATACAGGGTTACCGTGTTGTTATCCGGCTGGGCAAACATGTTTGCACCTGCCGCAACCATGACCAGGAGAACGACCAGGTGCCGCTGCAGTAATGAAAATGGACCGATTCTATTTTGCGTTTTCAGCCAGTACAATGATCTTGTTATTTTTTGCTTCGATCACGCCACCATTCACTTCAATTGAAGTTTTGTTCCCATTTTTCTCGCGAATATTGATCATCCCTTTCTCAAGCGTTGAAATGATGGGTGCGTGGTTCTTGAGGATTTCGAAAGAGCCTTTGGAACCTGGTACCCGGATGCTCAATATCTCTCCTGAGTACAGGCTTTTATCAGGCGATATGATTTCCAGCAACATGTTATTTCTTTTCGTGGATACGTATATTCAACTATTTGGTTTCAGCAAGCAGCCTTTCACCCTTTTCGATGGCATCTTCGATGGTGCCTACAAGGTTGAATGCTGCTTCGGGATATTTGTCCACCTCACCATCCATGATCATATTGAAGCCCTTGATGGAATCCTCGAGGGAGACAAAGACACCTTCAAGCCCGGTAAACTGGGATGCAACGTGGAAAGGTTGCGAAAGGAAACGCTGTACCCTCCTGGCACGGTGCACGATCAGCTTGTCTTCCTCAGACAGTTCATCCATCCCCAGGATGGCAATAATGTCCTGTAATTCGTTGTAGCGCTGCAGCAGCATTTTGATGCGTTGTGCGGTCTCGTAATGTTCTTTTCCTACGATATCTTCGGAGAGGATCCGGGAACTGGAGTCGAGCGGGTCAACGGCAGGGTAGATTCCCAGCGAGGAAATTTTCCTGCTCAAAACCGTCGTGGCATCCAGGTGGGCAAAGGTGGTGGCAGGTGCAGGGTCTGTCAGGTCATCGGCAGGAACATAAATGGCCTGTACCGAGGTGATCGATCCATTCTTTGTTGAGGTGATCCTTTCCTGCATCAGTCCCATCTCCGTGGCCAGTGTGGGCTGGTAGCCTACTGCTGAAGGCATCCTCCCCAGGAGGGCTGAAACTTCTGAGCCGGCCTGTGTGAAACGAAAGATATTGTCTACGAAAAAGAGGATATCCTTACCGCCGCCTTCCTCACCGGCACCATCCCGGAATGATTCGGCAACAGTGAGTCCTGAAAGTGCCACGGTGGCGCGGGCTCCGGGTGGTTCGTTCATCTGTCCGAATACCAGGGTAGCCTGCGACTCTTTGAGGAGTTCACGGTCGATTTTGTCCAGGTCCCAGGATCCTTCTTCCATGGACTTTTCGAATTCCTTTCCATATTTGATTACCCCGGATTCGATCATCTCCCTGAGCAGGTCGTTGCCTTCCCGCGTTCTTTCACCCACGCCGGCAAATACGGAGATTCCGGAGTATTTTTTGGCAATGTTGTTGATCAGTTCCATGATCAGTACCGTTTTCCCTACACCTGCACCACCGAACAACCCGATCTTTCCACCCTTGGCATAGGGCTCCAGCAGGTCGATTACCTTGATCCCGGTGTACAACATTTCTGTTTCGGTGCTCAGGTCTTTGAAATCAGGTGGTTCATTGTGGATAGGGTATCCTTCAGAATTATCCACCGGGCCGATCCCGTCAATTGCCTCGCCGATCACATTCAGCAGGCGTCCCTTGATTTGCTCGCCAAATGGCATGGTAATGGATGACCCCGTGTGGATCACTTCCATTCCCCGTTGTAATCCGTCCGTAGAGTCCATTGCAATGGCACGGATGGAATGCTCGCCGATGTGCTGCTGGCATTCGATGACCAGCCTTGAGCCGTCTTCGCGCGGAATCTCAAGCGCATCGTGAATATTTGGCATGTTGGCACCTGACGATTCAAAACTAACGTCTACAACAGGACCAATGACCTGGATGATTTTTCCTTTCTTTGACATGGATGATTGTGTTACCAGTTTACATTCTCAAAGCAACAAATTTAACATTTTTATCCTCATTTTCATACCCGCCTGGTAAAGCTTCTTTCTTTCGGTCACATATTTTATTTACATTTGTTATAATGCGTACAGAAAGGGGATCATTCTCAGCGTGCTACAGAACTTTTTTCAAGCAATATACGTATGCAGCATTGAAACAAGACCAGCCCTCGCGCCGGCAATGGACACCATTAAAATGATGCGCATAAAAAGAAACTGACATGATGCACATAAAGAGAACCAGTATCCTGTTTGTTGTATTGTTCTTTATTTCGGCAACGGCAGTTTCCCAGCCGGAGAGGATTGGCGCCGGGCTGACTTTTGCGACCAAGAAACGCTTCAACGGGGGCGATACGGGGAATCCGGGTATCAATGTAAAAACATGGATTCCGGTTGACAAGAAAAAAGTATTTCACATCGTCCCGTCTGTCTCGGCCTTCATGCCCCTGGAAGTAAATCACACCAGTTACCTAACCACCACGTATATGTTTCATGGTGACCTTGACTTTCAGGCAATGCTTGTGCGTGAGAAATCTCTGAAACTGGCGGCATTTGCCGGCATCAATTACCGGCACATTGTTTCCAGGAACAGGATCGTGCTTTCCCTTCCGAAAGAACCGGTTGATTCCACCCTCAGCGGATTCGGACCTGCCATCGGGGCAGCGCTTGAGATGCGGATGAGTGCGAACTGGGACTTTATTGTTTCTGCCCGCTACAGTTTTACCGGCCTCCGCCCGGGTGAGGCATCCGCAGGAGAACGCTTCCTGGTGGCGCCGCTCGCCTCGCCGGTTATTCAGGCACATGCTGTTTACTATTTCTTCAGCCGGGGCAGAGTATATTCTTACCGATAGTTGATGGCTGTACAAATTTTCTTATCTTTATTCCATTAATGATTTGATCAATCAATTATTCACAAACGCACTATGGCAAGCTTAGCATTTTTATTCGGGATGATCCCGGGAACTGAAAAAGTTGAAAGCGCCGATGATCAGCTCAGGGCTGATTATGCTGCTTTCCAGGAATATGAAAAATCTGATGAGCTGAAGCATTTTCTGGAACTGGAAAAAGAGGTGACATCCGGTGATTTTGCCATTCGCAAGAAAAAAATTCCAAAAAAGGAATACAAAAACTCCGAAGAATTTCAGAAGGAGGAGGAATACAAGGTGCTGAAGAAATCAGACAAGATTACCTGGTATTTTAATACCAAAAAGAAAAATCCCTTCAGGGAGGTCGCCAAGTGGGAAGAGACCTTTAATGAGCCTTTCACCGGGTCCAGACTTGATGAGAAAACATGGATGACCAGGTATTACTGGGGCGATGCGATCCTGGATGAACCTTATACCATGTCGGATGAGAAGAGTTTTCCCACGGAGGGTAAAAACATTGAATTCTATGATAAAAAAGCCCGGCTTGTAACCAAGGCCGAGGAGGTTGAAGGTAAGAAATGGGACCCGGTGCACGGTTTTCTTCAGGATTCGTTTGAATACACCTCTGCATTAATGAGTACCGGCAAAAGTTTCCGGCAGAAATACGGCATATTTAAGGCAAAGATAAAAATGGCGCCTGCTGACATGACACAGGCCTTCTGGCTGGTATCCAACGGTCTGGTGCCGCATATCGATGTGGCCAAATATGAAAAGGGGAAACTCTGGGCGAATTATTTCTGGGCCACCAGGAGCGGACAGGCTCCCTCCAAATCGGTCTCGAAAACGGGAGGTTCCCGGTATACCAGCGATTTTTATATTTTTTCACTCGAATGGAGCCCCGGGAAACTGGTCTGGAAGATCAATGACAAGACCTTCAAAACCCAGTCGTCAGGAGTTCCGCAGGAAGAGATGTACATGGTATTCAGTACCGGCCTCAAGCGGTGGTCCTCCGACAATGGGCTCCCTGCTGCGATGGAAATCGACTGGATCAGGGTCTACAAGCTGAAGGACCAGGACTAAATAACTTTTATGAAACGTACAAAACCGCAGAAGCATCCCTTTTGCGGTTTTTTTTCACACAGATGTTCTGAATGAATACGGACGCAGGATTATTTTTACATCAATATGAATCGCCGGGTATCGCTGGTAAAAATTGTTAAAAAGATATGTTATGAAAAAAACGATTGTTCCTGTTGTACTGACAATATGCTTATTCGGAATGGTGAATGGCCAGGACCGGCTGACGGGCGAAACTTTTGCCACGCGCTCTGAGGTGATTGCCACACATGGCATGGCATGTACCAGCCAGCCACTGGCCACACAGGCCGCCCTCGATATTCTGAAATCGGGGGGCAATGCCGTCGACGCAGCCATCGCTGCCAATGCAGTGCTCGGACTGGTTGAACCCACCGGAAACGGGATCGGGGGGGACCTGTTCGCGATTGTATGGGATGCAGATTCAAAACAACTCTATGGACTGAATGCAAGTGGCAGGTCACCCCGTTCGCTCACACGCGAATATTTCATTGAACACGGATATACCAGGATTCCGGCGTTCGGACCACTGCCGGTGTCTGTACCCGGATGCGTTGATGGCTGGTTTGAAATGCACAACCGTTTCGGTTCAATCTCCATGGAGCAGATCCTGCAGCCTGCCGTAACCTATGCCCGCGAAGGTTTTCCCCTGACTGAACTGATCGCATACTATTGGGAGCGCAATGCCCGCTACCTGTCCCCGTTCCCCAATGTAGGGGAAGTGTACCTGCCGGGAGGCAGCGCTCCGGCAAAAGGAGAGATTTTCAAAAATCCGGCGCTGGCCAATACACTGGAGACCATTGCCATTGAGGGTCGCGACGCATTCTACAAGGGGGATATTGCACGTACCATCAGTGATTTTATGGAGGAGCAGGGGGGATTCCTTTTCTATGAGGACCTGGCTGCACATGCTTCAGAGTGGGTGGCCCCGATGTCGGTCAATTACCGTGGGTATGATGTATGGGAACTGCCCCCCAACGGGCAGGGAATTGCCGCGCTTCAGATTCTGAACATCCTCGAAGGATACGATATCGCCGGGATGGGATTCGGAAGCGCGGATTACATCCATCATTTTACCGAAGCCAAGAAACTGGCTTTCGAAGACAGAGCAAAATATTATGCTGATCCTGCATTCAATGATCTGGATTACAGATCCCTTTTAACAGATGCATATGCGGCTGAACGCAGGGCCCTGATCAACAGCAACCAGGCAGCCCGGAGTTATGACGCCGGGAAGATCGAGCATGGGAATACGATCTATCTCACAGTGGCTGATGAAGCAGGCAACATGGTGTCACTTATTCAGTCCAACTACCGTGGAATGGGTTCGGGAATGTGTCCGCCCGGTTTGGGGTTTATTCTCCAAAACAGGGGAGAGTTGTTTTCGCTGGAGGAGAGTCATCACAATGTATATGCACCTGGGAAAAGACCCTTTCATACCATTATTCCGGCCTTTATAACCAAAGATGGTCAACCGTTGATCAGTTTTGGCCTGATGGGGGGATCGATGCAGCCACAGGGACATGCCCAGGTGTTGGTGAACCTGGTCGATTTCGGGATGAACCTGCAGGAAGCCGGCGATGCCCCGCGAATCCGCCATTCAGGATCTTCACAGCCCACCGGGGAGGAGATGACAGATGGTGGCACACTCTACCTGGAATCGGGTATCACCTACAGTGAGATCAGGAAACTTTTGGGGAAGGGCCATACGGTGCAGTTTAGCAAGGGAGGTTATGGTGGGTACCAGGCCATCAAACGTGACCCGGAGACAGGTGTGCTTTACGGGGCATCGGAGTCTCGAAAGGACGGACAGGCAGCCGGTTGGTGATCAATGGCGGTGTTTTTCAGAAGCTCCAGAAAATAGGTATGACAATTATACTGATAATAAAAGCCAATATGTTCAGGGGCAGACCGATCTTCCAGTAATCACCGAACTTGTAATTCCCGATGCTCTGGACCACCAGGTTGGTCTGGTAGCCGATGGGTGTGGAGAAACTTGCCGAGGCAGCCACAGCAATGGCAATGAAAAACGGCCTTGGATCCACGCCCAGCTGCGTGGCAGCAGCAAGAGCGATGGGGAAACTCAGTGCAGCAGCAGCGTTATTGGTGATGATCTCTGTAAAGATATTGGTAATGATGTAGATGGCAGCAAGCACTCCGATGGGCCCCAGGTTTTTGGAGATGTTGATGGTGGTGTGCGCAATCATATCTGCTGCGCCGGAATTCTGCAGTGCCCGGCTGATCCCAAATGCGCTGGCAACGGTGATGAGCACGTCCCAGTTGATGGGTTTGGTGTATTTTTTTGCCGAGAAGATCTTCATCGAGGCCATCAGCACCATAGCAATGGCAGCAAAAAAGAACATATCCAGTTTCACATCTCCATAACTGGGGAGCTGTCCGCCCACGGTGGCACCCACGACCATCAGGAGCGTGATGATTACGGCCAGCCATCGTTTTCTCCTGTCCTTGGAGCTGTCCATGTCGCCAATCTCAGACGCCATATAAAAGGCCCTGGATTCACCCCAGTACCGGGTAAAGTCATCGGTGGTGATCAGCATCAGGTTATCTCCCGATTTGAGCTCAACATTTTGCATGTTGGTTGTGATGCGTTCCCCGTTCCGGTGCACTGCCATGACAACTGCATTGTAGTGTCCCCTGAAATCGAACTCTTCGATGGTCTTCTGAATTCCGGGGAACCGGGGTGCGATCACCACTTCCACCAGTTTCAGGTCCTGGTTCATAAAGGCAGGGTCGGCCGATTCCAGACACTTCAGCTTGATTCCGTTTTGTTGCATCAGGAAACCCACGTCCTCGGATTTACCTGCCAGGATCAGTTCATCCCTTTCCTCAATGGTAAAAGCAGTGTTGGAGATCCGGATGTGTTTTTCATCACGGATAACCGTCTTGACCACAAACTCGGAAAGTCCCGGCAACCGCCTTTTTTCAATTTCTTTCCCGATCAGTGAGCTCCCTTCAGTGAGCATCACATCAAAATAGTATTCACGTATGTCGTTGGGAAAGCTGTGCCTCGGGATGATCTCACCGGGCAACAGGCGGTTGGAGAAGATATTCAGGTAGATAAAACCGATGATGGCTACGAAGATCCCTACCTTGGCCAGCTCAAAGAACCCCAGTCCTTCGATGCCGCGGTCCAGCATCATCCCGTGCACCACCAGGTTCGTGGAAGTGCCAATCAGCGTACAGGTGCCACCGAAGATGGTGGCGTAGGAGAGCGGGATCAGGAATTTCTGACTGGGCAGGCCTAATTTTTCAGCCCATTTCTTGATCATCGGCGCAAAAATGATCACCACGGGTGTATTGTTCAGGAAAGCGGAAACGCCGGCGATGGGAACGGTGAGCCGGAGAATGAGCCGCGGGATAGGGGCTCTTTTTTTGGGCAGCAGGATACCCGCCAGCTTGGAAAGCGCACCGGTCTGCTTAAATCCTTCGCTGACCAGGAAGAGCATCCCGACGGTGATCATCCCTTTGTTGGAAAAGCCCGACAATGCCTCTTCCGAGGTGATGATATTGGTGACCATAAATATGACCAGCGCAGTAAACAGGACCAGCCCCGGCCGCATCATTTCCTTGAGGAGGGCGATGATCATCAGGATCACTACGGCAATGGCAATATATCCGGTTAAGGTCATTCTGTTCAGTAAAAAAGAGAACGGTCAGGAAACAATTATATGTTTGGTTTCCGACCGCAGAAAACATCGTCCAATTTAACTGCCATTATGCGGAAAAGCAAATTAATTTTGACGTCTGTTTATTGTAACCTGTGAAGGCGAGCCAAACGGCACGCTCCAACAAGGTCTTCTATGCTGAAAAAGGACAGGTGAGTGTTGTGCTGGTGATCGGAACAACCGGACGTGCAACCGGCTAGTAGCAGTTCCAGTAGGTGGTAACCCCGTTATTATCTGTTACCGGATCGGAATCTGCAAGGGAATAAAATGCATCTCCGCATACAAGCTGCGACGGACCATAGGTAATATCGGTGCCGTCATCTCTAACCTCTTCACACGTACCGCAATCCTGCAGGAAGTCGCATGAGGGCAGGGCAAAAGCTGACAGGATGCACATGCCGGCGAACAGGCGAACGATTCTTTTTTTTGCAAGCATATATTTAATTAAAGTATTATGATTTTTTTAGTTATAAATATTATTATTTCTACAGGGGACTAGTTGCCTCACATCACATTAATGTTTTTATTGGTGTTCGGCGAACCGAACGTAGTGAGCTCGCGAATACCGCTTAAATAAATATATTTTGAGCAACCCTCATCGATTTGCCTTACTTTTCATTCTATATATATACATCTTCTTTTGTCATTGCTCCGTAGAAATATCTATGCCCAATGATGAGGGTTTCATTATTCCGATGTTTTCAGGTACTGATACTTCAACCCAGGCAAAATTACGCCATTTTACGTAATTCTCAACTTTTTGTTACCCTTCTGTATGCAGGGAGGATAGTTTTACAACCAGGGTCTCATCCGCTCCCGTAATGAAATTGCGGACCCTGATGTCTATCTCTTCCAAAGCGTTCTGGGCGGAGAGTTCAAATGTAAAGGAAACGCCTGGATTGAGCAAAATCTTCCTGAGCGTTTCATCGTAGACCTTGTTCACCAGGGTGATTTGAAATGGAAGTGCAGTTGTGTTGACCAGGGTGTAGGCATGTTTTCCCGTTTCTGACTTTTCCAGGTGAACGGATTCAAGGAACAATGCATTCAGGACAGCTGGTTTCCCGATCACCTGGTTATTGTTGTATGCAGCAGTACGCCCGTTGAAGAGCGCTTCCCTGATACCCCCGGCAGATTTTTCCGTGGCAAAAACCAGCGTAAGGGGCCTGTGGTTACCGGCATCAAAATCCCGGTGCAGGAAGGGGCCATGGGCATCACTGGTGCCAAGCATGGTGAGTCCCTTTTCTTTTGCCCAGTCGACGGCTTCAGGGTAGAACTCGCCATCATTTACCACTTCGATTCCATGCAGCCAGCCCTGTTCATAGATCCAGGTGTGTTCGTCCCACCATTTCATGGTATCCGGCTGCTGGGCTTTCCAGCCCGGATGGTTCCAGGTGATAAAGGCACCCTGTCCGGCTGCCGTTTCGATGGCCACCTTGTAGTCCTGGTTCAGGAAGGGAGTGGCATCCTTGATAAATATTGCATTAAAATGGCCCGGGGGCATCCCCTTGGTGATCTCGGTTCCCGGGATAACGATAACACCCTTGCCATCAGCATATGCTGACGCGATCTGCCAGGAACGGTTGTAATCCGTCCTGATATCGGTTTTGTGTGGCAGGTACTCCAGGTGATCCGTGATGGCGATGGCATCCAGGCCCTCTCGCAACGCTTCGTCCACCCTGACAGTTGGCCAGACTTTGCCGTCGGAAAAAACTGTATGCAGGTGAAAATCACATACCAGTGTCTGGTATCCCGGAAGGTCAGGTATGTTGATGATCGGGCGCTCCTGGGAGTGGAGGACAGCAAGATGGGAAAATGCAATGAAAAGGAGTAAGAGACGTTTCATATTGGGATTGTTTTCAGGCAAGTTAATTATTCTTTATAATATTTCTTGATTTGTTGGCGGTTTTGTAAGTACTTTAAACTTATTCTGCTTCTCATAGTTTAATCACTGTGGATCGCGGGACACATCGTACAATCAGATGATGCCGGAAGGTAACTGCCGGAAAGAAGTGGAGCGAATGATTCCTTCACAGGAGGTCGAATATCGCACCTGGAGAAAAAATGAGATGTGTAGCGAATAGCAGTGTCATATATTAACTAAACAACATGCTTGTGCAAAAGGGTTTCAAACGCATATTCAAATGGTTCCTGAGGATATTGTTGGGGATCGTTGGGTTGCTTGTACTTTTGATACTTTTATTTTACCTGTTCCGCGGAAAAATAACCGAGAAAGCCCTGGCATATGTCAATGAAATGCAGCCGGGGGAAGTGGTGTTCGAAAAACTTAGCCTGCGGCCTTTCCTGGATTTTCCGAATGTATCCCTGCGCGTGCGGGAGGTGCAGTTCCTGGCGCCGGGCGAACCTCAAGCCGGTTCAGAACCCCTGCCTGTGCTGGATTTCAATAATATTTATGTTTCTATGGATGTGGTGCAGCTGATCAGGGGCACCTATATGATCTCTGAAGTCCGCCTGTCCGAAGGGGTGATCAACTACACGGTGGGAGCGGATTCTGTTTCCAATGTGGAAAAAGCACTGGGCATCCTGTTTGGAGGAGAACAGGTCGATGAACCGCTTGAGCAGGCAGCTTCTCCCATCATGCTCGACCTGGAGCGCCTTGAAATACGGGACATGGTTGTCAACTACGAAGACCAGCCTGCCGGTACAGCGTTTACAATCCATGTGAACGGGCTGGAAAGTGCTTTTTCGTATGATCCCGACCTGGTCACGGCTGCGGTGATGCTGCACAGTGAGATTCCGCTGGCACGGACCAGGACACTGACCCTCGACAAGCCCAGGTCTGTATCATTCAGCAGTGCAGTGCATTTCGACCAGGTGCGGCAACAAATTACGCTCGATCAGAGTATGCTGGACATCCAGGATGCAGTATTTAAACTTGAAGGGGCGATGGATTTGGGCGCCAGGACCCTCGACATTGATTTTTCAGCAATCAATTCAGGAATCGACCTGTTGAATTTCCTGCTTTCAGGAGTACTGAATCTGGATGCCATCGAACAAATCGGCGACGGCAGCATACGGCTGGAAGGCAATGCATCCGGATCTTACGATACACAGTTACCGCTCATACAGATGAATGTTGTTGCGGCAGACATGGGATTCCGGGTGCATTCCATCGACCAGTCGGTTACCGGAATTGCCTTTGAAGGTGCTTTTACCAATGGCGCCCGGAAAGACCTTTCAGAGGCAGCGGTGCACCTGGAAGATTTCCATGTGGATTTTCCGAAGGGATCCCTGGATGCAGAAATACATGTGTCCAATTTGCTTGCTCCCTATGCCGAGATCCGCCTGGAAGGGGATGCGGATCTTTCGCTGATCAATGAGATCATCCGCACGGAGACAGTAAGGGATATGCACGGCAACCTCAGGATTGAAGGGGATGTCAGGGGATCTGTAGACAAGAATTCCGGCACTCTGCTGGATAGCGCCGGCCTGCTGAAAATATACATGGATGACCTCGGATTCACACTTCCTGGTTACCAGGTACAGCACCTGGATGGAGCGATACAGGTACAGGGAAAAGTGCTCGGCGTGCAGGAGTTGGCGATGGTCGTCAACAACAACAAATTGCACCTGGAGGGAGAGGTACACAACCTGTTGCCCTGGCTGTTGGATTTTGATACCGATCCTTCGGTCAGGCTGGCCTTCCGTGCTGATGATCTATTACCGGGACAGTTGCTGAATGATTCCTCCCTGAAGGGTCCGGTCAGGGACCTCGGTTTCCGGCTGGCTGTCAGCACCGGCGCACAGGAACTGCGCAGCGCCCTGGAAAATAAACGCATTCCCGGACTGCTGCTTGTGCTGGAGGACCTTTCCGGAACGCTGCCCGGGTATGCATCCGTTTCTGAAGGCAGGATGACCGTGCAGCTGGCGCCCGATACTGCAACGATCAGAGGACTGCATGCACGGATCGGGGAAAGTGCCTTTTCGCTTGACGCTTCATTGATCAATTACGAACGGTTTATCGGGAAAGACAGTTCGGCCATCCTGCTCCTGGACTTCGACCTCGCAGCCGACCGGTTGCTGGCCAGTGACCTGCTCACATTCGACAACCGGTTCAGCTTGCTGCCACCGCAATTCGCTACAGAGGAAATACGCGAACTGAAATTTAAAGGAAAGGTACAGACAACAGTATCAGAGCTGTTAAAAGACAGTATATTACCAGACTTCAGGTTTATTTCGGATCAAATGCACTGGCGTCTGAAGGAATACCCGGATGCGTTCCACAACCTGGTACTGGATATTGAGCGCGTGGACAGCCTCCTGGTGCTTCGTCATTTTTCCGGTTCCATTGGTGAAAGTGATTTTAATATCCGTGCTTCGGTAATGCACCTGCTGGATACTTCACGCACCATTTCCGGGGAGGTGCAGGTCAGTTCAGTACTGCTGGACCTGGACAGGCTGCTGGCGTATTCTCTTCTTGCTGCTCCTGGTGAGGTAGCGGCTATGACGGGGTTGGCTGTGGGGGGAGTTCCGGAAAGTGGCTTAGTGGGCGGAGAGGTTGCGGACAGGGAAGATGTGGGCGGAGATGTGGTGGCACCCGATACGATCTTAAGTGTGCCGCCGGACCTTAGTATTATAGATTTCCCCGACCTGGCGCTCGAACTGGAAGTAAAAGAGTTGAGGGTAGGGGGCAATATTTTGAAGAACCTGGACGGGAGGCTGGCCACAAAGCCCTATAAGATGATTTATTTCGACCAGTTTTCTGTGCAGTCTGAAACAGGCGGATCGATGCTGGTCGACGGACAGTTCAATGTATCGGATCCCGGAATGTATATGCTGAGTGCAAATTTTGAGATTGATACGGTGAACATGAGCGATTTTGAGCTGCCGATTGCCATCGGGGATTCGGTTTATTCCCTGGAAGACAATTTCAATGGTGTGCTGAGTGCCGACGGACTGGCTGAATTTTTTATCAATCCTGATTTCTCCATCAACACCGATTACAGTACGGCCATGTTCAATGTGCGGCTGGAAAACGGCAGGGTGAAACATTTCTCTCCCCTCAGGGCGCTGGCCAGGTATACCGGGAACAAAGACCTCGATAACGTACAGTTCGGACTACTCCGCAACAGCTTTACACTGATGAACGGGGCGGTCCAGGTTCCGTTGATGAGCATCGAGTCCACTCTGGGACTGATTTTGCTCGAAGGGGAACAGCACCTGGATGGCAATTTCCTGTACCTGGCACGCGTACCTGTCACCCTTGTACGCGGTACCGCATGGAACATGCTTACTAATCAGCAGAATAAGCAGGCCGAAGAGGGAGAGGTGCAACAGATGCGCGCCCAGAAGTTCCTGCTGGTCACGATCTCCGTTAAGGACGGGGCCGAGGAGGTGAAGATCGGTGACAAGCGTGACCAGTTCAGGTGAGGTCAGATAGCTGTAATATAAATTTTTTAAATTTTCTTCTGTTCCTTTTTTTCAGGGGCATCTCCATGACTTCGTTGTCGATATAGATCCTGAATACAGGCGTGTCAGTTGCGGCAATTTTTTGCAGTAGGCCGACTTCAGGAACAAATCTCATCTGCATTAACTGGAAAGTATCATGACTACTGGTTGTGGTATAGGTTGTAGTGGTTTCTGAGACCTCTTTTTCAGGATCATCGGGATCATCTGAACTGGATGTGGATGTTTCAGCACTTGTGGAGGAACCTCCCTGCTGGTACATCTTCATTACCTTGTTTACGGATGCGATCCTGACTAGCTCGTCAGATGTTTTTATATACAGGGCCGGTTCGGTTTCATAGGCCCTTACACCTGTTCTGATGCCGACATCCAATGTTAATGTATCTTTCCCTTTCTCCTGTTGGGCGTAATAATATTTAAATGTTACAGCATAATCAGCTATGTTCAGCAGGCCATTTCTTTTTTCGTCGGAATATGCTTTTAATTCCTGGTTAAGTTTAAGGGTGGTCTGTTGCTTGAATGGATCATCATGGATGAAAATCTTGTTGTTTGATCCACATGATGTCATGATGATCGTGGCTGCTAGTAATAATGGGATGTATGTTTTCATGTTTATAGGAATGATTGATAATCTCAAAATGTATGCCACGTCTTTCAAATGGTGCATCAAGAATTTTTTGTCAATACTTTGATTTGTCATGACTATTTCCCAAACTTGTAGTTTGTCTTTTGTTGAAGTTACTGCGTACATGAAAAAATATTTTTTTGCACTGGGTTATATCCCGCATCGTTTATGGGGAACGATCCTGATCCCGCAATTGCTGGAGCGGGATGAGACGCTTCCATATTATGTGACGGGCGAGATCCTGCTGAAAAACGAGGATGCACTGTCCTACCGCAGGCTTACTCCCATGCAGAAGGAGGCAGTGAACTTCATCGATGAGTACAATGACAAGCAACTGCACCGGCTTTTTTCGAAGAAGAAATCCGTGAAGGAGTTCATGGATACCCTTGAGGCTGCGACCATTAAGGAGCATATTCGGCCCTATATCGAAAAACGTCTGCACAAGGTGCTGAAGATCGCCGTGGAAAACAACTTCACGGTTTTCTTCAAGGAGAAATCCCGGCAGAATGTCTTCACCGACGATTTCCTGGTGTTGCACAAGCGCCATGCAAAACCATTTTTCAGGTTCAAAAGGACACCTGAGGAAACGTTATACAAGCTATCTATTTTACGGGACAATGTACCTGTGGACCTGATCCATGAGGAAGCTGCGGTGATCAGTCATTCCCCCGCTTCGGTCCTGCTTGGGAAGGATGTCTATTTTGTTGATGATATTGATGCCTTGAAGCTGACTCCGTTTTTCTCAAAGGAATATGTGGCTGTGCAGAAAAGATTCGAGGAGAAATACTACAAATCCTTTGTGGCCAATACCCTGAAAGAACACGATGCAGTGGAGACCGGTGGTTTTGAAGTAAATGAGACCGGTGCGGAAAAGGAAGTGTTCCTGTCCCTGGAATCCGGTATCAGCAAGGACCCGGTCTGGATCGTTACCCTGAGATACAACAACTACAGGATCTATCCCGCTTCCACCCTGCAACGGTTTGTCAATTTCCATAATGAGAATGACCAGTTTGCATTCGACCGGTTCAGCCGGGATTTGGAATGGGAGGAGGAACTGGAAGTGGCCTTGGAGGAGATTGGCCTGAAGAGCCGGGACCGGAATGTGTATACTTTAAGAAAACGGTCAGGTGAAACTGCGCAGGATAAAGTATATGAGGCGGTTAAGTTTACAAATGATCATTATAATTTTCTGACGGAAAAGGGGTTTGTGCTGCAACAGAAACTGGAACGGGAGTACTCCCTGCGTACGGTTGTATTGACCATGGAATCGAAGGAAAAGGAAGATTGGTTTGACCTCTATGCGACGATACGATTCGGGGAATACAGCATTCCTTTTGTAAAGCTGCGGCGGCACATTCTGCACAATGAGCGGTTGTATGAACTGCCCGATGGAACTTTCGCGGTGATCCCGGAGGAATGGTTTGCCCGCTACAGGGCCGTGTTTGAATTCGGACAAATCGATAAGGAGACACTCAGGATCCACAAGCAGCATTTTTCACAGGTGGATGAAGCGCTGAGAAAAAAACATGCTTCCACGATCGACCACCTGGAGAAGCTGAACCGGATGGACGGTTTGCCGGCAGTTGCACTTCCCAGGGGATTGAAGGCAACACTTCGAAGCTACCAGGCGGAAGGATTTGCATGGCTGTGGCTGTTGCAGGAAAACGGGTTTGGCGGTTGCCTGGCGGATGACATGGGGCTCGGGAAGACACTCCAGGCCATTGCGGTGCTGCAGCTAAACAAGGAAATGCGGGTGGCACGTACGCACGAGGACACACCTGATCGTGGACAGCTCTCCCTGTTCGCATCTGAAGCGGAGTCACCCACTTCGTTGGTGGTGGTCCCTGCCTCGATCATTCAGAACTGGGAGAACGAGATACAGCGCTTTGCGCCTTCGCTGAAGGTGATGGCACACGCCGGGATCAACCGGAAGCGGGACGCCGCTGATTTCAGGTATTTCGATGTGGTGGTTTCGAGTTATCATACCGTTCGACAGGATATTGATTTCCTGGGTGAATATACCTTCCTGTATGTGATCCTGGATGAGAGCCAGATGATCAAGAATCCGCATTCGAAATTGTACCGGGCCATGACCGAGCTGCAGGCAAAGCAAAAGCTGGTGGTGACCGGTACACCCATTGAAAACTCCCTCACGGATCTCTGGTCGCAGATCAATTTCGTCAATGAAGGACTGCTGGGCAGCCTGAACTTCTTCAAAAAGCGATTTGTAAAGAGCATTGAAAAGAAGAAGAACAAGGACCAGGAACAGCGCCTGAAAGAGCTGATCAACCCTTTTATCCTGCGCAGGACCAAGGACGAAGTGGCGAAGGAGTTGCCACCATTGTACGAGCAGTACCGGTACTGCAGTATGACCGATGAGCAGAACAGGATGTACGAGGAAGAGAAATCGACGGTGCGGAACAACCTCCTTGAGAACCTGGAGGAGATTGGCCTGGAGCGTTCTGCCCTGATGGTGCTCAAGGCACTGACACGGCTGCGGCAGATCTCCAATCACCCCGTGATGGTAGAGGAAGAGTACGAATATGGTTCGGGGAAGTACGACGAAGTATTCCGTAACATTGAGAATGTAGTGATGGAAAAGCACAAGGTGCTGGTCTTTTCATCATTTGTGAAGCACCTTCGGTTGTATGCACATCACCTCGATGAACTGGGGTGGAAGTACGCCTGGCTTTCCGGTTCCTCCACGGACCGGCCGCAGCAGGTGGAGAAGTTTCAGAACGACCCTGACTGCAGGGTGTTCCTGATTTCACTGAAAGCCGGGGGGGTGGGACTGAACCTGACAGCAGCAGATTATGTATTTATCCTGGACCCATGGTGGAATCCGGCAGCAGAGATGCAGGCGCTGAACCGGGCCCACCGGATCGGGCAGGACAAGAGCGTGTTTGTGTACCGCTTTATCTCCAGTCAGACCGTGGAAGAGAAGATCCAGCGTTTGCAGGAACGTAAGTCGGAACTCGCTAAAACCTTTGTCACTTCCAACAACCCATTGCGGGACATGAAGAAGGAGGAAATACTCGATTTATTCACCTAACTAAAAAGTACGTAGATCAACTAAAAAAGCAGTTATCAGGTTTCAAGTCGTGGGTTGCTTAATATAGTAGAATATCAGCATGCTGTTTTACTCCTGGTGAAGATGCCGGCGTTGCATTATTTCAGAAAATCATCTACTTTTCGGTAGGCAGCGATTACTGCCTTTTCACCCTCAGCACCTCCTTTTGAGTTCCCGTGTTCCATGCCAACGATCCCTTTGAATCCTTTGTCGTAAATATGCCTGAATACGTTCAGGTAGTTGATCTCCCCGGTGGTGGGCTCCTTGCGGCCCGGGTTGTCGCCACACTGGAAATAACCGATTTCTTCCCAGGCCAGGTCGATATTCGGGATCAGGTTCCCTTCATGGATCTGCTGGTGGTAGATGTCGAACAGGATCTTGCAAGCCGGGCTGTCGACAGAACGGCAGATGTCGTAGGCCTGGCCGGCCTTGTTCAGGAAAAGTCCAGGATGGTCCCTGAAGTTCAGCGGTTCAAGCACCATGGTCAGATTGTGTGGTTCGAGAATATCCGATGCGCGTCGCAGTGCTTCCACGACATTTGCTTCCTGGTATCCCATATCCTGACGCGGATCGATGTGTCCGGGTACCACAGTCATCCACTTCGCATTTACCCGTTTGGCTACCTCGACCGAATCCTTTATTTCGGAGAGGAATTCGGCCAGCTGGTCTTTGTTCCCGCTTGCCAGGCCAGGTTTGTTCCAGTAAATGGTATGTGCAACAAACACACCCATTTCCAGTCCCAGCTGGGTCATTTTGGAAGCGATCTTCTCTTGCGTGGCGATCTCCCTGCCTTTCATGCTGTTGTCTTCGAAAGCGGTAAAACCCTGCTCGGCCATAAATTGCAACTGGTCGAGAAGGTCGTCGCCTGCCAGGTTTTTGAACATCCCGAAGTGGGGTGCATAGTTGAGGTTGAATGTTTTTTTGCTGGCCGGTGCACCCGCTGCCGTGAAGCTGTTCATGCCCATTACCGGGGCGAGGGATGCTGCTGCCGCTGCGGTGGCTGAGCCTCGAAGGAAATCACGTCTTTTCATTGGATGTTTGTGTTTGGTTGGGTTATCGGGAATAAAACTAATAAAAAGTCGGGAACGAAAAATTATCTGACAGTAAATCTTTGAAGTCACCCGCAGTGTATTCTGAGCCACTTGCAGGAAATGTAGTAACAGTCACACGGGGATGCGCAGGTAACCAGTCAGTTCTTCCGGGAGAGAAGAATTGGGTATATTTGCTGGTATGAACGATGCACTTCTGAAAGAGACCACGATACTGACCTCCCGGGCCTCCGGTCCGGGTGGTCAGCACGTCAACCGCACCGAGTCGAAGGTGGAACTGCACTGGAACCTGGAGGAAAGCCAGGTGCTGGATGATGCACAGAAGATGTTGTTGCGCAAACGATTCGGGGGCAGGTTAACGGCAGATGGTTTATTGATTCTGACCAGCCAGGCCACGCGGTCACAGCTTAAAAACAGGGAGATCGTGCAACGGCGGTTCCTCGACCTGGTACATAAAATGTTGCAGCCTCCGAAAAAGCGGATCAGGACAAAGCCCGGAAAAGGTGCCGTGGAAAAACGGCTGAAGCAGAAAAAAATGCAGGCAGAGAAAAAGAAACGAAGAGGAGGTGACAGCTTACCACAGTAAACGGGAAAATTTTATTGTTGAGGTCGGATTCCCTGGCATGGTTCCGGCTTCTGCATCTGAACAGGTGTTGCGTCTGTAAAGCGTTATAACCCTATCTTGAACAGTTTCCAGCTCATTTGCAGGACCAGGTAATTCCGTGAGATCTCTTCAAAATCGCCTACTGATATTTCGACAAGATTATCTCCGGTAACTACGTTATAGATGGCGGAAAGGCGAAAACTCCCCAGTGCCAGTCCCACCTCCGGGGCCACCCCGAAACTGGAGCTTGCAGTGATGGAAGCTTCGCCAGCGCTGTTGGCGCCCAGGTTGGCCTGTGTGAAGCGGCCCACGCCAAACCCGATATAGGGTCTGACCAGCAAATCGGACACATAATATTCTCCTTTCAGTCACTGGGCCGCGCGGGAGGAGAGTCCGACAGATACTTCAGAACCATCAGCGGAAAGACTTCCCCCGAACAATACATTGCCCTCGAAGCGTAGTCCGGCAGCGATGTTATCATTGATGAAAAACTTCGGTTCCAGGTTGGCAGAGATCCCCCCGGCCCTGAAGTCTCCGAGTGAGATGGCAGCCCCCAGTCCCATATCGAGTTGCAGGCGCTGCGCCTGTGTATTCAGTGTTACAGCAGCAAGAAGTAGAAGCATGATTTTCTTCATAACTGTACATATTAAATGTTGATGCAGGGAAAGTACAAAAAGGAACGCGTTGTTTTGCAACAAAATACGAAAAAGAGTTGAACAGCGACCAGTAACTTATGAAGATGTATTTTGGGTGGCGGCCTGGAATTTTTCTGAGAGATATTCTGAAAGTTAAATATTCTCGCAATGAAAGAAAAAAGGCGGAAGTAATTCCGCCTTTAAATTGATAATTCTCCAATACCGAACTACAAAGTTCCGATGGGATCTGAAGTATTGTCCGGATCATTATTTACTGTTCCGTCTGTGTTTGGTGTTCCATTGGTTATTAACAGGATGCCGCACATATGTGGTGCAGCCATGGAAGTGCCACTCATTGATGTATACCCACCTTTCTTGTAGGTTGAATAGATATTTACTCCGGGTTCGCAATAATCCACGGGTGGATTGTTAAAGTTTGAGAAGTATGCCCAATTGTCATTCACATCCATCGCCGAAATGGTAAAGATATTCTCTCCATTCACTCTCGCCGGGGATTTCAGATCGGCATCTGTGCTTTCATTTCCAGCAGCCAGGGCAAAGAAGATTCCTTTTTCAGATGCGGCATATACAGCGTTATCGATGGGTTCATATGCGCTGCCTCCAAGACTCATATTTACGGCGTCGCCTGGTGCAGCAGCGCTGGCCACATAATCAATACCTGCAATGATCCCTGAATATGCACCACTGCCCCTGCGGTCCAACACCTTGACAGGCACAACTGTAGCACCGGCAGCTACCCCCACAACGCCAAATTCATTATCAATGGCAGCAACGATACCGGCACAATGAGAACCGTGGCCATTGTCATCATCAGGCAGGGAACTTGTTCTTATAAAATTCCTTCCCCTGGTCTGATCTACGTTTAAATCAGGATGATCCAGGTCGATCCCGGTATCGATGATCCAGGCCGTCTTTCCAATCCCGTTGTCAGTGCCTACTCTTGCGATGCCGTATGGAACCTCCTGTCCGGCTGGCTCCGGATCCGGCTCCGGATTTTCCCATGGCGGACGCAGGATGAACATCCTGTCAGGAACGACATAGGCAACCATTTCCTGGTTTTCAATACCCGGAACGTCTTCATCAGCTATTTTAGCAGCAAACGCCTTCATGGTTTCTGCATAGACCTGAATGATTTCGTTTCCGGTCGATTTTTTTGCAAACAATGATTTAGCGACCTGTTCCACTTCAAGTTGCTTCTCTTGATAACTTGCATTGTCTGGAAGCGTTGACTTCAGCAGGCTCTTTTTCAGGACGACAATGTATTGTCCCGGAATGATTTCATCGCTTGAGGGGAAAGAGGATGTGAGTTCTTCACTCAGACCCGGAACAGGCTGGTCGCCTGGGTTCTTCTCGCAGCTGATCATTACCAATAACCCTGTAAAAACCAGCAAACCAAGTAATTTTCTTTTCATAGGTATAGGTGTTAGGTAAGTATTAAGAATGTACTCAAATTAAAGATAGGAAAAATTCAAATTGAATGGCTTGGTACGGGTTTATTCTCACTCATATTATGTGAAATAAGTCTCTATTAAGAAACGGTCAAAATAACGACACAAAGGTTGTGGATTTTTCAGTATTATAGTTTTATAGCGAGTGTGCAATAAATTTGGTGCCGTATTATTTTTAAGCTAAATTTGCATCCCGAAATCAATGGCGAACAAGAGGTTCGAATTTCTGCATAAAGAAAAATTGTTCACAGCGGTTAAGAAAATGAAATCGACGAACCGACCAGAACACCCGGAATTGCAGAATTTATTTTTTAAGGACCCCATTGGTCCTGTTCGTGAGGGAAAAGAAACAGCCGTAACATGCATTAATTAGCCGGCTCCATAGTTCAAGGGATAGAATAGCGGTTTCCTAAACCGTAGATCCAGGTTCGAGTCCTGGTGGAGCTACCACTTTAATATGCAAATTCCTAGACAAAAGCAAAAACCTCAAAAACGCAGCATAAGAAAGAGGCTGCCTTTTTGGACAGCCCTTTTGTTTTACAATGAAATATTTAATAAAAAAACGAGGCTGCATATTATATGCAGCCTCGCAAAAATAGAACAGAATAAACCCAAGATTTAAGGTAGGAATAAATCACTAATTAATTCACATCCTTAAAATCAGCATTAGTAAACACATAGGTAAATTTATCATGATTATCTGATACCCTTTCATAGCTATAGTTATCTAAAATAAGAATATTAAATTGAGAGTCTATATTATGAGAATAGCTTACTTTCAAAGAATCACTAATACTTATGCAAACCGAATCTGAAGAATAAATAATACCATTTCTAGACCCTAAATTGAGTTCAGACCTCTGAAATAAAATACTATCCGTTCTAATATAATCATAGTAAGATAAATCCTCATGATCTTCTCCCCATATTATGGATTCGATACTAATATCATAGTCTGAATGATTAACGAAATAAGTATCTACGTACATCATGTCATCAACTATTTTACATGATTGGAAACTATTCAGCGTTCCAATAAGTAAAAGCGTCATCCAAATTTTCTTCTGTTGCATTGCTGTATTTATTTTTAAATACTAATTTCCTATTTTTCCAAAATCCCTTTGGATTTTAAATTTAACTCGCTAATAAATATAGCAATTTAGCCATAGTTTCTTTTTGTCGGACCAGCAATAAAACTTTACGGGGTATTTTGGTCTCATCCTTTTTTGTTTCCTGCATTTTTTTCATGACCTCTTTTTGGCTTATTTCAGCAAATGTTTCTTCCAGGGACTTTTTCCCGTTTAGTATAATGTCCATATATTCAGGGTTGTCCAGGTTTTTCACCAAGGGTGTATCGGCTATCATGGATTGCAGTTTTTTACACATAGAGCTATTGCCTGTTGCTCTTCGGTGTGACCGCCTCATGCCCCTGAAGAACTGCTCCAAAATGT